>NZ_RJJW01000020.1 GCF_003781945.1 Halorubrum sp. CSM-61 | reverse complement strand
TGTGTGATGAGTGCGGGACGACGGCGAACGCGGATGTGAACGGTGCTGAGAACATTCGGCAGAAAGTATCTCCGAGTTCACCGAATCTCTCGGTGAATAGGAGTAACGGCTGGTTGGCACAGCCATCGACGTTCCTGTTTGACACGGAAACTGGCGCGTTCGCGCCTCAAGAACAGGTAACGTCGTAAACCACAATATCCCAACCCAGCGGTACGGTGCCGTGGGAATCCTCGCGCTTCAGCGCGGGGAGGATGTCAAGACGCGATCAGCGTGTGACGATGCAGGCTCAAAGACCCGGGTCGACGCTGAAGATCGTAGCCACCGTCACAGCGCCTTTTGAGTGAGATACGAGCGATCTGAGGCTCCATACTTTATGAATCCGCAGCGGCTCCACAAGGTGCCGGTCAACCTAAGAACGGAGTCCATCTCGCCGCCCCCGTTCGCTGTCGCTCAGGGATCGGTGGCGAGCCGATCGATAGTCGGCTGCTCTCCCGGTCCGAGGAAGGTGTCGGCGAGAATCGCGGCCGAGAACGCGAGTCGGCGTATCCGCATCAGCAGGAGTAATCGGAGATCCGCGAGGCGTGGCCCGATTCCGCTTCGGACACCGCTGCCGGTATCGAGTCTCCTCCGGGTGCCCTCATCCCTCCCGATCCGTCTCCGACCCGTCGCCGGACTGCCAGCGGAAAGCGACCTCCCAGCGTCTACCCTCTTCGGTCTCTGTCGTCTGCTCGATGACCTCGACGTCCCCGAGCGGTCGCCGGGGCGCTCCGCTCTTGGCGTGTGAGGGACGCATCCCCTCGTAGCGTCCGCCGAGCTCCTCTCGGAGTTCCCGGAGATAGGCCGCGAACTCCTCCCGGTCCATCGACTCCTCGCGGTGAGTCTCGTACGCGGTCGCCCCCCGCCCGACGCCCCCGGCTTTGCCCGAGGTGTACCCCCCGTGCACGGCGTTGATCACCGCCCCGAGGAGGAGGATGATCGCCGAGAAGTACAGCCAAGTGACGACGACGACCACGCCGCCGAAGAAACCGCTGGAACCGTCGCCGCCGAACTGGAGATACACCCGGAACAGCGCCTGGAAGGCCGCCCACCCGATCGCGGCGACGAAGACGCCCGGAAGGATCTCGCGCCACCCGAGGTCCGCGTCGGGGAACCGGTAGTACATCGGGAGGAACGCGACGACGAGGCCGCCGATCAGAGCCAGCGTCGTCGCGACCCCGACGTACGGGACCGCGTCGGAGAACCGGACGAAGGCCGCCGTAACCACGACCGTCGCGAGGATCGCGACGACGACGGCGACGAACACGACGAGGCCGTCGATCAGCTTGTCGACGAACGAGTTGCGGTCGGTCGTCTCGTAGATCTCCGAGAACGCGGTGTCCAGGCCGCGGAACACTTTCAGCGTCCCCCAGATCAGGACGACGAGACCGACGACCGACGCGCTCGAGGAGGCGTTCTCGCCGCGGAAGATCCCCTCGACGACGTCCGCGATCGGGCCGGGGAGCAGTTCTCCGGCGAGCGCGATGAGCCGGTCCTCGAGTCCGGTACCGGTCGTCGACACGACCAGCAGGAGGAGGATCAAAAGGGGAGCCAGCGAGACGAAGGCGTTGTACGCGATGCCGGCCGCCATGAACGTGACGTTCTTTTCGGACGCCTCGGTCAGGATCTGCTTGGCCGTTCCCGCGAGGGACGTGAGGCGTTTCATACCGGATCGGACGGTCGCGTCACGTAAAATGGAGCGGCTGGCGATTGCAGGGTCGACGACCCGGGGGCGGGGTGGAGGCGGTCCGGGCGTGCGGCTCGCTTCGCTCGCCGGTCCGGGCCGTGACTCGTCTGCTCGATTCGGTCCGTGAGACGTCTGACTGCTCACGTCGTTCGCAGCAGAAGTCCGCCCTCCCCGAATTGAACGCCGGAAGACGGTCGCCTCGCTCCGCTCGGCGCTGCGTCTTCCGAGCCCTCGTTCGCTCCGCTCACGAGGACGGGGGACAAGTCGATCTACAGTCGCCTACGAATCGACTGGAAAGGAAGTCCGCCCTCCCCGAATTGAACGGGGGACAAGTCGATCTACAGTCGACTGCTCTACCAGGCTGAGCTAAGGGCGGTTACCGTATCCTAGCCGCCGGATTCGACTTAAGGGTTCCCTTTCAAATCGGGTGTGATCCGCAGTACCGCGGGCGGCTCGACCGCTCTCGTCGCCCCCGCAGCGCGCGGTTTTTAAGTCGCTCGCGGCGGGAGCGGGGGTATGGCCGACGGCGACGATCGACAGGCGACGTTCGGGTCGGACGGGAGCTTGGAGACCGACACGACGCCGGACGCGACCGGCGAGAACGACTTCGGCGAGGAGAAGGAGGCCAACGAGACCGACGGCGGGTACAGCCGGTACGTCGTCTCCAGTCTCCTCCAGAAGGCGGTGCGCCGCTCCGACGAGGAAGTCGCCGCGTGGGCCGCGTGGGAGCTGGCCCGCTCCGGCTACGCGTGGAACCTCTGGGACCGACTCAACCTCTACGTCGTCGAGGACCTCCGCGCGGGCAGCGACGTTGCCCTCGCGATCGAGCGCTACGAGGAGCTCGCCACCGAGCGCTGGGAGCCCGCCGAGTGGAAGGGCCGGATCTGCGCGATCCACGCCGCGCTGGCGGCCGCCCGCGCGCGCTCGACCCGGGAGGCCTCCAACGCCGACGCCTACTTCTCCGCCGTCGCCGAGGTGCGCGCCGAGGCCCGCGAGCGCGGCGAGGAGCCCGCCCACGACTTCCCCGTCGGCGACCTCGAACCGGAGGGCGAGTTCGACGCGGTGTTCGACGGCCACACCGGCGAGGGCGCGCGGCGCGACCGCGGGACGCGCTTCTTCAAGACCCACGGCGGCCGGGTCGGTCCGGAGGGCGAAGACGACCAGAGCGCGCGCTGGCTGCGCCTCGCGATGCTCCTCGACGACGAGACCGACTACTCGCCGGAGGAGCTCGACCGCGCCGTCGAGCCGGTGGACCCCGAGAACCCGTGGGCCGACGGCGGCGACGAGGGGAACGAGAGAGACACCGTCGGCGACGGCGGCGCCTCCGGTGAGGGCGACTCGGACGGCGACGACTCCGACTCGGAGCCCCGCGGCTCGCTGTCCGACTTCTCCGAGTAGCGTCGCGGACCGAAACCCACCCGATCCCGCTACGGTCGGCCGACGCGCCGCGCCGACAGCCCCGCGGCGGCGAGGAGCGCGACGACGGGCGCGATGACGCCGAAGCCGGGCGCGCCGTCCTCGGAGTCCGCCCCGTTCTGGCCGTCACTTCCGGCGTTCTCCTCGTTCGTCGACGCGGCCTCGGGCGGGGTCGCCGCCGCTGCCGCCTCGACTGCGACCGGCGCGTCGACCACGCCGTGCCCGTACCGATCGTCCGGCTCGGTCGCGTTCTCGGGGTGGACCGCCGTGTCGACGATCGCCGCCTGCAGGTCCGCGTCGTCGACGCGCCCGTCGGTCGCCGCGACCGCGAGCGCGGCGATCCCGCTCACGTGCGGGGCGGCCATGCTCGTTCCCTGTCGGCGGACGTACCCGCTCCTCGTGCCCGCCTCGGCGCTCACGACGCCGACCCCGGGCGCGGCCACGTCGGGGACCACGTAGCGGGCCGGCCACTCCTCGGGGTACGTCTCGAACGCAGCGGAGGCGTTGATCGACCCGCCACTGGAGAACTCGGCGACCGCCCGGTCCTCGTCGACCGCGCCGACCGCGAGCGCGTCGTACACGTTGCCGGGCGCCGCCGACGTGTTCGCGCCCTCGTTGCCCGCGGCCGCGACGACGACCGCGCCGGTCGCGCGGGCGTTGCGCACGGGGGCGATGAACCCGCGGAACGTCCCGCTCGCGCCGAGGCTCATCTGGACCACGTCGGCGTCGCTCTCGGTCGTCGCGTACTGCATCGACCCGATCACGCCCGCGAACGTCGCGGTGTCGTTCTCCCCGAAGGCGTCCAGCGCGACCAGGTCGGCCTCGGGCGCGACGCCGATGTGCGTCCCCGAGGCGTCCCCGCCCGCCACCGTCCCGGCGACGTGCGTGCCGTGTCCGTCGGGGTCGCTCGCGTCCGCGAGGTCCTCGCTCACGACCGTCCCGTTGTCGTCGAACGACGCCCACCCCGCGAGATCGATGTCGCGGTGGCTCGGGTCGACGCCGGTGTCGATCACCGCGACGGTGGCGCCCGCACCGCGGGTGTCGAACCGCTCCCACGCGGTCGGGGCGTCGACGAGTCGCAGGCCCGCGGTGTACGATCCGGACGGCTCGGCGTCGACCTGCTCGGTCTGCTCGACCCGCGGCTGCGGCGCCGGTGACGGGGCTGCCCGCGGTGGGTCGGCCGCCGTGCCCAGCGGTTCGACCGCGACGTTCCGGTGTACGGCGGTGACGTTCGCGACCGACAGCAGCGACTCCGCGGTCACCGCGTCGGCGTCGACGGTCACGAGCATCGCGTTCGCCAGCCAGAACTCGCGTTCGACGGTCACGCCCTCGCGCGAGTCGGCGAACGACTCGAACGCCGCCTGCTCGGCGTCGGCGTGCTCGCGGAGGTCCGCGACGGCGGCGGAGCCGTTGCCGTCCGGTTCGCCGAGCGCGTCCGGGTCCTCGACCGGGGTGAACCGGACGACCAGCGTGGTCGTCCCGTTCGCGTCGTCGAGTGGGGTCGCCGTGCCATCGAGAGGAGTTGTCGCGTCGTCGGTGGCGGTCCCAGTGACCGATCCCGAGGAGCCGCCGAGCGCGACGGCGGACCCGGACAGCGCGGCGACGAGCGCGAGGACGCCGACGGCGACACAGCACAGGCGCAGCGGTCGAACGAACCGAGCGGCGCGGTCGACGCGGGTCGCGTCGGACGCAACGGAGTCCGACGCGCGGACGGCGGTCATATCCACACCATCGACGGCGCGCGCAAATACCTTCGGCTCGGCGGCGGGGAGGAGAAGCGCCGCGTCTCGTCGACGCCGTGTCGATCCCCGCTTTCGCCAGCCCTTATGAGCACGCGCTCGGTATACCGGACATGGCGACCGTAGCAATCGTCGGCGGCGGACCGGCAGGGCTCAGCGCGGGGCTGTTCGCGAGCAAGAACGGGCTCGACGCGGTCCTGTTCGACACCGACAAGACATGGATGCACAAGGCGCACCTGTTCAACTACCCCGGGATCGGCTCGGTCGGCGGCAGCGAGTACATGGAGATCGCCCGCCAGCAGGCCGACGACTTCGGGGTCGACCGGAAGCAGGGCGAGAAGGTGACCGCGGTGGAGGCGGCCGGCGGCGGGTTTCGCGTGACCACCGAGGCGGACGAGTACGAGGCCGACTACGTGGTGCTGGCGACGGGCGCGAACCGCGACCTCGCCGAGTCGCTCGGCTGCGAGTTCGACGGCGACCTCGTCGACGTCGGCGTCTCGATGGAGACGAGCGTCGAGGGCACGTACGCGACCGGCGCGATGGTCCGCGCCGAGGAGTGGCAGGCGGTCATCTCGGCCGGCGACGGCGCCGCCGCCGCCCTCAACATCCTCTCGAACGAGAAGGGCGAGCACTACCACGA
This sequence comes from Halorubrum sp. CSM-61, assembly GCF_003781945.1. Classification (GTDB taxonomy): domain Archaea; phylum Halobacteriota; class Halobacteria; order Halobacteriales; family Haloferacaceae; genus Halorubrum. The sequence continues at coordinate 3,503 of NZ_RJJW01000020.1, read as the reverse complement.
CTTCGACGTGCCCGACACCGCAACCTCGGTGTTCGGCGGCCTGATCGACGACGAGTAAGCGCCGACTGCGGTTCTTTCCAGTATTCCGATCGACACCGGGAGTACGTCTCGCACGTTAGTTGATCGAGGTTTTATACGTGATCGGGTGACGTTGCTAGCGGCTGTTTATAAGCGAACTGCGATGCTACGGTGGAGGCTTCCAAAGCCCCAGCCGCTGTGGACGGCGCACCCTCGCTGCGCGCCTCACTCGGTCGCGTTGCTCCCTCGTTGCGGTGCTTACGTCGCCTGCGCCGTCCACAGCGGCTGCCCCTTTGAGTCCCACCCGACCGCTCAGCACCGCAGCCTCACACCTCCCCAGCCTCGTCGCTGGCGCAGCAGCGCCAGCGACTCCCTCGCGCGTGCACCTCGGCCGCGAAGCGGCCTCGGAGGCACGCAGGGAGGCGCAACGCGCCTCTTGCAGCCGGCGGCTCTGCCGCCGGCGACGCCACCGCCTGTCATTTATAAGCGATCGTCGCCGTCGCTCTCGGTCGTTTAAATACTCTCTCGCCGCCACCGATCTGCAATACTTACTCCCGCAGTCGCTCACGGCTCGGACTCACCGCGACTCTCCCGCCGACGCCGGACACGTGTCGACGCCGAGCAGGGCGTAGAGGCCGCAGGTCCCCGTCGCGGCGGTGCCGAGCATGAGGAGCGCACCGATCCCGAGCACGGGCGCGGCCAGCTCCGGAAGCGGCGCCGCGCCGCCGAGCGTCGCGAGCGATCCGATCCCGAGAACTGCGCCGAGAGCCGTTCTGACGCGCTTGTCCGTCGCACCTACGTTCTGTTGCATACTACACAATACTGCGCATAACCGTATATACGTTTGCACGGCCGGACGGTGTCGAAGACCGACTGGCTATCAGATCGACGAGGCGGTCAGAAACAGCCCGAGACCGACGATCAACGGTCCGCAGACGTATCGCGTCGGTCGGACCCGGCCGGTGGTCGGCTCGGGGTTCGCCGCCACGCCGCTTCTCGCGCGTGCAGCGCGCCGCGGCCAAAAAGATCGGCACGACGCCGAAAGGGTAGCGTTCGAAGATCGGCGCCGGGGCCGCCCTACTCGCCCGTCTCGATCGGCGCGCCGACGAGGTTCCCCCACTCGGTCCACGAGCCGTCGTAGTTGCGGACGTCGTCGTAGCCGAGCAGTTCGTGTAAGAGGAACCACTCGATCGACGAGCGCTCGCCGACGCGGCAGTAGGTGATCGTCGATTCGTCGCCGTCGACGCCGGCGTCAGAGTACAGCTCGCGGAGCTCGTCGGCGCTCTTGAACGTCCCGTCCTCGTTCAGCGTGGTGCCGATCGGAACGTTGCTCGCGCCGGGGATGTGGCCGCCGCGCTGGGCGGTCTCGTTGAGCCCCTCGGGCGCGATGACCTCGCCGGAGAACTCCTCGGGAGAGCGCACGTCGACCATCGGGATCCCCTCCTCGATCGCCTTGTCGATGTCGTCTTTGTAGGCGCGGACGCTCTCGAAGGGACCGCGGGCCTCGTACTCCTGTGCCGGGAAGTCGGGCTCCTCGGTCGAGAGCGGGTAGTCGTTCTCGACCCAGTACCCCTTCCCGCCGTCGATCACGCGCACGTCCTCGTGACCGTAGTACTTGTAGATCCAGTAGCCGAACAGCGCGAACCAGTTCGGGACGCGGCCGCCGCCGTACACCACGACCGTCGTGTCGGCGGCGATACCGCCCTCGCCGTTTCGCTCGGCGAAGTTCTCCTTCGAGACGATGTCGCGCTCCGTCTCGTCGGTGAAGACCTCGTCCCACTCGAAGTTCAGCGCGCCGGGGATGTGGCCCTCCTCGTAGGGCGTGTACTCCGACTCGTCGGTGACGGTCGGGTTGTTGATCTCGACGAGCCGGTACGCCGGGTCGTCGCTCTCGAACTGCTCGAGGTGCTCTTCCACCCAGTCCGCCGTGACGAGTGCGTCTTCGGGCATCAGATAGTGTTATGCGCCCGACGGGTTTTGAACCCCCGATATTGGTGGTCCTTGCCGTGGTCTCGGACGCGGCGGAAATTTTCCAGTGATATCGGTCCGGGGTCGGCCGCCCTACCGGATCACCGTCACCGGCACGTCGGCCTTGTCGACGACGCTCTTCGCGACGCTGCCGACGACCCGCTCGCGCTCCTCCGAGAGCCCGCGGTGGCCGACGTAGACCGCGTCGACGGCCGCCTCGGCCGCGTACTCCGTGATCGCGTCGGCGGGGCGGCCGGTGAGCAGCTGCGTCTCCACGTCGATCGGCTCGTCGCCGACCGCCTCCTCGGCGACGGACCGGGCGTTCTCCAAGACTCCCTGCCCGGCCTCGACGGCGGCCTCCTCGCCCGGGAGGATGATCGTCCCGTCGACCAGCTCCGAGTCCGGCGTCAGCACGTGGGCGATCTCCAGCGTCTCGTAGAACGCGACCGCCTGCCGCGCGGCGTACCTGACGGCCTCGTCACTCTCCGTCGATCCGTCGGTCGCAACGAGATAGCTCATACCCGGAGATGGCGCCGGCACCCACATAACTCCTGTCCGGGGTTCTCGCGCTCTGAGTGCGCGGTGCTCCACGCCGAGGCAGGCTCGCCTACGTCCCGGACCGGGGGCCGACCGAGCCGTCGACACCCTCCTCCAACCGGGAATACGCCACGTACGAGTACGCCGCCGAGACGACCGCGGCCGCCACCACCGGACCGACGAGGAGGTACACCGCGTACTCGCCGAACGCCAGCCCAGCGAGGCCGACGAGCGCGGCGAGCTTGAACAGCCGTCCGCCGAGCCGGTGCGTTCGGTCCCACACCGCGTCGCTGCTGAGCGTCCACGGCGTGCGGATCCCCATGAGCCAGTTGCGCTCGGTCTTCGGGAGCACGGCGCCGACGTAGTAGACGAGCAGCGAGACCGCGGCCACGAGAAGCGACGTGAACGGGAACTCGTAGCCGAGGTTAAAGGCGAGTATCCCCGCGTGGACGACGAACAGGAACGCCGTCAGCGCGACGACGAACCAGTCGTAGGTCGGGCGGAACGCGGCGACGTTCTCGCGGAGCGGGTCGACCCGCGGCAGCGCGGCCAGAAGGAGGACCAGTCCGGCCATCAGCGCGGGAGGCAGCCAGACGGCTACGGCCCGCGGGAGGGTCCCGGCCGGGCGGCCCGCGGCGTCCCAGGTCGTCACCGCGCGCTCGGGGATGGAGGGCGCGGCGACCGCGCTGAGGGCGGCCGCGATCAGGACGATTCCCGCCGCCGCGGAGAGGCGCTGAACGCTTCTCATACCGCGTCCTGACGCGGGCCGAGCATTTGAACGTGTCCGCGAGACCGCTCCGCGTTCACCGACGTTATCACCATGGGGGTTCGTTACGGAAGTTCGAGGGGAAAGCCTCGCGCTTCAGCGCGGGGATGAATCCGACAACTCCTACGCGAACTATATTCAACGTGCCGGACGGATGTTTTAAGTTGCGTTCCCGTATATCAACACTCAACCGAGGCGGTCTACCGCCCCACTA
>NZ_RJJW01000002.1 GCF_003781945.1 Halorubrum sp. CSM-61 | reverse complement strand
STCGCCTCCCGTCTCCCGGGCGGGACTGGCGAGGCGCTCGTCGTCGACGACGCGACCGAGACCGCCCACACCGTTCGAGTCCGCGAGCGGCGGACTCCGCACGGCGGCGGCAGCCCACGCGCGAGCCGTGCAGAGGCGGTCGCGGGCGCCACCGCGGAGTCCGAAGACCCAAGATGAGCGCCGGCGACGCCCCGGTATGGAACGGACGCCGCTGGGATTTCTCCTCGTCGCGTTCGGCGGGTTCGCCGGGGCCGTCGCCAGACACGGGGTCGACGTCGCCGTCGGCGACGCGACCGGCGTCGGCACCTTTCTCGCGAACATCCTCGGCTCCTTCGCGCTCGGGGCGTTGCTCACGCGCGCCGCGAGCCGCCGGACGCGGCTGTTCGTCGGGACCGGCATGCTCTCCTCGTTCACCACGTACAGCACGTTCGTCGGCGACGCCGTGTCGCTCGGGACGACCGCCGGCGCCGCGTACGTCGCCGCGAGCTACGCCGCCGGGTTCGCGGCCGCCGCGGCCGGGTTGTTCGTCGGAGGGCGACTGTGACCGATCCGCTGCTCGCGGCCGTCCTCGTCGGTCTCGGCGGGTCCGCCGGCGCCGTGGGTCGGCACGCGGTCGGTCTCCGAATCGAGGGCCGCCGATCGGTCGTGGTCGTCAACGCGCTCGGGAGCCTCGCGCTCGGCGCCCTCCTCGCCGCGCCGATCGGCTCGGGGGCGACCCTCGTCGCCGCCGTCGGGTTCTGCGGCGCCTTCACAACGTTCTCTTCGTTCGCCGTCGAGACCGTCTCGGCCGCGGCCGACGGCGAAGGCCGAATCGCGATCGGGTTCGCGGCCGCGAACCTGGCGGCCGCCCTGCTCGCGTTCCTCGCCGGTGCGGCGGTCGGCGGCGCGGTCGCCTGACCGCGGCTCCGGGAGCGACAGGTACAGGCGGATCCGGCCCGTACCGGTTCGCGTGACCGACGACGCCTCGTCCGGCGAAGCCGCACCCGAGGACCCTCCCGACCCGGACGACCCGGACGACCCGGACGTACCGGTCGACTTCGGGAACCTCTCGCTCCCGCAGCGCGCGTTCGTCGCCGCGGTCCAGAACCCGACCCGCGGGGTCGTGATCGCCGGCCTGCTCGCGTTCGCCTTCTCGTTTTACGTCGCCTTCTGGCTGGTCTTCCCGCGGGTCGCGGCGTTCCTGTCAGCGATCGGTGCCGTCCTGCTCGGAATCGTCGCGCTCGTGTACCTCGTCTCGGACCGGCTCTCGCGGTAGGTCGCTCTCTCGGTCTCGGGGTTCGCGTTCCCCTCCGAGCTCACGGGTGCGGTTCGTAGAACTCCCGCAGCGGCACGCCGAACGCGGGCGCGAGCGTCGCCACCGCGTCGCCGACCAACACGTCGCGCTCGGCGAACTCCCGTTCCACCTGCGCGCCCAGCGCCACGTCGCCGGCCGCGTCGCTTTCGAGGTACTCGCGAACCGTCGTGAACTCCCGCTCTCGCTCGACGACGTACCGGTCGCCGTCGATGAACGGGCCGTAGGTCTCCGGGTCCACGTCGTCGGCGTACGACTCGTAGAAGCTCGCGGCGTGTTTCCGCACCGCGACCGGCGGCCCCTCGTGACGGACCACGGCCGGCCGCTTCGCGACCTCCAGTTCGGCGTACAGCGCCGCGCGCTCGGCGCCGGCTCCGTCGCTTTCCGGACCCGTCGCGTCCGTCATCGCCCGCGCCCGGAGCACGTCGAATCCGCGCTCGTCCAGCCCGCCGACGATCCCGTCGAGCGACCGCCGGAGCTGCGGCCACAGCTGGTCGTCGACTACGTCCGGCGCGTCGAACACGACCGCCACCGGGGTCGTCTCCCGCCGGTCGAGGTGGTCGCGAACGCCGGCGGGGTCGAGCGGAGTCGGCTCCGCGGGATCGAACAGCCCCTCGCTCGGCGCCGCGAGCAGCTCGCGGGCGTAGTGCTGGAACCGCGCGAGGTTCGCCGCCGAGAGGACGGCCGCGACGTTCCGCGTCGGATCGGTCGGGTCGACCACGACGAGCGGGTCGTCGAAGGTCCGCTCGGCGTGGCCCTCCGGGTCGAACTCCACCGGTGGGTGCCAGCTCCGCGCGGACTCCACGAGGGGGACGAACCCGCCGAGCTCCAAGACGAGCAGCTCGGTGAGGTATCCCGAGAACCCCTCGGTGCGGAGGTCGCTACCGTACGCGCCGATCCCTTTTAAAAAGGCCTTCGCGAGCACCACGTCGTCGGCGACCGCGTCGTCCAGCCGCGCGGAGAGGTACGCGTCGTGGAACGGGGTGCGGTCGACGGCGGAGACGAGGTCGCCGGCGGTCGCCACGTCGTGGCAGGGGACCAGATCCACGTCGAACCCCTCGTGAGTGCCCTTCACGTAGGGGTGTTCCGCGTACTCCTCGTGGCCGTCGGGGAGGACGGCGTGGCCCACGGCGAGGCCGTACTCCTCCAGCTGTTCGCGGTCGAGGTCGGCGTCGAACCGCACGAAGAGGTCGATGTCCCGGTCACCGGAGACCCACGTGCCGCGGGCGGTCGACCCCACCTGCACCACGTCGGCGTCGACGGGGAGGTCGGCGATCGCCTCGCGCGTCCGGTCGGCGAGTTCGGCTGCGACCGTCCGCAGGTGCTCGCGCTCCGCGGAGTCGGGGACCGCCCGGTCGCGAACGCGCGACAGCACCGCCTCGAGATCGTCCATGGAGTCGGCTTCTCGCGGTCCGGCCGAAAACGTGTCGGTCACCGGACGAGCGGAGTGATCCGAGTGGCGATCGGGAGACTGCGAGTCGGCGAGATCGGGACGCGGTAACCGATCGCACCCGAGTCGGGCGGAAACGAAAGCCCTATCAAAACGAATCGAGTACGCTGAATCGAGCCGAAGTAGCTCAGTTGGTAGAGCGCCTCGCTGTTAACGAGGCGGTCCCAGGTTCGAGTCCTGGCTTCGGCGTCTCTCCGTTTCCTAGACCTCGTAGCGGTGGGTGTCGATTCAGTGTCGTCGACTTCACCGCCGGTCACGTCTTGCGATCGCGCGGATTCGGTACGCTAAAGGGTTCGTCCCGTTTACCCCGAATTACGGGCCTTTAGCTTAGTCCGGTTAAAGCGACTCGCTCATAACGAGTTGATCGCCGGTTCGAATCCGGCAAGGCCCATCTTCTACTCCAACAGCTCGACCAGTTCGTTCACGTCCTCGATGACGGCGTCCGCCCCGATCTCGGCGTACTTCCGGCGCCCTTCGTCGCCGGTCAGGCCGCCGGTGAGGACGCCGATTCCGTAGTAGACGCGGGTCGCGTCCTCGTCGTCGGCGTTGCGCGCGGTCCGCACGTCGTCGAGGGTGTCGCCGGCGAAGGCGACCCGCTCGGCGTCGAACCGCTCCGCGAGTTCGACGAGGGCCCGCGGGTGCGGCTTCCCCTCCTCCCAGTCGTCCATCGTGAACCGGCGGTCCTCGGGCACGTCGAGGCCGACGCGCTCCAAGGCGATCGCCGCCTCGGCGGCGGGCCGCCCCGTCAACACGCCCACGTCGAACCGGTCGGTGAGGTCGGCGATCGTCTTCGGTTCGACCAAGGTCGGCTCGTCGTGGATGTATCCCGGCGCCGACAGCGGCGGCTCGCCGCCCTCAAGCTCGCGGTACAACTCTTCGCCGAGATACAGCGCCTGAAACGTCTCGCGGAGGCGGTCGGTGTCCCACTGGTCGCGGACCCGCGCCTGCGCGACGCGGGGGAGGTCGCCGACGACCTCCTTCGCGGCGTCGAGTCCGCCGCCGCCCTCCGCGACTCGGTCCGTGAACGTCTCGACGTCCATTCCGAGCCCCTCGCGGCGGGCGAGCACGTAGAGGGCGGCCGCGTTCGTCAGCTCCCAGTCGTTGTTGAACCCGCCGGCGTCCTTGAACGACTGGACCGCGTCGCGATCGATCGTCTTGTCACACACCCGTTCGACGGACTCGATGATCGCCCGCCGGTAGGAGTCAGCCACGTCGACCAACACCCCGTCGATGTCGAGGACGACTGCGTCGACCTGCATACCCGTACGCCGGCAGGAGCGGGAAAGAACGTTCGGGTTCTCGCCGATCCGGCCGGTCCCGTTCGGTTTCGTCCCCCGTGTCTCACTCCGGGCCGGCCGACCGCCTCTCGCCCGCTCCGCCGCGCGCGACGTACAGTGAGCCCCCCTCGACGGAGCGCCGCCGGACCGGGACGACCGGCTCCTCGAACCCGAGGGTGGTGAACACGCAGGCGGCCTCGAGCCGGTCGGCGAGCGCGACGGTCGGGCGCTGCAGTTCGGCCGGGAGGTGACAGGCGTACACCGCGTCGATCGCGTCGAGCGCGTCCGTTTCGCCCGCGTCGACGATCGGTCCGGGATCGCTTTCGTCCGCCTTCCCGTCCACGAGCGCGAGCACGTCCCCTCGCTGGACCCGGAGCGAGCCGCCGGCCGCCTCGGCTTCGATCTCTCGTGCGGCCGCGCGCGTCCGGTCTCCCGGCTCGACGTCGACGGCGACGACGCGGCGGCCTCGCTCCGCGAGCGCTCGCGCGACCCCTGGCCGGTCGCCGATTCCGACCTCGACGAGGTCGTCGTGTTCTGCGAGTTCGTCGACCAGCGCGCGACGTGAGGAGGCGACCACGGCGCGGGCTTTATGATTGCGGCGGTCATAAGCGGTTCCATGCTCGTGGACATCGTCCCAGTCGGGGAGGTCACCCCCCGAGTGAAACGCGAGGCCTCCGCCGCGCTTCGTTCGGTATACGACTGCGACGTGACCGTCCACGACGACCAGCCGATCCCCGAGACGGCCTACGACGAGGGCCGCGACCAGTACCGCGCCGAGGACCTCATCGAGACCGTCGGCCGCGTCGGCGGCGGCGACAAGAACATCGGGATCACCCCGCGCGACCTCTACTACCGACGCCGGAACTACGTGTTCGGGCTCGCGTACCTCAACGGCAGCGGCTCCGTCATCTCGACGCACCGGCTCCGAACCTCCTCCGACGGGGGCGTCTCCACCAAGCCCGCGGTCGATGTGTTCTCCGATCGCGTGCGCAAGGAGGTCGTCCACGAGATCGGTCACACGCTCGGCTTGGAGCACTGCGACAACAGCAAGTGCGTCATGTCCTTCTCGCCGACCGTCCGCGAGGTCGACGTGAAAGAGGAGAACCTCTGCGGCTCCTGTTCGCGGCTAGTCCGGTAGGGTCCGCCGACGAGGGCGACTCGCCTCTCGCCGGTAGACGTAAACCGCATCCTGTCCAACTACTGCGCATGGCCGCAAAGCCGGAGTACCGCGACCGGCCGGACGTCGAGGTCGCGCTGTTGGACGCGCTCGTCGACCGCGGCGACGAGGGGATGACGGTGCTGGAGCTGCGCGCGGCCGTCGACGCCGACATCGACGCCGTCGAGGAGGCGCTGTCGGCGCTGAAGGCCGACTCGCTCATCACCGTCGAGAGCGAGGAGCAAGTGCGCGTGTACCCCCACGACCGCGTCGTCCCCGATCCCGAAGACCGGATGGAGAACGGTTCGGATACCCTCGTCGACGCCGTTCGCGACCGTCTCGGGCTGTAGCGACTCGTGCGTTCGAGAGGCCCGCGCGTTCGAGAGGTCCGCACGGGAGTGACCGCCCGCGCCAGACGAAGCCAGCGACCTTTTGCCGCTCCCCCGACTCTCTACTGGTATGACTCTCGTCTCCGACACTCACGGCGCCCACGGCGCGGTGTACCGCGACCGCGGCGGTCGTCGGGTGGTCGATCACTACGGGAAGCCCGAGCGCGTCGGCAAGGCGGTCCGCAACGTCGTCGGCGCGATCGAGATGGGGTACGGCGTGCTCGCAGTCACGGGCGAGGACCGCGTCGAGTTCGTCGACAACGCCGTCTCCAACCGCGTCCCGGACGAGGACGGGCGGGGGGTGTACGCGCTCCTGCTCGACCCGCAGGGCGGCATCGAGACGGACATGTACGTGTACAACGCGAACGAGCGCCTGCTCGTCTTCCTCCCGCCGGAGCGCGCCGAGGCGGTCGCCGAGGACTGGGCGAGCAAGGTGTTCATCCAGGACGTGGCGATCGACGACATCTCCGACGAGCTCGGGGTCTTCGGGGTCCACGGCCCCAAGTCGACCGAGAAGATCGCCTCGGTGCTCGGCGGACCGGGCGCGCCCGAGGAGCCGCTATCCTTTGTCCGCGGGTCGATGGTCGACGCCGGCGTCACCGTGATCGCGAGCGACGCGCCCCTCGGCGAGGAGGGGTACGAGGTCGTCTGCGCGGCCGCGGACGCCGAGGAGGTGCTCGACACCCTGCTCAACCGCGGGCTCAACGCGGCCCCGTTCGGCTACCGGACGTGGGACGCGCTCTCGCTCGAAGCCGGCACGCCCCTGTTCGAGTACGAACTGGAGGGGACGGTGCCGAACGTCCTCGGGCTCCGCAACGCCCTCGACTTCGAGAAGGGGTGTTACGTCGGGCAGGAGGTCGTCTCCCGCGTCGAGAACCAGGGGCGACCGAGCCGGCGGCTCGTCGGGCTCGACCTCGACGGCCTCGCCGACGCGACCGCCGAGATCGACGGCGACGCCGACCCGGAGGGGTACGACGAGGTTCTGCCGTCCCCCGGTGCGGCCGTCTTCGCGGGCGACGAGGCGGTCGGCGAGGTGACCCGTGCGGCTGTCGGCCCCGCTTCGGGAGAGCCGATCGCGCTGGCGCTCGTCCGGTTCGACGCCGACCTCGCGGCCGCCGACGTGACTGTGCGCGTCGACGGTGAGGAGGTCGCAGCGACGCGTGCCGACCTCCCGTTCCCGTCGGTCAGGGGCAGCGCGCAGTCCGCGCGGCTGCCGACGTATCCGAGCGACGAGTAATCGTTGCGATCGCTGTTGCGGTCGGCGCGTGCCGCCGAGCGCCCGCAGGGCGCGAGGTGCACGCGCGAGGGAGTCGGCTCGGCGCTTGTAAGCGCCGAGCCGGCGAGGCTGGGGAGGCGTGAGGTGCGGGGCGGTGCTGTGCGGGGTGGGACTCAAAGGGGCAGTCGGCTCCGAGAAGATGGGCGACGCAAGCACCGCAAGGAGCGAGTGAAACGAGCGACTGAGGAGCGCAGCGAGCCCCTCGACCGGAGCCGACTGGGGCTTTGGAGGGGTTCGCCGTCGATCCGGCGCTAACGACTTATAAACGAACATCTACCGTTTATCGATCCAACCGATCCTCACACCACTTACAACACGAACTGCACGGCGGTGTACACGCCGAACCCGAGTACTAACGATCCCACGAGCGACGCGATCCACGCGAACACCGTGTACCCCATCTTCGCCCGGCTCACGCCCGCGTCGCCGGCGGCGTAGCCCGCACCGACGATCGCGGAGACGATGATCTCGTTGAACGAGACGGGGATCCCGAACGCGACGGCGATCTGCGCGATCGCGAACGACGGGATGAGCGCCGAGATCGACCGCCGCGGCCCCATCGAGGCGTAGTCCTGCGAGATCGCCTTGATCATCCGCGGCGCGCCGGTCCACGAGCCGATAAGCAGTCCCGTCCCGCCGCCGACGAGCAGCGCCCACAGGGGGACCCCGACGTCGCTGAATATCGGGACGAGCGGCCCGATCGCGAGGCCGACCTGCGAGCCGCCGGCCGAGAAGGCGACGAGCCCGCCCATCGCGAGGAGGAACCGGCGCTGCGCGCCCGCGCGGTCGCGACCGAGGTCGGCGTACACCGCGATCGCGACGACCGCGGCGACCGCGGCCGTGACTAGGGGCGTGCCGATCGCGCCGAGCCCGAGCCCGGGACCGAGCGCCTCCGACAGCGACGCCTGCTCGCCCGCCGGCCCGAGCAGCGCGAACCCGACGTTCGCGACGATCGCGCCGACGAGACCGGCGAGCGCGGCGGTGAGGGGTCGCTCGGGGAGCGCCTCGCCGGTGAGCATCCGCGCGACGCCGTAGGCGACGCCGCCGCCGACGAACGGGGTGAGGACCCACAGCGTGAGGATCTCGGTGTACTTCGGCCACGCCGGGTCCCCGCCCATCGCGAGGCCGACGCCGACGACCGCGCCGGTAACGGTGAAGGCCGTCGCGATCGGGTAGCCGGCGAACACGCCGATCGCGACGAGCGCGGCCGCGGTGAGCAGCGCGACGATCGCCGCGCCGGCGGTGAGGGTGACGCCGCCGATCAGCTCGGTCCCCACCGCCTCCGTCACGTTCGCGCCCTGCAGGATCGCGCCCAGAAGGCCCAGCACGCCGACGACGAGCCCCGCGCGCATCACGGAGATGGCGTTGGCGCCGACCGCCGGCGCGAACGGGGTCGACCCGGACGAGCCGGCGCCGATCGACCACGCCATGAAGAGGCTGGCCGCGGCGGCGACGCCGAGGGTGGCGACGGTTACGACGACCATCTTACCGCTGCCCGTCGTTGTACCCTTCACGGAGCCCCGTCAGGGTGCGCCGGACGAGCAGAAACGCGAAGAAGAAGAACCCGAGCAAGACGAGGAGGATCACGACGAACAGCGGTTCGACCGGGAGCATACACCTGCATCCGTCGGCACGGTGTTATGCGTTTCGGCAGCCCGGTCGCTGGCCGGTTTCAGTCGTCCGTCTGTGTCCCGATCCCGGCCGCCCTCGGTCGATGACTAAAACGCGCTTTTGTCCATAAGCTACCTATAAGCTATCACCGGCACAAGGTGTCGATGCGTCCCCCGCTTCGGCCCTCACCCCGCGATCGGTCACCGACCGGAGAACCACGACGGCACACGACACCCGCCCGCTCGGGTCTCGCCCTGCGACCCCTCCCTCTCCCCACCCCCTGCCCCTCCGGCGTGACCGACGGAGCGGGGCGTCGCGCTTCGGCGACAGACCGGTACAGCCGACCGAAACGTCCGACTCAGGGCTCGATCCGGAACTCCTCGAAGACCTCGCCGTCCGGCGTGACGAGCCGCCCGTTCAGCGCGTCCTCGCTCTCCCCCTCAGACGCCGGCTCCAGCTCCGCGTGGGCCGGCCGGTTCCCTCGGGGCTGCGCGTGGCTCCCGGGGTTCAGTATCGGGAGCGCGCCGGAGTCGTCGAACCGGGGCAGGTGGCTGTGTCCGCAGATCACGGCGTCGGCGTCGCGTTCCCGGCCGAGCATCACGAGCCCGGTGTCGCCGCTGCGGTGGCGGTGCGTGACGGTGAACCGGACGCCCGCGTACTCGGTGGTCAGGACTTCCGGCAACCGGTCGCGGGTCGCCGGGTCGTCGTTGTTGCCGTAGACGGCGCGGAGGGTCCGAGAAACCGACTCGAACGCGTCGAGCACCGGCTCGCGGTAGAAGTCGCCGGCGTGAACGACGAGGTCGGCCTCGCGGACCGCCTCCGCGGTCCGGCCCTGCAGCTTCGTCTCCTCGCGCGAGTGGGTGTCCGAGACGACGACGAGCATACCCGCCGTCGGTTCGCGCGTGGCTTAAAAAGCGCGCCCCGGGACGGCGATTTATAACTGTGAGCGTCGCGGTGGCGCGTGCCTTCGAGGCCGCTCCGCGGCCGAGAAGCACGCGCGAGGGAGTCGGCCGGCGCTTATAGTGATTAACGCAACTTCTGGATGAATCCGCTGAGATGATTCTTGATCCACGAGCCTGCGAAACTCAGCTGGTCGGTCAACTTCGTGAAGATTTCATCGAGGAGGGCGCGGTACTCTGCCGCGCCCTCCACGATGAGGGGCGATGACTCCCATTTGAGACTTTTCCAGACTGGCTCAATCGGGTTGAGATGCGGTGAGCCGACTGGGAGAAAGATGAGGTCGATTCCGAGTTCGTGGGCGCGTTTCCGCGTGTGCGCACAGATGTGTGAGGAGAAGTTGTCCAAGACGAGCAGAATCCGCTCGCCCGGATTCTGCTCGCGAACCTCCTTGAAACACGCGCAGATCTGCTCTTTCTCTTGGGTGGGCGGGAACTGGAGGACGCTCTCACCGTTGAGCGCATAGAACCCGGCCGCTGGTGTGTCGATTTTCACCAGCGGCCGGGTGATCGTCGGCTCACTGACGGTGTAGAGTCGCTGGGAATTGTCCCATGGCTGTGGGTGCGAGATATCGAAGAAACCGACCGTCGTCCCACCATCTGTTCGAACATCATCATCGACCGTCCATTCCTCGTCACTGTCGTCTTCAGGCTGTTTGTTGTGTGGCTCGTCTACCTCATCCTCGGCGAACGCGTCGGAAACGCGTTCGTCGAGGATTGCATCGGCATTATCAGGTCGATCTGGCCTCTCCGTACGCGGAATCGCGTACGAGAGGCCAAGATCAGAGAGGAATCGTGGCAGATAGTTCGGATGAAACTCGACGTCAAATTCTGTGTTCAGCAGGTGCTGAATTTCCTGTTTCTTCCAGGGTTCGCCTTCTTCGAGTCGTTCGATAAGACGCTCACGCTCGTCATCGCCGAGCTTCGGAGGCCGCCCGCCTCCGAAGTTCGGCGTGAGTTTCCCGAGTCCACCCTCATTCCAGCGTTTGGCCCAGAGACTCCCGGTTGATTGGGACTTTCCAACATCATCGGCTGCGTCTTCGAGCGTTGCACCCTTGTACAGCCGTTTGATGAAGGTGAGCCGCTTGCTCACCTTCTCGCTATCAGTCTGTGTGAGCAAGCGGTCGAGATCGTCCTCACTGAGGTGTCGGACGATCTCTTTCTCCCGTCCAGTCATTACCCTACCCACGCAGAGTACACCTAAATCTTCTGTGAAGCACTATAAGCGCCGGCCGACGAGGCTGGGGAGGCCTGAGGTGCGGGGCGGTTGCGGTCGGGGCGGGACTCAAAGGGGCAGCCGTGAAGCGGACGCAGGTGACGTAAGCACCGCAGCGAGGGAGCGTGAGCGACCGAGTGAGGAGCGCAACGAGCGTGCGTCCGCTTCACGGCTGGGGCTTTGGCGGTGGTCGCCGTCGATCCGCAGTTAACGGTTTATAAGCGAACGGCTGGGGCGTTGGCGGTGGTCGCCGTCGATCCGCAGTTAACGGTTTATAAGCGACGGCTGGGGCGTTGGCGGTGTTGATCGCTCTGTCACTACCGCCCTGAATCCAGTATAAATGACCGAACGAAACTCCGAAACAGCCACTCTTGCGATCCGAACGGAATCCCGAACCGGAGACGACCTACTCTTCCAAGGATAACGAGGCGAGCAGCGACTCCAACTGCACCTGCTCGTTCGCGCCCTCGGCGATCCGGTAGTCGGCCTCCCCGATCCGCTCCATCAGCGCGACCGCCTCGCGCTCGCTCAGGTCGAACTCCCAGACGGAGCGGTGGAGCTGATCGATCACGTCGCCGCCGGCCATCCCCGTCTCCGTGAGGAGGGTGTCCAGCGTCGCTCGCGCCCGCGAGAAGTCCCCTTCCAGGGCGTTCGTCACCATCGACTCGATCTCCTCGGGCCGCGCGGTCGCCGTGATCGCGTACACCGCCTCCTCGTCGACCACGTCGCCGGTCGTCGCCGCCGCCTGCAGGGAGTTGATCGCGCGGCGCATGTCGCCGTCGGCCGCGTACACGAGGGCGTCGACGCCCGCGTCGGTCACCTCGATCCCCTCTGCCGCCGCGATCTCGCGGGTCTGCGCGGCGACCGCCTCGTCCGAGAGCGGCGAGAAGCGGAAGACCGCGCACCGCGACTGGATCGGGTCGATGATCTTCGACGAGTAGTTACACGAGAGGATGAAGCGCGTGTTGTCGGAGAACTGCTCCATCGTCCGGCGTAATGCTGACTGAGCGTCATCGGTGAGACTGTCCGCCTCATCGAGAAACACGATCCGGAAGTCGCCGCCGAACGACGAGCGCGCGAACCCCTTGATCCGGTCGCGCACCACGTCGATCCCGCGCTGGTCGGAGGCGTTCAGTTCGAGGAAGTTCCCACGCCAGTTGTCCTCGCCGTACACCTGTCGGGCGATGGCAGTGGCCGCGGTGGTCTTACCTACACCTGCTGGCCCGCTGAAAAGAAGGTGAGGGATGTCGTCCTGATCGATGTAGCTCTGGAGCCGCTCGACGATCTCCTCCTGTCCGTGGATGTCGTCGAGCGACTGCGGCCGGTACTTCTCGATCCATATCTCCCGGCCGGTCGCGGTCGCAGCCGTCTGCTCGTCGGCCTCGCTCATGGCGGAGGGGAGGGTGGGCGGGGTGATAAACGCCCCGAGAACGGACCGGACCGCACCGGTCGGGAAGGAGGAAACAAACGCTCGCGTCGCTCCTTCCGACCCTCACCCGCTCCGCGAGAGCCGCTGGAGCTCGTAGGCGAACACCCAGATCGCCATCAGTACGCCGACCGGCACGACGACCTCGGCGATCTCCCGCGAGACCGGCAGCGCCGCGACATCGATCAGCAGGTGCGTCGTCGCCGCGGCGACCTGCGCGAACAGCTCGTACTCCTCGCGGATCGTGTTCGTCAGCATCGACCCGACCACGAGCGTCACCATCGCGGCGACGCCGTGAACCGTCCCCCGGACGTGTGGCATAATCGTCACATCCCCGACGATCTTAAAAGGTGTTTCTCTCGCGGCAGCCCCTCGTCTTCCGCTCCGCGCTCCGCTCGCGCTTTTCCCCTTTCGCTTAACTTTCTCTTACGCGAACTCGTCGATGAGCGCGGGGACCACGTCGAACAGGTCGCCCACGATGCCGTAATCCGCGATGTCGAAGATCGGCGCGTTCGGGTCGGTGTTGATCGCGACGATCGTGTCCGACCCCTTCATGCCGGCGACGTGCTGGACCGCCCCGGAGATGCCGATCGCGATATACACGTCGGGCGTGACGACCTTCCCGCTCTGCCCGACCTGTCGGTTCTTCGGGAGCCAGCCGTTGTCGACGATCGGCCGGGACGCGGAGAGCGTCGCGCCGAGCGCGTCGGCCAGCTCCTCGACGAGTTCCAGGTTCTCCTCCTCCTCGATACCGCGACCGACCGAGACCAGCACGTCGGCGTCCGCGATGTCGACGTCGCCGCCGCCGACCTCCTCGAAGCCCTTGACGCGCGCGCCGGACTCGGGGTGGTCGACCTCGACGGACTCGACCGTTGCGTCGCCGACGCCCTCCGCGGGCGGCCACTCGCCGCCCCGGACGGTGAGGACGAAGCGGTCGCCGTCGACGTCGACGGTCGTCTCCACCTTCGAGCCGTACATCTCGCGGGTGACGGTCAGCCCGTCGTCGTACTCGAAGCCGACCGCGTCGGTCACCAGCGCGAGGTCGTGCGCCTCGGCGACGGCGGGCGCGTAGTCCAGCCCGTTGACCGAGTTCGGGATCACGACGGTCCCCGCGCCGGTCTTCTCGAGCAGCGCCCCGACCGCCGACTGGTAGACGTTGTGGTCGAACTCCTCGCCGTTGGCGACCGAGTGGACCGCGTCCACGCCCTCGCGGTTCAGGTCCTCGGCGAACCGGTCGAGGTCGCCTCCGATCGCCGCCACGTGGAGGTCGCCGTCCCGCGCGTCGGCGAGTTCGCGGCCGGCCGTGATCGCTTCGTACGAGACGTCTCGAAGCTCCCCGCGACGGTGTTCCGAGACGACGAGCACGCTCATCACGCGCTCACCCCCAACTCGGTGAGGACCTCGGCGAGCCGCCCCGCCGCCTCGCCGGCGTCGCCCTCGATGATCTCGGCGTCCGACTCGCTCTCCGGCTCGTACATCGAGGTGATCGTCAGCCCGCTCTCGACGTCGTCGGGCGACAGCCCGAGGTCGGCCAGGTCCTTCGCGTCGATCTCCTTGCGCTGGGCCTGTCGGATGCCGCGCAGGCTCGCGTACCGCGGCTCGTTGAGCCCGGTCTGGACCGTCAGCACGGCCGGGAGGTCCACCTCGGTCAGCTCCTCGACGCCGCCCTCCAGCTCGCGGTGGACGTTCGCGACGCCCGCGTCGGCGTCGACCTCCAGGTCGTTGACCACGGCGGCGTGCTCGAAGCCGATCCGCTCCGCGAGCGCGACGCCCGTCGCGCCGAACCCGGTGTCCGCGGCCTGCACGCCGCCGAGCACGAGGTCGGGCTCCTCCGCCTCGACGACCGCCTCGAACGTCGTGACCTTCGCGGGCACGTCGGCGAAGCCGGCCTCGAAGGCGTCGTCCCAGACCCGCACGGCGCGGTCCGCGCCCTTCGCGAGCGCCATCCGGATCGTCTCCTCGGCGCGCTCCGGCCCGATGGTGACGGCGACGACCTCGTCCGCGATCCCCGCCTCGGCGAGCTGTACCGCCGCCTCGACCGCGTAATCGTCCCACTCGTTGAGGTCGTACTCGAGGTCGGACGCCGCGATGTCGGTACCATCGATCGCGAAGTCGTCGTCCGGCTCCGCGACCTCCTTGACTGTCACCAGAACTTTCATGATCGATACTCCGTCGCTCGGCCTGTAAGAGCTTTCGGAACGCCTCACTACGGGCTCGCGGTTTCCCTCTCGAGATCGTGGCTTCTCGACCTCGTCGCCGGGCTCAGGTCTCGGAGTCGCCCCCGGCGGCCTCGAGTCCCGGACTCACTGTCGCGGGCTCAGGCACCGGACTCGCCGTCTCCGGGTTCGCCGTCGGAGTCGTCGCCCTCGCCGTCCGGGATCGAGATCAGGTTCTCCCGGCCCAGCCGGAGCTTCTCCACGCGCCCCGAGTCCGCCATCGCGGAGAGCAGCTGCGACACCTTCGCGTCCGACCACCCGGTCTCGGCGACGATGTCGGCCTGTCGCATCCGCCCGCCGTTGTCCTCGAGGAGGCGCTCGACGCGCTCCTCGTCGGACAGAAGCGAGAGGTCCTCCCCGTCGTCCTCCTCGGCCGCCGCCGCGTCGCCGGCCCCTGACCCGTCGCTCGCCGGGCCCGAGGCGGCTCCGTCGGCGCCGCCGGTCGCCGCGTCGCGTCGGCCGGAGTCCGCCGGTCCCGCCCCGTCGCTGTCGATCGCCCCGTTGCCGACGCTCTCGTCCCCCACGGCGGGGGCGTCTCCCCCGATCCGCCGATAGCCGACGATGCTCCCGGCGATGAGCACCGCGGCGACGACGATCGCGGCGGTGAGCATCGTCCACGGCGGCGTCGCGCCCGCCGGCGCGTACACGATCGCGACCCGCTCATCCTCGCCGAAGACGCGCGGCCCCTCGACGATCACGGCGTTGTCGCTCAGCCGGTCCGTGGCGTCCGAGGTCCCGGTGACGGTGTATCCGTCCGGCGTCGCCACTTCGAGCGTCTGCCCCTCCTCGAGCGAGAGCAGCCACGTCCCGTCGTTCGGCGTCGTCAGCGCGTCGCCCAACACCAGGTTCTCGCCGTCCTGCGCGAGGAACTCGGTCCAGACGAACGTCAGCCGGAGCTCGCCGACCGCCGTCGTCTCGTCGGTCGCGACCTCGAACGACGAGGGATCCTCGTGGACGACGACCTCGCGGTCGACGTCCTCGATCCGCATCGTCCGGTCGGTGTTCCGACTGGCCTCGCGGGCGAACCCCTCGAACAGCGCCGCGTCGGGGCCGATCTCGCCGTCGACGAACCTGTCTCCGGCGACGTCGAACGCCGCGCGGTCGGTCTCGTCGCTGAGCGCGTACCTGACCGACACGGTCCACCGGGCGTCCCGGTCCGACGTCGGCTCGATCCGGATCCGCGTCGCCGTGGCCGGGTCGAACGACTCGTCGATCTGTTCGGCGGTCGGCGAGTCGACGGCCGCCGAGTCGACGGCAGACCGACCGAGGACCGGCGGGCCGACGACCGACGAATCGGCGGCCGACGCGTCGGCGTCGAGGGAGGGCGAAGGCGAGGAGGAGGGCACGTCCCCCGCGACGGGCGCGACACCGCTCGCGACGAGTGCGAGGACCACCAGCCCGACGAGGAGGGCTCGAGAGGGGGCGTTCCGCATACGGATCATCGCACTCAGGCGCCGGGCAAAACGCTTTCCATCGTTCGTTTCGCCCGCCGTCGGGCTCGTGAGGTCCGGTCGACCGAGGACCGCGACGGCTCTCGCCGGCTCGTTGAGGTGGATTTTTTATGTCCTGACGCGAACCGAACGCGTATGAGAGCCCTCCCGATCTCCCTCGCGGTGCTGCTTCTGCTCGCGCCGATCGCCGGTGCGGTGTCGCCGGCGGCGGTCGCGGGGGCGGTCGCCGACCCCGCGACGGTGGCCGGTTCGGCCGCGGAGAGCGCCGCCCCCGCCGACACGGGCGCCGGACCCAGCGTCGGCGCGCTCGGTGCCGATCGCGACCCGCTGCAGGTGGACCGGGAGAACCTCACCTTCCGGACGCTGTCCGCGCCGAGCGACGTCGACACGCGCTTCGGGTCCGGGAGCCGCGGCGCGAACCTCGGCTCGTCGGTCGACTTCGCCGTCGACGAGACCGATGCCGCCATGGAGACCGCGGCGGCCGTCCAACGGATCGAGGCCGCCGAGACGAGCGCGGAACGGCAGCGCCGGATCCTCGCCGCGATCAACCGTGTCGAGCGCGACGAGGTGACCCTCAACAGCCGGCAGGCGGAGGCGTTCAGCGCTCACGCCGCGGGCGAGATCTCCGACCGGGAGCTCCTCGACGAGCTCGTCCGCATCGCCGCGATCGCCCGCGAGTACGACGAGCGGCTCGACGAGCTCGACGCGCTCGCGGAGGAGACGGACGGGTTCAGCTCCCCGACCCGCCTCGACGAGCTGCAGGTCGCGCTGCAGGTGTACGAGGGCCCCGTCCGCGACTACGCGCTCTCGGCCGCGCGCGGCGAGGTGGCGGCCACCGAGGTGTACATCGAGTCGAGCGACCGGTCGGTCGTGCTGGCGACGATCGCCGACGGCGAGTACGTCCGCGAGGTCTTCCGCCTCGACCGCTGGGACCGCGGCGGCGGCGCCATCGGCAACGACGAGGCGATCGAGGCCACCGCCGCGGCCTACCCCGAGACGGCGTCGCTCCGCGAGCCCGACGCGTTCGGCGCCGGCTCGGTCCAGCGGATCACCATCCCCCACGAGTTCGGGCTCCTGCGCACCTTCGTCAGCGGCGGGACGGGACGGGTGTTCGTGGAGCACCAGCGGATCGCGCTCGACGCGTTCCCCGACACCGAGCCCGTCTCCGCAAGCGGCGACGGCTTCAACGTCACCGTCGACCGCAGCTACGCCGGCGGCCCGGTGACGGTGACCGTCCGCGACGAGGAGACCGACGAACCCGTCCCCGACGTCACCGTCACGAAGAGCGTCGGCGACGGCGACAGTCAGGCGATCGGCACCACCGACGCGGACGGCGAGGTCCGGACCCTCTCGCCCGCGGCGCCCTATCGGGTCACCGTCGTCGACGAGCCCCGCGCGGTGTTCGTCGACGGCCTCGAGCCGATCGCGACGCCGCGCCCCGCCGAGGCGGACGACGGCGAGTAGGGCCCGGCCCGCCCCGACGCTTTTTACGGATACCGCGGCACGCCCTCCGTGTCCACCGACGCCGACCCCCCGACCGAGACGAACTCGCCGACGGAGACGAGACCGGCGGCCGCCCCGTCCGCCCGCGGGCTCGCCCCGGTCGCGGGCGTCCTGCTGCTCGCCATCACGGTCGTGCTGGCGGGCGGCGTCGTGACCGCGGCGATCGACGCCCCGGCCGAGCCGGCGCCGACGGCCTCCCTGTCGCTGTCGGCGACCGACGATCGGATCGCGGTCACGCACCGCGGCGGCGACGCGCTCGACGCGAGCGAGCTGGACGTCCGAGTGCGCGTCGACGGGGAGCCGCTCGCCCGACAGCCGCCGGTCCCGTTCTTCTCCGCTGCGGGATTTCACCCCGGGCCGACGGGCGCGTTCAACGCGGCGACCGACGGCGACTGGCGCGTCGGCGGGTCGGCGTCCTTCCGGGTCGCGGGAACCAACGACCCGACCCTCGAACCCGGGCGAACGGTGACCGTCGAGGTTTCGGTCGGCGGTCGACCCGTCGCGACGCTGGAGACGATCGTCGAGTCGGGGTAGGAGGGGGAGGCGGGGAGAGGAGGAGAGAGAGCCGCCCGACCGCCGCGTCGCTACTCTTCCGGGATCCGAGCGACCGTCGTGATCGCGCGCGGGCTCTGCGGGCTCGCCCGCTGGATGTGGTGTTCGAACTCCTCGTAGCCGGCCGCCTCGAACATCCGGTCGGCCCCGTCCTCGTCGTAGAACAGCATGATCGCGTCGGCGACCCGCTGGAGGACGGGGTTGTGCGGGTAGTCGGGGCCGACGACGAGCACCTGCCCGCCCGGCTTCGCGACCCGGCGGAGCTCCCGGAGCCCCTCGACCGGGTTCGGCCAGTACTCGATCGACCCCGAGGACCAGACGACGTCGAACGTGTCGTCGCGGAACGGGAGCCGCTCGGCGTCGCCGCGGTAGAAGTTGACGCGGTCGTGTTTCCCGAACTTCTCGAACGCCTTCTCCATCTGGTGGACGCTCTGGTCGAGCCCGTGGACGTCGTCGGCGTGTTCGAGCAGTCCCTCGGTGGCGAACCCGGTGCCACAGCCCACGTCGAGCACTTTCGGATCGTCGCCGAACTCCAGCCACGAGAGCGCCTCCGCGCGCATCTCCTCGGTCCACGTGAACCGATTGACCCGGTCGTACACCTTCGAGAGGTACTTGTAGAACAGGCGGGCGTTCGACTTGTCCTCGAGGATCCCCATTTACCGCTCGGTTGGGTCGCCCGCCCCATAACGATACGGATCCGGCGTGTCCGGATCCGGCGTGCCCCGTTCCGACCGGCTTTTCCGCCCGCCGCCCGACCGTCGGGTATGGAACCGACGACGAGCGGCCGTTTCCGCGTCCACGACCGCCGCCCGCGTCCCGACATCGACGGGACCGGGCCGTCAGACCCCCCCGAGGAGTTCGTCCTCGTCGAGCACTCGGAGGGACCGATCGACCCGACCGACCCCGACGCCGAGGACCGGTTCGACCCGCTGTACGCCGCCGCCGAGGGCTACGAGGGCGATATCGCCGACCGCGCGGCGTCGCTGCAGCCCGGGTTCGTCGTCGACGCGACGCTGGCGTGGACCGACGGGTCGGCCCGCTTCGCCGACGTCGAGGTCGTCCGCGAGAGCCGCTTCCGGTTCGCGGACGGCGTGGAGGGGATGTTCGAGGCCGCCGTCGACGCGTGGGACCAGCTCCGCTCCGCGGGCGAGGCCGTCGGCTCGATCACCACGCGGTCGAACGACGGCGAGCCGAACGGCGCGCTGTACCTGTTCGCCGACGCGCCGGGCGGCGACGCGTTCGCCGACCTCAGGGCGGGCCGGCTCCCGATCGAACCCCTCGTCGCGCGCGTCAACGAGTCGCGCGAGGACGACGACCCCCGCGAGGTGTTCGTCCTCCGGCCCGCCGCGCACGACTTCGTCGCCGTCTACGTCGTCTTCGACCGCGAGGGGGTGCTGGCGCAGACGGTGCGCGACACCTACGACCTCGGTCCCGGGCTCGCGGCGGGCCTCGACGGCGGCGCGCTCGACGCGGCCGAGGCGGGATCGGACGAGGGAGGGGACGAAGACGACGGCGGCGACGGTGACCGCGACGAGGACGAGGGCGGATTCGACGCGCTTGACCGGCTGTAGCCGCGATCCGTCGTCTCTTCCTCTCGTCCAGTCAGAGCCAGTCGGCGTTCGGATCGACCCTCCCCTCCGGGGTCTCGCCGTTGAGCACGGCGGCCACGTCGGCGGCGCCGCTCCGGTTCAGGTCGTCGCGGGCCTCCTCGCTGTACCACGCCGCGTGCGGCGTGACGAGCGTGTCGTCGCGCCCGACGAGCGGGTCGTCCTCGGGCGGCTCCTCGGCGAGCACGTCGAGGCCGGCGCCCTTGATCGCCCCCGACTCCAGCGCGTCGAGCAGCGCGTCGGCGTCGACGACCGGCCCGCGCCCAACGTTGACGACCACGGAGTCCTCGTCGAGACGACCGAGCGCGTCGGCGTCGACCATGCCCCGGGTCGCGTCCGTCAGGGGGGCGTAGACCCCCACGTGGTCGGCGCGGTCGAACAGCTCGTCGAACTCGGCCTTCTCGACGCCGTACTCTCTCATCTCCCCGGACTCGACGAAGGGGTCGTAGGCGACGAGGTCGGCGTCGAACCCGGCGATCTGCTCGGCCGCGCGCCGGGCGATCGGGCCGAACGAGACGAACCCGACGGTCGACGCGCTCACGCGACGGACCGGTCGCCCGGCCTCCCAGCTCCAGCCGCCGGCGGCGACGTCGTCGTCGTAGGACTTCAGCGACCGGAGGCAGGCGAGCAGCAGCGAGACGGAGTGGGCCGCCACCTCGTCGGTGCAGTAGTCGGGGACGCGGGTGACGGTGACGCCGCGCTCCGCGGCGGCCCCGACGTCGACGTTGTCGACGCCGACCGCAGACCGGACCACCGCCCGGAGGTCGAGCGCGTCGAGCGCCTCGGCGGTGACCGGGGTGTCGATGTCGGTCACCACCGCGTCGGCTCCGTCGGCCGCCGCGATCAGGTTCTCGGTCGATCCCAGCTCGGCGACCTCGATCTCGACGGGCTCGTCGACCGCGTCGCCGAGGACCTCGCGGTACGTCTCCGGATCGATCATCGGGAACGCCGACAGCACGACTCTGGCCATACGCGACCGTTCGCCCCGGCCCCACTTGACGGCTGTCTCGCGTTTTCAGGTCCTGAGACACGAATATTCGATCGTGATGGTCTCCGCGTTCCGATCGTCCCCCCTCCCGCGTTCCGATGGCTCTTTGCGCGCGCGCTCGCAAGGGCGCCCGTGAGCGACGACAGTCCGGCCGACCGGTCGACCAAGCCGCCGATGCTCGTGCTCTTGGAGTCGCTGGCGTTCTACCGGAACGTCCGCGTCGGCCTCGTCGCCGGTGCGGTCCTCGCGGTCCTCCTGTACGCGGTCCGGACGCTGGAGCTCCTCGGGCCGGTGATCGACACCCGGGACTACCCGCTGTTCGGTCCGGACGCGTGGTTCCTGCTGCTGGCGTTCGTACTGGCGGCGACGTTCGCGCTGCTCGTCGCCGTCGGGCTCACCGTCGCCGAGGCCG
This sequence comes from Halorubrum sp. CSM-61, assembly GCF_003781945.1. GTDB lineage: Archaea > Halobacteriota > Halobacteria > Halobacteriales > Haloferacaceae > Halorubrum. The sequence continues at coordinate 519,611 of NZ_RJJW01000002.1, read as the reverse complement.
TGCGCGGAGCGCGAGAAATATCTGCGGAGGACGCCGAGTAGAGGCCGGAGAGACGCGGCGGCGGCTCAGTCGGCGGTACAGGAGGCCTCGCTCTCGTCGCCCGTGAACTCCTGTGCGGGCTCGGTGAGCTTGTAGAGGTTCTGCCGGGCGTCCGCGAAGTAGACGTCCTCGTCGACGACGCCGATCCCCTCCAGCCGTTCGAGCGCGTAGCGGACGGTTCGGGCCGACAGCATCGACTCCTGGACGATCCCCTTCTGGGTCAACGGCCCGTTGTACTCGAGCACCTTGAAGACGAGCTTGGCGCTCGGCGGGAGGTCGTCGAGCCCCTCCGTTTGAGTTCCTTCCATCGTTACGAATCGAAACTGCACAACGTCATAAATGTTGATGCGTCACGCCGCTCGAACGGGGGTTTTGACGCCTGATCCGGAATTTATTGCTGGTTATCGGCGTGGTATAAGGTGATATTTTCCGGTAAATGGCCGATAGACTGACCAGTCAGTCAGCGATGCGGCTCGCGCGCGCTCCGCCGTCGGTCGTCTGCAGGGGTCGGGAGCGCGGCGACGACGACGCGCTCGGAGCCGGAGCGCTCGGCGGAACGAACGGCTTTTCACCTGTGCACGTCGATTGATTCGTATGAGCAACGACTCCGGAATAACGGGCCACACCCGAAGCGTGGTCGTCACGACGATCTGCTGTCTCGCGGGGATCGTCGCCGGCGTCGTCTCGGCCGCGTACGTCGGGACGGATCCGGTCGACGCCGCCAGCACGACCATCGTGTTGGTGATGGGCGCGTTCGTGGTCGCCCAGTACCCGCTGTACAAGGCCATCGGCGTCGGCGACTTCGGCGTCAAGGACAACCTCTACGTGGCGTTTCTGACGTTCACGCTGTGGTTCATCAGCTACACCGTGCTTGCGACGGCCGGCGTCCAACTGGTGGCTTGAGATGGCGGACGACAGTATCGCGGTCGTGGACCTCGATCGGTGTCAGCCCGACCGGTGTAACTACGAGTGTATGAACTACTGCCCGCCCAACCGGACGGGCAAGGAGTGCATAACGAAGCGCGGCGAGGACGCGGTCGAGGGCGACCCGGACCAGATCCACATCTCCGAGGAGATCTGCCTCGGCGAGACCTGCGGGATCTGCGTCGAGAAGTGCCCGTTCGACGCGATCGAGATCATCAACCTCCCCTCCGAGCTCGACGAGGAGCCGGTCCACCGCTACGGCGACAACGCCTTCTCGCTGTACGGGCTGCCGACCCCGGAGCCGGGCAACGTCACCGGCATCCTCGGCCCGAACGGGATCGGGAAGTCGACGGCGGTCCACGCGCTCGCCGGCGAGATGATTCCGAATCTCGGCGACCACGGGTCGGAGGGCGACTGGGAGCGCGTGCTCGACCGGTTCCGCGGCACGGGACTCCAGAACTACCTCGAATCGCTGAAAGAGGGCGACGTGACGGTCGCGCGCAAGCCGCAGTACGTCGACCAGATCCCGAACCAGTTCGACGGCAACACCCGCGAGCTGTTGGAACGCACCGACGAGCGCGGCGCGCTCGACTCCCTCATCGACCGGCTCAACATCGACCCGGTGATGGACCAGTCGATCGACTCCATCTCCGGCGGGGAGCTCCAGCGCGTCGCCATCGCGGCGTGTCTCGCCCGCGACGCCGACTTCTACTTCCTCGACGAGATCACGCCGTACCTCGACATCGGCCAGCGGATGGTCGTCGCCCGGCTCATCCGCGAGCTCGCGGACGACGACGCCGCCGAGCGCTCGATGCTCGTCGTCGAGCACGACCTCGCCATCCTCGACCTCCTCGCCGACACACTCCACGTCGCGTACGGGGAGCCGGGGGCGTACGGGGTCATCACCGATCCCAAGTCGGTCCGCAACGGGATCAACGAGTACCTGAAGGGGTACCTCGACAACGAGAACATGCGGATCCGGCCGTCCGCGATCACCTTCGAGGAGCACGCCCCGCGGGTCTCTTCACGGAGCGAGACGCTGGTCGAGTATCCCGAGCTCACGAAGTCCTACGGGGAGGGCGAGTTCGAGCTACACGTCGAGGGCGGCGAGATCAACCGCTCCGAGGTGCTCGGCGTGGTCGGGCCGAACGGGATCGGGAAGTCGACCCTCGCGAAGCTGTTCGCCGGCTCGCTGGAGCCGGACGAGGGCGAGCTCGACTTCGCGCTCGACATCGCGTACAAGCCGCAGTACATCGACATCGACCAGCCGATGCGCGTCGACGCGTTCCTCGCGTCGATCACCGACGAGTTCGGTAGCTCCTACTGGAACACGGAGATCGCTCAACCGCTCCAGCTCGACCGCGTGATGGAGCAGAATCTCACCGACCTCTCGGGCGGGGAGCGTCAGCGCGTCGCCATCGCGGCGTGCCTCTCCGAGGAGGCCGACCTCTACCTCCTCGACGAGCCCTCCGCGCACCTCGACGTCGAACAGCGGGTGCGCGCGACGACGGCGATCCGTCGGTACGCGGAGAACCACGACGCGACCGTGATGGTGATCGACCACGACATCTACATGATCGACCTGCTGGCCGACCGCCTGATGGTGTTCGACGGCGAGCCGGCCGAGCGCGGGCACGCGACCCCGCCACAGGAGATGCGCGAGGGGATGAACGAGTTCCTCGCCGACCTCGACATCACCTTCCGCCGCGACGAGCGGACGGGTCGCCCCCGGATCAACAAGCCGGGCTCGCAGCTCGACAGCTCCCAGAAGCGCGAGGGCGAGTACTACTACTCCGGCTAGCCGCTCGGACCGAACGCTCCGGTCACGGGAGGCCGTTCGCCTCTCGGCTCGTCCCCATAGCGAGGGCCTCGCGGTCGTTACGGTGTCTATACTAAACCCTCCGTGGCGCGGTCACCCAGTGAATGCAGTTGGTCCTCACCGAGTCGCCGAGTAGCGGCTGTCAGTCCGTCGCGTCGTCTCCCGATTCATGAATCGGTCGCGACTGCTGTCGGCGCTGATAGCGCTGTTGGCGATCACGTCGCTGAGCGTCGCGTCCACGACGCTGGACACGAGCCTGACGACCGATCCGGACGAGGAGATAAACCCGGACTGGGAGAGCCTGCCGATAGGACAGGACGACGCGGCCGCGATTCAGGAGTCGATCGAGAGCGGCGGCGCGGAGAGCGGCGGCGGGGCCGCCAGCGGGGCCGCCGGCGGCGCGACCGCGGTCGACGAACCCTCGCTGTTCGACCGCCTGATCGCGCTGTTGAGCCGGCTCTTCCGTCTCCTCCTGCCGGTCGTGGCGGTTCTGGGGGTGGCCGCGCTGGCGTATCGGTACCGGGACGCGCTGGCCGATCTCATCGGGCGCGACTCCCGAGCGACCGCCGGAGCCGGGACGCGGTCGGCGGCCGGACGCTGGCCCGGGACGGACCCTGAACACGACGTGGACCGGGCCTGGGTGGCGGTGATACGCCGGCTGAACCCGGAGCGCCCCGCGACGACGACCCCGGACGAGTGCCGGGCGCTCGCTCGCGCTCGCGGCCTCGACCGCGACGCCGTCGAGTCGATCGTCTCCGCGTTCGAGCACGTGCACTACGGCGGCCGCTCGGTCGACGCGGAGGTCGACCGGGCCCGCGAGGGACTCCGAGCGCTGGAGGGCGGTGCGACGTGACCGACCCGAGCGGTGCGGAGACGCGCCGACCCGGCGCCGGAGGGCTGCTCGCCGGCGTCGGCCGGGCGATCCGCGTCCTGCTCCTCCTGGCGGGGGTCGCGGCGCTCGGCGCCGGACTGCTCGTCGCCTTCGCTCCGGAGACGGAGGGCCTGCTCCGGATCGACGCGGCGATCGAGGCTCTCGGGAGCGACTACGTGGTGCTGGCGGTCCTCGGCCTGCTGGCGGTCGGGCTCGCGTCGCTCCTCGCGGCGGCACAGCGCGTCCGCGGCGTCAGCGAGGCGACGCCGCCGGCCGTCGAGGGCGTCCTGACGGCGACGCATCCCGGCGCGTCGTTCGACGGCGACGGCGGCGGGCAACTGCGTCGGTTCCTCTCCGCGGGGTCGGAGAACGACCGTCGCCGTCGGCTCCGGGAGGCGGCGGTCCGGGCGACGATGCGCGCGGAGGGCCGTTCGCGGACCGACGCCGCGCGTCGCGTCGACGAGGGAACCTGGACGAGCGACCCCGTCGCCGCCCCCTACCTTTCCTCCTCGGAGGGCGGCGTCTCGGGCGCTCTCTCCGTCCGGAGCCACACCCTCGACGCCGATCCGGCCGGCCGAACCGTCGACGCCATCCTGGCGAAGGCCGCCGACGAGCGATCGGCGGTCGAGGATGGCGACCGGGCCGGAGGTGAGGACTCGACCGCGGCGAGCGGGCGGCGCTCGGACCGCGACACGAACGCGAGACCGAACGCGGGACCGACCGCCGACCGGGACGCGGAGCGGGACGCCGGTCGAGCTTCTGACCGCCGCTCGGACCGGCGGTCGGCGGCTCGGGAGGGGGTCCAGTGACAGCCAGAACCGACGGCGGGGCCGCGGCCGAACCGTCGTCCGGGACGGGTCGATCGTCGTCCGTTCGGCGGACCGGTCGCTGGCAGGGGGTCGCCGCCGTCGCGCTGCTCGCGGTGGCGATCGGCGTCCTCGCGAAGCGCCCCCCACTGTTGTTAGTCGGCGCGGTCGCCGGCGCGTACACCGCCTACCCGCGTCTCACTGCGACTTCGGATCCCGATCTGTCCGTCCGACGGGAGATAGACCCGGCGTCGCCGGCGGACGGCGAGCGGGTGTCCGTGCGGACGACGATCACTAACGAGGGGGACGCGCCGATCGCCGACGTCCGGATCGTCGACGGGGTCCCGGCGATGCTCTCGGTCTCCGACGGGTCGCCGCGGTGTGCGACGTCGCTGCTCCCGGGCGGCGAGGCGACGATCAGCTACGAGCTCCGGGCCCGTCCGGGGCGTCACGTGTTTCAGCCGGTGACCGCCCTCTGTCGCGACGCGAGCGGATCGGTGGAGGTCGAGACCTCTATCGCCGCGGCAAGCGCCTTCGAGTGCGAGGCGGCGGTCCCGGACGTCCCGCTGCGCGCGCCGAGCGGCCACCACCCGGGCCCGCTGGTCACGGACGAGGGGGGCGAGGGGCTCGAGTTCCACTCCGTCGAGGAGTACCAGCGCGGGGACCCCGCGAGCCGAATCGACTGGCGCAGATACGCGCGGACGGGCGAACTCACCTCGATGACCTTCCGCACCGAGCGGCTCGCGGAGGTGGTGGTGTGCGTGGACGCGCGGCCCGAATCGTACCGAGCCGCGGACGCGACCGAGCCCCACGCGGTCGCGCTCGCCGCCGACGCCGCCGGCCGCATCGGCGACGCGCTGTTCGACGCGAATCACCGGGTCGGACTGGCCGGGTTCGGACGGCGCGTCTGCGTGCTTCCGACCCGAGGCGGTCGCGATCACGCCGGCCGGTTCCACCGTCGGCTGGCGACCGATCCGGCCTTCGGGCTGAATCCCCCGGAACCGGCGCGCGCGGCCGAGCGGGAGGGCGGGGGAGCCCCGCCCCGATCCGTCACCGGAGACGGTCGGAACGGCGACGGCGCGGATGCCGACGGGACGGTCTCGATCGACGCCCAGCTGTCCAGGATTCGGGCCGAGATCGGGGCGGACACGCAGGTCGTGTTGATCTCGCCGCTCTGCGACGACGAGGCCTCCCGCATCGCTCAGCGGTTCGAGAGCGGCGGGACCGCCGTCACGGTCGTCAGCCCGGACGTCACCACGGCGGAGACCGCGGGCGGGCGGCTCGCCCGACTGGAGCGGTCCCACCGGCTGAGCGGCCTCCGGAACGCGGGCGTCCCCGTCGTCGACTGGACGCCCGACCAGCCGCTTGGCGCGGCGATGACGGCCATCGGGGGGAGGAGCCGATGACGCCCACCGAGGGGGGTGGCCGATGACGGCGCCGGACGCGACGGGACCGGCGGCGACCTCCGACGGGGTAACCGCTCCCTTCCTCCGCCGCCCCGCGGTCGCGAGCAGCGTCGTCGCCCTCATCGCCGGGGGTGCCGCCGCGGCGCTCGTCGCCGACGGAACCCTCCAGCGAGAGATCCTCCGGGTGGCCGTCGTCGGCGTCCTCGCGTTCGGGATCGGTACACGGCTCGTTCGTCGCGACGGGACGGCCCTCCGGGCGCTGGGTGCGCTGGTCGCGCTCGGCGGGGGTCTCGTCGTTCTCGCCGCGTTGGGACGGGCGGCCACCCAGCCCCCGCAGGTCACCCAGCGGCTCGAGTTGCTTCCCGGTATCGCGGGCCTGTGGACGCTCTCCGCGGCGCTGGCGCCGGTCCGGTTCCGGTGGAGTCGGGCCCTGATCGACGTCGGCACCGGCTTCGTGTTCCTCGGCGTGCTCGTGACGGGAGTGACGCAGGGGGCGGACGCCATCGCGCTCCTGCTCGCGGCGCTCGCGACGATCCTCGCGCGGGACGCGGCCGAGAACGCGGTGTCCGTCGGCGGGCAGATCGGCGTTCAACGCGGTGCGAGCACCGCCCGGAGCGAGCTCGTTCACGCGGGGGCCGCCGCGAGCGTCGGCGTGGGCGCCATCGCGGTCGTGCTGGGAGTGGCCCGGCTCGGCGTCGAGGGCCTCCCGTTCGGCGCGCTCGTCGCGCTCGTCGCCGGCGGCGTAATCTTGGTCTTCGGCTCCGATCGGTAATTGACGCCCGTCGGTCGCGACGCTCAGGGGCGCAGCTGCGGCACCGGCAGGTCCGAGAGGACGTCGTCCACGATCTCCGTCGTCGAGACGCCCGAGACGCGCGCGTCGGGGGTCACCACTATCCGGTGGGACAGCGCGGGCGGCGCCATCGCCTTCACGTCGTCCGGCGTCGCGTAGCTCCGCCCCGCGAGCGCGGCGTGGGTCCGCACGACCTCGAAGAACCGCTGGACGCCCCGCGGCGACACGCCGGTGTTCACGCGCTCGTCCCGTCGCGTCGCGCGGGCGACGTCGACGAGGTACTGCCGGACGCCCTCCTCCACGCGGATCGACTCCGGAACGCGCCGGAGCCGCGTGAGCGCGTCGAGCGAGCAGACCGTCCGCATCGAGGGCGAGGAGGCCTGCCGACCAGCGCGGCGGTCGATCAGTTCGAGCTCGCCGGCCCGGTCGGGGTAGCCGAGGCTGGTCTTGACGGCGAACCGGTCCTTCTGGGCGACCGGGAGCTCGAAGGTGCCGTCCATCTCGACGGGGTTCTGCGTGGCGATGACGACGAACGGGTCGGGGAGGGGATGGGTCTCGCCGTCGACGGTCACCTGCCCCTCCTCCATCGCCTCTAAGAGCGCCGCCTGGGTCTTCGGCGGGGCGCGGTTGATCTCGTCCGCGAGAACGACGTTCGCGAACACCGGCCCGGGCTGGAACTCGAAGTCGCGGGTCTTCTCGTCGAAGACGTTCGAGCCGATGACGTCGGACGGCAGCAGGTCGGGAGTGAACTGGACGCGCGAGAAGGAGACGTCGACCGCGTCCGCGAACGACCGGGCCGTGAGCGTCTTCCCGGTCCCCGGCACGTCCTCGAGCAGGACGTGGCCGTCCGAGAGCAGCCCGACGAGGACCGTCTTTAGCGTCGACCGCTCGGTGACCACGGCCGCGGCGATTCCGTCGAGTATCTCGTCGCTTCGTCGCTGCACAGTCGCAGGATCCATATCGATCCGACCGGCGTCGACCCGTTGGTTATACTCCTCGTAAACGCGGGTTTAGTCGGCGTAACCCGCCGGTTCGGCTCTGTTAAAACCCGTTTTCGGACAGGTTCCGGTCTGTGACAGTCGATCGCTGAAGAGTGCTTTGCGATCGATAGCGGGAGTGGATATCGTAGATCGATGGCGCCGATACGGTATTTAAACGGTATGAGCAATTACGGCGATCGCTTATAAACGAACAGTGCGGTGGCGCGCGCCTCCGAGTGGCCGCCATCGGCGGCCACGAGGAGCGTCGCGCGAGGGAGTCGCTGGCGCCTCATAAGGCGCCAGCGACGAGGCTGGGGAGGCGTGAGGTGCGGAGGCGGTGCTGTACGGGGTGGGACTCAAAGGGGCAGCTGCGAGGGCAGCGCAGGTGACGTAAGCACCGCAGCGAGCAACGCGAGCGAGGCGCGCAACGAACGTGCGCCGCCCTCGCGGCTGGGGCTTTGGAGGTGTTCACCCTAGCGCCGTCGATCACGTATAAACGGCCGACAGCGACACCGCTCGATCACGTATAAACGGCCGACAGCGACACCGCTCGATCACGTATAAACAGCCGATCGACTGAACTGAGACACGTACTCTCGCGAGTTCCGCGGAACGGCGTTGACAGCTGCGACCCATACTTCGACGGATCCGCCGTACCGAAGCGATTAAGCACGGAAGCCGCAAACGACGGAGTATGCAACACCTCATCATTCGCGGCGACCCCGGGATCCGGCGGGACGCGGTGATCGAGTACGAGGGCGAGGAGCTGGTGTGTTTCGGGATCAACGTCCAGGGCGGCTGGCACGGCCCGGACGAGCCGCAGCTCTGGTGTACCGTCGGCACCGAAGACGAGCGCGAGGCCTACGACAAACGCGAGTACGTCCCCCACTGGCTCGACGTCGACACGGTCGACGCCGAGGACCTCGACGTGATCAAGGCGAAGGGCGCGCTGTCGGTCTGAACGGTATTCGACTCCGCTGCGGTTTCGACTTCTCTTACACCGGCGGGTCGTCCAGCCACGCCTCGATCGCGCCGGCCATCGCGCCGCGCCGGTGGATCGTCCCCGCCTCGGGGTCGACCACGGTGCTCTCCGTGCCGGGCGTCTCGCCGCCGTCGACGACGACCGCGACCCCCTCGCGGATCCGGTCGTCGAGGTCGTCGAGGCGCGTGACGCTCCCGCGCCCGGAGACGTTCGCGCTCGTCGCGGTGAGCGGGCCGGTCTCCGAGAGCAGGTCGCGGGCGAGGTCGTGGTCGGGGACGCGGATCCCGACCCGGTCGCGCCCGGCGGTGAGCGCGTCCGGGACCGCGTCGCCGCGCTCGACGACCACGGTCACGGGCCCGGGGAGGAACGCCCGGGCGAACGCGACCGCGAACTCGGTGGGCTCGGTGTAGCGGAGCGCGGCGTCGACGCTCGGGACGCCGAGCGAGAGCGGGTTCGAGCGCTCCCGTCCCTTCAGTTCGAACACCCGTTCGACGGCGGCGGGGTCGAGGGCGTCGCCGCCGAGCCCGTACACCGTCTCGGTGGGGTAGACCACGAGGTCGCCGTCGGCGGTCGCCTCGGCCGCCCGTCGGAGCACGTCGCTGTCCGTTGTCACGGGAGGTCGTTCGGGGTGGTCGCAAAAAAGGGTGACGAGTGGGTGCGTCGCGTGCGAGCGACCGGGAGTGCCGGTCCCCGTCCCTCCGCCTCAGTCGACCAGCCGCTCGACCGCGCCGTCGATCGCCTCGGCGTCGGGGAACTCGGGGTGTTCGCTCGCGACCCAGGCGAACTCGACGGTGCGGTCGGAATCGAGGAGGAAGACCGCCGGGCGCGTCTCCGTGATCCCGGTCATGCCGTCGACGTCGTGCGCGAGGCCGTACTCCTCGACCACGTCCGCGCCGGGGTCGGAGAAGGCCCGGATCCCGTCGCCGCGCTCTGAGAGCAGGCGCTTGTGGGCGTACGGCGTCGAGATCGAGAGGGCGAGGACGTCCAGGTCCTCGGCCCACCCGTGGTCGTCGACCGTGTTGTAGAGGTACGTCGCCTGAAAGGCACCGTCCATCGGGTGGAACAGCAGGAGCGTCGGGCCGTCGACGACCTCGTCGAGCGCGCGGTCCTCCCAGTACTCCTCGTCGACGAGCGGTCGGGCGAAGTCGGGCGCGGTGTCGCCTTCGTCGACGTGGTCGGTCTCGGGCAGGGAGACGACGTCGAAGTCCGGCATCTCAGGCACCTCCCTCGGCGTCGGCTGCGCGGCCCCCATCGGTCGCCGCGTCGTCGGCTGCGCGGCCCCCATCGGTCGCCGCGTCACCGTACGTCCCCCGCAGGTACTCCACGATGTTCGCGCTCTCGGACATCGTCACGCCCGTCTCACGGTCGACGATCGCCGGCACGCTGCGGGCGCCGGAGACGCGCTTGACGACGTTGCGCTCGGAGTGCATCGGCTCGACGTACCGCGACCGGTACTCAAGCCCCAGCTCGTTCAGGGTGCGGACGACGCGCTCGCAGTAGGGACACGCCTGCAGGCGGTACAGGGTGATCGGTGGGTCGCTCATGGGCGATCCGTCGGGCGCCGGCCCCCTAACCGTGTCGGCGGCGGCGGTCGACGCCGGGGACGGTCGACGCCGGGGACGGTCGACGCCGAGGCCCGCGTCGATCTCGCGGACCGGTACGGAGAGTAACCCTTTAACGGTCACCGGACGGAGAATGAGGGAGTATGGGCTTGTGGTCGACCACGTTGACGACCGGCGTTCCGCAGCTGCCAGCCATGGACGACCCGATCGTGACGGTCCTCGGCGTCCTCACGATAATCGTCTTGCTCGCGATGTCGGCGTTCTTCTCCTCGTCGGAGATCGCCATGTTCTCGCTGCCGAAACACCGGATCGAGAGCCTCGTCGAGGAGGGCGTCGGCAGCGCCGAGACGATCGAGGGCCTGAAGCAGAACCCCCACCGGCTGCTGGTGACGATCCTCGTCGGCAACAACCTCGTGAACATCGGCATCACGGCGATCGCGACGACGCTCATCGGCGTCTACGTCGAGAGCGCGGTGGTCACCATCCTGCTCACCACCTTCGGGATCACGGCGATCGTGCTGCTGTTCGCCGAGACCGCGCCGAAGTCGTACGCCGTCGAGAACACCGAGTCGTGGGCGCTGCGGATCGCCCGCCCGCTGAAGCTCTCCGAGGGCGTGTTGTACCCGCTCGTCGTCGTCTTCGACTACCTCACCCGCGCGGTCAACAAGGTGACCGGCGGTCGGGCCGCGATCGAGTCGACGTACGTCACCCGCGAGGAGATCCAAAACATCATCGAGACGGGCGAGCGCGAGGGCGTCATCGAGGAGGAGGAACGCGAGATGCTCGACCGCATCTTCCGGTTCAACAACACCATCGCCAAGGAGGTGATGACACCCCGCCTCGACGTCACCGCGGTCGCGAAGGAGTCCTCCGTCGAGGAGGCGATCGAGAAGTGCATCCAGGCCGACCACGAGCGCGTCCCCGTCTACGAGGGGAACCTCGACAACATCATCGGCGTCGTCACGGTGCGGGACTTAGTGCGCGAGCTTCGCTACTCCGAGGGCGAGCCGTCGCTGGAGCGGGTCGTGAAGCCGACGCTGCACGTCCCCGAGTCGAAGAACGCCGACGAGCTGCTCGCGGAGATGCAGGACAACCGCCTCCAGATGGTCACCGTCATCGACGAGTTCGGGACCACGGAGGGGATCATCACCCTCGAAGACATGGTCGAGGAGATCGTCGGCGAGATCCTGGAGGGCGACGAGGAGGCCCCGGTGGAGTTCTTAGAGGACAACGTCGCCGTCGTGCAGGGGGAGGTGAACATCGACGAGGTCAACGAGATTCTCGGAATCGATCTCCCCGAGGGCGAGGAGTTCGAGACGCTCGCCGGCTTCGTGTTTAATCGTGCGGGGCGCCTCGTCGAGGAGGGCGAGGAGATCGAGTTCGACGGGGTCCGGATCCGGATCGAGCGCGTGGACAACACCCGGATCATGTCGGCGCGGGTCACCGTGCTCGACGCCGCGGAGGCGGCGAAGTCGATGAGCGAGGACGAGGCGGTCGAGTCGGGCGGCGAGCCCGAGGCGGCTCCGAACGACGCGGAGTAATAGTCGGATGCGATCGGCGGACGGGTGATGAGCGTTTTTGATGGTTCTATCGATCGTTTATAAGTGGTTGACTGCAGATCGGCGGTGAACACCTCCAAAGCCCCAGCCGTGAGGGCGGCGCACGCTCGCTGTCGTTCGAAAGGCGCGAAGCGCCTTTCGTGATGACGAGAGAGCTTCGCTCTCTCGAACCACGCTCCTCAGTCGTTCGCTTTGCTCACTCCTTGCGGTGCTTACGTCGTCATCAGAACGCGAAGCGTTCTGATTGGCTCACGAGAGCTCCGCTCTCGTGAACGCCTGCGCCGCCCTCGCGGCAGGGCGAGAGCTTCGCGCCTCTGGCAGCCGGCGGCGAAGCCGCCGGCGACTGCCCCTTTGAGTCCCACCCACCCGCAACCGCACGGCGCCTCACGCCTCCCCAACCTCGTCACCGGACTACGTCCGGTTGCTAGCGAGAGCTTCGCTCTCGCCCTGTCGCTGGCGCCGACGGCGCCAGCGACTCCCTCGCGCGTGCTCCTCAACGGTCGCCGAGGGCGGCCGCTCGGAGGCACGCAGGGAGGCGCGACGCGCCTCTTGCAGCGAGGGACACAGTCCCTCGGGCAACCGGGCGAAGCCCGGTGACAGCCGGCGGCGGAGCCGCCGGCGACGCCGACCGCATTCGGGTTTATAATGCCTGCTGAAATCCTCAAAAGATAATCTATTCTGTCCCAGTTCCGGTCAATACTGGTCGCACAACTTTTCAATCGTCACCTCTGTACGCGTTTCCACCCCGCTTTTTGATCGCGACCACATAGAGTATTCGTTGTTCACGATCGGCACGGCATCCGAGGCGGAACTGTCCAACCCGAAGCTTCTGATGTGGCGCTCCCGCGAGCGGTTCGAGGTGGTCTGTCGGCTCTCGCCACTGATCGGTGACGACTTCCTCAAGCTTCGAGATGATCCGGTCGCGAGCGTATTCGTCGAGTGCGTCGAGTTGTCGCTTCGACCGATCGGTGAGCTTCCAGTCCCACTCCTCACTCATCGCTCACTTGAATCATCACGTCCGTACTCAGCCTTGATTTCCTCGCTGGAGTGTGTCCGGCCTTCCTGAATGTCGACCTCGCTCGCAGCGATCGCCTTGAGGTCCGCACGGTTGAACTCGGGATGTTTCACCGCGTCACGGAGTACGTCGCGAACGAACTCGCTACGGCTGTTGTACCCCAACTCTTCCCACGTCGCGTCGACGTCGGAGAGAAACGTCTCCGTTATTCGGATGTTGACCGTCGTTTTTTCGGGCGGCGAACTGGCTTCGGACATGCTACTGTGTTGAAATTGTATATCAATAACAGTTACGCCAGTGCAGCCGTGTCAAGGAGCTTTCGCCGCTACTCCATCTTTTCACGCTGATTGCGGCGGTCGTAGCGTTCGTCAAGCAGTTCTCATCGACCGGCCGTTTCAGGCGAGAATATGTCTGAAGATTAGTGTTTCAACAAAAGCCGTTTATAAGTAACCGTAGCGGTCTGTCGACTCGTCGCTCATCAAACTCGGTCCGAAATTCGACTCTCCGCGCGGTCTCTCTTTCCTTTTAAACGGCGTACGCGCGGGCGGCCGCGACGAGCGCCTTCCGGTAGTCGCTCTCGGAGGGGTCGGGGCCGAGTTCGAGGAACCGACGCTTGAACGCGCCGACGTCGACGGCGTCGGTGTCGCTGCCGGCCGCGCGCGCCAGGTCGTAGATGCGGTGGTCCGGGCCGGCGATGTCGTGGCGCTCGACCAACGCGAGCGCGAACGCGGCGTTGACCGCGGTGATCTCCGGGTCCGCGCCGCCCGTGACCGGTTGGGTGCCGTCTCGGGAGACCTCGGGTCGGTCGGCGACGGCGGCCGCGAGCGTCGATTCGAGGAAGCCGAGGAGCTTGTCCGCGGGCGCGACCGAGAGTGTGATGTCGTCGGCGTAGATGTCCTTCATGTGGTTCGCGATCTGGTAGCAGTGCGCGAGCTTGCGGCGCTCCACCTGCTCGCCGGAGAGCCCGAGGTACAACGCCTCCTCCGTCGACTGGACGTGGGAGGCGTGGCCCTCCTCGTAGCGGGCCATGTGCGAGAGCTCGTGGACGGCGAGCTCGCGGGCCATCGCGCTGGTGGCGGCGCGCTTCGAGACGTTCAGGACGTGGTAGCCGTCGTAGTGGCCGGCCCACGTCCGCTCGTCGGGGTCCTCGCGCACCGTCACTCGGACGGGGTCGGCGAGGGAGCACTCGGTCTCGAACAGGTCGGCGGCGCCGAGAAACGGGTCGGGGGGAACGTCCCCCTGGACGCGGAGATCCATGCGTACATTTCACACGGGATAGTCGGGTAAGTCTCTTGCGCCCGTCGAAGCCTTTTGCCGCCGCGTCTCGAAGGTCGAGACATGAACGCGCGCGTCTACGCGGCGTACGACGACGGACTCCGGATCGTCGACCCCGAGACCGGATCGGTCTCGCTCCGGCTGGCGGACCGCGCGGTCGAGTGCCTCTCGGTCGCGTCGAGCGGTGGGGGTTCCGCCGACGAGGGCCCCGACTCCGAGGGCCTCGCCTCGGGGGACCCCGCCGACGCCCGAGTGCTCGCCGGGACCTTCGACGCCGGACTCTTCCGCTCGATCGACGGCGGGGAGACCTTCGAGCGCGTCGCGAGCGAGACGCTCGGTCCCGACGGCTCCGGGCCCGAGGCGGTCACCGCGGTCGCGACGAGCCCGCACGACCCCGACGTCGTCTGGATCGGCACGGAGCCCTCGCGGGTGTATCGATCGACGGACGGCGGCGACACCGTCGAGCGCGTCGGCGGGCTGACCGCGGTCCCCTCCGCGTCCGAGTGGTCGTTCCCGCCCCGCCCCGACACCCACCACGTCCGGTGGATCGAGCCCTGTCCGGCCGACCCGGACCGGTGGTTCGTGGGCGTGGAGGCCGGCGCGCTGGTCGTCACCCCGGACGCCGGGAAGACGTGGATCGATCGGCCCGAGGGCTCCCGGCGCGACAACCACGCGCTCGCGACGCACCCGGACGCCCCGGACCGAGTGTACTCGGCGGCGGGCGACGGGTTCGCGGAGAGCGGCGACCGCGGCGACTCGTGGCGGGCCGTCGGCCGCGAGGCGGGTCTCGACCACGGGTACGTCTGGGGGCTGGCGGTCGACCCCGCCGACCCGGAGACGGCGGTCGTGAGCGCGGCCTCGGGGGCGAGGGCGGCGCACAGCCGCGGCGAGGCGTACCTCTACCGGCGGACGACAGGAGACGGGTCGGCCCCGTCGCCCCGCTTCGAGCGTCTCGACGACCGAGAAATCCCGACCGGCGAGGGGACCTATCGGGCGGTCCTCGCGAGCGGGCGGGCGGACGGGGCGATTTGGGCGGTGCACAACGAGGGGGTCTACCGGACCGACGACGCCGGCGGATCGTTCGAGCGGATCCCCGCGGACCTGCCGGGATCGCCCGCGCGGGCGCTCGCGGTGAAGTGAGACGGAGCGGCAAGAAGCGAACCGGAACGTCCGGTTCCGGAGCTACTCCCGGACGAGGCCGACGACGAGGTAGACGATCGGCGTGTCGAGGACGGCGATCGCGAGCTTGAGGAGGTACTGGCCGAGGCCGAGCGCGAGGAGGACGTCCGCCGGGAGCGGATTCCCGACGCCGAGCAGGAACGGCGCGGCGTAGAACGCGACGCCGACGAAGATCGCGGTGTCGATCGCCTGACTGCTGGCGGTCGACGCGACGTTCCGGAGCCACAGCAGCTCCTCGCCGGTGCGGTCGCGGATCGCGTGGAAGACGAACACGTCCCAGTTCTGGCTCACGACGTACGCGAGCAGGCTCCCGGCGACGACGTTGGCCGCGGGGCCGAGGGCGGTGTCGAAGGCGGCGGCGACCTGAGGGTCGACGCCGGGCGCGGCGAGGGTGGACCAGACCAAGGCGAGCACGAGGAAGTTCGCCAGGAAGGCGACGTTGACGACGACCTGCGTGGCGCGGCGCCCGTACAGCTCGGCGTAGCAGTCGGACGCGAGGAACGTCAGCGCGTACGCGAGCGCGGCGCCCGGCAGCGTGATCTCGGGGCCGACGACCGGCAGCGCGAACGGGAGCGGGAGGGCGATCACTTTCGCGGCGGTGAGCTGCGCGGTGGCCAGGGCGACGGTGAAGAGGGTGATCAGCCCGACCGCGGCCACCGCGGAGCGATCGAGGGGATCCGCCGCGAAGGGGCCGTCGGCGCCCCCGGTCCGGCTACTCATCGCTCGCCTCGTCGCGAGCGGCGGGATCGGACCCGTCGTCGAGGCGGTCGTGGCGCGCGTCGATCTCGTCGAGCACGTCGAGCGTCTTGCGGATCGAGGCGCGAACGGCGTCGCTGCGGTTCACGAACTTCCCGTCGTCGCCGACGTGGTCGTCGAGGTCCTCGAGCAGCTCGCCCGGGATCTCGACGCTTATCTTGGGCATGTCGAGCCGGAGACGACGCGGGCGTATGAGTGTTATTATCCGAGTATTCGTCAGGGAGTATCTGTGTGGGTGTCGGTGTCAGTACAGTGGTCTGCACTGGGGTCTGTCCGCGAACGCGTCCACGCCTCGTGGACCACCGTCGAACCGTCTGCGTTCTCTTCACAAACTACATTCCGCTGTCCGATCGGAGTTGTACTGACGTGGATGGCGCGTCACAACACCTATGTCCGTAGCTGATGAAGAAGGAGTCACGATGGCGACGAACAACGACAAAATCCAGTTCCGGGGGGAAGCCGAAAAGGAGGCGTCACAGGTCGTCGATCAGATGCGTCTGGGAGGGATCAACATCAGCGAGCTCGCTCGACAGGGGCTTCAGGAGAAGCTTCGTGAGACACTTTCGGACGAGGAAAAGATCACGCTTCACCAGCGGTACAAGCAGGGAGAACTGTCCGAGGAGGCCGTCGAGATTCTTCTCGGTGACGCGCTCGAAGACATCGAGCGTGAGCGAGACGCCTTTACCGAGGCGACGGAGCTGGACAGGACCGGAGTTTTCCAGGAGTAGATGGCGGACGCTGCCGTGCGCCATCCGGTGATCGTCGATACGGACGCGTTGATCGCCGCCGCGAACACGAGTCTCTGGCCTTGTGTCACGGAGAATCCACAGCTGACGACGACGAACGTCTGTTTTCAGGAACTCAAGCGCCACGTCCGGGAGACATCCGAATACGCGCCTGACGGGACGAGAGAGCAGTGGCTTCACGAGGGGAGCAAGACCGCACTTGAGCCGTTCGACGACGATGCGAACCAGTCGTTCACGTCGATCTCGTGTGTTCCCCGGCCACACGGGGAGGACGCCGGAGAGACATCGGTACAGATCGAAATCGAACAGCACACGGAGCGGTATCGGTTCGCGATCTTGATGGACAAACACGGGCGTCGATCCATCAACCGAGCGTTCGCCGAGGCAGAAGCGACGGGCGGGAAGGCGGTCGCTCCCACGTTCCCGTTGTATCTGCTGCTCGATGGCGGGAAATGCACCGTCGAAGAATTTTGTCGGGCCTGTGGCGAGATGCTTCGGGGGGAAGGGTGGACGGGGTATCAGGCGATTCAGGCGGCGTGGGAAGCGATCCCGATCGATTGCTCGCAGTATCTCCCAACCGATCTGCGTTCGTGACTCACTCTCGGTCGCGGGCGGCGTCGATCTCGCTTCTCGCCCCCGCTCCGACCGGACCCGACACGCGGGCCGCGTTCGCGGCGTGTGCCTCTGCGGGTCGGTCTCTCTATCGTTCGCGGGCGAACGACCGTGTGCGTCGTCGACTCGACGCCCGAACTGCCGCGCGACCGCGGCATCCCGGCGTCGAGGGAGCGTGCGGCGCGGCCGGACGCAACCCCCTACCCTCGTCGGTGGTACGCCCGAGCGCGCCTAAGACCACCTACGCCACCGGGTGCCGTAAATATCCGGCGGCTGGGCGTCGGCGACGCACAGGGCCGGGCGGAGAACGCCACGGGACGAAGGGCCGCGGCCATAGCGGAGGTAGCCCGTTTCAGATCGCGCGGGAGCAGTTCGCGGTCGGCCACGGGTGTGAATCGGTGTGGATGACCTGTATCCGTATCAAAGAGACGTGTACGCCGTTCGTGAGGCCTTCCCTTCCGAAGTGTCTCATCAATCGTTTCAGATGATCGAAATACGTATACAGAGGCCCGTTGCCGCCCTGTATGCCGTCGATTCTCGATATCGAAATCTGGCGTCTGACGCTCCGAGCCGCCTATTTGGTACACTTTCGCACACGAGAATAGGCACAAAGTATTTACCAGCACCAGCGCGTGTTACGAGTGCAGTACCCCTATCCCAATCGCTGCAACGCGTGGTACGCAACTATCCACAGCCGAGTCCGGTGGCGCCCTCGACGTAGCGTCGGCTATCGACGGTCGGGCGAGAGGTGAGGGAGAAAGCTGCCAGCGCGGCGCAGACGAGACACAACAACAATGACAAACGATACAAACTATCGCGGAAAGGCCAGCGCGGTCTTTTTCGCAGCAATCATGGTCGTCTCCATGGTTGCGATCGGCTTTGCGGCCGCTCCGGCGGCTGCAGACGACTCGAGCATTACGCTCGACAATCCGGTAACCCAATCCGGAACCGTAAGTGGTACAGTCGATGCTACCGGGACAAACGCAGTTCAGGTTGCTATAGACTCTAACGGCAATGGCACCTTCGACTCTGGTGAGCCAAGTGCTACAGTCTCCGATCCCAGTAGCGACAACAGCTGGTCACTCGATGCTAGTGACCTTGATGAGGGCGAATACACCGTCTACGCATACGAAAATGCCTCGCTGAACGACGGTGACGATCTGGAAAATAATGCCGGGTCCGAGACCACTCTGACCATTGACGAAACGGGTGGCGACGAGCCGCGGAAGGCGACTCATTACGTGGATTCATCTGACACCGCTATCGTTGAGGTCGCTTACCCCAACGATATTGATGTCAGCGGATCCCCTGAAGTCGTGGTCGGCCTGAGCGACGGTACGACTGAGACGATCACCTCCGGCATCTCTGAGAATAACGCCGGCCAGCTTATCGTTGAGACTGGAGATGTCTACAACAACGTCGAGAACGTTTCGGTCCAGAGTGGTGTTACTGACACCGCTGGCAACGATGTGAGTGATGACGACTTCGATGTCACATTCGCGCCGAGCACGGTTGACACGACGGACGACTCTGTGAACTACGATGCGTTCTCTGGCGAAAACGTCGCGCTTGAAGGCGCCGTGAACGACGCGTTCGACATCGACGGTCCCAGTGTCAGCCGAACTCGTGGTACCGGTGCAAACAGCCAGGTCTACGTCGTTGACACTGATGACTTCGAGACTGGTGACTACAACATCACGAACGAGGCAGGTACCGAGACTGTTCTCGAAGTGAGCGACCTCGGCCTCGAGGTTGAGGTCGACGAAGAGGAGTTCGAGACGGACGAGGACGTGACCGCGACGGTCACCTCCGACACGATCAACCGCCCGGTCACGGTTGACCTGCTCGACTCCGACGGTGACGTGTACGATACGGTCACTGGCGAGATCGACTCGAACGGTGAGTTCGACGCCGACTTCGGTCAGGTTTCCGACGAGGACACCTACTCGATCGAAGTGACTGACGACGACTCCGGTGTCACTGCCACCTCCAGCGACTTCGACGTCGTCGAAGCTGGCGAGGGCGGCGTGCAGTTCGCTAACGGCTCGGTTGACGTCACGCAGGGTGATGTTGCCGAGATCACGGTCGAACTCGACGACGTCGAGTCCGGCTACGTCGTGATCGGCGACCAGGACGACGCGAATTACCAGGCGAACATCTCCGTGACTGACGGTGTTGACGACGCGGATGCTGACGGCGAAGTCACCATCCTCTTCAACACCTACCAGGCTGGTCAGACTAGCGGCACGATCGTCGAAGCCGAGAGCGATGACGACGAGGCTACGCTCGAAGACCAGAATAGCGATGCCCAAGAGCTCGGAACGATGCTCGATACGGGCGACTACGAGATGATCTCCGCTGCCGCGGACAACCCGGAGGACGCGTTCTCCAACGAGGACGACGTGTCCACGCTCCTCATCGAGGAGCGTACAGCGCCGGAGATGACGCTGTGGCGGACGAGCCCGTCCGGTGCTGAGAGTGTGAGCGACGCACTCGACGACGACGATGTCGATGTCGTCACCGCGATCAACGACTCGGTCAACAACGACGCTATCACGGAGACCGACTCGGTCGCACTCGACCCGGACGGTACGGACAGCGACGTGCTGGTTCACCAGGTTACCGCTCCCGGTCTTGAAGGCGCGCTCGAATCTGTCGGCGCGTCCGACAACACTGCGACGGAGAACCTGTACGAACTGCTGAACAACGGTAACAACCAGAACAACGCGTACGCGGCCGACCTCATCTTCGAGGAGCAGAACCCCGGCCGTAACGCAGAGGCGAAGACGATCAACGCGAGCGAGCTCGGACAGACCGCCTTCGAGAACGTCTTCACGGTTGCCTACGACGGGGAGACGGGCAACTACTACATCCTCGTCGACCAGGACAGCCTGAACGACGAAGCTGGTGAGGACTTCGAGGACGGCGACGAGTTCTCGGCTGAGTTCACGGTGCAGGACGAACGCCTCCTGCAGGGCTCGGCCAGCGGCTTCGATAACGCTGACGACCTCGAAGACGCCTACGAGACGGCGAACGCGACGTTCGACGTCGAAGAGGCCGAAGCAGAGTTCGATACGAACGACGACGATCTCATCGAGGCGCCGATGGGCGAGAATTCCTCGGTCACTGGCTCGACGAACGTCGCGCCCGGTACCGAGTTCGCAGTCCGCCTGCGCTCGACTGACGAGACCTCGCCGCGCTTCACGCTAACCGCAAACGAGGTTTCGACCGGCGCTAACGGCTCGTTCGAGGCCGCTCCGTTCGATCTGAGCGAACAGAGCGTCAACGACACCTTCGAGGCGACGTTCCGTCAGGCCGCCTTCGACGGCCAGGACGCCGTTGACGGTGTCATCGTCGAATCGGCCGGCAACGGAACCGACGGCAACGTCACTGACGGCGACGACGGCAACGTCACCGACGGTGACGACGGTGACGACGGCAACGTTACTGACGGTGAAGACGGCGACGACGGCAACGTCACCGACGGTGACGACGGTACCGACGACGGAACCGACGACGGTGAAGACGGAACCGACGACGGAACCGACGGCACCGACGGCGAAACCGAAGACGGTACGCCCGGCTTCGGTGCGCTCGTCGCCCTCGTCGCGCTCATCGCTGCCGCGCTCCTCGCGACACGGCGTCGCGAGTAACGCAGCAGCGATTCACACCACTCGCTAACCACCGGCCCTCACGGGTCGACTCCACGCGGCTTCTTTATCGCGTCACGCTTCGATCGGCGAGCGACAGTTGTACGCGTCGCTTCACTCGTGGACGACAGACAGAGTTACTCATCCCGAGAGCGCGGAGCTATTCAGACACGCATACACTGATCGGACAGTTGTCTAAGGCCGGCTGGAGCCTCCGGTATCCCTCGTGATCCTTCCCTTGACGACAAACCGTCGACAGAGAGGGTTCTCTGTCGGGATCGGGTTTCGAGTGCTACTGGTCTCAGGTCGCCGGCTGGATAGAATGACCGCATCAACGATGGCTCAATAGCCGGAGTTCGATAACGCCAACGAGCTAACAACCCGGACGCGGATCAGGCGATGATTCGGGTGAGTCGGAACGTGGCATCGAGCTCGATGTCGTGACGAACACGTCACCGTCACCGTCGGGATTGCGATCGGCATGGTCCCCGAGATAAGATGTGTTGGCGTACACGCGTTCGAGAGCGTCAGTTAATAGCGCGAGTCGCCGACGGTGACTACGTCTGGGAGGTCAGTAGTGGTGGGTGTCCGCACGCGGTGGGAGAGCTTTGACGGCGAGGACGGAAGCGAGCTCGGGTCGCTGTTCGTCCCCGCTAACGGTTTGAGCGAATCGGCTAGCTGAGAATCAGCTCGGGATAGCGTATCGAAGTGCCTCTGACAGCTGTTAATTCCCGCTTACAACTGTGAAAACGGGACGGGGACGACGCGTGACCCCTATCCAAGAAGTGTGTGCGTCGTCCACCGGGAGCTCCCGCCTGACTTTCTATCGTCTATACGTCTAAACGTTTCGGTGGGGTATATAGGAGAATAATAGTTCATTAAGCGGTATTTACGGTGTTCTTCCCAGACGCCATAATTGGAAGTCTAAGGCACTAAAACGGCTATCTTCTGGGGTTTAGAGCGTTAGTACGATACACAAAGTATTTATCAGAACCGATGTACGTTATGGATGCAGTACCCCCACCCCACATAATGCGTGGAAGCGAGTAACCCTGAGCCGAGTCCGGTGGCGCCCTCGACGCGGTGTCGGTCGATCGACGATCGGGCGACAGGTGACGGAGAAAGCTGCCAACGCGACGCAGACAACACACAACAACAATGACAAACGAAACTACTACACGCAAGAAGGTCAACGCGATCTTCTTCGCGGCGGTCATGGTCGTC
The DNA here is from genome assembly GCF_003781945.1 of Halorubrum sp. CSM-61. Classification (GTDB taxonomy): domain Archaea; phylum Halobacteriota; class Halobacteria; order Halobacteriales; family Haloferacaceae; genus Halorubrum. Next base: position 497,416 of record NZ_RJJW01000002.1, on the reverse strand, counting down.
TCCATGGTTGCCGTCGGCTTTGCGGCTGCTCCGGCAGCTGCACAAGCTAGCGGGACTTCAGGCGGGAATATTTCGCCTGATACCGCTGGCTCTGGAGAACAGTCTTATGACATCAATATCACCGTAGATGGTGTTGACAGCAGTAACGGCAATACAGACGCGAACGTTACGTTCAAGTTCGCAGATGAGTTCGATCTGTCCTCCGCCAGCCTAACTAACCAGGCTGTCGAGAGTACGGGTGCCGACACCAATACTACGAACGTCGATAGTAACCTTGACGCCTCGGCGAACACGGTTACCATCGAGTGGGACGACAACAATGGAATGGCTGGTGACAGCCTCAACGTCAGCTTCACGGCTGATCAGGTCTCTGTGACGGAAAGCGGTGATTTCGACGTTACCGCTGATGTGGACGCTAACGCAGACGGGACCTACGAAGAAACTGACCAGACCGTGGGCACGGTCTCGGCAGACGTGGATGCGCCTTCCATCCGGAAGGCAACTCATTACGAGAACGGTACCACAACTCCCGTTCTTGAGGTCTCCTTCAGCGAGGACGTCGACGTCTCCAGTGGTAGTGCCGATATCGGCCTGAGCAACGGAACCGTTGTTTCCGTGAGCGACATCTCCGGTACTGAAGCCGCTCCTGGACTAGTCCAAATCCCGACGACTACGGTTTACAACAACGTCGAAAACGTGTCCGTGTCTGATGTCACGGATACCTCTGGCAATGACGTGAGCAGTGACGCCGTAGATGTCACGTTCGCGCCAAGCGTCGTCACGACGTACGACGACAGCGGGAACTACGAAGCGTTCTCCGGTGAGAATGTTGCGCTCGAAAGCAACACCTCCGGTGATTCCTTCGACATTGACGGGCCTGGTGTCAGCCGGACCCGTGGTACTGGCGCGAACAGTCTCGTGTACGTCGTCGACACTGATGACTTCGAGACTGGTGACTACAACATCACGAACGACGCAGGTACTGAGACGACGCTCGAAGTGAGCAACCTCGGTCTCGAAGTTGAGGCCGACGAAGAGGAGTTCGAGACTGACGAGGACGTGACCGCGACGGTCACCTCCGACACGATCAACCGTGACGTCACGGTTGAGCTGCTCGACTCCGACGGTGACGTGTACGATACGGTCACCGGTGAGATCGACACGAACGGTGAGTTCGACGCCAACTTCGGTCAGGTTTCCGACGAGGACACCTACTCGATCGAAGTGACTGACGACAATTCCGGTATCACCGCCACCTCCAGCGACTTCGACGTCGTCGAAGCTGGCGAGGGCGGCGTGCAGTTCGCCGACGCCTCGTCTGAGGTTGTGCAGGGTGACGTCGCAGAGATCACGGTCGAACTCGAAGACGTCGAGTCCGGCTACGTCGTGATCGGCGACGCCGACGAAGCGAACTACCAGGCGAACATCTCCGTGACTGACGGTGTTGACGACGCGGATGCTGACGGCGAAGTCACCATCCTCTTCAACACCTACCAGGCTGGTCAGGCTAGCGGAACGATCGTCGAAGCAGCGAGCGACGACGACGAGGCTACGCTCGATAACCAGAGTAGCGACGCTCAGACGCTGGGCAAGATGCTCGACACGGGCGATTACGAGATTATCTCCGCTTCGGCGAGCAACGCGGAAGACGCGTTCTCCAACGAGGACGACGTGTCCACGCTCCTCATTGAGGAGCGCACGGCGCCCGAGATGGCGCTGTGGCGGACGAGCGGCGACGGCGCTGAGAGCGTGAGCGACGCGCTCGACGACGACGACGTTGACGTTGTCGATGCGATCAACAACGCGACTGGTGACACGATCACCGAGACCGAAACGATCGCGCTCGACACGTCGAGCAACCCGAGCGACAGCGACGTGCTCGTCCACCAGATTACCGCCCCTGGCGTCGAGGGAGCCCTCTCGAACGTCAGTGCGGACGGTGACGACGCCACGACGCAGCTGTACAACCTGCTCTCGACGAGCAACAATGGACTCAATGGTGTGTCCAACTCTGACAACGCGTCGAGTCTGGTGCTCGAAGAGCAGAACCCCGGCCGCAACGCCGACCCCAAGACGGTCGACGTGGCCGCGGATCTGACTGAGAGTCAGTTCACGAGCGCCTTCACGGTTGTCTACGACGGCGAGACGGACAACTACTACGTGCTCACCGACATCGACACTGTGAACTCTGTCGCCTCGGACACGTTCGAGGACGGCGACGAGTACCAGGTTGACTTCACGGTGCAGGACCAGCGTCTCCTGCGTGGTGCCGGCTCTACCTTCGACTCTGACGAGCTCGAAGACGCCTACGAGACAGCGAACGCGACGTTCGCCGTCGAAGAGGCCGAAGCAGAGTTCGACACGAACAACGACGATCTCGTCGAGGCGCCGCTGAGCGAGGAATCCTCGATCACCGGCACGACGAACGTCGCGCCCGGTACCGAGTTCGCAGTCCGCCTGCGCTCGGACCAGGACACCTCGCCGCGCTTCACGCTGACCGCCGACGAGATCGCGGTCAACGCTGACGGCTCGTTCGAGGCCGCTCCGTACGACCTGAGCTCGCAGAGCGTGAACGACACGTTCACGGCTTCGTTCCGTCAGGCTGCCTTCAGCGGCCAGGACGCCGTTGACGGTGTCATCGTCGAGCAGGTCGACGACGGTACCGAGGACGGCGAAGACGGTGAGGACGGCGAAGACGGTGAGGACGGTACCGACGACGGTGAGGACGGTACCGACGACGGCGAAGACGGAACCGACGACGGTGAGGACGGTTCCGACGACGGTGACGACGGATCCGACGGCGAAGACGGTGACGACGGCTCCGAAGACGGCACGCCCGGCTTCGGTGCGCTCGTCGCCCTCGTCGCCCTCATCGCGGCTGCGCTGCTCGCGACGCGGCGTAACGAGTAACGCGGCTGCGATTCACCACACTCGCTAACTACCGGCCCTCACGGGCCGACTCCTTGCGGTTTTCTTTATCGCGCTCCGCCTCGACCGATGAGCGACGGCGCTACGCGGCGCCGACCCGCGCGACGTGGTACCAGTTCATCGAGACCGAGACGCGGCGCTCGCGGCGCGGGACGCGCTTCGCCGTCGAGGACCTCGAGGAGAAGCGATCGTAGTGGTCGTCCTCGACACGAACTTCCTCATCGACCTCGACGCCAACAGACCGGAAGCGATCGACAAGGCACGAGCGATCGAGCGATCCGGGGCCCCGAGACGCGTGCCGCGGATCGTGGTCACCGAACTGTGGATCGCGGTCGGAAACGGAACGCAGACCGCTCACGACCGCGAGACGTTCGAACGGCTGATCGAGGGTCTCCCACGGGTCGACCTCACCGCTCCCGTCGCGAAGCGGGCCGGCGAGATCGAGGGACGGACGCAGTCCGCCGATCCGAACGGTATCGGCGTCGGCTTGGCTGACGCGATCGTCGCGGCGACGGCGATCGTGCTCGATGAACCCGTCGTGACGGACGACGAAACCGATTTCGTGAATCGGATACGGGTCCAGACCGAAACCGCTGATCTCGACGTCGATCTCTACGGATCGGCTTCCGAGTAGATCGGCTTCCGTGAATGGACAGGGGTCACCGCGGACGCGCTCCGTCCAGTTGTCGAGGGGTGAGTCCGTGCCACCCGAACTGTTAAGACTGTCAGCCCGATACGTCCGTACAGAGCTATGTCGGCGGACAAGCGTATCCCGGTGACCGAAGAGACGCGAAAGGAGCTCCACGAGCTGAAAGAGCCCGGCCAGACGTACGACGATCTGCTCAAACAGCTCGCGAAGCAGCGCCGCCGGGAGGACTTAGAAGAGCGCTTTCGGGAGCTAGAGGACGCGGACCGCGAGGAGCTGACTCCCCTCTCGGATGTCTGAGTACGAGGTCCTGCTCGGTGAGAGGGCCCGCGAGTTCCTCGATGTCGCCGACGAGAAGACTGAGCGGATCTGCACGGAGAACTTGGGGTACCTCGCAGCGGACCCGTACCCCGGTCGCGGCCGTGGAGACAAAGAGAAGCTCCCCATCGATGGCCGCCGCGACCGGTACCGGATGCATATCTCTCGAAGCTACACGGCCATCTATACGATCTTGGAGGACGAAAGCGAGGTGCGCGTGCTTGAGATCGTCCCCATCGATGAGGCCCACAAGCGGTACGGCTTTTGACGACTGACGACGAGACGCTTTCGGAGGCAGTCGATCGACTCCTGCGCGGCGTCTCGCTGCTCGATCTCGTCGACGGTGGCCGCGATCCCGAACGAGCCACCGTACGGAAGGGCGTGCTCGACCGAACCGCGCAAGCAGACGTGAACACTACCGGAGAGCGGTGACCCGAGTGCGTGTCACCCGATCGACACGGCTACATCCTCCGGAACGAGCGTGAACCCGAGCGTTCGAAAGTCGCGGTCGAACGCGAAGACGTGTTCGACGTCTCGCTCCGATGCGAGAACGCCGGTCGTGTGGTCCACGAAGGAGATCTCCTGATCGTCGTACGCTTCGAACTGTTCGGCAGCGGTCTCGAAGATGGCGTCATCCACCGAGACGACGTTGATACTCGCTGCGTCCCGGATCGCGTTCAGGGCGCGAACCGCGTCCCGGTGGCCGAGCTTGTAGAGCGCGAGGGTCGCGAACTCCGAAAGAACGAACTGCGACGTGAATATCGGTCGGTAGGCGACATCGCCGGAGCGGATGGCATCGAACAGTCGGGTGGCCGTTTGATGGTGGGCGTCGTCTTCGTCCGCCCACGCGTAGAACGCTCCCGTATCGACGAATGTCGGCGTCGCACCCGGATCGCTCATGCGGTTCCGTCGCCGTACAGGATCTCGTCGACACGTTCGGACACGTCGGACTCACCGGACGCGCCGGGCTCGAACTCCCAGAATCCGTCGTTCGGGTCGACCCCTCGTACGGGGTCATTCTCGTCTGCGATCCACCACACGACCCGCCCTGCCGTCTTTCGACTGGCGACGTGACCCTGTTCTTCGAGGCTGCGAAGCTTCCGTCGCGCTGTCTCCCGGGAGCAATCGAGGGTCTCGGCGACATCGCCCGAGGTGACCACCGGACCTGCGACCGACTCGAACACCCCGAGAACGTCGTCGAGCGTGACGGTCTCTGTGTATCGCCCGGCATCACCGCGCTCACGAGACATATGCGTTCGTTCGGTCTTTCATGAGAAAACCCTTTTGGCGAACGCCTCGTGGAGAACGCCACTCTTCACGATACACGGTCACGGAGTGATGGAGCCGCTGTGGTCGATATCTCGGTCGGCCCATCCGAGCTGATCGTCGAGTGCCACCCATCCCCACGCGAATGCCGTAGCGAAGCCGTTAAGGGCGAACCGCGGGAAGTACGAACAACTCGCTGGTGCGGACACAGCGGGCACTCGCCGCCGGGACCGGCTTCGACGTCGACGTCGACGTCGACGCCGACGCCGACGCCGACGCGACCGTCGCCGTCGACGCCGCGCCCCGGGACGAGACGACATGTGGCCGCTTCGCGGCTGAATCGCAACCGTCCGCGGACAACATATGGCACGAAGTTTCTACTCGCACATCAAGGAGGCGTGGCGGTCCCCCAAGGAGGGGAAACTGGCGGAGCTGCAGTGGCAGCGCAAACAGGAGTGGCGCGACGAGGGCGCCATCGAGCGCATCGAGCGCCCCACTCGGCTGGACAAGGCCCGCGAGCTGGGCTACAAGGCGAAGCAGGGCGTCGTCGTCGCCCGCGTGAGCGTCCGCAAGGGCGGCTCGCGCAAGCAGCGACACAAGGCCGGCCGTCGCTCGAAGCGCCAGGGCGTCAACCGCCTCTCGCGTCGCAAGTCGATCCAGCGCATCTCGGAGGAGCGCGCCTCGCGCAAGTACCGGAACCTCCGCGTGCTCAACTCCTACTGGGTCGGCGAGGACGGCTCCCAGAAGTGGCACGAAGTGATTCTGGTGGATCCGAACCACCCCGCGATCGAGAACGACGACGACCTCGGGTGGATCGCCTCGGACGACCACAAGGGGCGCGCCTACCGCGGGCTCACCTCCGCCGGCACGAAGGGCCGCGGCCAGCGCACGCGCGGGAAGGGCACGGAGAAGACCCGCCCGAGCGTCACCGGCAACGATCGGCAGGGCAAGTAACGCTCAGCCGACGGCGGTTCCGACCGACTTCTCTCGTTTATCAGTCGCCTAGTGACGACGTCGACGTAGCGCCGTTCATCGGTGAACGTGGGGTTGATTCACTGCGGGAGTGGGTATAGCACGTTTGTGAGGTAGTTGTTTATAAGTGGTCGAGTGGTGTTGCTGTCGGTTGTTTATAAGTGGTCGAGTGGCGTTGCTGTCGGTTGTTTATAAGTGGTCGAGTGGCGTTGCTGTCGGTTGTTTATAAGTGGTCGAGTGGCGTTGCTGTCGGTTGTTTATAAGTGGTCGACGGTGTTGCGGCGAAGACCTCTCGGGGATCGACGGTGAACACCTCCAAAGCCCCAGCCGCTGTGGGCGGCGCACGCTCGCTGCGCTCCTCGCTCGCGGTGCTCGCTGCGGTGCTTACGTCGCCTGCGCCGCCCACAGCGACTGCCCCTTTGARTCCCACCCGCACAGCACCGCAACCGCGCCTCACGCCTCCCCAGCCTCGTCGCTGGCGGCGATAGCCGCCAGCGACTCCCTCGCACCGTCGGTTCGCGGCCCTACGGGCCGCTCACCGGGGCGCGCCACCGCGTTGTTCTTTATAAGCGATCGTCGCCGTCGCTCACAGTCGGTTTAAACACTCACTCGCCACCACCGATCTGCAATACTCACTTCCGCTATCGCTCAAGAGGCGGTCCAAGACGAACGGTCGGATCGGTCGTGACCGCGTCTGAATGGCGGGTCCACCGACGCCGACGCTACAGACTCACGTTGTCGGCGACGATCCGCACCGCCTCTCCGGGCCGGAGGTCGAACGCGCCGTCGCCGCGCCCGTCGTTCACGTCGCACTCGACGTAGCCGTGGCTCCCGACGGTGACGAGCCGCTCGCCCGGTTCGACCGCGCCGAACGTCTCGGCGACCGGGGTGAGCTCCCCGTTGACCCGGACCCAGTCGCGGCCGCGGATCAGCTCGCCCGGGACGTTCGTGACGACGTTTCCGAACCGGTCGATCGCGAGCACCTCGCCCCCGACGGCGACCGGGTCGCCGGCGTCGTCGCGCTCGACGCTCGGCTCCGGGAGGGTGAGGTCGACCGGGTCGGTCGCCGGCGAGAGGTCGTCCGCGGCCGCGAGCGCCTCGGAGACGCCCTTGGGCGTCGTGGCCGAGCGAGCCTCGAGCGCCACCCGGATCCGCGCCGCGGCCGGCGCGAACACGTCGCGGCCGTGGAACGTCTCGCTCGCCGGCTCGTCGACGTCGATGACGAACGCCTCGACGTCCTCCTCGCTTTCGTCCACCCCGCTACTCCCTTTTCCCTCCCCCGCGAGCGCTCTGGCCGGGGGCATCGCGAGCCCGTTGTCGGGGGCGACGAGGACGTGCGAGCCGCCGCGGACGACCACGGCGTCGCGGTCGGTGCCGACGCCCGGATCGATCACCGCGCAGTGGACGGCCGGCGGGAACTCCGGGAGCACGAAGCGGAGCCAGAAGGCGGCCGCTCGCGGGTCGCCGCGCGGCAGGTCGTGAGCGACGTCGATCAGCTCGGCGTCGGTGTGGCGGCGGATGACGCCCTTCATCGCGGCGGGGTACGGCGAGCCGAAGTCGGAGGCGAGCGTGATCACGGCCGATCGGCGGTCCGGACGGCTCTTAAAAGGCGGGTGGAGCGGGCGGAAACCGTCGCGGGGGCGGTCAAGCGTCGGAGGGGGCTTCGCCGTTCGCGTCGGTCTCCGCGATCCGCCGGATGCGCTCGACGCCGCCGATCTCCTCGATCACGTCGACGACGGTCTCCGGGACCAGCGCCTGCCAGTCGCGGCCGTGGATCATCCGCTCGCGGAGCTCCGTCCCCTCCAGCACGTCGCGGCGGAACATCGGGGAACCGCGGACCTCGACGCCGGCCTCCTCGAACAGCCGGACGACGAGCGGGTTGTTCGAGTACGCCACGTCGAACCGCGGGGTCATGCTCTGGACGTGGCTCACCCACACGGAGTTGCGTTCGAGGTCCTCGATCGGGACGACGTAGGTGGTGACGTCGAGCTCCTGGACGGCCTTCGTCACCATCATCACGCGCTCGCCGGCCGTGAACGGGTTACGAGTGGTGTGGGAGTCGCCGGCCGAACCGATCCCCAACACGAGCTCGTCGACCTCGGCCGCGATCTCCTCGACCATGTGTCGGTGGCCGTCGTGAAACGGCTGATACCGCCCGATGTAGAACCCGCGCATGGATCCACGTAGCGAGGGCCTCGTTTATAAACTCAGTGGGAACCCTCGAAACCCGATATCGTGGGATCTAGGCCGTATCTGCATCGTTTTTGGAAACCTGTACGGTTCGTCCGCGGGGAGAAAGTATATCAGTAGCCGACCCGTCGTTTTTCGTAGCGAATCCCGATTCTATGAGCAACGAAAAGGACGCGAACGACCCGCCGACCGAGGACCCCGAGGAGCCGGACGACTCCGGCGTCGGGATCCCGGACTCGACGGGGAACGGCGAGGACGCCCGCGACGACGGCGCCCGCGCGCCGAGGGACGAAGGGGTCGACGAGCCCGACGGCGCCGGCGACACCAGCGACCCGGACTCCGAGGAGGAGTCGGTCGCCGGCGACCCGGCCGAGCCCGACGAGGTCTGGGACGACGGGGTCGTCGTCGACGGACCCGGACCGGACGGCGCCGAGACGGGCCGCGAGGAAGCGAACGGCGCCACCCCCGAGGGTGACGCCGAACCAAGCGAGGGCGGCATCGACGACCTCGGCAGCACCGTCGAGGTCGAGGGCGCCGAGATCGAGGAGGACCCCGACGAAGACGACCTCCTCGGCGGGCTCAAGATCGACACCACCGCCGAGCTCGAGATCCCCGATCGGCTCGTCGACCAGGTCATCGGGCAGGAGCACGCCCGCGACGTGATCATCAAGGCGGCCAAGCAGCGCCGCCACGTGATGATGATCGGCTCGCCCGGGACCGGGAAGTCGATGCTCGCGAAGGCGATGTCCGAGCTGCTCCCAAAGGAGGAGCTCCAGGACGTGTTAGTCTACCACAACCCGGAGGACGGCAACAAGCCGAAGGTCCGGACCGTCCCCGCCGGGAAGGGCGACCAGATCGTCGACGCGCACCGCGAGGAGGCGCGCAAGCGCAACCAGATGCGGTCGCTGTTGATGTGGATCATCATCGCCGTCGTGTTGGGCTACGCGCTCATCATCGTCGGCCAGATCCTCGTCGGCATCATCGCCGCCGGGGTCGTCTACCTCGTCTTCCGCTACCTCAACCGCGGATCGGACGCGATGATCCCGAACCTGCTGGTGAACAACGGCGACACGAAGACCGCGCCGTTCCGCGACGCGACCGGCGCGCACGCCGGCGCGCTGCTCGGCGACGTCCGGCACGACCCGTTCCAGTCCGGCGGGATGGAGACCCCCAGCCACGACCGCGTCGAGGCCGGGGCCATCCACAAGGCGAACAAGGGCGTGCTGTTCATCGACGAGATCAACACGCTCGACATCCGTAGCCAGCAGCACCTCATGACGGCGATCCAGGAGGGCGAGTTCTCGATCACGGGCCAGTCCGAGCGCTCCTCGGGCGCGATGGTCCAGACCGAGCCCGTCCCGACCGACTTCGTCATGATCGCGGCCGGGAACCTCGACGCGATGGAGAACATGCACCCGGCGCTGCGCTCCCGCATCAAGGGGTACGGCTACGAGGTGTACATGGAGGACACCATCGAGGACACCCCGGAGATGCGCCGGAAGTACGTCCGGTTCATCGCCCAGGAGGTCGCGAAGGACGGCCGCCTGCCGGAGTTCTCGGCGGAGGCCATCGAGGAGGTCATCCTCGAGGCCAAGCGCCGCTCCGGCCGGAAGGGCCACCTCACCCTCCTGTTCCGGAACCTCGGCGGACTCGTCCGCGTCGCCGGCGACATCGCCCGCGGCGAGGACGCCGAGCTCACCACCCGCGAGCACGTGCTGCAGGCGAAGGGGCGCTCGCGCTCCATCGAACAGCAGCTCGCGGACGACTTCATCGAGCGCCGGAAGGACTACGAGCTGCAGGTCTCCGACGGCTACGTCGTCGGCCGCGTCAACGGCCTCGCCGTGATGGGCGAGGACTCCGGGATCATGCTCCCGGTGATGGCCGAGGTCGCGCCCTCGCAGGGGCCCGGCGAGGTCATCGCCACGGGCCAGCTGAAGGAGATGGCCCAGGAGTCGGTGTCGAACGTCTCCGCGATCATCAAGAAGTTCTCCGACGAGAACATCTCGGAGATGGACATCCACATCCAGTTCGTGCAGGCGGGCCAGCAGGGCGTCGACGGGGACAGCGCGTCCATCACGGTCGCGACCGCCGTCATCTCCGCGCTGGAGAACGTCGGCGTCGACCAGAGCCTCGCGATGACGGGCTCGCTGTCGGTGCGGGGCGACGTGCTCCCCGTCGGCGGCGTCACCCACAAGATCGAGGCGGCCGCGAAGGCCGGCTGCACCCGGGTCATCATCCCGCAGGCGAACGAGCAGGACGTGATGATCGAAGACGAGTACGAGGACATGATCGAGGTCATCCCGGTCTCGCACATCAGCGAGGTCCTCGACATCGCCCTGGAGGGCGAAACCGAGAAGGACTCGCTCGTCTCCCGGCTGAAGTCGATCACGGGATCGACGCTGAAGGAGGGGAGCGTCTCGGGTCCCTCCAGCCCGAGCCCGCAGTAGGGTAGCCGCCCTCACCAACTCCGATGCCCGACTGGGCGACGTTCGCGGTCGCGACCGTCGCCCTGACGCTGCTGCTTCTGTTCTTCACCCGTCGCTCTCGACGCCTCCTCGAGAGCGCTCGGTTCGTCGATTCGCGGAGCGAGGTCTCCGACGGCGACCGCGACAGCAACCGCGACCGCGACCGCGACACCGACCGCGACAGCGACACCGACCGCGACAGCGACACCGACCGCGACAGCGACACCGACCGCGACAGCGACACCGACCGCGACAGCGACACCGACCGCGACAGCGACCTATCCCCGAACGCCGCCCGACAGAATCGGCCGGTCCTCACGACGCGACTCCTCTTGGTCAACGCGACCGTCTCCCAGGCGGTCGCGTTGACCGTCCTCGCCGCGATCGCGTGGTGGACCGCGGTGCCGGCGTCGGCGTTCGGGATCGGCGGGTCCCACCCGACGCTCGGCGCGCCGGCGGTCGCGTCTTTCGGGGCCGCCGCCCTCGTCGCCCTCGGCGTCGGCGCGGGGCTCGCCCTCGCCGCCGGCAACGAGGCGGTCGCGCGGCTGGGCGCTCGGGCCGGCGTCGCGCCCTCGACGCGGCTCCGCGAGGCGATGTCCCCGACCGATGTCGGCGAGTGGGCCCTGCTTCTCGGCGTCGCCCTCCCGGTCGTCGCGGTCTTCGAGGAGGCGCTGTTCCGCGGCGCGTTAGTGGGCGCGTTCGCGGTCGGCTTCGCGCTCGATCCGTGGCTCCTGGTCGTCGGCTCGTCGGTCGCGTTCGGGCTCGGCCACGGCGCGCAGGGGCGGCTCGGGATCGCCGTCGCCGGCGGGCTCGGCGCCGCGCTCGCGGGGCTGTTCGTCGCCACCGGCAGCCTCCTCGCGGTCGCCGTCGCGCACTACGTCGTCAACGCGGCGGAGTTCGTCGCGCACGAGCGACCCGGGACCGCCCGGACCGGCTCCGAGTCGGGCGGCGGGGAGTGACGCCGCCTCCGGCCCCTTTTTACTGCGGCGACGCCAACGTCGGACGATGAGCGGGAAACCGACCGTCGGCGAGTACATGACCCGCGACGTCGAGACCGTGAGCCCCGACGAGAGGGTCGGCGAGGTCGCGCGGCGCATGGCCGAGAGCAACGGCCACAACGGGTTCCCCGTCACGCAGGGCCGGACGGTCGAGGGGTTCGTCTCGGCTGCCGACCTCCTGCTCGCCGACGACGAGGCCCCCGTCTTCACCGTGATGTCCGACGACCTCATCGTCGCGCACCCCGACATGAAGGTGACCGACGCCGCGCGCGTCATCCTCCGGTCCGGGATCCAGCGGCTCCCGGTCGTCGACGACGCCGACAACCTCGTCGGGATCATCTCGAACACGGACGTGGTGCGCTCGCAGATCGAGCGCGCCACTCCGAGCAAGGTGGGCAAGCTGATGCGCACGCTCGAACAGATCCACGGCGTCGGGCTCTCGGAGGAGCGCCGCGAGGTGGAGCTTACCGACCTCACGCCCACGCAGGCCCGCGTGTACGCGGACGAGCTCGAGGGGCGGAAGTACGAACTGAAACGCGGGCTGGCGGAGCCGCTCGTCGTCATCGACAACGGCGGCACGCTCCACCTCGCCGACGGCCACCACCGCGTGATGGCGGCCCACGAGGCCGGGATCGACGAGATGGACGCATACGTGATCGTTCCCGACCACCCGGTCGACCTCGGGATGGCCAAGACCGCCGAGAAGGAGGGGCTCGCCGACATCACCGACATCGAGATCGTCGATTACGCGCGGCATCCCCTCGTCGAGACGACGAAGCGGCTGCAGTGACCTCGCCGCAAGGTTTCGTCCTTACACCGACGACAGGTTTTTGAGAGTTCGCAGCGAAGTGACGCGTATGAAATCCCGAATCAAGGGCGCGCTGTCACGAGCGAAGTACGCGGCGGTCGGGGCGGCGGTGGGCGCCGCTATCGGCGGACTGGTCAGTCGAAACGCGGCGAGCACCGGGGGCGCGCTCGGCGGGCTCGCGGGCGCGACGCTCGCGGACCTCCGAAGCGGGGCCGACGGCGTCTTCGCGGAGTTCCGGTCCGGCGGCGACGACTCAGAGGAGGCCGACTCCGACGACGCGGGCGCGACGATCGAGCTGACCGACGAGTAGCCGGGACGCAAGCCCGGTTTCCGCCAATCCCTTCTTCCGCCCCGTTTCGGGAACGCCTATACGACCGGGCGAAGTAGCCACGGGCAATGACCGACACCGAAGACGACGCCGAGACCGGTCCCGGCGCCGGCTGGTTCGCCGGCGGTTCGCCGGCCGGCTCCGACGCGAGGGGCGACGAGGGGTCGCTCCGCGCCCGAATCGCCGACGGCGAGGCCGACGGGCCGCGCGACTGGCCCGGTCTCGCCGTCGACTCCGGATTCGTCGACTCGCGCGACGACTACTACGACCGCCTCCACGAGGCGTCCGTGGCGGCGACCCGCGAGGCGGTCCGCGAGCGCGAGCGCGCAGACGATCAACAGCTCGTCCACGCGGTACGGGCCTTAGACGACTGCGAGCGCACCGCCAACGAGCTGGCCGAGCGCGCCGCCGAGTGGGCCGGGAGCCTCTTCGACGACGTCGATCCGGGGGTCGAAGGCGCCCGCGCCGTGGCGAAGCGGGAGCCCGACGGCGAACTGGAGCGGCGGGCGGTCTCGCTCGCGACGCGGGTCGTCGGTCTCGCCGACGAGCGCGACGCGCTCGCCGAGACGATCGAACGGACCGCGCCGGCGGTGGCGCCGAACCTCGCCGAGATGGCCGGTCCGGAGCTCGCGGCGCGGCTGATCGCCTTGGCAGGCGGGTTAGAGTCGCTCGCGAAGAAGCCCTCCGGGACCGTGCAGGTGCTCGGCGCGGAGGACGCCCTGTTCGCGCACCTCTCCGGGCGCGCCCCCTCGCCGAAACACGGGATCATCTACACCCACGAGTACGTGCGAAACACCCGGCCCGAGGACCGCGGATCGGCGGCGCGGGCGCTCGCGGGCAAGCTGACCCTCGCGGCTCGGGTGGACCACTACTCGGGCGAGCGCCGCGAGACGCTCCACGAGGAGCTCCGCGAGCGGATGGCGACGATCCGGGCGCGGGCAGAGGGGGAGAAGGGCGACGACGGGAGCGATGGCGACGCCGACACGGACGCGGGGGGTGACGCGTGAGCGACCCCGAGCTACCGGCGGGCGTCGAGCGACGCGAGATCGACGGGGAGACCCGGCTGGCGACCCGCGGCCCGCCGGTGTACGGCGAGCCGACCGCGGACGGGTGGCGCGCGTGGGACCCCGGCCGCTCGAAGCTCGGCGGGATGTTCGAGCTCGGGTTCGAGACGGGCCTGTCCGGCGGCGAGACGGTGTTGTACCTCGGCGCGGCCAGCGGGACGACCGTCAGCCACGTCGCGGACTTCGCGGGGCCCACGTACGCGGTGGAGTTCGCGCCGCGCCCGGCGCGGGACCTCGTCGAGGCGGCCGAGCCCCGCGACCGGCTGTTCCCGCTGTTGAAGGACGCGCGGACGCCGACCCGGTACGCGCACGTCGTCGAGAGCGACGTGGACGCCATCGTTCAGGACGTGGCGACGCGCGGACAGGCCGAGGTCGCCGCGCGCAACGCCCGGTTCCTCGCGGACGACGGGCGGCTGCTGCTCGCGATCAAGGCGCGCAGCGAAGACGTGACGGCGGCTCCGGAGACGGTGTTCGAGAGCGCCCTCGACCGGCTCCGAGAGGCCTACGAAATTCTGGAGACGGGACGGCTGGACCGATTCCACGAGGACCACCTCGGCGTCGTGGCGACGCCGCGGTAGGGTCGGGGTACGTGGTGGGAGGTCTCGACGCGTCTCAGTTCTACACCGCCTCGGATCGCTCGTTGACTGCCTCGAACAGCTGCGGCACGAACGTCTCTGCAAGCGGCGAGAGCTCGTATACTCGCGTCTTTCCGTTTCGGAACTTCCCGACGAGACCGGCGTCCTCCAGAGTGTTGAGGTGGTGGTACAGGTCGTTTTGGCGGCGATCGAGAGCGCTCGCCAGCTCGCCGCTCTCGATCTGACCTTCCCGAGATAGCAGGTACAGGAGCGTGAATCTGGTCGGCTCGCCCATCGCTTTGAGTCGCTCGGCCTCGCGATCGAGATCGAGCGCGTCGTTGAGTAGCTCTGATTCGACTCGCTCGTACCCCTCTGGGCGGTTGTCGCCGACTTCGGCCAGCGCTTCGTTTTCGACTTCCCGTTCGTTCATACGCGTGTGTTAGACGGCAAGACGGATATACTTAATCGTCGTTAAGGAAGAGCGGGCAGTATTGATATACGAAGCGGTGTCGAGACCAGAAACGATGTCAGATCTCGAGATGTACAGAGAAACGCCGATTCGGGACGCCGTGGTCGACTCCGTTCCATGGGCGACCGCCTCCGACGTACTCGTCTTCCTGATGGGTCCGTATCGCCTGCTGGACCCGTCGTATCTCTATCCCGACGACGACTATCCGCTACCACCAGACCCGCTCGCTCCCGAGAGTGACGACGTTGCTCCCGACAGGATTCAGGCCACCCTCAGATCGATCTGTCGAGAGGTCTCGAAGGGGACCCAAGCAGCGGTTTTCATCGCCAGCGACGTCGATATTCCGACGAAGCGAGAAGTCGCGACCGAAGAACTCGCCGAGCCCGGAATGGCGGTGATCGATCAGTCCGTCGCATTCGCGAAGGCAAGCGACGGAAACGCGTTCGTCTTCACGAAAGCGGGTCTCACGACTTGAGCCGGCGCCGAAGCTGGCGCGGTTCCGGAGTATTTCGATCTTCGAGAACCCACAGTACGGCGACGCGACCCGAAGACATTCTGCATCTTTTCCGAAGCGGACCGAAGCAGTGGGAGACAAAAGACGTACGAGCCGAAGTTCAGCAGTGCGTCGATCGACGAGATGGACGACGCCTACAGCCTGCGCTTCCGATATTTCGCCGATCGAAAAGAACTGGAAGACAAGCTTATCGATTTTATCGAATCGTACGTCATCCCGATTTCATAGCACGATTCGGCGGGGCTGTCACCGCGTGTGACCGCACAAGTCCTCAGCGGTCTTCGTCCGCCGGATCGAACAGGTCCTCGATCCGGCAGCCGAAGTGGGCGGCCAGGTCGAAGGCGAGCTCCAGCGAGGGGTCGTAGCGCTCGCGTTCGATCGCGTTAATCGTCTGGCGGGTGACGCCGACGGCGGCGGCGAGGTCGGCCTGACTCTCGCCGGTCTCCGCGCGTCGCTCGCTGATGTCGTTTCTCATGTGCGGTACTTGTGGTAGAGCACGGACGCGCCGTACACGACGTAGATCGCGAACAGCGTCCACATCGCGCCGTGGAACTCGCCGGGAAGTGTGACGAGCCCGCTCTCCTGTAACACGAGCCCGCCGGGCGCGCCGAGCACGAAGACGTTCATCGTGTTCCGACCGGCCTTGCGCTCGATGGCGGCGTCGCGCTCGTCGTACAGGTCGACGGGGCTGAACCGCTGGACGAGCCCCATGCCGATGCCGCCGGCCCAGTAGAGGGCGACGCCGATCGCGAACCGATCCAGGGCGATGGCGATCCACAGCGCGAGGATGCCGGCGCCGAGCAGTCCGTAGGCGATGCGTTTGTATCGTTTCCGCGTGGAGGGCCGCGTCGTCGCGGGGGCGGTGTGTTCGTTCATGGTGGCGCGTAAAGCGAGTAGGGACGGGCTGGAGCCGGGCGGGAGTCTAGTGTAAAGCTCGCTTTACAGTAAAGGA
The DNA here is from genome assembly GCF_003781945.1 of Halorubrum sp. CSM-61. GTDB lineage: Archaea > Halobacteriota > Halobacteria > Halobacteriales > Haloferacaceae > Halorubrum. The sequence goes on along the minus strand of NZ_RJJW01000002.1, from coordinate 480,923 downwards.
GACTTTACGTTAGACAATAAATCTATCGCTGGTGAGGGTTCTGAGGGTCGCCTGCGAGCGGTTGCGGCGTCTAAAAACGCTTCAGTCACCACGTCGGCGGCGAGAAGCCGGCGTCTTCGAGGATCGGCTTCCAGCGTTTCTGGACCGAGAGCCGGGAGACGTCCATCGCGTCGGCGACGGCGGACTGCGACCGCTCCTGCCCGCGGATCAGCGCGGCGGCGTAGAGGCTGGCGGCCGCGGCGACGCGCTTCCCGCGATCGTCCTCGGGGGCGCGCGACAGGAACAGGTCCGTCGCCGTCGACAGCGTCTCCTCGTCGAGGTCGAGCGTCGCGCACGCGTCGTCGAGCCGGTCGATCCACGCCGCGTTGTCGACGCGATCGCTCGCGCGGTACATACTCTTCAGTTGGGCGTACCGGGTTAAAAAGGTCGCGCGGCGGACGGGGGGAGTGCAAGCGCGCGGAGCCGCCCGGCTCTCCCGGGTCGTCGCCCTCAAGTCCGCGCCGCCCGTAGCGCGGGTATGCCGACGCACGCGTGGACCGAATCGGAGGTTCGCGAGCTTCACGACGACCTGGTGTCGCTGTACGAGCCGGTGGACCGCGTCGCCGAGCACGGCGCCGACCCGACCGCCGAGCCCGGCGAGGGCGTCCGGCAGCTGGTGACGACGATCCTCTCGCAGAACGTCGCCGACGCGAACACGACGCGGGCCACAGAGGCGCTGTTCGACCGGTACGACGACTTCGCGGCGATCGAGGCCGCCGACCGCGAGGATCTGAAGGAGACGATCCGCGTGGCGGGGCTCGCCGACCAGAAGGCCGCCCGGATCCAGCGCGCGCTGGCCGCGATCCGCGAGGAGACCGGCGGCGCGTACTCGCTGGCGTTCCTCGACGCGATGGCGACCGACGACGCGAAAGACTGGCTCACCGAGATCAAGGGCGTGGGGCCGAAGACCGCGAGCGTCGTGTTGAACTTCCACTTCGGGAAGCCGACGATGGCGGTCGACACCCACGTCGAGCGCGTCTCCAAGCGGTTCGGGTTAGTCCCCGAGTCGGCGTCGAATCAGGCGGCGCACGACCTGTTGGACGAACAGGTGCCCGACGAGTTGATCTACCCGCTGCACGTGCTGTTGATCCGGCACGGTCGCGAACGCTGTTCGGCGAGAGGTGCGGACTGCGACAACCCGGTGTGTGACGCGTACTGCGACTGCGAGTACTGTTCGTAGGTGGGATCGGTGACGGACATCTTCACCGTCCCAGCTGCTGGCTTATAAGCGGTTGACTGCAGATCGACGGTGAAGGCCTGCAAAGCCCCAGCCGCGAGGACTCGATGCGCTCGTTGCGGTCCTCGGTCGCTCGCGGCGCTCGCTCCCTGTGGTCCTTACGTCGCGCGTCTTCGTCCTCGCGACTGCCCCTTTGAGTCCCACCCCGCACTGCACGGCACCGCAGCCTCACGCCTCCCCAACCTCGTCGCTGGCACCCTCCGCTTCGCTCCGGGAGCCAGCGACTCCCTCGCGCGTGCTCCTCGGCCGCGGGGCGGCCTCACAGGCACGCGCCACCGCACTTATACAGATGTGTCGCCGTCGGCGGTTCGTCAGGTTCTTGAGTCGGTTTCGCCTACGCTCGGTCGCGCGCGGGTTGCCGAGCCAGGCCAAAGGCGTAGCGCTTAGGACGCTATCCCGTAGGGGTCCGCCGGTTCGAATCCGGTCCCGCGCACTGAGCGAAGGAGCGTAGCGACTGAGCGAGGGAGCAGGAGCGGATTTGAGCCCCGCGAGAAAGGCGCAGCGAACGAAGTGAGCGAGCATTTCTCGCCTCGGTTCGAATCCGGTCCCGCGCATACTGCTTCTCTGAGCGGGTTTCCGATCCGGGTCGAACCGATTACTGTCGATTCTTGCCGCTGACGGGATTCCCGCACAAACGCGGCCGCTATCCGGGAACCCCGTCAGGGTTGGCCGCGGCGGACCGGATTAAGGCGATACGGGGAGACGAGCGCGTATGGACACCGAATTCGCGTACTGGGTGCCGAACGTCAGCGGCGGGCTGGTGGTCTCGGACTGGGAGACGGAGACGGACTGGACGTACGACTACAACCTCGATCTCGCCCGGCTGGCGGAGTCGGTCGGGTTCGACTACGCGCTCGCGCAGGCGCGCTTCTTCGGCAGCTATGGGGCGGACAAACAGCTGGAGGCGCTGTCGATCGCCAACGCGCTCGCCGCGCAGACCGACGAGCTCCACGTGATCGGCGCGGTCCACCCCGGGCTGTGGGAGCCCGGTCCCCTGGCGAACTTCATCTCGACCGCCGACCGCATCAGCGACGGTCGCTTCTCGATCAACGTCGTCTCCGGCTGGTTCAAGGGAGAGTTCACCGGCTTCGGCCAGCCGTGGCTCGAACACGACGAGCGGTACGCCCGCTCGTCGGAGTTCATCGAGGTGCTGCAGGCGCTATGGACCGAGGAGCGCGCGACCTACGACGGTCGGTTCTACACCATCGGGAGGGACATCGAGGGCTTCGAGGGCGCGCCGCTGGAACCCAAACCGGTACAGGACCCGTACCCGCAGGTGTTCCAGGGCGGGAACTCGCAGGCGGCCCGCGAGATGGCCGCGAAACACGCGGACGTGCTGTTCATCAACGGCGGGAGTCTGCAGGAGATCCGCGCCGTCATCGACGACGTGGAGGACTACGCCGAGGAGTTCGGCACGGAGCCGCCGCGGTTCGCCGCGAACGCGTTCGTCATCCAGCGCGACACCGAAGACGAGGCCAAGGCGGTCTTGGAGGGGATCATCGAGAACGCCACCGACGAGGCGGTCGACGCCTTCAAAGACCAGGTGAAACAGGCCGGTCAGTCGTCCGAGGCGGGCGAGGGGATGTGGGCCGATTCCGAGTTCGAGGATCTGGTCCAGTACAACGACGGCTTCAAGACCGGACTCATCGGGACCGACGACCAGATCGTCGAGCGGATCCGGAAGCTGGACGCGATCGGCGTCGACGTCGTCCTCGCGGGCTTCCTCGACTTCGAGAAGGAGCTCGAACGCTTCGGCGAGACGATCATCCCCGCGATCGACGACGCCGACCCGCTCGACCCCGACGAGGTCGACGCGGTCGACGAGATCGAGGACGTCGGTGGCGCGAAGGTGGCCCGGTAATGGCAGACCGGACGCTCCTCGGGATCGTCGGCAGCGTCTCCGCCGACTCCCGGACGCGTACCGCGGTCGAGGTCGCACTGGCCGCGGCGGCCGAGCGCGACGACGTGGAGACCGACGTGCTCCACCTCGCCGACTACGACCTCGACACCGCGGACGGGCGCGGAATCGACGGTTACGAGGGCGACACCGCCGAGGCGCTCGAGTCGATCGTCGAGGCCGACGCCTACGTCGTCGGGACGCCGGTGTACCGCGGCTCGTACTCGGGGGCGCTCAAGAACCTCCTCGACATGGTGCCGCGCGGCCAGTGGCAGGGCGACGCGGCCCCCTTCGAGAACGCGGCGGTCGGGCTCGTCGCGACCGGCGCGACGGACCACCACTTCCTCGCGGTCGATCAGGAGCTCCGTCCGGCGTTCGCGTTCTTCGGCGCCCATACGGTCGGGGGCGCCGCCTACGCGAACGGGGACGACTTCGACGAGGGCGAACTCGTCGACGACGCGATCCGCGAGCGCCTCGCGACGCTCGGCGAGGCCACGGTCGAACTGTCGGAAGCGATCGACGATTCGGAAGCCCTCGGGTCGCTGGGACCGGCAATCTGAACCGTATTTCGAGTCGATTCGTCGGCACCGCCGCGAGCGCGGCGGCCGCCGAGCGGTGCAGTCTCAAGCAGTCCCGGAGGGGACGGAGGATCTACGCCGGGAGCGCCGATTCCGGCACTGTCCCGTCGTCGTTCCACCCGCGGAGCGCGTAGTACGAGTCGATGGCGTCGTCGAGGCCGGGGAGCTCCTCGGCGTACGGGAGCCGGTCGTCGTCGCCGTCGATCCCCCGCCGGTTGTTGAAGTGGCGCTCTAACGTGACGGTCCGCGCGCCCGCCGCGAGCAGCTCCTCGAAGTCGGCGTCGAAGAGCAGCTCGTAGCGCTCGGGCGTCATGAAGTCACGGGAGAACTTGCAGACGACGCCGCTGTCGTTGAGCGCCATCAGGTTCTCGCGCTGCACGAGGCGCTCGGCCTTCCCCTCGAACCCCGCGGGCTCCATGGCCTCGTCTTCCTCGACTAAGGGGTACTCCACCGAGTAAAAGGTCGCGTACATGTGGTCGGCGCCGCGGTTCGCGACCGCGTACGAGAGCGCCTGCCCGTGGAGGAGTCGCCCCTCGTGGGCCGCGAAGTCCATGTTCTTCACCGACCAGTTCCCGACGCCGAGGTCGTCGTGGACCCGGCCGACCCCCGCCGCGAGGTGGTCGCCCACGCCCTCGCGGTGGGCGATCTTCTCGACGAGGTCCCAGATGAGCTCGCGGTTGCCGAACTCGTCTTCGGCGGCGAGGTACGCCGCGATCGTGTTGCCGGCGGAGATGGCGTCGAGCCCGTACTCGTCACAGAGCCGGTTCGACTCCATCACGTCCACGATGTCGTCGACGCCCGAGTTCGAGCCGAACGCCATCGCCACCTCGAACTCGGGGCCCTCGGTCTCGACGCCGCGCGCCTCGTCGCGGGTCGGGAGCTTGCAGGCGAACGCGCAGCTGGAACAGGTGGCCTTCTTGTACTTCTTCTCCGCGACGGCGTCGCCGTTGATCCCCTCGACGCCCTCGAAGGAGCGCTCGGAGAAGTAGTACGACGGCAGTCCGTCCATCTCGTTCGCGAGATCCATCACCGCCACCGTCCCCTGCTGTTTCATGATGTGGTCGTCGGTGGCGGCCTCGCGGTGGACCTCGTTGGCGGTCGCGTCGATCGATATCTCCGGGGCCGAGTCCCCGCCGAACGTGACGGCCTTGACGTTCTTCGAGCCGAGGACCGCCCCCAGCCCGCCGCGGCCGAACGCGCGCTCCTCGGTCGTCATGACCGACGCGAACCGGACCTCGTTCTCGCCGGCCGGCCCGATCACCGCCGTTCGGTCGCTTGAGAGACCGTATTCCTCCTCCATGTAGCCGGTCGTCTCCGAGACCGTCGCTCCGGCGAGCTCCGGCACGGCCTCGAACTCCACCCCGTCGTCGCGCACGTGGACGACGACCAGCTCGTCGCTCTCGCCGGCCAACTCGATCGCGCCGTACCCCGTTGCCGCGAGGTGGCGAGAGACGAAGCCACCGGCGTTCGACGAGAGCAGCCCGTCCGTCAGCGGCGAGAGTGCGGTGCAGTTCGTCCGCCCCGTGAAGCTCATCTGCGACGCCTGCATCGGCCCGGTGGTGAACACGGCGCGGTTCTCGGGACCCAGCGGGTCCGCGTCGAACGGGATCCGCTCGTGTGCCAGCCGCGTCGCGACGCCCCGCCCGCCGATGTATCGCTCCTGAATCCCCGCGATGTCGGTCTCCGTCGTCGTCCGCTCGCCGACGTCGATCGACAGCAGCGGTCCGGTACCGTGTAGCATGTTCGCGTGTCCGCGGACGCGGTACAAAAACCCCGATCCAAGGGGAACAGACTGGGGGGTTCGAAGGCTGTCGAGCCGTCTTCCGCGGTATCGTCTCGCCCCGTCCCGTTCCGCCCCGTCCCGTTCCGTCCCGACCCGTTCCGTCCCGACCCGTTCCGCCGCGCGGCGGTGCCGACGGACCGGCCGCGTCTCGCTACTCCTCGTCGGCGGCCGACACCCGGACCACCTGCTTACCGATGTTGTCGCCCGAGAAGAGCCCGAGGAAGGCGTCGGGGGCGTTCTCCAATCCATCGACGATCGTCTCCCGGTGTTCGAGCCCCCCGTTCGCCACCCACCGACCGAGCCGCTCGCTGGCCTCGCCGAACCGGGTCGCGAAGTCGCTCACGAGCAGCCCCTCGACGCGCGCTCGCACCGCTATCAGCCCCGGGAGCTTGCGCGGCCCGGTCGGGACCTCCTCGTCGTTGTAGTGGGCGATCTGTCCGCAGACCGCGACGCGCGCGTCGAGGTTCAACTTCGTGAACACGGCGTCCGTGATGGGCCCGCCGACGTTGTCGTAGTAGACGTCCACGCCGTCGGGCGCGGCCTCGTCGAGCGCGGCGCGGTAGTCGTCGGTCGCCTCGTAGTTGATCGCGGCGTCGAAGCCGAGGTCGTCCGTGAGCCAGTCGGTCTTCTCGTCGGTGCCGGCGAAGCCGACCACGCGACAGCCGTTGCGCTTGGCGATCTGGCCGACGACCGAGCCGACCGCGCCCGCCGCGCCGGAGACGACGACCGTGTCGCCGGGCTTGGGCTCGCCGACCTCAAGCAGCCCGAAGTAGGCGGTCCGCCCGGGCATCCCGAGGACGCCGAGGTACGCCTCCGGATCGGCGACCGTCGGGTCGACCGGCGCGACGTCGTCGGCGTCGAGGGTCGCGTAGTCGGCCCACCGGCCCTCGCCCGTCACGAGGTCGCCCGCCTCGTGCGCGTCGCTCTCGCTCTCGATCACTTCGCCGACGATCCCGCCCTTCAGCGCGTCGCCCACGTCCCACGGCTCCGCGTAGGACTCGGCGTCGCGCATCCGCCCGCGCATGTACGGGTCGACCGAGAGGTATCTGGTTCGGACGAGGAGCTCTCCGGAAGCGGGGGAGGGTGCGTCCGTCTCTCGCAGTTCGAAGCAGTCCTGATCGGGCTCGCCGTCGGGTCGCTCGGCGAGCAGCCACTCGCGGTTGGTGTTCGTCACGAGCACGGTTGGGGTATGAGACGGAATAGCGTTTGGACGCCAGCAGTCTCCGGGGGTTGGAGAAGCGCCGTCGGCGAGCGGTCAGAAGACCGTGGTCGGATCACCCCTCGCACGGCGGGAACGCCGACTGATCGCGAACGCTACGCCGTCTCGTCACTCCGTGTCCCCCGCGCGTCGGCGGTTTCCTCTCCGTCGAGCGCGTACACGTTCCGCGTCCGTTCGGCGACGTGGTCCCAGTCGAGCGCCCGGATCACGTCCCGGTTCCGCCGTCCCATCTCTCGGAGCCGCTCGCGGTCGTCTATCGCCTCTCGAAGCGCCACTCGGAGTCCCGTAGCGTCGTTCGGATCGTACAGATACCCGCCCTCGGAGCCGATCAGCCCGGGGAGACACCCCAGCGTCGGCGCCACGACGGCGCGTTCGAACGTCATCGCCAGTACCGCGCTGCCGGAGGTGAGCACCGAGTCGAAGGGAAGCGCCACCGCGTCCGCGGCGTTCATGTACACCTGGATCTCGTCGTCGGGGACGTACTCGAGGACCGTGTGAATCCGATCGTCGCCGGTGGCGGCCTCGCGAACGCGGTTCGCAACGTCTTCGTTCCACGGGTTCCCGACGACGAGGAGCCGGGCGTCCCCGGAAACGCGCTCGAACGTCTCGATCAGCCTCGGGACGTTCTTGTAGGGTCGGATCATCCCGAAGAAGGCGATGACGGGCACGTCCGGCGGGAGGCCGAGTCGATCGCGGGCCGCCGACTGCGAGGTGTCGTTCTCGTAGGCGTCCGAGAAATGCCCGTGGGGAACGACGCGGATGCGGGTCGCGACGCGCTCGGGAAGCCGGTACGTCTCCGCGACGGATCCGACCGCCTCCTCGCAGTGAACGACGATCCTGTCGACGAGCCGCGCGACCGCGTGCCTGACCGCGAGCTCGCTGCGCGGGGTGACTCGCTCGTGGTCGAGGATGTTGTGAACCGTCCAGACGAGCCGGACCCCGAGCGCCCGCAACACCAGGAGTTCGAAGACGAGTCTCACACCGAGCAGCACGGTGAACACCGCGGGAAACCGGCGCTTCGTGGTGACGAAACGGTCGAGCCAGTGAATGTGGAAGACGTCCGGAACCCCGTGACGACGGACGCCCGCGAGGAGCGGAAACGCCCACCCGCCGGCCGTCGCCGCGACGTCGACGCCGCGGTTCTCCAGCGCCGCGATCAGCTCGGACTGATACGGGTTCGAGTCCCTGTAATCCGGGCACATCAACACCGAAATCCGGTCGTCGTCGGGGTCAGTCATGCCACCGTCCGGTCGTGCTCTCCGACATCGTACGTCCGACGACACCGACTACAGGTATTGTTATGAGGTTTTGAACGGATCGCAGTCGCCGTTCCGTCTCGGAATCGACGGACCAGTCGTCGGCGGGTCGAGCGACTGTGAGTGCGGATCGACTGACCCTCGCTCTCGGAGAAACGAACTCGAGTGAGCACTGGTACTGTCTTGGCTCGGTAATTCAACGGTCATAAGAATGAACTCGACCCGAGTATCTTCCAGAAGGTCGGGGATCACTCTTGAGGCCGGTAATCCGGTATAAAGACTGCTTAGAAACGGAGCTATAGTTGTTCGATAAAGTGTGTTGAGATTCGGTTGTTCTCGTTACTCCATCAATAAGACCGCATATGATATTCATAATTAATTAGATACTATTGGATTACTCGGTAGGATGGACCGGCGCAGGCTGTTGGCTACTAGCGGGATTGCGTTACTTGGAGGGATTGCGGGGTGCGCTCGGAGAAACGATCAGACGCCTGAGCCGGATCCGGATGAGATTGTGACCCGATTCGAAAACGTGGTTCATCTTGTTGAGGAGGGCGCCGATGACACCGGCGAAGAGCCGATAAACGACCTCGTCACCGAGCACGTCGACGACGACACCCTGCTCGTCTTGGACGAGGGGAGGTTCGCGCTCGAACAGCTGATCGTCGACGATTACAGCAACTTCGGGATCACTTCTGTCGAGGGGGCGATGCCGAAACTCGTTCCCGCCGGAACGATGGAAGAGGTCGGTGAGTACTGGCTCGTACTTCACGGTGAAGACATCTTCTTCGGGGGATTCGAATATGACTTTACGGCCGATCGCGTCTGCGGTCGGACTCAGGTTATCGCCAACGGGGGCGGGTTCGAGGTCTTCGACATCCACGTCCGGGGACAGGTATACCAAGTCACCCCCTTCCGGTTCGGCGTCCGGGATCCGAATGGAGTCGGTAACGTTCGACGAGTTATCGACCGCGACGGCGCACGAACAGGCGATAGAATGTCAGGTCTCTTCGTCGGCGCCGAACACGCGGGGGAGTTACACTTCGTCGACTGCGAGATGTGGCACTTTCCGAGTAAGGGGATCTACGCGAGCAACCCCGGCGAAGACATCCCGGACGCCGGCGGTGGAGAGGTCCACGTAGAAGGCGGTGTCTTCAAAAACAACAACGTCGGGGGAATACGTATCGGTAGCGAGGGCTCCACTGTTCGAGACGTGACGTTCGTCGTAGAGGACACGCTCGAGGGGGAGAACGTCACCTGGGAAGAGCCGATTCCGCTGTTGCCGCCGGACGGCCTTAGCAACACCCGCGGACTTCGATTGAAGAGCGGCGGAAGCGTCCTCGTTGAGGGGTGTGTTTTCGATTACGAGATCGGATCGGGCGATGGCGTCCTCACGGTCGCGGGCTCACACGGCGATTCGACGGTGCGGAACTGTTGGATTCGATCGGAGTCAGCCGATTTGTCACCGGTTCGGCTGAAATCGTCGTCAAAGCCGATGGACTTCGAGTCGGTTTCGATCGTCGGTACCGGCGGAGGAGTCCCGGCCGTCCGGATGGTCGGTCGCAGCGGAACCGCGTTCCGGAATTGCTCTATCGAAGCGTGTGGCGAAGGAAAAAACGGCGTCGAGCTGGTCCGTACCGACCGGTGTATTTTCGAGAACACACCCATCGAGAGCGAAGGCCTTCCGGTCGTGTTCTTCGAGGAGAGACGCGGGGAGTTTTCTCCCTACATCCACCGGCTAACCATCGGCAGAAACGGAGCGTCCGAGCCACCGGGGTACGCGGTCACAGTCAACGAGCGGATCATCGAAGCCCCCGAGGGAGCCGAGGTTTCCAACGGCCGGACCGTCACCGGTGTCCTTAGCGAGGAGACAGCCTCGATAACCTTCGCCGGTCAAGTGGCTGAACTCCGGTTCGACGGTGAAACGGAAATGTGCTTTGAGTATGTCAGCCAGAGGAATACGCCGTGAGGGGTCGTCTCCCCGCCGTTCTCGGGTTGATATTTTGCTCGGAACCCACGACGAGCCGCTGGAGAGAATGATAGAATCCGAAGATTCGACCTCTGAACCGGCCGAATAAGCGCGTTCCGGGTTTGGGGACTCCCTCTCGGTGAGGTAGCGCGAGCGTGTACTCGCAGTACCGGTGGACCACGTCGCAGTAGCGCGGTAGACGGGTTATAACGAAATGAAGTTCCGTTCCTCGTACAGGAGTGAGGTTCGAACACGAGACCATTGATGACGATCCTCCGTGCGGGCGGCTGAGTTCATGCCAAGTAACGGATTTGACGGGTAACGGCCTCCCTGACGTCATCGTGACCGGGACGGGAGCGATCCCGATGGTTTCTCTCGCCGGGAAGGAAATTAGCCTCCGAAAACTCCCCGGAATGGAGCGGGTGTTCGCCGCCCTCGAGACGAACATCTTCTGGTACGAGAACCCGGGATGGGAGCGACACGAGCTCTCGACGGAGTCGGGACTACACCCCGATGTCGGATCGGCGCTACATGACGTGGACGGTGACGGCAGGACGGACCTCCTGATCGGGCAGGGGTACGGGCACTCCGATCTCTACTGGTACCGTCAGCCGCGTGACCCGCGCGAACCCTGGCCACAGCATTTCATCTCGGACAGGTTCCAGAAGTACCACGACCTCGTCGTCGGCGACGTGGACAACGACGGGGACCCCGAACTGGTGGGCCTCTCTCAAGAGGCTGCGACGCTGTTCTACTACGACATCCCGGACGACCCGACCGTGGAGCCGTGGCCGGACGCTAACTGCACAGTCGTCGACGACGAGAGGTCGGCGGAGGGGCTCTACGTGGGAGACATCGACGGCGACGGTCGCAACGAACTGGTCGCCGGAACCGCCATCTACCGCCGCGACGGGGAGACGTGGTCCCGCGAGCAGTTCGCGACCGGCTGGGACGACGTCCGCCTGGCCGTGGCGGACATCGACGGCGACCACGCACCGGAGATCATTCTCAGCGAGGGAGACTCCCCGACCTACGGGACCCACCCCGGCCGCGTGGCTTGGTTCGATCCGCCGGACTGGGACCCGACGTTCCTCGCTGACGACCTGTTCTGTCCGCACAGCCTCCAGGTCGCCGACTTCAACGGAGACGGTCACTTAGACATCTTCGTCGGCGAGATGAGCCTGGGCGAGAACCATCGGGTAACCCACTACCTCTTCGAGAACCGAGGCGACGGCACGTTCGATAAGCAGACGCTCGCCGGAGAGTTTCCGACTCACGAGGCGAAGGCGGCCGACCTCACCGGCGACGGCCGAGTCGACATCGTCGGGAAATCGTACACTCCCAACCACCACGTCGACATCTGGGTCAACACACCTGACACCGAGTAGGAACAGCCAGTGAAAGTCGTTCCCGATTCCATGGGGAGTTAGCCTCGCGAGGAACGATGGATCGGAATCGCTTATGAAGCAGTTAATACGTAATTAACACGCTTTCTATGGCCTCTATAACCGAAATTTAGCATAACCCGTATCCACGAAGAAGTGTCGTTTTAATAGAAAATGCGTTTCTTTTAAATTTGTTTCTGTGATATTCATACAGTTCAGAATATATAATTAACGATACGTTTATCCCCGGTAGGATGGCATTAACACCTGCATGGCACGCAAGCTGGCAAGCGAGAACGGCGATAGCGACAGGTATGTCCAGGACGGGGAATCGAATGGAGATCAGGGCGACGCTGGCGGGACCCTGCTAAACAGGCGGGGGTATCTGCAAATGGCGGCCACAGCAGTCGGGGCCGTTGCGGGCGGTTCGATGTTGAGCGGTAACGTAGAGGCCGCGACAAGCCGAGACTCTTTCCAGTTCGACAAGGTCCTACACGCGGTCGACGACATCGGTCTCGATCCGACGGGTTCCGAACCGATGGGGTCGAAGCTCGAAGCGGCGGCGGACGACAACACGCTGATCGAGTTCCCCGACGGCGAGTTTCTCATGGATTGGACCGATCTGCGACAGGATCTGAACCACTTCGGGTTGGCCGCGGCGTCGGGAGCGTCACCGGTCCTCAAGCCGGCAGGAACGATAGACGAATACGGTAAACTCGGGCTGTGGATCGCCGGATCGAACCTGCTGATGGAGGGGTTCACGATCGATGTCAACGGTCCCGACCGCGGTATGGCCACGGCGCTCAGGGCTCAGGATGGGACGCTGCTTATTCGAGATATTCACATCGTCGGTCTGTGGAACACCGCCGAAAATCCGTTCCACGTGAAGGTCGTGAATCCGGACCAGGAAGGGTTGATCACGAACGTAATCGCAAACGACGGGCAGGAGACCGACCACTCCGTATCGGCGAACCCGGTCAAAGTCGAAGTCGAACACGCCGGCGACCTCCACATCACCGACTGTGAGTTCAGCCACTGGGGGAAAGCGATCTACGATCCGTCCAGCCAGCGGTCACCGCTCGAGCGCGGTTACGACGTCGGTGACGGGAACATCCACGTCGACAACTGTTATTTCCATAATAACAACAAAGCGTCTGTTCGAACCGGCTCCGGCTCGACTATTAGGAACAGCAAATTCGTGGTGGACGACAGCACCGACGGAGAGACGGTCACCTGGGAGGACCCGGTGCCGACAAATGACGGGATCGTCAACGCGCGTCACATCCGCTGTAAAGGTGACCTCGGTGACACCGGCGTGACGATCGAGAACTGCACGTTCCTCCACACGTCTTCGGCGCCCGGCAGCGGTATTATTCGGTCGTCATCGCGCGCCGGCGGGCACACCGTCCGGAACTGCTCGATCCGCTGCGATTCCGTGAACATCGACCCGATTCGATTCGGGGGGGATTCCACGAACACCGGCCCGTCGACGTTCGAGGACGTGACTATTGTCGGGACCGGCGGGCGCGGACGGGCCGCGTACGTCTACAGACGAGACGAAATGGAGTTCCGGAACTGCTGTTTCAGTCTCTCGGACGACGGTCAGGATGGAATCGTGTTCATCGAGTCGAACGATGTAGCGGTCGTCGATTCGGACATCGACGTTCCGAACGACGCGGTGGTTTTCCACGATACCACCGGGACGACCAAGAACGTGACTCACGACGGCTCGTGCACGATTGAAGACAGCACGACCGACAGCGACGAGAGTACGACGGATGACGAGAGCACGACCGACGACGGGAGTACGACCGACACCGAAAGCGAGACGACGCTCTCGCAGACGGTGACCGTTCGAGGCACTGGCACCGATGTCGACTACACCATCGAAACCACGGACGGTGTCGTCGCCGGCGGTGGGGACAACACCGTCTCCAACCCGGAGACGACCGTCAGTGACACCGTCGCTGGCGACGGGGAACACTGGTTCTGGTGGGACGGCGACATCGTGAACGTCTCGCTGTCCGACGACGCCGAACTCTATGTCAACGGCGAAGCGGTCGATCCGGGAAAGTGGGACGCCGACGACGACGGGAGCTCGACGGACGACGAGAGCACGACGGACGACGAGAGCACGACGGACGGCGAGACGACGCTCTCGCAGACGATGACCGTTCGAGGCACTGGCACCGATGTCGACTACACCATCGAAACCACGGACGGTATCGTTGCTGGAGGTGGGGACAACACCGTCACTGACCCGAAGACGACCGTCAACGGCACCGTCGCTGGCGACGGGGAACACTGGTTCTGGTGGGACGGCGACATCGTGAACGTCTCGCTGTCCGACGACGCCGAGTTCTACGTCAACGGCGAAGCGGTCGATCCGGGAAAGTGGGACGCCGACGACGACGAGAGCACGACCGACGACGGGAACTCGACGGACGACGGGAACTCGACGGACGACGAGAGCACGACGGACGACGAGAGCACGACGGACGACGGGAACTCGACGGACGACGAGAGCACGACTGACGACGGGAGCACGACCGACAGCGAGGGCGAGACGACGCTCTCGCAGACGGTGACCGTTCGAGGCACTGGCACCGATGTCGACTACACCATCGAAACCACGGACGGTATCGTCGCCGGCGGTGGGGACAACACTGTCTCCAACCCGGATCTGAAAGCCAGCGGCACCGTCGCTGGCGACGGGGAACACTGGTTCTGGTGGGACGGCGACATCGTGAACGTCTCGCTGTCCGACGACGCCGAACTCTACGCCAACGGCGAAGCGGTCGATCCAGGGGCGTACGCGTTCCCGCACGCAATCGTCGTCGAGGGGAGAAACGCCGAGAGCGCCTACGAGTTCGACGTGACCGGTAGTGTGAAGAAGAGCCAACTGCTCGGATCGATCGAAGAGGGCGACGTGGTCGCTGACGGCTCGGTCAGTGGATCGGTCGATGCAGACCTGGACGGCTACCGGTTCTCCGGCGAGCTGACGCGTCTGAAGATCAAAGGTGACGCCTCCGTCTCCTTCAAGTAAGAAAAACCGGGTGACGCTCATCGGCCAGTAAGAGCGTCATAACAAGGTGCCGCGATTCCCTTTTTCCGGGACGAAATGCCCGGAATTCTCGGCGGAAACGTCGACGAGGTCGGAGTGAACGCGGTGGCAGAGCCGATGCGCCACGAGCAGTGGTACGAATTCGATCGGGTTCAAACCGGCCGATTCGAACTGGGCGTGGTTCACCACGGCGACCGGGATCCGGCGAGCGACCTGTTCTGGGAGGGCGACGATGCCGCTGGCGTTCTCCACGGCGTCGTGACGGACGCCCCCGTCGAGGAGGGCTCTCCCGAGCGGCTCTTCCGGCGTCTCCTCGACGAGCCGGCGGAGACGCTGTCGGCGATGGACGGACTGTTTAGCGTCGCCTGTGCCGACGAGGAGACGTTTGTCCTCGCGACCGACAAGAACGGGAGTCGCCCCTGCTATTACGCCCGTGAAGGCGATATGCGGTTCAGTTCCGAACTGAAGAGTCTCGTTCCGGTGCTCGAGTCGCCGTCGGTGGACCTTCGCGCGCTCTCTGATTTGCTTACGTTCGGCTACGTGTTGGGTTCGACAACCCTCCTCACCGAGGTGGCGGAGCTTCGACCCGCCCACGTCCTCACGGTGAGTGACGGAGACCGGTCGATCGAGCAGTACTGGGAGCCCGGATTCGAACTGACGCCGGTGGCGAACTATTCCGATCAGGTCGACCGCGCGTATAGTCGGTCGGTGGATTCCGTTGTGGACACGATCGACACGCGGACTGGCCTCTGGCTCTCCGGCGGCCTCGATAGCCGCATCCTGGCCGGGAAGTTGACCGACGCGGACCACCCGTTCCGGGCGATGACGTACGGTCCGACGGATTCAGACGAGTTCGACGCGGCGGAGCAGGTCACCGCCACGCTCGGTGTCGACCACGACCAAATTACGCTCGGACCGCCGTCGGCGTTCGCCGCGCACCTCGACCGTGCGATCGGGCTCACCGACGGGATGATCTCTTGGACGTACCTCCTCAATTTCGTACACATCCTAAACGAACTCGCCGACGTGGTGGATGTGACCCTCGAAGCGGCGCCGCAAGACACGTACATGGGACACGATCTGAGCGACGCCGACGCGCGGAAACTCGAGAGCGAGTCTGTCGCCGATCGCCTCTTTCAACGGTACGGAAAACTGGATCCCGACCAGAGCCGGATGCTGCTTAACGACAGTATCGATGACCCGCTGGCCCCTCTTCGCGACGAAGCCGACGTTACGTCAGCTGAGACTCCGGAGAACGTCTATCGCAGCGTTGTCTGGAACGTCCTCGCGTATTCGCACTTTCGAAGCAGCGGCGTCATGCGGAGTCAGGTCGGGACGAGAGTACCGGCTGTGTCGAGCGACTTCCTTGAAACCGCCGCGAAGCGACCCGCCGAATACAACCAGCGGAGCGTCCCCTTCACCGACGGTGCAGTTCCGATGGCGACGACCCGGATCAAGTTCGATCTCGTCCGACAGATGGACGAGTCCATGGCTCAGATCCCTTATCAGCTGTCGGGGCTCCCGGCGTCGTATCCACAGTGGGCACACACCATCGGAATGGGCCTCCGTGAATCACTCAAGCGCGTCCAGACGGGACAGCCCGGCTGGACGGCGGTCATCGGTCACTGGTATCGGACCGATCCGGCGCTGAACAGTCGCCTCAACGAGCTTCTTGATGCCGCAAGCGAGCGACCGGAGTTCAACGCTGCGGCCATCAGAGCACTTCAGCAGGAGCACTTGAGCGGACAAGAGAACAACATCGACGCCATCGCCGCCATCACGACTTCCGAGAGCTGGCGTCAGCAGTACCTCGACTGAGGATCGGTATCGGTTCCCAGTGAAAGTGTGGCGCTCCCAGCGGTCGTCACGGTACCGTTAGTAATCATCAGAGAGCACGGAGCTCTGTTACGAAAACGGATCGCCGATAACACCCTGCTCGTGTTTCCCGAAGAGTATATCGAGTGGAGCAGACCGACGCCCAGTCTTGAGACTGGGTAGGAGTTTCTGTTCGCTGTATACCGGGGTGTCGTCGATGCGTTCGGACGCGTCAAGGAGCATCGACAGCTGAACCGTCTCATCTCGAACCGACAGCTCCGAATCTACTACCTCTCGGTTGAGCGAGATACCGTCGGTGACACTGTTATCGATGTCTTCCCCCCGTCGATCCAGCGTACGCAGGGTCTGTAGTCTTATCCGCTCGTTCCGAACGGGGTGTTGCGGACGTCTCGAAGCGTCGATTTAAGCGATCTCGCGTAGGTGAAAAATCGCTCGTTGCTGACGAGCAGTAAATAGCCATACAGTTTCCAGTACGTCGGATCGTATCGGATCGACGAGAGGACATGCCGACGGGCGGCTCGGGCCTGTCCACTCGAGATCGCTGATAAAGCGAGCGAAAGCGTCTGGGTGGCGAGAAAGCGCCGCTCGACGGTCTTCCCGAATTCAGCCGCGAGCGGTCGGTGTTTCTCCACCAAGCGGGGATAGGCCACGTCGCGTTTGCCGTGGTAGTCGTTCCCGATCTGCTCGTGGGATCCGCGCCGGTGGACTGCGAGCGGTTCCGTGATCGGTTCGTACCGGCAGCGTCGTGACAGGCGGATGTTGAGGTCGCGGTCCTGCCACCCCGGCAACTCCTCGTCGAGGTATCCGATCTCTTCGAGGAGGCCCTTCCGAACCATGAGTCGGGTGAACGAGCCTACTGACGCGCCACACAGCAAGTCCCGGGTGATAGAGCCGTGGAGCTTTCGATGTGACGTACCGATCGTTGCTTCGGTCTCGTCGACGATTTCGAGACTAGTGTAGACGACCCCCGTGTCCGGCCCAGCTTTGTTGAACGCCTGTATCTGCCGAGCTATTTTGGTTCGTCGCCATCGGTCGTCGTCATCGAGGAAGGCGATGAACTCGCCGTCGGCCGCTCGGATGCCGGTGTTTCGCGCCGAGTTCGCCCCCTGGTTTTCCTCGTGGCGGAGAAATCGAACATCGTGAAGGCCACTCAGGTCCGTTTCTGTGAATCGTGTCTCGACGGGATCGGGCGAGCAGTCGTCGACTACCACCAGTTCGAGCGGGTCGTAGGTCTGGTCGACGACGGATCTGACTGCGTCATCCAGAAACTCCGGACGGCCGTAAGTCGGGATCACCGCGGTGACCAGTGGGCCGGACTCCGATGCCATTGATTGTACTGTGGACTTCTCGTAATTTGTTACCCTCTGCTTACGCGTACCCCGAACGAGCGTCTGGTGTCGTTCCGGGGCGCGCCTGTTTCCGGACAGCGTAGGCGATCCCCGTGGGCGGCCGGGACAACGCCCGTTCGTACACCTCGTGGTCGTCCTCTATCACCCGTTCCGGGCTCAGATGTCGGACCCGTTCGCGGCCGTCCGTCGGTTCGCCGGGTTCGAGCACGGCGATCGGCGCGGCGAAGACGGCCACGACAGCACCATCCGGAACTGTCGAATCGAGACGGAGTCGGGCGACGGAATCCAGATAGGATCGGTGAGTGGTATCGAGCCGGCTACGACGGAGAGCGCTGTCCCGAACAAACACATCGCCGTCGATGGGGCCGCTCGGCCCTCGCACTTCCGTACGCAGTCGAGCTAGAGTGGGTCGCTGGCGCCGCCGAGAGCGCTTCAGTTCGGTTACGAGCGGCTTACGGCCCCCTCGAAACCTCTCGAACGCGTCGCCATCGCCGAGCGACGCCGACATAGAGGCGATCGGAACGACGGATGGCGCCACCAGGAGTTCATTTCTTCGGAGACATCCGGGGGCTCTCCCCCGATCCCACCGTGATCGTCCCGGTCGAGACATAACGCATCAGAATAGGTGAATAACATACTCATAACGATACCCCCCCACTCGGTTATTCCAGTCCGAGAAGAGATGAGACCAGACCGATTCACCGCGGTCCGCTGATGGCGGCCGAACGAGAGGGAGCCGGAGCCCAACGCCGAGCCGCGAGCGGTCAGCGTCTGCCGATCGCAACGAGGAGATAGCATGTACGAGTCCCATTCCGTCGGCGTCATCATCCCGGCATACAACGAGGCGGAGTTCGTCGGCGACGTCATCCGCGACGTCCCGGAGTACGTCGATCGCGTGTACGTCGTCGAAGACTGTTCGGACGACGAGACGCCGGAAGCGATCCGCACCGCGGCGAAGGCCGACGCGGCGAACGCGTCGCCCGCCGCCGACCGGCGCGACAACGACCTCCCGGACATCGGCGAGTTGCGTCTCGAGAGCGACGCGCTCGCCGAGAAGGTAGAGGAGTTCTACGCCATCGGACGAACCGTCGCGATCCACCACGAGGAGAATCTCGGTGCGGGCGGTGCGATAAAGACCGGGTACCAGTTCGCTCTGGAGGACGATACCGACGTCGTCGCGACGATCGACGCCGACGGACAGATGGACCCCGCTCAGCTCTCGCGGTTCCTCGATCCGATCGTCGCCGGGGACGCCGACTACACGAAAGGGGACAGACTGTCGAACGAGGACCACAGCCGCGGCATGCCCCGGTTCAGACTGTTCGGGAACCACGTACTGACGTTCCTGACGCGAGTGGCGAGCGGCTACTGGCAGGTCACCGATCCGCAGAACGGGTACACCGCGGTCCGAACCGACGTTCTCGAACGCGTCTCCGTCGAGGAGATGTACGAGTACTACGGCTACCTGAACGACCTGCTCGTGCGGCTCAACATCGCCGGTGCGGACATCGTCGACGTTCCGCTTCCGGCGGTGTACGACGACGAGGACAGTCACATCCGGTACGAGGAGTACATCGTCAACGTCTCTCAGATGCTGTTACGGAACTTCCTGTGGCGGCTCCGGGTCAAGTACCCTCCCACGAAGGGCCATCCGATAGGGTTGCTAGCGGCTTTCGCGGGCGCTACCGCGACGGCCGGTACGGCCCGGCTTCTTCGCCCGTTTACGGCTCATCGGACCGACGACGAATCGAGGGGCACGGTCGGCGCGATAGCGATGTATGCCCTCACGGCGTCGTCAGTGCTGCTCGTCTTGGCCTTCGATCGCGCCGTCCAGACGGAAGCGGACGGTTATCACGACGCGTCTCGCGGATGATCCCGCGGACGCGGAGTTCGTTCGGCGCGGTGTCCCGGCGATCGCGGACGGTGAGTGCGGCGTCGTCGCCGACTGGTCCCGTCGGGACAGGGGACGCTCGGACGATCGAGAGCTCCCTACGCGACCCGGATATTAGGAGAGCAATTACATAGTGCTGAACGACGCTCATTCCGTTACAATGGGACGTTGGAGCCTACCGATCATCGAAGTATTACCGGACGGTCCGACATCTCGTTCGGAACGGATCCAATGAATCTACTCGAACGACTTCTCGCTCGGATCAAGGGGCTGAAACCGGAAGGGACGGTCGTCGAACGGACCGTGAAAAGCGCGGGGTGGCTGATGGGACAGAACGTCGTCGGCAGAGTGCTCCAGTTGGGAATGCTCGCGGTCCTGGCTCGGCTCGTCGGCCCGGCCGAGCTCGGCCTCGTCGGGATCGCGCTGTTGACGCTGAGCGCGACCAAGAAGTTCACCAACATCGGGTTGAACAAAGCGCTCATCCAGAAGACCGAGGAGAACGTCGACAGCCACCTCAACACGACGTGGATGCTGGAGATGGGTCGAGGCGTCCTCATCGCCGCCCTCCTCTTCGCGATCGCCGGGCCCGTCGGGGAGCGGTTCTTCGGGGAACCCCGAGCGGTCGACATAATCCGCGTCATCGGGCTCTCGCCGCTCCTCCTCGGGTTCCGGAACCCCGGAATCGTTTACTTCCAGAAGAACCTCGAGTTCCACAAACAGTTCGCCTACAAGATCGGCGGAGATTCCGCCCAGTTCCTCGTCGGCGTCGGATACGCACTGGTCAACCCGACCGCGTGGGCGTTCGTCTTCGGGTTTCTCGCGGCGGACGTCGTCAAGTTGATCCTCTCGTACGTGATCCACGAATACCGGCCGTTCCCGTCGTTCGATCTCGACGTCGCCAGGGAACTCATCGGCTACGGGAAGTGGCTCACGGGCTCGTCGATCCTCTTTTTCATCTACAGCGAGGGCGACGACGCGTTCGTCGGGTGGTTTCTCACGCCGACGGCGCTGGCGTACTACCAGTACACCTACCGGTTCTCCAACGCCCCGGCGACCGAACTGTCACAGGTGATCACGAGCGTCATGCTTCCGGCGTACTCGAAGCTACAGACTGACGAGGAGGAGCTCCGGCGAGCGTTTCTGAAGACGCTCCGCGTCACCGCGCTCGTCTCCTTTCCGTCCGCGATCGGCATCGCCGCCGTCGCACCCGACTTCGTCGTGGCGGCCTTCGGCGAGGAGTGGGCACCGGCCATACCGGCCATGCAAGTCCTCGCGTTCTACGGGCTCTTCCGCGCGCTCGGGAAGACGTTCGGTCCGATCTGGGAGGCCATCGGCCGTCCGGACTACGTGACGAAACTGTCCGCGCTCCGCGTGGCGCTTATCGCCGTCTTCATCTACCCGTTGACCAACGCGTTCGGGATCGTCGGGACGGCGCTCACCGTGACCGGCCTCTACGTCTTCCCGATGATGCCGCTCGACATCTACGTGATGTCCCGTTCCATCGACCTCCCGATGCGCGAAATCTACTACGAGTTCGTTTACCCGTTCATCGCGAGCGCTGCGATGGGTCTCACCGTCTGGTACCTCGGAACGGTCTCCCCGTTCGGCTCGGTGGTGAATCTCGTGATCCTCGTCCCGATGGGCGTCGTCGCGTTCGCCGCGGTGGCGTTGGGTCTCGAACTGGTGACGAACTGGACCGTCAGGGACAATTTCGAACAGATCTACCGGAACCTCACGGCGTGAGCCCGGCGGCCCGTCGACATCCTCACCGCCCTGACGGACGAGGATTCCCCGAAGGGGATAGTACCGACGAGAACGCGCCGCTACGGTCCGGCTCGTTCTTCGACGACACCGGCCGCGGCGCGAACGGGAGAAAAGCGACGGCGCGGATCGGCGGTGGGACTACCTCACAGCTGCTTGTAGACGAATCCGTTACGCTCGGCGTCCTCGGCGTCGAACGCGTCTTCGATGTCGACGAAGAGCGGAGCCTCGTTCATCTCCGAACGGGCGTCTTCGAGGGACAGGGACCGGAACTCGTCGTGACCCGTCGCCAGGATCACTCCGTCGACGCCGTCGAACGAAAGCCCCTCCAAGATGGGAATGTCGAACTCGGACCGCAACACTTCGTCGTCGACCTGCGGATCGTATCCGGCGATCGAGATGTCGTACCGTTGCAGCTCCGAGACGAGGTCGTCCACCTTCGTGTTTCGGACGTCGTCCACGTTGGCCTTGTACGAGAGACCGAGAATCAGCAGCCGGCTCTCTTTCGGAACTTTCCCGCAGTCGTTGAGCCCGCGAATCGTCAGTTCCGAGACGAACTCCGTCATGAACTCGTTCATATCGCGGGCCGTGTTGACGACCTGCGGGGAGAACCCCGCGACCTCGGAGCTGTGAGCGTAGTGCGCGGGATCGACCGGGATGCAGTGACCGCCGACGAGCCCCGGGGAGTACTCGTGGAAGTTCCACTTCGTCCCGGCGGCCTCGAGTACGTCGTCGGTGTTCATTCCCAGGTGATCGCAGGCGACCGCCAGTTCGTTTACGAGGGCGATGTTCACGTCGCGCTGGACGTTCTCGAACACCTTCGTCATCTCGGCCACCTCGATGCTGGGCGCGGTGTGAACGCCGACGTCGGTGACGTCGCTGTACAACCGCCTGACGCGTTCCCTCACCTCCTCGTTCTGCCCGCTGACGACTTTCACGACGTCTCTCATGCCGCGGTTCTGGTCGCCCGGTGAGATGCGCTCCGGCGAGTATCCGACGTCGAACTCCTCGCCCGCGGTGAATCCCGACGCCCGTTCGAGCGCCGGAATCAGCACCTCGCGCGTCGCTCCCGGGAACACCGTCGACTCGAGGACGACCGTCGTCCCCGGGGAGAGGTTCTCGCCGACCGTCTCGCCCGCCGACTTCACGTAGTCGAGGTTCGGTCTCTCCCGATCGTCCGTCGGAGTCGGCACGGCGATGATGACGAACTCGGCGCCCGAGGCGAACCCGGGGTCCGTGGTGAAGTGGGCGTCGAGATCGGAGAGCTCCTGTCCGGAGACGACGTTCGAAGACGGGTTCCCGTTCCGCAATCGGTCGACGGTCGATTCGCTGATGTCGTACCCCACCACGTCCCAACCCGCCCTGTCGAACGCCACTGCCACCGAGAGCCCGACGTACCCGAGACCCGCCACACAGATCGTCCCGGTCGAGCGTTCGATGTCGACTTCCGATAGCGTCCTCGCTTCGTTTTGAGCCATTAATTGGCTGAACCGAGGCACCGACGACGTATTGTTATAGAGACGTGACACCGGAAACGTAGTGTTATCGGTCCATTAGGGGTTAGAGTGACCTATTCGGAAACAGACGGGCCTCTGACCGACGGTGAGTGACGGAACGCGGCTCAACCGGCTCCTCCGTTCATCTTACGGTTGCTCAGTTGGCGACGATCACGGACCGTAACGGGGCGACCAGCGCGTCGAGGAGAGGCCGACCGACGCGTCGAGGAGAGGCCGACCGACGCCGATCAGGTACGAGACGCCATCTCGCGGATCTGTTCGATGATGACGGACGTGGTGTCGACTTTGTCCTCGAGGAGCTCGTCGCGCCGTCGGCGCCACGTTTCGGGCGAGTAATCGTCGAGTATCGACACCGCCTTCGACAGCCCGCGCGACTGGCGGTCCTCGCCGTTGAACTGGAAGACGAGCCCGTACTCGTCGGCCAGCTCGTCGATGTACCCGAGGCGGAGCGGACTCACGAAGACCGCCGGCGTGCCGAGAACGGCCGATTCGGCCGCCATCGTCGAGCTCTCGCCGATAAACAGGTCCGCGTACCGCAGCACGTGGTGGATATCCTCGGGCGCCGTCGGCATCAGATAGTCGTCGAACCTGTCCGGGAGTTCGCCCTCGGACGTGACGATGACGCGGGTGCCCGTCGATTCGAGCCGCTCGATGACCGCCTCGAGCTCGTCGAGGCCGGCGCTGCCGATGTCGTGGAGGGCGTTCCACGCGACGAGGCGAAGCACCACGTACTTCTCGTCGGGGTCGACGTCCGTGTCGTCGAACACCGACGGATCGGGCGTGAACCGGTCGGGATGCAGGTACGCCAGCTCGTGGTACCCGGGATACCTTCGCTGCTTCTCCCCGAGGTCGTCTCGGTAGCAGTCGGGGGTGCAGATCCGATCGGCGAGCGGGAACGCGAGCATGTTCTGTATCGTCGCGCCCTCCGTGTCCGTGAATATCAGTCCCTTCGTCCCCAAAAGCGTCGAGACGTGCGAGACCCCCGGTTCGCCCATCCCGACGATGACGTCGGGATCGATCCGCCGACAGTCGCGGAGGAGACGCAGCTCGTAGAGCGTCTGTGCGACCGCGAGTCCCGCGAAGGACTCCGTTTCCGGCGCCAGTCGGTTGTACTCGATGCCGTACCCGTCGAGCAGGTCCGTCGCGACGTCGTTCTCTCTGACGAACACGAACGCGCTGTCGTCCGAGTCGACGAGCTCCCGAATCGAGTTCCGAAACAGGTGTACGTGTGCGGGATGCTGGATCGTGTAAGCGACGCGCATTCTCAAACACGCTCCTCGAGGATTCCGGCGTGGAGGCGGTGTACGCGACCGATCTCGGATCGATGTTTCGTGCTCATTTCACAATCGTGCCGTCTGTCGGATTGTGGAAGACGGCTATTGTTATGTATGCGTTAATTGATGGGACAGATAGCGACGCGATCCGCGGCGATACATCGCTTGTCCGGGCGTGCGCGCTGTCGAAACAGGACGTTCCTAATTATACGGCAGCGGTTACTACACCCGATACACACGCTCGCGGCGACCGTCTCGAACGAACCGCCGCGAGCCAACGACCTCATCGAAAACACGACTCACATGCGAGGACTCACACACGATCCGTTCACGGAGGGCGCGACGATGTCGCGGGAACGCAGCGACGTTCGACCTCGAGCGGTCAGCGGATGATTCGGAACATACCCGACGACGTCTGGGTCTCGCTGGTCGCGGTCGCCGTTCTCGTCGCCGCGGTCGGGCTCGAGCCGGGATCGAACGTCAGAGCCGCGGTCGCGCTCCCCCTCCTTCTGTTCCTGCCCGGGTACGCTCTCGTGACCGCCCTGTTCCCCGAGAACGACGGAAGCGCTCCGAGCGCTCTCGGCCGACGCGTTCCGGAGAACCTGACCACGTCCCTGATGGGCGAGAGCTCGGTCCGGCTCTCGCCCGCCGTTCGGTTCGCCCTTTCCGTGGGTGCCAGCGTCGCGCTGCTTCCGCTCTTGGGACTGGGTACGTCGGCCGTGACCGGCTCGATCACGGCCAGGACGGGGGCGATAACCGTCGCGCTCTTCGTCTGCGTCGCCACCGTCCTCGGGACGGTGCGCCGACTCCGAACGCCCGCGGGTGACCGCTACGCGCCGTCGATCGCGGGATGGGTGTCGGGCATGGGAGAGGGCCTCTCCGGGCGAACGCGGCGGGAATCGATACTCAACGCCGCCCTCGGCGCCTCCGTTCTGCTCGCCGTCCTCACCACCGGATTCGTTCTGACAGTCCCCAACGACGGGTCGTCCTACACGACCGCCGCCCTGTACGGGACGGAGGACGGGGAGCTCGTCGCGGGGAACCTCCCGGACGAGATGACCGTCGAACAGACCGAGGAGGTCGTCTTCGCCGTGGACAACCACCACGAGCGGAGCGTCGAGTACACGGTGGTCGCGAAGCTACAGCGACAGAGCGCGGACGGGACGGTGATCGCCGAACGACGGCTCGAAACGTTCAGCAGGACCGTCGCGGCGGGGGAGGAGTGGCGGCGTTCGCACGACCTCAGTCCGACGTTCATCGGTGAACGAGTCCGCGTCGTCTACCTCGTGTACGAGGGGGAGCCGCCGGAAACGCCGACGCGGTCGAACGCCGACGCCGAAGTGTACCATCGGCTGACCGTCACGGAGCAGTAACGTCGCTACGACCGCGTCCCGCTATCGAGTCGGCGACGGGACCGACAGCGCCGGCCGCTCGGGTCCGGAGACGGCGCCGCTGGGGCCTGCAGTCGCCGTTTCGTTCGCCGGTTCGATGTAGTAGAGGCGGAACCCCTCGTTGGAGACGAGTTTGCTCACGCCGGGGCGCTCGTCGAGACCCTCGAACCCGCTACCGGTGAACCGGAACTCGTTGTAGACGACGACTTCCCGGTCGTAATCGCGGTCCAGGACGACGAGATAGTGCGGATCGTCATAGTACGTCGACATATTCCCCCGGTTGAACACCCGCTCCGGAATCGGCTCGTCGGTTCGGTTGATGTCCATCCGCTCGCTCCCGTTGCGTCCGTACACCGCGTGGGCGTAGCGTCCCGTTCCGCCGCGGATCTTCGTGAAGACCACCTCGTCGCTCCGGTGGTCGATGGCGGTCTCGTACCCCGTCAGTTCCATCTCCGTGATGTGGGGCGACTCCTGATAGATATAGGGCGACTGATACACGGACGCGGCCGACAGAAGCAACATGACCGCGAGCAGGGGACCGGCGACCCCGACGACCGACCGGGCGGAGAACCGATCCGCGAGCGCTGTCACGCCGTCCGACAGCATGACCGCGCCCAGTATCGACGCGACCATCGCGAGGAGTCCGATCTGTCGGTAGTGCTGCGTCGTCACGCTCGACAGGAAGTACACCGCGAATATCGCCGTGAGGGCCGCGAACGATAGCGAGAGGTACTTGATAACGATTCGTTTGTCCACGTCTTTCCAGTCGACTCGGCCGACGTAACTGAGTAGCATCAACAGCCCGGCAATGACAAAGAACACGAGCGTCACGAGAAACAGTTTCACGAAGAGTTCCTCGATGCCGGCACCGATATCGCTCAGCGACCTCCCGCGCCGTTCGGCGCCGTCGACCGGAGAGTCGCTGGTTCCGGTGGCGAACTGGACGACTCGGTCGATGATGGTGCTCCCCGCTCCGGTCGCGCGTCCGTGTTGCGGCACCCACAGTCCGAAGAGGACGGCGAGGAAGACGGTAGGGAGGTACGCGAGCCGCTCCGCGGCGATGTCGTAGTCGCCGAGTCGGTCACCGAACCGCCGGTATATCGCCTGCACGACGGAGATGACCACGAACACGGCCAAGAGGTTCGCGGCCTGCTGCGGATGGACGAAGAGGATCGACGCCACGGCGACGTACAGGAGCACGCTCCACGAACTGGGAGACCACTGACGCACCCCGGCGTCGGCGGGCGTCCGGAGATATCGAAACGTCAGGAAGAGCACGAACGGGAAGAAGAGGATCGCCTGCGTCGTCGGATGCATCATCCGGAACACGCTCACGTTGTTGACGGGCAAGAAGAGGGCCGCGGCGTAGAGACCGAACGGGACCGCCCAGTCGCTGTCCGAGAGGTACCCGACGCAGAGCGGGAGAAACAGGAGGTACAACACGAAGTAGACGATGACGGTCAGCTGTCCCGCCCGCGGAAGCTGAACGCCGCCGACTTCGCCGAACAGGAGCGCGATGACGTGCGTCGCCGGATAGAGAATGTCGAAGGGCTGCAAGGCCCCGGTACTGAAGTCGCGAACCCACCCGAGGTGGGTCAGCGAGTCCGCCGGACCGAAGAACTGGTAGTTTCTGATGACGGGTATCGAGATGAAGGCGACGAACACGCCGACGGCGAGCAGGAGCGCTACTGTCCGCAGGCGCGGCGAGCGGTCGCGATCGAACGCGACGACCAGCGAGACGAGACAGCTCAGCGCCGTACAGACCCAGAAGGGGATCGGCGTCGAGGCGTACGGAGACAGCTCGTACCCCGAGGCCGGGTCGACGTACGCCGCGAGGAGCCCGACCGTGAGCAGTACGAACCCGAGGGTGAGGGCGACCTTCGATCGGGTGGCCTCCCGCCGGCGTTTCCTACGGGACATCCGAGTAGATCACATCTGAGAGACCGTCGCTGTCGGAGACGACTCGACCCATTTCTGGTGCGGTACTACCGCGGACCCACACTTTGTTACGCCCTAGTTACCGGCTCTCGGACCGCGTTCGTTCCGGCCGGTATCGGGACACTGCACGCCGACGGACTCGTAGACGTCGAGGATCCGTTCCCGCATGTCCGCGAGGCTCGTTACGTTCCCCGACTCCCGGCCGTCTGACCGTTCGCCGGCTTCGAGAACCGAAGCGAGAGCGTTCACGAGCTCTCGGTCGCTCTCGCAGACGCGCGAACGGGAGACGCCGTCGAGCCGTTCGGCGACGTCGCCGACGTCCGTGGAGACGACGGGGAGGTTACACGCGAGCGCCTCGCGGACGGCGTTGGGCGATCCCTCCCACTTCGACGTCATGAGGAACGCGTCCGCGGCGTTGACGTAGAGCGGGATCCGCTCGTGGGGAACGTCGTAGACGGGCCGTATCGTTACGTCCTCGTCCACCCGTTCGGCCGCCTCGTCGACGATCCGCTCGGCGCGCGGGAAGTCCTTGACCTCTCGGTCCGGATCGTACGGAAAGAGGACGTGTTTCGAATCGGCGCTCCAGCCCACTTCGCGTCTGGCCTCCGCCTGCGGGATCGGCTCGAACAGGTCGAAGTCGACGCCGTGCGGGATGACCGTCGCCTCCGCGTCCACCGCGTCGCCCATCTCGTCGGACATGACGATGACGGCGTCGGCCCACCGGACGGATCGGTCCGTGACCCAGCCGTACTCCCCGAAGACGTCGGTCCCCCAGAGGGAGACGACGACCGGTCGAACCGGTTGAGCGAGCGCGAACGGAAGCGTGAGCCCGAAGTTCGCGTGGACCAAGTCGTACTTCCCCGTCGCCAGCTTCGAGAGGACCCGCCCGTAGAACACCGCGTACTCGTGTCCCGATCGGCGCTCGTCCGCGGGCGGCACTCGAACGACGGTCGACGACACGCCGCTCCGCTCGAGCACCGCCACCTGCTGCCGGAAGAACGGTCGCGGCGTCGTCACGAGCTGTAAGACGTCGACCGTCTCCCCGTCGGAGCTCATCGGTCACGTCCGAGCGTTTTCGGAAGGGCCCACCGCCGAGCGTACGACGGCTCGGACCGGAGTCTCCGTTCGAGACGGTCCGTACCGCGTCGTCCCGCCGCCGAGCGGATCGTTCTCGAACCGATACGTGGAGACGGGTCGCCCTCGGTGAGACGCGCTCCCGAACTGTCGTCCATCTTCCCTCCCCGTTCTCATCCCGGCGGTATTGTTATGTGGAGACTGCACCGTCTGGGATGCACGCGACCCCCTCTCGGGTGAGGCGACGGCTGCTCGGGACCGACGCGGTCCCGGGACTGGGGCGTTAACAAGCTATTAACGCGGCGTGTTTCGCAATCTCCTCACTCATCCGATGCGTCTGGGGGTTTCGAGAAGCGTCGTCGGCGAGCGGTTCGAAGCCCGTCGTCGGATCACTCCTCGCCCAGCGGGAACGCCAACTGACCGTCGCTCCGCTCGACGTCGGTGTCGAACGCCGCGGAACGCTCTTCGAGGGTGTCCCGTACCCACTCGGCGACGTCGTCGTCCGCCAGCGTCGCCGCCTCGTCGGCGATCTCGATCGGCTCGACGATCAGTTCGTCGAGGTCGCCGTCGCGCACGACCAGCTCGAAGAGGGCGCTCCGCTTGTTGCGGACGCCCTCGCGGTCCCGATAGCTGATGTAGTCGTCGACGAAGTCCCCCGCGTCGTAGACGATCGGCCGCCCCTCGTACACCTCGACGCCCTGGAGGACGTGCGCGCTGTGACCGTGGACCGCGTCGACGCCCCGCTCGATCAGCCACCGACCGAACCGCTCGTGGACCGGCCGGGGCTCGGTCTCCCAGTTCGGCCCCCAGTGGAGCGACGCGACGACGAGGTCGGGATCGTGCGCCTCGGCGCGGTCGAGAATTCCCTCGACGAGCGAGCGCGTCGCGGACACGGAGGGATCGAGCGTCGCGAACGCGGTCCCGGGCTCGGATTCCGAGGCAGCGAACTCCGCGGACTGATCGGTGAGGCCGAACGCGGCGACGGTCAACTCGCCCGCCTCGAAGGTCGCGGGCTCGAGCGCGGCGTCGCGGTCGGTGCCGGCGCCGGCGTGCGCGATCCCCGCGTCGCTCAGGTGCGAGCCGGTGTCCCGGAGCGCGGGTTCGCCGTAGTCGAGGACGTGGTTGTTCGCGAGCGAGACGAACGATGCGCCCGCGGCCTCCAGCGCGGGCACCGCGAAGTCGGGATCCGACCGGAAGTAGTACCCCTTGTCCGGCCACTTGGTCCCGCGGTCGGAGACGCAACACTCCAGGTTTCCGACCAGGCCGTCGAGTCCCTGGAGGCGTGAGAGCGTCGAGCCCCAAACGTCTTCGGGACCGCCCTCCTCGTCCGCCCACCGATCGTTGACGCTCCGGCCCAACATGAGGTCGCCCACGAACCCGATCCGGGTCGCGTCGCCTTCCGTGTCGTCGCCTCCGTCATCCGCATTTGAGTCGCCGTCGTCCGAACCGGCGCCGTCGTCGGCCCCTTCGGGGCTCCCGTCGGCCGAGCGCGGCGGCGTGCCGGAACACCCGGCGAGTCCGACCAGTCCGGCGACGCCCGTTGTCAGCAGGGTTCGACGCGTTCGCATGCTCAGTCGTTCGGCGAGTGCCGATTTGAAGCCTGCGACCAGTCGCGGACCGAGCGATCTCACCTGATCGTACCCACATCGGCGCCGTCTTTTTGTATGATCGAATCGAAGTAATGATAGCGAATAGTATGAGCAAGACGGACTCTGAAAAAGTGGTGTCTGTGTCGTCGCGGGGGCAAGCGACCATCCCGAAGGAGTTCCGCGAGGAGTTAGGCATCGACACGCCCGGCCGCGCGAAGTTCGTTCGGACAGAGGAAGGTGACATCGTCGTTCGTCCCATCCGATCGGTTACAGACCTGCGTGGAGTCCTGGAAGGGAAAACCGACGAACGGGGGCGCTCGGCGACCGAGCGCCTCGAGGAGGAACGCACGGCGGACAAGGCCAGCGAAGCGGAGTTGCGGCAGCGCTACGCCGATGGCGACGAGGCTGACACATGACGGACCGGACCGGACCGGACTTCCCGACTCGATCGTCTTCGACGCCGAACCACTCATCGCCTATTTCTGCAACGAACCGGGGAGTGACACCGTCGAAACGTACGTCGACGCAGTCGAAGGCGCAGCTGACGGCTACATCTCGGCGATCAATCTCGCCGAGGTCCGCTACGTCGTCCGTGCGATCGACGGCGAGGAGCGCGCTGATGCCGTCGTCGACGTCCTCGAGGAAAGCGGTATCCGACGGGTCGACACCGAAGAAACGTGGCCACCAGCGGCCGACTTCAAATTCAGCTACTCGCCGGCGCTCGGCGATGCCTTCGCGCTCGGAACCGCAGCACACGTCGACGGGATGCTGCTCGTCGGTGCCGATGCTGATTACGACGACGTCACTGAGGTTCCGATCACTCGCTTCCGGACCGAACCAGCATAATGACGTAGGCGTTCCGGCCGTTGTGGGGCGGACGACGATCGATCGACAAAAATCTCGATGGAAGCGCGGGCGGCTCGAACGCGCCCGGCCGCGCAGTCAATACTCTATCGCCGCGGAGTACCGGTCGAGGACGAGCACGACCGCGGCGCCGCCGACCGCCGCGACCGCGAACCGCGGCGCCGCCGCCCGCCACGTCTCGCCGCTCTCGGCCAGCCGGATCGACACCTCCACGAGGGGCGCCCGGAGCGCGCCGACGATCAGGCTGACGAGGAACGCGAGCGTCGCGGCGCGGGCGCGGGCGAGCGCGTACTTCACGGCGTGAGCGATCGTGACCACGCCGACGACGCCCCCGACGAGGAACGTCGCGACCGGGGGCAACGTCTCGACGAGCGCGTCGGCCCCGTCGCCGAGCGCGGCCGCCGCGAGCCCGTCGACGAACCGGCTGACCGTCCCGGACATGTACTCGTACTGGCCGAGCACGATGAGCAGCAGCGAGCCGGACACGCCCGGGAGGATCATCGCGCTGACCGCGACCGCGCCGGCGACGAACACGACCGGTAGCGAGCTGGAGAGCGCGGTCGAGCCGTATCCCGACGCGAGGAAGGCGAGCGCGAACCCGCCGAGCGCCGCCGCCTTCCGACGCGGCGTGTCGAGTTCGACGTCCCCGAGGAGGACCGCCGCCGAGGCCGCGATCAGCCCGAAGAAGAAGCCGTACGTCGCGACCGGGCGCGTCGCGAGCAGGTGGTCGACCGCGCTCAACACGGCGACGACCGCGGTGCCGATCCCCGCGAGGAGCACGACCAGAAAGGCGCCGTCGACCTCGTGGAACGCGGCGCGCGCGTCGGGGATGTTAGCGGGACGGACGCCCGCGAGCACGCGCCGGATCCGCGCGGGGTCGACCGCGGTGACCGCCGCGATCAGCCGCTCGTAGATGCCGACGATCAGCGCGATGGTGCCGCCGGAGACGCCGGGGACCGCGTCCGCGCTCCCCATCGCGACGCCCTTCAGGTACAGCGTCACCCAGTCCCGGAGGCCGACCATGGCGAGTTACGCGCTCGCGCCGTCGGCAGTCTGGTCGACCGTACAGTCGGCGTTGCCGTCGGGACAGTCGATGACCCGCTCTTCGAGTTCGACCGTCGCCGCCGCGCCGTCGGCGCCGACGACCTGTCCCTCGGTCACCTCGACCTGCCCGACGCGCCGAGTCGTCGTGAGGTCGTCGTCGGTGGTCCGCTCCGTGGTGACGTTGTAGGGACCGGCCGCGCGAACGCTCGTGTTCGTGTAGCCGTTCTCGGGGCCGAACTCGTCGTAGCCGGTCGTGGAGTAGGGAACGGTGAGCTCGAAGTTCCCGTTCTCGTCGGCCTCGGCGTACTGCGTGTACTCGAAGGTCTGCCCGGTGGGCTTTTCGAGCTCCACGGTCGCCTCGACCTCCTGACCGGGCTCGGCGCCCGAGCCCTCGATCGTCGCGCCGGGGACGCGTTCGAACGTCTTCACGAAGTCGTCCTGGAACGCCGCGAAGCCGGACTCGCCGAGGACGCTCTCGACGTCGACGCCGAGCTGCTGGAGGATCTGCACCTGCCGCAGCGAGGGCGACTGTCCGCGCGACTGCGAGGCGTGAACGAGCCGGTGGTGTTCGAGGGCCTCGACGCGCTCCGAGGGAAGGTCGCCGACGCCGCCGAGCTGGGCGCTCCCGTCCTCCTCAACGTACGCGCGGGCCGCGGAGACGTTGTCGAACTGCCGGATCGTCGCTTGCGGATCGTCCGGGAGGGTGCTGACCTCGATCTGCTCGCCGCTCGCGGTCTGGGCGCTCTGCGTCTCCCAGTCGACGACGACCGGCTCGGGGTCGACCGCGCTGCCGTAGTGCTCGTACAGCCGGATCATCTGACTCTCGTGATACCGCTGGGTGTTCACCTGCATCACCGTCCGGAACCCGCCCTGCTCGGTCTGCTGGTAGAGGACGCGGTTGAAGTCGTCGCGCGTCTCGTTGCCCGAGTAGAACGTGACGGGCGCGCCGAACTTGGAGCTCGGCGAGGCCATCTGCCAGTCGACCATCACGTAGCGGGTGTTCTCGCCCTCCGTGCTCTGGCTCGCGAGCACCTCGGTGGACGCCTCCTCGCTCGGCGCGAGGAGGTAGTCGGCCGCGTTGCCCGCGTTCTGCTGGAACGGGTTCGCGTTCGGGATGCGCTCGGCGCGCGTGGTGATCCAGTGGCCGTAGTCCCACCACGACTGCACGCCGTACGCGCCCTCGGGGTACTCGAAGTCGTCGTCGGCCGGGCGCTCGTAGGTGCCGTACAGCTCCATGGGGTTGTCGGCGCCCTCGAGCTCTCCGGGGGTGGGCGTCTCGTCGTTCATCCACTGGAGGCTGCCGTCCCACTGCGTGACGCTGCCGGGGCCGGTGTTCGCGCCCGCGGCCCAGACGGGAGTGGCCATCGCGACCAGCGGGACGAGGACGATGACGACGAGGACGATCGCGCCCATCGCCTGCCACCCCTCGACGTCGCGGACCTCCGAGAGCGAGCGCAGGCGCAGGAAGTCGACGGCCAGCTGGACGAAGTACGCCGCGCCGACCGCGACGACGACGGCGAGGTAGTAGTTGAAGCGCGTCTGGGTGAACGCGGCGCTCCCGATGAACGCCGCCCACACGACGAAGTACAGTTCTTCTGAGTCGTACTCGACGAGGAACGTCGCGCCGATGAAGAGGGCGGCGGCGATGACGAGTCCGACCACCTGCCAGCTCACGCCGACGACGCCGCCGACGGTGTCGTAGAGTTGGGGTACCGCGTAGACGGAGCCGATCAGGGCGAGCGCGGCCGGGATGTAGAGGGTGTGGTTCGCGTCGTCGGAGCGGTAGAGGGGACGGGCGACGACGTAGAGGATGGCTATGAGCGCGAGGAAGAAGGCGAGGCCGTACTGCGAGAGGACGAAGTCGGCGAACGAGGCGTCTTGGAGGGGAGGTTGGGCCTCGCCGATGGTGCGGGCGCCGGCAGTGGCCGAGAAGCCGACGGTGTTGAGGAGGCTTCCCGTGAGCGTCGACCACAGCGCCGGAACGGCGACCCAGACGACGGCCGCGGAGCCGAGAATAAGTCCGCCGACCGCGGGCGGGTACGTCGAGGCGTCGAGGTCGCGCGACTCCCACTGACGGGCGAGCCACGCGAGGAAGACGGCGCCGAGCGCGACGCCGATCGGGAGGACGATCTGGAGTAAGGAGTACTCGCTCACCGCGAACGAGAAGGTGTCGAGCGGGATAATCTGCATCAGTCCGGCGACGACCATCGACACCGCACCCGCGAAGGCGATAGGTTCGGGACTCTTCCCCTGGAACACGTCGCTGGTGATCTTGATCGCGAGGAAGATCCCGGTAAACCCGACCATCAGAATGCCGGGCTGCCACGTCCACATGTAGAGACCGAGCGCGACGCCCGCGGCGGCCGCGTACGCGGCGGGACGCTTGAGTGCGGTCCAATCCCGATCGACGATCAGCTCCCAGACGGGCGCCTCGCGCTCGGCGACCGCGAAGGCGACGAGGAACGTGAGGACGGCGAGACTCTGGAAGAGGACCTCGGCCGCGCTGTGGTCCGGGAAGCCGACGAGACTATAGCTGAAGAACGTGCCCGGCAGGAGTGCGAGCACGACGACCCCGGCCAAGGCCGCGAAGCGATCGACGAACCGACGCGCGATGAAGTAAGTAGGAATCGCGACGAGGGCTCCCGCGATCGGCGCCATGATGAGCATGACCTCTTCGGCGCTGCCCATGATGGGGCGCGCGATCCAGATGCCGACCGCCATGATGTGGTCCCAGAGGGTCCCGAACTGGCCCGCTTGGTTCCCGATGGGGAACCCGGTCCAGACGTCGAACGGCATCCGGTTCGGGTAGTTCTCCATGATGTACGAGGTTTCGCGAAGGTGATACCACGGGTCGTTGCCGCGGAAGTATACTTCGCCGTTCTGGACGAAGTTTCCGTATGATTGGAGACGAGTCCAGAGCATGAATGCCAATACGCCGAGGAGAACCGGGATCTGATACCACCGGGCGAGGAGATCGGACGGGGACGCGTTCGATCTTTCCGGCGGATCGTTCGACTCGCTCATTACCTGAAGACGACTGCCAAAACGCGCATAAGGCTTGTCATCTTCTGTTTCTACAAGCAATTCTCGAACCATCTGAGAACCGATCCCGAAGGAGCAAAGTACAGCCGTGGAGAGTCGGAACACATGGATGTCAAACGGAAGCTCATCAACACGCTTCCGCCGTCGGTCAAACGAGTGCTTGCGGTTCCATACGATTACTATCAGACGCGAAACGCGGATCGGCAGTTCGCACAGAAGCATCTCCCGACTAGTCAACGTGACGAATCCGCACCCGATCATATCGTCTGTGTCGTCGTCGACGCGTTGCGTGCGGATCACATCGATTCAGACACGACACCGTATCTCAGCGGACTAAACGGGTCGACTGCAATCACACCGGGTACGTGGACGTTCCCAGCAGTGTCGTCGCTTCTCTCTGGCGTGTATCCGCACGAACACGGTGCGATGCGACAGACCGACGAGTTCGACGATTCCGACGGGATCCGACTGCCGCCACGGATGGACAACGACCGTATCACAATTACCGAAGCCCTTGCCGGTGCTGGATACGATACATACGGTGGCTTCGGTCACGATACGCCGTTCGTGGCGCTGTCGGGACGATTCGAGACACACAACCTATACCATACGATCAACTCCGACGCCGACGATGTCCTTGATGATTACCTTGACTGGGTCGATGGGCGAGACCAAACGTTCGCGTTCCTCCATCTCGCCGATCCGCACACACCGGTAGATCCGCCCAAAACGTACCGCCGGAAGTATGAGGTAGATAATTCGATTGACGGCTTGGACGGTTGGCGATACGAGACAGATACCGAGTGCGACGCGACGTGCCAGCAGTATCGCGACCACCGACAACGGCTGTATCGAGCGTCAGTCGATTACGTCGACGACGCTATCTCCGAATTCGGCGAGAAGTTGGAATCATTCTTCGAGGATCCGCTCCTCATGGTTACTGCCGATCACGGAGAGGCCCATTGGGAACACGTCGAATTCGATCTCGAACACTTCGATGGCTCCGGCTGTGTCGATCACGGCGGAACTCCGTACGAGGCTGTTGCGCGTGTACCGTTCGCTACGAACGCGGACTGGGATCTAGAGAGACCTCTTTCACTGATCGATATACCAACCACCTTGGCGGATATCACTGGCGTCGGTCTGGAAGACTGCTCCGGCCATTCGCTTATCGGTGATGTGTCGTCGGACCGAATTATGTTAATAGAAGGGAGCCTCAGCGGTCACGAAAAGAAGGCAGTGTATAGAGATCAGTCCAAACTCATCGCATCGAAGGGCCACAACGCTGAGTTCGGATTCTCGCTTCCCGATGAGACCGTCGTGGAACTACCAGATGAGGAGTACGAGACAATGAAATCGGCACTCCCGCCATGGCCCTCCGAAAGCGACGCCGAAACGGAGGTCTCAGGCGTCGTCGAAGACCGGTTAGAACAACTGGGATACAAGTGATCGAGTACGGGGATGTAGATCGTGGTTGCTGCTTAAGTAGTCCCTTCCGTCGATCTCTTTCCGAGTCCCAATCTGCTTCAGAACGTTTATTCACTGCGGAACGAATCCGGACCCGATGAAGGTCTCCGTTGTCGTGTGCGCGTACTCGATGGAGCGCTACGACGACGTCTGTGAAGCCGTTGAGAGCGTTTTGGCCCAGACACACGAGGACATCGAGATTATCCTCATTATCGATGGAAACGAGGAACTCTTTGAACAGCTCCAGTCGGAATTCGGTAACCAGGGGGCGGTTACGCTTCGGTGTAATGAGGAGAACAAGGGCCTCTCCTACAGCCGGACACGGGGGGTTGAGCTAGCTAGTGGATCTGTAATCGCCTTTCTGGACGACGACGCGATCGCCGAGCCAGATTGGATCGAGGAGCTAGTTAGAGGGTACGAGGAGTCCGATGCGATCGCTGTCGGCGGTCGGATGGTTCCCGAATGGGTTGTCGGTCAACCTCCTTACCTCCCGGAAGAGTTCAACTGGCTCGTCGGCGCGAACTACGAACGCCGACTGGAGGAGTGGACCGAGGTCCGAAACACGCTCGGCTCGAACATGTCCTTCCGACGTGAAGTATTCGAAGAAACCGGTGGCTTCGATGAACAGATGGGACTCAAAGGGGATTCCCAAGTTCAGTCCGAAGAGACCGAGCTCGCGATGCGGATGTACGATACGTTCGGGCGTGGAATGCTCTACAATCCCGGTGCTGTCGTCGCGCACAAAGTATTCGACTACCGAACGAAGCCAAGGTGGCTCTGTCGCCGCGCGTTCTGGCAGGGATACTCCAAACGTGCACTCAAACAGTTAGATGTCGAGGGACCCGGTGATGCAGAATCAGAATTTCTCGAACATCTCCTCTTCTGGTCGGTACCTCGCCGAATCTCTGAGCTCATTCGCCGCCCGTCACTCGCCGATATCCAGCAACTGTTGATGCTGTTCCTCCTGACTGCGTGTGTCGGTTTCGGATACGTCTATGGGATCGTGAGATACCGGTACCGAACTGCTTCGAATTCCGGTTAATCAGTTGCTTCCACTCGCTGGCGTCCCGACAGGTATTACAACACTGCTACGTCACAGATAATCACATGCCAACCGCGTTCGTTACCGGTGCAGCCGGATTTATCGGGTCTCACCTCGTCGATTCACTCATCGATCGCGGATGGACAGTCCGCGGGATAGACAACCTCTCGACGGGAGAT
Organism: Halorubrum sp. CSM-61; assembly: GCF_003781945.1. GTDB lineage: Archaea > Halobacteriota > Halobacteria > Halobacteriales > Haloferacaceae > Halorubrum. The sequence continues at coordinate 443,238 of NZ_RJJW01000002.1, read as the reverse complement.
CGAGACAACTTATCGAGTGTGCTCGACTCGGAACGGTTCGAGTTCGTCGAAGGCGACATCTGCGATTCGGAAGTGGTTTCGAAGCTGACCAATGGGGTCGATCACGTGTTCCATCAGGCTGCGGTAGCTTCGGTGCCGAAGAGCTTTGAAACGCCGCGCTCGACGACGGAAACGAATTGTACCGGAACCGCAACCGTCGTGCAGGCAGCAGTCGACAACGATGTCGAAAGTGTCGCCGTCGCTTCCTCAGCGGCGGTGTACGGATCGGGTGGCCCTCTCCCGAAGCGGGAGGACCAATCCGTATCTCCTGAATCTCCGTACGCGTCGTCGAAACGGTACACCGAGCAGATCGCTCGACAGGTCGGTGGCCACGGTGACGTCAACGTCGCTGCACTCCGGTACTTCAACGTATACGGTCCGAGACAAGACCCGGACGGTGAGTACGCGGCAGCGATTCCGAAATTCATCGATCTGCTTCTCGCTGGAGAGGCACCGGTTATCTTCGGAGACGGCGAACAGACACGAGACTTCGTGTATGTCGGGGATGTTGTAACGGCGAATATCGAAGCAGCGCTCTCCAATCGGACTGGCGTGTACAACGTTGCGACAGGCGAATCAGTGACAATCAACGAGTTGATCGACACGCTAAAAACGATCATCGGGATGAATGTGTCGCCTACCCACGAATCTCCCCGAACCGGCGATATTCGACACTCCTCGGCGTCCGTTTCGAAGGCTGCAGACGAACTCGGTTTCCGCGCAGATACGTCGTTGGAGGACGGACTGACTGAGACCGTTGAAGGGTTTCGGAAAACATGAGCGACGAACGGTATCCCGAGGTCTGTGTGGTGACGCATCCGCTCGGTGCTGCAGGGGAGAACGCCACCCGAACGTTACTCGAGATCCTCTCCGCGATCACGACAGTGTCGCTCGTCACGGCCGACCTGCCAGAGGATTCGGCGATACGAGATCGACACGAAGTCGTCGAGCTGACGGATCGCGGGACCGGAAGCTCGCTCCCGGTTGCTGCCGCTCGGTTTATATTTAATCAGTTGCGAATGTGCCGCGTTATCGCACAGCGCGATGAGGAGGTCGTGCTGTTTTTCGGAGCGACAGCATACCTGCTTCCGATCGCCTTTGCTCGACTAATCGGTCGAACTGTGATCTTGGAACCGCGAGGAGACGTCCCACTCACGTTACGCGTTCAATGGGAACAGCAAGTGCCTACACCGATCGCAACGATCCTCGCTGGAGTCGTTAGTACATTAGAGGCCCTCGGATATCGTCTCTCGAACGCGATCATCACCTACACGCCGTCGATGGCGGAAGAACTCGGTCTGATGAAGTTCAACGAGAAACTGTATCCGAAAGGAGCGCGGTACATCGACACCGAACCTTTCTCGCCGCAGATACCCTACGAAGATCGCGAGATGGTTGTGGGATTTTTGGGGAGATTAGATCAAGAAAAGAATGTTCGTACGCTGGCGACCGCCGCAAAAGATCTACCTGCTGAAATCACGTTCCGATTTATCGGAGACGGGGATCTCCGTGCGGAACTAGAACGTGAACTCGCCGACGAGATCGAGGAGGGCTCGGTGGAGTTCACCGGCTGGGTCGATCACGACGAAGTGCCGGGGGTATTGAGCGAGTTACAGTTGCTTGTGTTGCCGTCAGCGCCGACTGAGGGTCTACCGACGGTCATATTGGAAGCTATGGGGTGTGGAACGCCAGTCTATGCAACACCGGTTTCCGGTGTTCCGGATATCGTCCGTAACGATGAGACCGGATTTTTGATGGAGAGTGACCGGGCAACAGTCATCCGAGACGACATCGTGGAGATTCTCGGACGTACTGACCTCGACCGAATCAGTGCGACCGGGCGTGAACTCATCTGTGAGGAGTACAGCTTTACGGCTGCAGTCGACCGGTACCAAACGATTTTAGGAGAAATATCTATCTCGAAATGACGATTCTGTATTATGCAGTCGAACCGAATAGTTCATTCACCTCCTGACCTAGTGGGCGCACATGACTCTCGTCGTTTTGGGTATCGACGCTCTCGATCCCGACCTTGTCGACTCCGACAAACATCCTCATCTAACACTGGATGCACACCGGTCTATCGAGACCATTGTCTCGTCCAGCGGTGAGCCAAGCACACACGAGCTGTGGCCGACAATTATTACAGGCCTTTCACCGACGGATCACGGGCTCGTTCTCGACGATGGAGTGACCTGGGAGAATCCAATTGTTGCCGCACTGAGTTCGGTTGCCGACTACGTGCTTCCCAGTGGACTCCAGACGCGACTCGGGAACTGGCTACTCACCAATACCGGGGCCGACGCCTTTCGGACGCCAGCAACATACTACGCTGACAACGATCTCGAAACGGTGTTCCGTGGTCGTGAATCGGCCGCTATTGGGATTCCGAATTACGTCGTCGATCCTGATACCGAAGACAGGGAGCACCAACTTCGACGTCATATGGGCGATCTCTTTAAGCGAGACAGTGACGCGAAAGGCGGCCACACATCTGCCGATCCGGTCGCGTTCTACGAGCAGTGTCTAGAGATGATGATGATCCGCATCGCGCGTGTTCGCCGGGCACTCCGTAGTCGGGAACACGAGCTCGTTTTCGGCTACACCAGTGGCTTAGATCTCATTGGTCACGTTACTCATAGCCGCCCGGCACTCCAGGATCGAGCTTATGAGGAAGTAAACGAGTTCGTCGGTGAACTTCGTGGTGATCTGGATAAAGAAGACGAACTAGTACTGGTGAGCGACCACGGTCTACAGGACGGCCTGCACACCGAGGAGGCGATGATCGCTGCGACTGACCCCAGTGTGGTTAACAGCGTCGAGAGTGTACTTGATGTTCGGGCCGCAATCGAGGAACTGCTTGAGACAGGCGAGCACACACCCAAACCTCGGAACGACCGGCAAGATGGGCTCGGATCCGAAGCTGTACGAGAGCAACTCGATGATCTTGGTTACATGTGATGGTGGATGAAATGACAGATAAACCGAACGTCATCTGGCTCACGCTTGATAGCGTCCGACAGGACCACACTACAATGGGTGGGTATGACCGAGAGACAACCCCACGCATACAGAACATAGCTAACAAATCTGATGGCGTTTCATTCTCATCGTGTTTCTCACACGCTCGTGCATCTGCGACATCGGTCCCCTCTATCCTGAGTGGAACCTATCCCTCCCGGCACGGAACCTACTACCAAGAATCATCAGCGTTTCCTGACGATCTTCCACTCGCTGCCGAGCTGTTTCACGACGTAGGGTACAACACTGTCGGCATTTCGAATAACGGGTATGCAGGGTCACTTACGGGCGTTGATAGAGGGTTTGATGAGTTCGTACTGCTCGGATCGTCGCCGGCCGAAATTCTCCGGAGTGCTGGCCTCCGGAACGTTCTGAAGTTCGCCCGAAACATCCGGAGCCACTCGGTCGGGTTCTCGACGGACACTCACGCGCATTCGGGTGCGTACCTCACCACTGAGCTCGCAAAAGAACGGGTTCAACAGGCCGAGGAGCCACTCTTCATGTACGTCCACTACAACGAACCCCACCGAGCGTACTACCCACCGCTACCGTATCTCGACCGTTTCACTGAGGACCTCCCAATGAGCGGTTCCGAAGCCGCGGAGATTGCGATGGATGTCCATCACAATCTCATCGAGATAGCCGCAAATGGGTGTAACTTGAGTGAGGAGGAGCTGGCGGCACTCAAAGCGATGTACGACGCCGAGATCGCTTACACCGACGATCGAGTAGGTATGCTGTACGATTGTGTACAAGAGGAACTGGGTGACACAATCGTCGTGATCACCGCCGACCACGGGGAGCTGTTCGGCGAGGACGATATGCTCGCCCACAAGTACAGCATGCACAATGGCGTGTTACACGTGCCGATGGTCGTACAGGGGCTCTCCGATCTCTCTGACGAGGGAGTTATCCAGCATTCAGATGTCCTTTCGACGCTGCTCTCAGCGGCCGGTGCCGAGACGGAGACTGTACAGGGTGTCGATCTGCGTGAGGAACGTCGTGAGTATGCAATCAGCCAGTCACCTCAGGACTCGCTGAAACCACTGCTGGAACACAATTCTGAGTACAATACCTCGCGGTTCCCTACTGAGCCGTACTCGTTGATTCAGGACGGGCGTTTCAAATACGTTCAGCGGCCAGATGAGCCTCAATTATACCGTCTACCTAATGAGATCGAGAACGTTATTGACGATCATCCCGAGGTTGCCGAACGACTCGATGCACAGCTGACCGAGTGGCTCGAAACGGAAGGACAACCGGTAGGGCACCGTGAAGACATCGATATCGATGAGGCAACCCGGAAGCGGCTCGCTGACATGGGATATCTCGACCACGAGATGTAAATAGGGATGTTCCCGAACAGGTGATTAACAAGATGGATGAGATTGCAGTAGGGACGGTCGTCTTCCAGCGGGCGGAAAAAATTCGGGACTTATTGGATTCGATCGACGAGCACTCCCTAATCGAGACTGTCTACGTCGGGGACAACGGTGAGATAACCGACCGCAAGCGCGAGATCTACGACAGGGAGTATCCATTTGAGCTCAACGTACTGGACTTGAAATACGATTCGGGACTTGGACATAGTCGTCGGGAGATCGTGGAGGAAAGCAATGAGCCGTATCTACTGATAGTCGACAGCGACGTCGAAATTCCACACAATGTCGGCCAGTTACAGACAATACTGCAGCATCGACCCGATCTGGGGGGTGTCGGCGGCGTGTTGATCGAAAGTGACCGAATTCGAAGTGACTGTTACGATCTGTTCAAGCGGGGACCGGTACTTCTCAAGGATATTCAGAGTCCAAAACAGGTACAGAAGGTTTCGGGGCTGCCACTCGTGGAATTCGATCAGATTCAGAATGTGGCGATGTTTCGACGCGAATGTCTGGAAGACTACTGCTGGGACTCGGAGTACACGATCGGCTGGGAGCACACCGATTTTTTCGTGGGTCATAAGAGACGGACCGACTGGTCGTTCGGCGTCTGTCCCGAAATTATGTTCAGGCATTACCCCGGTGGCGATGAGAGCTATCGTGCCAAGCGCAGAAGCTGGACACGGATCCACGAGTCGAAGCAGTACTTTCTCGACAAGTGGGACTTCGAACAGGTGATGAACGGTGAGACTAATTGGTTACGCTCGAACTCCGGAGTTCAATCATCGCAAGAGGCCATCGAGACCGTCGGAAAACGGATTCTCCTTTCGCTTCCACCGAAAATCCAAGCTTCCGCGATGAATATGCGGGATCGGATACGATATTACCGTGGACAGCCTCCTGCCTGACAGTACAACTGACATGAGTCCGAGATCGATGTGGTCGCAATGAGATTCTGTGCGGTCCTCCGGAACTACCCGAAAGACGTACCGGGTGGCGCTGAGTATCAGGCGTATCTGATAGCCCGCGAGCTCGGTAAGCGAGGTCACGAAGTACACTACGTGGCTCACTCCTCCATAGAGACGAGTACCACCCAGGACGACGGAATCACCGTCCATCGGATGGAAGGTGTAGGGGGTAGAAAGGTGATTGAGCAGCTGAAGCAGATCGATCCGGACACCTGCTACTTCAGGCTCGCGACCGACTTACCGCTCTTAGCACGGGCCAAACGACAGATCGACTCTACGTTCGTGTACAACATTTCGCGGGACATCCAATGCGAGCCGCTGTTCGCCGGTGGTCCGTATCGTGATTCGAAACCGATCGCTCGTCGACTGGTTAACACCGGTCGCTATGCGGTTTACAGAGCATTACTTCGGGTGCCGGACCACGTCTTCGCACAGAACGAGCGTCAACAACAACTACTCCGTGACAACCACGGAATCGAAAGCGTCCTCGTCGGAAACGGACACGCGGTTCCGGAGGGCGAGATCGACAAAGAATCTCCACCGATCGTGCTCTGGCTTTCCAACCTGAAGTCGGTAAAGAACCCGGAACTGTTCCTCGAAGTCGCAGATCGATGTCGCGATCTCCCTTGTCAGTTCTGGATGGTCGGTCGACCGATCGACGACGAGTTACACGAGACGGTTCGACGGCGAGCGGCGGAGCAGGATAATCTCGAATATCACGGGGGGTGTGGAATCGTCGAGAGTAACGAGTACTTCGCGAAAGCGTCGATCTACGTTCACACTGGCGATACGGAAGGGTTTCCCAACACGTTTATTCAATCTTGGATGCACCGGACACCTGTGATGACACTCAAAACGGACCCGGACGCCGTGTTACAACGACACGAGATCGGCGCCCGATGCGAATCGCTCGACGAGATGGTGTCTCAGGTGTCACAGCTGATCGCTGAGCCTGGGCGTCGAAAGTTCTTAGGTGAGAACGCGCGACAGTATGCGAGCGAGAAGCACGGTATCGATGCGGTTGTCGACCGTATCGAATCAGAATTAGGCTCTGAGGCCCGCTAACGCGAGATCGATTGTATGTACGATATTAAAGACATTGTCACTGCGGTTAAGAATCCACGGAAAGCCCTCTTGGAACTGAACCGGATCTATCACCGAAAAATTCGCGGGATGACCGGTATCAAGGTCATGGAGGAAGACTGGGATAACCTGATTATTCTCGATGCTTGTCGGTACGACCTTTTTGAGGAGGTGAACACGATCGACGGAGAGCTCACATCTGTTATCTCAAGCGATTCCAGTACGAGCGGGTTTCTTAAACATAACTTTGCAGATGAGCACTTCCCAGATACCGTCTATATCGCTGCAAATCCACAGGTCCAGCGTCACGAAATTGGTAGCCAATTTCATGATTGTATTCGGCTCTGGGAAACAGAGTGGAGAGAGGAGTTGGACACGGTCCCTCCAGAAAGTGTAACTGATGCCGCCATTGAGGCACAAAACAAATACCCGAATAAGAGATTAATAATTCATTATGTCCAGCCACACTATCCCTTTATTGGAGAAACAGGACAAGATATCGATCATCGATCAGTCACTGGTGATGGAATAATTGAGGGAGGACATGAGGTACACTCTGTTTGGGACCTACTTGAATCAGGGTCGTTGGAACAGGAACTCGTCTGGAAAGCGTATCGAGAAAATCTGGAGTTAGCTTTACCACAAGTAGATCACCTCCTTGGAGAGTTACGAGGTAAGTCTGTTGTAACATCAGACCATGGAAATGCATTCGGAGAATTCGGTGTTTTTGGTCATCCTGGCGGAGTTTATACGAATAGTCTGGTGAAAGTACCTTGGCTAGTAACAGAAAGTAATTCTAGACCAAAAATTGAGGGAGAGCTAGCGGATCAAGTGGAGCAGCAGATAGCAAGTCAGGTTACAGACAGACTGAAAGATTTAGGGTATGCAAATTGACACACGATCTATATTAACACCCATCACCTGATGTTTGCACGTTAAAAATTTACATGATCAGGATAGTAATTATGATGCATAAACTGTTCAAGCTGCTTTATTGAAGCGGATGACGTTGAGGGGATCAATATATCCACAGTAATAATAGATTCTCTCTAACTATCGAATTAATAGACTGTTCACATTTCTGAATATAAATTTCACTTCTCCCACGAGAAGTCAGTAGCTGAATCTTGTTAGCAGCAGTACTGAATCGGATGGTCAAAAACCTAATCTCTCTAGCTTATATGGATCCAACAGAACATAACCAACCGTACTCCGACAGCTTCAAGAAGTGAACCCGTCTCTCAGACAACAGACTCAACACAATGGATCTCCCCTACACGCTCAGTGAACTTCGCAGGGGTATTCGAGATCCCAGCAAGGTGCGACGTGAGCTAGTCAGTTGGGGGAATCAGCTTCGATACGCCGAATCGAACATTCGGAAAGAGTTCCACCAGAGAGACAACAACTCAAAGTATGGACTCGTCCTGAACTGGGGGCTACACAAGCGAGATCATTGGACTGCAGCTTGGTACCCATTCTTTGTGAAGCGCTTCGTGGAACGCTTCGATGCCCAGATTGTCACCAGCCAACGGTCCTACGATCGTAAATCCGACAATCTGGAGTACTTGTTTGCCTTCGGCTCCCGAAACAAGAAGGGACCGACGCTAAAGTACGACACCGACTTGGACCAGACTGTCTTACTTTTCGTCAGCGATCCACATAATCGATCGGAATTTCTTGAGCACTACATCAAAGACAACGAGATTGACCGCGTAGTGAGCCCTTACTACTATCCCGTACTTCACCACTTACCTGGCCTTGAGGAAGAGCGGCTTGAGCACTTCCCGTGGCCAGTTCCCGAGAAGTTCGTTGTGGATCCAACAGATATCGAGTATCGGGACGATGATGTGCTCCGAGTTTCCGGCGCGGGGGGTAGTGAGGCCTATGAATTGCGAGACTGGGTCCGCGAACAACCGATGGTTGACGGCTACCAGAACTCCGGGACGCAGAACAAGGTAATGAGCAACGAAGAATATTATGAGTGGCTCCGTAATTTTGACTGTCAAGTGGCCGCAGGGTCGTTGAAAGACAATTGGCAGTACGTTGTCCCGAAGTACTACGAAATTGCCGCCGGCGGCTCGCTGCTGTTTGCGCAGTACTGTCGGGATCTAGAACGGGTGGGTTTTGATGAGTCCAACAGCGTGATATTCCACTCCCGTGACGATTTTACACAGAAGGCCAAGGCTTACTTGGATGACCCTGACTCCTACCTCGATCGTCGTCGCCGCGGAGCTGAACTCGTCGCCGAGCGTCACACTATTTCCGACCGATTGGATCAAATTGAGACACTGTTCCACAGTAGAGTCTGAACTGTCGAAACCACCGATATCTGTTGGATAGTGTGGTGATGTACCGACAAATCAAACTAGAGACTGAATCCACTGGATGGCTCTGAAAACGTCCATCTACTGTGAGATCGCCTCGCGATTATGTGCGTATCACTCAACGATTATCGTAGGAACCACTCATTGAATCCTGTCCTCATCTCACGGAGCAATCCTCTCTTGCGGACACACCCACGGAGTGAACCACTTCCCATGAGTCGATTCATTTGTTATTCGCCCAGCAGTCTCGCGCTGTCACGGACGACGACGAGGTCTATCAAACGGATCGAGGTATCCTGACTGCAGTTTGGAACTTGTCTGAGAGGATGCGTGTATGGATGATTTCTTCCTTGATCATCGTCGGAATTTCGCACGGACGTGAGTCGCACCCTCCCACTGGTTGTGGCCGTCGCTGACGACATCCTCTATCTCATAATCGAGATCGTCAAGCAACGAGACGACCTCGCTGTGGTTTCGGTGGGTCTCAACCAACAGGATATCTGGGCGGACGACCAAGTTCTCCAAGATAGGGATCTCTGCTCCCTCGCAGTCCATCTCGTAGACATCTGCATCCGGGAGATCCTTTGGAGCTACCACACGACGTTTGATATCGCTCCGGTAGGTGAAACTGGGATTAGTCTTGGATGAGACACTGGCGTGGTGTATATTTATTACATCTTCAAGATCGTTGTGGGCTACGGTCGCCTGGATTCGGTCGTAGGCCTCGCTAGAGGGCTCGTACACGTCGACAACACCTTCTGGACCGATTTCGCGCGCAGCGAGGACGGCAGTGACGCCAAGTCCTCCTCCGATAACCACTACTTTGTCCCCAGTTGAGCAATAGGATCGAACCGCGTCTGCTTCGGTTGCCTCGTAGGCTGGCTCGTCAGTCGTAGGCCACGGAGGCTCGTAGAATGGCACGAACCGATCTAGTGGCGAGCGCTCGATTAGGCACTCGACACCGTTGAGTGTGACTATGTTGTACCGAGTCGGCAATCGCTCACGGAGCTCATTGTGGTAAAACGCATTATATCGATGGTGAACCGGTCCGCCGACGAAACGGCTCATTCCCTTGAGGAGTTGTATGAATCCCTCGCTCTGATACTTTTTGTAGGCTTTGGAAAGGAGATCATTCATTTGGGATCAACATCTCTCTGAAGTCAAGTTAGACCTTTTGGATGGATTGGGATGATTCCCGTGATCCGTTTCGCTAGGCGCGTAGCCGTCTCCGATGGATCAGTCGTCGAGGTAACCGAGGGCAGTTAGCCGGTCTTCGCGAGATTCGAGGGTCATCGTCGACTCGACCGGCGGGTCGGGAGAAACGTCACGGCGCGTCTCGCTCGGAATCTCCAGCCACGGGACACGGCGAAGGGTCTTGCACTTCAGGTTCATGGGATGGCCGTACCGCCGCCGAGTGAGAGGAATAATGCGCTCACCGAGGAGTTCAGCGTGATCAGCCGTTACGACGCTGCGGCCGGGCACGGTATCGAGGAGCTGCTGGACGTGATCAAGAGTGATTTCGAGGCTCTCCTGATATGCTTGCTCCATCTCGTCGTGCGAGATGACACCGTCGCGTACCAGTCCGAACTCACCACGACCGTGGTCGCCCTCGACACGGTTATGCATCCAGCCGCTGACTTCGGCACGCTCACAGATTGCGTCGGCTGTCGGTCCTATCCAAGGCTGGTGTGGCTGCATATAGTGGACGATAAGTCGCTTGTTTGGGTACGTCTCAGATGCTTCGATAGCGGCCTGGGTGACATCAGCCGGGAGGACGGTACCGAGATCATCTTTCCATTCGCTGAGCACGCTTTCTATGGTGTGAAAGATATCGTGGGAGAGATCCTCGGCATATGGGTTTGCTGTCACGTACACCGTATCGTGAAGGTCACGGCCCTCAAAGTTCTCCTCCATGAACTCCCAACTCCAGGAACCTTTTGACTGGACGGACTGGAGATTACCATTAAGAGTTGAGACATCAGAAAACGTGTCATAGCGGCAAGCGTCGAGGAGGACGAGTGTGTCCCAGTCCTCCGACATTACGTCAACGCCTGGCAGTGATGTCGCCTCGTAGTACCGATTCAAGATGGGTCTGAGCGCCCCGTCGGTGAGGCGCGCAGCCTCCTCTAGCAGCGTATTAGGGGTTGCGAGCGATTTTTTATATTCTCTTTATTATATCTATCTGGAATTATCATTTAATTCTGGAACTCATACCACTCAATTGTTTCTTCCAGTCCGTCTCGCAATCTCGTTGAAGCCTCCCACCCAAAGCGTTCTTTTGCTCGTGATGTGTCCAGTTTCCTTCGCGGCTGACCGTCCGGCTTGGATGTGTCCCAGTTTATTTCGCCCTCAAAGCCGGTCATCTCAGCAATCAGTTCGATAAGCTCTCGAATCGATATTTCCTCTCCACTTCCGAGGTTAACCGGATCTGATGAATTATACTGTTCCGTGGCATCCAAGATACCTTTGGCTGCATCCTTGACGTAGAGGAACTCCCGGGTGGGTTCACCAGTTCCCCAAGCGGTAATCGCGTCTTTGTTCTGTTCGCGGGCCTCGATACACTTCCGGATGATTGCCGGAATGACGTGCGATGTCTGGAGATCGAAATCGTCTCTCGGTCCGTAGAGGTTCACGGGAAGCAGATAGATGCTGTTGAATCCCCACTGTTTGCGATAGGCCTTAGACTGCGTGAGAAGTGCTTTCTTCGCGATTCCATACGGGGCATTCGTCTCCTCTGGATAACCGTTCCAGAGATCTTCCTCGCTGAACGGGACCGGCGTGTGTTTCGGATACGCACATATTGTTCCTAAAATAGTAAATTTATCCACATTATGTTGGCGTGCCTGTTCAATCAATTCGATACCCATGGTAGCGTTGTCGTAGAAGTACCGGCCAGGATTTTCTTGATTGGCACCGATACCACCGACAGTTGCGGCTAAATGGATGACGGTATCTGCATCGGAATCTTCGAAGGCGCGTTTGATATCCGGTTTCTCTCGCAGGTCGTATTCCTCGCTTCGGGGGACGAAGATATCGACGTTATCGGACCGAGAATTGAGCTCCTCGACGAGATGGCTACCCAGAAACCCCGCACCGCCAGTTATCATCACCGTTCGGTCGTCCCAGAACTTACGGTGTTCTCTAGTCATCGCCAATCCACCCGTCCGTACCAGTTCTCCTTATTTGCTGCATACCATTCGATCGTCTGTTTTGCTCCCTCACGCCAGGATATCTCTGGTTCCCACCCGGTCTCATCGTTCAGTTTCTCGTAGCCGACGAGTAGCTCTTCCACATCGCTATCACCGGGGCGATATCGGTCTTCGCGCTGAACGATCTCGGGGTTCTCCCAGTATCCCTCCTCGCTACCGACCTCTAAAAGCAGGTTTGTCCATTCGCGCATCGAAATATTTTCTCCGTAGCCGTAGACGTACTCTTCGCCGGGATTACCTTCTAATGCCACATGCATGTGACCGCGAACCCCATCGGATACGAAACACATGTCCCGCTTTGGGGTAAGGTTCCCAAGCTCGACGATATCTCGCTCTAGTGCCTGCGTGATGATCGTTCCGGTAATGTACCTCGGATTCTGCCGCGGGCCGTAATTGTTGAACATTCGGGTTGTGACACCCGGCACATCATATGCATCATAATAATTCATCGTGAGAAAATCGGCGGCAAGTTTGGATGTCGCATAGACCGAAGTTGGGTTCACAGGCGATCGTTCACTGAGTAGCACGCGTCCGTCTTCGTCATATTCGTGCTTGTCTTCCATCTGTATATCTACATTGCCGTATTCTTCGGAGGTACCGGCAGTGTCAAACTTTGAGAGATCGAGATCGAGATCGACAACTGTCTGAAGCAAATTTAACGTGCCAGTAACGTTCGTGTCAATCGTCTCATAAGGTCGTTCCCATGAGTCACCAACATGTGCTTGCGCAGCGAGATGAAAGACGATAATGTCGGAGTATTCTTCAAGCGATTCCATTGCTCGCTTAACCGAGTGCTTGTCCCGGAGATCACCGCGATGAACCGTTATATCATCGCGAAGATGGCGGATGTTTCGTAGCTCTCCGCTTGAGGTTGCACGAACAAATACGTGCACATTTGCGCCGTATTTCACAAGTTGTTCCGTGAGATGCGACCCAACAAATCCGTCAGCGCCGGTGACAAAGACCGGGCGTTCTGCAAACTGTGACTCAATATCCATGCAGCAAACAAAATTACCAAAGAGTATGTATCATTCGATTGCTGAAGCGGTACCTACTGAGTCTTCAAACGATATATGTCGGTGTTATCAAAATTACATAACAGATAGCTATCTGCCAGATACGGATATGTTTGGTTTTAAAAACCGCCACAAATCTAGATGAATCATGGAATCAATATCGTAGATCATCTAGATAAGAGTGGTATTAAACCTCAAGTTAGGATTTAGATTGGATGGTGTACAACTCAGCGTAATCTCCCTCTTCTGCAAGCAATTGTTCGTGAGTTCCCGATTCAATAATTTTGCCACCGTCAACTGTATAAATACGATCTGCATTTTTCACCGTCGAAAGACGGTGCGCGATAGCGATAATTCCGTATTCGCGATCCATCGATTCGATCGCACCTTGTACCTCTTTTTCCAGATTCGAGTCTAAGTCACTCGTCGCCTCATCCAACACGAGGAAGTCTGCGTCCTTCAGTAGCGCACGCGCCAACGCTACTCGCTGACGCTGTCCGCCTGACAGTCGAACACCGTCGTCACCCAGCTGCGAGTCGTATCCGTTGGGAAGGTCGTCGACGAATTCGTCGACTCTCGCGATCTCGCAGACGCGTTCGACATCTGCCCGTGTCGCCTCGCGGTTCCCGATCGTCACGTTGTTTTCCAACGTATCGGTGAAGATGTACGGCTGTTGGCGGACGACCGCGATCCGTTCCCGCCACTCCGCGATGTCGTATTCGTCGATCGGGACGCCGTCGCCCCGGATCTCTCCCCGATCGGGGTCGTACATCCGAGCGAGTAGCGAGACTATTGTTGACTTCCCAGCACCCGACTGGCCGACGAACGCGACGAACTCACCCTTTTCGACATCAAACGATAGGCCCCGTAGCACCTGTTCGTCATCGTCGTACGCGAAGTGGACGTCGTCGAACTCGATCTCAGATACCCGTGAGATCGATCGGTCACCGCTGTTTTCCTGTCGGCTATCGAGCTGGTCGAGGAACTCGTTGGTTCGAACCGCGTGTGAGAGGTATCCTTCGACCTGATAGTAGACGCTGTTGAGCGTACTCACTCGCGGAGCGAGCTGGAACATCGCAATCAGGAAGATTCCGAGCTCACCGAGGGCGAGACCGGTAAACGTGAAGCCAACGTAGATCAACACGAAGATCGTGATCGCTGCTGACAGTTCGAACAGATTCTGGATCGCCGCCTTGTTTCGACCGAGGTCGACTTCCGAGCTGGCGTACTGTTCGATCGACTCGGAAAACGTCGAGAACACCTCGTCTCTGAGACCGAACAGCTTCACGTCCCGAATCCCCTGTGTACCGGCTTGAACCGACTCCTGTACGCGCTCGTTCGCTTCCGCGACCCGCGATCCGACCGTGACTGCAGGCTCGATAACGACTCGGAGGAACAGTGTGATTCCGCCAAGTAAGACCATCGCCAACAGCGTCATCGATGGTGCAATATAGAACATCACGCCCACGTACATCAAGACGAGAAACAGCGTTTTCATCAGTCGGACCCCGCTTTTGATTACGCGACCCGAGTAGCGGGTTTCCGTGATGATCGCATTGAGAATATCGTCTGTTCCCTCCTCGTCGTAGTATCCGACCTCTGCGTCAAGTGCTCCGTCGAACGCCTGTGTGCGTAAGTGTTTCTCGTAGCGCTTCGCGAGGACAACGGACAGCCATCTTGCGACGAACGACATCGTGTACCGGACAATCATCACGACCGCGACACCGGCGATCAGATATCCTAACGAGAATGGAATATCAAGAAATTGGTACACACCGATGAACGCTTCCATCACCGGACCGCTCACTTGAGCCGGATTCTCGGATTGAGCTGTCTCAATGATCGGGTATATGAATCCGAGTCCGATGCCCTCAAACAGCGCGACGAAACCGCCGAGGAGGATGAGTCCAAACGTGAAAGCTGGTCGGTATTGAGCTACTCGCTTAAGTGTCCGAATCTTCTCTTTAATCGAAAGCTGCTCTGAGTCAGTGGGCATTACGAGTTACTGAACTTCCATCGGTGAAACCCATAAGATTGCTGTTTACAACTAACGGTGAAGCGGTAGGTTTCAACCGCATCGGCAGGAACCCGCTCTCGCAGTCAGGCGGGTTCACTGGGACTATTCTACGATTCTCTAACCAACGGATCGTACCACGCTTCGTTCGCTTGGTACCACTCGATGAAGGACCCGACCCCCTCGCGAATATCCTTCGTCGGTTCGTAACCGATCAGTTCGTTGGCTTTCGAAATATCTGCGTGGGTGTGCTCGGCGTCACTCGCGTGTCGATCATCGAACGTGATCTCCAGCGACTCGTCGATGGCATCCCGGACCTCCTTTGCGAGCGTGAGAATGTCGATGTTGTCTGTCGAGCCGATATTCATCACTTCACCGTCGGCGCTGTCGTCAGTCAGCAATCGCCGATTGGCGTCGATCACGTCCTCGATGTAGGTGAAATCCCTAGTCTGCGAACCGTCACCGTAGACGACCGGTGGCTCACCGTGGAGACACCGAGAGACGAAGTTCGTGATCGCCATGTTTGGCCGCATCCGCGGGCCGTACACCGTGAAGTACCGGAGCGACACCGTCGGCAGCCCGTACACCTCGTTGTACACCCGGACGTAGTGTTCGGCGGCGAGTTTCGACGCGCCGTACGGCGAGATCGGGGTCGTCGGGTGCTCCTCGTCGTAGGGGAGATACTCCGGCTTGCCGTACACGCTTGACGATGACGCGTTGACGACGCGCGTTACGTCGCTGTCCCGGGCCGCATCGAGCACGTTGAGCGTCCCCTCGACGTTATACGAATTCACCTTTCGAGGCTCCTTCACGCTCGTCCGAACCCCCGCCTGTGCGGCCTGATGGTAGACGACATCTGTGTCTGAGACGAGATCCTCGACGAGTTCGGCGTCGGTCGTCGATCCCCTAACGAGTTCGTAACTTCCCGAGGAAGACTTCGCAGCCTCTCGGCCGACCTCAACGTTGTGCTCTTTGATCCCGAGATCGTAGTACGGCTCGAAGTTATCGAGCACGACGACATCGTGGCCATCCGCAGCGAAGGTTTCTGCGAGGTGACCGCCGATGAATCCCGCACCGCCAGTGACGAGAACGTCCATGCACGACGATACAACAGGACAGTCAAAGGAATTGTGGAACGCTACTCGCGAATACGAGAAGCGCGTGAGATCCCGTTTTTCGAAGCGATATCTCGCTCACAAAGTATTTCCCACCACCTCGATATCTACGAGCCATGCAAGCAGTCGTACTCGCCGCCGGCAAGGGCACGCGACTCCGCCCGCTTACCGACGACAAGCCAAAAGTGCTCGTCGAGGTGAACGGAACGCCTCTCCTCGAGGACGTGTTCGACAACCTGATCGGCGCTGGCGCGACCGAACTCGTCGTCGTGGTCGGCTACAAGGCCGAACAGATCATCGACCGGTACGGCGACGAGTACGAGGGCGTCCCGATCACGTACACCCACCAGCGCGAGCAGCTGGGGCTCGCACACGCCATTCTCCAAGCGGAACCCCACATCGATGGCAACTTCATGCTGATGCTCGGCGACAACGTGTTCCGCGGGAACCTCGGCGACGTGGTGAACCGCCAGCGAGAGGACCGCGCCGACGCAGCGTTCCTCGTCGAGGAGGTGCCCTACGAAGAGGCGAGCCGATACGGCGTGTTAGACACCAACGAGTACGGCGAGGTCGTCGAAGTCGTCGAGAAACCGGACGACCCGCCGAGCAACCTCGTGATGACGGGCTTCTACACGTTCACGCCCGCGATCTTCCACGCGTGCCACCTCGTCCAGCCCTCCGACCGCGGCGAGTACGAGCTCCCCGACGCGATCGATCTGCTCATCCAGTCCGGCCGCACCATCGACGCCATCCGCCTCGACGGCTGGCGGATCGACGTCGGATACCCCGAGGACCGCGACCGCGCCGAGGAACGGCTCGACGAAACGGAGGGTGGCTCTGACACCGAACCAGAGTCGGAGTCCGTAGAAACGGACGGGGCAGCCGTTGACTCGTAGGTAGTGTGGCGACGCAGCAGGCTCGCGGAGGAGTCGGTGCCCACTACTCGGTGAGAGAAACGCTGCCGACGGGGTGGCCCGCCCCACACCTCGTACCGAGTGACATCTCGTACGGGAGTCCGGTATCGGTTGGCTCTCGACTGGGTCCCCCACACCTCGTACCGAGTGTACAGGCAGTCGAGGTGACTGCCCCGGGGCTTGACCCCGGGGGGTGAAGCCGACAGCATTATTCTGCTTGAGTCTGTATAGTTCAGTATGGGGCAAATGGAATGCTACCCGAAACTGCGACAACGGGGTGTCGTCACAATCCCAGAAGAAGTCCGAGACGGACTTGATCTGGAGGAAGGCGACCAGCTGAAACTCACCGTCGAAAAACTCGACTGAGAACGATGAAACACGCGCTACGCTTCCGCGCATACCTACACAACGACGTGGCGAGCGAAGCGTGGCACCAGATCGACACCCTCCGACAGATTCGCAACCACGCCGTCCGAGACTACTACAATTCGGACTACAACGACCGGCCATCTGACTATGACCAGCACGGCAAACTCACCGAATGGGCAGACCGATGGCCGACCTTTGCGGAACCCTCCCGACACGCCGCACAACAGGCCATCAGCCAGATACATAGCGATCTGGAAACACTGAAAGAACGCCGAAATAAAGGCTACAACGTCGGACGGTTGAAGTGGCAAGGCGCGGGTGAATTTCGGTCGGTGTCGTACAATCAATCCCGTCGCTACAACGTGGATCACAACACGGGCGACGGCCGATTCGTGCGGCTCCGCCTCGAAAAGATCGGCTGGTTCAAAATCCGCGCAGACCGCACAGTCCCAGCGGCACAGGACATTGATGAGGTTATCCTGAAAAAAGAGACCACGGGCGAATGGTACGTCTCACTGGTGACCTCTGTAGAAGGCACACCCGTGAAACCGTCACTGGGCGAGATTGACCCCGAAGACTGTGTCGGTGTTGACCTTGGCATCACCAGCTACATCCACACCTCGGAAAACCTGTCCGTGGATACGCTTGACCTGACAGATGAGTACGACCGCTACGCGCGCGAACAGCGAAAACTTGCCCGAAAAGAACACGGCTCAAACAATTGGGAGAAACAACGACAACAAGTGGCCCGAGCCAAACGCGCGATCAAGCGAAAGGTGCGAGACTACCAGCACAAACTCACGACGTGGCTCGTCCAAGAGTACGATGTCGTGGCTGTCGAAGACTTGGACGTGAATCCCATGCTGGAAACCAGCCAGAACGCGAAAAACAAGCAAGACGCCGCGTGGTCGCGATTCATCGAGTTGTTGGAGTACAAAGGTGAATTGCACGGCACGCACGTTGAGGCGGTCGAACCTCGCGGGACGACGAAAGAGTGCGCGTCCTGTGGCGTCGAAACGGATAAGCCAATCTGGGTTCGCGAGCATTCGTGTCCGGCGTGTGGCCATACTGAAGACCGCGACCTCAACGCGGCGAAGAACGTTCTCACTCGCGGTTTGAATCAGTTAGGGGCGGGACGCTCCGAATCAACGCCTGTGCAGACTGCGCTCCCTACGTTCACACCTCAGCGAGAGCGTGTGGATGCAAAGCGCGTCGTTGAAGCAGGAAGCCTCGGGGATTGACCCCGGGGTGAGTTCACTAGTTGCGGTCGAGTGCCTCGACGACGACCTCCGGGGATCGGAGTAGCCGGTGGACGCGATAGCTCCCTTCACCGTGGCCACCACCGGTGTGTTCGCTCTCGGTGATCCCCAAAAACGCCTGTTCTTTGAGGAGTCGCTGGACTCGATCGTAGCTCAGTGGAGACGATTCCGTTTGCGTAACGACGTTCTCGTAGGCGTCGTACACCTCCGCAGTACGAAACTGCGTGCCCTCCGTCTCCGCAGTCAACAACGCAAGCGCGCGGAGGATGTGTTTCACGTGGGGGGTCTGCCCCCCCACGAGCCGCTGAAACCGGTTGATCTCCGCTTTTTTAAGGGAAGCGTCGACGTGCGCTTCGGTGACGATCTCGCCGCCTTCCTTTTCAGCGAGGCGGCCGGCCTCATAGAGGACGTCGATGGCCTTTCTGGCGTCACCGTGCTCGCGCGCGGCGAGCGCCGCGGTCTTCGAGATGACGCCCTCCTCGAGAACTCCCTCGGCGAAGGCGTCCCGGCGGTGATCGAGGATAGACCGGAGCTGGGTGGCGTCGTACGGGTCGAAGACGAGTTCGTTGTCCTGGAGAGACGAGTCGACTCGTTCGTCGAGTCGGTCGCGGTACTCGATCTTGTTGCTGATACAGATCACGCCGATCATCGTGTCGGACTTTCCGCTCTCACGGGCACGGGAGAGACTCCGAAGCAGATCGTCGCTTTCGAGTTTGTCGATCTCATCGAGCACGACGACGAATGCGTCGACGTCGTGTGCTGCGAGCAGTTCCCACGTGATATCCCGATAATCTGCCGCGGCGATCCCCTTTCGTGGAATCGATGTATCAGCCGCCGATTCGCCGAGTGTCGACTGAAGACCACGAGCCATCTCTCGACTCGCCTGCGTCTCCGTCCCGTAGTCGGAGCAGTCGACATACGCCGAGGCCAGCGTGTGGCCGTTTTCGGCGGCCTGTCGTCGTCCTTCACGAATCACACACCTCGCAACGAGTGACTTTCCGGTGCCGGTCTTCCCGTAGACGATCGTGGTCTCGGGCGGCCCACCGTGGATTGCCGGTGCGAGCGCGCTACCGACAGCCTCGATCTCCCGGTCTCGACCGACGACGCGATCCAGTTCAGGCACGTGCCCCACGCGAACGAGCTGTCGATCCCTGAACACGTCCCCGGTTTCGAAGATATCCTCGGCCTCCGGCATGGTTCAATCACTCGTGTACGCCGATAAAAATCTAGCGACCTAAAACCGAGTGAGATAGTGAATTAGCGGACTAAAACCAAATATGAGTGAATATACTGTGATTTTATATACTTTTGATTTAGGTATCTCACACCTAAAACCGAGTGAAGACGAGAACGGCGAGTCGATATGAACGGCTCTATCGTATCTACACTCGGTATGAGGTGTGGGCGTCCGACCCATTACCCCCGGTGGGTCACGTTTCGGTGTTCACTCGGTGTGAGGTGTGGGTCTGAAGCGAGAGAACGCACGCAACGCAGCCAGCGGCCGGAGTTGTGTCAGTTGCTGGTGCCCGTGTACTCGTCAGCTTTCCGTCGATGGAGAGTGCCAAGTGAACCGAAGAACAGACGAAACGAGGGGTGTCCGAAAGCCATCGAATGGCTGACAAGCAGATGTACTGACCATGGTGGCTTCCAGCGATCCAAGCGCAAACTTTTCCGGACAGCCGCGGAACACGGCTCCTGGCCATGGACGTGACCGAGGGCGGGGTCCGAGACCTCTGTACGGACGCGGTGTTCGAGCGCGGAGAGAACTACCTCTCCGAGAACCGCGTCCGCGAGATACATCGCGTCGACACCACCGTGAGTGCCGTCGTGAGCGGAAGCCGCCAGTACGACGTTCGCGTCAACCTCGCGGCCGACGGGTTCGACCCGTGGTGCGATTGTCCGTACGACGGACCGGGAGCGTGCAAGCACGTCGTCGCCGTCCTGCTTCGGTGTCTCGACGAGGTCCCGGCTGACGAGGGCGACCGACTCGACGCCGCGCTCGAGGCTGCGGACCCGGAGACCCTACGAGCGTTCCTCCGCGACACGCTGGCGACCGACGCCGCCCTCCGCGAGCGGTTTTTCGCTCGCTTCGGCGAGACGTCGACGCGGTCGGTCGACGACCTGCGCGCCGCCGTCGACCGGCGGTTCGAGGAGACGAACCCCGAGTACTACGTGGTCTTCGAGCCGATCGACTTCTCGGAGTGGTTCGACCTCGCGGACGAGTATCGCGAGCAGGGCCGAGACGCGTCGTCGGCCGTGGTCTTCCGGGCGCTTGTCGAGTCGCTCGACGACAACATGGACCGCGTCGACGGCGCGTACGATCAGTTCTCACAGGCCTTTGCGCGAGCGCTCGACGGGTACGTCGAGTGCGCTGCGGCCGCAGACCGGGAGGCCGACGAAGCCACGGATGCCCTCGCCTTCCTCGAGGAGCGGGTGGAGTCGGGAACGCCGTATCTCAGTGACCAGTTCGAGCGGGCGGCAACCGAACTGCAAGCGGAACTGGCGAAGTGATCTGGCCGCTGAGCGGACTCGACAGAGCCGACGCAATTTGTGACAGTCCGGATACGGTACAGTTCCGGTTCACCATCACATTTTAATATCGTTGGGGTACGATCACAACATAGGGGAAGCGATGCCTGCTACGGTCGTGTATCGGGAGCAAGCCGAGAAACCGGACGGAAGTCGATACGAGATGATCGCGTGGCAGGTTCCCGAGAGCGAAGAGTTCCCGCAGGGACTCAAGTACAGTTTCCAGTATATAAATCCAGACGGCGACACACTCCTGCGGTACGACAACTCGCCATACCACCGCGATATCGGTCGACATCATCGCCACGCACCCGATGGCGAGATTACGAGACTCGAGTTCACAGGTCTCGCTGGACTGATCGACGATTTCCAAAACGAGGTGACCGAAATCTATGAGCAACGAACCGACTGACACAGAACCCGCACACGACGATTTCACGCCCGAGCCAGATGAGGTCGAATACCCGTCCACCCTCCGCATCACGTCGCTCCCAGCGGAGCAGGCGCAGACAGCAGCGATCGAGCGCGCCGAGCAGTGGGACGAGGGCAAGTCGGTCCCCCACGTCGTCAACTTCGAAGACCGTACACGGCTCCGTCGGCTGCTCACTGAGCGCCGGATGGAACTACTCGAAGCGGTGATGGAGCAGCCACCCGAGAGCATACGCGGGCTGGCGAGCCGGCTCAACCGCGATGTCCACGATGTTCACGACGATCTGCACCTGCTGGCCGAGTACGACATCATCCACTTCGAAGCGGACGGCCGGGCGAAGAAGCCGTTCGTCCCGTACGACACGGTTCGGATCGAAGTCGAATTCGGTCTCCCACGCGGTGACGGGTCGGGGTCGACCGCGTCGGCATGACGGGTGAACCGCCTCGGAGTCAAGCCCCGAGGCACTCGGCCTGCTCAGCCTGTAGATACAACTAGACGACAAATCCACGAAGATATCGGACCGTGATTTAGAGACGGCCGCGCTTTACGAGTGTGTTTGACGAGGTCGATTCTCGGATCAGTGGAAAAGTTAACTACGTTGGAGAAAGAACCATCGTGTATGTCGACAGCCGTGAAAATGGACGATGAGGCGAAATCGAAACTCGAAGAGCTTCAGGCGGAAATTCGACTGAAGACCGGCAAGAAGGTTACACAACAAGAGCTCCTATCGGAGCTGATCGACACGGTCGTCGACTCGCGCTCCGAGTTCATCGATTCGTTTCGCGATGGGGCTCCGAAGTTGACTGAAGCAGAGATCGACCAGTTCAACGAAGGGCGGATCACCTCGGGTGTCGAGACGGACGAAGACGACATCGACGAGATTCTGTACGGATGAGCGTCTTCGTGGACACTGGCGTGTTCTACGCGCACCACGACACGGACGCCAGTCGCCATGACGTGGGCTTTGAGGCACTAAACGAGGTCCTCACCTCGACGGAATACGGCCACGTGATGACGAGCGACTACGTCTATGACGAGGTGGTCACGCTCACGCACCGCCGAACCGGAGATAGCGACGCCGGACTCGAGGTCGGACGACGCATTCGTGGTGACGGATATCCCTCCGCGATCGAGCTTCTCCACACGTCGCCGTCACTGTTCGATCGCGCCGTGGCAGGACACCGGAAATACACGGAACACCAGCTCAGCTTCACCGACGCGATGACGGTGGCACACGTGGAACACCACGATATCGACCGTGTGTTGAGCTTCGACGACGATTTCGACGGCATCGTCGACCGCCTCGTGCCGGAGACGCTCGTCCTCGGTAATCGTGATAGTTGACCGGAGACGGACTTACTCCACCGTCACGCTCTTCGCCAGATTCCGCGGCTTGTCGATCGACCGCCCCTTCTCGTTCGCCACGTGATACGCGAATAACTGCAGGTACACGTTCGCCACTATCGGCTCGACGACGCCCACGTCGGGCACCTCGAAGGACACGTCCAGCGTCCCGAACTCCTCGCCTTCCGACACGCACCCCAACGCCGGCGCGCCGCGCGTCTGCGCTTCGGTAACGTTGTTCATCGTCTCGTTCGCCCGAGCGCCGTCCGTCAACACGGCCAACACGGGCGTCTCGGGCGTCACCAGCGCGAGGGGTCCGTGTTTGAGTTCACCCGCCGCGAACCCCTCGGCGTGGTCGTAGGAGATCTCCTTGAGCTTCAACGCACCCTCAAGGGCCACGGGCACCCCCAACGCTCGCCCGACGAAGAAGAACGCCTCGCTGTCCTGGTACTCGCGGGCGGCCTCACGCACCTGCGCCTCCTCGTCAAGCACCTGCTGGACCGCGCCCGGGAGGCCCCGGAGGTCATCTAACACCGACCGCGCGTCGGCGGCCCCAAGCGCCCCCCGATCGCGGCCCACGGCCACCGCGAGCATCGCGAGCGTCGCGACCTGCGAGGCGAACGTCTTCGTCGCCGCCACGCCGATCTCCGGGCCGGCCCGGATGAACGCCGTTCCGTCGACCTCCCGCGTCACCGTGCTCCCCAGGGTGTTCGTCACCGCGAACGTCCGCGCGCCCGCGGCGTTCGCGCGACGCACCGCCCCGAGGGTGTCGGCCGTCTCCCCGCTTTGTGTGACCGCGACGACGAGCGTCCGGTCCGGGGTCCGCCCCGCGCCGAACTCGTACTCGCTGGCGATCTCGACGGTCGCGCGCACCCCCGCGAGCTCCTCGAACAGCTGCGCGGCGTACCGCCCCGCGTAGTAAGAGGTTCCGCAGGCGACGATCCGGATCTCCTCCAGGTCGGCGAGGAAGCCCGGCGGGAACGACACGTCCAGATCCACGTCGCCGGCGTCGACGTCGAGCCGCCCGGCGAGCGTCTGCCGCAGCGACGAGGGCTGCTCGTGGATCTCCTTGCGCATGTAGTGCTCGTAGCCGCCCTTCTCGGCGGCGTCCGCCTCCCACGAGACGGTCTCGACCGCGCGCTCGACCGGCTCGCCGTGATGAAAGATCGACACGTCTCCGGCCTCGAGCGCGGCCACGTCGCCGTCCTCCAGGTACGTCACGTCGCGGGTGTGTTCGAGGAAGGCCGTCACGTCGC
This sequence comes from Halorubrum sp. CSM-61, assembly GCF_003781945.1. Lineage (GTDB taxonomy): Archaea > Halobacteriota > Halobacteria > Halobacteriales > Haloferacaceae > Halorubrum. The sequence continues at coordinate 418,969 of NZ_RJJW01000002.1, read as the reverse complement.
TGGCGACGAACGCGGCGTCCTCGCCGCGGCCCAACACGAGCGGGCTTCCGCGACGCGCCACGACGATCCGGTCGTCGCCCTCGCGGACCGCGCAGATCGCGTAGCTTCCCACCAGTCGGTCCTCGACGTTCCGCACCGCAGCCAGCAGGTCGCCCCCCTCGCCGTCCTCGTCGCTGGCCCCCGCGAGTTCCTCCTCGATCAGGTGCGGGATGACCTCGGTGTCCGTGTCGCTCGTGAACTCGTGGTCGGACAGCTCCGCTTTGAGTTCCTCGTAGTTCTCGACGATCCCGTTGTGGACGACCGCCACGTCGCCCGCGCAGTCGGTGTGCGGGTGCGCGTTCGCGTCCGTGGGCGGCCCGTGCGTACTCCAGCGCGTGTGACCGACGCCGTGGGTCGCGTCCGGCACGTCCGGCACGGTCAGCCCGTCGACCTCGCCCGACCGCTTCGCGACGGTGAGCCCGCTCGACTCGCCCACGAGCGCGACGCCCGCCGAGTCGTACCCGCGGTACTCCAAGTTGCGAAGCCCCTTGTGGACGATCGCGCCCACACCGTCGATAGTACCTCCGTCGCTGGCCGCGTCGTCGCCGTCTTTGCCGACACCAGTACCGACGTATCCGATGATACCGCACATGACTACCCCCTCCGGACGACCGCGTCCGACTCGATGCGCCCGTCGATCACGACGCCCGCGTCGGCCCGGACGTCGTCGCCGACGACCGCGCCGTCGGTGAGCGTCGCGCCGCCGCCCACGGTCGCGTTGTCGCCGACCACGCCACCGAAGTCGACGTCGCGATGGACCGCGTCGCCGACGACGACGGTCGCGGGACCACCGGCGATCGTCGCGTTCGGCCCGATGCGCGCGTTGCCGGCGACGATCGCGTCGCGAACGACCGCCCCGGCCCCGATCACGGCGTCGGGGAAGATCACCGCGTTCTCGACGACCGCACTCGCCTCGATCGTCGCGTTGCTCCCGATCGCGGTGCTCCCGCCGATCGTGACGTTCGGCCCGACGCGGACGTTGCCCGCGAGCGCCACGTCGTCGGCGACCGTCACCGACTCGTCGAGGGCGGGGTCGGCGGGCTCCGTCCGTTCGGGCTCCGTCCGTTCGGGCTCGCCGATCAGCGCGGCGTTGACCGTCAGCAGGTCCCAGAGGTTCGACACGTCGAGCCAGCGACCGTTGTACCTGACCGCGGTCAGGTCCCCCGCCGACGCGAGCTCGTTGAGCGTCGCCGTGATCGCCAGCTCACCCGGCGCGTGCGTCTCGCGGATCGCGTCGAACACGGCCGGCGAGAAGGCGTAGACGCCGGCGTTGATCCGGTTCGTCTCGACCGGCCCCTCGGGTTTTTCGTCGATTCCGGTCACCCGGTCGCCGTCGAGGCTCACCACGCCGTACTCTCGGGGGTGTTCTGCAGTCGTGACCGTCATCGCCGGGTGGTCTCCGTCGCGCGCGCGGTCGCGAACTCGGGAGACGACCGCGGGATCGACGATCCGGTCGCCGTTGAGCACGATGAAGGGCCCGTCGACGACCGGCTCGGCCTGTAACACGGCGTGGCCGGTCCCCAACTGCGTCGACTGCTCGACGTACTCGATCGTCACGCCCCAGTCGTCGCCGTCGCCGAAGTGGTTCCGGATGCGCTCCTGTCTGTAGCCGACGACGAGGGCGATCCGGTCGACGCCGGCCGCGGCGACGGCCTCGACGACGTGCTCTAACAGCGGACGGTTCGCCACGGACACCATCGGTTTCGGCCGCCGGTTCGTCAGCGGCTCCAACCGCCGGCCCTCGCCCGCGGCGAGGATCACCGCGGTCACGGAATCGTCGCTCATGTTACAGCCGTCGCCCGCCCGCGGTTTAAATTGCACGCGGTGTCCACTCACATATCGATATCTCCCTCGTCATCGACGAACGGCAGATCTGGCGATACCACGTCGTTCGAGAACCGGAACGTCCGATTCTCTAAGCGTTTGTTATGCGTGTCACTGTCGTCAACGTCGTAGCTGGCGTTAACTGCGCGGCCGAACCACGTGTCATTCGGCGAATTCAGATCCGTCTGGGCTGTATACCACTTCAGGAACACCTGCCGCAGCGTCTGAAGCCGGATCGTATCGCCGTCTGATTCGACAGTCATCTGTTCGATGAACGCGTTCGCAGCCGCTTCGTACCGTCGCGAGTTGGAGCTCTGGTACGTGAGCGCCCACTCGGGTTGGTACGCGAACTCGGTGAACTGATCTCCTGATTTGTACATGACGGTCGTCTGTGTGAGATGATGCCGCTTGAGGATCGGGAACGGCTTTCGGATCGGCGTGAGATCACCGCTCGCAGCGTCCTTTGTCGGCTGTTCGCGGATGACTTCGCCCGAGGCAGACTCGAGAACGTACCCGGAGCCCCGTTCGTACACCCGCGGACAGGTGTAAGAATACGTGTCGACGCTCTCATCGGCTGGCCCCTCGGCGACGACGTCACCGTCGACGATCAGTTCGTGGCGATCGTCGGGCGTCCGACGCCAGCGAGACGTGTCTGTCCCGGATGGAAGCAGCATCGTCACGTCTTCAGACGGCTGAACGGTCGCATTCAGCGTATAGCAGATCACGCCATTAGCATCGACATCACGATACGATTCGAGCAGTGGCCCCAACCGGTCGGGGTCGTTTTCGTTGATGTACTTTTGACGGGCATCCCCTCGCGACGGCGTGACGATGATGACCGAATACCCGTGTGTCACAGCGCGTGCGAGATTCGTCAACAGCTTTGCTGGCTTCGTTTTGTTTCCGTATTCGATCTCATGACAGTATATGCGCCCGTCTTTCCGACTCACGATATCCGGTCGTGATGCGTCATCGAAGAAGGTCGTCTCGGTCGGATCTTCGTCCTCGGGAAAGTCAATATCGACGTCGTCTTGATCGATCGCGAGGATTTCGTGACCGTTGCGGATGAGCGAGAGGGCCCAGTCGGAGACGAGTTCTTGATGGGGTATCGATTCTTCGTTCGTGTTCTGTAGAGAGCGTGTCGTGTCACCGGGGTGTTCGGTCCCGAAGCTGTGTCGGGTCCCCGCAAGTGGTTCATCAAAGTCGACGACCGACACCCCGATCGGTGACGCCGTCATCGCGCGTCCCCACGGGGAGACGTCGAAGTACGCCGGGATCACAGCGAAGAAGTTGATCAGATCACAGCTCCGAAGCCGCAACACGCCGTAGCAGCCGAACAGCTGTCGGTACCGCTGGTCGGCGTTCATCTGCCCGTTGAGTAGGCTTCGATACTCGGTGAAGCCGGACTGAAGATCGCGTATCGTGGACTGTCGAATGCTTTGATCGTCCATCTGCTCGACTGGCGACGGATGCGAGGTCGCGTTGGTGGCGTACGTGTGATGACTCTCGACAGGGAGATCGAAATTGTCGCGGACGTGGGTGCCGAAATACGTCGAGATCCGAAAGTCTTCATCGACCGTCTCGGCGTACGTCCGGACGTCGTCGTCGGTGACGATTCCGTTATCTGTTCCGAACACGACGAGTCGGGAGGCCCCGAGGTAGTCGTGGCTCCCGCTACTGCCCGCTCGCGTGAGGAGCGTCCCGTGGAGATACGGCATCCGCCGCGCGTTGAGCGTTCGGACGAGCGAAACGAGAGCACTCTGGCCGACCGTATCGATCCGTGTGAGATGCATGTTCTCGGCTAACAGGACCCGCGAGGTCGGACGGGGGAGCAGTCCCAGCGGCGTGAGATCGACTTGACAGAGCTGCGTTTTGATATTGTCCGGGATCCCCGATTTGACAATCTCATGCATTTTGGAGGCGATCGACGAGGGGGCTCGTCCCTTCGTGGTGGGCGTCGCGCTCGCTCCCTCTCCGTACGCCGTGACGGGCTTTCCCTGGTTGCCGAGCGCCTTCTCGATGGCTCGTTCGTGGTTGCGATCGTTCGAGTAGCCGACCAGGAAGTGTTCCTGTTGTATCGCTCCGGGGGCAGTCAGTTGTTCGACGGCTGCAAGCGCCGGGATGTCCTCGAGGATCTCCTCGACGATGCCGTCCATTGGAAACGCCGTCGCTGTTCGAAGGTCCGGATCGCTGTGACCCGGGAGCATGATCCGAACACACCAGATCCGACCGGGACCAAGGATCTGATCGCTGTCTGTTCGCTGTGCGAATGGGGTTCGTATCTCGTCTATCGGTTTTGTTGCCATGAATTGGTGATCGGTATTATGACTGGTCTGACGGCGTCGTACACAGCGCCTGGGTCGCCGATGGAGCGGGCACTCGCCACGACCGGTGTTGGAGCGTGAGACGGCCGCCGTCCGTTCGTATCGCATCGATACCGTGTGGTAACTGCCCTCCCAACGAGACATTCGGTGTCTGACACGGTATCTGGTGGTGTAGCCAGCGGTCGAGCGTTCGCTCGAACGATGGCCGACCGAGTGGCGTCGTCGACGGGACGGTGTAGCGGTCGATGAAGGTTCCAATCGCCGCTTCAAGATCCGTGTCGAGTCCACACGGCGCGTCCCACCGCCGACGCGGTGTGAGCGTGCGAAAGCGGTGTCCATCACGATACACGACCGTCACCGATCCGAGAAACGTCGGCCGAACGGGTTCGATGGGCCACCGAACGACCCGATACTGCTCGCGACAGGCGGTCATCGACGCATACGATTCGGTGGCTCCGTCGGGATGGATGACCGTCACGTGCGGGCCATCAACCACGGCACGCGAGGCCGCATATGTGAGCGATGCAGGCGAGCGGTGACACGGGCTTTCAGCGAGACATCGATCGCCGCTCGTGAGTCGGCGTGTGCCACAAGCGTCGACCGTCCAGCGGGGCGGGTTCCTCGTGCCCGTCAGAACGATACCACCGCGGGTGTCTGTGACGGGAGCCGGAAGCGTGGCCACACGTGTCGCCGTCTCGCTTTGAATGAACGGGACCGCGAGGACGTCAGTGGCCCAGTGTGCGGCCGCTTTCGAGGGCGTGACGACGAAGAGTCGTTCGCCCGCCTGTACCGCCTGGTTGGCAGCCAAGAGTAGCTCGCCGGCGGTCTCGATCGGCGTCTCCGCACGTGTGGCAGTTGGATCCACGATGACGACTGGCGTCGTCGCTCCCGCTGGTGCGCCCGTGAGCTGTGGTTCTCCCCACGTTCGATCAGGGGCCACAGTCACCGCACAGCCGGCTTCGGTCAGCCATCGAGTGGCCATCGCGGTGAGCGACGGTGGCTGCGACCGAACAGAATCGATCTCACCACCCGTCGGTTCGTCGCGTGTGTCGGGGGCTGGCGATCCCACGGGCGTCGACAGGACGGTCTCTGGCTCGACAGCGAGCGACCGACGTGATCCCGGCCAGCGACACCCCGAGTACAGCGGAACGACAGCGAGTACCGATCGCAGTCCAGATGCATCCAACCGAAGCGTGGGCTCGACAGCGAGCGGGTCATACAGCGCCGTGGCTGGCTGGCCAGCCAACAGTGCGTCGTACTCATCGCCGCTCGTGAGCAGCGCTAACCGTCGGCGGTCGGCAGGCGAGCCGTCTGGGATCTGTCGGCGTGATCGCCTGTGGAGCCGCCAGTCGTCGGCCGCTCTCGCGTGAAGCACCGACCGCGTGTCCTCTGGTTCCAACCGAGAGGGCCGTGTCGTCCACGCATCAGCGGCCAGCGTCCGACTGGATCGAAGGCCGGTCGGAAGAACGCGTGCCAGTCCGTCCGGTTCGGGAGCGTCGACGGTCGCTGTGAGCGCGTGCCGACCGAGCGGTTGTGGCCGACCGGTGGCTTCGCCGACGCGAAGCGTCACCTCGAAGCGACCGTCCGCACCTGTTGTGATCAGCAGCTGTGTGATCGTCGTGATCCCGCGCTGGTGGTTGCTGTCTAACAGTTCGGTGAGTGCCCCACCGAGCGACGAGCCCGCAGCCCGATCCGTCGCGACCACACGCGCCGTCCGCAGCGGGGCGTACCCGAGCGCGTCCAGAGAAAGGGGACCGCGAACGAGGCCGATCCACGCCGGCAGCGTCTCGGAGAACTCCTCACACAGCGTGTCAGTCGCCGATGCAGTATCGGCCGATCGGTTCGGTGCGGCTCGTCCGGTGTTGTGTGGACGCTGTGGTGTCGCGGTGGCGATTACCCCAGTGTACGTCGGGCGGCTCACACAGAACAACTCGACCGATCCGTTCGTCTCCTCGAGTGTGCGTTCGACACTCTCTACGAGTGGCGTCCCGAGATCCTGATCGAGTCGGTACGACGCGTCATCGACGCCACAGGGGAGGAGTTCGACGGCAGTCGCTCGACAAAACAACGGGCGTGTGGGTGGGTCGCGAGCAGTGTCGGACATGCGTGTCCTCTAGTCGGCGTGTTCGCGCCAGCGGATCCCCTCGATCGTCTCAGGCGTTCGCTCGATACGAGACTCGCCGGCGAGGATGCGACCGATCCACGTCCGATTCGGACTGGCAGCACCGAACACGTTCTGTGTCCACGTTTCGAAGCGATGCTCGAAGGGCGCTGTGTCCGTGACTGCGCCGTCCTCCGTGACGGTGAACGCCTCGAGGAACCACTCGAGTGCGCGTTCATATCGCTCGAGCGTCCCCGTGTGTTGAGTCGTCGCCAGGATCGGCATCGACGGTCCGTGTTCGTGGCTATACACCCTGAATCGCGACTCGTAGCTGATCGGATCCCGACAGAGAGTGGCGATGAGGTGTGTGCCGTCCGCAGTCGTCTCGGCGTAGATCCGAACAGACGAAGCTTCACACTCGCGGATGGCGTCCACGAGTGCATCGTGAGACGGATCCGCTAACTCGGTGAAGGTGGCGTCTGTGTCATCTGCAAGTATCTGTACCTCACCCGGTGACGAGGAGTGTCGCTGTGAGTCCGGGCGGTGCGTCTCCTGTGGTTCAAACAGGAACGGCGTGGGGTTGTGTGATTGCATAAGCGGTGTGTTGTGGTCGTTCATCGATGCCACAGTCGTGGGGTGGTGTCTCCGATTGTGGCATTCGCTGTGAGGGAATCGCCTTATAAAACAGCGCGCCGCAGGTCGAATCGCATCGTGATGGCCGGAAGATATATATTAGTGTGTGTAGGACACGGAGGACCTACGATCTTGGTGCTGTTTTGACAACCATCCCGCGCTAAAGCGCGAGGATCCCAGTGTGGGACAGCGGGCCGGTCCCGCGTCCCCATTAGCAACTTCTCGCCTGCCGAACGAGGTCCGAAGAGACGATACCGGGTTCGTACGCACGATGTGGGATGGGGGAGTGAACAACCACCTAAAACCTCCCCCTTCAGGGCGGGGAGGATGTCAAACTGTATCGTATCTGAAGAAACGGGTTCTAACAGAGCCTTCAAAACATGTTCACTGTTCCAAAATTTCAGATATGCCGAATAATATTCATTATTATTGGCTGAAAGAGAAAACTAATGCACAAGTACAACCGCTCTCCGCCGCCGGACGATGAGAACACGGTCACCATCGAGAACCACTACCAGCATGACTCGGATCGGTTGCTCTGCCCGGCAGATCAGCGACGGATCGAGGCGTTCAACGAATATGACACCGAACACGAACCGCTCGAATACCCATCGGCGATACCGGCACGACGCCTCCACAATCGCGAGTCACTCTCACCGCTTGCTGTGTATCACCTCATGCAACTGGAGACGGCGACCCGTCGAAAGACCCGAGACGTCCGCGGTGAGTTGTACACGGTCGAAGATCTCCGCGTGCTCTGTGAGGGACGTCTGAGTGAACACCAACTCCGTGATCGACTGTGGCAGCTCCGACACACCGGGCTTCTCACGAACGAGGGATCTGCTCAATATCTCCAGTTGATGATGCCGCACCGTGAACTCGGCAGCGTCTTCACCGAGCACGTCGACAACCGGTCAGCTACGACCGTCCAGAAATTCAAGCAGTCGACTCGGGGGCTGTGGCGTAGGCTCCCGCTGGCGTGGCCAACAGACGGATTCCGTGGCGTGACGCGACAGCTATTCCGAAACGAGATCCTGACTGGAAGTCTCTGTCTGATCGTCTTCGCGCTCGGCACACTCACGATACTCGCACAGCTATTCGAGGGACACCCTGTTGATGATGGGATGCTACTTCGTGCATACTGGCTGACGTGGGCCGGCGTCACTGGCTTTACCGCTGTGAGTGTCGGACTGACCCGTCGGCTCATCCCCCTGCGTGGACACCGACTGCGGTGCTGGTAAGGTGTCTGGGCGTACGGACCATTCGAGATGGAAGGCGCACTTTTCAGGGCGGATAGGTGAGATGTGGTAGCCGTCGTTGGCGCTGCTCAAAACATCTGATAACTGTGGAATGACTCGCAGAATACAACCGGACTGTACTAGATTCACCATCACACCCTACCGTGTTGCAGTCTGTTTCAGTACCACAGTACTACATAGTAAATCGCAAGACGCAAAGACGACACACTAGGCTGATCCGACTGAATATACTAATAATACAGCCACTAAAGGTGAGAAAACACACCAACCAACTACGCCAGGGGGAGACCCCACAGAAGATCATATCTGAACTGATGATACACTGTGTAAGAGACCGGGACCGATGATCGAGAGGGGAGACCTGAGTCAGTGTGAGACCATTCACTAGACGACCAGAGAGCAAATTCGTCTCGGAGTAGATCGTGATCGGAGTGGGAGTGATCGTCCGGGTCAACTTGGGTGTGGACGGTATTCGTAATCGGATCCAACCGGCGAATCGATCTGCAAAATCTATCTGATCAGTATATGTCGAGTGAAGATGAAAGCTGTCCCACCTACTGTGCGATCTGTGGAAACCACCACGAGCGTTTGGACCTTCTCTCCAAGACGATTCGGGTAGTAATGGGTGTTAATTCGGGGTGACCTGTTTGGGTGGTCGGATCACCCTTGTGGTCTCGTCTTGGTCAAGCGCGACAGCGATGGGTCGTCATGAGAGAAGCGACACCGATCAGAGTTGGACTGGTCGGCGAGTCAGACGGTGTGATCGGTGGGTGTCGATCTGAGCGATTGGGAGTTTCGGGATGTCTGGCGATACCATCTCCAATGGGAGATATGTCGATCAATTGTCGCCGTCTGAACAGGTGGTCTCGACCGATGGGACTCCCCTCCGTGGTGGCCGACGGCAATCCGGTTTCTCACAATACCTGTGTGCAGCCATGATGATTGTTATATTCAGTCGGGTATCGGTAGTGTGTCAGCCCACCGGGGGATGATTTAGTGGTCGTTGGGGTGGTATCTCCACACACTAGTGGGACGTGATCGACACACTATCGGAGGGTAGTGTGTCGACGACAGACTCCCAAAGTGGGGGTCTCTAGTTCTGAATGATTTCCTGTCCAGTACAGAATCAATTGCCATCGATCACCAGTCGGATTCCGACCGTAAGTGAGGTCCAGTGAGCTCCAGATTGATTTTTATCACCCAGAGATTGTGGAGGTTGTTCATCAGTGCCTCCGAGACTACCAATGAATCAGCCCTATACAGAGTCGAAGTCGGCTCCAACACAGCGGTGTGAACCCCAGAGTACAGCAGTACCGAAACAGGCGATGACGCCGAACGGTCGATACGAACAAATCACGGAGTTTACTGACGAGTCAGGAACACGGCGTCGCATCCGATATGTGCCACGAGCCGGCGAGTCGTGGTGTCGGATCGAAGAACGTTGGGAGTCACACGACTGGCGCCGTGTCACCCAGCGGACAGTCACAGCCCTCGATCAGTGGGCTCGACCACCCGTTGAGCGCTAGTCACGCACGCTCGGATCGCGTTCGTCATCCGGATCGAAATACCGGACCGCCTCCGGCGTTCCACCTTCATCACCGTAGAGGCGTTCGGCCTGTTCCCGAGTGAGTCGTGGGCCAGTGTATGAAAGTTCTGTATGCTGGTTCCAGACGTGGCGGTGTTCGATTGGGAGTTGTCGATGCCACTTGCGATACGGCGGTTCATCGGTGCGATGGATGTGGACGTGACAGCTTTGACAGACAAGGATCCCGTTTTTGGGACGGTTGTCGGTGTCGTCGCCATTCACGTGATGGACAGACAGCGATTGCTTCCGCTCGTACCCATCTGTTGGCGATCGTCCACAGAGGAGACATTCAGGGTCCATCTCCTCGAATACCGCCTGTCGGAATGTTCGGGGGCTCACATGCAATAGGACGTGTCGTGGGTCCTTTTTTGCACTTCCTGCAGACCACTGGTGTTCGACAGGACCACGTGGTATTCCCGTGTTGGGAACACCACAAGGATTATCCCTTGTTGGAGCGTACCTGCGATATGAGCAACGACAAGCGAGAAGACACCGGCCGATTCACAGAGAGAGTCATACTTGAAGATGTACTTGGTGTATTCACGAGAGTAGACGGACCCGTCGTGACTTCTGGTGATGTTGCAAATGCGCTTGACTGCTCACGAGAAACCGCCCGCCGAAAGCTTCGTACACTCGAAGATCAAGAGCAGGTTGCAAGTCGAAAGACTGCAGGAAGGGTTGTGTGGTGGAAAATTAACGAACAGGAATCTGAACAAGAAATCAACCCAGACGATCCAATCTGGAACTTCAAACCAGGCGCTTCGGGAAAATCGGATGTTTCCGAAAACGTCGATGAAATCTTGTATGGCAAGCGATCAGCATGAATACCGTAAGCGCGACGCCAGTGTTCATCGATACTGGCGCATTCTATGCCCGAGCTGATCAAAATGACACTCACCACGAAGAGACAATTCGATTTTTTAACGGCATTCAGACGGGGAAATTGTCTTATCGACCTATATTCACGTCTCAAGCTGTTCTCTCTGAGTTCGCGACATTAGCCCTCTACAAGCTCGGCCATGACACTGCGACGAGAGCACTCACTGCGATCCGGAATTCTGATAGTGTGAATATCGTTCCGGCTAGCAAATCCGCTTTTGAGACCGCAACAGAGCAGTTTGTGGATTACGATGACCAAGACATTTCATTTGTGGATCACACAAGTAGTGTTCTCGCAGATACGCACGATATTGAACACATCTTTGCCTTCGACAGTGATTTCAGAACACTAGGATTTTCGCTTGTGCCTGACGACATTGATCTCCCTGAAAGGTAGCCGTCGCAGACTGGTTTCTATCCCCCGATAGCGGTGCGGGAGATAACTCGACAGTCCCTCCCGCGAGGTATGACTAGAGAAACCTCCCGATCCACCACGAGCGTGGATCTCGACGAGTTGTACAGTCTGTCTGATCCAGCGACCGATGATCGCCCGAGGTATACGTCTGGGTTCGAGGTTCGGTTCACGATCCAGAGCGGGCCGCGCCGTCGGTTTCGATTCGAACCGCGACAAACTGGACGTGGATGGTGGCGTTTCGAAGACGAGTGGACCGGCTGCACCTGGCGACCAGTCGGGCGTGAAGTCATCGATCGCGTCGATCTGCGGCTGATGAGGATCGAGCGAGGACAATCCGATGAGTGAGGGAGAGCAGTACGATGGCCCCGGTGACCCTGCTGATCTCCCGCTGTACCGCAAAACCGATCTGTTCTATCTACTCAGCCAGCATCGCAAGCGTGCTGTCGTGCTCACACTCGCACTCGCACCGTGGAGTCGTGTTCACCTCCAACAACTCGCAGAGGTGATCGCCATTCTGGAAGCGGACGCGGAACGAACGACACTCTCAACCGCACACGTGAGAACTGTTCGAACGAATCTGAAACGGTCGCACCTCGGGCCACTCGAACAGGCGGGTGTCATCGCGTCTGCAGACGACCAGTCAGATGTGTTCGTCCCCGGCCCCGCGTTCGCGGGTGCGGTGTACACGCTCACAACTGCCGGATCGTCGCTCGCAGACACCCCACGAAGGAAGTGACGGAACTCATCTCGTGGCTCATGAGCCACGCGGTGGTTCACTCACTTAAATAGTATATGTGTACTCTGCGACCTGATCGCCGTGCCACCGATGTTGTGATTTGGCGGGTCCTCGCCAGTTGAGTGAACTACTCTACCATAAATCGGACCGATCGGCGGCGACGAGACGCAAGTCGTCGGTGAACCCGGAACGCGAAAAGAGCGCGTATCTCACCGCTCGGTCGGCTCCTTGCCACCAAACCTTCGGTGCCACGTTTCGAGCTCGTCGAACACCTCTCGACCAACGGGTGGTGAGGGATATCCCTCCGCGATCGAGCTTCTGTACACGCCGCCGTCACTGTTCGATCGTGCCGTGGCAGTACACCGGAGAGAAACCGAACACGAGCTGAGCTTCACCGACGCGATGATGGTCGCTCATGTCGAACACCACGATATCGACTGTGTGTTGAGCTTCGACGACGACTTCGACGGTGTCGTTACACGTCTCGCGCCCGAGACGCTCTCATCTTGAGAGTGCCCGTCGCGCCGACGTTGCTCTGAGCTACTCCGACACTCGATCGCGAGTCAGCACCTCCCCGGGTCCGGTCGTCTCGCCCGCGCCCAGTTTGACGCCGGCGTTCAGCGACGTGTTGATCCCGGTCTTGGCGCCGTCGCCGACGATCGCGCCGAGCTTTCGACGGCCGGTGTCCACGCGGTCGCCCTTGACGGTCACCCGGACGTTCGCGTCGTCGTGCCGCAGGTTGGCGACGTTCGTGCCGGCGCCGAAGTTCACGCCCCGCCCCAGAACGGAGTCGCCGACGTACGAGAGGTGGCCGACCGACGCGTCGGCCATGAGCACCGAGTTCTTCACCTCGACCGAGTGGCCGACGTGCGCGCCCGGACCGACCACCGTCGACCCGCGGACGTACGCGTTCGGGCCGACCTCCGCGCCCTCGCGGATCAGCGCCGGACCCTCCACGTAGGCGCCCGACCGCACCCTGGCCCCCTCCTCGACGACGACCGGTCCGTGGAGGTGTACGCCCTCCTCGACGGCGCCGGCGACCGCCGCGTCCGTCGACCAGTCCGACTCCTCCAACTCCGCGAGCGCCAGCTCGTTGGCCTCCAGCAGCTCCCACGGACGGCCGACGTCGAGCCACGGGCCGTCGTAGGGCGCCACGTCGATCCGGCGGCCGTCGCCGAGCAGGAGATCGATCGTCGTCGTGATCTCGTACTCGCCGCGCTCGCTCTCGGGTGTCCTGTCGATATACTCGAACACGTCGGGTTCGAACGCGTAGCAGCCGACGTTCGCGAGGGTCGTCGGCGGGTCGTCGGGCTTCTCGACGATTCCGGCGAGCGACCCGTCGGCGGCGGTCGAGAGCACGCCGTACGCCCGCGGGTCCGCCACTTCGGTCGCCGCGACCGCCGTCCCGTCCGCCTCGGCGAGCGCGCGCGGGAGCGACGCGTCCACGACCACGTCGCCGTTGAGCACGAGGAAGTCGTCGTCGACGACGGCCTCGGCCTGCAAGACGGCGTGAGCCGTCCCCAGCGCCTCCGCCTGCTCGACGTAGTGGACCGGATGACTCCGGTACGACTCGCCGACTGCCTCGCGGATCGCCTCGCCGCGGTAGCCGGTGACGACGACGAACTCCTCGACGACGTCGGCGGCAGTGTCGAACACGCGTTCGAGCAGCGAGCGGTCTCCGACCGGCAGGAGGGGTTTCGGGCGGCGGTCCGTCAGCGGTCGCATCCGGGTCCCGCGGCCTGCCGCGAGCACGACTCCGTACATGCCCGGAGTCGACGGCGGGGCGGGGCTTATCGGCTGCGGTCGCGGTGCGAGTTCTCACTCCGAGCTCGTGGCTCCGTCGAAGTCCGCTTTTCAGGGCCGGTTCCACTCCTCCCGGCATTCGATGCTGCAGAACGCGTACAGGGTGAACTCCCCGTCGTCGAACCGCGCCGCCACCGGGTGCCACGCCGTCGAACCGATCCGCGCGCCGCACGTCGCGCAGCGAGTGGCCTCGGTCGCTTCGCCGCCGGTTTCCGACGGGTCGTCGGGCGCTGAGCTGTCTCCTTCAGCCATTTCCGTCCTTACCCTCTGATCGGGAGTTATCCGGGCTCACGTCCCCTCCCGCTCAGTCCATTGGTTCCGCCACGCTCGACGCGTCCGCGTCGCTCGCCTGTCCTCTCGACACCGCTCTCTCTGTCGTCTCATCGAGTGCCGTGGCGTCGACGGTTCCGTCGGCCCCCACGGTGACCTGACAGCCGGCCATCGAGAACGAGATCTCACCCTGGTTCCGGGCGGCCGTTCGGGACTCCCCGGAAAAGATCGTCTCCAGACAGTCCGGGTCGATCCGGGTGTACAGCGGCTCCATCTCTAGCGGGTCCATCCCGGCCGTCTCCGCGACTTCCGCGATGACTCTCTGACTCACGGATTCCGACTTGTTGCTACCGATCGTTGAAGTCATGGCTTGCTTCTCGTTGGTCGTATGCGCTATCCCCGGTTATCCGTTCGCCGTATCTGCAGAGGGCTCGGAGAGGTTGGGGGCGTATACTGATACGGTCAGCCGCTCCCGTCGTCGCCGAACAGCAGCGAGAAGAGCGTCTGCTGGCTGTTCCGTAAGTGACGGCTCACCGTGGGCTGGGACACGCTCAGCATGTCGGCGATCTCCCTGGCGGAGTTCTTCCGCGGCTGTTCGAAGTAGCCGGCGAAGTACGCCGTCTGTAGCACTTCCCGCTGTCGCTCGGTGAGCCGATCGACGTACGCGCGCTCGAACTCCGCCTGCGTCCGAACCGGGTCGGACGAGTCCCGGCGCGCGACGAGTTCGACCTCGTCGCCGTACCGGTCTCTGAACAGTTCTACGTACTCCCGGACGGACGCGGACTTCGGGATCCGCACGGTGGTGCGTCCCTCATCCGGCGTCGCGCTGATATCGGTGGGTATCGCGCCGCGATCGATGAGCGAGACGAGGAACGAGTCGTTCGGGAGGTGTATCTCGACGATCAGCTCGCCGTCTCGGTTCCGGACGAGCGTCAGGTCCTTCCCGCCGAGGCGTTCCCTGGAAAACGAGTCGATAGCCTCGAAATCGAGGCCGGAGAACGCCACGAAGACCCGCAGTGAGCCCGCTTCGCGGTTACCGAGGTGTTCGAGCCGAGCGCTCCCGCCGCGTTCGCGGAGCAGGCTCATGAGCGGGTCCGAGAAGTCTCGGATGAGGAACTCGAGTTCGATCGACTCCTCGGAGACGAGCGCGTTGTAGCGCTCCATGGCGTTGAGCGCGTACCCGATCACCTCGCCGAGCTCCGCCAGCACGGCCGCCTCCATCTCGGTGAAGACGCCGGGCTCGTTCGCGTAGAGGTTCAACAGCCCGTACACCGTCTCGTTGTACATCACCGGGACGGCGATGCTCGCGCGGTAGCCGCGTTGCATCGCCTCCTGTCGCCACGGCTCGAACGGCGGGTCGGACCGGAGGTCGTTCTGGATCTGCGGTTCGCCCGTCCGGATTGCCCGGCCCGCCGGTCCCTGCCCCGTCTCGCTCGTGTCGGCCGTGACCTCGACGGCGTCGAGGTACCCCTCTTCGACGCCGGCCGAGGCCGACGCGACGATGCTGTCGGTGGCGAAATCGCGCTCTCCGAACCAGACGAATCGGTACGGGTCGCTGTTCGCCAACCGGTCCACGACGAGCCGCTTGATCTCGTCTTTGGAGGTCGCGCCCATGAGCGCTTGCGTGATGTCGCGGATCTCCCGGTTGACGCGTTGCACGCGCTGTAACTGCTCGTTTTTCTCCTTCAACTCCGACTTCTGCTCGCGGAGCTCCATCTCGCGGTCCAACCGGTGAAAGGCCGCGGTCACGTTTCCGGCGAGGGTCTTCGCGAG
Source organism: Halorubrum sp. CSM-61 (assembly GCF_003781945.1). Taxonomy (GTDB): domain Archaea; phylum Halobacteriota; class Halobacteria; order Halobacteriales; family Haloferacaceae; genus Halorubrum. The sequence continues at coordinate 403,328 of NZ_RJJW01000002.1, read as the reverse complement.
GCGGACGTCCGTCTCGGAGTGCGCGTCCGGCTCGGTCGCCCCGCTGACGAACACGCCGTACTCGTCCAGCGGCAGGACGATCGCGCTCGATAGCGGCGTCTCCTCGGCGTCCACCCCGGCTTCCGCCTCGAGGTCGTCGTAGACGCGCGCCTCGTTCCCCACGAACGCCTGCCACGTCGGGTCGCGTTCCGCGGCGAGCAAGGGGCCGTCTCCGACGAGATCGACGGCTTCCGGCGTGTGTGCGCAGGGTTCGAGACGGCCCGACTCGGGGTCGTACCGCTCGATGGACGTGATCGGAAGACCCAGCACGTCTCTCGCCGCGGTCACGGCGCGCTCGCAGGCGGCGTCGAACGACTCGACTTCGGTCAGCTCCTGGGCGACCTCGTTCAGCCGTTCGAGTCGGTCGGCTTGTCGAACCCGGTCGGTGACGTCCTCGAGGGCGAACATCGCTTTCGTCACGTCGCCGTCGGGGCCGCGAAGCGGCGTCCCGTGAACGGAGAGCCAGCGCCGTTCGCCGTCGGAATACTCAACTCCGATATCGCGCGTTGTTTCTTCGCCCCCGCGAAGCACCGCCCGGTACGGGTGTTCGGCGTCTGAGAGGGCGTTCCCGTCGACGTCGCGAAGGGCGAGGGGTATCTCTCCGGGCGAGGGGTATCGCCCCTGCTCGTCGGGTTCGATCCGCAGCAGTTCCTCCGCCTGTTCGTTCGCGTACTCGAACTCCCCGCGGACGTCGAGGACGGTGACCCCCGTCGGGATGGTCCGCAGGATGTCCGATGTGAGTCCCTCGGAGAGGCCCGCGGATTCGGCGATCGCGTCCTTCGCGGCGCGAAGCAGGTCTCGTTCGGACTCGAGCTCCCGGCGGGCGGAGACGTCCCGGAGCACGCCCGTGAAGTACCGCTCGTCGTCGAGCGTGAACTCGCTGAACGAGACGCTGAGCGGCACCTCGTGACCGTCTCTGTGTCGGCCCTGCAGTTCGACGCCCTCCCAATCGAGGGTCCGTTCCCCCGTCGTGAGGTACCGGTCTACGGCTTCTAAGTGCCGGTCTTCGAGGCGTTCCGGCATCAACACCGTCAGTAGCTCACCCTCTACCTCCTCGGGGAGGTACCCGAGAAGGTCGTCGAGGGCGGGATTGGCGAACCGAATCCGATTCCGCGAATCGATCACGACGAGCGCGTCCGACAGCGTCTCGGCGAGAGCGTCGAAGTGAGCGTCCGTGACGGAATCGCTAAAGCCCATGATCTAAACGCCAGCCCTCCGGTTCCGGACGGACCGACCGCAGTAATCCGAGGCGTGCCGATAGATGTAGTACTGCTGTTTCGCTGATAGCGGATCCCTCGATGCTTCCGCTTCGCCCTCTGAAGGGGTAAAGCGATGGCCAAATATATTAGGTCTAGAATTTTGTGTAAATAATATCTGTAGAAAGGGCCTAGACCGTCTCGCCGGCCCGATCGATGAGGTCCCGCGCCGTCTCGAAGAGGTCGTCGGCGTCGCTCGCGTCGCGCGCCTCGGCGGTGATCCGCACCAGCGGCTCGGTGCCGCTCGCCCGCACGAGGAACCAGCCCGTCTCCGTCTCCACCCGGATCCCGTCGAGCGCTGACACGTCGTCGAACCGGTCGCGGGCGAGCGCCGCGACGCGTTCGACGATCGCCTCCTTCGCGTCGGTCCGTACCGAATCCCGACGGATCGGGTACGTCGGGAGCCCGTCGACCATCGCGGCCAGCGAGCCCTCCGCGCCGACCAGCGCGGCCAGCGTGCAGGCGGCGAGGGGGCCGTCGGGACACCGCGTCTGCTCGGGCCAGATCCACGCGCCGCTCGGCTCGCCGCCGAACGCGACGCCGGGGTTCGCGGTCTCGGCCGCGACGTACGCGTCGCCGACCGGCGTGTAGGTCACGTCCGCGCCGACCTCGGCGAGCGCGTCCGCGACGAGGAGGCTCGTGTCGACGGGGACCGCCACGCGGTCGCCCGCTCCGGCCTCGCGCCGGCCGAAGAGCGCCAGCAGCGCGTCGCCGGAGACGAACCGGCCGCGCTCGTCGATCGCCATCATGCGGTCGGCGTCGCCGTCGTGGACGACCCCGAGGTCGGCGTCGGTGGCCTCGACAAGTTCGCAGGCCGTCCGGCAGTTCTCGGCCGTGGGCTCGCTGGGCCGCCCCGGGAACCGGCCGTCGCGCTGGCCGTTGAGCGTTTCCACGTCGCAGCCGGCCGCGTGGAGCGCGTCGGCGGTGACCCGCCCCACCCCGTTGCCGAGGTCGACGACGACGGAGAGGTCCTCGGGGATCGCGACGGACTCCCGGAGCGCGCGCTCGTGTCGGTCGCGCGCGGCGTCGCCCTCGCGGTGGTCGCCGAGTCCGTCCCACGCGGCGAGGTCGAACGCCTCCTCGCGGACGATCTCGGCGATCCGGTCGTTCGCGTCCTCGCCGAACGCCCGCCCGTCGGCCGCCCAGAGCTTGAGCCCGTTGTCGGGCGCCGGGTTGTGCGAGGCGGTGACGACGACGCCGGCGTCGGCCCCTTCCCGGACGACGCTCCGCGCGACGGTCGGGGTCGGCTGGACGCCCGCGTCGATCACGTCGCCGCCGCACTCCGTGACGCCGGCCGATATCGCCCGGCTCAGCGTGCGTCCGCTCTCGCGGGCGTCGCGCCCGAGGACGACGGTCTCGGCGCCGTCGGTCGCCAGCGCGCGCCCGACGTCGAGCGCGAGGTCGGCCGTGATCTCCTCGCCGACTCGTCCCCGGACGCCGCTCGTTCCGAACATACCGCGGCTTCGGCGCCGGGCGAAAAGACGTTTCGGGTCGCTGTCGAATTCGCGCGTGGAAAGCGCCGTCGTGCCGCGTGTCGCCTGTCGCGGCAGACCAAAGCGGTCACCCCCAGAGCGCCCCGAGTCGCTCGTCGATCCACGGAAGGACTGTCTCCTCGAGAACGCGCGTGAGATCCGCCGAATACGTCCGGTCGACTGCGGCCGCCGTTCCCGCGTCCGGTAGCGGGTGAAAATGGTCGCGCGCGTTGTGTGGTTGGTCGTGTCGGTCCCACCGACACCGTCGCCGATCTCCCGCGAACTCCTCGAGGTACGAGACGTGGAACTCGCCGTTCGTGTACGCGCGGATCTCGAGGGCGATCTCGTCGACGTCGTCCGGATACCGTGCGGTATCGAGGCGAACGACGAGACTCTCGGGCTTGGTGGCCGGGAACAGCGACGTACCTTCGACTTCGTCTTGACGCCCGAACAGCCGTCCGACGTATCGAAGCGTCGCCTCGTCGACGACGCGAGACGCGTCAGAACCGGCCACGATTACGCGGGTTCTCCCTCGAACGAGGGGTCGGATCGCTTCTGCCGAACTGCCTCCAGTCGTTCGATCCGTCGGCGAACGGTCTGCCACTCGCTCAACGCGAGCCAGACGTCTTCGATGTCGTCGTAGTCGGCGTGATCGAGCGCGTCGACCGCGCCGGGGGCGTCCGCGCCGAACTGCTCTCGAAGCGCCTGTTCCTGAGAAGCGAGGTCGGCGAGCGTCTCACGGAGATCACGCATCGACTGAGAGGCGAGGCGCTCGCGGAGACGCCACTCGAAGTACGATTCGTTCCGCACGTACGCGGCCGGCGTCTCGGAAACGAGTTCGACGACGCCGATGTCGGCGAGCCGATTGAGATGTCGGCGGGCGGTGTCCGGCGCACACGAAGCCCGCTCGGCGATCTCCGAGACCCCCGCTGGCTCGTACAACTGGAGCGCGACGCGGTACACCCGCTCGTCGGCCGGCGCGGACGTTAGCTCCTCACTGAATCCCTTCGCGAGCTCGGAGTTCGCAGGTGGATCGCCGACCGTCATACCTCTCTATCGGCACCCCAACGAAATAAATCTGCTGTAGACTATTCATTTAGTGAGCAGCGAATAGCGCTCTCGACGCCGGACTCGAGATCAGACGGAGAATCCGGGGTGCGAGATATCCGTCGGCTACGGGACTCCTTCACTCGTCCGTGACACTCTCCTTCCGAGAACGACCGCCGCGCCGAGCGTCAGTTCGTTCGCCGGCGAACGTCCCACGGAGAACACGCGATTAGACCCCCCAGATGACGGCGATGCCCGCGGTCGCGACCACGGCGAGAAGCAGCTGGAGCGGGCCGCCGACCCGCAGGAAGTCAGTGAACTCGTAGCCGCCGGGGCCGTACACCATGAGGTTCGTCTGGTAGCCGACCGGCGTCATGAACGAGGTCGCCGACGCGAACATCACCGCGAGCAGGAACGCGAACTCGTTGGTCCCGAGCTGCGCGGCCGCGCTGACGCCGACCGGGATCATCAGCACCGCCGTCGCCACCGGCGTGATGACGCTCGCCAGCACGCCGGCGACGACGTACAGGAGGAACATGACGCCCACCGTCGGGAGGTACCCGTCGGTCGCGACGAGGAACTCCGAGACGAGGGCCGCGCCGCCCGTGGACTCCAACGCGATCCCGAGCGGGATGACCCCGGCCAGGAGGAATATCACGTTCCACGACACCGCGTCGTAAGCGTCGGCAGTCGTCAGACAGCCGGTGACCACCATCGCGACGACGCCGGCCAGCGCCGCGATCACTATCGGGAGCATGTCGAGAGCGGCGAGCGCGACGACGCCGACGAGAACACCGACGGCGATCGGCGTCTTCGGCGACAGCGGTGCGATCTCGTCGATGTCCGCGTCGGCCAACCGATCGAGCGCGCGCTCGTCGGCGACGACGAGGTCGCCGGTATCCGTGAAGTACCGGACGGACGCCGGCGTCGTCCGCACCAACAGCAGGTCGCCCGCCTCCAGCGCGTGCGCGGCGAGGTCCGTGCGGAACAGGTCGCCGCCCCGGCGCACGGCGAGCACGCTCGTCTCGTGGTAGTCGTGGAGCCCCGTCTCGGCGACGGTCTCACCGACGAACGGCGAGTTTTCGGGGACGACCGCTTTCGCGAGCATCCCGTCGGTGACCGCCGACTCGAACGTGTCTTCGGTCACCGCCTCGCGGGCCCGCCGCCCGAGCGTCGCCGCCTCACGGAACCGCGTGACCGCCTGTACGGGGCCGTGGACGATCACCCCGTCGCCTGCCTCGATGACTCGATCGGAGTGCGGGCCGGCGTACGCCTCGCCGTCGCGGCGGACCTGCAGGATACGCACGTCCGGGTGGGCGCTGTCGAACGCCTCGACGGACAGGCCGACCGCGGCCGATCCCGGCCGGACGTACAGGTGCGTGAGGTAGTCGTCGAGGTCGAACTCGGAGAGGGGGTCGCTGTCCACGGGGACGCGAGCGGGCGTGAGGCGCCGGCCGACGGTCAGCAGGTACGCGAGCCCCACGACGAGCAGGACGGCGCCGAGCCCCGTGAACTCGAACATCCCGATCCCGTCGCGGCCGTCGATGAGGAGGCGAGCGAAGTCGCTGGCGAGGATGTTCGTCGACGTGCCGATGAGGGTGAGCGTGCCGCCGAGGATGGCGGCGTACGACAGCGGGAGGAGGAGCTTCGAGGGGCTCACCTTCGAGTTCTCGGCGAGCCCGGTGACCATCGGAATGAAGACGGCGACGACCGGCGTGTTGTTCACGAACCCCGCGATGGGGCCGGTCGTACAGACGGTGGCGACGAGCGCGCGGAACTCCCGCCCGGCGGTGAGCTCGGCCAGGTACACGCCGAGCCGTTCGACGACGCCCGTGTTCTGGACGCCCGCGCTGAGCATGTACATCGCGATGATCGTGACAGTCGCGGGGTTGGCGAACCCGGAGATCGCGGCCCGCGAACCGACGCCGGTCCACGGCTCGAGAATGACGAGCGCGGCGACGACGCCGATCGCGGTCACGTCGTTGGGGACGACCTCGGTGACGAACGCCACCAACACGGCGATGATGAGCAGGAAGACGACGGCGACGCCCGACACCTCGAAAATCGCCATACTCGGACGATTCGCTTCGGTGCCTTGACTGTTGTCCCCCGCGCTCGCCTCCGAGCAGGTGACCGAACCAGACCGAACCAGACCGAAGCGGTAATTCCCCTGCCCCGACGACGTACACCCATGCAGGACAAACGCGTCCTCGTCACGGGCGGCGCGGGCTTCATCGGCTCGAACCTCGCGAACCGACTCGCGGCCGACAACGACGTGATCGCGGTCGACGACACGTACCTCGGGACGCCCGAGAACCTCGACGACGAAGTCGAGTTCGTCGAGGCGTCGGTCCTCGACGACGACTTCCCCGCCGACGTCGACGTGCTCTTTCACCTCGCCGCGCTCTCCTCGCGGAACATGCACGAGGAGGACCCCCAGCGCGGCTGTCGCGTCAACGTCGAGGGGTTCGTCAACGCGGTCGAGCGCGCCCGAAAGGAGGGCTGTGACACCGTCGTCTACGCCTCGACCTCCTCGATCTACGGGAGCCGCACCGAGCCCTCGCCCGAGAGCATGGACGTGGAGGCGCACACGGCCTACGAGGCCTCCAAACTGGCCCGCGAGCGCTACGCCGAGTACTACGCCAACCACCACGAGATGAACGTGGCCGGCCTGCGCTTCTTCTCCGTCTACCAGGGGTTCGCCGGCAACGAGGAGCACAAGGGCGAGTACGCCAACACGGTGGCGCAGTTCGCGGACAAGATCGCCTCGGGCGAGGCCCCGGAGCTGTTCGGCGACGGCACGCAAACGCGCGACTTCACGCACGTCTCGGACGTGGCCCGCGCCTGCGAGCTCGCCGCCGACCGCGAGCTGACGGGCGTGTACAACGTCGGCACCCAAGAGGCCTACTCGTTCAACGAGATGGTCGCGCTGATCAACAACGCGCTCGGCACCGACGTCGACCCGGAGTACGTCGAGTGCCCCTTCGACGGCTACGTCCACGACACCATGGCCGACTACGCGGCGTTCCGCGAGGCCACCGGCTGGGAGCCCGAGATCGGCTTCGAGGAGGGTGTCGAACTCGTCTGTGAACCGTACCTGGACAGCGGGCGGTAGCGGACGGCGGCGGTCCGCGACAGCGGCCGTCCGGACCGCGTGACCTACGACCTGATGGAAGACGACGACGTCCGAGGGCTCGGCGTCGGCTGTAACGACGTCATCGACATCCTCCTCGAACCGCTCGCCTCGACCGCGGTGCGGCCTCGCAGGCACGCGCCACCGCACATCGTTTATAGATAGTCGCAGTCGGCGTTTATTGTGATCTCGACGCGTCCGGTCAGCGACGAAATCGGATTGGCGACTGGGAGCGCCCTTTCGAGAGCGTGAGCCCCCGTCCGACGAGGTTATACATCTCCGTCCAGCGTCACTACACGTGAATCCCGATACCGTCCGAGACACGTGGACGAACCGGACGGGCGAATACTCGCCGGCGTACTACGCGCATTACGGTCCCAACGAGACGAGTGCGCTGGTCCGCGATACCCTCCGCGAGCACCTCGGCCGCGACGCGGCCGTCCTCGAACTCGGCTGCGGCTCGGGCCGTCACCTCCACCACCTCGCCGCCGACGGCTTCGGGAACCTCTCGGGCGTCGACATCAACTGCGAGGCGTTCGACACGATGCGGGAGACCTATCCCGACCTCGCCGCCGAGGGAACGTTTCACTGCGGCGCGATAGAGGACGTCATCGAGGGGTTCGACGACGGGCGGTTCGACGCGGTCTACTCGGTCGAAACGCTCCAACACCTCCATCCCGACGTCGAGTGGGTCTTCGAGGAGATCGCTCGGATCACCGACGACCTCCTCGTCACGGCGGAGATCGAGAAGCCGGTACGCGAATCGTCGCCGTCCGATCCGGACGTGAACTACGTCGACGACGACACCCCCCTCTACTACCGGGACTGGAGCCGGGTCTTCACCTCGCTGGGCCTCGCCGAGGTCGACGTCGTCCGAGGCGACAGAGACACCACGCGGACCTTCCGCGTGTCCGACTGAGTGCGGGCCACGACGGCGTTCACGTGGAGTGGGCGATCCGGTACCGTCAGTCGTCCGCCGGCGTCGGCGGCGCGTCCTCCATCGAGTCGTCCTCGGCGTAGGGGTACCACGTGCGCTTCGTGTTGTACATCAATGGGTCCTCGTAGTCGGTCTCCTCGGGGTCCACGAAGGCGTCCAGCTCGTCGTCGTCGTGGCGAGCGACGAACGCCCGGAACGACTCGCCCTCGTCGCGCTCGGCGGCGAAGCTCTCGACCAGATTGGCGATCGCGCCCGGCACCTCGTCGACCGGGACGCGCTGGGTGACCCAGCGCGCGAACTGCGGGTCCTCGCCGAGCCCGCCGCCGAGGCCCACGTCGAGCGCCTCGACGGGGTCCCCGTTCTTGCGAGTCTTCATCCCGCGCAGGCTCACGTCGGCGATCTGCGGCTGCGCGCACGAGGCCGTACAGCCGGAGAGGTGAATGTGGAACTCGTCGACGTCGGCCGGGAGGTCGACGTTCGCCTTCAGCCAGCGGGCGAACCGGACCTGCCGGTTCTTCGTCTCGACGATCGACAGCGAGCAGAACTCCGTGCCGGTACACGCGACCGAGCCGCGCATGAACGGCGAGGGCGAAGGTGAGTAGTGATCGAGCAGCGGTTCGTCGAGGAAGTCGTCGAGGGTGTCGTCGGGCACGTCGGTGACGATGACGTTCTGCCGCTGGGAGAGGCGGACCTCGCCGGAGCCGTACTCCTCGGCGAGGTCGGCCAGTTCGAGCACGTCGTCGGCGCCCATCCGCCCGACGAGCACGTTCAGCCCGACGAAATTCGTCCCGTCCTTCTGGTCGTGAACGCCGATAAGGTCGTTGCGCTCGCCCTCGCCCGCGTTGTAGGTGTACTCCTCGCGCACGTCGCGGCCGGCGGTCTCTAACTCGAAGTCGACGTACTCCTCCTGAAGCCTCTCGCGGACCTTCTCCGCGCCCCACTCGTCGACGAGGAACTTGATCCGGGCGTTGTACCGGTCCTCGCGGTCGCCGTAGTCGCGGAACAGCGCGGAGAGCCCGCCGGCCACGTCCGGCACCCGCTCGGGGGGCACCCAGACGTCGATATCGCGGGCGAGCCGGGGCTCGTTGCGCGCGAGGCCGCCGCCGACGCGGACGTTGAAGCCGACGGCGTCCTCGCTTTCGCCCCCGTCGCCGTCGCGGTCTCGGCCGTCCCCGGATCCGCTACCGCCTCCGCCGACCGCCCTGTACGCGGGCTCGAACGCGAGGTCGTTGATGTCGCCCTGCCCGGAGCCGTCGGCGGAGCCGGTCACGGACACCTTCCACTTCCGCGGGAGGTTCGCGTGGTCGTCGTTCCCCTTGAACGTCTCGTTGAGCTCCCGGATGACCGGCCACGCGTCGATCACCTCCTGTCCGTCCTTCCCGGCGACCGGGTTTCCGACGATGTTCCGCCAGGAGTCCCCGCAGGCCTGCTGGGTCGAGAGCCCGTTCTCCTCCAGTTTCTCGAAGATCGCCGGCACGTCCGACAGCTCGATCCAGTGGAGCTGGATCGACTGCCGGGTGGTGAAGTCCGCGTACGCGTCGCCGAAGATCGGGTTCACCCCGGGGCCGCGGGCGTACTCGTCGGCGATCTCGCCGACGGTCCGGAGCTGTCCCGGTTCGAGCACGCCGTTCGGCGTCCCGATCCGCATCATGAAGTACCCCTCCTGTCCGTTCCGCTGGTGGTACAGGCCCCACCACTTGAAGCGCTCGAACCACGCGTCCCGCTCGTCGTCCGGGATCGAGTCGTATCCCTCCTCGGCGAACTCGAACAGGCGGTCGCGGATCTCCGACCCGTACACCTCCGATTTCCAGTTCTCGACGTCCGTTGGCATCGAGAGCCCCTACACCCGACGCCCACATAGCTGACGGCGTGGCGTCAACCTTCCCCGGTGCCCCACCGATCTGGCACGTGTTGCCGCTACACTCACCGCCGCACGCGGCGAACCGCGGATCGGTCGAGTTCGGCGAACTCGCCACCGCGTACCCGCCCGACGGGGATCCAGCCGGTAGTTCCCGACACCCCGCACGCGATACACTGACCGTAGACTCGCACCTCCACCGTCGGGCCGTCGACGCCGACCGACTGGAAGTTCTCGACGACCAGATCGCTGAGCGCGCACTCGCACAGATCCGGCGCGTCGAGGCGCCACAGTTCGCTGACACGTACTTCCCGGGCGTCGTTGACGGAGATCCACGCCCCGTCGTCGAGGACGCGCAGTCGAGTTGTCACATCCCCCGATTCGCTCGCGACGACCCAATGGGTGGCGGTGGTCGCAATCGGCGACCGTTTCGATGACGCCACGAGAATGGGAAACCGACCGACTGCACGCCGATTCTCCGTTAAATTAGCTTCCGAACTACCGGACACGAAATCCGGTATCCGGGAGTAGTGGTTCAATTTACTCGTGTGTCGGTACTTATCGCTCGTCCGCGTGTACGGCGTCGTAATGACCGACTCGGTTCCCGACTCCAGTGACGATCCACCCGACAGCCCGGTCGACGACGGCGAGTACAGACAGCACGCGTCCGCGGACGTGGCGCCCGAGCTCTTCGACGACGCCCCGGAGGACCGATGACGCAGCGGAGCGATCCCCGAACGACCGATGACGAGCGAGAAGCGATCGAGAGCGACCAGCGGGAAGAGAACGCGGAGCCGGAAAAGGAGACGGACGCCGAGCCCGACGACGGCACGGGCCACCTCGACGACATCGAGGACGGGGCCGGCTGCACGGAGATCTGGGAGCGGCTCTCGGAGCGCAGGGAGGAGTGACCGCGGGCGGCTCGGGCCTCTCGTTTTCCGCCGACGTCTCGTCCGAAGACGTCGCCCTACGACAGGTGCGCGGCGATGTCGGCCTCGGTGATGATCCCGACCGTTTCGCCGCCGTCGGTCACCATCACCGCCTTGTAGTGGTCGAGTAGGTTCCGGACCTCGTCGACGGTCGCGCCCGGCGCGACCGTGGGGAACGACTCGCTCATCACCTCGCTGACGGGGTGGTCCCCGACGTTCTCGCCGGCGTGGACCACGTCGCCCTGACTGATCGAGCCGACCGGAACGCCGTTCTGTAACACCGGGAGCTGCGAGTACGCCTCCTCCTCCATCAACTCGACCGCCTCGCGCACCGCGTCGTCGGGCGCGACGCTGATCACCGTCTCGTTCATCAGGTCGCTCGCGCGAACGACCTCGCCCTCCGCCTCCTGTAACGCGTTGACGATCCGGCGGAGCGTCGAGAGCCGCGGGTCGACGTCGCCGCCCTCGATCCGCGCGATGAGGGGCTGTGAGACGTCGGCCGCGTCCGCGAGCTCGCTCTGCGTCAGCTCCAGCGTCGTCCGCCGCTCGCGGAGGTCCTGTGGCGTCGGGAGTTCCATACGCTGGATAACTCCGGGTTATTAGAAAAGGTTTCGGCAACGACCGATTTCGCGGGAGCGGTCTCCGGGTCAAGCCACCGAACGAAGCCTTACTCCCCGGCGCCGACGTCGGCGTCCTCCTCGTCGCCCTCGGTCTCGATGACCTCGATGACCTCGAGGGGAACGTCGCGGAGCGCGCCGCCGACCTCGCTTTTCGCGATCCGCTCGGCGTGCTCCTCGCTGTCGGCGTTGAAGATGTCGATCTCCAAGAGGAGCCCGACGAGGGCGGTGTTCGCGGCGAGGAACGCGGCGTCGAACGGCTCCCCGCAGACCGGACAGCCGGTGACGCCGGGCTCGACCTCGACGTACTGCTTGTCCGTCTCGTTGAGTCGCTTTCCGGCTTCGCTGACCGCGACGCCGATGGCGTCGTCGGTCTCCTCGACGTCACGGACCAACCAGGCGGCTTCCATCGCGACTTCGTAGTTGCTCATACGCGAGCCGACGGGCCGCAGGGTTTCCTTTCTTGTGGTTCGCCCGCGGTCGAGCGACTGAATGGCACGCAGAAGAAGCGGCGACGATCGCGGCCTACAGCCGGTCGGCGATCGCCGCGGTGACCTCGTCGGTCGCCGCGTCGCCGCCGAGGTCGCCGGTCCGCGGCCCGTCGGAGAGCACGCCCTCCACGGCGTCGCGTACCCGCTGAGCCTCCTCGACGTGGCCGAGGTACTCCAGCAGCATGGCGGCCGAGAGGATCGCCGCGGTCGGGTTGGCTGCTCCCTGGCCGGCGATGTCGGGCGCGGTGCCGTGGACCGGCTCGAACAGCGCGTTGTCGTGCCCGATGTTGGCCGACGGAAGCAGGCCGAGCCCGCCGACGAGCCCGGCGGCCAGATCGGAGAGCACGTCGCCCGCGAGGTTCGGACAGACGATCACGCCGTACTGGCTCGGGTCGAGCGGGAGCTTCGTCGCGAACGCGTCCATCAGCTCCTCGTCGGCGTCGACGCCGCGCGCCTCGGCGACCGCGAGCACCTCCTCGCGGAACCGACCGTCGGTCTCGCGCATCACGTTCGCCTTGTGCGCGACGGTGAACCCCTCCTCGGCGTCGCCGCCGGGCCCCCGACCGTCCGCGACGAACTCGCAGGCGAACTCCGCGAGCTCGCGGGAGGCCGACGAGGTGACGACCCGCGTCAGCGTCGAGAGGTCGTCGGAGAGTCGGTCCTCGTGGCCGGCGTAGACGCCCTCGGTGTTCTCGCGGAGGAAGACCACGTCCGTCTCCGGCCGGACCGCGTCGACGCCGGGGTACGCCTTCGCGGGCCGGACGTTGACGAACGAGTCGACCGCATCGCGCAGCGGGAGGATGACGTCGGCGGCGGTCTCGCCGGCCGCGCCGAACAGCGTCGCGTCCGCCTCGGCCGCGAGCTCGTACGTCTCCGCCGGGAGCGCCTCGCCGGTCTCCGCCTTTACCGCGTCGCCGGCTTCGGCCTCGACGAACTCGAAGTCGACCGGGAGCGCCTCCAGCACCTCGACGGCGGCCGGGACGACCTCGCGGCCGATCCCGTCGCCCTCGATGACGACGACCTCGTGGCTCACGCCTCGTCCCCCGGAATGTGCTCGGCCGGAACGTACGGCAGCGACCGGGCGGTCTCGCGGACCGCACCCTCGTTCGCGCCCATCAGCGCCGTGGTGTCCCAGACCCCCTCGACGAGCGCCTTCCGCTGGGCGTCGTGGACCGTCGCGTCGATCACGGTGTCGCCGTAGGCGATCGTCTCCGCGGCCACGTCGATGTCGACCTCGGCGTCCGGGTTGGCCTCGACGTAGTCCTGTAGCGCCTCGATGTCCTCCTGATCGGCCGTGACCGTGGGGACGCCGAGCGCGAGGCAGTTGCCCGCGAAGATCTCCGCGAACGACTCGCCGACGACCGCGTCGATCCCCCAGCGCATCAGCGCCTGCGGGGCGTGCTCGCGCGAGGAGCCGCAGCCGAAGTTCTGGTTGACCACCAGAACGTTCGCGCCGCGGTACTGCTCCTCGTTGAACGGGTGGTCCTTCTCCTCGTCCTCGTCGTCGAACCGCTGATCGAAGAAGGAGAACTGGCCCAGCCCGTCGAAGGTGACGACCTTCATGAACCGCGCCGGGATGATCTGGTCGGTGTCGATGTCGTTGCCCCGGACCGGGATCCCGGTGCCGGAGACCTCGGTGACCTTCTCGGCCGGCGCCTCGCCGTCGCTGAACTCGGGCGAGCTCATACGGTCGCCACCTCCTCCATCTCGCGGACATCGGTGACCTCGCCGGTCACCGCCGCGGCCGCGACCATGATCGGACTCATCAGCACGGTGCGCCCGTCCTTCGAGCCCTGCCGGCCGACGAAGTTCCGGTTCGACGAGGAGGCGCTCGCCTCGTCGCCCACCAGCTGGTCGTCGTTCATGCCGAGACACATCGAACAGCCGGGCTCGCGCCAGTCGAAGCCGGCCTCCTTGAACACCTCGTCGAGCCCCTCGGCCTCCGCGGCGTCGCGAACGCGCTGGCTGCCGGGGACGACCATCGCGCGCACGTCGTCGTCGACCTCGCGGCCCTCGACGAACGCCGCGGCCTCGCGGAGGTCCTTCAGGCGCGCGTTGGTACACGAGCCGAGGAACGCCACGTCGATGTCGTACCCCTCCATCGTGTCGCCGGGCTCGACGCGCATGTGCTTCTGTGCGCGCCGCGCCGTATCTCGGTCCTCCTCGGGCAGGTCGTCGGGGTCCGGGATCGGCTCGGTGATCCCCGCGGTCTGCCCGGGCGTGGTCCCCCACGTCACGGTCGGCTCGATCGCCGAGCCGTCGATGGTGACCACGTCGTCGTACTCGGCGTCGTCGTCGGTCCGGATCGACTCCCAGTAGGGTTTCAGCCGCTCGAACTCCTCGGGGTCGTCGGCGAAGGCGTCCGTCTCCCGCAGCCACTCGTAGGTGGTCTCGTCGGGGTTGACGTACCCCGCGCGGGCGCCGCCCTCGATCGACATGTTACAGATGGACATCCGCCCCTCCATCCCGAGGCTCTCGATGGCCTCGCCGGCGTACTCGTACACGTGGCCGACGCCGCCGTCGGTCCCGAGCTTCCCGATGATCGTGAGGATGACGTCCTTCGCGGTGACGCCCTCGCCGAGCTCGCCCGTGACCTCGATTTTTCGGACCTTCTGTTTCTCCATCGCGACGCAGCCGGTCGCCAGCACGTCGCGGATCTGCGAGGTTCCGATGCCGAACGCCAGCGCGCCGAACGCGCCGTGCGTCGACGTGTGCGAGTCCCCGCAGACGATCGTCATGCCCGGCTGGGTGAGCCCCTGCTCCGGCCCGATGACGTGGACGATCCCCTGATTCCCGGAGTCCGGGTCGGAGAACTCGATGCCGGAGCCGCGGACGTTCTCCTCCAGTTCCGCCATCATGCTCTCGGCCGCCTCGTCGCGGTAGGGCCGGTCGCGGTTCCCGGTCGGCACGATGTGGTCGACCGTCGCGTGCGTGCGCTTCGGGAACGCGACCTCCTGTCCGCGCTCCTTCAGCATGCCGAACGCCTGCGGGCTGGTGACCTCGTGGACGAGGTGGAGCCCGACGAACAGCTGGTCTTGGCCGGTCGGCAGCCGCGTCACCTTGTGGCGGTCCCACACCTTGTCGTACAGCGTCCCCTCGCTCATGGGCGCTCACCCGCGTGACGCGTGGGCTGTGCGGTGTCGTGGGGCCCGTTCGCGTCGCCGCGTACGCCCATCAGGCGGACACCTCGGCGCTCTCCTCCTCGTCTTCTTCGCTCTCCTCCTGCCACGCGAACAGGCCGCGAAGCTCCTCGCCGACGGCCTCGATCTCGTGGTTCTTCTCCGCGGTCCGGAGCTGGGTGTAGGAGGGTCGCCCCGCCTGGTTCTCGGAGATCCACTCACGGGCGAACTCGCCGTTCTGGACCTTCTCTAAGACCTCCTCCATGTTCTCGCGGGCGTGCTCGTCGACGACCACGTCGCCCTGCGTGAGCCCGCCGTACTCGGCGGTGTCGGAGACGGAGTCCCACATGCCGCCGAGCCCGTCCTCGTACATCAGGTCGACGATGAGCTTGAGCTCGTTGAGACACTCGAAGTACGCCATCTCCGGGGAGTAGCCGGCGTCGACCAGCGTCTCGTACCCCTGCTTCACGAGCGAGGTGACGCCGCCACAGAGGACGGCCTGCTCGCCGAACAGGTCGGTCTCGGTCTCCTCGCGGAACGACGTCTCGACGACGCCGGCGCGGGTGCAGCCGATCGCGGCCGCGTAGGCGAGCCCCTCGTCGTGGGCGTCGCCGGTCGCGTCCTGGTACACCGCCAGCAGGCCTGGGGTCCCCTCGTCGTTCTCGTAGTTCCGGCGCACGAGGTGGCCCGGCGACTTCGGCGCGACCATCGTCACGTCGACGTCCTCGGGCGGCTGGATCTGGTTGTAGTGGATGTTGAACCCGTGCGCGAACTGGAGCGTGTCGCCCGCGTCCAGGTTCGGCTCGACGGCGTTCTCGTACACGTCCGGCTGGACCGTGTCGGGTACGAGGACGCTCACGATGTCGGCCTCGGCGGCCGCGTCCGCGGGGGTCTCCACGCGGAGCCCGTCGCTCTCGGCGGCGCTTCGCGAGGAGCTGTCCTCGCGGAGGCCGACGATCACGTCGACCCCGCTCTCGGAGAGGTTCTGCGCGTGCGCGTGGCCCTGCGACCCGTAGCCGAGCACGGCCACGGTCTTGTGGGCGATCGCCTCCTCGTCCGCGTCTTCGTCGTAGTATACTGTCGAGTCGAACGTCTGCGTGTCGTCTTCGGTCATGTGTATGGTTGTGGGTTCGCGTGTGTTCGCGTCGCGTGTCAGTCGTCGTGCGTCGTCGGTTCGCCGGCCGTTCCGGGCTTCTCTCCGGGCGCCGTCGGCGTGTTGCCGCGCGCGAGAGCGGTCGGCCCGGTGCGCGCGATCTCGACGATTCCGAACCGCTCGAAGGCGCCGATCGCGTTGTCGATCCTGGCGTTGTCGCCGGTGAGCTCGACGGTGATCGTCTCCGGGCCGGCGTCGACCGTCCGGCCGTCGTACATCTCGGAGACGGCGTGGACCGCCGCGGGGTCGTCGGCCTCGACCTTCAACAGGACGAGCTCCGAGGTGACCGCGTCGCCGGCGACCTCGCCGACGGAGATGACCGGCTTCAGCTTCGCCATCTGCTTCTCGATCTGATCGATGCCGGGGTCCGTCTCCTCGACGACCATGGTGATCCGCGAGTGGCCGTCCACGGTCGTCGGGCCGACGGTCAGGCTCTCGATGTTGAACTGGCGGCGGGAGACGAGCCCGGAGACGCGCGCGAGCACGCCCGGCTCGTCCTCCACCAGCGCCGAGATGACGGCGCGGCGGGACTCGTGTTCCGCCTCGAGGACGGGGTCGATACGGATCCCCTCGAGGTTCCGGCGCCCCTCGGGGTGGTCGCGCTCCGCCGGGCCGGGCTGTTCGCTCGGCATCGGCCGGGAGTCCGCCTCGGGCGCGCCGCCGTCGGTCGCGGCGCGGGAGTCGGGCGAGTCGTCGCTCATAGCTGGTCCTCCGCGGTGGCGAACTTCCCGTTCGCACCGCCGCTCGGCACCATCGGAAGGACGTTCTCCTCGGGGTCGACGTGGAAGTCGATCACGGCCGGCCCGTCGTAGTCGAGGGCCTCCTCGACCGCGGGCGCGACCTCGTCGTAGTCGTCGACGCGGAGCCCTAAAGCGCCGAACGCCTCGGCGAGCTTGTCGAACTCGGGCATCCACGTGTAGTCGGAGGCCATGTGACGCCCCTCGTAGAAGGCGTCCTGCCACTGGCGCACCATGCCGATGTACTCGTTGTTCAGCACCGCGATGGTGACGTCGAGGTCCTCGCGGACCGCCACCGACAGCTCCTGCATCGTCATCAGGAAGGAGCCGTCGCCGTCGAA
This sequence comes from Halorubrum sp. CSM-61, assembly GCF_003781945.1. Taxonomy (GTDB): domain Archaea; phylum Halobacteriota; class Halobacteria; order Halobacteriales; family Haloferacaceae; genus Halorubrum. The sequence goes on along the minus strand of NZ_RJJW01000002.1, from coordinate 386,199 downwards.
ACACACCACGTCGCGGTCCGGCTCGCCCATGTTGTCGGCCGCGACGCGCGCGCCGACCGCGGCGGGCACGCCGTAGCCCATCGTCCCCAGCCCGTGCGAGGAGACCCACGTCCGGGGCTCCGAGTACGTCCAGAACTGGGAGGCCCACATCTGGTGTTGGCCGACGCCCGTGGTGACGATGGTGTCGTCGGCGGTCGCCTCGTCGAACGCCTCGACGACGAACTGCGGCTTCAGCGGCTCGTCGTCGGGCGTCGCGTACGTGAGCGGGTACGTCTCCTTCCACTCGGAACAGCGCTCGCGCCACGCCTCGGCGTCGGGCGCCTCGCGGACCGCGGCGGTCAGCTGGTCGAGGACGCGCCCCGCGTCGCCGATCAGCGGGTAGTCGGCGTAGACGTTCTTCGAGATCTCGGCCGGGTCGATGTCGACGTGGACGACCTCGGCCTCCGGCGCGAACGTGTCGATCCCGCCCGTCAGCCGGTCGTCGAACCGGGTGCCGACCGCGATCAGGCAGTCGGTGTGGGTGATCGCCATGTTGGCGTAGCCGGTGCCGTGCATCCCGGCCCACGAGAGGCAGAGCTCGTCGTCCTCGGGGAACGAGCCGATGCCCGGCATCGTCGTCGTCACGGGGACGCCGTACGTGCGCGCGAAGGTGCGCGCGGCGTCGCTCGCGTCCGCCTTGATGACGCCGCCGCCGAACAGGCACACGGGTCGCTCGGCCTCCTCGATGGCCCGAGCGGCCTCCTCGACCGCGTCCGGGTCGGCGTTCGGGTCGGGGTCGGTGCCGGCCGGCGGCGTCGCCGGCCCGGGCGTCTCGTCCGTCTCGTCCTGCGTCACGTCCTTCGGCAGGTCGACGAGCGTCGGTCCGGGACGGCCCGCGCGCGCCAGCTCGAACGCCTCGCCGACGGTGTCGCCGACGGTGTCCGCGCCGTTCGCGAAGTAGTTGTGCTTCGTGATCGGGCGGGTGACGCCGACCGTGTCGGTCTCCTGGAACGCGTCGTTGCCGACGAACTCGGTGGGCACCTGCCCCGTCAGCGCCAGCATCGCGTCGGAGTCCATGTCGGCGTCGGCGATCCCGGTGACGAGGTTGGTCGCGCCCGGCCCCGAGGTCGCCAGACAGAGGCCCGGCTCGCCCGCCACGACGCCGTAGGCGTCGGCGGCGTGGGCCGCGCCCTGCTCGTGGGCCATCGTCACGTGGCGGATCGAGGAGTCGTACAGCGCGTCGTAGACGGGCATGATCGCGCCGCCCTGCACGCCGAAGGCGGTCTCCGCGCCGGCGGCCTCCAGCGCGGCGACGACCGACTCGGCGCCGGTCGACACCGGTCCCGCGGCGGGACCGTCCGTGTCGGTCGGGCCGTCGGTCTCGGCCGCGACCGACTCGTCCGCGTCCGGCGGGTCCTCTGTCTCGTCGTCTCGTGGCTGTGCTGCTGTGTCGCTCATTGTCGTGGTGGTGTTCGGTGGTGCATCTCGCGGGTGTGAGAGTCGGTCGGTCCGAACGCCGAATCGCCGGACGAGAGCGGACTCGACCGTCGGCGTTCGTCGATGCGCGGCGTCGGTGAGGAAGGGGTGGTGTAGGGGGTTATACCCCTACGATGATCGGCGCGACGGCTCCGGCGACGTCGGCGGTCGTCGGGTTCGCGGCGTGCCGTCGCATCTCGTCCCCACCAACACAGCCGGGGTATAAATCCCTGTCGGGGAGCGGAACCGGAAGGCCGGTTCCGAGGCGCGGGTCGAACCGTGCGATCGCTTCGGACCGCGCGATCGATTCCGCCCGCGCGACCGCGCGGCGGTCGCTCCGCGGGCTCCCCGCGCAGGGAGGCGGCCATCAGACCCGGACCTCCTCCTCGCGGTCGACGTCCGCCTCCTCGGCGAACCGCTCGACGTCGCCGGCGGTCACCTGACGCTTGCCGGAGCCGTACTCCTTGACGCGCTTGGTAATGCGCCGGACCTCGCCGTCGCTCGGATCGAAGCCGGCCTCCACCAGGTGCTTGCGCACGCTGTGGGTGCCGGTGTGTTTGCCTAAAACGAACTCGCGTTCGGCGCCGACCATCTCCGGGGTCATCACGCCGGTCTCGAACGTGTCGGCGTTCTCGATGACGCCCGCGGCGTGGATGCCCGACTCGTGGGCGAACGCGTTCCGCCCGGTGACGGGCTTGTTCGCCGGCACCGGGATGTCCGAGGCCTCCTCGACGATCCGGGCCAGCTTGGTGATCTGGGTCGTGTCGATGCCGGTGTCGACGCCGTACACCGATTCGACCGCCATCACGACCTCCTCGTAGGCGGCGTTGCCGGCGCGCTCGCCGATCCCGTTGACCGACACCTGCGCCTGCTCCGCGCCGTTCTCGAACCCGGTGACCGCGTTCGCCGCGGCCATCCCGAAGTCGTCGTGCGTGTGCACGTCGACGCGGGCGTCGGTCGCCTCGACGACCGCCTTCACCGTCTTCCCGAAGCTCGTCGGCATCGCGACGCCGCACGTGTCCGGGATGTTGATCCAGTCGGTGCCCGCGTCGCTGACCGCCTCGACGATCTCCCGCAGGTAGTCGGGGTCGGTCCGCGTCGCGTCCATCGGCGAGAACATGCACTCGACGCCGGCGTCTTTCACCTGCTCGACGGCGGCGACGGCGCGCTGTTTCGCCTCCTGCCGGGTCGCGTGCATCGAGTCCTCCAGCTGTACGTCGCTGGTGGAGACGAACACGTGGACCATCTCGACGCCGGAGTCGACGGCGGCGTCGATGTCGCCCTCGACGACCCGCGCCAGTCCGCAGACGGTGGTGTCCGTCGCGGCGGCGATGTCGCTCACGGCCTCGAACTCCGCGTCCGAGTTCACCGGGAACCCAGCCTCGATGACGTGGGTGTTCATGTCGTCCAGCGTCGCCGCTATGCGGCGTTTCTCCTCGTAGCTGAACGACGTGCGCGGTGACTGTTCACCGTCTCGTAACGTCGTGTCGAAGATCCGTACAGGACCGATATCGATGTTAGAAGCTATCGTGCCCTGGAAGAACTCGATCCGCCGGGGCGTCCGACGAATCCTCCGTGATGTCTGTCATCGACTGACGAAAGCAGGGTCGAGAACTTAACACTTGTGCCGGTCGCAAAAACGGCCCGTCCGAAGGAGCTCGTGATCCGAGCGCCGATCCGAAAAATCGCCCGACACCAACGAGACGAAGGATCCTTATACACACTATACACACACCGAGGCGATCGGGGTGCTGTGGTTTCGGAACCCGGTTAATAAGGGATATCGACGTTCGTTCCGTTCCGCGGGAAGCCGGCGCGCGGTCAGCTCGCAGTCGACTCGCGACCGACACGCGCCTCAGTCCCCGTTCATCCACGCGGAGAAGCCGCCCTCGATCAGCGTCTCGGCCTGTCGGTCGATGTACTCGCGCTGGGTGGCGTGGACGGCGGTCTCGAACTCCTCGCCGGCGTCGAGGCGCTCGCGGACCCGGTCCCGCTTCCAGCTCGCCGGAGTCGTTCGGTTCGCCACCCGCCACCGGAGCGGGGCGAGCCACGCGGCGGCCTCCTCCTCGGGGCAGCCCGCGGTCCGGAGGCCCGCCTCGGCGTGGTCGAGGAGGTCCCCGTACACCGCGTCGGTGTCGGTCGTGCGCTCCCCGTCGAGGTCGACCCACTCGATCTCCGCGTCGAGCCCGTCGGCGACCGCGGCGTAGAAGTTGTCGCGGGCGGTCTCCCAGTCGAGCCCGATGACGGGGTGCTCCCGCTGCGGGAGCGCCTGCATCAGCCCGGCGAACGCCCCCTGAAAGGCGATCGAGTCGCGGACGGTGGGCTGGCCCGGGATCGGCCGGAACTCGATCCGAGCGTTGGCGCTCGACCGGCTCGCGCCCTCGAAGACCGGGCGGACCCACCGCCAGTAGCTGCCGTGTTTCGTCCGGAACGTCGCGAACTGATCGTCGAACCGGTCGGTACCGTCGGGCTCCGGCATCGGAATCAGCGTCTCGTCGCCCGCGATCCGGTCGACCGCGGTCTCGACGTCGTGGAACTCCCGCGGGAACCGGACTTTCCCCTCGTCGGTGCGAGCGTTGAGCACCGACTCGAACACGTGGATCCGGTTCTCCGTCGCGCCCTCCGCGAGGACGCGGTCGCCGTCCCAGTCGTCGTCGTACAGGTCCGGCGGGAAGAAGGGGGAGTTGACCCCGAGCGCGAGCAGGGGGCCGGCGACCCGGAGCGCGTACCGGAAGTGGCGCGGCAGGGTCTCGGCGTGCGCGACCTGGTAGTGGGGCTGTATCGAGGTGATGAGGCTCTCGGGCATCACCGTGTCCGCCTCCAGCGACACCCCCGGCGCCTCGAGGACCGTCCCGCGGTTCCCGTCGTCGCCCGCGTTCGCCATCGCGTGGTATCGCACCGCGTCGCTCATGTTGACGGCGACGGTGACCCCGTCGACGTCGACGCTGTCGGTGAGGTACTCGCGGGCCGTCTCGCCCGCCGGCGGGATGGTCCAGAGGGCGTCGGAGACGAGCCGCATCCCCTCGACGCCCGCGGTGTTCTCCGCGGCCTCCAGCCGCGCCCGGACCTCCGCGAGCTGCGCCCGGAGCCCGTGGTCGGAGAGCGGCTGCGGGCTCGTCGACATCTCGGCGTTGTGGAGCCCGAGCTCCTTCTCGAACCCCATCAGCTCCAGCAGCCGACGGGGGACTCTCATCAGGGCGTACTCGCCCGCCCGCGACTCCTCGCTCCACCGCCCGTCGGCGACCGCGTAGAACTCGTACTCGAAGCCGACGATCGACTGGTGGTTGTCGAAGGCGCCGTCGCGGAGCGCCTGCTTGACGACCTCCGCCTCCTCCTCGGCGCGGGCGTCGAACTCGTCGGGGTCGACCGCGAGCGCCTCGCGGACGCCGTCGGCGAGGGCGGACTCGGTGCTCATGGGAGGGTCGACGACCGCGGCCGGTAAAAAGGCCTGCGCCCGATCGGCGGCGTGGGAGGGGTCGGCACGCGGTTCGCTCGTCCGAGACCGATTCGCGTCGCGATACCGACGCGTATCCCGGCGCCATCTGTATCGGGGCGCTTTTGCCGAGCGATCGCCGACTCCGCGCATGGAGTTCGCAGCGCTCGCCGACCGGGCGGAGGAGCTGGCGACCGAGCCCGCAGACATCGAGACGACCCGGCTCGTCGCCGACCTGCTCGCGGCGGCCGGGGATCGCGGCGAGGGCGGCGAGAACGGCGACGGCGACACCGAGGACGACGACCTCGCGACGGTCACCCGGTTCCTGCTCGGACGCGTCTTCCCGGCGCACGACACCCGGACGCTCGACGTGGGCCCGGCCCTCTGTCGCGAGGCGATCGCTCGCGCCGCCGGCCCGAACGTGACCGCCGACGACGTGGAAGAGCGGCTGGCCGAGGAAGGCGAGATCGGCGCGGTCGCCGCCGGCTTCGAGTTCGGCGGCCAGCGCGGCCTCGCCGCCTTCGGCGAGGGGCGCGACGAGCTCACCGTCGCCGGGGTCGACGCGGAGCTGCGCGAGCTGGCGGCCGCCGCCGGCGACGGGAGCGAGTCCCGCAAGCGCGACGTCCTGTTCGGGCTGTTCAACCGGTGCGAGCCCGCCGAGGCGAAGGTGCTCGCCCGGCTCGTGCTCGGCGAGATGCGGCTCGGCGTCGGCGAGGGGGCCGTCCGCGACGCGATCGCCGAGGCGTTTCTCGCGGGCGAGGCGGCCGACGGCGGAGGTGTCGATGACGACGAGAGCGACGACGGCGACGCCGACGATCCGACCCTCCGCGCCGGCGACGAGGCTGTCGCGGCGGTCGAGCGCGCGCTGCAGGTGACCAACGACTACGGGCGCGTCGCGGTCCTCGCCCGCGACGAGGGCTTCGCCGGCCTACGCGCCGAGGGGCTGGAGGTCGGTCGACCGGTGCAGGCGATGCTCGCGCAGGCCGGCACGGCGACCGACGCGGTCGAGGCGTTCGGCGAGGTCGCCGTCGAGACGAAGTTCGACGGGGCGCGGGTGCAGGTCCACTACGTGCCGGAGTCGGGCGGTGACGATGCCGGGGGCGCCGGCGACGAGACCGGCGGCGACGACTCCGACGGACTCGGTCCGCGGATCTACTCCCGGAACATGGATGACGTGACCGACGCGCTCCCGGAGGTCGTCGAGTACGTCGAGTCCCGCGTCTCGGTCCCGGTCATCCTCGACGGGGAGGTCGTCGCGGTCGACGACGACGGCGCTCCCCTCCCGTTCCAGGAGGTCCTGCGTCGCTTCCGGCGGAAACACGACGTGGACCGGATGCGCGAGGAGGTCGGGCTCCAGCTCCACGCGTTCGACTGCCTCCACGCCGACGGCGAGGACCTGCTCGACGAACCGCTCCGCGCCCGCCACGACCGGCTCGGCGAGGTCTTGCCCGACGCGGCCGCGGGCGTCGAGTTCGCGAACGACCCCGGGGCGGTCGAGGCGGCGGAGGCGGCCGCGCTCGACGCGGGCCACGAGGGCGTGATGCTGAAGAACCCCGAGGCGGCGTACACGCCGGGCGACCGCGGCCGCGACTGGCTCAAGCGCAAGCCGGACGTGGAGACGCTCGACGCCGTCGTGGTCGGCGCGGAGTGGGGCGAGGGGCGCCGCGCGGAGCTGTTCGGGACGTTCCTGCTCGGCGTGCGGACCGGCGGCGACGACGAGTTCGCAACCATCGGGAAGGTCGCGACCGGGCTCACCGACGAGGAGCTCGCCGACCTCACCGAGCGGCTGGAGCCCCACGTGGTGAGCGAGGACGGCACCGAGATCGAGATCCGGCCCGCGGTCGTCCTCGAAGTCGGGTACGAGGAGATCCAGACTTCGCCGACCTACTCGTCCGGCTACGCCCTGCGGTTCCCGCGGTTCGTCGGCGTGCGCGGGGACAAATCGGTCGACGACGCCGACTCGCTCGAGCGGGTCGCGCGGCTCGCCGGCGACGGGGAGTGAACGAGGCGGATAACGCGGACCCGATAGCCACCCTCAAGGCGCCCGCGTCCGGATCTCGGCGTATGACGGTCAACTACGACGGCTTCTCGGTGGAGTGGCTCGGCTACGCGACGGCGCGGCTGGAGCCGGAGGACGGCCCCGTCGCCTACACGGACCCGGGACGGTACGGCGTCCTCGACGACTACTGGGCCCGAGACGGCCACCTCGTCGTCGTCACCCACGACCACCACTACGACCCCGAGGGGATCCGGTCGGTCGCGCGCGAGGACGCGACGCTCGTGATCTACGAGGCTGTCGACCCCGCGGGGATCGACCGGGACGTGGAGCCGATCGAGTCGCTCGCCGCCGACTACGACGTGGTCCGCGTCGACGACGAGGCGCGCGTCGACGTGGCGACCCCGGCCGGCGAGGTCGCGGTCTGGTCGGTCGCCGCGCACAACGACCCCGAGGGGCCCAACGCCGACCCCGACGGCTCGGTGATCCACCCGCCGGGGTTCGGCTGCGGGTTCCTGCTCGGGCTCGGCGACCGCACCGTCTTCTGGCCCGGCGACTCCGACGCGCTCGACGGGTTCGCGGAGCTCGACGTCTCGGTCTTCCTCGCGAACATCGGCGGCGGGGGGCTCGTCTCCGACCGCCGCGCCGCCGCGGAGCTGGCCGAGGCGATAGACCCGGACCTGGTCGTCCCGATCCACTACGACACCTTCGAACAGCTGGAGGCGGACGGCGAGGCGTTCGCGGGCGACGTGGCCGCGCGCTCGATCCCGGTCGCGCTCGACGCCCGCTCGGCGAACCAGTAGCACCGGCTCTGGTGAAGCCCTCTGTAGCAGGCGCGTGTAGATTCGCAATCGCTCAGTAGGGGCGTCGCGACGAGCGGTATCGGGAGTGAGTATTCCAGATCGATAGCGGCGATATACTATTTAAACGGTGATGAGCGACGGGTCGCGTTAAGTTTGGCGTGAATTGTGGTAGACTGCGAGGGCTTCGAGCCAATTTTGAGCTGTCTCGAACGCGACATTGCTGAAACTATTTGCAAACGATGATGTTCGTCTTTCTATTTCCCAAAAGACACGTTCGATGGCATTCCGATTTCCATGTCGAATCACTTRAAATCGATAGCCGTCTTCAGCGAGGACTGAGCCGAGATAGTCTGCGTCATCGACGAGAAATTCGACGTTGTTGAGCTGATAKCGCCGGTGTAGCTCGGTGAGAAACCATCGCGTCGTCTGTTTGTTTGCGGTCGGATAGAGACTTACGTGAAGGATCTCGTTCGTCTGTGGATCAACCGCGCCGTACAGCCAGAACTTCTGGCCGTGGAGGCGGATCATCTTTTCATCAACCGCGAGTTGATCCTCGGAGACGGTCGAGATCGGCTGTAGATCGGCTTTATGAACCCAGTGATGGATAGCGACATGACTGCGATCGATCCCAAACCTTTCGAGATGATTACTTACCTCGCGTAGTGACATACCGGCCAAATGACAGCGGATCCCTACTTCAATCGCCCAGCGCGGCGTTCGATCTCGCTCCACAAACGACAAGTCGATCCAGGCGATACGTTCGCTGAGGCGGTCGAATTCTGTCATAGACACTCAGAAATCGTCCGCCTCATCCTCTAACTTAACGCGACCAAAATGACAACCCCGATTTATATTGGCTCACACACCACCGTACCATCATGGAAACCCGAACGGTCCATCTTGACTCTCTGTTGACGGACGGGTTGTTCGATATCCCGAGCTACCAGCGAAGCTATTCGTGGACGGAGCCCCAGCTCACTGACCTGTTCGAGGATATCCTGTATCTTCCTGAGGAGAAGTCTCACTTCTTCGGGAACATCATTCTTCGCAAGCAGGACACGCAGTTCGAGACGGATCGTCGACGTCGATTTGATAAGTACGACGTCGTGGACGGCCAACAGCGTCTGACATCGGCAATCATCTTTCTGTACGTCGCTTCGAAGTTTGATGACACGGTCGCGGCGACGCTTGACGAGGATAACCTACTCTTCCCTGTCGAGGAACGGCCGCGATTACTTCCGCAGGATCAAGATACCGAGTATTTCCGTGACGGATTACTTGGATCCTCATCTATCGATCCAGAGACCCCGTCACAGACGCGGCTCAAGGCCGCCACTGACTTCTTCACAGAGGGATTCGAGGCGCTCGAGGACCAGGACGCCGTACTTGATCTCGCTGAGACGCTCCGATACGACTGCCGGATCAACGTCGTCGAAATCGATGACGGCTCCGAGGCGGCTTCGATATTCGAGAGTCTTAACGACCGCGGCCGGCCGCTGTCGACGCTCGACAAAACGAAGAGCTTCCTGATGTACATGGACGACCGCTCCAGCAACGACGGTGCCCTTGAAACCAAGATCAAGCAGCGGTTTGGGAGCATCTTCCGAGATCTGTTCGTTTTCAACACCGGCCATAATCGGGTGAATGACTTCGACGAGGACAGTTTCCTCCGATTCCACTGGGGGATGTACGACGGCTATAATTCTAATGAGTATTTCAACGGATTCGGGACACTGAAAGACCGGCTCCGCGAGCAGTACCGTGCCGGTGAACTCGATGCCGTCCAGTCAGGAATTGACTCGTATGTCCAGGACCTCCGTGAGGCTGCTACGGCGTTTGCTGCGATACTCCAGCCGGACGTGCCAGACTCTGTCGAGCCCGCTCTCACGCGACTCTTGGAGCTCGGGCGACTGGCGAACGTTCTCCCCGTCCTGATGGCATCGTACCTGAAGTTCGCTGGTGATGACCCCGATGGCTTTGCTGACATCGTCGACGCGTGTGAAACGCTCGTATTCCGGATGTACGCGATCGACTCGAGGCGTTCGGACACGGGTCGAGGCCGACTGGTCCGACTCGCCCACGACGTTCACACTACACAGTCGATCGATCCCGAGACTGTTGTCGAACGACTCGACTCAATCACGGAGCGATACACAGACGACGACCGGTTCGAGCGTCGGCTCCGCGATCCAAACTTCTACCAGAGTACGTCAAGCCGAGACACGAAGTACCTCCTCTATCGCTACGGACAACAGGTTGAGTCCGAAGCTGGTGAGGAGGTCCTGACGAGTCCGGGACATATCCTCTCGACTGAGTTCCAAGTTGAACACATTCTTGCTCGAAAGCTTCCTACTGATGCGATTCCGGAGAGTCTTGTCGACGAGTTCGACGAACACGTCCACCGCCTCGGGAACCTCACGCTCGCCAGTAGATACTGGAACAGCTCGTACGGCAATCTTCCCTTCTCCGAGAAGAAACACGCCAGCGGTGGACGCGAAAAAGAGTATGCCTCCTCGTCGTTACGTGTCCAGCGGGAACTCGCGGCGTTCGACACCTTCGGGCAGTCGGCCATCGACGAGCGGACCGACACGCTTGTCGAATTCGCGCTCGATCACTGGTCCACCGATCCCGCGTCCTCCGAGCCGGATTCAACGGATGCCCCTGATGAGTTTGTCGGGTGGTTCCCACCTGATTTCTTCGACCGCCTCACCAGCAAACAGGAGGCGATGTTCCGCGTTCTGTACGCCGCAGAAGAGCCGTTGCTCACCGACGACCTGATCGAACGGATGGAAGACGAGTACGGGGAGACGGTCGGTGGCAGTAGCGGTCTTTCAGGTATTCTCGCGGGGCTGACGTCGAAACACTCCAAGGAGTTCCGCCACTCGATCATGTCCCCATCGTGGGCAGGAGACCAGTTCGAATGGGTTCTCACGCTCGATTCTGCGCAACGCGAGCAGTTCGAAGCAGAGATGGATCTGAAGTGATTTCACCTCCTGCTTGAGGACTGTCGAAAACATAGTTGGGGGACCACAGAGCCGGCTCATACCAATCGCTGCCGCTCAACCTGAACCTCTCCGTTCAGCACCGTCACCAACCAGGTGGAAGGAGTGTTCTCCTGTGTCGATGTGCTAATCTCCGCAGTCGGGCCCGTGACGATGAGAGGCGTCTCGTAGCCCGCTATCGAAGCGCGGCTCCCGACGTGTAGATGCCCCGAGACGATCAGGTCCAACCACTCCTCAGCCGAGTCGAGAAACTCCCTGAGATCAAGATGATTCGGATCAGTCCGATGGATCGGAGATCCGTTCTCGTCGACTGCCGGATACGGCGTGTCGTGTATAACAAGGATCGATACCGATGCCCCATCGTCGCCCGGCTTCTCCGGCTGCGGACTCGAAAACTCTCCCGCACCGTAGTCAAGTCCAGAAAGTCGGACGACACCGTCGCCGAACACTGCGGTCTCACCACCGATATGGATTCTCGGACCCTGACGTAACGTCCTGTTACCCGCTTCGTTGTCGTGGTTCCCGTGGATGTAGTACAGCGGGATCCCCGCATCGTGGGTGCGTCGGATCTCCTCGCGAACGTGATCCCTATCGTTTCGGGTTATTTCGTGGTCGAACACGTCGCCAGCGTGGACGACCGCGTCGACGTCGAGGCCCCGAGCACGGGCGAGACTCCGACTGAACGTTTGTCTGTTGTCCACATCTTGGGCCCACGGCGGCTTGGTATTTGACGCCCGATGGCGATACCCGACGTGCGTATCGCCGAGGAAGAGGAGCCGTAACCGGTCTGATTCGGATGTAACCCGCTCGACAGCAAAATCCGCGTTACTGTGGATCCGAAGCTCCGGACCCGAAGCGTCGATGTATCGCTTCGCTCTTCCGCCCCTGATCGCGTACGTAGCACCGACCTCCCACTCGACCGTTACGTCGTGTTTCTTCCAAGTAACGACCTGTATCTCCACCCCGTCAGCATCAGTCGCGATGAGTTCCACGTCTCGAGGCGGCTTGGGATGGGTGTTGACGTCGTGGACCGTCACCTCCAACGGACCCGTTACGGACTGATTGTGCCGGAGGCCGCTAGTGGTCTCCACGAGTCACGCCACTTCGGATATCTTGTTAGTTCTGCTGATAGTGGCGACCAGACCGAGTTTGGGTACTCCTCCAAGCTAGTGGGCGTCCAGAACGAACTGATCGAATCAACTCATCAATGTCGCGCGAGAACTTTCCCGCCACGAATACCCTGATATTGATGCTTTTTTCGTGAGTGGACGAACCTCTTTCTGGGATATCAAACACCAATATAGACGTGCAGTATGGCGATTTGACGAGATAGATCGCTCGTCGATATGAGTTGGTAGATAACCTGTGATCTCGCCTCTGTAGTTGGTAACCAGACACAAATACAGAACCATAATTGGTGGCAGAATAGCTCATTCTGTCATTTCTATACCGGGTTTACAGCATACATTGGCAGGAATTGGTGAATATAGGCCGCCCAACCACCAATTCTGACTAACCTATATCAGTACGTTCGGTCTGCGCACTGGCGTGACCAATCGCACTGAATCGGTCGCCGCTCGTATCAAATCGGACTCGAAGATCAAGATCACCCGTGCTGCCGAGGAGTGTGACCTCACCGTCTCGGCATACCTCGAGAGCGTTATCGAGGAACACATCGACCGGAATTCCCACGATCTTCGAGCACTCGAATCTTCCCCTACCCAAGATCCTGACCAGCCGACGACAACGGATCTATCCGAAGAATCACCAGATGAATTCGTCAAGAAAATGCTCGAGAGGTTGGAGTAACCGTGTCCAATGAGGTCCCTTCCATCGCCGAGTCGCACAGCTTGGAGAATCGTCTCGAGGAACTGCTCGAGCAGACGACCGAATCGCTCGAACCGACCGATCCAGAACGAGCACTCGAACTCTATCTCGACGACAAGGCCCGCGACTGCCAGGAAGCGACCGTCGATGCCCATCGCTCTCGGCTCGGCTTCTTCGTTGACTGGTGTGACGACCAAGGCATCGACACGCTCGACCAGCTCTCCGCTCGCGACCTCCACGAGTTCCGCGTGTGGCGGCGCGAAGATCTCAACGTCGTCAGCGAAAAGACGCAGATGGACTCGCTGCGCGTGTTCATCGAGTGGTGCGAGACCATCGACGCCGTCGAGTCTGGACTGTACCGCAAGGTCGACTCACCGAACCTAGACAACGGTGAGAACGCGCGAGAGACCGTGCTCAACGCGGAACGCGCCCAAGAGGTCCTCGCCTACCTCGAGCGATACGAGTACGCCACAACGGAGCACGTCTGCTGGGTCGTCCTCACGGAAACGGGTGTACGCTTGGGAGGAGCTCGTGCCCTCGACGTGGGCGACTACCAAGCCGATGCGGAGACGCCCCACATCGAGATCCATCATCGTCCGGACTCAGATACGCCAATCAAGAACAAGGAGCCGGGTGAGCGTCGCGTCGCAATCAGTGAAGAAGCGTGTGACGTGATCGACGACTACCTCGAACAGCGACGCCCAGACGTCGTCGATGACCACGGCCGAAAGCCGCTCCTCGCGACACAGCGGGGTCGCGTGGGGACGTCGACCATCCGTACCTACGTCTACCGGTGGTCACGGCCGTGCGCGATAGGTCGGGAGTGTCCGCATGACCGCGACCCCGACGACTGCGAAGCCGTCAAGAACGAGGCACGAGCCGCACGTTGCCCGTCGAGCGTGACGCCCCATCCGATCCGACGAGGATACATCACGCAGCTGCTCCGGGCAGGCGTTCCGGTCGAAATCGTCAGCGACCGGTGTAACGTCTCGCCGACAATTATCGACCAGCACTACGACGTGCGGTCGAAAGAGGACAAAATGAAGCAGCGGCAGGAAGCCTTCGACGACGTCGACGGTCGTGGCTCATCGTACACCTAGTCGTTACGTCCCGGCTATCGAGTGTCGCAGACACAGACGCCGCCTTCCCGTATCTGATCCGTGACGTACTGGTGAACGCTGCGAGAGAGCGCATACACACTATCCGCTTGCTTCTCTGTGGGCCGCTTGCCGCCGTAGTAGCTGTCCGTCCTGTTGTCGTCGTAGAGTCCCCGAAGCTCCCGTGTCGCCGTCCGCGAGAGCAGGCCGAGGTCCGCTGCCCGGTCGTAACAGTGCGTGTGATCGTAGAAATCGTCCAGTTCATCACCACCGACTGCGAGGGCATAGGCCTCGATAGACCGCTCGGTCGCCCCGAAGCAAAGTTCGATGGCAGCGGTGTAGTGTCCCTCTCCGTCGATCCGTGCGACCGCATCCAGCAGCCGACACGCCTTCGTGAGCTGTGTCTTCCAATCGTCGCCGGTCGAGATCGCGTCCTCGCGGTTCGGGACGCCGAATCCCTCCTCGTTGAACGCGTCGATAGCCGCATCGAGAGCCGTCCGGATATCCCGCGGATCGGACTCCTCACTCATCGATATCACCGTGGAAAACCATGTTCCGGACCGTCTGGAACTTCTCCGTCTCGTGGATTACGATCCCGTCGCTGAGCACCTCCCGTATCTCGGAGACGTACTTCGGGACCGCCTGAAGCGCCTCGACGTCGATCTCGTATTCGTACCGACCGTTCTCGAACTCCTCGTCTTCGAGTGCCTGTTTGACCTGATTCGCCGCTCGCTGGTTTGCCATTCGCTCTTCCTCGACGAGCACCCAGAGATCGATGTCACTCCGCCGGTCCGCTTCGCCTCGCGCGACGCTACCGTACAGAACGACCCCGATCACGTCGGCGAGTTCCTCGCGGAGTTCGGTTACCGCTGCTCTCACGGGTTCTTGAAACTCGACCTGAGGAATCTGTAAATAGGGATCGTCTGGGACGTGGAGCCGCTCGTGATTGATCCGGACCCATCGAGTGTTGCCCTCGCGTCGTTCGACGACGAGATCGTTTTCGGAGAGTACGGTTACCGCCTTGGAGACGCTCGGCTGCGAATAGTCCACTGCCTCGACGAGGTCACTAATCGAGAACTCCTGGGTATGATGGCGAGATAAAAAAGAGAGAACTGTGTCTGTGGCCGTACTACCGAATAAATTCCCGCTTTGGGCCGGTATATCGAGAAGTATCTGTAACCCGTCTTCGGCCATAATATTCGAGCTACTTTTCATAGCAAAGGATATGTTTCTCTATCTATTTAAACTTTATATGAAAAAGGCGGTTTGATTTATATTGGATGGTTCTGTGGGAGAGTCAGCGACCGCGCCCGAGAGTGCCTTTAGATGTCGTCGAGGTATCCCCTCCGTTGTTCCATCTTCTCTTTCTGCGAGCGCTGGTCGTAGTGTTGGTCGATAACGTCGGACGTCACGTTCGCCCGGTCGCCGACCACCGTCTCGGGCACGTCACTCTGTAGGTAGTGCGTGATCGCGCCACGACGGAACGGATGCGGACTAACACTAGACGGACACCTCGATGCTCCACTCTTCTCTAGGGCTGCACAGTCAGTCGTGTCGCGGTCGTGCGGACACTCTTGGCCGTACTCACACGGACGAGTCATCTGGTAGCAGTACTTTCGGAGGGTAGACTTCGCAACCCGCCCGTTTCTTGTCGTGAGAAGCGGGTTCCGACCGTAGTCGTCCATGACTTCGGGCCGTTGTTCGCGGTTCCAGTCGTCGAGAACGAGACAGACCTCACCTGAGACGGCAATGATTCGCTCGCCTTCTTGCTTGTTCTTGAGTGGTGTGCCGGTATCAGGTCGATGCCGAAGCCGTAGCGACTGCTCTTCCGGGTCGTAGTCTTTGATGTCGAGCGCTCGCACCGAGCCCATCCGGAGCATCGTGTGCCACAGGAGCGTCGCAGTCACGTGGTTGATTGAGGCGTACTCGTATCGCTCGAGGTACGCGAGCATCGCTTCAGTGTCGTCAGTTTCGAGCATCACGTCGCGACTATTCTCTTGAGATGTGATATCCGGCGAGAGGACCTTCTTATGAAGATTCTGTTCAACAGCGTCGATTGACTCTAGCCACTTCACGAAGACGCGTAGCGTGTCCATCTGCGTCTTCTCGCTCACCTTCGTGAGGTCGCCGACGTTGCGCCGCCAGAGTCGAAACTCCTGAAGTCTCCGCCTGGTCAGTTCGTTCAGGTTCTCTATCTCGCGCTCCTCACACCATCTGAGCAGGAAACTCAGACGTGACTTGTGAGAGACGACCGTCGCCTCCGCAACCGAAGTTTTTTTTTTCTCCGCGATATACAGCTCGAACGCCGTTTCGGGGTCGATTGGTTCGAGTTCCATGGTTCGATCGGTTTCGAACCACACGACTACGCGGCCTTCGACACCCGTTCAGCGTATTACCAACTTTTCCGGGTCGGGGTCGCTATCCCGTCGCGCCCGTAGTCTTCTAATCGCATGACAGCGTCGGGGTAGACGCCGTAATAGTGCGAGGCGCGTGCTTTCGTTCGATAGGTGATCGTCCGCTGGTCCATCGGTGGGGTTCGCGTACATCCAAACTGGCGCAGGGAGAGAAAATCAATCGGTGATTGACTCATTCTTCTTGCGTGATCGGAGAGAATACCCGAGTTCTATGAAAGTTCAATTATTACATAGAGGAGGCTTTGTTGGCATCCTATTCTTCAGATATATTCTCGCCTGAAACAGCCGTTTGATGAGAACTGCTTGTTGATCGAGTACGGGAATACGTATCGCAGATCGGTGGCAGGGATTCAGTATGTAAACGGCCGTGAGCGACGGCGACGATCGCCTATAAACGAACGATGCGGTGGCGTGCGCCTCCGAGTGGCCGCCACCGGCGGCCGCGAAGGAGCGCCGCGCGAGGGAGTCGCTGGCGGCTGTCGCCGCCAGCGACAGGGCGAGAGCGAAGCTCTCGCTTGCAACCGGACGTAGTCCGGTGACGAGGCTGGGGAGGTGTGAGGTGCTGTGCGGTTGCGGGTGGGTGGGAATCAAAGGGGCAGTCGGTGAGAGCGGCGCAGGTGACGTAAGCACCGCAACGAGGGAGCAACGCGACCGAGTGAGGAGCGCAGCGAGCGTGCGCCGCTCTCAGCGGCTGGGGCTTTGAAAGCCATCACCCCAGTGCCGTCGATCGTTTATAAACAGCCGACAGCAACGCCACTCGATCGGTTATAAACAACCACTCCACCGTTTTACTATACCCACTCCCGCAATCGCTCGTCGCTGTGTCTGTACTGAGCGATCAGTGAGTTTCCTGTATGGACCGGGGCCGCGTCTGACGGTACCACCAGCTGAGAATCTCAACAGATCCTTGAATTTCGTAGTGGACTGACCAGCGTGCCCCTCGGGATACCTGGCGAATGCTCGCGGGCAACTGCTATTCGCCGACGCTGTTGAGCGCGCTGTTCAGCTCGAAGAGCTCGCGGACGACGTTACTGTCCGCGACCCGGTACCGACGCGGTGACGTGTTCGGAACCTCCTCGATGAGTTCGACCTCGATCAGGAGGTCAGTGTAGTTGCCGACGGTCTGGCGCGTGACGCCGGCGTGTTCTGCGAGTTCGGTTTTGTTGAACTCGCGGTTCGGCGGGAGATCGAGCAACGCGTCCACGAGAATCGGGATCGCATCGTGCTGCGTGAGGTACAGCCACCCGCTCGGGTGCTCCTTCCGGAGCTCCTTTTTCGCCCCGCGGTCGTCCGCCTGTTCCATACTACTCATACAGAGAGACACCATCTGTGTGTGTATAAGTGTTCCCACTAGCGTTAACCGTCATTAACAGTTTTTATGTGAGAGTGGATTCATCCCTCCGCTATGGAGAAGCCGTCGGTGAAATGTGCCCTCTTGGCGACGATGATAGCGAAACACAAGTGGGGCACACCGATCGCGGAGGAGGCGCTCCTCAATCTCTCAGCGATCGACGGCGACTACCCGACTGCGCGAGATGTCTACGCCGATCTTCGCAGCGAACCCTACATTACCTACCGGGGAAACCGCGGTATCGAACTCAACAAGAGCCGCTTCGACAAACTCGCCGACGTCCTCTACCACGAATGCGGCTGGGAAGCCTGGGAGATCGATAGTCGCCTGAAACACTACGAGGGCATCGAGGAGCACGATTGGAAGTAAGTCCTCTATACTGAACGAGCCAACTCCGACTGAGCCGAGGAGGGCCGATGTGAGATGTGGGCTCTGTATCTCCCACGGGTCGTACAGAATGTCACTTAGTTATCAAAAAGGCGGTTTTGAAACGGCTAAATTCGGCCGCCTCATGCCTGAAAGGTCGATCCGTTCGACAGCCGAACCAGCGCCCGTCGCGCCCGTACCGTTCTAATCGCATGGCTGCGTCGGGGTAGACGCGGTAATAATCCGAGTCGCGTGCTTTCGTTCGACAGGTGACCGTCTACTGGCGCATCGGTGGGGGTCGCGTACAGGCAAAGCTGGATTCGATAGAGAAAATCACTCGCAGATCGGTTGCACCGGTCGGATCCGACTAACGATTGCTCAGTACCGTCCGGTTATTCGTCTTCGAGGGCGTCGTAGACGTCTCGGTTCGCATCGCGGTCGTCCGCCGCGACCCGCCGAACTAACTCCCGCCGGATGTCCTCCATCACGTCGTCGAGCGGTGATGTCGTTTCTGCGCCGTCTTCGGTGGCCATGCCTGAACGGACGTGTCGAACCCCGTTAACCGTTCGGGTCCGACGAATCGCCTGTCAACTCCGATAGCCCGTACCGGACGAGTTCGTCTCGCCACTCCTCGATCTCACCGGCCAGATCCAACTCTTCGGTGTGGGAGCGCAGATACTCGGTGGTTTCTTCCTCATCCACCGCCGCTTCGTCGGTACCGAACGCTTTCAGAATCGCCCTCACTTCGTCGTCGTACTCGAAGCGGTACCCGTTGAGGAAGTAGAAGACGACGGTCACGTTGAGCGCGGTACGTTTGTTCGCATCGACGAAGGGATGATTAGCGACGAGGAGCCGCAGAAGATGATACGCCTTCTCGTGGATGGTTTCCGGCGCTAAGCCGAAGCTCCCCTCTTCGATGTAGTTCAGTGCGAACTCGATGTCGCCGCGGTTCCGAACACCGGCGGGAGTCTCGGGATACTCCGCGACGACGTCGTCGTGGATGGCGACGACGTCTTCGACGGACGGGTACCACAACGAGTCGGCCATTCGCTCTGGCGTCGGTGCTACACCGGTGTAGATTTTGTCATCGCCGGCTGAACGGTGTCAGATATCGCCGTTTCAATGACGTCGAATTCGGCCGCCTCACGCCTGAAAGGTCGAGTCGTTCGACAGTCGAAGTAGCGCCCGTCGCGCCCTCGTGGGATGCCTGCACCGACGATCGCCGGGCCGTCGGTCACGGCGATCCCTGTTTGAGTCGCGCTTCGGGATCGTTCCGTCGGCCCCGAAATCTCCTCCCACGAACACCCGTCCCTCGACTCACCCCGCGTCCGCGACGATCCACGGCTTCGCGTCGGGGTCGTACTCGGCGATCGCGCCGCTGTGGCTGCGCGTCTCGGGCGCGAGGACGCCGACGTGTTTCAGCTGCTGGACGAAGTTGAACAGGACGTTGTTCCGGATCACGTCGGTCCAGACGCTCCGGTCTCGGTAGAGCCGCTCCGTCTCGCCGCGCTCGATCAGCTCCCGGGCCCGGGCCGCGCCGCGGGTCGTGCAGAACGCGCTCAGGAAGACGTTCGGGTACTCGCGGACGAGCCGCTCGACGAGGTCGAGGAAGTGCACGCGCGGCCCCTCCTTCCGGAGCGCGTCGAGCAGCAGCCCGAACTCGGGGTGTCTGACGAACGAGTTCTTCAGCAGGACCGCGAGCGGCGGGTGGACCTCGGCGACGGTGCGCCGGGCCACGTCCTCCTTCGTCAGGCGCAGGTCGTCGAGGTCCTCGATCCCGTAGCCCCGGAGGACCGTCGCGGCCAGCTCCCCCTGCTCGGTCAGTTCGTGAGGCGACCCCGCGGTGAGGAGCCCGAGGGTGCGCGCGCTCGCGACCGTCTCGCCGCCGGCACCGAAGCCGTACTCGTCGGCGATCGCGTCGACGAGTTCGTCGCGGGCGAGGGGGCCGTACCGATCGAGCGCGACGACCGGTGCGAAGTAGTTGAGCGGCTGGGCGAGGCTCAGCGTCGTGACGTCGCCGCCGAACTCGTTCCCCCGGAGCCGCAGGGAGAGCTGCCCCTCGATGTCCGCGACCTCCGCGGTCGACTCCGCGCTCGGCGGCGAGCGCCACGCCGTCGCGCCGTCCTCGTCGACGCCGATGACGCCGATTCCCTTCGAGCGGAGCAGGTCGGCGTGGGGTCTGACGGCGTCGCCGTGGCCCGCAAGGTACGAGGCGTGCGCGCCCTGCTGGTAGGTGAGCGCCTGTCCGATGCCTCGGAGGAGGTTCGAGGAGCCCTTCACCTCGATCGCGAACACGCGGTTCGCGTCGGTGAAGCCGAGCACGTCCGGGTACCGTCCCCGGATCGCGATCTCGTGGCGGCGGCACCGATCGAGCACGTCCGCGTACGCGTCGCTGTGGGCCTGCGGGACGTGGACCAGCGGCTCGTAGTTCCGCTCGTCGAGCGCGGTCACCACGCGATCGAACACCGCCGGCTCGTTCATACCGAATCGTGAGCGCGTCCCGTCCTAAATCCTCCGTGCGGTCTCGGAGCTCTCGGCCGCCCCTCGAACCGCTCAGTCGAACGCCGGTCGCTCCGCGTACTCGATCGGGTCGCGCTCTCCCGCCCGCCGGAACGCGTCCAACCGGAACGCGCAGGCGTCGCAGGTGCCACACGCCGGCTCCTCGTCGCGGTAACACGACCACGTCAGCTCGTACGGCACGCCGAGTTCCAGTCCCCGCTCCGCGATCTCCGCCTTCGACCACTCGACGAACGGGGCGACCAGATCGATCTCCGTCCCCGGCTTCGTGCCGGCGTCGATGACCCCCTGGAACGCCTCGAAGAAGGCCGGTCGGCAGTCCGGATACCCCGAGAAGTCCTCGGAGTGCGCACCGATGAACACCGCCGAGCAGTCGTTCGCCTCGGCGTAGGACGTCGCCATCGCGAGGAGGTTCGCGTTCCGGAACGGGACGTACGAGGTCGGGATCTCGTCGCTCTCCATGTCCGCGTCCTCGACGTCCATCTCCTCGTCGGTGAGGCTCGACGCGCCGATCGCCGAGAGGTGGCCGGTCCGAACGCGAAGGAACTCCGCGGCGTCGACTTCGTCCGCCAGCGCCTCGGCACACGCGTACTCTTTGTCCTCGGTGCGCTGCCCGTACGAGGTGTGGAGGAAGTACGGCTCGTGGCCGCGCTCGATCGCCTCGTACACCGCCGTCGCGCTGTCCATGCCGCCCGATACCAGAATCACCGCGCCGTCGCCGTTTCCGTTGCTCATGTCTGTCGTTTAAGCTGCGGTCGATGTCGCTTCTGTGCACCGCGTCTCGCGTCCTTGCCGCATCTCACGTCCCCTTCGCGTCGTTCCAGAGGTCGACGTGCAGCCGGGGCGTGTACCGGTAGCCGTGCTCTATCGCCAGCTCGGCGATCTCGTTTCGGACGCGATCCAGTTGGTCCCGCGTCGTCCCCTCGGGCATGAGCAACACCTCGTCGTCGCGCACCCCCGTCGTCGCCGCTTCCCGAATCCGACCGACGATCCCCTCGATCTCCGGGAGGTCGTCGGCGTCGGTCACGACGAACTTCAGCTGACTCTCGTAGTCGTCGACCAGCGCGGCGAGCGCGTCCACGTCGATCCGACGCTCCTCGTGTCGCTCCGCCCACTCGCCGTCGCCCTTCGGGTCGCGTTCGGGCGTCGGCGTGCTGCTCGCCAGCTTCGGGCTGACGCTCGCCAGGTCGATCGCGGCGTCCCGGTGGATCGTCCCGTTCGTCTCGACGGTCGTGTGGTACCCGGCGTCCGAGAGCTCGTCGAGCAGCCGCACCGACGCCTCGTGGATCAGCGGCTCGCCGCCGGTGAGGACCACGTGGTCGGCCTGCTCGTAGGACCGCACCTCGTCCACGATCGAGTCGACGTCGAGCCACGCGCCGCTCGGCTCCCACGAGGTGTTATACGAGTCGCAGAACCAACAGCGGAGGTTACAGCCGGCGGTCCTGACGAACACCGACGGCACCCCGGCGAGCGTCCCCTCTCCCTGGAGCGAGCAGAACACCTCGTTGATCGGGAGCCCGTCGTCGGTCACCTCGTCGTCGGTCGCCTCGCCGTCGGTCGCCTCGCCGTCTCGCGACAGCTCGTCGACGTCGCTCGCGACCGGCATCAGTAGGTGGCACAGAGCTCGCCGGTCTCGCGGACGCTCACCGACACGTCCGAGACGGTGTCCGGGAACGACTCGCGCAGCCGCTCTTCTAAGAGCGCCCCCATCACCTCCGCCGTCGGCGGGTGGTCGAGGACGACGAGCGACTCGCCGTCGCCCGACGCGTCGAACGCCTCCACCAGCGGGTCCCCCCGCTCCACGAGGAACCGGTGGTCCCACGCGTCGACGACGTCGGTCACGTCGCCCTTGTCGACGACCCATCCCTCCTCGCCGAGCGTCCCCGTCACCTCGACGGCGATCTCGTAGTTGTGACCGTGCGGCCGCGAACACTTGCCGTCGTGGTGGAGGAGGCGGTGACCGGCGCTGATCCGGATCGGTCTGTCGCCGCCGATCACGAGCCGCCGTTCCCCGGCGGACTCGAGGAGGCTGGCGTCGCCTTCCCCTCTTGATGTGCTTCGAGGCATACTCGGAGAATACTCAGGGACTATTTAACGGTTGCATTCTCTTTCGCTCGCTGACCCGCCCGGTCGGACCCCCGCGTTGTCGCCCCCACCGCGCTCCGGCCCGCAGTTTAAGTGCGATACCGCGGCACCCGGCGTATGGACTTCGCGTGGGACGTCGATCGGGAGGGCGACGTGTCGCTTGTCCGGTGTCGCGTGCGCAACGACGACGCCGTCCCGCGGCGCGTTCGGATCGAGAGCCGGCTCGACGCGCCCGTGCTCCCGCCCCGGCGGGGCGGCGTCCCGGAGGACGGGTGGGACGAATCGGGCGTGACGCTGCGTCTCGACCCCGGTGAACGGCGGGCGCTCGGCTTCGCGGCCCGCGCTCCGCCGACCGATCCCCCCGTCGAGATCGCCGAGGTGGCGGCGGTCGATCCGGCCGAAAATGAGGGGGGAGGGGGGCCGACCGAGAGCGACGAAGCGACCGCGTCGCCGACGGCCGCCGCCCTCCGGCGGCTCGGCGACCACCGCCCGCCGAGGGACGCGGTCGCGGGTAGGGCGGCCGAGCTCGACACGGCGGGTTCGAGAGGCGAGGCGACGGGTTTGAAGGGTGACGCGGGCGGGCCGGGTCCCACCGCCGACGCCGGTGCCGACGCGACCGACGATGCGATCGACGCCGACGACGCGGCCGGTGATTCCGCCGCCTCCACCTCGCCGCCGGAAGCGACGATGGAGTGGTTCGACGCGGTCGACGCCCGACTGAGCGCGGTCGAGGAACGGATCGACCGGACGGAGCGTCTGACCGACGCCGACCTGGCGACCGCGACGGAGGCGGTCGCGGAGGTCGACGGCGTCGAGGCGCTCTCCGGACTCGACGAGCGCGTCGCCGCCGACGCGGATCGGCTCCGAGAGCTGAGCGAACGCGCGTCGGCGCTCGCGACGCGTGCAGAGGAGACCGACGCGCCGGTCGAGGCGCTGGAGCGGCTAGCGTGATCCTCGCGGTCGCCGGCGGCAAGGGCGGCGTCGGGAAGACGACGCTCGCGTACAACGTCGCCGCCGCGCTCGACGCGGTCGTCGTCGACGCCGACCTCGGGATGGCCGACCTCCCCGGCGGCCGCGGTCCGGACCTCCACGACGTGCTCGCCGGCGCGGCCGACCCGATCGAGACGCTGCGCGCCGGTCCCGTCGACATGGTCCCCTGCGGCCGGACCCTCGCCGGCGCGCGGGCGGCCGACCTCCGGCGGCTCGACGCCGCGGTGGCGGCGATAGAGCGGGAGCGCGGCACCGTCGTCGTCGACTGTCCGGCGGGGCGGCGCGCGGACGCCGGCGTGCCGCTCGCGGTCGCGGACGCGTGCCTGCTCGTCGTGTCGCCGCGGGCGTTCGCGCTGGCCGACGCGATCCGAACCCGGGAGCTCGCCCGCGAGCTCGACGCCGGGCTCGTCGGCTGCGCGGTCAACCGCGTGACCGAGGATCCGCCGACCGACGCGATCGCCGACGCGCTCGGCGCGCCCGCGTCGGTCGTCCCCGCCGACCCGCGGGTCGGGAGGTCGGTCGCCGAGGAGCGACCGGTCGTCGACGACGCGCCGGACAGCGTCGCGGCGGAAGCGGTCCGGGAGATCGCTCGGCGGGTGCCCTCCTGAGTGGCGGCGACTCCGCCCCTCTCGACGACTCGCGAACTCCCGCCTTTTTACCGCTCCGGGACGGATCCCCGACGATGCTCACGGTCGCCTTCCTCGTCGGCGTCGCCGTCCTGACGTTTCTCGCCGTCGAGATCGGTCCCCTGTACGCGGCCGACCGGTTCCGCGACCTCCGCGAGCCGACCGACGCCGAGCGCGGGCGCCTCGACTACCTCCGCGAGACGGCCGGCCTCGACGTGGACCGGGTCGCGATCGAGCGGCGCGGTGAGGCCGAGACCGGAGACAAAAACGGGAGTGAGGCCGTCGGCCGCATCGAGGTCGCGGTCCGCGGCCCGCCCCGCCGGCGCGTGCTGTTCCTCTCGCAGGCCGTGCTCGACGACCTGGACGAGGACGTCGCGGTCGGCCTCCTCGCGGCCGAGACCGGGCGCGTCGAGACGTACTACGGCGAGTTCCGAGCCGTCGCGGTCGCGGCGGTCGTGGGCGTGCTGGCGGCGATCGTCACCGCGACCGTGCCGTTCGACGCGGGGTTCGCGTCGCTCGTCGCCGTCGGGCTCGCGGCGTTCTGGGTCGGGCGGCGGGTGCAGTACGCGGCCGACGACCGCGCCGCGGACGCGGTCGGCGCGGGCCGGGTCGCCGACGCGTTCGAGCGCGCGGCGGCGATCCGCGGGGTCGAGCCGGAGACCGGCGACTGGTCGACGTGGTTCGAGGTGCAGCCGCCGCTCGGCGATCGGATCGCGGCGCTGCGGGAGCGAGAGGGATCGGAAGCGGCGTGAGCCGTTGCCTCCGCGTTTGAACGCTATTGCGCGTGCTCGGCGACGACCGCCGTCGCGTCGACGCTGATCTCGTAGTCGTCGACCGAAAGCGAGACGAAGAGATCGGCTCCGCGCTGGCCGGCCACGAGTTCGTCCAGCGCCTCGAGGTCGACGTGGTCGTAGAGGAAGATCCCCGCCTCGTCGGCGAGGTCCACCGGATCGACGCCGGCGACGCCGGCGAGGGCCTCGACGACGGCGTGGCTCGGCGACAGTCCGCCGTCGCCGTGTTCGACGCGAACCGCCTCCGGGGCCGACTCCTCGCCCCGGGAATTCGACGTTACGCTGCTCATACGGGAATTGGCTCCGAACATCTATATAAAAACCCCACCCGCGTATATCGTTATTGAAATTTTGCGGATGAGCGTTCGAGTTCGGATTCGTTCTCGCGTGAGTCGCGCGCGGCGGATTCCGCCCCGCGGCCGGGCGGTGAAACCGCGCTCGGCGGCGGCGACGTGCCGGAACCGTTACCAACCAGCCAGACGCCTATAGAGACAACTCGAATGCGACTCCCGGAACGACAGCTCGCGGTCCTCGAGGCCGCGAGCGCGACCGACGAACGGACGATAGACGAGATCGCGGCGGAGACCGGCCTGAAACCCGAGACGGTCACCGGCGCCGCCTTCGACCTCCGCGACGAGGGGCTCCTCTCCGTCGTCGAGACCGCCGCCGAGACCCTCGATCTCACCGACGAGGGGCGACGGTACGTCGACGACGCGCTCCCCGAGACGCGGCTCTACCGGGCCGGGCTCGCGGTCGGCGCCGACGAGTCACCGGTCTCGATGGGGCGAGTCATCGGCGAGGCCGACCTCGACGGTCCCGAGGTGGACATCGCGCTCTCGAACTTCGCGCGCAAGGGCTTCGGCTCGATCGACTCGGGCGAACTGACCGCCGATCCGGACGCCGATCCGGGCGCCGACCCGGAGGCCGCCGCGCTCGCCGCGCTCGCCGACGGCGACGACCCCGCGGTCGACGAGGCCGTGCTCGACCAGCTCGACTCGCGCGGGCTCGTCGACCGCGGCGAGTCGGTCACCCGGTCGGTGACGCTCACCGACGACGGCGTCGACGCGCTGATGATGGGCGTCGAGGCGACCGAGACGGTCGCGCAGGTCACGCCGGAGCTGCTCGCCAGCGGCGAGTGGCGCGACGTGGAGTTCTCCGAGTACAACGTCGAGGCCGACGCGCCCGCGGCGCGGGGCGGCCGGAAACACGTCCTCCGCCGGACCGCGGACCGCGTCAAGGACGTGTTAGTCGGGATGGGCTTTCAGGAGATGGAGGGTCCCCACGCCGACAGCGACTTCTGGATCAACGACTGCCTGTTCATGCCGCAGGACCACCCGGCGCGGACCCACTGGGACCGGTTCGCGCTGGACGTGCCGCCGATGGAGGGGATCCCGGACGAGCTAATGGCTCGCGTCGAGGCGGCCCACCGCGACGGCTGGGGGCTCGACGGCGACGGCTACCACTCGCCGTGGTCGCAGGACTTCGCCCGCGAGGTCGCCCTCCGCGGTCACACCACCTCGCTCTCGATGCGGTACCTCTCGGGGATCGCGGGCGCCGAGCTGGAACCCCCGCAGCGCTACTTCTCCGTGGAGAAGGTGTACCGCAACGACACGCTCGACCCGACCCACCTGCTGGAGTTCTTCCAGATCGAGGGGTGGGTGATGGCCGAGGACCTCTCGGTCCGCGACCTGATGGGCACCTTCGAGGAGTTCTACCGGCAGTTCGGAATTACGGATATCCGGTTCAAGCCCCACTACAACCCGTACACGGAGCCGTCCTTCGAGCTGTTCGGGGAACACCCCGAGACGGGCGAGGAGATCGAGATCGGGAACTCCGGGGTCTTCCGCGAGGAGGTCACCGGCCCGCTCGGCGTCGACTGCGACGTGATGGCGTGGGGGCTGGCCTTGGAGCGGCTCGCGATGCTGACGACGGGCGCGGAGGACATCCGCGACCTCCACGGGACCTTGGCGGACATCGAGTTCCTGCGCGACGCGGAGGTGAGCTACTGATGCCCGTCGTCGACATCGACACCGACGAGCTGCGCGGGTTGACGGGTCGCACCGACACGAGCGACGAGGAGTTCACGGAGGACCTGTTCGGGCTCGGGCTGGAGTTCGAGGGGGAGACCGACGACGGCCTCCTCCAGTTCGAGTTCGCGCCCGACCGGCTCGACCGGCTCTCGGTCGAGGGCGTCGCGCGCTCGCTGCGCTACCACTACGGCGACGACCGCGGCGTCTACGTCCCCGAGACGAACGACCCCGAGTGGACCATCGAGGTCGACGAATCGGTCCCCGACGAGCGCCCGTACGTCACCGGCGCCGTGGTCCGCGGCGTCGACCTCGACGAGGGCGCGCTCGACTCGCTGATCCAGCTGCAGGAGAAGCTCCACGCGACGATGGGGCGCGGCCGCGCGAAGGGCGCCATCGGCATCCACGACCTCGCGATGGTCAAGGGAGCGCCCTTACAGGAGGGCGCGGAGCCGTCGATCACCTACCGCGGCGTCGACCCCGACGGCGACACGTTCGTCCCGCTGGACGCGAACGACGAGCTGACGCCCAACGAGGTGCTCGCCGAACACGCCACCGGGCAGACGTACGCCGACCTCGTCGCGGATCTCGACCGATACCCCGCTATCTACGACGAGCTCGGCCTCTTCTCGTTCCCGCCCGTCATCAACGGGAAGCGCACCGAGGTGACGACGGGTTCCCGCGAGCTGTTCGTCGAGCTCACCGGCACCGACCAGTGGACGATCGACCGGATGTGCAACATCGTCTGTTACGCCCTCTCCGCCCGCGGCGCGACGATCGAGGAGGTCGAGGTGAACTACGCCGACGGCGCGACCCACCCGAGCGAGTACGGCGCGGAGCTGGTCCGTCCGAACTTCGACACCGACGAGAAGGCGGTGGGCCACGACCGGATCGAGACCCTCCTCGGCGTCGACTTCGAGCCCGAGGAGGTCGTCGACTGCTTCGAGCGCGCCGGCCTCGACGCCTCCTACACCCTCGACGAGGACGTGACCTACGAAGTGGAGATTCCGCCCTACCGCGTCGACGTACTCCACCCGCTCGATCTGGTCGACGACGTGGGACGGGCCTACGGCTTCGACAACCTGGAGCCGCGCTACCCCGACGTGGGGACGGTCGGCGGCCGCCACGAGCGCTCCCGGCTGGAGGACGCGGTCCGGACGAGCCTCGTCGGGCTCGGCTTCGAGGACCTGCTCAACTTCCACATGACGAGCGGGACCGAGAACTACGACCGGATGAACCTGGAGGCGGGGACCGACGCCTTCGGCGGCGGCGACGCCGTCGAGATCACGGAGCCGTACAGCGAGGAGTACACCCAGCTCCGCACGTGGGCGGTCCCGTCGCTGCTGATGTTGCTGGAGCGGAACACCCACAACGCCTACCCGCAAGACGTCGCGGAGGTCGGCTTCGCGGCCGGGCGCGACGAGACGCAGGACACGAACGTCGCCGAGCGCCGCCACGTCGCCGGCGCGGTCGCCCGCCGCGACGCCTCCTACGAGGCCGCGAAGGGCCGCCTGAAGGCGGTGTGCGACGACTTCGGCGCGGACCTGGAGACCCCGCGCACGGAGCATCCCTCCTTCATCGACGGCCGGACCGCCGCGGTCGTGATCGACGGCGAGGAGGTCGGCGTGATCGGTGAGATCCACCCGGCGGTCCTCGTCGAACACGACCTGGAGGTTCCCGTCGCCGCCTTCGAGTTCCACCTGGACGCGTTACGGTAATTCGGAGTCGGTCTTTGCGTTACTGTCGGGCGCTTATCCGTAGTTAATGCCGGATCGACGGTGAACACTTCCAAAGGCCCAACCGCTCGTTTATAAGTGGTTGACCGCCGATCGACGGTGAACACTTCCAAAGCCCCAGCCGCGCTCGGCTCCCACAGCTCGCTGCGCTCCTCGCTCGCGTTGCTCGCTGCGGTGCTTACGTCGCTGGGGTTCGCCGAGCGCGGCTGCCCCTTTGAGTCCCACCCGACCGCAACCGCACCGCACCTCACGCCTCCCCAACCTCGCGGTTCGCGCTCTCCGAGCGCTCACCGCGTCCCTCGCACGACGCTCCTCGCGGCCGCCGATGGCGGCCACTCGGAGGCGCGCGCCACCGCACCGCCGTGTTTGTTTAAATACCGTATCGTTTCTGACGCCGCCCCTCGATCAGCCCTCGAACCCGTCTTCCCATCGGAACGTGCCGTTCCGCTGAACGACCTCGCCGTCGATCTCCAGTCGGGAATTCTCGCTCACGTCGCTGATCATGTCGACGTGGACCGCGCTGTCGTTGCCCGACTCGCCCTCGGGCAGGCAGGCGTCGTAGGCGCGTCCCACGGCGAGGTGAATCGTGTCGCCCATCTTCTCGTCGAAGAGGATCGAGTCGGTGAACCGATCGATGCCGCGGTTCATCCCGATGCCGAGCTCGCCGAGCCGCCGGGCGCCCGCGTCGGTGTCGAGCACGCTCGCGAGCGCGTCCTCGCCGGCGCCCGCGGAGAAGTCGACGACTTCGCCGTCCTCGAAGACGAGGTGCACGTCCCGGACGCGCGTCGCGTCGATCGTCATCGGCACGTCGAAGAACGCCTCGCCCTCGGTGTCGTAGGGGGCGGTGAACACCTCGCCGGAGGGGAGGTTGTGCGAGTCGTACGCAACGGAGGCGGCGGAGTTGACCGCGGTGCGGCCCGCGATCGACATGGACACGTCCGTGTCGGGGGCGTCGTCGCGCTCGGTGACGATCCGGACCTCGTCGCCGGCGTCGAGGGCCTCTTTCATCGCCGCCATCTCGTCGGCGAGCGCCTCCCAGTCGCGGAGCACGGCGTCGTAGACGAAGTCCCGGTACTCCTCGTAGGCCATCCCGGCCTGCTGGGCGAGCGAGCGCGTCGGGTGGACCGTCGACACCCAGTCGGTGTCCATCCGCGCCTCGCGCACGTCCCGTCGGGCTTTCGCGTACGCCCGCCGCGTCTCGCTCGACACGTCCGCGGTCGCGGTGGTGTTGCGCCCGCCGCCGATCCGGAGGTAGGCGTCCGCGGCCTCGAACAGCGCGCGCTCGACGGCCGGGTCGTCGTCGAAGGCGGGCGCGTCGCCGTCGCCGGCGCTGTCGTCGCCCTCCGCTCCCGCCTCGCTCCCCTTCAGATACGCCCGCGAGACCTCGTCCGATCCGTACAGCGTCGTGACGTTCGCGCCCCGCTCGCCGAGCGCCTCGGCGACCGCGACGCCCAGCTCGTGGGCGTCCTCGGCGACGCTCACGACCACGTCGTCGCCGGCCTCGACCCGCGCGCTCCAGTCGACGAGCACCGCCGCGTGTTCGCGTACGCGTTCGTCCATGCCGTGTGGTGTCGGTCGCCCGGTAAAAACCCCGCTTCATCGGCCGCACGCGCCGGTTCGGCGTCTCGCGACGCCGCCGATCCAGGCGTTTCGACCGTCGCCGTCGTCAGCGAAACCTGCCCCGGTGCCGGCCGCTTATGTGCGCGCACCCGAAGGGGTAGGACATGAACGAGGAGTCACCCGCGGACAGACGCTCTCCCGTCGGCGAGCCCGTCGTCCGGGCGGACCCGGAGGTCACGGGCGAGCGCGCCGCCGAGGCGGTGGGGTTCGACCCCGACGACCCCGAGAGCGTCGCCGAGGCGGCCGAGACGGTCGCCCGCTTCGCGGCCGGCGACGTCGGCGACGACGACCACGTGCTGATGCTCCGGGGGGCGGCCGCCTGCGCCGCGCTCGTCCGCGGCGTCGGCTCGTACAAGGCGGCCGCCGAGCGCGCGGGCGACGAGGTGTCGGTGGCGTTCATCCGCAAGTGGGCCCGCGTCCACGACCTCCCGCAGGCGATCCGCAGGCAGGTCGCGAGCGGGCGGATCGCGCCGAGCGCGGCGAAACACGTCGCGCGCCTCGGCGGTACCGACCGCTACCTGCTGGCGTGGGCGACCATCGACGGCGACCTCACGGTCCGGGAGGTGCGCTCCATCGCCTCCGCCGTCAACGACGGGAGCGACGTCGAGACCGCGGTCCGCGAGGCGGGCGTCGAGCTCGGCCACGTCGAGATCGACCTCCCGCTCGACGCCTACGTCGAGCTCAGGCGACGCGCCTCGAACCGGAACATCGAGCCCGGCGACCTCGTCGCCGAGGCGCTCGACGACTACTTCGCCGAGTCGGACCCGGAGTAGCCCTCCGAGTCGGGCGCGGCGTACTCCGCCGCGAACCGACCGACCGCGGCCGCGATCGCTTCTCTCCCGCTTTCGACTTCCTCCCACGCGATCGTCTCGTCCGGGTAGTGCGCCTCCGTGACGGTCCCCGGTCCGAGCAGGACCGTCGGGATCCCCGCCGCGACGTAGTGCCGGGAGTCCGCGCCGTAGGTCGCGCCCGTCGGCTCCGCGTCGGGGAGTCCCGCCTCGACGAGCCCCGCCCGCGCCGCCGCCACGATCGGCTCGTCGACGGCGACCTCGCTCGCCTCGAACTGCACCGAGAACCGCTCGAACGTCGGCGGGTGCTCGCGGAGCCACGGGTCGTCCGCGACGACCTCCGCTAACCGCGCGCGGAACGCCGCCTCCACCTCGTCGACCGTCTCGCCGGGCGCGACGCCGATCCGGAACTCGGCGGTCAGCGTCGCCGGCACCGTCGACGCCCACGACCCGGCCTCGACCGTCCCGCACACCACCGGCCACGGCACCGGGAACTCGCCGTACAGGGGGTGCTCGACCGCCTCGGCGCGCTCCGTCTCCAGCTCCATGAACGCACCTCGGATCGCCTCGAACCGCGGGAGCACGTCCTCGCCGCGCCAGCGCGTGGCGGCGTGAGCGCTCCGCCCGGTCAGCTCTAACCGCGCCATCAGCGACCCCTCGGTGGCGACCACGGGGCTCAGCTCCGTCGGCTCCGCGACGATCGCGGCGTCGCGCTCGAAGGGGTAGGGGTTCGCGAGCGCCGCGGTCGCGGCCCCGTACCCGCCGTCCTCCTCGCCGGCGACCGCCTCGACGACGACCCGGACCCCCGCGTCCGGGAGATCGAGCGCGCCGGTCTCGACCGCCTCCCGCACGTCGAGGGCCGCGCCGACGCACGCCGCGACCCCCGACTTCATGTCCGCGGCGCCGCGGGCGGTGAGGGTCTCGCCGGTATCGCCTTCCTCCTCGCCCTCGCTCTCCCCCCACACCGGCTCGAACGGATCGCTCGACCACTCCCCAGATTCGGCCGGTACCACGTCGATGTGGCCGTTCAAGACGACCGTGGGAGTGTTGTCGGTCGCGTCCTCGTCGTCGCTTTCCCCTTCGTCGGCCCCGCCGAGTTCGAGCACGCCCGCGACGCTCCGCCGACCAGTCACGTCCGCCTCGTCGAGGTCGTCCGGGAAGGAGGGGTGATCGGCGAGCAGGTCCGGATCGGCGTCCCACGCGTACGTCTCGAACCCGAGCGCGTCGAGCTCGCCCTCGACGAAGTCGGCGGCGGCCGCCTCCTCGCCGGCCGTGGAGGCGAACCGGCAGAGATCGGCGGCGAACGCGCGCATGTCGAAGTCCATGCGGTCGGCGACGGTGGCGTTCCGGGAAACCGTTTCGGGTCGACGGGCGCTCCCCTCGCTGCACGCGGTTTCTAAACGTTTATCCGTGGTCTCGCCGTACCGATTCGTGTCTGGGCCGGTAGCTCAGTTAGGGAGAGCGTCCGGCTTTTAACCGGACGGTCGGGGGTTCGAATCCCTCCCGGCCCGTGCACTGAACCGCCGAGCGACAGCGAGGCGGTGAGGGAACCGGCAGGAGGGATTCGAACCAGAGAGCACGCAGCGCCGAGCGAAGCGAGGCGATCGTGCGACCGTGGTTCGAATCCCTCCCGGCCCACCATCACTCCCGCTAACAACACCACAAGCGACGGCGCCGCGGCTCACGAGCGCGAAAACCGGGGGAAGAACGCGTGACGCGTCGCCGTCGAACCGGCGAGGCGCGTGCCGGGTTCAGTACCCGAGCTGCTCGCGCACGAGGACGACCGTCGTCCGGCCCTCCTCGGTCTCGCGGCGGTAGATGAGCTGCTTGGCGATCGCCGACTCGACGCCGTACGCCTCCTGTGCGCGCTCGTTCTCCAGCGGGTACGCGACCGACTCCAGCCGGTCGAGCGCGTCGTCGAGCGTCGGAACGATCTTGTTCGTGCCCGTGACGATGACCACGTTGCCGGCGGCGAACGGGTACGCCCCGACTCGGCTGCCGGAGAGGTCGGCGGCGACGAGCTCGCCCGTCTGCGCGACCGCGTTGATGCCGCCGAGGAAGTAGTCGGCCGTCTGCGACTCGCGCCGCGCGGTCTGTCGTTCGGCGTCGTCGTCGATGCTCCAGATCTCGTCGGGGAGGCTCTCCCACTCGTGGTCGCCCTCGCCGAGGAGGTCGTCGAAGCCGATCTCCTCGAGGGTGGTCGAGTGCCCGTTCATCACGGAGACGCCCGCGGGGATCTGCGACCGGACCGCCTCCAGCGCCTCGTCGGCGTCGTCGACGACGATCACGTCGAAGCCGCGCTCCTCGAGGTTCGCGACCGTCTCCTCGACGGTCTCGTCGTCGGGAAGTTCGTCCAGTTCCGCGTCGATCTCGGCGTCGTCTGCGTAGTCGGCTTTCTGCTGTGGCATTGTGAAGGTAAAAACCTCGTCGGAGGATCGAACGGCCGGGAGTCACTTAACCGCTCGCGGACACCGCTGTCCGGTGGTTACGCGGGTGTTACCCTCGTGTCGACGACGACGAATATGCGGGTCGGTACCGATGAACGCGATCGCTCGGCGAGCCGGCGGCTCCGCGGTCGTCGAGGCGGTCGTCGATAAAAATCGCGTGTCGTCGAGGCCCGAAGGGGCGCGCGACGGTCGGTCGAGAGGCGGTGCGGTTCGGCGAAGCGGCTGCGGTCGGTTGGGGTGTGAAGGCGTTAACCGAACTTCACATCGCGCCGCCCATACCGCCCATGCCGCCCATGCCGCCGCCCATTCCGCCGGGCGCGCCGCCGGGGCCGCCGTCGTCGCCGCCGTCGTCGGTGCCGCCGCCCTTGAGGTCGCCGGCCGCGATGACGTCGTCGATGCGGAGGATCATGACTGCCGCCTCGGTGGCGGACTCGATGGCCTGGGTCTTGACGCGGAGCGGCTCCAC
The DNA here is from genome assembly GCF_003781945.1 of Halorubrum sp. CSM-61. Taxonomy (GTDB): domain Archaea; phylum Halobacteriota; class Halobacteria; order Halobacteriales; family Haloferacaceae; genus Halorubrum. The sequence goes on along the minus strand of NZ_RJJW01000002.1, from coordinate 352,362 downwards.
GACGCCCTCGGCCTCCATGTCGATCACGTCGCCCGTGTAGGCGTCGAGACCGGCGCCGAACTCACCGCCGTCGTGGCGGGAGCGGAGGTCGACCAGCGAGTCGATGGGGTCGAGACCCGCGTTCTCGGCGAGGGTGCGCGGGATGACTTCCAGCGCGTCTGCGAACGCCTCGACGGCGAGCTGCTCGCGGCCGCCGACGGAGTCGGCGAAGTCGCGGAGCTGGAGTGCCAGCTCGGCCTCGGGGGCGCCGCCGCCGGGCAGCACCTTCCCGTCGAGCAGCGTCGTGCGGACGACGCCGAGCGAGTCGTCGATTGCGCGCTCGACCTCGTCGACGACGTGTTCGGTGCCGCCGCGGAGGATGAGCGTGACGGACTTCGCCTCTTCGACGTCCTCGACGAAGATGCGCTCGTCGCCGCCGATGTCCTTCTGGGCGACGGAGCCAGCGAAGCCGAGGTCGTCCGTCTCGATGTCCTCGAGGTTGGAGACGACGCGGCCGCCGGTCGCGCGGGCGAGGCGCTTGAGGTCGTCGGACTTCGCGCGGCGGACGGCGAGGATGCCCTCCTGCGCGAGGTAGTGCTGCGCCATGTCGTCGATGCCGTCACCGACGAAGACGACGTCGGCGCCGATCTCCGTCAGGTGGTCGACCATCTCGCGGAGCTGCTCCTCCTCCTGGTCGAGGAATTGCTGGAGCTGGTCGGGGTCCGTGACGTTGACCTCGGCGTCGATCTCCGTCTCCTTCACTTCGATTGCGCCGTCGAACAGCGCCACGTCGGCGTCCTCGACCGCGAAGGGCATGTTCTCGTCGACGCGCTCCTTGTCGACGATGACGCCCTCGACGAGCTCGGACTTGTCGATCGAGCTGCCGACGACCTTCTCGACGGAGACGTTCTCCGTGTCGATGCCGTCGTCGTCCTGGACCGCGAGGACGGAGTCGACGACGAGCTCGGCGAGCAGGTCCTTGGAGTTCTCGGCGCCCTTGCCCGTCATCGCCGTCTCGGCGATCTCGACGAGCGTGTCGTAGTCGTCCGCGGAGACGTCGATGGCCTCCTCGTCGAGGATCTCCTTGGCCTTCTCGGCGGCCTGGCGGTACCCCTGCGCGAGGGTGGTCGCGTGGATGTCCTGGTCGAGGAGCTCCTCGGCCTGATCGAGGAGCTCACCGGCGACGACGACGGCGGAGGTGGTCCCGTCACCGACCTCCTCCTCCTGCGTCTCGCTGACCTCGACGATCATGTTGGCCGCCGGGTGGTCGATGTCCATCTCCTTCAGGATGGTGACGCCGTCGTTCGTGACGACGACGGACCCGCCGGAGTCGACGAGCATCTTGTCCATCCCTTTCGGGCCGAGCGTGGTGCGGACGGACTCCGCGACCGCCTTCCCGGCCGTGATGTTCATGTTCTGAGCGTCCTTTCCGGATGTTCGCTGCGACTCCTCGGAAAGTACGATCATGGGCTGATTGCCCATCCGCTGGCGCTGTGACATTACAGCCATTGATTGATTGTGATTCTATATAAATCCTTTGTTCGGTGCGTGCGAAACCGCAACACGGTGGGGGAGTATCGGGCAGTATGAGTCACGTTCACACGCCTCTTTTATATAGAAGCCTAGATCGAGTGGTGGGACGCGGATCGCTCCCAGCGAGACGGCGGGTACTCGCGAGACCGTCCGCGACGCCACCACAGCAGGTAGTACAACAGTATGACGCCCGAAACCGGCGCGAAAACGCCCCAGAAGGCCGGATAGTCGCTCCCGCGAGCGTGGGCGTCGAAATTCACCCAGATGCCGGTCGCCATCCAGACGAACAGTGCGAGGTTGACATGCTCCCCGCGCTGAAGCGCGAGGCTTTCTCCCCGATTCTCCGTAACAGGGAGGTCCTCACCCGCCTCCGACATCGACTCCGACCCAGTAGTACTCGCCCTCGTACGCGACGTAGCTGTTGTAACAGTCCGTATCGAGTATGGCCGGTGAGCTCGTGGACGTGTAGTCGCCGCGGTCGGCGCTCTCGAAGTCGACGCCCTCGATCGCGGCCTCGAACTCGTCTCGGGCGGCGGCCGGGAGCGCCTCGAACTCGCAGACCGACCCGTCATCGGGGTCCGATTCCGGTGCCTCCACGACGACCCTGTATTTCGACTCCTCGACGCCGTTCTCGCCATCGTCGGTTTCGCCGTTCGCGGTGTCGGATTCGTTGTCTCCGTCGTCCGGCCGGTCGTTTCCGCCGCCCGGATCGTCTTCCCCGCCGTCGGTTTCGTTGTTCCCGTCGTTCGGATCGTCGTCGGTACAGCCGGCGATCGCCGCCGACAGCGCACAGGCGAGGAGGGCTCGTCGTCTCATAGTCGGTGAGGCCACGGGTGGTGCAAATACTTTCTGTCGAAATCGGCTGTATGTCCCCCGAGGACACGGTGTGGCCGCGCCGCTCAAGTGTCTCGCCCCCCAACGACACGTATAGTGAGCGACGCCGACTCCCCCCTCTCCGAGGACCGTCCGACCGTCGACCGCCCCCTCCGCGTCGACGCCCCGTTCGAGCCCGCGGGCGACCAGCCGGAGGCGATCGAGAAGCTGGTCGAGGGGTTCGAGTCGGGCGCCGACAAGCAGACCCTGCTGGGCGTCACCGGCTCCGGGAAGACCAACACCGTCTCGTGGGTCGCCGAGGAGCTCGATCAGCCGACCCTCGTCTTGGCCCACAACAAGACGCTCGCCGCCCAGCTGTACGAGGAGTTCCGCGAGCTGTTCCCGGACAACGCCGTCGAGTACTTCGTCTCCTACTACGATTACTACCAGCCGGAGGCGTACGTCGAGCAGACGGACACGTTCATCGACAAGGAGATGTCGATAAACGAGGAGATCGACCGCCTGCGCCACTCCGCGACGCGCTCGCTCCTGACGCGTGACGACGTGATCGTGGTGGCCTCCGTCTCCGCGATCTACGGGCTCGGTGACCCGCAGAACTACCGCGACATGGCGCTCCGGTTGGAGATGGGCGAGGAGGTCGGCCGCGAGCGGCTGCTCGCCGACCTCGTCGACCTGAACTACGAGCGCAACGACGTGGACTTCACGCAGGGCACCTTCCGGGTTCGGGGCGACACCGTCGAGATCTACCCGATGTACGGGCGGTACGCGGTCCGGGTGGAGCTGTGGGGCGAGGAGATCGACCGGATGCTCAAGGTCGACCCGATGAAAGGCGAGGTCGTCTCGGAGGAGCCCGCCGTCATGCTCCACCCCGCGGAGCACTACTCGATCCCGGACGACCAGCTGGAGCAGGCGATCGCGGAGATCGAGGACCTGATGGAGAAGCGGGTGAGCTACTTCGAGCGGCAGGGCGACCTCGTGGCGGCCCAGCGCATCGAGGAACGCACCACCTTCGACCTGGAGATGCTACGGGAGGCGGGCTACTGCTCGGGGATCGAGAACTACTCGGTCCACATGGACGACCGCGAGTCCGGCGACGCCCCCTACACCCTGCTCGACTACTTCCCCGACGACTTCCTCACCGTCGTCGACGAGTCCCACCAGACGATCCCCCAGATAAAGGGCCAGTACGAGGGCGACAAGTCGCGGAAAGACTCGCTCGTCGAGAACGGGTTCCGGCTCCCGACCGCCTACGACAACCGCCCGCTCACGTTCGAGGAGTTCGAGGAGAAGACGGACCGCACCCTCTACGTCTCGGCGACGCCGGGCGACTACGAGCGCGAGACCTCCGATCAGATCGTCGAGCAGATCGTCCGGCCGACCCACCTCGTCGACCCGAAGGTGGAGATCGCGGAGGCGACGGGGCAGGTCGAGAACCTCCTCGAACGGGTCGACGACCGGATCGAGCGCGACGAGCGCGTCTTGGTCACCACGCTCACCAAGCGAATGGCCGAGGACCTCACGGAGTACTTCGAGGAGGCCGGGATCGACGTGGCGTACATGCACGACGAGACGGACACCCTCGAACGCCACGAGATCATCCGCGACCTCCGACTGGGCAACATCGACGTGCTCGTCGGGATCAACCTCCTGCGCGAGGGGCTCGACATCCCGGAGGTCTCGCTCGTCGCCATCCTCGACGCCGACCAGGAGGGGTTCCTCCGCTCCACGACGACCCTCGTCCAGACGATGGGGCGGGCCGCGCGCAACGTCAACGGCGAGGTCGTCCTCTACGCCGACCGGGTGACCGACTCGATGGAGGAAGCCATCGAGGAGACCCAGCGCCGCCGCGAGATCCAGCTCGAGTACAACGAGGAGCACGGCTACGAGGCGACCACCATCGACAAGCCGGTCGGGGAGACGAACCTGCCGGGGTCGAAGACGGACACCTCGTCGGTCAGCGTCGGCGACGTGGAGAGCGAAGAGGAGGCGAAAGCGCAGATCGAGGCGCTCGAAGAACGGATGGACGAGGCCGCGAGCAACCTGGAGTTCGAGCTGGCGGCCGACATCCGCGACCGGATCGCGGAGCTCCGCCGCGCGTTCGAGCTCGACGGCGGCGACGACGGCGTGCCGGCGCCGATGATCGACGAGTAGCGGTCCGCTCTCACTCCCTACCCTTACTCCCGTCCCGGCTCCGATTCTCGCGCGCCGAGACCCGCGACGCCGGGGTTTTTAACCGCGACCGTCGGAACGCGTCACATGAAGCGCCGCGCGCTGGTGGCCGGCCTCTGTACCGTCGCCAGCGCGGGCTGTACCGATCGGCTCCACGACCTGGCGGCGTCGACGCCGCGGGACCTCGCCGTCCGGAGTGACTACGTCGACGGCGACCCGCTCGTCGAGGGACAGAGCGTTCGCTCGCGCCCGGAGGGACTGGTGACCCACGCCGCCTCCTTCCGGTCGAAGTCGGCGGCGAAGGCCGCGGTTCTCCCCGATCAACCGGAGACGATGGCGTTCGTCGAGGCCACCTCGTTCGTCGGCGACGGCGGCAGGGCGGTGCTCGTCGCCGCGCAGCGGCTCACCGCACCCGAGGTCGAACTCCGGCTGGGGTCGGTCAGCCGCATCGGGGACCACTCACTCCGCGTCGCCGTCGACGTCGCGGGCGTTCGCGGCGAGGTCGAGACCGACGAACCGGTGGTCAAGACCCTTCTTCTGCGACTGGCGGACGAGCGAGGGCCGCCCGCTCGCGTGGTCGTCTCGATCGAGGGCGACCGCGCCGGCGTGACCGTCTGACGCGGGCCCTCGATCACGAGATACGAACAGTCACCTCCCGAGACAGTTTTGTATCCGCGCGGTGTCCGACCGATCATGAGTACCCTCCGCCGTCGTCTCGTCGGATCGGTCGCCCTCCTCGCCGCCGCGGCGTCGCTGTACCTCGCGTCCGAGACCACCCTCGCGGTCGTCCCCTCGTCGTCGAGCCCGACGGGGCTCTCGGTCGTCACGCCCTCGCCGGTCTCGCTGCTCGCTTCGCCGCTCCTGCTCGCGGCCGGGTCGGTGCTGCTGGTCGGCGGCGTCGCCGCGCTCGCCGACGCCGACCTCTCCGCGCGCGCCGCGCTGTCCGCGCCGGCGATAGGTGCCGCGACCGCGGTCGCGTTCGGGCTCGGTCTCGGGGTAGCTCCCGAATCGACCCTCGCGACCGCGACCGATCCGGCCGCGTACGACCTCCTTCGATCCGGATTCGGCGCCCGGATCGCCGCCGGGGCCATCGCCGGCGCCGCTATCGCGCCCGTGGTCCGCGCCACGATCACGGAGGACACGGTCACGCTGCTCGTCGGCGCGGCCCTGCTGCTCGCGTCGGTCGTCGCCGGGTCCGGCTCTCCGCTCGGACTCGTCACTGGTGGCGTCTCCGGCGCCGGCGCGGTGGGGTTGCTCTGGGCGGTCGATCCCGAGACGTGGCGGCCCTGATTCGGGCCGGGAACTCCCCCTATCGAGAAATCGCGTGATCGGTGCTCAGTCGCTCGGCCGCTCGCTTTCCGCCTCAAGTTCGCTGTCCCGGTCGGCCTCGCGGATCTCCTCGTCCTGCCGGGCGGGGTCGGCGTTGTCCGAGTCTCACGCGTTGTCTGTCCCCCGCTCGCGTCCGGGATCGGGTTCGCACTTCTCGCCGAACCGCTCTGTGGAGCCCTCGCGATTGGACTGGCGCGGGCTTGACGCCGCCAGTCGGCGCCGTAGCAACCACCAGTACCCGGAGATCACCGCTCAGTCTTCGTCTCGGCACCGCCCGTTCGCGGATCGGAGGGACAACTCCGCTCCCCTATTATGAAAGTGAGGTTGTTATACTACAATTTTATTGGTAATACTTATAACAGTGGAGTCTGTGTGATTCGATACGGTTCACACGGCCAAACTCACGGTACGCTGTAAGACCGTCTTCCGAGCGACGCGATCACGGTCGAACTCACCGGACTGACGCCAGACAGTGGCAGAGGCAATCTAACGCGATCGGTCACGTTCGAGATGACCAACGATGAGTGAAAGCGAAAACGCAAACACGAACGCGAGTACAGGCGAAGATATAGAGACGGACATCTTTTCGGAGAGGAAACAGCTGAAGCCCTACGAGTACGCCGACTTCCTCGACTACGTCGAGGCGATTCGGAACAGCTACTGGGTGCACACGGAGTTTAATTTCGACGGAGATGTCCAAGACTTCAAGGTCAACACGAACGCTGCTGAGCAGACCGTTATCAAGCGGACGATGTTGGCCATCGCACAGATCGAGGTACAGGTGAAGACGTTTTGGTCGGACATCTACGAGGAGATGCCCAAGGCCGAGGTCGGGAATGTGGGCATGACCTTCGCGGAGAGTGAAGTGCGGCACATGGACGCCTACAGCCATTTACTCGATGTCTTGGGGATCACGGACGATTTCGAGCAGGTGACTGAGGAGCCAGCGATGAAAAAGCGGATCGAGTATCTCGACGAATACCTGGAGAAGAGCGAGAGCGACGACGAACGGGAGTACGTGATGAGCATCCTGCTGTTCAGCACGTTCGTCGAGCACGTATCGCTGTTCAGCCAGTTCCTCATAATGACGAGCTTCGACAAGCACGAAAAGAAATTCAAGGGGATAGCGAACGCCGTCGAAGCGACCAGCAAAGAGGAGCAGATTCACGGTCTGTTCGGGGTCGAACTGGTAGAGACGATCAGAGAGGAGAACCCGGATCTCTTCGATGACGACTTCGAGGAGGACGTCCAGGAGGCTTGTCAGCAGGCGTACGAGGCAGAGATGGAGATTCTCGATTGGATTTTCGAGGATGGAGAGCTGGAGTTTCTCCCTCGAACGCACGTGAACGCGTTTCTGCGAGACCGGTTCAATCAGAGTCTAAAAAACGTCGGCGTGGAGCCGGTATTCGAGACAGACGATGACCTGCTTGAGGAGACGCGCTGGTTCGACGAGGACATTATGATGACGAAAGATAACGATTTCTTCAGCAAGCGGTCGACCACGTACAACAAACACACGCAGAGCGTTACCGCCGAGGACATGTTTTAACAATGGCACAAACAGCACTCGATCACGTCGATCAACAGCACGAAGAGCCGTTCTACTGGTTGAACGAGGACAGCAGAGAGTTCCTCAGAGAGGGGTATCTGCTTGAGGGCGTCACAGCCGAAGAGAGAGTCAGACAAATAGCGGAGCGCGCTGAAGAAATCCTCGACGACGAGGGCTTCGCCGACACGTTCTACGAGTACATGAGCCGAGGCTACTATAGCCTCGCCAGCCCAGTGTGGTCCAACTTCGGACTGGACAGAGGCCTTCCTATCAGTTGCTTCGGCAGCTACATGGAGGATAACATAGAGAGTATTCTCCACACCCAGGCAGAGGTGGGCGAAATGACCAAGCAGGGCGGAGGCACGAGCGGGTACTTCGGCGAGCTGCGGCCGCGAGGCAGTCCGATAACGGACAACGGCAAGAGTAACGGGAGCTACAGTTTCACGGAGCTGTTCGACACGATCATCAACGTCATCAGCCAGGGTGAAACCCGGAGAGGGCAGTTCGCTGGCTATATCGACGTCGAACACGACGACTTGGAAGAGTGGCTTAACATCAAAACCGAAGGGGACCCGGTACAGGACATCTACTACGGCGTCATCATCGGCGATGACTGGTTCCAAGCGATGGTCGACGGCGACGAAGAGAAACGAGAGACGTGGGCAGATATCATCGAGACCCGGATCAACATCGGCGTCCCGTATATCATTTTCCGGGGGAACATGAACGAGGGGAAACCGCAGGTGTACAAGGACAAGGACTACCAGATTAACGCGTCCAATCTTTGTACCGAGATAGCACTGCCGGCCACGGCTGACGAGAGCTTCGTCTGCTGTCTCTCGAGTATGAACGCTCTCCACTACGACGAATGGAAGGATACCGATGCAGTGGAGACACTGACGCGGTTTCTGGACGCGGTGATGGAGGAATTCATTCAAAAAACGGAGGGGACACGGTTCATGGAGCGGGCCGTGCGGTTTGCGAAGCGACACAGAGCGATAGGGATCGGCGTCCTCGGGTGGCACAGCTATCTCCAGAGCAACATGATCCCCTTCGACAGTATGGAAGCGATGGAGAAGAACGATGAGTTGTTCCGGACGATCAAAGAGCGGAGCTACGAGGCGAGTGAAGCGCTTGCCGACGAGTTCGGGGAGCCGGAGGTCCTAGAGGGGTACGGCAGGCGGAACACGACGACGATGAGCGTGGCCCCGACAAAATCGAGCAGCGTTATTCTGGGTCAGGTCAGTCCGAGCATCGAGCCGCTGAAAGCGAACTACTTCGTGCGAGACGGCGCGAAGCTGAAATCGACGCAAAAAAACAGATTCCTTCAGGCTATACTGGCGGAGCGAGACGAAGACACGCGCGAAGTCTGGGACAGCATCGCAAACAAAGACGGGAGCGTTCAACATCTCGAGTGTCTGACGGACGAAGAGAAAGAGGTGTTCAAGACTTTTGCAGAGATACCACAGATGGCGATCATCAACCAAGCAGCACAGAGACAGAAACACATAGACCAAGCACAGAGCGTGAACGTCTCTATCGACCCGAGTGAAGTGAGCGTCAAGGAGATCAATCAGCTCTACATAGAAGCCTGGAAGAAGGGGGTAAAGAGCCTCTACTATCAGCACAGCGTGAACGCTGCACAGAAATTCAGTCGAGATATTCTCGAGTGCAGGGCCTGTGAGAGCTGATCGCTCCTCGTAGGCGGCTCGCCTGCCGTCCCGGTCGCTCAGTCTTCGACTCCAGATCGACGCCCCGGTCCGCCTCGCGGTCGATGTCTTCGGATTCGAGGATCTTTGACATCCTCCCCGCGCTGAAGCGCGAGGCTTTCTCCCCGATTCTCCGTAAAACTGGGTAGCGCCGCCGGCGCGGTCGTGGTAGCAACCCGCTTGCCGTCGACGACGCGTGACACCCGTCGCTCGGCTCTCAGTCCCCCGGTCGCTCGCTTTCGGCCTCCAGCTCGATATCTCGGTCGCCCTCCCGGTCGAGATCCGCCTCGCCGGACACCTCCGCGTCCCGAAGGGTGTCGGCGTCGCGGGTCTCGTCGGTTCGGAGGTCGTTGTCGGCGACCGAGTCGAGCTCCTCTAACGCGCTCTCGATGTCTTCGAGCCCGAGCAGCCTCTCCGTCTCCTCGTCGAACTCCTTGCCCTCTAACCCCTCCATCTGTTGTACGTCGGAACCGGACAGCGCCTTGCCGTAGCGGCCGACGAGGCTGGTGAGCTCCTGCGGGAGGACGAACGTCGTCGACTCGCCTTTCCCGATCTCTTCTAAGGTCTCCATACCGCGCTCGATGATGGCACGCTCGCCCATCGACTCGGCCGAGCGGGCGCGGAGGACCGTCGAGATCGCGTCCCCCTGCGCCTCGAGGATCTGCGACTGCTTTTCACCCTGCGCGCGGATAATGTTCGACTGCTTGTCGCCCTCCGCCTGCTCGATCGCCGAGCGGCGTTCCCCCTGCGCTTCGAGGATCATCGCGCGGCGGCGGCGCTCGGCGCCGGTCTGTTGCTCCATCGCGCGCTGGACCTCCTGTGAGGGGCTCACCTCGCGGACCTCGACCGCCTCGACCCGGATCCCCCACTCGTCGGTCGGCTCGTCCAGCTCCTCGTTGATGCGGTCGTTGATCTGGTCGCGCCGGGAGAGCGTGTCGTCGAGCTCCATGTCGCCGAGGACGGCGCGGAGGGTGGTCTGCGCGAGGTTCGAGACGGCGTTCTTGTAGTCGTCGACTTCGAGGAAGGCCTTCTTCGCGTCCATCACCTTGATGTAGACGACGGCGTCCGCGGTCACCGGGGAGTTGTCCCGCGTGATCGCCGACTGGCTCGGCACGTCGATCGTCTGCGTCCGCATGTCGAACGCGTACGTTCGGGAGACGAACGGCGGGATGAGGTGGACGCCCGGCTGGAGGAGCTTCCGGTACTCGCCGAACACCGTGAGCGCCTCCTTGTCGTAGGCGTCGACGATTTCGACCGCGCTGACGACCGTGACCGCCGCGACCAACACCGCGAGCGCCCCGACCCCGTAGACGAGGCTCTGGCTGAGGAGGGCGAAGCCGACGAGGAGCGCGCCCGCGAGCGCCGTGTACCGCCAGACGGCGTCCGGGATCGACCCCGTCGCCTCCCCGATCTCGAAGGCGTCGTCGCGCGGACCTTGTGTTCCCATAGTCCACGTTACGGGCCGACGCTGTTAACGGTTGTCACGAGAGGAGTCGTTCGACTCGGAATCGCCGGCGTTCGCGGATCTCCGACTCCCAGACCCGTCTCCGAGGTACCGGAAACGCCCGCGACGGTCGGGCGGCTTTAAGCGCTCGGCGCGCGCATGCAGGGGTATGCCAGCCGACGAAGACGACGTCGACCGCGAGTTCCGCACGCGAAGCGTCCACGCGGGGTCGAACCCGGACCCGGCGACCGGGGCCCGGGCGACGCCCATCTACCAGACGACCTCCTACGAGTTCGAGGACGCCGACCACGCCGCCCGGCTGTTCGCGTTAGAGGAGGCGGGCAACGTCTACTCGCGGATCATGAACCCGACGAACGCCGCCCTCGAGGAGCGGATCGCCTCGCTCGAGAACGGCGTGGGCGCGGTCGCCACGTCGTCGGGGATGGCGGCGTTCGATCTCGCGACGTTCATGCTCGCGTCCGCGGGCGACAACGTCGTCTCGTCGTCGGCGCTGTACGGCGGCACCTACACCTACCTCACGCACTCGGTCGAGCGCCGCGGGGTCTCGACGCGGTTCGTCGACCCGCTCGACTACGAGGGGTACGCCGACGCGATCGACGAGGACACCGCCTACGTCCACCTCGAGACCATCGGGAACCCCGCCCTCGTCACGCCGGACATCGAGCGGATCGCCGACATCGCGCACGACCACGGCGTCCCGCTGTTCGTCGACAACACGTTCGCGACCCCCTATCTCTGCCGCCCGCTCGACCACGGCGCGGACCTCGTCTGGGAGTCGACGACCAAGTGGCTCACCGGCAACGGCACCACCGTCGGCGGCGTCCTCGTCGACGGCGGGTCGTTCCCGTGGGGCGAGCACGCCGAGAAGTACCCGGAGATCGCGCAGGACAACCCGGCGTACCACGGGATAAACTACGTCGAGGCGTTCGGCGACGCGGCGTTCACCTTCGCGGCGGTCACCCGCGGGCTGCGCGACCTGGGCGACCAGCAGTCGCCGTTCGACGCGTGGAACACCCTCCAGCAGACCGAGTCGCTCCCGCTGCGGATGGACCGCCACTGCGAGAACGCCGGGATCGTCGCGGAGTACCTCGAGGACCACGACGAGGTGGCGTGGGTGAACTACCCCGGACTGGAGAGCCACGAGACCCACGAGGAGGCCAGCGAGTACTTAGAGGGCGGCTACGGCGGCATGATCACCTTCGGGCTTGAGGGCGGCTACGAGGCCGCGAAGGGGACCGTCGAGAACGCGGATCTGGCCTCGCTTCTCGCCAACGTCGGCGACGCGAAGACGCTCGTCATCCACCCGGCGTCGACGACCCACCAACAGTTGACGGAGGAGGAACAGGAGGCCGCCGGCGTCACCGGCGACATGGTGCGTCTCTCCGTCGGCATCGAGGACCCGGCCGACATCGTGGCCGACCTCGAGGCGGCGATCGAGCGCGCGTCGGCGTAGGCCGGCAGAGCGGTCACCTCACTCCGGTTCGTACACAGCGACATCGAGTTTTGACCGCACCGCGTCGCTGCCGAACGTCTTCTCGGCGGTCGCGAACGTCCCGCCGCGTTCGACTGCCGACGCGGCGATGAGCGCATCGAGCTGATCGACCGGTGAACCCTCATCGAGAAGGTCGTCTTGGAGCCGCCGAGCTTCGATCGCGGTTCGCTCCGTGACGTCGAGCACCCGAATCGATCCGGTCACTGCCTGCCGCACCGTCGCCGGATCGGCGCCGATGTAGCCGTACGTCGCACCCATCAACGCCTCGTACAGCACGATCGACGAGACCGCCCACTGGTCGTTCTCGTGTGCCGTGAGGAATTCTTTCGCCGCGTCCGTCCCGTTTAGGTAGTCGCTGAGGACGTTGTTGTCGAGGACGAGCACGCTCACGCGTCCCGTCCGTCGCGAGCTCGATCGTCCGTCTGTTCGACGGCTCGGTCCATCGACTCGCGCATCGAGTCCCGCAGGCCGTCCACGCCCTCGCGAGACGCCTCGGGGTCACCGCTGGCGACGCCGAATCCCGCCCACTTGTCCGTCGAAGCGAGCCGCAGGATGACGTCGTCGTAGCTCTCGTCGTCTCGCTTGTGGAGGTCGAGCCGCTCTTTCGCGTCTCGCGAGACCCGGATGGAGGTGTCCCCCGCCATGTATGCAGTTACGTATGCATCAGTGATAAAGATGCGGTCGCGTGTGGGCTCGACGTCGGGGGCGGGAGCGAATTCGGCATCCGCAGTCGCCGTCCGCTCGGAGCCGAGCCTACAGGTCGTCGCTGTCGAACTTCCAGAGCCCGGCGAGCGGCGGCGCGATCGTCCAGAACACGAGCATCGACACCGCCGAGACCTGCCGGTTGACGGTCTCGCCCGTGAACAGCTGTTCGCCGAGGAACGCGTTGGACAGCAGTTCGACACCGGTTATCGGGTTCGCGACCCGCAGGAACACGCTGACCTGCTGTTGGGAGGCCGGCAGCGGGTCGATCAGCCCGCTCGCGGCGTCGAGAAGCTGCCCGGTGACGAAGCTCCACAGCACCACGAACAGGACGAAGATCGCGACCCCGCCGATCAGCGCGCGGCGCTGCGTCGTCGCGGCCGCCGAGCAGCCGACCGCGATGGCGACGAAGACGACGCCGAGGACCGCAGCGAAGACCGTGTAGCCGAGGAACGCGCCCACGTTGAACGTCGCGAGCGCCCCGGTCTGCGCGAGCCCGAACAGCACGAGCGCCGGCAGCAGGAAGCCGGTGAGGACCGCGAGCGCGAGCGCGGCGCCCCGCCCGATCACCTTCCCGAAGACCACGTCGGCCCGGGAGTGCGGCAGCGACAGGAGCAGCTTCAGCGAGCCCGACTCGCGCTCGCCGCTGACGGCGTTGTACCCGACGACGACGCCGACCAGCGGGACGAGCGTCGTCACGAGGAAGGGGCCGACGGCGAAGCTCAGGAGGGCCTCGGTCGCGAACTGCTCGCCCTGACCGGTCGGCCTGACGACGTACGCGAAGACCGCGACGAGCAGCGAGAACAGCGCCACGAGGATCAACATTCCGCGGGAGCGCACCGCTTCCTGGAAGTCCTTCTCCGCGATGGCGGCGAGACTCATCGGCTCACCTCCTCGGCGTCGGCGGGGTCGTCTGCGTCGCCGGCAGGATCATCCGCGCCCTCGCTGGCGGCGTCATCAGCGTCGCCGACGGTGGCGTCATCTGTGTCGCCGACGGTGGCGTCAGCGTCAGGCCCGTCCGCCGCGTCGGCGTCTCCCGAACCGGGCGCGTCGCCCTCGGTGTACGCTAAGAAGAGGTCCTCCAGCGAGGCCTCGCGGGTGTGGAAGTCGGCGACGGCGACGCCCGCGTCCTCTAAGGCGCCGATGACCCGCGTCTTCGCCCCGTCGGCGCAGCTCACGACGAGGGTGTCCCCGTCGCGGTCGACGCGGCTCACGCCGTCGAGGTCGCGGACGGCGTCGACGGCCGCGTCGCTCGCGCCGTCCGCGTCGCCGCCGGCGATCGCGATCTCCAGCGTCTCCTCGCCGCCGACGGCCTCGCGGAGCCCCTCGACGGAGTCCTCGGCGACGAGCTCGCCCGCGCGGAGGATTCCGACGCGGTCGCAGACGGCCTCGACCTGTTCGAGGATGTGCGAGGAGAAGAAGACGGTCGCGCCGCGGTCGGCCTCGGCCCGGACGATCTCGCGCATCTCCTTCGCGCCCGCCGGGTCGAGCCCGGAGGAGGGCTCGTCGAGGATGAGCAGGTCGGGGTCGCCGGCGAGCGCCATCGCGAGCGCGAGGCGCTGGCGCATCCCCTTCGAGTAGCCGCCGGCCTTGCGGTCGGCGTCGTCGAGGAGCCCCACGCGGTCGAGGAGGGCGTCGGGGTCGTCGTCGGCCTCCTTCGAGCGGACCGCGAACTCGACGTGTTTCCGGCCCGTGAGCCGATCGTACACCGCGAACCCGTCGGGGAGCACGCCGGTGCGCTGACGGATCGCGACGCCGTCGGCGGTGGCGTCCTGATCGAGCACGCGCACCGTCCCCTCGGTCGGCCGGACGAGGTCGAGCACCATGTCGATTGTCGTCGACTTGCCGGCGCCGTTCGGACCGAGGAAGCCGTACACCTCCCCCTCTTCGACGGTGAGGTCGAGGCCGCGAACGGCCGTGACGTCGGCGAACTCCTTCGTCACGCCCCGCAGTTCGATAGCGGTCATACCGCCCCGTTGCCGCGTCGCCGGATAAAGGGTTGTGGGTCGTGACGGCGAGTCGGGAAGCGCGTAGCGGCGCGTCGGGACTACGGCACCGGGCACAGGACGCTCACGACGACGTCATCGAGAACGAAACTTGAACCCGGTTGAATGACAGATGAATGATTATAAGAAATGATTATAGGATATCTGACTGTCCTTTTCGGCTCGCAGCGCCTCCGCCCCGACGAAAGTGAAGGTTCGTTTCGATATTCGAAAACCGATAGACGCGGGAATAATTTCCCGACTTCGAAAATTTTAATTATTTATGTATATCATGTCAGCCGGGATGATACCGACACCGCTCCAAGCAACTGTTCAGTTCTCGCACAGTCCGCTACTAACATTTATAATTGGTTTGATAATTGTCGTCGCGATGCTCGTGTGGCTGGATCTCCCGGCGTTCATCGGGCTGATCATCTCGGCGTTCTTGGTCGGGGTCGTGAACACGATCTTCGTCGCGGACTTCACCGCCGCCGACGCCGGAAGTCAGGTAGCGACGGCGTTCGGGGACGGCATGGCGGGGATCGGGATTCCGATCCTGATGGCGGCGATCATCGGGAAGGGGATGTTGGAAAGCGGCGCGGCCCAGCGGGTCGTTCGTGGGTTCCAAAACGTGCTCGGCGAGAGCAACTCCGACATCTCGCTGCTCGGGAGCAGTTCGGTGTTGGCGATTCCGGTGTTCTTCGACAGCGTGTTCTACCTCATGGCGCCGCTCGCCCGGTCGATGCGCGCCCGCGTCGGCCGTGACTACACGCTGTTCATCGTCGTCGTCGGCGCGGGGGCCGCGACGACGCACGTGTTCGTCCCGCCCACGCCCGGTCCGCTTGCGGTCGCGGACCAGATCGGCAGCAACCTGTTCACGACGATCGTCATCGGGCTGGTGACCGCCGTTCCGGCGGCGATCATGTCCGGGCTCGTCTACGGGCGCTGGATCAACAGCCGGCTCGACATCCCGCTTCGGGACACGATGGCGACCTCGACGGAGGAGCTACAGGAGGTCGCCGACCGGCCGACCAGCGAGCTGCCGGGCGTGCTCGAGTCGCTGGCGCCGATCCTGCTCGCGGTCCTGCTAATCGCGTCCTCGACGTTCGTCAACACGTTCCAAGAGGTCGTTCCGGTCCTGACCTCGCTGCAGCCGATCACCGACTTCCTCGGCGACAAGAACGTCGCGCTGACCATCGCCGCGCTCGCCGCCGCGTACACGTTCTACCGCTACGACTCCATGACGCGGAGCGAGTGGAGCGACGAACTCACCGAGGCCCTGAAAAGCGGCGGGAACATCGCCGCGATCACGGCGGCCGGTGGTGCCTTCGGCGCGCTGCTCGCGGCCTCCGGAATCGGCGATTACCTGGCCAACGCGCTCCAGGAAGTTGGTATCGGCCTGCTCGTTACGGCGTGGCTCATCGCCGCGATCGTCCGCATCGCGCAGGGGTCCGCCACGGCCGCGATGCTGACCGCCGCGGGGATCATGGCGCCGCTCACCGGGCAGTTGACCGTCCACCCGGCCTACCTCGTGATGGTCATCGGCGCCGGCGGGAACATCTTCTCGTGGTTCAACGACTCCGGCTTCTGGCTCGTCAGCGAGATCGGGGGACTCACCAAGACGGAGACGCTGAAGACGTGGACCGCGCTGACGACGATCATCTCGGTGACCGGCCTCATCACGGTGCTGATCGTCTCGACGATCTTCCCGCTCGTCTGACGCGAGCGGCTCGTATTTTTTTTAAGACGCTAAGGGGAGTCCCGTCGCTACTCGTCACCCTCGGGCGGCCACGCCACTCCGCGATCGGCGAGTAGATCGGCGAACTCCTCCTCGTCGACGACGGGCACGCCCTCCGCGTCGGCGACGTCGCGCTTCGATCGTCCAGGGTTCTCGCCCGCGACGAGGTAGTCGGTGTTGCCCGAGACGCTCGACGTGGCGTCGGCGCCGTGGGCCTCCACGTGCGCCTGCGCCTCGCCCCGCGTCGTCGACAGCGACCCGGTGAACACGAAGGTCAGCCCGTCGAGTTCGTCTGCGGTCTCGACAGCGACCGACTCGGGGTCGACCCCGCGCTCGCGGAGTCCCTCGATCGCCGCCCGATTCTCCTCGTTGTCGAGGAACGTCCGGATCGATTCGGCGACCTCGGGGCCCACGTCGTCGACCGCCCGGAGCGCCGCCTCGTCGGCGTCGAGTATCGCGTCGAGGTCGCCGAAGTGCGCGGCCAGCGCCCGGGCGGTCGTCGCGCCCACGTCGGGGATCCCGAGCCCGGCGAGGAACGCGTCGAGCGGGGGTTCCGTCGTGGCCTCCAGCTCCGCGATCAGGTTCTCGGCGCTCGTCTCGCCCCACCCCTCCAGCGCGGCGAGGTCCTCGACGGTCAGGTCGTACAGGTCCGGCAGCGACGCGACCAGATCCGCTTCGCGGAGCTGTTCGACGCGCTCGGGACCCAGCCCCTCGACGTCGAGCGCATCCCGACGCGCCCAGTGTTCGATCGCCCGCTTCAGCTGCGCCGGACAGCCGAGCCCGCCGGTACAGAACGCGAGCGGCCCGTCGCGCTCGACCGGCGCGTCGCATATCGGGCAGGCGTCGGGGAAGACGTAGGTCCCCTCGGAGCGCTTCTCGACCACCTCCGGGACGTAGGGGATCACGTCGCCGGCGCGGTAGATCCGCACGCGGTCGCCGACGTTCACGCCGAGCGCCTCGATCTCGGCGGGGTTGTGCAGCGTCGCCCGCGAGACGGTGACGCCGCCCACGTCGACCGGGTCGAGTTCGGCGACGGGGGTGAGCCGGCCCGTGCGACCCACCTGCACCGTGACGCCCTCCACGGTCGTCGTCGCGGTGCGGGGCGGGAACTTGTACGCGAACGCCCAGCGCGGCGCCCGCGAGGTCGACCCGAGCGCCTCGCGGTGCGCGCGGTCGTCCACCGAGATGACGACCCCGTCGATCGCGAAGTTCAGGTCCTCGCGGTCGGCCATGAGCCGGTCGCGGTAATCGAGCGCGCCCTCGATGTCGTCGACGCGCTCGACCCGGTCCGTGCGCCGGAGCCCGAACGCGTCGAAGGCGTCGAACTCGGCCCAGTGGGTGTCGGGGCGCTCCACAGACGAGCCCGCTCCGTCGTTTTCCCACCCCAACACGTCGAAGAAGAACACCTCGAGGGGGCGCTCCGCGACGACCGACGGGTCGAGCTGCCGGAGGGTGCCGGCGGCGGCGTTGCGGGGGTTCGCGAACGGCTCCTCGCCGCGCTCCATCAGCGCCTCGTTGTACGCCTCGAACGCGTCGCGGGGCATGTACGCCTCACCGCGGACCGCGAGCCGGTCCGGCGCGTCGCCGCGCAGCTTCCCGGGTACGGACCGGATCGTCCGGACCTGTTCGGTCACGTCGTCGCCCGCGGTCCCGTCCCCCCGCGTGGCGGCGCGGACGTACCCCCCGTCTTCGTAGACCACCTCGACCGAGAGCCCGTCGAACTTCGGCTCGCAGACGTACTCGACCGCGTCGGGGTCGAACCCCTCGGCGTCGAGCCCGCGCCGGACGCGCTCGTCGAACTCGCGGACCGCCTCCGCCTCGGTCGCGTTGTCGATCGATCGCATCGGCGCGACGTGCTCGACCGTCTCCAGCTCGTCGAGCGGTTCGCCGCCGACCCTGCGGGTCGGGGAGTTCTCCGTCGAGAGGTCGAACGCGTCCTCCAGTTCTTCGAGTCGGGCGAACAGCCGGTCGTACGTCTCGTCGGCGATCAGGGGGTCGGCCCGCACGTAGTACCGGTAGTCGTGCTCTCGGACCGCCGCCCGGAGCAGCGACGCCTGCTCGGCGGCCTCGTTCTCAGAGAGCTCCGCGACCGGCTCGAAGTCGGTCGGCGGCGACTCCACGTAGGGGTTCTCGTCCGGGTCCGCGTGCCGGGGCGACGACCCGGAGTTCGCGCTCGTCATCGGCCGATCCTTGCGTCGGCTCGGGTTAAAAGCGACCGTTCGGTGGCGGGTGCCTGTATCTCGCTATCACCCGTCCCATTCACACGGCGCGTAGTCGACGACCCCCTGAGAGACGTGAATGTCGTCGTCGGTTATCGTGACATCCGCTTCCTTGCGAAAGTCGTCGACGACGAAGTCGTATCGACGCGGCTCCTTCTCATCGGTCAGGGTCTCGACGGTCAGCTCGTAGCTCCCGAACTCATCGGTGGGATGGTATTTCCGGAAGTCGTCCGACTCGATCGTGACGGTCTCGTCGATGAGGGTCTCTTCGCCGACCACCTCGATACGGACCTCGTGTTCGCGGTCGGCGGTGTTTCTGACGGTGATCGCCGGTGGATTCGGCGCTCTGACCGATTCGACCTCGGTGAGCGTGAGGATCTGTGTCCCGCCGTCACCGTCCTCGACACGGGGATCGTAGGGTGTGTCGTAGAGGACGATGTACGAGTAGGACGGGTCGACCGCATCGTCGAACAGCAACGATTCCGATCGGTACTCGCCGTCTTCGAGGACGGTGTTGATTTCGGCTTGAACGTCGTCAGGAAGCTGGGAATACTCGATTTTGATCAAGTGACACTGATCGTAGTCGGGCCCGGAAGCCTCCGACTTCTCCGAGGCCTCGGAGTTCTCCGGAGACTCGGAATTACCCGAAGGCTCCGAATCGGCGGGCGACAGACAGCCGGCCGACGGGATTCCGATCAGACACGCGCCGGCCAGTCGTAACACACGCCGCCGACCATCAGTCATACACGACCGGTCTAACGAGTCAGGTGAATACTTTGTGCCGACCCCGGATTCTGCTCGCTATCTCGCCCGTTCGCCCGCGGCGAACACCGCTTCCGGCTCCTGCCACGCCGTCACGTCCTCGGTCGGGTCGGCGTCGAGCACGACGAGGTCGGCGCGGTACCCCTCCTCGATCCGGCCCACGTCGTCGAGCCCGAGCAGGTCGGCGGCGTTGACGGTGGCCGCCTCCAGCGCGCCCTCGGGCGAGAGGCCGTAGTCGACCATGTACTCGAGCTCCCGGGGGATGTCCCCGAAGAAGTTGAAGGGGGTCCCGGCATCGGTCCCCATCGCGATCGGCACGTCGGCCTCGAGCGCGCGGTCCCACGCGTCGTCGAAGCGGTCGGCGGCGTCCTCGGCCTTCGCGACGGCGTCCTCGGGGATACCGGCCTCGGTCCCGTGATCGACGATACCGCGGAGCGCGCTCGCGGTCGGCACCCAGTAGGTGCCGCGCTCGGCCATCATCTCGGCGGCCTCGCGGTCCATGAAGGTTCCGTGCTCGACGCTCGAAATGCCGGCCTCGACCGCGTTCTTGATCCCCTCCTCGCCGTGGGCGTGAGCCGCGGTGGGAGTGTCGGTGGGCGCGGCGGCGTCGGTGAACGCCTCGAGCTCCTCGGGGGTGAGTTCGGGCGCGCCCGTCACCGCGCCCTCGGTGAGGACGCCGCCGGTCGCCATGCACTTGAGCACGTCCGCGCCCGCCTTCAGCTGCTCGCGGGCCGCCTTCCGAACCTCGCTCGGCCCGTCAGCTTCGCGCCCGAACCAGTTGCCGTGGCCGCCGGTCATGATCACGTTGCGGCCGCACGCGAGGACGCGTGGGCCGTCGATCTCGCCGGCGGCGACCGCCTCGCCCGCGTCGAGCGCGAGCGTCCCGCGGCTCCCCAGATCGCGGACCGTCGTGACCCCGACTTCGAGCGCGTCGCGGAGGTTGCCGGCCGCTCGGTAGCTCGCGGTGTAGTCGCTCTCGGAGACCGCGGTGGCCACGTCCGGCCGCCCGTCCATCATGACGTGGACGTGCGCGTCGATGAGGCCCGGCGCGACCACCGACCCGCTCGCGTCGGTCTCGGCGTCGACCGCGTCCTCGCCGCCGATCTCCTCGACCGCGCTCGGCCCGACCGCGGCGATCTCGCCGTCCGCGACGGCGACGTCGCCTTCGCGGGTCCCGTCGGCGTCGACCACTCGTCCGCCTCGGATCACGTGCATGTTCCCACAGGAGAGCGTTCGACTCGTAAACGCTCGGGTCCCGGTAGTCCGTCGCAGGTCGGGGGCCAGTTCCGGGAGCACGTCCCGGAGCGGGTATCCGCCCCGGGAAGCCGTCGCGGATCACCCTCGACCCGGTGGCGTGTCACAAGTTGGTTTGTGTCATACACCCATACCTATAACCGACCGGCCGCCGATTTCCCGACCATGGCAAGTGACAAGCAACCAGGCTCGCCCGGCGGGCTGTACGCGCAACGCATCGGGACCCCCACGACCGACGACGAGGTGAACGGGTTCTGGCTGTTCGGCTTCGGCGTGTTGCTCGGGCTGGCCGGGGTCGTCCTGTTCTTCCTCACCGAGTCGGCGACGACGACCCGCGGGATCGCGTACGCGCTGGCGGCGCTGGCCCCGCCGTTCGTCATGCTCGGCGCGGTGATCCGCTTCCCGCTCCGACGGGCCGGGACGTACCTCGGCTACCTCGGGACGGCGGTCAGCGTCCTCGGGGTGGTCTGGTTCGTGAACATCTTCCCGGACGGCTGGTTCACCGCCTCCGGCGACCCGACCGTGATCGCCGTGTACGGAATCGGACTCGGGCTCATCGGGCTCGCGGGGACGGTCGTCCCGCTCATCACCGACCCGGTCCGCGAGGACTACGAGCGGATGCAAAGCGAGACCGCGGCCGCGACGGCCGAGCGCGACGAGACGAGCGCGGAGCTCGCGTCGACCCGCGAGAATCTGGAGTCGACGCGTGAGGACCTGAAGACGACCCGCGAGGAGCTCGCGACCGCCGACTCCGAGCTCGAAGCCGCCCGCGCGGAGACCGCGGCGCTGCGCGAGAGCAAGGCGCGGTTCGAGCTGTTCGAGGACGCCGGCGGCAAGCCGCGCTGGCGGCTCCGCCACCGCAACGGCAACGTGATCGCGACGGCCGGACAGGGGTACAGCAGCCGCGGCAAGGCCCAGAAGGGGCTCCACAGCGTCCGGCGGAACGCGCTCGGCGCCGGAATCCTCCGGATCGAGACCCCGGTCGCGGAGGCCGAGGCGATCGCCGCCGACGACGGCCCCGAACCCGAGGACGCCGCGGACCCGGACGTGGCCGTCCCGAGCGACGACGAGGAGATCGCGAGCGAGGCGACCTTCGAGCTGTTCGAGGACGCCGGCGGCGAGTGGCGCTGGCGGCTCCGCCACGACAACGGGAACGTCATCGGGGACTCCGGCGAGGGGTACGCCTCCAAGTCGAACGCGAAGCGCGCTCTCGGCCGGGTCCGCGAGCACGTCGCCGCCGCGGATTACCTCCGGGTCGACCCGACCGCCTTCGAGGTGTTCCGCGACGCCGGCGGCGAGTGGCGCTGGCGGCTCATCCACGAGAACGGGAACGTCCTCGCCGACTCCGGCGAGGGCTACTCCTCCCGGTCGAAGGCCCGACAGGGGCTCGACAGCGTGCGGTCGAACGCCGCCGACGCGGCCCTCGAGGTCGACGGCGAGGAGCGCGAGAGCGGGGACGGAAACGCCGCATTCGAGCTGTACGAGGACGCTGCGGAGGAGTACCGCTGGCGGCTCCGCCACCGCAACGGGAACGTCATCGCCGACTCCGGCGAGGGGTACGCCTCCCGGTCGAACGCGCGGGACGCGATCGGGCGCGTCCGCGAGTACGGTCCCGACGCCGACGTGTTGGACGTCGGCAGCGCCGCCTTCGAGATCTACGAGGACGCCGGCGGCGAGTGGCGCTGGCGGCTCCGCCACCGCAACGGCAACATCGTCGCCGACTCCGGCGAGGGGTACGTCTCCCGGTCGAACGCGGTCGAGGCCGTCACGTCGGTGAAGCGGAACGCTCCCGGCGCGGAAGCGGAGACGGTCGAGGCGGGCGAGTAAGTCGGGTCGGCCGGGGCGGTTTTCGAGTTCTCTTAAAAGTCGATCAGGACGCCGCCAACAGCTTCAGCCGCAGGTCGCGCTCGTCGACCTCGTACTTGAACGCGGGGTGGCCGTCGACGAGCACGTAGGGGACGCGCTCGCCGTACTCCTCGGCCAGTTCGGGGTCCTCGTCGACGTCGACCATGTCGAGGTCGATCGCCACGTCGAGGTCGGCGGCGACCTCCTCGATCGTCTCGCGGGCGACCTCGCACAGCGAACAGTCCTCGCGGGTGTACACCGTGACGGGGACGGCCTCAGAGGCGTCCGGCTCGCTCATGCGTGACGGGTGGGTCGTCGAGGCCGAGTCGCTTTCGATCGGTCGGAGACGTGGTCAATGTACCGGTGGTGTGGTGAACACCGCCAAAGCCCCAGCCGCTCGCTTATAAGTTGCTAACAGCCGATCGACGGTCAAGACCTCCAAAGCCCCAGCCGCTCGGTACTACGTGATCGATGATTCCGCGGTCAAGACCTCCAAAGCCCCAGCCGCTGCGGGCGGCGCACGCTCGCTGCGCGCTTCAGTCGCTCGCGTTGCTCGCTCCCTCCAGTGCTTGCATCGCCTGCGCCGCCCGCAGCGGCTGCCCCTTTGAGTCCCGCCCGACCACACCGCAACCGCACCTCACGCCTCCCCAGCCTCGTCGGCCGGCGCTTATAAGCGCCGGCCGACTCCCTCGCGCGGCGCTCCTCACGGCTGCCGAGGGCAGCCGCTCGGAGGCGCGCGCCACCGCACATCAGTTATAAGTAGAGTGCGCATCGCTGTCTCGAACTCCGGCCAGCGTCACAGAAATCGGGGCGTTGAGATCGAACGTTGCCAGCGGCGGATCCGGCCGAGTCGTTTCTTAAGCGATCTTCTCGTACTGCTCGGAGAGCTTGTCGGCGGCCTCGTCGAGCAGCTCCGACTCGTACTCGTCGAGGTCCCACTCGACGACCTCCTCGACGCCGTTCGAGCCGAGCTTCGCGGGCACGCCGAAGGCAGTGTCCTCGTGGCCGAACTCGCCGTCGAGCACGACCGAGCAGGGGAGCACCTCGCCGGTGTCGTTCACGATCGCTTCGACGGTGTGCGCGACGCCGGTGGCGGGACCCCACTGCGTGGCGCCCTTGCGGCTGATCACGTCCATCGCGGACTCCTGCAGGTCTTCGAGGATCGCCTCCTTCTCGTCGGCGCCGAAGCTCGGGTCGCGTCCGTTCACGCGCACCTTCGAGAAGACGGGGGCCTGCGCGTCGCCGTGCTCGCCGAGGATCGTCGCCTCGACGTTCCTCACGGGCGCGTCGAAGCGCTGCGAGAGGACGTAGCGGAAGCGCGCCGAGTCGAGCCGACCGCCGAAGCCGACCACCTTGTGGCGGTCGCGGTCGCCCGCCTCGTACAGGTGGCGGTTGAGCAGGTCCACCGGGTTGGAGGTGGTGACGGTGACGAAGTCGTCGTTGTGCTCGGCGAGCGACGAACCGATGTCCTCCATGATCGGCGCGTTGTCGCCGGCCAGGTCGATCCGGGTCTGGCCCTCCTTGCGCGGGATGCCGGCCGTGATGACGACCACGTCCGAGCCGGCGGTGTCCTCGTACTCGCCCTGCCGGACGGTCGTGTTCGAGTCGTAGGCGACGCCGTGGTTCGCGTCGGCCGCCTGCCCGATCGTCGTCTCGCGCTGGTCCGGGATGTCGACGAAGACGAGCTCGTCGACCACGTCCCGCAGCGCGAGGTTGTACCCGGCCGCGGCACCGACGGTCCCCGCCGCACCGATGACGCTCACTTTTGTCATACCGTGTGAACTCGGGGTCGGGCGGCGAGTAAACGTTTCGGAACCCCAGAAGCGTCCGTGTGGTTTCGGGGCGTCGCTTCCGCCGAGCCGTCGCGAAAGCTCTAACTCCGGCGGCCGCACACACCCATCCAGTGCCGACGTTCCGCTACCCGTGTCCCGGCTGTCGGACGACCAACAGCCTCCACGACGCCGACTGCGACTTCGAGGGCGTGAGCTGGCCGACCATCGAGAAGGCGTACACGGATCTGCTCACCGTCCTCACCGCCGAGCCGAACGGGATGGCCGAGTCGACGCTCCGCGAGGCGGTCCACGGCGAGTGGGGCGGCCTCCACAAGGCCGCGCTCGACGCCCTGGAACGCGAACAGCGGGTCGTCGAGGACGGCGACCGGCTCCGGCTGCTCACGGCGGCGGAGTTCAAGGAGCGCGTCTCCGAGCCCACCCGCGACCCGATGCGGACCGTCTACGAGCACGGCTCCGTCCCCGGCTGCCACGACAACGCCGTCTTCGCGATGGTGGCGTGGTACGAGATGGTCGGGCTCTCGTGGCCCGAGACCCGCGAGAACGTGATCGAGTGGCTCCGCGAGTCCGGCGCGTGGGACCGCGGCGGCTTCGAGGAGTCGACGCCCGAGGAGCTCGTCGACGCCAAGCGCCACGTGTACGACGAGGGGTACGGCTGGAAGGAGAAGGGACAGTCGGCGAAACGCGTCATCGAGCGGCATTTATAACTCGGAGCGACCACCGACCACGGCGACCTCCCGCGTCCACCTGATTTTTAAATCCCCGCGCGGCGTTTCGCCATCGTGACACATCCGGAGGCGGGCGCGGCGTCGTTCGGAGACGCGAGCGAGGGCGTCGACGATGACCGCGTCGGCGACGGCGACGACCCCCCGAGACCCCCGGCCGTCGCCAATCCGCGGCGCGCGCTCGCCGTGGTGATCGGCGTCGTCTTCATCGACCTGGTCGGCTTCGGGATCGTGATCCCGATCCTCCCCTTTTACGTCAGATCGTTCGGCGTCAGCGACGCCTTCATCGGCCTGCTCGCGGCGTCGTACTCCCTCGCGCAGTTCCTCGCGGCGCCCACGCTCGGCCGGCTCTCGGACCGGATCGGGCGCCGACCCGTCCTGCTCGCGTCGCTCGCGGCCGCCGGGGTCGCGTGGACGACGTTCGGCTACGCCGGTGAGGCGGGGGCGCGCTTCGGGACCGTCGCGGCGCTGGCGACGCTGTTCGGTTCCCGAACCCTCGCCGGGGCGATGGGCGGCAACATCGCCGCCGCGCAGGCGTACGTCGCCGACATCACGCCTCGGGACCGGCGGGCGGGCGCGCTCGGGCTCATCGGGGCCGCGTTCGGCCTCGGATTCGTCTTCGGGCCGGCGATCGGCGGCCTGCTCGCCGCCGACCCCGTGGTCGCCCGCGCCGACGCTCTCCTCCCGTCGTTCGTCCCGGCCACCGCCTACTCGCTCCCGAGCTTCGCGGCGGCGGGGATGAGCTTCCTCGCCGTCGCCGTCGGGTTCGTCTTCCTCGAAGAGCCGACTCGGACGCGCCCGACGGCGGGAGAAGCGGAGGCCGGCGGGCGGCGCACGACCGCGGTCGGCCAGTTCCGCGACGCGCTCGCCTCGGCCGCGCTCCGGCCGCTGACGGTCGCGTACTTCGTCGTCGCCGTCGCGTTCGCGGGCGTTCAGGTGATGTTCATCCCGTTCGTCGCCGACGCGTTCGGCTACGACGCCACGGCGGCGGCGTTCCTCCTCACCTACGTCGGCGTCCTCGGCGCGGTAAATCAGGGGGTGCTCGTCGGCCGGCTCTCGCGGGTCGTCCCCTCGCGGACGCTCGTCGCGGCCGGGTCGGTCGTGCTCGCGGCCGCACTCGTCGGGATCCCCGCGACCGGGCTCGTCGACCGGGCGGCCGGCGGCGTCGCCGTCGGCGGCCCGGCGTGGCTCACGCTCCCACTCGTCGCGCTGCTCGCCGCGCTCGCGATGCTCTCGCTCGGGAACGCCCTCGTGAACGTCTCGCTGGCGACGCTCGTCTCGACCTCCGCCGGCGACGCGGAGCAGGGGGCCGCCTTCGGGGTGACGCAGGGCGCGTCGAGCCTCGGGCGGACCGTCGGCCCGCCCCTGATGGCGGTCCTCTATACCGTCGCCGTCGCGTCGCCGTTCCTCGCCGGGGCGCTCCTCCTCGTCCCCGTCGCGGTCGCGTTCGGGCGGTCGGCGGGCTCCGGACGGTCGGCGGACTGAGGGAGCGAACCGTCGCAGCGCGATAGTTTTACCTCGCGGGTCGCCCACCTGACCGACACATGCTCGACGCCGTCCCCGCGTGGCCCGCCGTCGGTTCGATCGCCGGCGGGGCGGGGGCGCTCGGCCTCGCGCTGGCGATCCGCGAACGCCGAGGTCGCCCCGGCGTCGACTGGTTCCTCGGGGTGTTCGCCGCGCAGGCGACGTGGTGCCTCTCCTACGGGGTCGGGCTGCTCGTCACGGACCCGGCGCTTCGGGCGGCGCTGGAGACGACGATGTGGCTCGGGATCGTCTGGACCGGGATCGCCTTCCTCGGCTTCGCGCTGGAGTACACGGGACGGAGCGACGTGGTCCGGAGCCGCCCCTTCGCGGCGATCGTCGGCTTCGGCCTCCTCTCGACCGCGCTCGTCGCCACGAACCCCCTCCACGGGGCGTTCTGGACCGGGTTCGGATTCGACCCCGTCTTCGGCGTCGAGACCGTCTCGTACGCGTTCGGCCCGTGGGCGTACCTCGTCGTGGCCGTCGAGACCGTGCTCGTCGCCAGCGCCGTCTTCCTGCTGGTCGACACCCTGCTCAGCTACGGCCCCCTCTACCGCCGGGAGAGCGCTGCGGTCGCGCTGAGCTCGCTGCCGCCCGGTCTCGCGCTCGTCGCGTGGGCGCTGGAGCTCGGCCCGGTGCCGCAGCTCCAGCTCGCGCCGATCATGTTCGTCCCGCACGTGCTGCTCGACGCGTACGCGTTCGACCGCGCGGAGATGTTCGACCGCAACCCGACGACCAGCCGCGCGGCCGAGCGCACCGCGATCGACGACCTCGCGGACCCCATCGTCGCGCTCGCGCTCGACCGACGCGTCGTCCGGCTCAACCCCGCCGCCGAGCCGGTTCTGGGCGTCGACGCCGAGACCGCGCGCGACCGCCCGCTCGCCGACTTCCTCGACCTGCCGGTCCGCGTCGGCGACGCGGAAACGGAGTCGGAGTCCGACGGCGCGGACCCCGCCGGCGGCTCCCGCGAGATGGTCGAGGTCGACTCGGCGGCCGGGACCGGTCGGCGCACCTACGCGGTGTCGACCTCGCGGCTGACCGATCCGAACGGGACCCACGTCGGGTACACGGTCGTCCTCTCGGACATCACGGAGCGCGAGCGCCGTCGCCAGCAGCTGGAGGTTCTCAACCGGATCTTACGCCACAACCTCCGGAACGACGCCGGCGTCGTTCACGGCTACGGCGAGATCCTCCGCGATCGCCTCGACGACGACGAACTGGTCCGGATGGCCGACGCGATCGAGCGCCGCGCCGGCGCACTGGCCGCGCTCGGCGAGAAGGCCGGCACCGTCGAGCGCCTCGTCTCCGACGTCGACGCGAGCACCGTTGCGGTCGACGAGGTCGTCGCGTCCGCGGTCGCCGACGCGCGAGAGCGCGACCCCGACGCGACCGTCGACTTGGTCGCAGAGGACCTCGCCGACGGCGAGTGGACCACGCGCATCAGGGAGGACGCGCTCCGGGCGATCGTCGAGAACACCGTGGAGAACGCGCTCGACCACCACGACGGCGAGGGGAGCGAGCGGGGGGACGGGGGAGCGTGGGTGCGGGCGTCGCTGCGGCGAGAGAGCGAGAGGGAGGCCGACGCAGACGACGCGAGGAGTGCAGGCGACGCGAGCGACGGTCCCCGATCCGTCCTCACCGTCGAGGACGACGGCCCGGGCATCCCCGATCACGAGGTCGAGGCGGTCGAGTCCGGCCGGGAGACCGCGCTCGAACACGGCTCGGGGCTCGGGCTCTGGGTCGTCGAGTGGGGCGCCGCGGCGATCGGCGCCGAGGTCGACTACGCCGACCGCGAACCGCGCGGGACGCGGGTGACGGTGTCGATCCCGGTCGTGGAGGAGGCGTGAGTCGGGAGAAAAAAAATCGATCTATGACATCTATAAAAGCGCCGTATTCGAACGCCTTAGTCGCTCTGAATGCGAGGGGCTAGCATAAATGTCACATGTCCGAGCCCCTCGGCGAAGCCGTAGTGGAGCTTGACGGGGAACTCCTCGCCGAGCTCGATGGTGACCTCGGCGTCGGAGGGGATCGCCTTGTTCATGTCCTTGAGGTAGTCGAGGCTGAACAGCGAGTCGGCGGGGCCGGCGGTGAGCGCGATGAGGTCCTCGCGGGCGAGCCGCAGGTCGACGTCGTCGGTGTCGCCCTCGGCCTCGATGAAGAACGCCTCGTCGGTCTCGTCGACGCGCAGCCGGATGTGGTCGGAGACCATGTCGGCGGCCTTGATCCCGCGGTCGATCTGGGCGCCCTCGACGACGATCTCGGAGGCGAGATCGAGGTCGGGGATGTCCGGCTCCTGCCGGATTGAGTCGGGGTCGATGAGCGCGAGGGTGTAGCTCAGGCCGTCGATCTCGATGTGGAGCTTGCGGGTCTCCTCGTCGAGTTCGAGGTGGATCAGGTCGCCGGAGTTGGCCATGCCGGCGATGTCTTCGAGGCGGGCGAGGTTGACGCCGATGACGCCGCCGTCGGCCTCGTAGGACTCGAACGCGGCGGCCTCGAGGGTGAGGTCGACCATGCCGACGTTGGCGGGGTCGACGGCCCGGATGGAGAGCTCCTCCTCGTTGAGGCGGATCTTGCACTCGTCGACCAACACGCTCACCGAATCGAGCGCGTCCTGTAGCGTCGACGCGCCCACGATGGCCTTGAACATATACGTTCGGCTAGGGCGGTATCACCTAAAAAGGCACCCGATCGGACCGGCACGGAAACGCTCAAAGCGACCGGATCAGCCGGGCGACGACGACCGCGAGCGTGACCACGGTTCGCCACAATCGGAGGCGTTCGAGCCGGTATTCGGCCGACTCCGGACCGCACTCGTCGTCGTCCCCGTCGCTTTCGCTCCGATCGCGTTCCGACCGATCGGATTCCGATCGATCGCGGGCCACCTCCGCGGGAGGATCGACGCCGTCGCGGGGACGGTCGGATTCGGATCGGTCGGGTCCGTCTCGATCGGCGCCGACACGATCGGGTTCCCGATCGCTCCGGGTAGGGGCCGGTTCGGGGTTCGCGCTCTGCTCGCCGCTCCGATCGTCGCTCGATACGTCCGTCGTCGGGGGTGCGGGGATCTCGTCGTACATGGAACGGCTGCGGCCGACTGGTCGACCGCACGCGACGATACGAGGTTAATTCATAAGTATTTGAGCCGAATGCAAAGCGGAACTGAAAGTCGTCGGAGACGGGGTGCGCTCTCGGAGGGGGACGGCGGTGTCGCTCGGGGTTCAGATCAGCGGTTCGACGATCTCGCGTCCCTCGGCGAGGAGGTCGTCGACCGCCGCCTCGGAGTCGGCCTCCGCGTACACCCGGAGCTTCGGCTCCGTTCCCGAGGGCCGGACGAGCAGCCACGAGCCGTTCTCCAAGAGGAGCTTGAAGCCGTCGAGGGTGACCACCTTCGCGACGCCGTGGCCGGCGACCGACTCGGGGATGTGCGCTTCGAGTTCGTCGAGAACCCCCGCTTTGCGGGCGTCGGGACAGTCGAGCGACACGCGCCCGGAGGCGATCTCCCCGTGCTCGTCGAGCAGGCGATCGACCCGGTCGTCGAACGGCTCCGCGGCGTGGGTACCCGCCGCGAGCAGCGCCATCAGCACGCCGTCCTTCTCGCGGACGTGGCCGCGGAGGGTGAACCCGCCCGACTCCTCGCCGCCGAACAGCGCGTCGTGGTCTCCCATCGCCTCGGCGACCCACTTGAAGCCGACCGGGGTCTCGTACACCGCCTCGCCGTGCGCCTCCGCGATGCGGTCGACGAGGAACGTGGTGGAGACGGTGCGGACGGCGGGTCCGGAGTCGTGTTCCAAGAGCCGGTCGTAGCAGGCGGCGTAGAAGAGGTTCGCGTTGAGTACGCCGCGCTCGGGCGTGACGACCGCGATCCGGTCGGCGTCGCCGTCGTTGGCGATCCCCAGGTCAACGTCGCTGTCGGGGTCGGTCACGCGGGCGGTCAGTTCCTCGAGGTGCTCGGCCGACGGCTCGGGGGAGCCCCCGCCGAAGGTCACGTCGCGGTCGCAGCGCAGGCGGACGACCTCGGCCCCCGCGGACTCGAGGAGGGCGTCGGTGACCCCCCGTCCGCTCCCGTGCATCGCGTCGTACGCGACCGTGAGGCCGTCGAGGTCGACCCCCTCGCCGCCTGTCGCGGTGCCGACGACCTCGCGGGCCGCGGCGGCGTGGTCGCTCACCAGATCGACTCGCGAGATCTCGCCGCGCTCGGCCTCGGGGAGGAGGTCGGGCTCCGCGAGCCGGTCGACGATGTCCTCCGTCACTCCGGGGAGCGCGGGCGCGCCGTCGTCCGGGATGAACTTCACGCCGTTGTACTCGGGAGGATTGTGCGAGGCCGTGACCATGCACGCGCCCGCCAGTCCGCGGTCGACGATGGCGTGCGCGATCACGGGCGTCGGCGCGTCGCGCTCGGGGAGGAGCACGTCGAAGCCGTTGCCGGCGAGCACCTCGGCGAGGCTCTCGGCGAACCCCTCCGAGGTCTCGCGGGCGTCGTAGCCGACCGCGACCGGCTCGTCGCGTCCCGCCGCCGCGAGGTGATCGGCGACCGCCTGCCCCACGATACGCACGCGCTCGTCGGTGAAGGTGTCGAGGGTGGCTCGCCACCCGTCCGTGCCGAAGGCAATCTCGTCCATGTCGGCCACGTCGGCGGCGGGGACAATAATGCCCGGTGTCCCCTCCCGGTCGCGAAGGGTGGAGGAGCGAGGCGTCGATTGCGATTTATAAATGAACGGCGGTGGCGTCGCCGGCGGCTTCGCCGCCGGCTGCAAGAGGCGCGTCGCGCCTCCCTGCGCCCCGGTGAGCGGCCGTCAGGCCGCGAACAGCGAGGGACCGAAGGTCCCTCTGTCAGCCGGCGGCAGCGCCGCCGGCGACGCCGGTGCGAGGGACGCCGCGAGCGCTTTTAAGCGCGAGCGGCGAGGCTGGGGAGGCGTGAGGTGCGGTTGCGGTGCGGGCGGGGCGGGACTCAAAGGGGCAGCCGCTGCGGGCGGCGCAGGCGTTCACGAGAGCTCCGCTCTCGTGAGCCAATCAGAACGCAAAGCGTTCTGATGACGACGTAAGCAGCGTGGCGCGTAGCGCCACGGGCAGCCGGCGGCTTCGCCGCCGGCGACACCGCAACGAGGGAGCGAACGCCGTGAGCGACCGAGTGAGGAGCGTGGTTCGAGAGAGCAAAGCTCTCTCGTCATCACGAAAGGCGCTCTGCGCCTTTCGAACGACAGCGAGCGTGCGGCGCCCGCAGCGGCTGGGGCTTTGGAGGTGTTCACCGTCGATCCGCCGTGAGTAACCACTTATAAGCGAGCGGCTCGGACTCCGGGAGCGTTCACCGTCGCTCCACTGTCAGATACGTACAAGCTATCGCCCGCGTTTTTTGTCGCCTCGCCTCGAACCCGGCGTATGACCCGAATCGTCGCCATCTCCGGCAGCCGTCGGGAGGCGAGCACTACCCGGGCCGCGCTGTCGGTCGCGCTCGACGCCGCGGGAGACGCCGGCGCCGAGACCGACCTGATCGATCTGGGCGCGGTCGACCTCCCGCTGTACCACCCGGACGAGGACGTACAGGGCGACAGCGAGGCGCTGACGCGGCGCGTCCGCGAGGCCGACGGCGTCCTCGCCGGCAGCCCGGTCTATCGCGGCTCCTACTCCTCGACGTTCAAGAACTTCCACGACTTCTGCGGCTCTGACGAGTACGCGAACACCGCCGTGGGGCTGCTCGCGACCGCCGGCGGGGGCTCGTACGGCGGGACGCTCGAACACCTCCGGTCGACGTTCCGGAACGTCCACGCGTGGACGGTGCCCCACGAGGTCGGCATAGAGGGGGCGTCGCGGGCAGTCGAGACGGGAGAGAACCCGGCGATCGTCGACGACGACGTCCGGCGGCGCACGGAGACGCTGGCGCGCGTCGTCGTCGAGCACGCGGAGCGGCTGCGGAAGTGATCAGGGACCGAGGCGGGTCGGCTGCCGCGACCCGCCGCGCTTTTGAACGACTCCCCTCTACGACGCCCATGACCGAACCGGGTGACGACGACCGTGTCCGCTAACCGGAAGGGCGACCGCCGCGAGCGGGAGCTGGTGAACGCCCTCGACGACGCTGGGTTCGCCGTGATGCGCGCCCCGGCCAGCGGCGCCGCGACGGAGCGGGAGCTCCCCGACGTGCTCGCGGGCGACGGCGACACGTTCTACGCGATCGAGGCGAAGTCGAGCGCGGGCGACCCGATCTACCTCACCGGCGAGGAGGTGGAGGCGCTCCTCTTCTTCGCGCGGAACTTCGGCGCGAAGGCGCGGATCGCGGTCCGGTTCGACCGCGAGGACTGGTACTTCTTCCACCCCGGCGACCTGTACACCACTGACGCCGGGTCCTACCGGGTGAAAAAGGAGAAAGCGCTCGCGGAGGGGACCGACTTCCCCGAGTTCGTCGGCGAGACCGAGAAGGTGACGCTCGGCGAGGTCGGCGACGGCGGCGGTGAGGGCGCGGGGGACGGAGTCGACCCCGAGGCGGAGGAGCGCCGGGAGATACTGGAGGCGGTGCGAGAGGGGCACATGCCGGTCGAGGACGCGCTCGACGTGTTATGACCCGCGGCGAGACGGGCGTTCGGCGCGCGGAGACCCCCTCGCTTATCCCTCGCGGCGTCGAACGTCGAGGCGAATGAGCGAGGAGTTCGTCCTGCTCGAACCCGACGATCAGCCCGGCGACGAGTGGGAACAGCTGGACGTCTCCGACACGGAGGCGGACCGGATCGCCCGCCGACAGGACCGGGAGTTCGACGAGTTCCGCAAGCGGATCAAAGACACCGAGCAGTTCAAACTCCAGGAGTCGGTGTTCGACGACGCGACGCTGGCGGCCCTTTATAAACTCGTCCAAGACGGGTATATCGACGCCTTCGGCGGGCCGGTGTCCACCGGGAAGGAGGCGAGCGTCTTCGAGGCGCTCGGCGGGCAGGCGGGCGAGCGGCCGGAGCCGGGGTCGGAAGCCGCGGGCGGCGGTCCCGAGGGCGTCACGCCGGAGCGCGAGGTCGCGGTGAAGGTGTACCGGATCAACTCCTCGAACTTCCGGCACATGCGCGAGTACCTCGAGGGCGACCCGCGCTTCGAGGGGATCGCGAGCGACAAGAAGGCGGTCGTGCTGGCGTGGACCCGCAAGGAGTTCGCGAACCTCAAACGCGCGCGCAAGGCCGGCGTGCGGGTTCCCGAGCCGATCGCGGTCCAGCGAAACGTCCTCGTGATGGAGCTCGTGGGACACGCCGAGGACCGCGCCCGGCGGCTGAACGAGGTCGACGTCGAGAACCCCGAGACCGCCTACGAGGTCGTCCGCGAGTACATGCGCCGGCTCTACCGCGCCGGGCTGATCCACGGCGACCTCTCCGAGTACAACATGATCATCCACGAGGGCGAGCTGGTGATCATCGATCTGGGGCAGGCGGTGACGGTGCACCACCCGAACGCGGGGGAGTTCTTAGAGCGGGACTGCGAGAACGTGGCGACCTTCTTCACGCGGGAGGGGATCGACGTCGACCCCGACGACCTCCGCGCGTACGTGACGGAGCCGGAACCGGAGCCGAGCGGGGAGCCGGGAGCGGACGGAGGGTCGGACCCGGAGCCGAGCGGGGAGTCGGAGAAGTAGATCGCGGTGAAATCGCTCTGAATCCTCCGAAGACCACCGTCACGCGGCCACACACCTCCCGCGGCGGAACACGCTTAAAAGGCTCCGACGGTAACTCGTGGTATGCAACACGTGACGGTTCCGCAGGACCGGATCGGCGTCGTCATCGGCGCCGGCGGCGAGACGATGCGGGAGATCGAGGAGCGGGCGAACGTGCGGCTCGACATCGACTCGGAGTCGGGCAGCGTCGCCATCGAGGAGCGCGACGACCCGGTCGCCGCGCTGGTGGCCCCGGACATCATCAAGGCGATCGGGCGGGGGTTCAAGCCGGAGACGGCGCTGTCGATCCTCGACCACGACCTCCGGACGCTCGACCTGATCGACCTCTCGGAGCACACCCGCAACGACAACGACCTCCAGCGCAAGAAGGGCCGGATCATCGGCGAGAACGGTCGCACGCGGGAGCTGATCGAGGAGCTGTCGGGCGCGAACGTCGTCGTCTACGGCTCGACCGTGGGCGCCGTCGGTCAGCCCGAGGAGCTGGAAGTGGTTCGGCGGGCGGTCGGGATGCTGTTGGACGGGGCCCCGCACGGCGCGGTGTACTCGTACTTGGAGCGCATGTCGAACGAGCTCGACGACGACGTGAGCTTCAACGCGCCGCATTGACATCCTCCCCGCGCTAAAACGCGAGGATTCCTCCGTTGGGGGTTCGGCTACCGACCCACGGAGGCAACTTGCGGGTTCGTGCGCACTTCTTTGGGACTTTCGTGAGGGTGTGGTTTCCCCGACCGGTCGTGGTCGTCCCACTCGAATCGCACGGGCCGTGCCATCGGCCTGATTTCGGTATCGCTGTTTTCTCGAAGGAACGTCTCTGACGCCGTGAGGTCGGCGTGCCCCTCGAAGCCACATGGACACGTCAGCGTATCCTCGTGGCGAACCGTCTTCTCGTGGTCGCCACACTCGGGACACGTCTGACTCGTCCACGCTTCCGACTCGGCTTCAAGGCTGATGCCGTACTCCTCACAGACACACGCGAGACGGTGGATGAACTTCTTGAACGCCCAGAAGTTGTGCGTCTTCCCGTTCACCCTGACCGACCAGTGCGTTTCCAGCACGTCTGTCAGGTCGCCCACGTACACCGTCGCCACGCCCTCGTCGTACAGCCGTTCAACGAGATCGCGCACCAACGCGTTCTGTGCGTGGTCACGCCGTTTCGTCCGCTGTCGGTACAGCCGTCGAATCCGATTTGAGGAGTAGCGACCCTCTCGGAGTTTCGACTGTAGGCGGGCGATTTCGTCGGTCGTCTCGCGGAACCGTCCGAACAACTCCCGTCCGTCGTAGAGGTACTGGTTCCCAGTAGTCGTGGAACAGGCGACGACTCGCGTGACTCGTTGCGTTGCTCAGTCGTTCGCTTCGCTCACTCCTTGCGATACTTAGGTCGTCAGGCTTCGCCCTCGCGGCGGGGCGAGAGCGAAGCTCTGCTTGAAACCGGCGGCCCCTTTGAGTCCCACCCAGCCCCGCACAGCACCACTGGAAGACGGTCACGCGGTTTCACCGCGTGAGCAAGCGAGACCGGAGGTCTCGCCCTGGTCCTGCTCGCTCACTCCGTTCGCTGCGCGGGCTGCGACTTCCACGCTCCCGCTCACTCCTGTCGGTCGCCCGCGGGACCGCAGCCTCACGCCTCCCCAGCCTTGTCGCTGGCGCCGATGGCGCCAGCGACTCCCTCGCGCGGCGCTCCTCGCACCCAAAGGGTGCTCGGAGGCGCGCGCCACCGCATTCGTCGGTTCGCGTGTCCGCGTCGCTGCTCCCCGCCGCTCCCCGGACGAAAACGTTTCCCCGCCTCCCCGCGAGGCTCTCCGTATGCGCATCGCCGTCCCCAACAAGGGCCGCTTACACGATCCGACGCTCTCGCTGTTAGAGCGCGCGGGGCTCCACGTCGAGGAGACCGCCGACCGCCAGCTGTACGCCGACACCGTCGACCCCGACGTGTCGATCCTCTTCGCTCGCGCGGCCGACATCCCCGAGTACGTCCGCGACGGCGCGGCGGACGTCGGGATCACGGGTCTCGATCAGGCCGCGGAGTCCGGCGGCGTCGCCGACTCCGCGAGCGAGGCGGGTGACGACGACCTCGTCGACCTTCTCGATCTGGGGTACGGCTCCTGTAAGCTCGTCCTCGCGGCGCCGGAGGACGGCGACATCTCGGTCGTCGGGGACCTCGCCGGCGGCACGGTCGCCACCGAGTTCCCGGCGGTCACCCGCGACTACCTCGACCGGGTGGGGGTCGACGCCGACGTGGTCACCGTGACGGGCGCGACGGAGCTCACTCCCCACGTCGACATGGCCGACGCCATCGTCGACATCACCTCCACGGGGACGACGCTGAAGGTGAACCGCTTGGCCGTCATCGACGACGTGCTCGACTCCTCCGTGCGGCTGTTCGCGCGCTCGGACGTGGTCGACGACCCGAAGGTGACGCAGGTGCTGACCGCCTTCGAGTCCGTGCTCGCGGCCGACGGGCGCCGGTACCTGATGATGAACGCCCCGAAAGAGCGGCTCGACGAGGTGAAAGAGGTGATCCCCGGGCTCGGCGGGCCGACCGTGATGGACGTCGAGGCCGACGAGGACGGCAACGGCATGGTCGCGGTCCACGCCGTCGTCGAGGAGCGCGACGTGTTCGCGACGATCTCGGAGCTGAAGGCGGTCGGCGCGACCGGCATCCTCGTCACCGAGATCGAGCGGCTCGTCGAGTAGGGACGAGGGGGAACCGGAGTCTCAGTCGCGGTCGGTCTCGATGAGCGCCTCCTTCTCGGCGCGCGACAGAGATTTGATCGCGTGTTCGCGGGACATCGCCGCCGACCGCGACTCGAACGACTCGACGTGGCGCAGGGTCACCGGGGTCCGCCCGCGGGTGTACTTGGCGCCCTCGCCGGCGTCGTGCTCGGCGACGCGCCGCTCCACGTCGGTGGTGTAGCCGGTGTAGAGCGTGCCGTCGGCGCACTCGATGACGTACACGTAGTGGGACGACTCCCGACTCGGCGTCGACACGCCACCGGCTCGGCGCGACGGAAACGAATAGCTGCCGGTCTCGCTCGCGCTCGGCTTCGCGGCGGGATCGGCGCGTCAGTCTCCGGTGCCGGCGCGGTCCCGGGAGACCTCGGCGATCCCGGCGTTCGCGGAGCAGTCCGGACAGGCGTTCAGGTCGCCGTGCTCGTCTGCGAACACGCGCGCGAAACGGTCCGAGACGTGCGACCCGCAGTGGTCACATCGTGGCATTTGGTACCGGCTTTCACCGGCGACCGATCGTAGGCGTTCGACGAACAAATACCCTTTCTCACCCCCGTCAGATTCCGGAAAATCACTTATAAACGCTACCGAATTCGGGCGTCACCCCGGCGGTCGCTCGCGCTCGACAGTCGCTCAGAGCCGTCGCTCGGAGCTGACAGTCACTCGGACCCGGCCGCGTCGACCGCCCGAGCGATCAGCCCCGCCTGCGCGCCGGCGACGAAGCCGGCGTCGACGTTCACCGTCGTGAGCACCGAACAGGACTGGAGCGCGCCCTCCAGCGCCGCGACGCCCTCGCCGCCGACGCCGTAGCCGGTCGAGACCGGGAGCGCGATCACCGGCGCGGCGACGAGCCCCGCGACGACGGTCGGCAGCGCCCCCTCGCGGCCGGCGGCGACCACGACAACGTCCGCCTCGCGGATCCGGTCGCGCTGGTCCAAGATCCGGTCGAGGTTCGCGACCCCCACGTCGTCGATCCGGTCGATCGTCGCGCCGATCTCGCGGGCGACGACCGCCGCCTCCCCCGCGACCGCCGCGTCCGCGGTGCCGGCCGCGACGACCGCGACGGTCGCGTCGAGGTCCGGGCGCTCGAAGTCGCCGGCGTGGACGACGACGGTGCCGGTCCGCTCGTCGTGGTCAACGGTCGCGCTCAGTTCGCCGTCGGCGTCGGGGCCCGGCGTGAACGCCGTCCGGATCGCGGCCGCGTCGTCGGCGTCCGTCCGCGTGACGAGCGCCCGACCCGTCGTCTCCACCGCGGTCGTCGTCAGCGCCGCGACCTCCGCGGGCGTCTTCCCCTCCGCGAGGATCGCCTCCGGGATCCCGCGCCGTCCTTCACGCGCGGCGTCGAACCGACCCGCCGCCGTGGTCGCGTAGCCAGCGAGCCGTGACTCCGCCTCCGCGACGCCGATATCCCCGGCGTCGAGCGCCTCGAGCGTGTCGCGCATGGTCGCTCGTGGGGGCCGAACGGTGTCATACCTATCGATCTCCACCGATCTCGGCGCCGATCGCCTCTCGCTCTCACAAAGTTTATAAGGGAGCGCTCCGGTACATCGCCGCGAACCGCCCGCACGGCCTCCCTCGCGGGCGAATTCAGGAACTCTTATTAACTGTCGATGGATAGCGTCGAGCGCATGGCAGACCTTATTGTCAAAGCGGCCGTCAAGGAAGCCCTGGACGACAAGAACGTCGCTTCGGACTTCTACGACGCGCTGGACGACGAAGTGGACGAGCTGCTCGAAGACGCCGCGCGCCGCGCCGAGGCCAACGACCGGAAGACGGTCCAGCCTCGCGACCTCTAAGACGGACGCGCTTTCCGCTCTTCATTTTTTGTGCACCCGCCGATCGGCGAGCGACGCGTCCGCCGGTCCGCCGGTCCGCCGGTCCGCCGGTTCGCCGACTCCTCACCGCCTCGCGACCCGCACGCCCGTTTCCGTCCCGACGTGGACCTCGTCCGCGAGCCCGACGAAGATCCCGTGCTCGACGACGCCGGGCGTCGTCGCCAGCCTCGTCGCCAGCGCGTCCGGGTCGTCGATCTCGCCGAACGCGCAGTCGAGCACGAGGTTCCCGTTGTCCGTGACGACCGGTCCGTCCTTCCGCTCCGCGCGCCGCAGAGTCGGCTCGCCGCCGGCCGCCCGGACCGCCTCAGCGACGGCAGATCGACCGGCTGAGAGCACCTCTACCGGTACGGACCGGTCGAGGAGCGGCGTCTCCTTCGAGGGGTCGGCGACGACGAGGAAGCGATCGGCCGCCGCGTCGACAAGCTTCTCGCGGGCGTGGGCGGCGCCGCCGCCTTTTATCAGGGCGCCGACGCCGATGTCTGCCGCGTCGCTCCCCGTTTCGTCGCCCTCCCCGCCGACCGCGACCTGATCCGCCCCGTCGATCGCCACGTCGATCCCCGGCGCGTCGGGGCCGACCGCTTCGTCGAGGTCGAGCAGGGGGATCCCGCAGTCGGCGGCGAGCTCGCGGCTCGCGAAGGAGGTGGCGACGCCCCTGACGTCCAGGCCCGAGTCGACCCGGTCACCGAGCCGTCGGATCGCGTGGGCCGCCGTCGAGCCCGTGCCGAGGCCGACCACGTCGCCGTCGGCGACCGCCTCGGCCGCCGACTCGCCCGCGCGTCGCTTCGCCGCGTCGCTGCCGCCGCTCGTCTTCATGAAGTCGAGTGCGTGCGGGGCCGTTGAAAAGGCGTCGGGGTCGGGGAGCGAGCCGGCACGCGACGGCGGGCTCACTCCAGCCGGTCTAACACCGCCTCGGCCTCGTAGGCCAGAGTGAGCTCCCGCGAGCGCCCGCGGCCCTCCACCTCGGCGTACTCCGCGTCGATCACGCCGAGCTGGTCGAGCTTGTTGATGATCTCCGAGTAGCGGGTGTAGCCGAGGCCCGTCTCCTCGTGGAACGCCTCGTACACCGCCCCGGCGCGCTCGCCGTCGTTCTCGGCGAGCACGCGGACGAGGGCGCGCTCGGAGTCCGAGAGCCCGCGGAGCGACCGCGAGAGGTGGACGTGTTTGGACTTGTCGTACGCCGACTCCACGTCCTCCTCGGCGATCGTCTTCGACGCGCGCATCTCCGCGTTCAGCCCCGCCCGACGCAGGAGGTCGATCCCGACCCGCAGGTCGCCGCTCTCGGCGGTGAGGTCCGCGACGCGCTCAAGCTCGGCGTCGCCGATGACGCCGTCGTGGAACCCGCGTTTCGCGCGCTCGGAGAGGATGTCGTAGATCTCGGTGGCGTCGTAGACGGGGAAGTACACCTCCTCGGGCCGGAAGACGGACTGGACGCGGGTGTCGAGGTCGTCGATCACGTCGAGGCCCAGATCGGAGGAGACGACGATGACGCCGATCTTCGCGCCGGAGTGCGCCTCGTGGGCGCGCAGAAGCGAGTAGAGGGTGTCGGACGCCTCGTTCTCGTAGAAGAGGTAGTTCACGTCGTCCAAGGCGACGACGAGCACGTCGTCCTCCTCGACGAGGCGGTCGGTGATCTGCCCGAACAGCTTCTTGAAGGAGATCCCGGAGGAGGGCGGCTCGTAGTCGAAGATGCCCTCGAACAGCCGGGAGAAGACGGCGTACCGCGTCGAGTCCACCTGACAGTTCACGCGGACGGTTCGCACGTCGGTCCGGGCGCCGAGCTCGCCGAACAGCTTCTGGACCGCGGTGGTCTTCCCGGTGCCGGGCGGGCCGCGCACCATCGTGTTGAGCGGGCGGGAGCCGCGGACGGCGGGGCGGAGCGCGTACTTCAAGCTCTCGAGCTGGCTCTCGCGGTGGCGGAACGTCTCGGGGACGTGGTCGATCTCGAACACCGACTCGTCGCGGAACACCGACTCGTCCCACGAGAGCATGTCGCCGCCGGCGTCCCCGGTCATGTGAACACCACGACAGGCCGCCCACTTAACCGTTGCCCGCGGGAACGGTGTAACTGAAACTTGTCGTCTGCGACGCTCAACCGCCGGGTATCGGCGGCCGATCGTTCACTCTCGGGACGGTGGAACCGGCTCGGTTCCCCGGTGATTCCCCGCGATCGACGATCACTCCCGATCGAGCACGAGGACGTGCCGAGTGAGCGACCGGTGAACTCGGCGCTCGAAGGCGGCGTCGACCCCCCAGCCGGCCGTCCGGGCCTCCCCGCGCCAGTCGCGGTCCGCGATCACGACGGCCCGGGGCGCGACCCGGGCGGCCTCCGCGAGCGCGCCCCCCACGAGGTCGGCGAGCTCGTGGCGGGCGATCTTCGACTGGCGGCCGTACGGGGCGTCGAACGCGACCCCGTCGACGGCGTCGTCGCGCAGGGGGAGAGCGGTGGCGTCGCCGCGGACGACGTGCCAGTCGGGGACGGAGCCGTCGGAGGCGGCACCCACGTACTCCCGGAGGTTCTCGCGCGTCCCGCGGACCATCTTCGCCTGGGCGTCGCACGCGACCGCGCCGCTCCCGACGATCCCGGCCTCCAGCGGGAGCCCGCCGGTGCCGCACATCGGGTCGAGGACGGTCCGCCCGGGCGCCGCCCCGGCGAGGTTGGCGTACGCCCGGGCGTCGGCGGGCGCCATGCTCCCCGGCTGGAAGAAGGGGCGGTCGGTCGGCTTCGGCGCGAAGTCGCGGGCGGCCTCGACGGCGACCCACCCGAGCGCGCAGACCGCGGCGTCGCCGCCGTCCGCGCCCGGGACCGCCTCGTGCTCGTCGCGCTCGCCGGCCGCGAACAGCGCGCGCAGGACGTGGTCGGGGTCGTCGAGGTCGACGTCGAACCCGCGGTCGACGAGGACGCCGCCCAGCTCGCGCTCGGCCGCGCTCGTCGACACGTCGGTGGTGTTCCGGACGTTGCGGGCGCGGACCGCGACGGCGCCCGATCGGTCGAGCGGCGCCGCGTCGAGGGCCGCCGCGGCGGCGTCGATCTCGGCGTCCGTCCGGGCGATCGCCTCGTGGGCGGCGCGGGTGTAGGCGAGGCGGCGGACCGGGCTCTCCCGACTGCCGGCGCTTCCTACGCCGTCGACGCTCTCTCCGTCGCCAGCGCTGTCCCCGCGACCGACGCTCCCGGCGCGCGCGACCCCCGGCGCGAGCAGCTCCACGCCCGTCGCCGCGACGGCGGCCTCGCGGGCGGCGAACGCGTCCTCCTCGCCGGCGAGTTCGAGCCAGTACACGCCGCGGAGTCGGGTCGCCGGTCGCAAGAGGATAGCGGTTCCGACCAGCCACCTTTTTACGTGCTTCAAGTGTGTAGTGAAGTAGAAATGGCCGATCCGAAGGAGACGATCACGATAGAGAACGTCGTTGCCTCCACGGGGATCGGGCAGGAGCTCGATCTCCAGAGCGTCGCGATGGACCTGGAGGGCGCCGACTACGATCCGGAGCAGTTCCCCGGCCTCGTCTACCGCACCACGGACCCGAAGTCGGCCGCGCTGATCTTCCGGTCCGGGAAGATCGTCTGTACGGGCGCGAACTCCATCGAGGCCGTCCACGAGAGCCTCGCGATCGTGTTCGACGAGCTCCGCAAGCTCCAGATCCCGATCGAGGACCCGGAGATCACGGTCCAGAACATCGTCACCTCCGCCGACCTCGGCGAGAGCCTCAACCTCAACGCGATCGCGATCGGACTGGGACTCGAACACATCGAGTACGAGCCGGAGCAGTTCCCCGGCCTCGTCTACCGGATCGACGAGCCCGACGTGGTGGCGCTCCTGTTCGGCAGCGGGAAGCTCGTCGTCACGGGCGGGACGAGCCCCGACGACGCCGCGGCCGCCGTCGACGTGATCGTCGAGGAGCTGGACGGGCTCGGGCTGCTCGCCTGACGACGATATCGCCCGATCCGATTCCGCGACCACTTTTACCCGGCGTCCCGTAGTCGGCCCATGCTCCTGCAGACGGTGACGCCGGCGTCGGTGCTGGGGACGACCGTCCTGTTCGCGCTGTTCCTCTCCCTGACTGCCCACCTCGCCGCCCGGAACGTCCTCGGCGACGTGGACCCGCGCCGCGCGCTCTACGTCGGCCCGCTCCCCGCGGTGATCGGCGTCGTCGGCGGCGCCTTCGCCCTCCCCGAGGCGCTGATCGTCGCGGCCGCGCTCGTCGTCGACGCCGCCATGTTCGCGTGGAGCTACGACCAGCCGCGGCGGCTCGTCGTCGGGATGACCGTGATACACGCGGTGATCACGACGCTGCTCGGAATCGTGCTGCTCGGGGTCGCGGTGCTGCTCGCGGCGCGGCCGGGGTGAAGGAGGAGGGCGAGAGGTCGGTGGCGGCTCTCCCTCGCCGTCCCCGACTCACGGCTCCGGCGGTGCCCCGTCGTACGCGTCGTGGTCGCCGTAGAAGTTCAGCATCGCGAACTTCAGCTTCTTGGGGTCGATATCGAGCAGCTCCTCGCGCTCCTCCGGCGGGAACGCGCCGCGGACCGAGTACTTCCCCATGTCCGCCGACGTGTACCGGCGGTCCGCGAGGATCCGGACGCCGAAGTCCTCGGGGCCGCGGACGACGCGACCGAGCGCCTGTCGCGTCTTGCGGATCGTCGGGATCTCGACCGCGTACGCCCAGCCGGGATCGCGGGCGCGGTCGCGGTCGGCGAACGCCCGGTCGTAGGCGTCTTGGACCGCCTCCATCCGGTCCGAGAGGTGCGGGTACGGCACGCCCACCACCACCACCGTCCGGGCGTCGTCGCCGTCGAAGCTCACGCCCTCGGCGAGCGTCCCCCACAGCGACGTGAACAGCGTCGCGCCGTCGCTCTCGACGAACCGCCGGCGGAGGTCCTCCTCGTCCTCGCCCGGGCCGTCGAGGTAGAGTGTGCCGAGGCCGGCGCCCGCGAGCCCGCCGCCGGCGCCGGTGTCGCTTCCTCCCCCGCCGCCCGCCGACCCGCCGAGCCGCTCGTAGTAGCGCTCCGCCTCGGCGTAGGAGGGGAAGAAGGCGAGCGTGTTCCCCGGGGTGAATCGGACCGCGTCGCGCAGCAGCGACGCCACGGTCTCCTGCGTCTCCGGGTCGTTGCGCTCGGAGGCGAACAGCGGGGGCGTGTCGACCGCGAACGTCCGCCGGTTCTCCTCGGGGTACCCCATCTCGTACGCCAGCGACGCCACGTCCTCCAGGCCGAGCACGTCCTTCGTGACGTCGAAGGGGCGCAGCGTCGCGCTCATCAGCACCGAGGCGGCGACCTCGTCGAACAGCTCTCGGGTGACTCGACGGGGGATGCAGGTGTACAGCTCCGCGCGCCCGTACACCTCGTCGGTGGCGCCGTCGCGGCGCACGGAGACGACCGGGTACTGGCCCAGTTCGGTCCCCTCCTCCATCCACGTCGAGACGAACCGGGCGACCTGCAGGGTCTGACACTCCGTGCGGGTCGTGGTCTCGCCGTCCCGGTAGCGGCGCTCGTACTCCTCGTCGAGCGCCTGCCCGAGCTGGACGGCGAGCTCGGTCTCCGTGTCGATCCCCTTCCCCTCGTAGTTGCGGAGGAACGCGAGCGTGAGGTCGTCGCGGCGGTCGTCGTTGGCGATAGCGAGGTCCTCCCAGTTCTCGCCGACCGACTCGCGCTGCCCGACGCCGAGCGCGTCGTCGCGGGTCTCTACCAGCGCGTCGCGGAACGCCCGGACCACGTTCTCGGCCGCCTCGGCGCGGGAGTCGTCGCTCTCCGCGAGCTCCTCTACGGCGGCGTCGAGGGTGTTCTCGGTGAGGGTGCGGGTGGCGTGGTCGCGGGCGGCGTCCTCGACGTTGTGGGCCTCGTCGAAGACGGTGATTATCTCGGAGGGGTCGCGGTCGATCCACCGGAAGAACTGCTCGCGGATGTTCGGGTCCAGCAGGTGGTGGTAGTTACACACCACCAGATCGACGCCCTCCATCCCCTCCTTCAGCAGCTCGTAGCCGCACAACTCGCGCTCGTCCGCGTACGCGTACACGTCCTCGGGGGTGCGAACGTCCTCGAACAGCCAGCCGAAGAACTCGTCGGTGTCCTCGACGAGGTTGTTCCGGTAGTGGGCGCAGACGTTCGCGGTCTCGTACTCGTCGATATC
Organism: Halorubrum sp. CSM-61; assembly: GCF_003781945.1. Classification (GTDB taxonomy): domain Archaea; phylum Halobacteriota; class Halobacteria; order Halobacteriales; family Haloferacaceae; genus Halorubrum. Next base: position 307,451 of record NZ_RJJW01000002.1, on the reverse strand, counting down.
GTCTTCTAACTCGTCGAGCTCCTCCATGACCGACTCGCGGGCCTCGGCGGCCCCCGCGTCGCCCTCGCGGCTCTCGGCCAGCAGCTCGCGCTGGCGGGCCTCCAGCTCGCGGACCTCGCTCTCCGTCTCCACCATCTCGCGGGTGGTGTCCCGGAGGGTCTGACACTCCTGGTAGTCGACGTCGATGTGGCACATGCTCGATTTGCCCTTGAACACGACCGCGCGGATCGGCTCCTCGCGGGTGATCGCGCGGGCGTCCTCGACGAACTGCCGCATCTGCTGGTGGACGTTGGTCGTGATCACGACCGTGCGGTCGTGCTCGCGGGCGTGTTCCAGGGCGGGCACGAGCGCGGAGAGGGTCTTCCCCGTCCCGGGCGCGCCCTCGAACAGCACGTCCTGTCCGCGGTCCAGGGCGTTGGCGATCCTGCCCATCGCCTCGCGCTGGTTCGGGTACGGCTCCTCGTACGGGAAGAACCGGAGATGCGGCGACTCTGACACGGGACGAGGTTCGTCGCCATCGGCTAAAAGGGGTCGGGTGCCGGAGCGGAAGTGGTCGACCGGCCCGACAGGAATGGTAATTCCGTGCCAGTAGTAACAGTAGGCGAAAACATCTTCCGGGAACGTGCGCCCGAGACGCACACTACCGGCAGCTATTACCGGTTGTCGGGTGAGTATAGTTCACACATGGCAACCAAAACTGCGACAGCGACCGACGTATCGACCGAGACCGGGAACTGGAAGGCCGGCGTGGCCGGCGGGCTCGGTGGGGGCCTCATCTTCGGCGCGATGATGTCGGTGATGACCCCCGGCGTACTGGAGATGGCGATCCCGGCGATGTACGGTATCGAGGGCCCCGCCGGCGCCGTCGGCTGGGCGGTCCACATGTCTCACAGCGCGGTCATCGGTCTCGTGTTCGCCGCGGTCGCGGATCTGAGGCCGGACCTCAGCGACTCGCTGGGATCGAGTCTCGCCATCGGTGCGGCCTACGGCCTCCTCGTGTGGGTCGCGCTCGCGGTGATCGTGATGCCGATCTGGTTGAGCGCCGTCGGGTTCCCGGGCGCGCCGCCGCTGCCGAACGTCGGCGTCGAGAGCCTCGTCGGCCACGTCGTCTACGGGACGGTCCTCGGCGGCGTCTACTCGGTGGTCACGAACTGAGACTCCGCGGTACCCCGCTTTTTAAGCCGTCAGCGACGAGCACCGTAGCAACCAATGTTCGACGAGATCCTCGAGAAGTTCGAGGGGTCACCCAGCCAGCAGGCGGTGATCCGGCTGTTCTTAGAGCGCGGCTTCTCCGTCAACGAGGAGGGACGGGTCGTCTCCGGCGGGATCGAGATCCCCTACACCGGGATCGCGCGCGAGCTCGACGTCGACCGGCGCGTCGTCGACTCGACGACCGACGCGATCTTGGCCGACCCCGAGCTGAAACGCATCTTCACCAACATCTCGTCGGTGCCAAGCCTGATGGATCTCGCCCCGGTGCTGGATCTCACGGTGCTCACGATCGAGGTCGCGGCCGCCGACGAGGCCGGGATCGTCGCTGAGGTGACCGGAATCTTGGCGGATCACGGCGTCTCGATCCGACAGGTGCTGAGCGAGGACCCGGAGTTCACCGACGACCCGAAGCTGTACGTGATCACCGACGCCGACCTCTCCGGCGACCTGCTCGTCGAGATACGCGATCTGGCGTACGTCCGGCGCGTCGGGTTCTGAGACGACTGGGCGAGAGCGCGGGGAGCGCCGCCGCCGATCGGCGAGACGATCAGTTCCGCCCCGTCGGCGCACCGCCGAATTCGTACTACGTCTTATATACGGTACCGAGCCATTCCGGAGCGCCGTTCCCGCCCGGTTTTCACTTTCACTCGGGTGTAAACCAGTCTTTATACCGGATGGCGAACAAGGGACGTGTACATGCCAGAAGACGAACTCGAGGACCTCCCCGGAGTCGGCCCCGCCACCGCAGACAAGCTCGTCGAGAACGGGTTCGAGAGCTACCAGTCGATCGCGGTCGCGAGCCCCGGCGAGATGTCGAACACCGCCGACATCGGCGAGTCGTCGGCCAGCGACATCATCAACGCCGCCCGCGACGCCGCCGACGTCGGCGGCTTCGAGACGGGCGCGAGCGTGCTGGAGCGCCGACAGGAGATCGGGAAGCTCTCGTGGCAGATCGACGAGGTCGACGACCTGCTCGGCGGCGGCATCGAGACGCAGTCGATCACCGAGGTGTACGGCGAGTTCGGGTCCGGGAAGTCGCAGGTGACCCACCAGATGGCGGTCAACGTCCAGCTCCTGCCGGAGAACGGCGGGCTCGACGGCGGCTGCATCTTCGTCGACACCGAGGACACGTTCCGCCCGGAGCGGATCGACGACATGGTCCGCGGGCTCGACGACGAGATCCTCGCCGAGGAGATGGAGCGTCGCGAGATCGAGGGCACGCCGAGCGACGAGGAGGCGATGGAGGAACTGATCGAGGCCTTCTTAGACCAGATCCACGTCGCCAAGGCGTTCAACTCCAACCACCAGATCCTGCTGGCCGAGAAGGCCAAGGAACTGGCGGGCGAGCACGAGGAGGGCGAGTGGCCCATCCGGATCGTCTGCGTCGACTCGCTGACGGCCCACTTCCGCGCGGAGTACGTCGGGCGGGGCGAACTAGCCGAGCGACAGCAGAAGCTCAACAAACACCTCCACGACCTGATGCGGATCGGCGATCTGTTCAACACCGCCATCCTCGTCACGAACCAGGTCGCCTCCAACCCCGACTCCTACTTCGGCGACCCGACGCAGGCGATCGGCGGGAACATCCTCGGACACGCCTCCACGTTCCGGATCTACCTCCGGAAGTCGAAGGGCGACAAGCGGATCGTCCGCCTCGTCGACGCGCCGAACCTCGCCGACGGCGAGGCCGTGATGCGCGTGCAGGGCGAAGGGCTGAAGCCGGAGTAACCCGGTCCGATCCGTCGTTCGACTCCCCGGAACCCGCCGATACGAACACGAGTTCGCGGCTCGATCGCCGGATCACGAACTAGATCGCGTATCCGGTTGACAAACGCAAACTTCCTCTCGAAGCGCCCGAAACCCGCGATATCGGGTGTTTGACGCCACAACGCCGGTTTCGTCCGGAAACCCGCGCGGCAAGAATCGCCAGCACTGACCGCGCGCGGTGCTGTGGCACCCCAAATCCGCCCCTCTATCGAATATACTCAATTATATTACAAAACGCTCGTCCGATTCGGTCGCAAGGATTGCGAGAAATGAGCCGAGAATATATCCTTATACACCATGGATACGTCCTTATATCTGACATTCTCCGTATTATTAAGAAGATTTTTTGTGAATCTCAACTCAAACGTTTATATGTTCCTGTTCCCCGTTATCGGAACGTGATTCAGCACATGAACACGGATGAAATGCGCTGTTCGAAAGACGAACGTTCAGTTGAGGTGGTCGAAGCGTGACGACCGGCGTACTCGCGAGCATCGACCCGAGCGTCCTCGCGGAGGGCGTGAACCTGATGTGGGTCGCCGTGGTCTGTTTCCTGATCTTCTTCATGCACGCCGGCTTCGCGATGCTCGAAGCGGGGCAGGTACGTGCGAAGAACGTCGCGAACCAGCTCACGAAGAACCTGCTGACGTGGGGCGTCGGCGTCCTCGTGTACTTCCTGATCGGCTTCGGGATCGAAGGCGTCGCGAGCGGCGGCGGGTTCTCCCCGGCGTCGGCCCTCAGCGACGGCGGGTGGGTCAACAGCTGGCTGTTCGGCGCCGTCTTCGCGATGACGGCGGCGACGATCGTCTCCGGCGCGGTCGCCGGCCGCGCGAAGCTCCGCGCGTACGTCGCGTACACGATCGCCATCTCGGCGGTCATCTACCCGGTCGTCGCGGGCATCACCTGGGGCGGCGGCTTCCTCGGCGGCGCCGGGCTCGGCTTCACCGACTTCGCGGGCGGGATGATCGTCCACGGCGTCGGCGGCATCGCCGGCCTCACCGCGGCGTACATGCTCGGGCCGCGCATGGACCGCTACGCCGAGGACGGCTCCACGAACGTCATCCCCGGTCACTCGATGACGTTCGCGGTGCTCGGTACCCTCATCCTGGCGTTCGGCTGGTACGGCTTCAACGTCGGGACGACCGCGACCGTCTTCTCGGTCACGGAGTCCGGCGAGCTCGCGCTCGGTGGCTACGCCGCGGTCGGCCGCGTCGCCCTGACGACGACGCTCGGCATGGGCGCCGGGGCCGTCGGCGCGGCGCTCGGCTCGATGTACCTCACGAAGAAGGTCGACACCCTGTACGTCGCAAACGGCGTCCTGGCGGGGCTCGTCGCCGTCACCGGCACCGCCAACGCGATCACCTGGTGGGGCGCCGTCCTCGTCGCGCTGATCTGCGGCCTCCAGCTCCCGCTCGTGTTCGAGTTCGTCTCGGACAAGATGAAGATCGACGACGTGTGCGCGGTCTTCCCGGTTCACGGCTCCGCTGGCGTCATCGGCGTCCTCGCGCTGCCGTTCGTCCACGTCGACGGCTTCTCGATGGACCTGCTCGTCTCGCAGGTGATCGGCGTCGCCGTCATCACCGCGTGGACGGTCGTCGCGACCGGCGTGGTGTTCGGCGCGTTCAAGGCCGCCGGTCAGGCCCGCGTCACCCCCGACCACGAGCGCGACGGGCTCGACGTCAGCGAGCACGGCGTCGAGACGTACCCCGAGTTCGGCAAGGCGAACGTCGCGACGGACGGCGGTCCCTCCGTCGTCGACACTACCGACGAGTCCCCGCGCGCCGACGGCGGCGAGGAGGCGGGCTCGGAGATCAAGATGGTCACGGCGGTCGTCCGCCCGGACAAGCTCGGGGCCATCAAGCAGTCGCTCGCGGAGATCAACGCGCCCTCGCTCACCGTGACGAACGTCTCGGGCCGCGGCAGTCAGCCCGCGAAGACGGGCCAGTGGCGCGGCGAGGAGTTCACCGTCGACCTCCACCAGAAGGTGAAGATCGACGTGGTCGTCGCCGACATCCCGGCCGACGAGGTCGCGGACGCGATCGCCGGCGCCGCCAAGACCGGCGAGCCGGGCGACGGCAAGGTGTTCATCATGCCGGTCGAGGACGCGCTGCAGGTCCGCACCGGCACGACCGGTCCGGAGGCGGTGTAGGCTCCGGTAGCGACGGAACCGACCGCGAAATCGGAATTCGACGGGAGCGACTCCCTCCCGACGCGCGATTTTTCACCTGACGCTGCGACCCCGAGCGGCGGCGGGCGACGCGAAACCCGCCGGTCCGGCGTCGGTCTCGCCGCCCGGTTCGGCAACTACTTTCAGCCCTCCCGACCAACCGATCGGTATGAACCACGAGCGCTCCCGCGGGCTGTACGACCGCGCGCTGTCGGTCATGCCCGGCGGCGTCAACTCCTCCGTCCGAGCGACGATGCCGCACCCCTTCTTCGTCGAGCGCGGCGACGGCGGCCACGTGATCGACGCCGACGGCAACCGGTACGTCGACTGGGTGATGGGGTACGGACCGCTCCTGTACGGCCACGACCTCCCGGAGCCGGTCGAGGCGGCCATCCAGTCGCACGCGTCGGCGGGGCCGATGTACGGCGCGCCCACCGAGATCGAGGTCGAACACGCGGAGTTCGTGGCGCGACACGTCCCGAGCGTGGAGTCGATCCGGTTCGTCAACTCCGGCACGGAGGCGACCGTCTCGGCGGTACGACTCGCGCGCGGCCACACCGGTCGCGACAAGATCGTCGTCATGCAGGGCGGCTACCACGGGGCACAGGAGTCGACGCTCGTGGAGGGGTCGGCCGACGACCCCCGCCCCTCGACGAAGGGGGTCCCGGCGGAGTTCGCCGAGCACACCCTCCCGGTCCCCTTCAACGACCCGCAGGCGGCGAAGGAGGTGTTCGCGGAGCACGGCGACGACATCGCGGCGGTCCTCGTCGAGCCGATCCTGGCGAATATGGGCATCGTCGCCCCGATCGACGGCTACCACGAGACGCTGCGGGACCTGTGTGACGACCACGGATCGCTGCTGATCTTCGACGAGGTGATCACCGGGTTCCGCGTGGGCGGGCTCGGCTGCGCCCAGTCGAAGTTCGGCGTCACCCCCGACGTGACGACGTTCGGCAAGATCGTCGGCGGCGGGTTCCCGGTCGGCGCGATCGGCGGGAAAGCGGAGATAATCGAGGATTTCACGCCCGCCGGCGACGTGTTCCAGTCCGGGACCTTCTCCGGGCATCCGGTGACGATGGCGGCCGGCAAGGCTACCCTGGAGTACGCCGCCGAGAACGACGTGTACGAGCACGTCAACCGCCTCGGCCGGAAGCTCCGCGAGGGGATCGCCGAGATCTGCGCGGAGCGCGCGCCCGAGTACACCGTCGTCGGTACCGACTCGATGTTCAAGACGGTCTTCACCCGCGAGGCGCCCGACGACCCGGACGCCTGCTGTCCCGGCGGCTGTCGGCAGGACCCCGACTGCGACCGCTACGACGCCTGTCCGAAGAACGGCGCCGACGTCGCCCGCGCCGCCACCGACCGGTGGGAGCGCGTGTTCTGGCAGGAGATGAAAGACCGGGGCGTGTTCCTCACCGCCAACCAGTTCGAGTGTCAGTTCACCTCCTACGCGCACACGGAGGAGGACGTGGAGAAGACGCTGGCGGCGTATCGGGAAGCGCTGTAGGGCGACGCCGTAGCCGCCGCCTCCGGCCGGCAAACGTTGCGATCGGCCGTTAGGTGCGGAATCTTTTTATACTGAAACTCGGGTAGGTACACGTGATGACCGCGGAGGCTCGTCTCGACGCCGCCCTTATCCGAGGCCGACGAGCCCCGCGACCGCGACGAGGCGTCCGACCGCCGCGACCGGCTTCCGGCGCGGCGCGACGACCGGCCCCTTCGGGCCAATAACTTCCTTCCTCGTCGCGTTCGCGCCGTTCCGTTCCGGAGAGTGACAGCTACGTCGTCGGATAGCGTCGCCGCCGCCAATTCCTTCCAATATCTAAAGCGGTGAATTTAAGAGGTATAGGCCGTTTTACTCCGGTAATGGCAACCGTTGCACTCGCGTTCAGTGGGGGACTCGACACGACCGTCTGCGTGCCGCTCCTGAAGGAGGAGTACGGCTACGACGAGGTCATCGGCGTCAACGTCGACGTCGGGCAGCCGACCGAGGAGTTCGACGAGGCCGAGGAGACCGCGGAGGCGCTCGGGCTCGACATCCACGTCGTCGACGCGAAGGCGGAGTTCGCGGACCTGTGTTACGACGCGGTGAAGGCGAACGCGACGTATCAGGGCTACCCGCTCGGCACCGCCCTCGCGCGCCCCGTCATCGCCGAGGCGATCCTCGGCGTCGCCGAGGAGCAGGGCTGTGACGCCATCGCGCACGGCTGTACGGGGAAGGGGAACGACCAGCTCCGGTTCGAGGCCGTCTGGCGCGGCTCCGACCTGGAAGTGATCGCGCCCGTCCGCGAGCTCGGTCTCACCCGCGAGTGGGAGATCGACTACGCCGCCGAGAAGGACCTGCCCGTCGAGGCCGGCGACGGCGGCGTCTGGTCCATCGACGAGAATATCTGGTCGCGCGCGGTCGAGGGCGGCGAACTGGAGGACCCGAACTACGAGCCCCCGGAGGACATCTACGAGTGGACCGCGGAGCCGGAGGGCGAGACCACCATCGAGGTGGCCTTCGAGGAGGGCGTCCCCGTCGCCGTCGACGGCGAGGAGATGGACCCCGTCCCGCTCATTCAGCACCTCAACGAGTACGCCGGCGGCTACGGGATCGGCCGCACCGACGTGATGGAGGACCGCATGCTCGGGCTGAAGGTGCGCGAGAACTACGAGCACCCGGCCGCGACCGTCCTGCTCACGGCCCACCAGGCGCTCGAAGACCTCGTGCTCACGAAGAACGAGCGTTCCTTCAAGAAGGGGATCGAGCAGGAGTGGTCCGAGAAGGCGTACCAGGGGCTCGTCTTCGCCCCGGTCGTCGACGCGCTCGACGCGTTCATCGACGAGACGCAGGACGTGGTGACGGGGACGGCGACGGTGAAGGTCTCCGGCGGGAACTGCCGCGTCGTCGCCCGCGACTCCGAGTACGCCGTCTACTCCGAGGAGATGGCCTCGTTCAACACCGAGGACGTGGCCGGCATCGCACAGGAGGACGCCACGGGCGTCGCGAAGTACCACGGGCTGCAGGAGCGCCTCGCGAACGACGTGAAGGAGTCGGTCTCGAAGCCCGAGCTGGCGACGGACGGCTCCGGCGAGACGGACGGAATCGACGCCGACCACAGCTAGATGACCGACGACGACCCCGGCACGGCGGCGGACGCCGACGCGGACGACGAGGCGGGCGCCACCGGCACGGCCGTCCGCCGCGACCGCTTCAGCGGCGGCCCCGCCCGCGAGTTCCTGTCGAGCCTCGCCGCCGACGCGGCGATCTTCGAAGCGGACCTCGCGGTCGACCGCGCGCACACGGTGATGCTCGCCGAGCGGGGGATCGTCGACGGCGCGGTCGCCGGCGAGATCCTCGGGGCGCTCGACGACGTGGAGGCGGCCGGCCACGGCGAACTCCCCGACGGAGAGGACGTTCACGAGGCGATCGAGACCGCCGTCATCGACCGGATCGGCCCGGACGGCGGCCGGATGCACACCGCCCGCTCGCGCAACGACGAGGTGGCGACGTGCATCCGGTACCGCCTGCGGGGGGACCTGCTCGCGGCCGCCGAGGCCACGGTCGCGCTCCGCGAGGCGCTCGTCGAGGTCGCGAGCGAGCACGCGGAGACCGCGATGCCCGGCTACACCCACCTCCAGCCGGCCCAGCCGACGACGGTCGCGCACTACCTCCTGTCGTACGAGGGCGGGGTCGCCCGCGACACCGAGCGCCTGCTCGACGCGTACGACCGGGTCAACCTGTCTCCGCTCGGCGCGGCGGCGTTCGCGGGGACGCCCTTCGATATCGACCGCGACCGCACCGCGGAGCTGCTCGGGTTCGACGGGACCGTCCGGAACTCGACCGACGCGGCGTCGGCGCGCGACTTCCTCGCGGAGGGGTCGACCGCGTGCGCGACGCTCGCGACGACGCTGTCGGGGCTCGCCGAGGACCTCATCCTCTTCTCGAACAAGGGGTTCGTGGAGCTGTCGGACGCGTACTCCTCCACCTCCTCGATCATGCCCCAGAAGAAGAACCCGGACACGCTGGAGCTGACCCGCGGCGTCGCCGGCGACGCGATCGGCGAGGCGACCGGAACGCTGAGCCTGCTGAAGGGGCTCCCCCGCGCGTACAACCGCGACCTCCAGCGCGCCCACGCGGGCGTGTTCGAGATCGCCGACGACGTGCGCGAGGCGACGGCGGTCGCCGCGGGCGCGGTCGCGACCGCCGACTGGGACGAGGCGGCGCTCGCGGACGCCGCGGGCGAGGGGTTCTCGACGGCGACGGGCGTGGCCGACCTGCTCGCGATGAGCGGGCTGCCCTTCCGGACCGCCCACGAGATCGTCGCGACCGCCGCCGAGACCGTCTCCGACGGCGACTCGCCGGCCGCCGCGGCCGCAAAAGTTGACGAGGCCACTCGAAAGGTGACGGGCGAGCCCCTCTCGGCGCACGTGAGCCGGGAGGACGTGGAGTCCGCGCTCGATCCCGCCGCCAGCGTCGCGAGTCGCGACTCCGCCGGCGGACCCGCTCCCGAGGCGGTCGCCGACGAGCTCGCGACCGCGGAGGCGGGGATCGAGGCCGACGACGCGGCGCTGGCCGACGAGCGGGAGTCGCTCGCGGCGGCGGCGGAGCTGCTGGACGCGGAGGTGGACTCGTATGCGTGAGCCGCCGGTCCGCGCGGGCGATCCGACGACCCGACGACTGCGACTGCGACGGCGGCGACCACCGCGACGATCGGTGCCGTCGACGGTCGACCCGCGACCGCCGACGACGCCGCCGTCCCCGCGAGGGGACACACTAACTATTGAAATCTGACATCGGATTTCACACGGCGTTCGTACGACCGATTTTCGTCCGTTAGCGGCTAGTCTATTTATTGTAAACTGAATTACAAGTCCGAAGGGTTTATGCGGGTTCACGGCCCAGTAGGAGGTACGATGACGAGCGACACTGACCCGGTGATGGCAGAGGACCCGATCACGGGCGAGGAGATCGAACTTCCGGCCGACGTCGAGGTCGGCGAGATCATCGACAGCCCGGTCACCGGGACCGAGCTGGAGGTCATCTCGCTGGACCCCGTCGTGTTGGAGGAGGCCCCCGAACTCGAGGAGGACTGGGGCGAGTAGATGGCGACGACCGCCACGACCGCGACACGCGAGTGGTCGACATGCAAATAGGGATCCTCTACTCGCGGATCCGGAAAGACGAGAAGCTGCTGCTCGGCGAGCTCCGCGAGCGCGGCCACGAGGTCACCAAGATCGACGTCCGCAAGGAGCGGTTCGGGCTGGAGTCGACCACGGCCGACGTCGCCGACCTCGATCTGGTCGTCGACCGCTGTCTGTCGACGAGCCGGTCGCTGTACGCGACGCAGTTCCTCGACAGCTACGGTGTCCCCGTGATCAACTCCCCGGAGACGGGCGACGTCTGCGCCGACAAGGCGAAGAACTCGCTCGCGCTCGCCGAGGCCGAGATCCCGACTCCGGCGACCGAAGTGACGTTCACGAAGGAGGCCGCGATGGAGTCGATCGAGGAGTTCGGCTACCCCTGCGTGCTCAAGCCCGTCGTCGGCTCGTGGGGCCGGCTGATGGCGAAGATCGACACGCGGAACGCCGCGGAGGCGATCTTAGAGCACAAGGAGACGCTCGGCCACTACGAGCACAAGGTGTTCTACATCCAGGAGTTCGTCGACAAGCCCGGCCGCGACATCCGCGCGCTGGCGGTCGACGGCGAGCCGGTCGCCGCGATGACCCGGTCGTCAGACCACTGGCTCACGAACGCCGCGAAGGGCGGCGAGACGGAGTCGTTCGACCTCGACGACCGCGCGCTCGATCTGGTCGAGCGCGCCTCGGAGGCGGTCGGCGGCGGCATGCTCGGCGTCGACCTGATGGAGGTCGGCGGGACAGGCTCCGGCGAGTACACCGTCCACGAGGTGAACCACACGGTCGAGTTCAAGGCGCTCGACTCGGCCACCGACGTCGACGTGCCCGCGAGGGTCGTCGACTGGCTGGAGGCGAAGGCGGCCGCGGCGGCCGACGACGCCGCCGGGGACGACGACGCCACGGAGGCGAGCGCATGAGCGCCGACCACGAGGCCGACTCGACGACCGACGAGACGTACACCGCGAGCGTCGTCGGCGGCACCGGATTCACCGGCGGCGAGCTGTTGCGGATCCTCTCGGGCCACCCCGCCTTCGACGTGGTGCAGGCCACGTCGCGGTCGGCCGACAACATGACGGTCGGTCGCTCGCACCCGAACCTGCGCGGGCTCGACCTGCGCTTCTCGGACCCCGACGATCTGGCGTCGGTCGACGTGCTGTTCTCGGCGACGCCGCACGGCGTCTCGATGGGGCGGATCGACGAGTACTTCGAGGCCGCCGACACGGTCGTCGACCTCTCGGCGGACTTCCGCCTGCCCGAGGCGGAGCTGTACGACGAGTGGTACGACGGCCACGAGTCGCCCGAGTACTTAGAGCGCGCGGAGTACGCGCTCCCCGAGCTCAACCGCGAGAACCTCCCCGGCGCCGACCTGATCGCGGGCGGCGGCTGTAACGCGACCGCGACGATGCTCGGGCTGAAGCCCCTCGTCGACGCGGGCGCGCTCGGCCCCGACACCGGCGAGGTCGTCGTCGACGTGAAGGTCGGTTCCTCGGAGGGCGGCGCCGGCGGCGGCGCGGCCTCCTCGCACCCGGAGCGGTCGGGCGTCGTGCGCCCGTACGCGCCCACGAGCCACCGCCACGAGGCGGAGATCGGCGCGTACCTCGGGCTCGACGTCTCCTTCACCGTCCACGCGGTCGAGATGGTGCGCGGCGCGAGCGCGACCTGCCACGTCTTCCCCGACGAGCCCGTCTCGAAGGCGGACCTGTGGCAGGCGTACCGCGGCGCCTACGCCGACGAGCCGTTCATGCGGATCGTCTCCGGCGGGGGCGGCGTCTACCGCTACCCCGAGCCGAAGGCGGTCGCCGGCACCAACCACGGCGAGGTCGGCTTCGAGCTCGACCCCGGCAACCGGCGTATCGTCGTCTTCTCGGCGATAGACAACATGATGAAGGGATCCGCCGGACAGGCGGTCCACGCGGCGAACGTCGCGCTCGGGCTGCCCGAAGAGGCCGGCCTGGAGTTCCAGGGGCTCCACCCCGTGGGGTCGCCATGAGCGACGAGCGGTCGGCCGGCGCGGGCGAGCACTCCGACCCCGCCGACGAGCCGCCCGTGGTCGTCAAGATCGGCGGCGCGAAGGCGGTCGATCCGGCCGGCGCGGTCGGCGACGTGGCCCACCTCGCCGCCAACGGGCGCGAGGTCGTCGTCGTCCACGGCGGCTCCACCGTCGTCGACGAGACCATCGAGCGGCTCGGCATGGAGCCCGAGTACGTCGAGTCCGCCTCCGGCGTCACGGGCCGGTTCACCGACGCCGAGACGATGGAGGCGTTCACGATGGCGATGGCCGGCAAGCTCAACACCGAGCTGACGGCGCGGTTCCGCGAGGCCGGCGTCGACGCGGTCGGGCTGAGCGGCGTCGACGGCGGGCTCCTCTCGGGGCCGCGCAAGTCGGCGGTCCGCGTGGTCGAGGACGGCAAGAAGAAGATCCGCCGCGGCGAGCACTCCGGCCGGATCGAGTCGGTGAACGCCGACCTCCTCTCCGGCCTCCTCGCCGACAGCTACACCCCCGTCGTCTCGCCCCCGATGGAAGGCAAAGAGAGCGACGGCGGCGTCACGCCCGTCAACACCGACGCGGACCGGGCGGCCGCCGCGGTCGCGGGCGCGCTCGACGCCGACCTCGTCCTGCTGACGGACGTGGCCGGCGTATACGCGGACCCCGACGACCCCGACACGCTGATCGAGTCGGCGGCGACGCCCGACGAGCTCGACGCGGTCGAGGCCGCCGCCGAGGGGTTCATGGGAAAGAAGGTGATGGCCGCGAAGGAGGCGCTCTCGGGCGGCTCCGGGCGCGTGATCGTTGCGGACGCCAACGTCCGCGACCCGATCGTCGCCGCGCTCGGCGGCGAGGGGACGACGATCGAACGCACCGCGATTGCAGAGCAGGCCGATACGGAGGGCGAGACCGCATGAGCGGCTTCGTCTTCTCCGAGAAGCCGATCGAGATCGCCTCAGGGAACGGTGTGACGCTCACCGACCCGAACGGGACCGAGTACCTCGACTTCGGCGCGAGCTACGCGTGCACGCCGGTGGGTCACTGCCACCCCGAGGTCGTCGACGCCGCGACGAGCCAGCTGGAGGAGCTCATGTACGTGCAGGCGTCGTACCCGCACGCGGCGCGGACGGCGCTGTACGAGCAACTGTCCGAGGCCGGACCGGGCGACGTGAACAACGTCTGGCTCTGTAACTCCGGCACCGAGGCCAACGAGGCCGCCCTGAAGTTCGCGCGCCACGCGACCGGCCGCGAGAAGATCGTCGCGACGACGCAGGGGTTCCACGGCCGGACGATGGGCGCGCTCGCGACCACCTGGAAGGAGAAGTACAAGCAGGGGTTCGAGCCGCTCGCCGGCGGCGTGGAGTTCGTCGAGTACGGCGACGCCGACGCGATGCGCGAGGCGGTCGACGACGAGACCGCCGCGGTGATATTAGAGCCCCTGCAGGGCGAGGGCGGGATCAACCCCGCCGCCACCGAGTACCTCGAGGCGGTCCGCGAGGCGACTGACGAGGCGGGGGCCGCGATGGTCTTAGACGAGATCCAGACCGGGCTCGGCCGCACCGGGTCGCTGTGGGCCGCCGAGAGACACGGCGTGGTGCCCGACGTGCTCACGACCGCGAAGGGGCTCGCCAGCGGGCTCCCGATCGGCGCGACGCTGTGCCGCGACTGGGTCGCCGAGGACGCCGGCAACCACGGCTCGACGTTCTCCGGCGGACCCGTCGTCTCCGCGGCCGCCGGAGCCACCCTCGACGTGATCGAGCGCGAGGACCTCCCCGCGCACGCCGCCGAGATGGGGTCGTACATCCGCGAGCAGATCGAGGAGCGCCTCGGCGACGACGTCCGCGACGTGCGCGGTGACGGCCTGATGATCGGCATCGAGGTGAAGCGCGGGTCGAACCGCCTGCTGCGCGACCTGGCAATCGAGCATCAGGTGCTCGCGCTGCCGGCGGGCCGCACCGTGTTGCGCCTGCTCCCGCCGCTGACGATCGAGCGCGAGCACGCCGACGCGGTCGTCGACGCGCTCGCGGAGGTGATCGGGTGATGTCGACCGGGACGGAGCGCGAGGCGGACGACGCCGACGACGCGGACGACACGGATACGACCGACGCGGCGACCGAGCCGGTCTCCGACGAGTCGTCCGCGGCCGGCACCGACGTGGTCGCCGGCGGCGGCTACCCCGAGGCCTGCGACACGCCGGCTCGGAAGCTGCTGTACGACATGGTGTCGATCCCCTCGCCCTCGGGCGAGGAGGAGCAGGCCGCGAAGCGCCTCGTCGACTTCTTCGAGGCCAACGGCCGGGAGGCGTGGATCGACGAGGTCGGCAACGTCCGCGCGCCCGCCAGCGACGCCGTCCTGCTGACCTCGCACGTCGACACCGTCCCGGGCGACATCCCGGTCGAGGTGAAGCCGGCGGCCGAGGACGACGAGGTCGGCGAGCCGGGCGAACCCGTGCTCTGGGGCCGCGGGACCGTGGACGCCACCGGCCCGCTCGTCGCGATGGCGGTCGCGGCGGTCCAGACGGGCGTCTCGTTCGTCGGCGTCGCCGGCGAGGAGACGAACTCGCGGGGCGCCCGCCACATCGTCGAGGACCGCGACGCGCCCGAGGCCGTGGTGAACGGCGAGCCCTCCGGCTGGGACGGCGTCACCCTCGGCTACCGCGGCTTCCTCGCGGGGACGTACGTGAACACGAGCGAGTCCGGCCACACCTCGCGGCCGGAGCCGAACGCGATCCAGCACGCGATCGACTGGTGGCACGGCGTCGAGGAGACCTTCGATCCCGCAGACGAGGACACGCCGGTCTTCGAGCAGGTGACGACCAAGCCCGTCTCGGTCGACGGCGGGCTCACCGACGACGGACTGGCGGTCGAGGCGACGATGGACGTGCAGCTCCGCGTCCCGCCGAACCGGACGGTCGACGAGATTCACGAGCTGGCCGAGACGGAGCTGTCGACCGGCTCGGTCCACTGGAAGGAGCCGATCCCGCCGGTGATGGAGAGCCCCCGCACGGAGCTGGCGCGGGCGTTCCGCGTCGCGATCCGCGGCGCCGGCGGCGACGTCCGCCTGCTGCGCAAGACCGGGACGAGCGACATGAACCTGTTCGCGGCCGCGTGGGACTGCCCGATGGTCACCTACGGCCCCGGGAACTCGGACCTCGACCACGCGCCCGACGAGCGGCTCCCCCTCTCGGAGTTGGACCGCGCGACGGCGGTGTTGAGCGACGTCTGCCGGGACCGACCGTAGGCGTCACGGCACCGACCGTGACGCCGCCTCTTTTTGAACCGGCGTAACGCCTCACCGAGAACTCCGACACGACCACCGATCCGATCATCCACACAGACGACTTACCCATGCCACTCGCCACCGACGACTTCCTCGACATCGACGACGTGACGCCGGCCGAACTGGACGCCCTGCTCGACCGCGCCGCCGCGATGAAGGCGGGCGAGACCGACCCCCGACTCGGCGACGCGACGCTCGGGATGATCTTCGAGAAGCCCTCGACTCGGACCCGCGTCTCCTTCGAGACGGGAATGACCCGGCTGGGCGGCCACGCGATGTTCCTCGGCCCCGACGACATCCAGTTGGGTCACGGCGAGCCGCTGCGCGACACCGCGCGCGTGCTCGGCCGGTACGTCGACGGCGTGATGGCCAGGCTGTTCGACCACGAGGACGTCGAGACCCTCGCCGCACACGCCGACTGCCCCGTGATCAACGGGCTCACGGACGAGGCGCACCCGTGCCAGACGCTCGCCGACCTCCTCACCATCCGCGAGACGGTCGGCGAGGACGCCACGGTCGCGTGGGTCGGCGACGGCAACAACGTCGGGCAGTCGTTCGTCGTCGGCGCGACGATGGCCGGGATCGACGTCGAGGTCGCCACCCCCGCAGCGTACGGGATGAACCCCGCCGTCTTCGACCGCGCCGCGGAGTTCGGCGCCGACGTGGAGCCCACTACGGACCCCGAGGCCGCGATCGACGGCGCCGACGTGGTCTACACCGACGTGTGGATCTCGATGGGACAGGAGGACGAGCGCGAGGAGAAGCTCGCCGCCTTCGAGGGGTTTCAGGTGAACGACGCCCTGCTCGCCGGCACCGACGCGAAGGTGATGCACTGCCTACCCGCGCACCGCGGCGAGGAGATCACGAACGACGTGTTGGAGTCCGACCGCGCGCTCGTCTGGGACCAGGCCGAAAACCGGATGCACGCGCAGAACGCGCTGCTCGTCGAGCTGCTCGGCGGGGAGTGAGAGCTGAGCGAGAGTTGGCTTGACCGAGAGCTATTTATAAGAAGATGTGCGGTGGCGCGTGCCTCCGAGTGGCCGCCGAAGGCGGCCGCAAGGAGCACGCGCGAGGGAGTCGCGAGTGACGTGGGCGACCGGAGGGAGCCCCGAGCGAGCGACGAGGCTGGGGAGGCGTGAGGCTGCGGTCGCTGTGCGGGGCGGGACTCAAAGGGGCAGCCGCGAGGAGGGCGCAGGCGATGTAAGCACCGCAACGAGGGAGCGAACAACGTGAGCGACCGAGTGAGGAGCGCAGCGAGCATGCGCCCTCCTCGCGGCTGGGGCTTTGGAGGTGTTCACTGTCGATCCGCAGTCAACGGCTTATAAGCGAGCGGCTGGATCTTTGGCGATGGCCTCCGCGACAACAAACGGATCACAAAAACCGGCTCTGTTGAACTCCTATTCTTCAGACATATTATTGTCTGAAACAGCCGGTCGATGAGAACTGCTTCGTGACTAATAACTGTAATTTAATATGTTCGGATGAAACGGGATCACCATGCCCTCCCTGAAGCGTAATTATATCGTCGCGGCGCTGGTGCTGATTGGCGTCTGTGGACTTGCGTATTGGATAGTCATGGCCCGAGCTCTAATCGGAGCAGGGTTCCTGCTTTCAGCGCTCGTCGTCGCCGTGCTGGTGTATTACGGCGGCGCAGAACGCCACACACTCACTCGCGCTACGATCGCTGTCACGGTTGTCTACGGCGTCTTCACGGTCCAACTGCTGCCGGCTGTCGTCGCCGCCTGTGTCGTCTACCTCTCCGCATGGCTCACCGGACCTGACAGTCCGTTTGACGAACCCGACACGGAGATATTCCCAGTTAGACAGACGACTACCGAGGAGTCAGAAGGCGCTGACTGACTGCCCGGATAACTCGTACAGATCGGTCTGCTATCGTTCTTTATTGAGCGATTCCTGGGGCCCCTGTACTGACCACACCTCGGTCAGAATGTGTTACTTTCTAAGGATTCCAACAGAGCCCAAAAACCCAATCCCAGATCTAGTTCCCGGTCCAGCGCAGCACCGCCAGCGTCCCCTCGTACAACACGATCATCGTCAGCGTCACGATGATCGGCGCCATCCCGGTCGGGTCGGGGCTGAACAAAAAGGCGATCCCGAGGAACGACCCCCAGAAGATCAGCCGCTTCGCCTCCAGCCACTGCCGGGTGACGAGGTTCATCATGATCGCGAGCATGATGAAAAGCGGGATCTGGAAGACGATCGCCATGAACGCCAGCATGATGACGATCAGGTTGAACGTCTCCGCGAGCCCGAAGGCGATCGTCGCGGCGTCGGAGGTGTAGGTGGTGAAATACGAGAAGATCGCGGGCAACACGAGGAAGTGCGCGAACGCGATCCCCACCCCGCCGAGCACGAGGCTCGTCGGGACCGCCGCGAGGTAGTAGCGCCGCTCGTTCTCGTACAGCCCCGGCTTCATGAACCGGTAGGTCTGGTAGACGAACGCCGGGAGCCCGACCACGACGCCCGCGAGTCCGGCGACTTTCAGCCGCGTGAGCGGGAGTTCGAGGGGGCCGTACAGCCGCGGCCGGTTCTCCATCGGCGCGGGGATGTGGTAGCTCCAGAAGTAGTTGATGAGCTCCGTCGACTCGGTGACGACGACCAGCGTCGCCAGCCCGCCGATGGCGAAGACGACGGCGAGCCGCCGCATCATCTCCTCGATGTGGGCCGCGAGCGGCATCTCCTCGTCCGTCTCCGGCGCCTCTAACCCCGAGAACTCCTCGTCGCTTTCGACGGCCGTCCCCCCGCCCGCGACCCCGCCGTCCTCGACGGTCGGGGCGTCGGGAGCGTCCTCGGGGAGGTCAGGGCGGGTGGAGTCGCCGCCTTCGCCGTCTTCGTCGCCGGAGTCGTCGTCGGCCGAACCGCCGGTGAGGTCCGGCTTCTCGCTGTCGTCGAGGTGTTTCGCGCTCCCGGGCTCGTGCGCGTCGAAGGTGCCGCCTTCGTCGTCCTCGTCGGCCGCGTTGCTCGGGTCGCCCGCGTCGTCCCCGTTCGCGCCGATCTCCGGCGTGACCTCGGGAGAGACCTCCGACTCGACGGACTCCGACTCGTCGCCCGCTCCGTCGTCGGCCGATCGACCGTTCTCAACGGGTTCGTCGCCCGTTTCGGCCGCTTCGTCGGCGTCGGCGCTGTCGACCCTCCCGTCGTCGTCGACCGAGTCGTCGTCGGGGGCCGAGGGCTCGTCACGCGACCGGTCCGAGTCGTCCATTCACTTCTTCTAGGCAACCGGGTGACTATAGGCCTTTTCGGATGGCGGCGAGCGTCGGCCCGACGCGCGGACGCGAGCGCGGTCGAAAAGGTTGATAACGGCGACGGACTTCCGGTCCCGTATGGCGAGTGCCCTCGACGAGGATACCCAGCAGTCGCTCGCGGAGGGACGCGAGTCGGCGAAGGCCTTCCTCCGGTCGGTGCAGAAAGACCTTCAGAAGGTGTTCGTCGTCTTCCTGTTGGGGTTCCTCGCGACGTTCTGGGCACTCCGCGTGTACGTCTGGGACGCTCTCAGAGCGGTCACCGAGGCGAACATGTCGCCCGCGGTCGCCGCCGAGACGGACGTGATCGCGACGACCCCGTTCGAGGTGATCCTCCTGCAGGCGAAGATCGGGCTGATCGTCGGCGTGATCTTCGCGATTCCGCCCTTCATCTACGTGGCCCGCGACGAGCTCCGCGCCCGCGGGGCGTGGCCGCAGTCGCCGGTCCCGCGCTGGAAGCTCGCCGCGATCTTCCTCCTCGGAGCCGGGCTCTTCACCGTGGGGGTCGCCTACGGCGTCTACGCCTTCTTCCCGATCATGTTCTCGTTCCTCGCCGGCTTCGGGCTGGAGGCCGGGCTCCAGCCGACCTACGGGATCGTGATGTGGACGGAGTTCATCGTCTTCCTCTCGCTGTCCTTCGGGCTCGCCGGCCAGATGCCGCTTCTCATCACCGGCCTCTCCTACTCGGGGATCGTCCAGTACGAGACGTTCCGCGACAAGTGGCGCTACGCGGTCGTCGCCATCTTCGTCTTCGGCGCGATGTTCTCCCCGCCGGACCCGTTCACCCAGCTGATGTGGGCGTTCCCGCTCATCGCCCTGTACGGCTTCAGCCTCTACCTCGCGAAGCTCGTCGTCACGGCCAAGCGGAGCTCCGACCGGATCGACGTGTTCGGCGCCGCGCGGAACCACTGGAACGTCGTCGGCGGCGCGGCCGTCCTCGGCGGCGGGCTCGTCTACGCCTTCTACGAGTACGGCGGCCGGACGGGCCTCAACGACCTCCTCCGGCTCGCCGGCAGCGACTGGCGCTTCCTCGAGCCCGGCGCCGGCCTCGGAGCCGACCCCGCGACGACGGCCGGGATCTACGCCGCCGTGTGGGCGTTCGCGTTCGTCGCCGTCGCGACGCTGTGGGCCGTCTACGCCGACCTCGACACGACGAGCGCGGGCTACCAGTACGGCGACCCCGCGGCCATCGACGTGAGCGAACTCGACGCGGCCGGCGTGCGCGCCGCCCCGGACGACGCGTTCGCGGAGATGGACGAGGAGGAGTCGCTGGCGCTCGCGCAGGCCGCGATCGACGACGACGACCCGGAGAAGGCGCAGGCGATCCTCGACCGGTTCGACGCGGTACACGAAGGCGGAGACGGAGATGGAGACGCCGACGGCACCTCGGGCGCCGACGCGGCGGGGACCGGAGGCGGTGGGGCGGGCGGTACCGGCGGCGCGGGCGACGACGGCCTCGTGGGAACCGTTCAGGACCGCACCTCCCGCGCGAGTTCCACGTTCCTCTCCGAGCTCACCGACGGCGACGAGGAGGAGGCCGAAGACGACATCGGCGGCTACTACACTGACCTCAAGTTCATCTTCGACTCGCTGCGCTCGCGGTCGTTCCGGCTCGTCGCCGTCTTCGGCGGCGTGATGGCGGCCGCGTTCACGTGGCTGTACCTCGGCGGGCTCGGGACGGTTCGCAACGATCTGGAGTCCCGCGTCCCCGCCGAGATCGAGGGCGGGATCAACATCATCACCCTCCACCCGGTCGAGGCGCTGATCTTCATGGTGAAGTTCTCCGTGCTGCTCGGGATCGTCGCCGTGTTCCCGGTCGTGCTCTACTACGCGTGGCCCGCTCTCCGCGAGCGCGGCTTCGTCGCCGGGCACATCTACCAGGTGTACCTCTGGGCGGGCGCGCTGTTCGCCGGTCTGATCGGCGGCTTCGCCCTCGGCTACGCGTACATCGCGCCCAGCCTCATCGGCTGGCTCGTCACCGACGCGCGGCTCGCCGATATGATAATCACCTACCAGGTGGGCGACTTCTTCTGGCTCGTCATCTACACCACGATCGGGATCGGCTTCCTCGCGGACATCCCGATCGCGATGCTCCTGTTGAACAACGCCGGAGTTCCCTACCGGGTCTTCCGGAACCGCTGGCGCGAGGTCACCGTCGGGATCATGCTGTTCGCGGCGGTGTTCACTCCCGCCGACGTGATCACGATGATCCTCGCGACGCTCCCGCTCATGGCGGCGTACGGCGTCGGTATCGGCGTCTTGTTCCTCGTCACGTTCGGCGGCCGGCGGAACCTCTCGCCGCCCTCGGAGCTCGTCGGGCGCTGACGGGCACCCGAGTCTCCTTCGTCTGCTCCCTTCGCCGCCAGCGCCGCAGACCGCCGAGACCGACGGGTATTCCCGCGCGCGCACGCAATAGTGAGGTACAAGATGAGCAAGGACTACATCGAGGTCCGCGGCGCCGAGGAGCACAACCTCAAGGACCTCGACGTCCGGATTCCACGGGAGGAGTTCACCGTCGTCACCGGGCTCTCCGGGTCGGGGAAGTCGTCGCTCGCGTTCGACACCGTCTACGCCGAGGGACAGCGCCGGTACATCGAGTCGCTGTCGGCGTACGCCCGCAACTTCCTCGGGCAGATGGACAAACCCCAGGTGGAGTCCGTCGAGGGGCTCTCGCCCGCGATCTCGATCGACCAGAAGAACGCCGCGAACAACCCCCGCTCGACCGTGGGGACCGTCACCGAGCTGCACGACTACCTCCGGCTGCTGTACGCCCGGATCGGCACCCAGTACGACCCCGTCACCGGCGAGGAGGTCGGCGAGCAGTCCGCACAGGACATGGTGAACCAGATCCTCGACCTGCCCGAGGGCACCCGCGCGAAGATCGCGGCGCCGGTCGTCCGCGACCAGAAGGGCGCGTTCGAGGACCGCTTCGAGGAGCTCGTGAGCGACGGGTACGCCCGCGTCGAGGTCGACGGCGAGCCGATCGACCTGACCTTGGACGACCCCGACCTCGACGAGAACTACGACCACACGATCGACGTGATCGTCGACCGCGTGACGATCTCGTCCGATGCCCGGTCGCGGATCACGGACTCCGTCGAGACCGCCTTGGAGGAGGCGGACGGCGCGCTCAAGCTGATCGTCCCCGACCCGCCCGAGGACGTGCCGTTCGCGTCGAACGCGCGCTCGACCGGATCGCTCGCGGCCGACGCCGATCGCGACGACCGGCTCGTCGTCGAGTTCTCCGAGGAGCTGGGCAACCCCAACTCCGACGTGCAGTTCTCCGCGATCGAGACGCGCTCGTTCTCCTTTAACAGCCCCTACGGGGCCTGTCCCGAGTGTGAGGGGATCGGCTCAACGAAGGAGGTCGACGAGGGCCTCGTCGTCGAGGACCCCTCCAAGCCCCTCAAACACGTCTTCGAGCCGTGGAGCTACGACCGCACCTACTACTCCCGCCAGCTCGACAACGTCGCCGACCACTTCGGCGTCTCGCTGGACGCGCCCTTCGAGGAGCTCGACGAGTCGATCCGGCGGCAGTTCCTCTACGGCACCGACGATCTGGTCCACTTCGAGTGGACCACCAAGAACGGCACCCGCGAGAAGACCGAGCGGTTCGAGGGCGTCATCCCGAACTTAGAGCGCCGTCACGTCGAGACCGACTCCGAGCGCGCCCGCGACCACATCGAGGAGTACATGGCCGTGACGACGTGCCCGGAGTGCGAGGGCACCCGCCTGAAAGAGCAGTCGCGGCACGTGTTCGTCGCGAGCACCGCGATCACCGAGGTCAACGAGATGTCGATCGCCGAGGCGCGCGAGCACTTCGAGGGGATGGAGGCGGAGCTGAACGAGCGCGAGACGACCATCGCCGCGGAGATCTTAAAAGAGATCCGCGCCCGGCTCGGCTTCATGGAGGAGGTCGGCCTGGAGTACCTCACGCTCGACCGCGAGGCGTCGACGCTCTCCGGCGGCGAGAGCCAGCGCATCCGGCTCGCGACGCAGGTCGGCTCGGGGCTCGTAGGCGTGCTGTACGTCTTAGACGAGCCGTCGATCGGGCTCCACCAGCGCGACAACGACCGCCTGCTGAACACCCTCGCGGGGCTCCGCGACCTCGGGAACACCCTCGTCGTCGTCGAGCACGACGAGGAGACGATGCGCCGCGCCGACGAGATCATCGACATGGGGCCCGGCCCCGGCAAGCGGGGCGGCGAGGTGGTCGCGCAGGGCGACTTCGACGACATCGTCGCGGCCGACGACTCGATCACCGCCGACTACCTCGCGGGCCGCAGGGAGATCCCGGTACCCGCCGAGCGCCGCGAGCCGGACGGCGAGCTGACGGTGCGGGGCGCCCGCCAGCACAACCTCAAGGACCTCGACGTGTCGGTCCCGCTCGGGACGCTGACGACGGTCACGGGCGTCTCCGGCTCCGGGAAGTCGACGCTCGTCCACGACGTGCTGTACAAGGGACTCGTCCGCGAGATGAACGACAACACTTCGGTCGACCCCGGCGAGCACGACGCGATCGAGGGGAAAGCGGGGATCGAGACGGTGCGGCTCATCGACCAGTCGCCGATCGGCCGGACGCCGCGCTCGAACCCCGCGACGTACACCGACGTGTTCGACTACGTCCGCGAGCTGTTCGCGGAGACCAAGCTCGCGAAGCGCCGCGGCTACGAGAAGGGCCGCTTCTCCTTCAACGTGAAGGGCGGGCGCTGCGAGGAGTGCGGCGGACAGGGGACCGTGAAGATCGAGATGAACTTCCTCTCGGACGTGTACGTCCCCTGCGAGGAGTGCGGCGGCGCGCGCTACAACGACGAGACGCTCGAGGTGGAGTACAAGGGCGCGACCATCTCGGACGTGCTCGACATGAGCGTCGACGAGGCGTACGACTTCTTCGAGAGCCACCGGGGGCTCCAGCGCCGCCTGAAGCTGCTGAAGGACGTGGGGCTCGGCTACATGGAGCTGGGCCAGCCCTCCACCACGCTCTCCGGCGGCGAGGCGCAGCGCGTGAAGCTCGCAGAGGAGCTCGGCAAGAAGGCGACCGGCGACACCCTCTACCTGCTCGACGAGCCGACGACGGGGCTCCACAAGGAGGACGAGCGCAAGCTGATCGACGTGCTCCACCGCCTCGTCGACGCCGGCAACACGGCCGTCGTCATCGAACACGAGCTCGACCTCGTCAAGAACGCCGACCGCGTGATCGACCTCGGTCCCGAGGGCGGCGACGGCGGCGGCGAACTGGTCGCCGGCGGGACCCCGGAGGACGTGGCCCGCGAGGAGGACTCGCACACCGGTCGGTACCTCCGCGACATGCTCCCCGACGTGGAGCTGGAGGGGCCGCGCGACGACCGCCGGAAGCCGGCGGCCGCGGACGACGACTGAGGGCGGGAACTTTGGTGTAGCACCTCCGTACGCCCGCACCCCCGCATCGCCGCACGCCCGGTACCATTTAGTGAGTCAGTCGCGCCGCAATCGTATGGCGACTCAGGCTGAGGACGCGGGGGAGACCATCTCGATGTCGTTGGAGCCGTCGGTGCCGTTCGCGGACCTCCCGCGAGACGAGCGGCGCGACGTGTTCTTCTCGCTCCCGGAAAGCGCTCGGGAGGCGCTCGTCGCGGACATGAGCCGGTCGCAACTGGAGGCGTTCACCGACCGGCTCGATCCGGACGAGGTGACCGACGTGCTCGGATACGCGGACCCGGAGACCCGCGAGGCGGTGCTCGCGACCCTCGACGCCGAGCGCCGCGAGAAGATCGACTTCCTGCTGTCGTTCGACCCCGAGAGCGCGGCCGGGCTGATGAACCTCGACTACGTCACCGTCGATCGGAGCCGGGGGTTCGACGCGGTGGCCGAGCGCGTCCGCCGCTTCGAGGAGCGCACGGGACGAGTACCGACGATCCTCGTCACCGACGGGGACGAGCTCCTCGGCGAGCTTCCCGGCGCGGCGATCTCGGTGGCGGACCCGGAGACCGAGCGGATCACGGACCACCTCCAGGAGACGCCCTCGGTTCGGTACGACCGCGACGACGAGGAGGTGCTCGCGGTGTTCCGGCAGAACAGCGAGCGGACCGTGGCGGTGCTCGACGAGGACGGCGACGTCTTGGGCGTGATCTACGCGAGCGACCTCCTCCGGCTGATCGACGAGGCCGCCGGCGAGACGCTCTACGAGTTCACCGGCGTCGCGGAGGAGGAGAGCGTGCTCGACGGGCCGGTCGAGAAGGTCCGGCGGCGGTACAAGTGGCTCGTCCTCAACCTCGCGACCGCGTTCATGGCCGCGGCGGTGGTCGGGCTCTTCGAGTCGACGATCGCCGCCGTCGCGATCCTCGCCGCGTACATGCCGGTGGTCGCGGGGATGGGTGGCAACGCCGGCACGCAGTCGATGGCGGTCACCGTCCGCGGCATCTCGCTCGGCCAGGTGTCGCTTTCGACCGGGAAGCGCGTCATCGCGAACGAGGCGATCGCCGGCGCGGCGAACGGGGTCATCACCGGGGCCTTGGTGGCGGTCATCGCGACCGCCTTCTCGTACGGTGAGTTCGGAGTCCTGCTCGGCGCCGTGATCGGCGTGTCGATGGTCGCGAACCTCGTCATCGCCGGCTTCTTCGGCGCGCTCACGCCGCTCGTCCTCGACAAGCTGGGCTACGACCCCGCCACGTCGGCGACCATCTTCATCACGACCGCGACCGACGTGCTCGGTTTCTTCGTCTTCCTCGGGCTCGCCGGCGCGGTGCTGTTGTAGCCCTCACGACGGGACCCCCTCACGGCCCAATATTCAAGCCGTGTCAACGCCAACGTTGACGCGAAATGGCAACGGCGGACGAGCAGATCCGGGTGAGCGACCGGGTGAAACGACACCTCGATCGCCGTCGGCAGAGCGGAGAGAGTTACAACGACGTGCTCGAACGGTTGCTGTCGGAGGGGAACGAGAGCGATTTCCACGACGGGTTCGGACTACTGTCGGACGAGCAGGCCGACCGGCTTCGCGAGAGACGTGAGGAGGCAAAAGCCGAGCAGAGAGAACGGATGCGTCGACTCAGCGAGCGTTTATGAAGGTCCTCGACGCGAACTTTCTCATCGACTACCTGAACGGAGAACCGGCCGTCGAGCGGTATTACGAGGCGAACGACGGCGACCGAGAGGCGTGGATCGCACCCGCACCGGCCTACGCCGAGACGCTGGTCGGCGTCGGAAACCTCCCCGACGCGTCGGTCGACGACGCGATCGGCGCGCTCGCTTGGACGGAGGTCTACGCGGTCGACGAAGCGGTGTCCGAGGAGGCGGGATACGTCGCCGACGAGGTCGGCGCCCAGGGACCGTTCCTCGACGGCGTCGACGCGACCGTCGCGGCCGTCGGACGCGAACTCGATTCGCCGGTGGTATCCGCCGACAGCGACCTCACACACGAAGAGACGCGAAAAGTGGTCGAGATCGAGAACTACCGATCGTCCAACCCGAAGCGGTAGCGCCGCGCGGCCGATTCCTCCCCGTCTCAGAACTTCTCCAGTAGGTCCCCGTAGAAGTCGCCGCCGCGGTCGCCGGCGAGCTTCTCGACGATGAGCTCCGGCGTCGACCGCGCGAGGTGTCCCTTGCGCGGCGAGCGGTTCACCCGGAGCTCGCCGTCGACGAGCCCGGCGGCCTCGATCCCGTCGACCGCCACGTCGAAGTCGGCGGCGTCGCGGATCTCGCGAGCCAGGTGGGAGACGAAGACGGCGGTGGCGTCCTGCTCGTCGAGCGCCTCGAGGATGCCGGCGATGATCTTCGCGGAGGCGCCCGGCTCCGTGATCGACTCCAGCTCGTCGACCAACACGAGCCGGCCGTCCGCGCCCTCGACGAGATCGCCGAAGTCCCGGAGCGTCGCCTCGAACGCGCCCGCGTCGAGGGTCCCCTGCGACTTGGCGTAGTAGTGGACCTCCTCGAACCGTTCGACCCTTGCCGACTCGGCGGGGACCGGCATCCCCATCTGCGCCAACACCACCACGAGCGCCACCAAATCGAGCGTGGAGGTCTTCCCGCCGGAGTTGACCCCCGAGAGGAGCGTCGCGCCCGAGACCGCGTAGTCGACCGGCTCGGCGTCCTCGAAGTCGACGTCGAGGAGCGGGGAGCGACCGCCCTCGATGCGGAAGCCCGCCGTTTCGCCGGCTCCCTCCTCGCGGCCCCCGTCCGGGTCGACCACCTCGGGCATGACGCAGTCGAAGTCGCGCGCGAACCGCGCGATCGCCAGCTCCACGTCGAGTTCGAGGGCGTCGCGCACCAGCTCCTCCACGGGCTCCCGCAGGTCGCCGAGGTCGCTCGCGAGCTCCGCCTTCAGCCGGGCGGCCCGTCGGTCGCGCGCCGCCGAGAGCTCGGTGCGGAGCCGCGACACCGCGCTCTCGTCGTGCTCGACCGGAAAGGAGGGGTCGCCGCCGAAGACGCGGTCGGCGAGCTCCGCCTCCTCGGGCTCCAAGCGGAGCGCGTCCGCGAGGTGCTCGCGGGCGCGCTCGATGGCCTCGTCGTACTCGTCGGCCAGCTCGCGGTCCAGAAGCGAGTCGACGCGGGCGCCCTGCTCGACCAGGGAGAGGAAGTCGGTCCCCTCGATGGTCACGTCGCGCTCGCGGATCGCCTCACGGAGCCGGTCGTCGGCGACCGACTCCGCGGTCGACACCGCGGCGTCGAGATCGTCGACGGCGGCGGTCAGCCGTTCGAGCTCTCCGTCGCCGACGACCGTCCCGTCGTCGTCGAGCCGCGCGAGCGCGTCGCGGAGGCGGTCGAGGTCGGCCGCGGGGTCGCCGTCGGCGACGGGATCGCCCGCCGCCGCGGCCGCCTCGTGGACCGCCGCGGCGGCCTCCAGCCGCTCGCGGTTCGCGGCGAAGAAGGCGAGCAGGCGCTCGGGGACGGTCTCGGCGGGCTCGTCGAGGGCGTTCGGGCGGACGTGAACGTCGCCCTCGACGTCGAGCCCGGCGAACTCCTCGTCCAAGACGATCACGGTCGCGTACGACCGCGCGAGTTCGGAGATATCGCGAGTGTCCTCGACCGTCTCGACCGACAGCTCCGGGACCGCCGACTCGGCGCGGGCGAGGGTCTCGGCGTCGGCCGTCGCGAGACAGCGGTCGCGCACCCGGACGGTCGGCGGGTCCGCCAGCGGTTCGACCCCGGCCAGCGCCTCGCGGATCGCGGGGTCGGGGTCGCGTTCGACCGCGTCCTCGACGAACGCCTGCGCCTCGTCGATCCGCGAGGCCGAGGCGCTCGGGTAGAACGTCTCCAGCCGCTTCGCGGCGTAGTCGGTGACGGTGCGCTCGCGCAGCAGGTCGATCGCCTCCCGGTACACCTCGCGGGCGCGGTCGGTCGCCAGCACGCGCCCGTCGTCGCCGTGTCGCCGTCGGATCGCGCCGCGGGCGATGCGGGCCGCTCGGGCCTCGTTGACGCCGGGAGCGCGGGCGATCGCGGCCACGTCGCCGGACTCGACGGTCGCGACCGGATCGTCGAGCTCGCGTAACGCCGCGGCCGTCTTCGCGCCGACGCCGGGGATCGCCTCCAACTCCATCTGTCCGCGGGTATCGCGGCAACGCGCAAAAGGATAGGGGGTCCCGAGCCGCCAGGGCGGCCACGTCGACCCCACTTGATCCCGATCGTCCGCGGCCGACGCGCTTTTTCCCGCCGACCGCGAATCCGGGTTCATGAGCCAGCACACCCTCGCCGCCGACGGGAGCGACCTCGCCCCCGAGACGGCGGCGAAAGCGGCGGCCGCCCGCGACGCGCTCGCCGAGCGCGACGGGGTCCTCGTCGCCTTCTCCGGCGGGGTCGACTCCGCGGTCGTCGCGGCGCTCGCGCGCGACGCGCTCGGCGACGACGCGGTCGCCTGTACGGCGCGCAGCGAGACGCTGCCGGCCGCGGAGCTCGACGACGCGACGCGGGTCGCCGACGAGATCGGAATCCGCCACGAGACGGTCACCTTCTCGGAGCTCGACGACCCGAACTTCGTCGCCAACGACGGCGACCGGTGTTACCACTGCCGGACGATGCGGCTCGGCCGGATGTACGAGACGGCTCAAGAGCTCGGTATCGGCACCGTCTGCGACGGGACCAACGCCGACGACCCCGGCGAGGGCCACCGCCCCGGCCTGCGCGCGGTCGAGGAGCTCGACGTGTTCTCGCCGCTTTTGGACGCCGAGATCACGAAAGACGAGGTCCGCGAGATCGCCGCGGCGTACGACCTGTCGGTCGCCGACAAGCCCTCCATGGCGTGTCTCTCCTCGCGGATCCCGACCGGGCTGGAGGTGACGGAGGAGCGGTTGACTCGCGTCGAGAAGGCCGAGCGGGTGCTCCGCGAGTGGGGGTTCGAGGGGTTCCGCGTCCGCGACCACGACGGGCTCGCGCGCGTCGAGATCGCGCCCGACGAGCTGGAGCGCGCGCTCGATCCCGCCTTCGCCGACGCGGTCCACGAGCACCTCACCGACGCGGGGTTCGAGTACGTCACCCTCGACATGGCCGGCTATCGCACCGGGAGCGTGAGTCCGGGCGGCAATGAGGGTGAGAGCGAGGGAGAGGGGGAAGGCGACGAGGGAACCGACGCCGACGGACCGAACGTCGACCTCGGCCGACGGTACCCTCGCTGAGGCGGTCGCGGATCGGACGCGACGCGGCGACCGCGACGAGGCGTTATCACCCGAGAGAACCCGACGCGAACGTTTATCTGCCGTGTTGACGAACCGACACCTATGAGCGAGGCGAAGACGCTCGCGATCATCGCGGGCGGCGTGGGCGGAGCCGTCGGCGCGTTCGTCGGCGTCGCGGTCGGCGGCGACACGCTCGGCGTGACCCTGACGACGCTCGTCGTCGCCGTGCTCGTCGGCGCGGCGGTGATCGCGAGCGCGGTCATCGCCGGCGACGTGGAGTTCTTCGCGAGCGCCGACGGGGAGTGAGTTCGGACTCGGTGAGCGGTCCCGCTGAAACCGTCAGCCGATGAGTGATAGCGGGAGTGAGTATTGCAGATCGGCGTCCGCGCTTCAATATTTAAAAGCAACCGTGAGTGACGCCGATGATCGCTTTTAAAGCTACAACGCAGTGGCGCGTGCCTGCGAGGCCGCCTCGCGGCCGAGCAGCACGCGCGAGGGAGTCGCTGGCGGCGACAGCCGCCAGCGACGAGGCTGGGGAGGTGTGAGGCGCGTTGCTGTGCGGGGCGGGACTCAAAGGGGCAGCCGTGAGGGCGGCGCAGGCGACGTAAGCACCACAGGGAGCGAGTGAAACGAGCGACTGAGGAGCGCAGCAAGCGTGCGCCGCCCTCACGGCTGGGGCTTTGGAAGCCTCCACCGTAGCATCGCAGTTCGCTTATAAACAGCCGCTAGCAACGTCACCCGATCACGTATAAAACCTCGATCAACTAACGTGCAATACCTACTCCCGCTATCGGTCAAAAGTACGCTTTGGCGACCGGCTGTTTCGGACGAGAGTATCTCCGAAGAAACGGATTCGACGGGGCCGGACGATCGGGAGCCGACCGCTCACTTCTCGCCCAGAACTGTCGGATTCACCGCGCCGGGCCCCTCGCCCACGTCGTAGCCGCGGCGGATCGCGGCCCCCATCTCGTCGACTGTGGCGGCGACCGCCTCGCGGAGTCGCTCGCCGCGGGCCAGTCGGGCCGCGATCGCGCTCGACAGCGCGCAGCCGGACCCGTGGGTCGCGTCGGTCGCGATGCGGGGGTTCTCGAAGCGGAGCGCGGTCGCGTCTTCTTTTTCGCCCCCGACAACGAGCGTGTCGGTCACAGAGTCTCCGTCGTCGATATGGCCGCCCTTCACGAGCGCGGCGTCGGCGCCCGCGGCGACCAGCTCCCGCCCCGCGCGCTCGGCCTCGGCCGGCGTGTCGACCGGGTCGCCCACCAGCACCTCGGCCTCGTCGGCGTTGGGGGTGACGAGCGTCGCCGCCTCGATCAGCCCCTCGTAGGCGGCCTCCGCCTCGGGCGACAGCAGGCGGTCGCCGCTCGTCGCGACCATCACCGGGTCGACGACGACCGGGGCCTCGACGCCCGCGACCAGCCCGGTCACCGTCTCGACCGTCTCGGCCGCCGCGAGCATCCCGGTCTTGACCGCGCCCACGTCGAAGTCGTCGAAGACGGCGTCGCACTGGCTCGCGACGTGCGCCGCCGGCACCGCGTGCACGTCGCGGACGCCGCGGGTGTTCTGGGCCGTCGTCGCCGTCACGACGGCGGTCCCGAAGACGCCGTGTGCGGTCATCGCCTTCAGGTCGGCCTGTATCCCCGCCCCGCCGCCGCTGTCGCTGCCGGCGATCGAGAGCGCGACGGGCGGCGAAACGGGGTCGCGCGCGGTTGTCATA
This sequence comes from Halorubrum sp. CSM-61, assembly GCF_003781945.1. Lineage (GTDB taxonomy): Archaea > Halobacteriota > Halobacteria > Halobacteriales > Haloferacaceae > Halorubrum. Next base: position 276,355 of record NZ_RJJW01000002.1, on the reverse strand, counting down.
TGCTGGTTGTACAACCCGGTTATCTTAAACCGTGGCGATCGCCGCCGCCGAACGGCCTTTGCCCCTCGCGGCCGAATCGGAGGTATGTCGAACACCGACGCGGCGGACGCCGCGGACGCGCGCGATCCCGACGCGACCGAGTCGATCACGATCTACTCCGACTACGTCTGCCCGTTCTGTTACCTCGGGCGACAGTCGCTCGCGCGGTATCAGGAGACGCGCGAGGAGCCGCTCGAAATCGACTGGCACCCCTTCGACCTCCGGGCGGGCAAGCGCGGCCCGGACGGCGAGATCGACGACTCCGCGGACGACGGGAAAGACGAGGCGTACTACGAGCAGGCCCGCGAGAACGTCCGGCGGCTCCAGGAGGAGTACGACGCCGAGATGGCACAGGAGCTCCGGACCGACGTGGACTCGCTCCCGGCGCAGATCGTCTCGGTGCACGTCCGAGAGACCGCGCCCGACTCGTGGCTCGCGTTCGACGAGGCCGTCTTCGCGGCGCTGTGGGAGGACGGCCGCGACATCGGCGACCGCGAGGTGCTCGTCGACGTCGCGGAGAGCGTGGACGGGCTCGACCCCGCGATCGTCGACGAGGCCCTCGGAGACGACGACCTCCGCGACCGCGTCACCGACCTGTTCACGGCGGCGCGGGAGCGCGGGGTCACCGGCGTCCCGACGTTCGCCTACGACGGCCACGCCGCCCGCGGCGCGGTGCCGCCGGAACAGCTCGAACGGCTCGTCGAGGGGTAATCACCGCCGCGTTCGACCCATCCGGATCACTCTCCGTCCTCACTCTCGCCGTCGCCGTCGGTCTCGCGCTCGCCTTCCTCCTCCGCTTCGTCGACGATCCGGTACGACAGGTACACGGCTCCGAGCGCGAGCGCGATCCCGCCGAACACGTCGGTGAGCCAGTGGATTCCGAGGTACATCGTCGCGATCACCACGCTCGTCGCGAGCCACGCGGCGATCGGGGTCCACAGCGGGTACTCCCGCCGGGTCAGGACCGCGAACGTCCCCACGGTCACCGACAGCGACGTGTGAAGCGAGGGGAAGACGTTCGCGGGCTCGTTCACCTCGCCCGTCAGCGCCATGAACTCCGGATTGTGGGTGAAAAGCAGCGACGTCACCATGTCGGGCATGACGTTTCGGGGCCCGTGCGCGAAGACGATCGTGTAGACCACGAGGCCGATCGCGTAGTTGAGCGCGTACGCGACGACGAGCCGCTTCACGGTCGCCGTCCGCGGCAGGGCGAGGTACGCGAGAAACGGGAACGACAGCAGGAACACGTACCCGTACACGTACACCGACGAGAAGTACATCGTCAGCCGCGGCGAGGCGAACGTCGCCTGTATCCACGCGACGAAGTCCCCCTCCAGCGCGTAGATGGCCCACGTCAATTGGAGCCCGAACAGCTCGGAGACCGTCTGCAGGGAGCTCCGACCGATCGCGCTCGCTATCAGCACCACCACGAGCCCGGCGAGCGGTTTCCGAATCTCCCACAGGCGGTCGCGGAGGTCGTCCCAGAGCGCGTACAGTCGCCGCGGGCCGACGATGGCGACGCTCGCGACGAGCAGGGCGGATCCCACCCACAGCGCGAGCGAACTCACGACCGACAGCAGCGGGCTCATGTCCCCGGCGCGAGCAGTCGTCCCTCCTCGTCGAACCGGTACCCGGCCTCGCGGAGCCGGTCGCGGGCCGTCTCGGCGTCGAGCGATCCGGACTCGCCGACGAACGGGTAGAACGGGTCCCTCTCCCGGTCCTCCCACCGCAGGTCCGAGGGCACCCACTCCGGGGTGGCGGCGAGCGGCGAGGCGGCGGGATCGGCGTACCCGTCGAACGCGCTGTCGACGAGGGTCTGCTTGTCGATCAGCGACGCGAGCACCCCGCGGAACCGGGGGTTCGACAGCGGCGCGCGCCGGGTGTTGTACCCGACGTGATAGAACCCGCCTGACCGTCCCGTGACGAGTCGCGCGTCGGCCTCTCGTCCGATCCGCGGAACGGAGTCCGGCCCGAGGTTCGAGACGGTCGCGTCCGCGAACCCGTCGCCGACCGCCTGCACCGCGGCGACGTCCGACCCCATCACCTGGATCTCCAGCCGGTCGAACGCCGGCTTTCCGCGGAACCGCTCGGGGATCCCCGCGAGCCGGTCCGTCTCGTCACCGGTCGAGCCGCCGTCGTCGGTGCCACCGGTCGACCCGTCGCCGCCCACCTCGCGCACGAGGAAGTGGTCCGGGTTGCGCTCGAAGGCGACCGACTCCTCCGGGGCGGCCTCGACGAAGCGCAGCGGGCCGCTCCCGATCGGGTTCTCGTTGTTCGTCACCACGGCTTCGGTCGTCTCCGCGTCGAACTCGAGGCCGGCGATCGTCGCCACGCCGGTTCGCTCGTCCCAGACGTGCTTCGGGAGGATCGGGACCTGGAGCGCGCGCACGCCGACCGGCTCGTTGACGCCGTCGAGCGTCAGCCGAACCGTCGCCTCGTCGACGGCGGTCGCCTCGTCGACGGCCGAGACGCGGCCGCGGAACGTCGGCGTCGGCACCGGCGACTCGGTGCCTCCCATCGCGGTGTCCCGGAGGAACTCGTAGGTGAACGCGACGTCGTCGGCCGTCACCGGCTCCCCGTCGTGCCAGTCGGCGTCCCGCAGCGAGACCTCGATGCCCGAACCGCCGACCCGCTTCCAGTCGGCGGCGAGCCACGGGATCACCTCCCCGCCGTCGACCAGCGCGAGCCGGTCGTACAGCAGGGAAGTGAACGTGCCGTATCGCCGGTACTCCGCGGCGATCGGGTTCCAGTTCTGCGTGATGCGTTCGTCGGTCGTCACGAGCCGGAGGGTCGCGGCGTCGTTTTCGCCGTCGTCGCCGTCCGTGAGGGGATTGTCGTCGATCAGATCGCCGTCGGTCTCGTTGCGGTCGGCGGTCTCGTTGGCGCCGTCGTCGGTCTCGTTTCCGTCGGCGGTCCCGCCCTCGCCCACGTCCGCCGCGCCGACGCGCTCTAAGCCGAGCAGTCCCCCGACCGACAGCGGCTGCCGGTTCGTCCAGTTCTCGAAGCGGTCCTCGCGGACCGCCGTGAGCGGGTCGGGAAACGCGACGACCGTGAACGGCTGCAGCTCGCCGAGGGCCCGCTGGAGGTCCGTGACGGCCTCGCGTCGCTCGTCGCCCTCGACCCGACGCTGGCTCCCGAGCAGCTCGTCGGTGCCGTTGATGTCGGTGAATCCGAAGGGGTTCTGCCAGCCGGACTCCGCGACGAACTGCGAGTGAGCGAACGCGTACATCGCGTCCGGGTCGAACGGCTCCGCCTCCCGGAACTGTCCGACGTACACGTCGAAGTTGTGGTTGATGAGCACCTTCCGCCGGAGGTCGGTGAATCCGAGAGTGTTGATCCGGGCGTCGACGCCAACCGCGTCTAGGTTCTGCGCGAGGTGCCGCGCGATCCGGATCGCGTTGGGGTCCCTGTCGGCCGGCGGGGCGTTGATCTCGAGGGTCAGCTGCGAGGACCGCTCGCGTCCCGCGATGTTCCGCGTACGCCCGAGACAGCCGGCGCTCAGGGCCGCGATTCCCGTTCCGGCGAGCAGCTCTCGCCGACCGACCTGTCGCGCCATGCGTTCGTCGCTGTTTCGCTCCCGGCGTATATCTCTTCTGCGGTGTCGCCGTCGGATCGAACCCCCGATAGATCCGACGGGTCCGCCGAATCGACCCCTCAGATCACGTCGGCGAGCGGGAGCGCCAGCCCGACCGCCCACGCCGCCAGCCCCGCGGCGAGTACCGGGCGATCGGCGGCGGCGCGTCCCATCGCGACGACGCCGAGCGCGGCGAGGAGGGCGACCCGGTGGACGAGGAGGTCGGGCGGCACCGCCACGCCGAGCGCGGCGAAGTCGATCACGAACCCCGCGCCCAGTCCGCCGACGACGCCGAGAAGCGCCGCGCTCGGCTCCGTCTCGGGCGCTCGAGCGACGACGAGCGCCGGGATCCCGACCGCGATAACGAGGTACAGCGGGGCGGCGATGACCTTCGGTCCGAGGGCGGGGTAGGCGGTCTCCAACGCGACCCCCGCGACCCGGACGCCGACGACGAGGGCCGCGAGCGCCGCGCCGAGCACCGCGGCGTCCGCGTGCCGAACCGCCTCTCGTCGGGCTCGGTTCGCGAACTCGATCGCCGCGGCCGGCGTTCGGCGTCGAAGCAGCGCGCCGGACAGCGTCGCCAGCGCCGCGAGCTCGATCACCGAGACCCAGCCGTCGCTCCAGCCGCCCTCGATGCCGCGGTACTCGCGGCTGACCTCGGCGTCGACCGCGCCGTAAATGAACTCGTCTTCGAGCCGGACCGCCGGGTCGTCGATCCCTGGCACCGTGTGGCGGAGCCGGAACCAGTCGTAGTACTCTTCGTGGGCCTGCACCGCGGTGTAGGCGCCGTCCGGCGACTCGTACGCCCGGAGGTGGTCGCGCACGCCGAGGTACGCCCCGTCGTGGAGCTCGAACGTCTCCGCCAGCCAGACGCCGCCGCTCGGCCCCGACACGTAGCTGTAGCGGTCGGAGCTGTGCGCGTCAGCCCAGTCGCGCTCGGCGATCGCCCGCACCTGCTCGCCGCCGGTCGCCGCCGACTCGTTCTCGTCGGTCTCCTCCCAGTCGGTCTCCGCCTGGCCCTCGATCGCCGCCCGGGTCGTCTCCGCGTCGGCGTGGAAGAGGACGTTGATCGCGAGGGTCCGTCCCTCGGCGGAGGTGCTCCGGCTCGTGTACGGCCAGAGGCGGTAGTCACCGGCGACCTCGATGAGCGACGCCTCGTCGATATCCGGCGGCGCCGGCTCCTCGGCGGTCGGCGGCGGCCCCTCGCCGCCCGTCCCGGCGAAGAAGCCGGAGGCCGCGAGCCCGACGCCGACCCCGACGAGGAGCACCGCGACGACGGTCGTCCGTTTCATGAGTCGTGTGAAGACGCCGGGAGAGAAACGCCTTTGGGTGGTCTCTCGCGAGGGCTTCCGGACTCTCTACTCACCGCCCCTCCCCGCGCTCACCAAGTCTCTACGAACCCCTCCCGCACGTCCTCCGCGCACCCCTCGCAGTCGGGGTGCCCGCCCTCGAAACACGACGGTCGGCCCTCTTCGTCGACGGGGACGGACCGGCGCTCCGCGTGCCGGCGACAGACGATCCGGGCGCGTCCCTCGTCGTCGGTCGGGAGGCCGTACCGCTTCGCTCCCGCGGCGTCGCCCGCGGGGTCATCCTTCGCCTCGGAGTACGCCCGCTTGGCCTCCTCGAACTGCTTGCCCGCCTTGCGGAGCTGCTGGCGGATGACGCGTTCGAGTCGGTCGTCCATGGAGGTCGTACCGGCGCGTCGGATATAGGTCCGTTGGCGAGAGGCGGTTGATCGATCCGTGGGTGGAGCCGGCGTTGAATGTTTATAAATCGGTGACGCTGTGGTGAAGACCTCCAAAGCCCCAGCCGCTCGCTTATAAATAACCGGCTTGTTGAAATCCTCAACTGGTGACTCAATCTGACCCGGTTGCGGTCAAGACAGGTGAGACATCGATTATTTGGCGCTACTGATGGAACCGTGTGAACACTTATTTTCCAATAACTCATAGGTGGCACATATGGCCCTCAGTGTTTGGGAGGTGTTCCTCGACTTATTCAGAGGAGGTGAGAAATCCAACGAGGAATCCGGTAATCAACGAGGTGAGGAGGAAGACGAAGATCGCTTTGTTCCGTCACCGTTGGACTTGTCCGTCCGAATCGGTCACGGCGGGTCGGACAGCCAGCAAGTCCGCGAACTCGCCAAAATAAATAAACAAGCAGAAAAAGTCGAGGAAGAACGACGCGGTAACTAAGCATTCTTCAGCGACCAGCTGTTCCAGACGATGTTATGTCTGATGAAGAGAGTTTCAACACAGTCAAATAACCAGTAGCGGATCGGCGGCGAAGACCTCCAAATCCCCAGCCGCGAGGACTCGCGCGACTCGTTGTCGTTCGAAAGGCGCGGAGCGCCTTTCGTGATGTCGTCAGAACGCGAAGCGTTCTGACTGCTAGCCAGAAATCTCCGATTTCTGGCGATGACGAAACGGCTCCGCCGTTTCGAACCACGTTCCTCAGTCGCTCGCTCCGCTCGCTCCTTGCGGTACTTACGTCGTCGTGCTTCGCCCTCGCGACTGCCCCTTTGAGTCCCACCCGCACAGCGACCGCCGGAAGACGGTCGCCTCGCTGCGCTCGGCGCTGCGGCTTCCGTGCTCCCGCTCGCTTCCGTCGGTCGCTCGCGGGACCGCAGCCTCAGGCCTCCCCAGCCTCGTCGGTGGTCCTCCGCGTTGCTCCGGACCACCGACTCCCTCGCGCGGTCTGCTCCCGCCCTCCGGGCGCTCGCAGGCGCACGCCACCGCGTGTCTGTTTATAAAGGATCGTTGCCTGCGGACGTTTTGCATGGTACCGTTCCACTCGAAACGGCGCCCGCGCGTGGCTGACGGGCGTCAGACGTCGGCGCGACGGGCCGCGTCGGAACCCGTCGCCTCGATCGGATGAACCCGCGGTACGGGGCGTGAGACGCCTGGATACGTTCACTTTCACCGCGGTCACGTACGTTTTAATACCGTGAGGAACCAACCGTCGTACGCCTCCCATTGAAACACGACCGGAGGCGGAGACACCCCATGAGCGAACTGCGACAGGAAGCGGAAGCGATAGCGGAACAGTTCTCGGACCACCTAGACGTCGGCGCCGACGAGGTCGAGGAGCGACTGGAGAACCTCGTCAACGAGTACCGCGTCCCCCTCGACGAGGCGCGCCGGAGCGTCACCAACAGCTACCTCGAAGACGCCGGCATGGAGCGCGACGAGCTCGGCCGCGGCGGCAGCGAGTCCGTCTTGGTCGACGAGATCGAGGAGGACGAACAGTGGGTCGACCTGCGCGTGAAGCTGGTCGACCTCTGGGAGCCCCGCAGCGACTCGATCTCGCAGGTCGGGCTCTTAGGTGACGAGTCGGGCACGATCAAGTTCGTCGCCTTCGAGACCTCCGATCTCCCCGAACTGACGGAGGGACAGGCGTACGAGCTCTCCAACGTCGTCACCGACGAGTACGAGGGGAGCTACTCGGTGAAGCTCAACCGGACCACCCAGATCACCGAGATCGACGAGGAGATCGAGGTCGGCGACAACGCCGACACCGTCGAGGGAGCCCTCGTGGACATCCAGTCCGGCTCCGGGCTGATCAAGCGGTGCCCCGAGGACGACTGCACGCGCGTCCTCCAGAACGGGCGGTGCTCCGAGCACGGCCAGGTCGAGGGCGAGTTCGACCTCCGGATCAAGGGCGTCCTCGACGACGGCGAGACCGTCACCGAGGTCATCTTCGACCGCGAGGCCACCGAGGAGCTCACCGGAATGGGCTTGGAGGAGGCCAAGGACATGGCGATGGACGCGCTCGACACCACGGTCGTCGCCGAGGAGATGGGCGACGACGTGCTCGGGCGGTACTACCGCGTCACCGGCCCCACCTTCGGCCGGTACGTCTTGGTCGACGAGATGGAAGAGCCCGGAAGCGTCGACGTTGAAGCCGCGCTGATCGAAGCGAGGTCGATCTGAAATGAGCCAATCCGCACCCACCCGAGAGGTCGCCCGGCGCGTGTTCGCGAGCGAGTTCAACGACGCCGGCTACACGTTCACCGAGTCCGACGACGAGCGCGCCCCCGTCTACGCGCTGCTGCCGACGGGCGAGTCCTCGAACCGCGTGTTCTTCGTGGGGACGCTCACGGAGAAGGAGGACGTCGGCGAGGACAGCGAGTACTGGCGCGGCCGCATCGTCGACCCGACGGGCACGTTCTTCGTGTACGCCGGCCAGTACCAGCCGGAAGCCGCTTCCAAACTCCGGGACTTGGAACCGCCCGCCTACGTCGCAGTCGTGGGGAAGCCCCGGACGTACGAGACCGACGACGGCACCGTCCGGGTCTCGGTCCGCCCCGAATCGATCACCGAGGTCGACGCCGCCACCCGCGACCGCTGGGTCGCCGAGACGGCCAAGCGAACGATCGAGCGCGTCGCCGCGTTCGACGACGAAGGGAACGAGTACGCGCGGATGGCCCGCGAGGAGTACGACCTCGACCCCGAGACGTACAAGGCCGCCGCGCTGTCGGCGCTGGAAGACCTCGACGAGGGCGACGGCGACGAGCTCGCGGGCGACGGGTCCGCGGGCGACGGGTCCGCGAGCGACGATGCCGCGAGCGACGAGACCGCCCCCGACGGGTCGGATTCGGCCGGCACGCCGGAGCCCTGACGCGAACGGTGCGATCCGATCCGACGCGGCCGGCGCGATCCGAGACCTGAACCCGGCCGGCGCGATCCGGACCCGTCCGGGTCCGAAATTTCACTCTTGCGACTGTCTGACAAACGCTTAAGTAGGTTGCGTGACGAACGGTTCGATAATGGGCAACAAGAACAAGACGATCTCGTTCCGCGTCAACGAGGACGCGTTCGAGACCCTTCGCGACATCGCCGAGGAGCGAGACATCTCGCTGTCGGCCGTCTTCCGGGACTACGTGGATACGCTCGTTGCCCACGACGGACAGGTCCGGGTCGTCCCGGAGGCGGAGCTCGACAGCATGGGCGAGAGCGGGGAGTCGTTCCCCCCGAAGATCGAGGTCCCGAAGAGCTTCGTGCGCGAGCACGAGCGGCTGGAGCTCGAGGCGGACCACCTCCGCGAGCAGCTGGAGGAGCACAAACGCTACGTCAACTACCTCCGCGAGCAGCTGGAGGACGGCGACGAAGAGGTGATCCAGCTCGAAGACCTCGACGGCGAGCCCGACGAACCCTCCTTCCGACTCGGATAGCCGCCGGCCGTTCGCCGCGACTTCTGTTGTCGATCGCTCCCGCGGCTAGCCGCGCCTCCGATCCGCAGATAAACTTACCCGATCGTTTGGTACTATTCCGCGAAACGACGATATTGGCGAAAATATTGCCGGGGACGGCCTGAATTGTTCAAAAACGTCCGATTCTTCTCGAATCTGATGGACAGTCTCTCACCCCTCCCACCGATTTCTGACTATAATAAACTATCTACGAAAACCATAATACCCGGGCGGCGAACCGTTCGTGTATGAAGAGGTGGCTTCGTCCGTGAGCGTGTTCGACAGGGCGTACGACGATCCGGTCCGCGTGCTCGACGAGGACGGCGAGGTCGTCGGCGACGTGCCCGACCTCGACGACGAGGAGCTCGTCGGGATATACCGGCACATGCGGCTGGCGCGGCACTTCGACGCTCGCGCCGTGAGCCTCCAGCGGCAGGGGCGGATGGGGACGTATCCGCCGCTGTCGGGTCAGGAGGGCGCACAGGTCGGCTCCGCGACCGCGCTCGCCGAGGACGACTGGATCGTCCCCTCCTACCGCGAGCACGGCGCCGCCCTCGTCCGCGGGCTCCCGCTGAAACAGACCCTGCTCTACTGGATGGGCCACGAGGCGGGCAACGCGACGCCGAAGGACGTGAACGTGTTCCCGGTCGCGGTCCCCATCGCCTCGCAGGTCCCGCACGCCACCGGCGCGTCGTGGGCCTCGGAGCTCCGCGGGACCGACGAGGTGTTCCTCTGTTACTTCGGGGACGGCGCGACCAGCGAGGGCGACTTCCACGAGGGGGTCAACTTCGCGGGCGTGTTCGACACGCCGACCGTCTTCTTCTGTAACAACAACCAGTGGGCCATCTCCGTGCCCCGCGAGCGGCAGACGCGGAGCGCCACGCTGGCCCAGAAGGCGGAGGCGTACGGGATCGACGGGGTACAGGTCGACGGGATGGACCCGCTCGCGGTGTACAGCGTCACGGAGGCGGCCGTCGAGAAGGCGCGCGACCCCGAGACCGACCGCCCGCGCCCGACGCTGATCGAGGCGGTCCAGTACCGGTTCGGCGCGCACACGACCGCCGACGACCCGACGGTCTACCGCGATAACGACGAGGTCGAGCGCTGGAAGCGCAAGGACCCGATCCCGCGGCTGGAAGCGTACCTCCGGTCCGAGGGCGTGCTCGACGACGAGCGCGTCGCCGAGATCGAGACCGAAGTCGAGACGCGGGTGGCCGAGGCCATCGAGGCGGCCGAGTCCGAGGCGCGGCCGAAGCCGGAGGAGATGTTCGAGCACGCGTACGCGGAGCTCCCGCCCGAGCTGGAGCGGCAGTACGAGGAGTTCGCGGCGTTCCGCGAGACGCACGGCGATGCGGCGTTCCTGGAGGAGTGAATGAGCGAGACACAGAACCTCACCGTGGTACAGGCGGTCCGAGACGGATTGTACACCGAGATGCGCGAGGACGACGACGTCCTCGTGTTGGGTCAGGACGTGGGGAAGAACGGCGGCGTCTTCCGCGCGACCGAGGGCCTGTTCGACGAGTTCGGCGGCGACCGCGTCGTCGACACCCCGCTCGCGGAGTCGGGGATCGTCGGGTGCGCGGTCGGCATGGCCGCGATGGGGCTGCGGCCGGTCCCCGAGATCCAGTTCTCCGGGTTCATGTACCCCGGATTCGACCAGATCGTCTCTCACATGGCCCGGTTCCGCACCCGAAGCCGGGGGCGATTCAACCTGCCGATGACCCTCCGTGCCCCCTACGGCGGCGGGATCCGGGCGCCAGAGCACCACTCCGAGTCGAAGGAGGCCTTTTACGCCCACGAGGCCGGGCTGAAGGTCGTCATCCCCTCGACCCCCTACGACGCGAAGGGGCTGTTGGCGGCGTCGATCCGCGACCCCGACCCGGTGATCTTCCTCGAACCGAAGCTCATCTACCGGGCGTTCCGCGACGAGGTGCCCGAGGAGCCGTACACCGTCCCCATCGGCGAGGCGGCCACCCGCCGTGAGGGCGGCGACGTGGCGCTGTTCACCTACGGCGCCATGACGCGCCCGACGCTGGAGGCCGCGGAGAGCCTCGCCGAGGAGGGGATCGACTGCGAGGTCGTCGACCTCCGAACCGTCTCCCCGCTCGACCGCGAGGCGATAATCGAGGCGTTCGAGAAGACCGGCCGCGCCGTCGTCGTCCACGAGGCGCCGAAGACCGGCGGGCTCGCGGCCGAGATCACGGCGATCATTCAGGAGGAGGCGCTGCTGTACCAGGAGGCGCCGGTCGGACGCGTCACCGGGTTCGACGTGCCGTACCCGCTGTACGCGCTGGAGGACTACTACCTCCCGACCGCGGCGCGCATCGAGGAGGGTATCAGGGAGGCGGTCGAGTTTTAAGATGGCTCCCCAGGAACTCCACCCCATGACAACACCGGAGAGCGGTCCGACGATCCCCGAGGAGGTCGAGGCATGACGATCGAGGAGTTCAAACTGCCCGACGTCGGCGAAGGCGTCGCCGAAGGCGAGCTGGTCACGTGGCTGGTCGCGCCCGGCGACCGCGTCGAGGAGGACCAGCCGGTCGCGGAGGTCGAGACCGACAAGGCGCTCGTCGAGGTGCCGTCGCGGTACGACGGGACCGTCGAGGAGCTGTTCGCCGAGGAGGGGGACGTCGTCCCCGTCGGCGACGTGATCATCTCGTTCCGCGTCGGCGAAGACGGCGAGGAGAGCGGAGACGCCGAAGCGGGCGGCGAGACGAGCGCGGAAGGCGAGGCCGCCGAGCCCGAGGTGGATACCGGTGTCGAGCCCGATGCCGAGCCCGGCACCGACGCCGAGTCGGAGTCCGACGCCGAGGCGGAGCCGACCACCCCGTCCGGTCGGACCTTCGCGCCGCCGTCGGCCCGGCGGCTCGCCCGCGAACTGGGCGTCGACATCGCGGCGGTCGACGGGAGCGGTCCCGGGGACCGGATAAGCGAGGCCGACGTGCGGGCGCACGCCGAGGGCGGCGACGACGCGAGCGATTCCGGGTCCGACGGGGCGCCGACCCCGGCCCCGACCGATGTGGGCTCCGGTGACCGGAAATCCGCGGTGCGAAAGCGGGGCGACGACGGCTCCGGCGGGGATTCGGCGACGACCGCGGCCGCGCCCGACGCCCCCGAACCCGCCGGCCGCGAGACGACGCTCGCGACGCCCGCGACCCGGAAGGTCGCCCGCGATCTCGGCGTCGACGTCGACGACGTGCCGACCGACGAGACCCGAGACGGCGAGGCGTTCGTCACCGGCGAGGACGTCCGGGCGTACGCGGAGGCGCTGGAGTCGGGGGCGGAAGCCGGCGCAGACGCCCCGGCGCCCGAACCCGAGCCGGTCGACGTCGATGCCGGCGGTGCCGCCGTAGGCTCCGCGACGACCGGCGCCAGCGCGGCGACGGGATCGGCCGACGAGACCGTCCCCTACCGCGGCGTACGGCGCACCATCGGGAAGCAGATGGAGCGCTCGAAGTTCACCGCCCCGCACGTCACCCACCACGACACCGCCGAGGTCGACGCCCTCGTGGAGGCCCGGGAGGAGCTGAAGCCGAAGGCGGAAGAGGAGGGCGTGACGCTCACCTACATGCCGTTCGTGATGAAGGCGATCGTCGCGGGGCTCAAGGAGTACCCGTACCTCAACAGCGAGCTCCGCGAAGAGGACGAGGAGATCGTGTTGAAGGGCGAGTACAACCTCGGGATCGCCGTCGCGACCGACGCCGGGCTGATGGTGCCGGTCGTCGAGGACGTCGACGAGAAGGGGCTCTTCGAGCTGGCCGCGGAGGTCAGGGACCTCGCGTCGCGCGCCCGCGAGCGCAAGCTCAAGCCGACGGAGATGAAGGGCGGCACGTTCTCGATCACCAACTTCGGCGCCATCGGCGGCGAGTACGCCACGCCGATCGTCAACTACCCCGAGACCGCGATCCTCGGGCTGGGCGCCATCGAGGAGCGCCCGGTCGTGCGGGAGCGAGACGGAACGAGCGAGGTTGTCGCGGCGCCGACCCTCCCCCTGTCGCTGTCGATCGACCACCGCGTGATCGACGGCGCGGTCGCGGCCGAGTTCGCGAACACCGTGATGGAACACCTTGAACACCCGCTGCTACTGTTGTCACACTAATGGTCGTCGGAGACATCGCAACCGGAACGGAGGTACTGGTGATCGGCGCGGGACCGGGCGGCTACGTCGCCGCCATCCGCGCCGCACAGGAGGGGCTCGACACGACGCTCGTCGAGAAGGACGCCTACGGCGGCGCCTGCCTCAACCGCGGCTGCATTCCCTCGAAGGCGCTGATCACGGGCTCGGGGCTGGCCCACGAGGCCGGCAACGCCGAGTCGATGGGGATCCACGCCGACCCCGCCGTCGACATGGGGAAGATGGTCGAGTGGAAGGACGGGGTCGTCGACCGGCTCACGAGCGGGGTCGAGAAGCTCTGTAAGGCGAACGGCGTCAACCTCGTGTCTGGGACCGCCTCGTTCGTCGACGAGCACACCGCCCGCGTCGCCCACGGCGGGGAGGGACAGGGCTCCGAGTCGATCGAGTTCGAGCACGCGATCGTCGCGACCGGCTCGCGCCCGATCCAGATCCCCGGCTTCGACTTCGCCGAGGACCACGTCTGGAGCTCCGCCGAGGCGCTCGACGCCGACACGGTCCCGGACCGGCTGGGGATCGTCGGCGGCGGCTACATCGGCATGGAGCTGGCGACGACGTACGCCAAGCTCGGGGCAGAGGTAACCGTCGTCGAGATGCTCGACGACATCCTCGACCCCTACGAGGACGACGTAAAGCGGATCGTGCGCAAGCGCGCCGAGGAGCTCGGCGTCGAGTTCCACTTCGGCGAGGGCGCGAGCGAGTGGTCGGAGGGGGCGGACGGCGGCTACCTCCTCCACACGGAGACGGAAGACGGGGACGAATCGACGTACGGCGTCGACAAGATCCTCGTCGCGGTCGGCCGCCAGCCGGTCACGGACGGGCTCGATCTGGAGAAGGCCGGGATCGAGACGGACGACCGCGGGTTCATCGAGACCGACGACCGCACCCGCACCGCGGTCGAGCACATCCACGCGGTCGGCGACGTTTCGGGCGAGCCGATGCTCGCGCACGCGGCCTCGAAGGAGGGGATCGTCGCCGCCGAGGTGATCGCGGGCGAGCCGGCCGCGATGGACCAGCAGGCGATCCCCGCGGCCGTCTTCACCGACCCCGAGATCGGGACGGTGGGACTGACCGAAGTGGAGGCCGAGGACGAGGGGTTCGACCCGGTCGTCGGCGAGATGCCCTTCAACGCCTCCGGCCGCGCGATGACGACCGGACACACCGAGGGGTTCGTCCGGCTCGTCGCCGACGGGGAGACCGGCTTCGTGCTCGGCGGGCAGATCGTCGGCCCGGAGGCCTCCGAGCTGGTCGCCGAGGTCGCGCTCGCGATCGAGATGGGCGCGACGCTGGAGGACGTGGCGGCGACGGTCCACACCCACCCGACGCTCGCGGAGGCGGTGATGGAGGCCGCGGAGAACGCCCGCGGACAGGCGATTCACACGCTGAACCGGTAGTCGAGAGTCGAGTCGACTGCTGCGTCTTTTAAGCCGACGCGTCGTAGCCCGCCTCGTTCACCGCGCTCACCAAGGCGTCCGGGTCGGCGTCGCCCTCGACTGTCGCCGAGTCGCTCTCGCGGTCCGCGGTCGCGCTCTCGACGCCGTCGACGCCTTCGAGCGCCTCCGTGACGCTCTGTTCGCAGTGCCCGCACGACATCCCCTCGACCGTGATCGTCTGGCTCATGACGCGTGGCGATAGGGCGGGCCGACGTTTGTCGTTTTCTGCTTTGAAACTGGGGTTCGATAGCCGGTTTCGCTTTGGAATCTGAACCGCACCGCCCAACCGTCTTATGTATCGGAGCCGTACCGGAACGCATGCGCGACCTCGACGAGACGGACTTGGAGATCCTGTCGCTGCTGGCCGAGGACGGCCGCCGGGCGTTCAGCGAGATCGGCGAGCGCGTGGGGCTGTCCGGGCCGGCGGTGTCGGATCGGGTCACCCGGCTGCAGGAGACCGGCGTCATCGAGGGGTTCACGGTCGACGTCGACCGCACGAAACTCCGGGCCGGCGTTCCGGTGCTGGTGGATGCGGATCTGCCGCCGAACCGTCCCGAGGCGCTCGACGCGGCGCGGGAGCGGCTCCGGGACGCCGACGCCGTCGAGCACGTTTTCGTTACAGCTGAGGGCGACCTCCGCGTGTACGCCCGCGTCGAGGGCCGGACCGCGCGGGAGTGGGTGCAGGGGTTGTTCGAGGGGATCGCCGTCGAGGACTACGCGATCACGTTGGTCGACGAGTTCGAGTGGACGCCCTCGATCGAGGGGGTGGAGTTCGCGCTGACCTGCGCGGAGTGCTCGAACTCTGTCGATAGCGAAGGCGAGACGGCCCGGATCGACGGCGAGGTGTACCACTTCTGCTGTCCGTCCTGCCTGTCGCGGTTTCGGGATCGGTACCAGCGACTGGAGGAGGGGGTATAATTCGGTGGGTGGGTATTTATAAGCCATTTTGTCGGTAAACACCTCCAAAGCCCCAGCTGCTCGTTTATAAGTGGTTGACAGCGGATCGACGGTAAACACCTCCAAATCCCCAGCCGCGACGGCTCGCGCGACTTGTTGCGCGCTTCAGTCGCTCGCGTTGCTCGCTCCTTGCAGTGCTTACTGCGCCGTGCTTCGCCCTCGCGACTGCCCCTTTGAGTCCCACCCCGCCCCGCACCGCAACCGCACCTCTCACCTCCCCAACCTCGTCAGTCGCCCTCCGCGTCGCTCCGGACGACTGACTCCCTCGCACGCGCTCCTCGCGCCCTGCGGGCGCTCGGAGGCGCGCGCCACCGCTCTCGTTTTAAATGAGGTCGTCGATCGATTCGGTTTCTCGTCTCCGGTCTCTCGGGTACGCACGTCACTTTGGAATCGAAGGTTTCGGCAGAGCTAGAGCCGCGGTCTCGAAGCAGAAAACCGCCTAAGGGTGGGACACGTAGGAGTAGGTATGCCAACGAGAACAGCCCACCTGAACGTCACGGGCATGTCCTGTGCCAACTGCTCGGCGACGATCGAGGACGCCCTCGGCGATCTCGACGGGGTGGCGTCGGCGAACGCCAACTACGCCACCGACGAGGGGTCCGTCGAGTACGACCCCGAGGAGGTGTCGCTCGCCGAGATCTACGCGGCGATCGAGGCCGCCGGCTACGGCGCGGTCAGCGAGACGGTCACGGTCGCGATCACCGACATGTCCTGCGCGGACGCCAACGCGGACGCCCTCGAGTCCACGCCCGGCGTGATCGAGGCGACGGTGAACTACGCGACCGACGAGGCGCAAGTCCGGTACAACCCCGCGGACGCCTCGCTCGGCGACCTCTACGACGCGATCGAGTCGGCGGGCTACTCGCCGGTCCGGGGGGAGAGCGGTGGGGACGGAGACGCTGAGGATAGCGTGAGCGAGACGGGCGACGCCGGACGGGACGCCCGCGACGCCGCCCGCGAGGAGGAGATCCGCAAGCAGCTCCGCCTGACCCTCTTCGGGGCGGTCCTCTCGCTTCCCCTGCTGGCCTTTATGACCGATCACCTGCTGTTCGGCGGCGAGATATTCCCGGAGACCGTCTTCGGGGTCTCGATCGGGTGGGTCCAGTTCCTGCTCGCGACGCCCGTGCAGGTCGTCTTAGGGCGCCCGTTCTACAGGAACTCCTACAAGGCGCTCGTGACGAACGGGCGCGCCAACATGGACGTGCTGATCGCGCTCGGCTCCACGACCGCGTACCTCTACTCGGTCGCGGCGCTCTCGGGCGCGATCGCCGGGAGCCTCTACTTCGACACCGCCGCGTTCATCCTCCTCTTCATCACGCTCGGCAACTACCTGGAGGCCCGCTCGAAGGGGCGCGCCGGCGAGGCGCTCCGGACGCTGTTGGAGATGGAGGCCGATCGGGCCACGCTCGTCTCCGAGGACGGGACCGAGCGGGAGGTCCCCCTCGACGAGGTGGCGGTCGGCGACCGGATGAAGGTCCGTCCGGGCGAGAAGATCCCGACCGACGGGGTCGTCGTCGACGGTCAGAGCGCGGTCGACGAGTCGATGGTGACCGGGGAGTCGGTTCCCGTCGAGAAGGAGGCGGGCGACGAGGTCGTCGGCTCGACGGTGAACGAGAACGGGGTGCTCGTCGTCGAGGCGACGAAGGTCGGCGCCGACACCGCGCTCCAGCAGATCGTCCGCACCGTGAAGGAGGCGCAGTCGCGCCAGCCCGACATCCAGAACCTCGCCGACCGCATCTCGGCGTACTTCGTCCCCGCGGTCATCGCCAACGCCCTCATGTGGGGCCTCGTCTGGTTCCTCTTCCCGGAGGCGCTCTCCGGGTTCGTCGACGCCCTGCCGCTGTGGGACCTCGTCGCCGGCGGCCCCGCGCCCGCGGGCGGCGGGATCTCGGTCTCGGAGTTCGCGGTCGTCGTGTTCGCCTCCTCGGTGCTCATCGCCTGCCCCTGCGCGCTCGGGCTGGCGACGCCCGCCGCGACGATGGTCGGCACGACGATCGGCGCCCGACACGGCGTCCTGTTCAAGGGCGGCGACGTGCTCGAACGCGCCAAGGACGTCGACACCGTCGTCTTCGACAAGACCGGGACCCTCACCGAAGGCGAGATGGAGCTGACGGACGTGGTCGCCTTCGACCGCGACGGCGACCTGCTCTCCGACGGGGGTGCGGCGCAGCGAGTGGAGAGCGACGACGATACCGCTACCACCGACCCCGCCCGCGACCCGGAAGACGAGGTGCTCCGGCTCGCCGCGATCGCCGAACGCGGCAGCGAACACCCGCTCGCCCGCGCCATCGTCGAGGGAGCGCGCGAGCGCGGACTGGAGGTCCCCGAGCCGGACGACTTCGAGAACGTCCCCGGACACGGGGTCCGCGCGACGGTCGCGTCGAACGGGTCCGACGCTGGCAGCGAGGTGCTGGTCGGCAACCGGAAACTGCTGCGCGACAACGGGATCGACCCCTCGCCCGCCGCGGCGGAGATGGAACGTCTCGAAAGCGAGGGGAAGACGGCGATGCTCGTCGCCCGCGTGCCCGCCGGCACGAACGACGGCCGGCTCGTGGGGATCGTCGCCGACGCCGACACGGTGAAGCCGAGCGCGGCGGACGCCGTGGCGGCCCTCAGGGACCGCGGTATCGACGTGATGATGATCACGGGCGACAACGAGCGCACCGCCCGCGCGGTCGCAGAGCGGGTCGGGATCGACCCCGAGAACGTCCGGGCCGAGGTCCTCCCCGAGGACAAGTCGGAGGCGATCGAATCGATACAGGCCGACGGCCGGCAGGCGATGATGGTCGGCGACGGGGTCAACGACGCGCCCGCGCTCGCGGTCGCGTACGTCGGCACCGCCATCGGCTCGGGGACGGACGTGGCCATCGAGGCCGCGGACGTGACGCTGATGCGCGACGACCCGCTCGACGTGGCGAAGGCGATCCGGATCTCGAACGCGACGCTTCAGAAGATCAAACAGAACCTCGTGTGGGCGCTCGGCTACAACACGCTGATGATCCCGCTCGCCTCGCTCGGCCTGCTCCAGCCCGCGCTGGCCGCGGGTGCGATGGCGCTCTCGAGCGTGAGCGTGCTCGCCAACAGCCTGCTCTTCCGCCGGTACGAGCCGGACCGCGACTACCGGCTGCTCGGTCGGCTGCGGTGAGCGAGGCCGCCGGACCCGATCACGGCTCGCCCCTCGTCACGCGGTACGCCTGATCGCCGTACCGGAGTCGGACCGTCTCGCCGTCGACGACGACTCGGTCGGCGGTTCGCCCGTCCGTCCGCAGGACCACCCGTTCGATCGCTTCGTCCGTGAACCCGAGCAGATTCCGGTAGCAGCGGTTCCGCCGACGCATCACCTGCTCGGCGATGATCGTGCGGTCGGCGGTCTGCGCTCGCTCCAGCGTGAGGGTGGCCCGATCTCCGTCGTCGGAGTCGGCCGCAGTCCGCCACCGGTCTTCGGTGACGGTCACTGTGTCCCCGTCCGACTCGCTCGTCGCGTCGTCCGTCGGAACGACGGAGACCGGCGGCGCGTCGACCTCGACGAGGGCGGCGCTCCTCGGCGTCGCGTGCCCGTATCCCACCACGGCGGCGTAGCGGCCGCCGCCGAGGTACGGGTAGCGATCCGCACTCTCGTCGTCCACTTCGTCGTCCATCTCACCGGTCGCCGCCGCCATCGTCCACGTCTCGCTTTCACCCGCCGCGAGGTTGAAGCAGATGCCGTCGTGAGCATACGGTCCGATGTGGAACCATCGGTCGCCCCGCAGTTTGTAGAGTTTCCAGTGGCCGCAGCCGGTCGATTCCTCCGATCGGTTGTAGTACGTGAAGTCGATCTGAGCAGGCAGTTCCGTCCTTTCGGTGCTCGGACGGACGAATCCCTGAGTCGTTTCGTCGGACTCGTGGTACCAAGTGACCTCGTTCTCGCCTGGAAGGTCTGGCATCGACACCCCGGCAAACTCCGAGTCGGTTGTCGGTCCCGGTGTGTCTGCCGGATCGGTCGACTCGTTTTCAGTCGTTGATTCGTTTGCTGGATCAGTCGATTCGTCTCCTGTCGTGTTGCAGCCGCCGAACGCCCCGAGGGCGGCCGACAGGCCAGCGAGGAGGGAGCGTCGGCGCATACCTTCCCTGTTCGCCAGCGTGTGAAGGGTCTTCTGGGGAGTCTCTCGATAGGGCACAGCTGGCCCGCGAGAACAAATTTGATATAGCGATATATGATTCAAACCATCGATCGGGCCCTAATTCCCGATCGACGGCGACGACGGCCTCGCACGTCGGTTCCGGTCCCCTGAGCGACGATCGACCGGCTTTTTCCCCACCGCGCCGTCGGATCGGGTATGGCCGACGAGTTCGACCCCGAGAAGTTCGAGGACAAGTACGCGAACTACTTCAACGAGCTCCAGCGGGCGTACAAGAACGCGTTCAACCAGATGAACGACCGGTACGACTCGGAGCTGATCCACGGGATCGACCAGACGGTGCTCAACGAGTCCGAGCCGTTCTACGAGGACGGCGAGTTCCGCGTCGAACTCCCCGAGAACCCCCGCGAGCGAATTCGGGGGGCGGTCCCCGTCGACGACGAGACGTTCGAGGAGACGCTCGACGAGTACGTCGACCGGATCGAGACGGAGCTGTACCGGACGCTGGGCGTCGACCGCCCGGAGTGAACCGATCGCGTTTGGCCCGTTCGCCCCTCCGACACGCCCGTTTTCCCGGCACGCGCCCCGTCGAACCAAAGGCATAAGCCGCCCGGACGCCAATTCGCGGGCATGAGCACGGACACGACTGACGCGGACAACGACCTCCGCGAGCGGATCACGAACTTCCTGCGGCGCAACTTCCCGCAGATCCAGATGCACGGCGGGAGTGCCGCCATCAGCCACCTCGACCGCGAGAACGGCGAGGTCACGATCCAACTCGGCGGGGCCTGCTCCGGCTGCGGTATCTCCCCGATGACGATCCAGGCGATCAAGTCCCGGATGGTCAAAGAGATCCCCGAGATCGAGACGGTCCACGCCGACACCGGTATGGACTCCGGCGCGGACGGCGACCTCGGCGGCACCAGCAGTGGCGGCATGTCTCCCTCCTTCCCCGGCGAGACCACCGACGACGGCGGTGACGACGAAGGCCCCCAGGCCCCCTTCTGAGCGGGTCGTTCGGTTTTTCCCCGATCTCGCGGTTCCGTTCTCTCTGTTTTCGATCTCCGAGAGCTATTTGCTCGATACTCCGGTGTCTGGCTCGCTTCTCGCTGATTCTGTGTAGACGGGGTTGATCTACGCCGCGAGCTGCTAAATCAAATATCGCTATATCAATTCACTCTCACGGCGCGACTGAAGGCTTTTTGCCCTCGGCGGTCGTGGACGACTCCTATGCACCATCGGGAAGTCGAGCCGACGGCGGAGTACGTCGCGCGGTTCGAGACGGGCGCCGACTGGCGGGAGGAGATCGAGGACCTGGCCCGCGCGGAGGACGTCGAGGCGGGCTGGTTCACGGCGCTCGGGGCCGTACAGGACGCGGAAGTGTGGTTCTACGACCAAGACGACACCGAGTACCGCTCGGTGTCCTTCGACGAGCCGCTAGAGGTCGCGGCCTGCGTCGGCAACGTCTCGCTGCTCGACGGCGACGTGTTCGCGCACACGCACGTCGTGCTGTCGCGGCCGAGCGGGCAGGCGCTCGCGGGGCACCTCGACTCCGCGACCGTCTGGGCCGGCGAGTGTCACCTGCGGGCGTTCGCGGAGCCGCTGGAGCGCTCCCACGACGAGGCCACCGACCTCGACCTATGGCTTTGAGAACGGGCGCGCGGCGATGAGGCCGGACGACGAGCGCTACTTCGCCCGGATCGAAGACCGGCTCGACGAGGCGTGGGACGTGGCCGAGGCCGCCAAGGAGCAGGGCCACGACCCGAAACCGGAGATCGAGATCCCGATCGCCCGCGACATGGCGGACCGCGTCGAGAACATCCTCGGGATCGACGGGGTCGCGGAGCGCGTCCGCGAGCTGGAGGGCGAGATGTCCCGCGAGGAGGCGGCGCTGGAGCTCGTCACCGACTTCGTCGAGGGGACCGTCGGCGACTACGACTCCCGCGCCGGCAAGGTCGAGGGCGCGGTCCGGACCGCGGTCGCGCTGCTCACCGAGGGGGTCGTCGCCGCGCCGATCGAGGGGATCGACCGCGTCGAGCTGTTGGAGAACGACGACGGCACCGAGTTCGTCAACGTCTACTACGCCGGGCCGATCCGGTCCGCGGGCGGGACCGCGCAGGCGCTGTCCGTGCTCGTCGCCGACTACGCCCGGTCGCTGCTCGATATCGACGAGTACAAGCCCCGAGACGTGGAGGTCGAGCGCTACGCCGAGGAGATCGCCCTCTACGACAAGGAGACCGGGCTCCAGTACACGCCCAAGGACAAGGAGTCGAAGTTCATCGCCCAGCACATGCCCGTCATGCTCGACGGGGAGGCGACGGGCGACGAGGAGGTCTCCGGCTTCCGCGACTTGGAACGGGTCGACACCAACTCCGCGCGCGGCGGGATGTGTCTCGTCGCGGCCGAGGGGATCGCGCTGAAGGCCCCGAAGATCCAGCGGTACACCCGCGATCTGGACGAGGTCGACTGGCCGTGGCTCCAGGACCTGATCGACGGGACGATCGGGAAGGACGGCGGCGGTGCGAGCGACGAGGACGGTGCGAGCGACGAGACCGCCGAGGAAGCCGGCGCGGAGGCGGACGACGACGGCGACTCGGAGGCGGACGCAGAGGGCGAGAGCGACGGAGACGGTGCGGACGACGACTCGGGAGCCGCCGAGCCCGACGGCCCCCTTCGCGCGAAGTCCTCCCAGAAGTTCCTCCGGGACCTGATCGCCGGCCGCCCCGTGTTCACCCACCCGAGCGAGGCGGGCGGGTTCCGGCTCCGGTACGGTCGCGCGCGCAACCACGGGTTCGCGACCGGCGGGGTCCACCCGGCGACGATGCACCTCGTCGACGACTTCCTCGCGGCGGGCACTCAGATCAAGACGGAGCGCCCGGGGAAGGCCCACGGGGTCGTCCCCGTCGACTCCATCGAGGGGCCGACGGTGCGGCTCGCGAACGGCGAGGTCCGGCGGATCGACGACCCCGAGGAGGCGAAGGAGATCCGGAACGGCGTCGAGAAGGTGCTCGATCTGGGCGAGTACCTCGTCAACTACGGCGAGTTCGTCGAGAACAATCACCCGCTCGCGCCCGCGTCGTACGTCTCCGAGTGGTGGGTCCAGGAGTTCGAGGCCGCCGGCGCCGACGTGCAGGCGATGCGGGACGACCCGCACGTCGACCTCGAACGCCCCGACGTCGACGAGGCCCTCGCGTGGGCGCGCGAGTACGACTGTCCGCTCCACCCGGAGTACACCTACCTCTGGCACGACGTGTCGATCGACGCCTTCGAGGCGCTCGCCGACGCGGTCGCCGCCGGCGACGTGGTCGAGGGCGTCCTCGCGGTCGAGCGCACGGAGACGACGCGGGCGGCGTTAGAGTCGCTGTTAGTCGAGCACGTCGCGACGCCCGACGCGCTCCGGATCCCCACGTGGCGCCCGCTCGCGCGGTCGCTCGGGGTCGACGACGGGCTCCGGAAGACGTGGGACGCGGACGATCTCTCGGCGGCGGCCCGCGAGTGGGACGACGGCGAGAACGCCATCCGGGCCGTCAACGAGGTAGCGCCCTTCGAGGTGCGCGAGCGGGCGCCGACCCGGATCGGTAACCGGATGGGCCGCCCGGAGAAGTCGGAGAGCCGCGACCTCTCGCCCGCGGTCCACACCCTCTTCCCGATCAACGAGGCCGGCGGCCCCCAGCGCGACGTGGCGGAGGCCGCGAGCGTCATGGACGACTCGGGCCACCGGGGGCGGCTGGAGGTGGAGGTCTCCGACCGCGTCTGTCCCGAGTGCGGCGAGCACACGTACCGGGCGCAGTGCCCGGACTGCGAGGTCCACACCGACCTCCACTACGAGTGCGGCGACTGCGGCACCGTCTGCGAGCCCGACGAGGCCGGTCGCGTCGAGTGCCCGCGCTGCGAGTGGGAGGTGACCGCGGCGACCTACCGGGAGGTCGACCTCAACGACGCCTACCGCTCCGCGCTGGCGAACGTCGGCGAGCGCGAGGCGTCCTTCGAGATCCTCAAAGGGGTACAGGGGCTCACCTCGCGGAACAAGACCCCCGAGCCGATCGAGAAGGGGGTCTTGCGCGCGAAGAACGGCGTCACGTCGTTCAAGGACGGCACCGTCAGGTACGACATGACCGACCTCCCCGTCACGTCGGTCCGCCCGGAGGAGCTCGACGTCACCGCGGACCACCTCCGGGAGATCGGCTACGAGACCGACATCGACGGCGAGCCGCTGCGCCACGACGACCAGCTCGTCGAGCTCCGAGTGCAGGACATCGTCCTCTCCGACGGCGCCGCCGAGCACATGCTGAAGACCGCGGACTTCGTCGACGACCTCTTGGAGCAGTACTACGGGCTCGACCGCTTCTACGAGGTGAACGAGCGCGACGACCTCGTCGGCGAGCTCGTCTTCGGGATGGCGCCCCACACGAGCGCCGCGACTGTCGGGAGAGTGGTGGGTTTCACGTCGGCCGCCGTGGGGTACGCTCATCCGTACTTTCACGCCGCGAAACGTCGGAATTGCGACGGTGACGAGGATTGCGTGATGCTCCTCATGGACGGTCTTCTCAACTTCTCGAAAACTTTTCTCCCCGACCAGCGCGGCGGTCGCATGGACGCGCCGCTCGTGATGTCCTCGCGGATCGATCCCTCGGAGATCGACGACGAGGCGCACAACGTCGACATCGCGCGGGAGTACCCGCGCGAGTTCTACGACGCGACGCTGGAGATGGCCGATCCGGAGTCGGTCGAGGACCTGATCCAGATCGGCGAGGACACGCTCGGGACCGACGAGGAGTACCACGGGTTCGGCCACACCCACGACACGACGGACATCGCGATGGGTCCGGATCTGTCGGCGTACAAGACCCTCGGTGACATGATGGAGAAGATGGACGCCCAGCTGGAGCTGGCCCGGAAGCTCCGTGCGGTCGACGAGACCGACGTGGCCGAGCGCGTGATCGAGTACCACTTCCTGCCGGACATCATCGGGAACCTCCGGGCGTTCTCGCGGCAGGAGACGCGGTGTCTCGACTGCGGCGAGAAGTACCGCCGGATGCCGCTGTCGGGCGACTGCCGCGAGTGCGGCGGTCGCGTGAACCTCACCGTCCACGAGGGGTCGGTGAGCAAGTACGTCGACACGGCGATCGAGGTCGCCGACCGGTTCGGCTGCCGGCCCTACACGAAACAGCGGCTGAAGGTGTTAGACCAATCGCTTGAGTCGATCTTCGAGGACGACACCAACAAGCAGTCGGGGATCGCGGACTTCATGTAGAAGATCGGGGCTGGACCGGGGTTGTTGGGGCCTTTTAAGCGGTGGTCGGCGTCGCCGGTCGCTTATAAATCGTTGATCGTAGAGTGACGGTGAACACCTCCAAAGCCCCAGTCGCTCGGCTATAAACGGTTGGCGGCGGATCGACGGTGAACACCTCCAAAGCCCCAGTCGCTCGGCTATAARCGGTTGGCGGCGGATCGACGGTGAACACCTCCAAAGCCCCAGTCGCTCGGCTATAAACGGTTGGCGGCGGATCGACGGTGAACACCTCCAAAGCCCCAGTCGCTCGGCTATAAACGGTTGGCGGCGGATCGACGGTGAACACCTCCAAAGCCCCAGTCGCTCGGCTATAAACGGTTGGCGGCGGATCGACGGTGAACACCTCCAAAGCCCCAGTCGCGAGGCCGCCGTACGCTCGCTGCGCTCCTCGCTCAGTCGCTACCGCTCCTTCGCTACGGTGCTTACGTCGCCTACGGCGGCCTCGCGACTGCCCCTTTGAGTCCACCCGCACGCACCGCACAGCCTCACGCCTCCCCAGCCTCGTCGGCGCGGCGCTTACAAGCGCCGCGCCGACTCCCTCGTGCGGGCTGCTCGCGCCCGACGGGCGCTCGCAGGCGCACGCCACCGCTGCTGCCGTCCGATTCCGTTTATAAAGAGACCGCCGCTGCCGCCTCGCCTCAGTCGTCTGCGCGCGCGTCCTCGACCACCTGTACGAACTCGCGGGCGGTCTCGGTGATCGCCTCGTAGTCGCCGCGCTCGGCGGCGTCGTAGTCGACGAGGGCGCCGCCCGCGCCGACCGCGAACGCGCCGGCGTCGATGTAGTCCGCGGCGTTGTCGGGGCCGACGCCGCCGGTCGGCATCATCGGGATCTGGCCGAGCGGGCCCTTCATGGCGCCGAGGTGGGCCGGGCCGACGGTCTTCGCGGGGAACACCTTCACGAAGTCGGCGCCGGCCTCGTAGCCGCGGACCGCCTCGGTCGGGGTCATCACGCCGGGCGCGCTGACGGCGCCGTAGCGGTTGCACGTCTCGATCACGTCCTCGTGGAGGCTCGGCGAGACGACGAACTCCGCGCCGGCCATCAGGGTCGTTCGGGCCGTCTCGCTGTCGAGGACCGTGCCGGTGCCCACGACGACCTCGTCGTCGAAGGAACCGGCGACCTCGCCGAGCTTCTCTGCGACGTCCGGCGTGTCGGCCGTGATCTCGACGGCGGTGACGCCGCCCTCGCGCAGCGCCTCCGTGATCCCGATCAGCTGGTCGGCCTCGACTCCGCGCAGCACCGCGACGACGCCGCTGTCGACGATCCGCGAGAGCGTCTCGTTCATGCGTCCCCGTTTCCGAGCGAAACGTAAATAGACGCGGATGCGCACGGAAAGGGAAAACATCGCCTGACCGGTCCCTCCAGATCGTGCGACCGATCGACACGAAAACGGCGGGGATCGCGGGCCGATCCGGTCGAAACGGCCGAGACGAAACACTACCCTTTTGACCCTGCTGTCGGTAACGAACGGTATAATGGGCCGACGCAAGAAGATCGTTCAAGAGTGCGAGCGGCTGATGGACAACCCGGAGCACATCCGGAACATCGCCATCGCCGCCCACGTCGACCACGGGAAGACGACGCTCTCCGACAACCTGCTGGCCGGTGCCGGCATGATCTCCCAGGACACCGCGGGCGAGCAGCTCGCGATGGACACGAAGGAGGACGAACAGGAGCGCGGCATCACCATCGACGCGGCGAACGTTTCGATGACCCACGAGTACGAGGACACCAACCACCTCATCAACCTCATCGACACCCCGGGCCACGTCGACTTCGGTGGCGACGTCACCCGCGCGATGCGCGCGGTCGACGGCGCCTTAGTGGTCGTCGACGCCGTCGAGGGCGCGATGCCCCAGACCGAGACGGTGCTCCGGCAGGCGCTCCGCGAGGGCGTGAAGCCGGCGCTGTTCATCAACAAGGTCGACCGCCTCATAAGCGAGCTCCAGGAGGGGCCCGAGGAGATGCAGGAGCGGCTGATGTCGGTCATCGCCGACGTCAACGAGCTCATCCGCGGGATGGCCGAGAACATGGACGACATCCCCGAGGACTGGACCGTCTCCGTCGAGGACGGGACGGTCGGGTTCGGCTCCGCGCTGTACAAGTGGGGCGTCTCGATGCCGTCGATGCAGCGGACCGGCATGGACTTCGGCGACATCATGGAGCTCGAACGGAACGACAAGCGCGACGAGCTCCACGAGCGGACGCCGCTTTCGGACGTCGTGCTCGACATGGTCTGCGAGCACTTCCCGAACCCGGTCGACGCCCAGCCCCGTCGTGTCCCGCGCATCTGGCGCGGCGACGCGGACTCCGAACTGGCCGAGGGGATGCAGCTCGTCGACGAGGACGGCGACGTCGTCTTCATGGTCACCGACATCTCCATGGACCCGCACGCGGGCGAGATCGCGACCGGTCGCGTCTTCTCCGGCACGCTGGAGAAGGGACAGGAGCTGTACGTCTCCGGGACCGCGGGCAAGAACCGCATCCAGAGCGTCGGCCTCTTCATGGGGTCCGAGCGCGAGGAGGTGGACCGCGTCCCGGCCGGGAACATCGCGTCGGTCACCGGCCTGCGTGACGCCATCGCCGGCTCCACCGTCTCCTCCGTGGAGATGACGCCGTTCGAGTCGATCGAGCACATCTCCGAGCCGGTCATCACGAAGTCCGTCGAGGCCCAGAACATGGACGACCTGCCGAAGCTCATCGAGACGCTCCAGCAGGTCGCCAAGGAGGACCCGACGATCCAGATCGAGATCAACGAGGACACGGGCGAGCACCTCATCAGCGGGCAGGGCGAGCTCCACCTCGAAGTGATCACCCAGCGGATCCGCGACAACCAGGGCATCCCGGTCATCACCGGGGAGCCGATCGTCGTGTTCCGCGAGCAGCCCCAGGAGGCCTCCCGCGAGGTCGAGGGGCAGTCGCCGAACCGCCACAACAAGTTCTACCTCACCGTCGAGCCGATGGCCCAGGAGATCGTCGACGCCATCCAGCTCGGCGAGGTCTCGATGGACATGCCCGAACTGGAGCGCCGCGAGGCGCTCCAGGAGGCCGGCATGGACAAGGACACCTCCCAGAACGTCGAGCACATCCACCGGACGAACATCCTCATCGACGACACGAAGGGGATCCAGCACCTCAACGAGACGATGGAGCTCGTCTTAGAAGGGCTACAGGAGGCGCTCGACGACGGGCCGCTCGCCGCCGAGCCGGTCCAGGGGTCGCTGTTCCGCCTGCACGACGCGAAGCTCCACGAGGACACCATCCACCGCGGTCCCGCGCAGGTCATCCCCGCGGTCCGCGACGCGGTCCACCGCTCGCTGATCGACGGCGAGGTCCGCCTGCTGGAGCCGATTCAGGACGTCCGGATCGACGTGCCCTCGGAGCACATGGGCGCGGCGTCCGGCGAGATCCAGGGCCGCCGCGGCCGCGTCGACGACATGTACCAGGAGGGCGACCTCATGGTCGTCGAGGGCATCGCGCCCGTCGAGGAGATGATCGGGTTCTCCTCCGACATCCGCTCGGCCACCGAGGGCCGCGCCTCGTGGAACACCGAGAACGCGGGCTTCCGCGTGCTCGTCGACAACCTCCAGCGCGAGAAGATCATGGAGATCCGCGAGCGGAAGGGCATGAAGCTGGAACTGCCGCAGTCGATCGACTACTTCTAAGTCGCCGACGCGGTCCGCGGTTTTCCGCGGTCTCTCGGCTCCGTCACGCCTCGATCCCTTTCACACCTCGATCCCTCTCACGTCTCGACTCCGTCACGTCTCGATCTTTTCGATGATCTCGTCCGCTTGCTCGCGGGCCTTCGTTTCGCCCGCGTTCTTCTTGATCAACACGGACTGAACCACCCAATCGTCGTCGTCCTCCCGCTTTCCCATCCGCACCTCGCTGCCCTCCGAGACGGAGCCGGAGACGCGGTCCGCCCAGTCCGGTGTTCGGATCTCGTCGAACCGGTCCGGGTCCCGATACCGGACGTGGTAGTACTCGTCGCCCTCCTCGACCGCTTCGGACTCGGGAATTCGTGACATCGTGTCTCATACGATAAGCGTACTCAAAAGGCCTCGGAACAATTCGACGATCGTAGTCCGTATGGCGTTCTCGTTAGGAAGAATATTGAAAAGAACCACATTTATGGTTTATAACGCATTTTATCCGTTCGAACGGACTAGTCACAGGCGTCGGAACGGTCCCGTTCGGAGAGCGATCGAGACGGTTGTCGGTGGGGTCCCCGGCGACGATCCGCTCCGCTTTTCCGCCGACTTCCGTGCCGTGAGTTCACACGGACGGGAGTGAGGCAACGCCTGCCATCGCCGAAGGCTTATACCCGATCCCCCGACTCGTTTCGGGTATGCAGACGGGCACGACTCCCGCTCGGCGCACCGCGACGGAGCCAGCAAGCGACCGCTCCGCCCCGCCGACAGGACCGTGCCGAATCGCGACCACAGCGGCGACGGCGACCGCCGGAACGCCACTCGCCGCGCCGCCGACCGCCCCCGACGCGGAGGTGGCGGCGTGAGCGACGCCCGCGACGGCGTCCCCGAGGAGGCGGCGGACGACGAGGACGCCACGCCGGACGGCGGCCGCGCCTCGGCGACGCCGTCGACGCACACGGTGCGGCTCGAACTCGCCGACGAGCCGGGGCAGCTGCTCGCCGCGCTCCACCCGATCGCCGACAACGGCGGGAACCTCCTCTCGATCTACCACGAGCGCGGGAACAAGACGCCCCGCGGTCGGATCCCGGTCGAGGTCGACTTCGAGGCGACCCCGGAGCGGTTCGAGGGGATCGTCGAGGCGCTCCGGACCGAGGGCGTGAACGTGATGCAGGCGGGAACTGAGCGGTACGCCGAGGAGGTGACCATCCTGCTCTTCGGCCACCTCATCGACACGGACCTCTCGGACACCCTCTCGCGGATCGAGGCCTGCGAGTCGGCCTCCGTCGCCGACGTGTCGCTGGCGGCGCCGCAGGGGACCGAGGAGGCGTCGAGCGCGCGGCTCCGCCTGGAGGCCCGCGCCGGGGAGACGGAGGCCGCGGTCGCGGCGGTCCGGGAGCTGGCCGACGAGAAGGACCTGCGTCTCGTGGAGCCGCTCACGGGGGTGGAGGCGTGAGACTCACCGTCGTCGGCGCGGGCGCGGTCGGGCGCTCGGTCGTCGACCTCGCGGGCGAGTACGGCCACGAGGTCGTCGCGGTCGCGGACTCCTCGTCGGCAGTCGTCGCGGACGGGACGGACGGCCGGAACGTCGGCGTCGACCCCGACGCGGTGGTGGCCCGCAAGGCCGACCGAGGGATCGTCGGCGACGACGACCCCGCGGACGCGCTCGCGGCCGACTACGACGCGCTGGTGGAGGCGACGCCGACGACGCTGGGCGACGCCGAGCCCGGCTTCTCGCACGTCCGGACCGCGCTGGAGCGCGACCGCCACGCCGTCTTGGCGAACAAGGGCCCGGTCGCGGAGCGGTTCGGGGACCTGCGCGCGCTCGTGAACGACAGCGAGGGCGATATCCGGTTCGAGGCGACGGTGGGGGGCGCGATCCCCGCGGTCTCGACCGTCGAGGACATCGAGCCGGGCCACGTCACGGCGGTCCGGGGCGTGCTCAACGGGACGGCGAACTTCATCCTCACCCGGATGGCCGCCGAGGGTCTCGACTACGACCACGTGCTCGCGGAGGCGCAGGACCTCGGCGTCGCCGAGGCCGATCCCTCGTTCGACGTGGACGGGACCGACGCGGCGCTGAAGTGCGTCATTCTCGCGAACGTGCTATCCTTCGGCGCGGTCGACGACCCGGCCGACGCCCGGGAGTTCACGCTCGACGACGCCGACGTCGAGGGGATCCGCGACGTGCCCGGCTCGGCGCTCCGACTCGCGGCCGAAGACGGCCGGACCGTCCGGCTCATCGGGGAGGCGACGGGCGAGACGGTCCGGGTCGCGCCGCGGCTCGTCCCCGAAAACGGGACGCTCGCGGTCTCCGGGACCCAGAACATCGTCCAGATCGAGACCAGCCACGCCGGCCGGCTCAACATCTCCGGGCGGGGCGCCGGCGGCCCGGAGACCGCCAGCGCGGTGCTCGGCGACGTCGGGCGGTTGGAGTAGGCGGTCCCGGTCCCGACTCGCGTCGCGGGCCTCCGAGACGCGGGCCCCTGCCGTGGGACGCGCTGCCGTGCCCCGCGTTGTCGAGAATCGCTCGACGGCGTCGCGATCGTCTGTAGGCCGTATCGAAACCGTTTTAGTGGAATCTACCGAAACTTACTCACAGAGCGCCTTAGCGCGTGATTACCCCATGAGTGACAAACCGCACCAGAATCTGGCCATCATCGGCCACGTCGACCACGGCAAGAGTACGCTCGTGGGTCGCCTCCTCTTCGAGACGGGGAGCGTCCCCGAGCACGTAATCGAGCAGCACCGCGAGGAAGCCGAAGAGAAGGGCAAGGGCGGCTTCGAGTTCGCCTACGTGATGGACAACCTCGCCGAGGAGCGCGAGCGCGGCGTCACCATCGACATCGCCCACCAGGAGTTCGACACGGACAACTACTACTTCACCATCGTCGACTGCCCGGGCCACCGTGACTTCGTGAAGAACATGATCACGGGCGCCTCGCAGGCCGACAACGCGGTGCTCGTCGTCGCGGCCGACGACGGCGTCGCGCCCCAGACCCGAGAGCACGTGTTCCTGGCCCGCACGCTGGGCATCAACGAGCTCATCATCGGCGTCAACAAGATGGACCTGGTCGACTACCAGGAGTCCACGTACAAGGAGGTCATCGGCGAGGTCGAGGACCTGCTCAACCAGGTCCGCTTCGCGACCGACGACACGACGTTCGTGCCGATCTCGGCGTTCGAGGGCGACAACATCGCCGAGGAGTCCGAGAACACGCCGTGGTACGACGGCGACACCCTGCTGGAGTCGCTGAACGACCTGCCGGAGTCCGAGCCGCCGACGGACGCGCCGCTCCGACTCCCCATCCAGGACGTCTACACCATCTCCGGCATCGGGACCGTCCCCGTGGGACGCGTCGAGACCGGGATTCTCAACACCGGCGACAACGTCTCCTTCCAGCCGTCCGACGTGGGCGGCGAAGTGAAGACGGTCGAGATGCACCACGAGGAAGTCCCCAAGGCCGAGCCCGGTGACAACGTCGGATTCAACGTCCGCGGCATCGGCAAGGACGACATCCGCCGCGGCGACGTCTGTGGCCCCGCGGACGACCCGCCGAGCGTCGCCGAGACGTTCCAGGCGCAGGTCGTCGTCATGCAGCACCCCAGCGTCATCACGGCCGGGTACACGCCCGTCTTCCACGCCCACACGGCGCAGGTCGCCTGTACGATCGAGTCCATCGATCAGAAGATCGACCCGTCCTCGGGCGAGGTCGCCGAGGAGAACCCGGACTTCATCAAGTCCGGCGACGCCGCGGTCGTCACCGTGCGCCCGCAAAAGCCGCTCAGCATCGAGCCGTCCGGCGAGATCCCGGAACTCGGCAGCTTCGCCATCCGCGACATGGGTCAGACCATCGCGGCCGGCAAGGTGCTCGAAGTCAACGAGCGATAATCGATGCAGCAGGCACGCGTCCGCCTCGCCGGCACGAGCCCCGAGGACCTCGACGACATCTGCGACGACGTCCGCGAGATCGCGGACTCGACGGGGGTCGCCCTGTCGGGCCCGATCCCGCTGCCGACGAAGACGCTCGAGATCCCGTCGCGCAAGTCCCCGGACGGTGAGGGGACGGCGACGTGGGAGCACTGGGAGATGCGCGTCCACAAGCGTCTGATCGACATCGACGCCGACGAACGCGCGCTCCGTCAGCTCATGCGCGTCCAAGTGCCGAACGACGTCAGCATCGAGATCGTTCTCGAAGACTGAGCGCTAGGGCGTTTCTCTTTCACCCCTTTCGTTTTTCGACGCGCCCAGCGGAGGCGCCGTCTATCGGTTCTCCCGGTACCCCTCACCGCACGTCGAGCAGCCGCGCGCGCCCGGCGACGAGCCCGCAGAACGCGCCGGTCGCGTGAGCGATCAGCGCGACGCCCGGCGCCGCGGCCGTCGCGGTGAGGGCGACGGCCGCGAGTCCGAACAGGAGGATCTGCGTCCGCGAGGAGAGCCGCAGCCGGTCGAACAGCGTCGCGCTCACGACGTTTCCCGTCAGTAGGTAGCCGCCGAGCGCGAAGACGGCGCCGCTCAACCCCAACACGGCCGCCGAGGGGGCGAACAGTCGTCCCAGGATCACCTGCACGATCCCGGCGAGCGCGCCGGTCCCGACCACGAACGCGTGGAATCGGAGCCGGGTGGTCCGGCGCTCGACGAGCGGACCGACGAGCAGCAGCGCGAGTCCGTTCGCCAGCAGGTGGCCGATCGACCCGTGCGCGTACACGCTGGTGACGACGGTCCACGGCGCGACGGCCAGGGGCGTCGACAGCGCGAAGATCCCTGCGAGGCCCGCGACGCCCAACGCGAGCTGTGCGAGTCCGACGAGGAGGGCGACCGCGAGCGTTTCGAGCGTGGCGCGCATCGAACTGACGTTCGTCCCGAAGCGAATTAAAGGGGAACGTCCGGGTCAGACCGGCCTCCGGGCCGTGAGAGCGCCGCGCCGACCCGTCTCTGCGAACCGCCAGCGTTATACTCTTTAGGCCAACCTAAACGAATGGATGACTCCACGCGTCGCCGTCGCTCGGCTCCGTGAGCGGCTCCCTCGGGGATCGTTTACGATCGCGGGAACGGTCCTCGTGCTCGCAGTCGGGGGCGCGGTGTTGACGCGTACTCTCGACGCCGACGCCGTCGTCGGAGCGGTGTCGGCGGCGGATCCGGCGCTCCTCGGTGCGGCCCTCCTCGCCTACCTCCTCTCGTGGCCGGTCCGCGGGCGTCGGTACGCCGACGTGCTCGCGGCGATGGGTCGACGCTGCCGGGTCGGGTTCCTCACGGCGGCGGTGTTCGCGAGCCAGACCGCGAACCTCGCGATCCCGGCGCGGGCCGGCGACGGGGTCCGGGCGTACCTGCTCAAGGACCGTCGGGACGTTCCGTACCCGACCGGCGTCGCGTCGCTGGCGGTCGAGCGCGCGTTCGACCTCGTGGCCGTCGGCGTCCTCGGCGGCGTCGCGCTCGCGCTCCTGCTCCCGACCGGTCGGTCGCCCGGGTCGGGCGAGTCGGTCGGCGCCGTCGCGCCCTCGACCGCGCTCGCGGTCGCCGCCGGCATCGCCGCCGTCGCCGCGGTCCTCTCTGCCGCGACCGTCGCCGTCGCCCGGAGCGACCGCCGGTTCGGTCCCGCGATCCGCGCTCGAACTGCGGAGTCGCGCCTCTCGGGGGTCGTCGACGCCGCGGTCCGGTTCGGCTCGTCGGTTCGGGTCGTCGCCGCGGACCCCCGACGCCTCGGCGCGGTGTTCCTCTGGAGCCTCCTCGTCTGGGCGCTCGACGTCCTCACGGCCGTCCTCGTGCTCGCCGCGCTCACGGGCGGGGTCGGGGGAGTCGTGCCGACGCCGACGCTGCTCGTCGTCGGGACGCTCGCGGTCAGCGTCGGCAACCTCGCGAAGGTCCTCCCGCTCTCGCAGGGCGGGATCGGACTGTACGAGGCGGCGTTCACCGGCCTCGTCGTGAGCGCGACGGGGCTTCCGGTGGAGACGGCGCTCGCGGCGGCGATCCTCGACCACGCGCTGAAGAACGCCGTCACGCTCGCCGGCGGCGGGGCCGCGGCGCTCGCGCTCGGCCTCTCGCCGACGGCCGGTCCGGCGGGAGACGGGGAGCCGACCGCTTCGGTACAGACCGACGGGGGAAGTGTCGCCGACGATTCGCGGTGAACGCCGTGGCGCGTCGGAATCCGGACCGCCAAGTTTTTAGGCTGCCCTAAAAATTGGGAAGTATGGAAGCAGGCAATCCGTCGACCGCGAGCGGGGACATCTGCGTGATCGTCCCCACGATCCGAGAGTACGAGTGTCTGCGCGAGTACGTCGCGAACGCCCGCGACCACGGGTTCGACGTCTCCCGGCTCCACTTCGTCTTGGTCACCGAGGACTTCTGTGACGTCGAGGAGATGCGCGCCATGCTCGACGACCTCGACGTCTCGGGAGAGGTGTTCGACGGCACCCGCCGCGAGGAGTGGTACGAGGCCAACGGCGTCGCGGAGTACGGGCACGTCGTTCCGGCCGCGAGCCACGCCGAGACGAGCTTCGGGCTCCTCTACATGTGGGCCGACGACGCCTTCGAGTACGGGATCTTCATCGACGACGACACGCTCCCGCACGACGACGAGGACTACTTCGGCCGTCACATGGAGAACCTCGCGTTCGGGGGCGAGATCGAGCGCGTTCGCTCGGACGAGAGCTGGGTCAACGTCCTCTACCAGAACGCCGACGAGCACGGGCTCTACCCGCGCGGGTACCCGTACTCGGCGATGGACGAGACGGTCGAGACCGACGCGGTCGACGTCGAGCCCGGCGAGGTCGTCGCCTCGCAGGGCCTGTGGACGAACGTGCCCGACCTCGACGCGGTCCGGATCCTGATGGACGGCGACCTGGAGGGGCAGGCGCAGACGCGGACGACCGCCGACGACTTCGGGGACGACTTCGTCGCCGCGCGCGGCAACTACCTCACGGTCTGCTCGATGAACCTCGCGTTCCGCCGCGAGGTGATCCCGGCGTTCTACCAGCTCCCGATGGACGACAACGAGTGGGACGTCGGCCGCTTCGACGACATCTGGTCGGGCCTGTTCCTCAAGCGGGCCTGCGACGTGCTCGGCAAGCGGATCTACAACGGCGGCCCGCTGTGCGAGCACAACAAGGCGGCCCGCTCGACGTTCGACGACCTCGCGAACGAGGTGGCGGGCTTAGAGCTGAACGAACACGTCTGGGAGGTCGTCGACGAGGCGGGGGACGACGCCGACGCCTTCGCGGCAGTGTTCGACGAGATGGCCGACGCGCTCGCGGACGGGGAGTTCTCTGAGTGGAACAACGGCGCGTTCCTCAACCACTGCGGCGAGTACATGCGCGACTGGCTCGACTGCCTCGACGCGATCCGTCGGACGCCGGCGGTCGCGGACGACTGAACCGACACGACTAAAACCATTTAGGCAAGCCTAAAACACATGACGAACCACGAATCCAACGAACGAAACGGACGCGACGTTCGACGTCGACGCTTCCTCGCGGCGGCCGGGGGCGTCGGCGTCGTCGGTCTCGCCGGGTGTATGGGCGACGACAGTGAAGACGGCGGCGACGGCGGCGACGGCGGCGACGGCGGAGCCGGGGACGGCGGATCGTCCGTCGGACAGATCGGTTCCGGACGCGAGGGCCGCGACGCTCCCGGCGGCACTTCGATGGCCGAGATGCCCGACTTGGAGGGCGAGCTCACGGTCTACTCCGGCCGCGGCGAGTTCCTCGTCGGCGAGCTCGTCGGGTACATCGAGGACCAGTACGACGACTTCGACCTGACGGTCCGGTACGGCGGCGCCACCGACCTCGTGAACCAGATCGCCAACGAGGGCGACGGGTCGCCGGCCGACGTGTTCTACTCCGTCAACGCGGGCGCGCTGGGGGCCTTGGCGGACGCGGGGCGCACGCAGGCGATCCCCGAGGACGTGGCCGAGCTGGTCCGCGAGGAGTTCCGGACGGAGCAGTGGATCGGCACGTCGGGCCGCGCGCGCACCGTCCCGTACAACACCGAGGCGTTCTCCGCCGACGAGGTCCCCGACGACGTCATGTCGTACCCGGAGGAGTTCGACGGCGACCTCGGCTGGGCGCCCTCCTACGGGTCCTGTCAGGCGTTCGTCACGGCGATGCGGCTCATCGAGGGCGAGGAGGCCACCCGCGAGTGGCTCGAGGCCGTCGTCGAGTCGGGTATCACCCCGTACAACGACGAGTTCGCCGCCTGTCAGGGGATCGCCGACGGGGAGATCGACGCGGCGTTCACGAACCACTACTACATCCAGCGCGTCCTCGACGGTAACCCCGACGCGTCGATCGCCACCGCGTTCACCAGCGGCGACGCCGGCGCGGTGTTCAACGTCGCCGGCGCCGCGGTCGTGGACACGTCGAGCGACTCGACGCTCGCCGGGAACTTCGTCCGCCACCTGCTGTCGGCCGAGGCGCAGGACTACTTCGCCCGGTCGACGTTCGAGTACCCGCTCATCCCCGACGTCGAGCCGGTCGGCGACCTGCCGACGATCGACGAGCTCGACGTCCCCGACATCGACCTGACCGGGCTGTCCGACCTCGAAGCGACCATCGACCTCATGCGCGAGGCCGGCGTCGAGGTGTAGGTCCCCTCCGTACCGATCCCCGTGTCATCCCGTTCGGACTCCCGCGGCTTCCGTCCTCTCCGTCCCCTCGCGCGCCGACTCGCGAGCCGCGGCCGCGCCCGGATCGCCCGCGCGGACCGCTTCACGCTCGCGGCCGTCCTCGTCGCCGTCGCGACCGGCGTCCTCACCTTCGTCATCGCCGCGACCGTCTTCGCGCGCCACTCCGTCAACCACGACGAGGGCGTGTACCTCATGCAGGCCGCGATGCTCCTCTCCGGCCAGCTGGAGATCCACGCCGGCGAACTGACCGACGCCGTCCACCCGTGGTTCTTCGTCGAGGACGGCGACCGGCTCTACCCGAAGTACAACCCCGTCCCCGCCGCGATGTACGCGGTCTCGATGTGGCTGTTCGGGGAGCCGCGGCTGACGCTCGCGGTCGTCGCCGCCGGCAACGCGGCGCTCGTGTACCTCCTTGGATCGACCGTGTTCGACCGCCGGGTCGGCCTCGCGGCCGCCGTCCTGTTCGCGGCGTCGCCGCTGGCGCTCGTCACCTCCTCCGTGTTCCTGCCGTACGCGCCGACGACGTTTCTCAACCTCTGTTTCGCGGTCGCGTACCTCCGGGGCGTCCGCGATCGGTCGATCGCGCTCGCCGGGATCGCGGGCGTCGCGATCGGGCTCGCCTTCTTCGCCCGGCCGTTCACCGCGGTGCTGTTCGCGGCGCCGTTCATCCTGCACGCGCTCGGTCGCGTCACCGTCGCGGTCCGGGAGGCGGGAGTTCCGCCGGTTCCCCTTCCCGGTCCGATCCGTCGCCACGGTCTCACGGCGCTTTTGGGCGTCCTGTTCGTCGGCGTCACCCTCGCGTACAACCTGCGGATGACCGGGTCGCCCCTGACCTTCCCGTACGAGGCGTTCGCGCCCATGGACGGGCCCGGATTCGGCGATCGGCGGATCCTCGGACACACCGAGGAGTACACGCCCGAACTGGCGCTCCGGTCGAACGGGTACGCGCTGTGGTACCTCGCCACGCGCTGGTTCGTCGCCGGCCAGTTCGGCACCCTGCTCGCGCTCGCGGGAGGCGGGCTGGCCGCGCGGCGGTGGCTGCTCGGGCGGCGCGCGTTCGGCGGTGTCGGCGCGGACGGCGCAGACGGCGCGGGCGGCGCGGACGGCCGCCGGTTCGAGCGCACCGCGGGGCTCCTCCTCGTCGGTGTCGTCGGTTCCGTCGTCGTCGGGAACCTCTTCTTCTGGGGGACGAACAACCTCCTCGCGACGCTCTCGGACCCCACCGACGGGCTCGTCGCCGGGTTCGGGCCGTTCTACCACTTCGATCTCCTCGTCCCGCTGTCGATATTCGGTGGCGTCGCCGTCGTCGCCGGCGGCCGGGGGCTCTCTCGCGCTCGCGCGCGGCTCGCCTCGCGGTTCGCGCCGCGGCCCGCGCGCGCCGCGGTCTTCGCGGTCGCAGTCCTCGCGCTGCTCGGCGGAGCGCTCGGCGCCGCCGCCGCGGTCGAGGCGCCGCTCGACCGACACGCGGCGCACGCCGACAAGTACGAGACGGCCTACGAGCCGATCGAGGCGGCCGAGTTCGACGACGACCTCGCGTTCGTCCCGACGCCGTACGGCGAGTGGCTCCACCACCCGTTCCAGTCGCTCCGGAACGACCCCGGGCTCGACGGCGAGGTTGTGTACGCGCTCGACCGCGACCCGGTCGAGGACTTCGCGGTGATCGACGCGTACCCCGACCGCGAGCTCCACCGGTACGCGTATCAGGGGGAGTGGACGCCGGACCCGAACCTCCACGTCGCCCCGAAGCTCGAATCCCTCGACGTTCGGGAGGGGCCGCGGATCGAGGCGACGACGACCGTCGGCGTCCCCGAGCGCGTCGAGAGCGCGCGGATTCGGGTCGAGACCGCGCGCGGTGGCGGCGAGGAGATCGAGGGCGACGACTTCGCGCGCCACGTCGTGGACGACCCCGAGGGCTCGCTCTCGGTCGACTGGTCGATCGGTCCCGAGGGGGCGCGGCTGGCCGGCGCGCCGAACGCGACCGTCCCGATCGACCCCGAGGGCGACGAGGTCATCGTGACGGTGACGCTCGTCGACCCCACGGGAGCGACGTTCACGTATCGGCAGGAGGCGACGGCTCGGGTCGCGGGTGGTGGCGTCGAGGTCGTCTGGCCCCCGGAGCGCTCGGTGTGCCGGCTGGTCACCGAGTGCGGCACCGAGGGGACGTACCTCCCCGAGAACCCGGACGCCCACGCGGAGTGGGTGGTCTTCGAGACGGACGCTGACGGTGTCGAAGCTGACGGATAGCGCCGATCTTCTGGCGACTATTTATAAATGGCTGACAGCGGATCGACGGTGGGAACCTTCAAAGCCCCAGCCGCTCGGTAGTACGTGATCGGTGACTTTGCGGTGAAGGCCTCCAAAGCCCCAGTCGCGAGGACTCGCGCGACTCGCTGCGCTCCTCACTCAGTCGCTACCGCTCCCTCGTTGCGGTGCTTACGTCGTCGGACTTCGTCCTCGCGACTGCCCCTTTGAGTCCCACCCTCTATAGCACCGCACAGCACCTCACACCTCCCCAGCCTCGTCGCTGGCGGCTGTCGCCGCCAGCGACTCCCTCGCGCGTGCACCTCGCGCCCTGCGGGCGCTCGGCGGCACGCGCCACCGCCTCGTTTATTTATAAATATTCGACGCCGTCAGTCCGTGTTGGCTTAAAAAAGACTTTCCGTCCTCTGAGGCCCGCTCAGCCCTCAGAACCGTCGCAGTCGCTCTTCGAGACAGACGGTCACGATCGACTTCGCGATGGCGGCGCCGCCCTCGATCGGGTCGAGCTTCGTCTCGCCCAGCCGCTCGGCGTACTCGATCGGCTCCTCGCGCACGTCGTAGCCGCGCATCAGGGGGCGGATCAGGAGCTCGGCGGAGAGCCCGGTGTTCTCTGTCCAGCCGATGTCCTGCACGACCTCGCGACGGTACGCCCGCATTCCGGTCGTGGTGTCGTGCACGCGCTCGCCCATCAGGAGGGACGCGAGCGCCGCGAACGCCTGGTTCCCGAGCCGGTTGAACGCCGGCATCGCGTCCGCGCCGTGGTAGAGCCGGTCGCCGCTGACCACGTCGGCGCCGTCGTTGATCGCGTCGAGGAAGTCGGGCAGCCGGTCCATCGGGTAGGTGTCGTCGCAGTCGGTCGTGACGACGACCGGGCGGTCGGGCGTCAGGACGGCCTCCCGGACGGCGACTCCGTATCCCTGCGGCTCCTGCTCGATCACGGTCGCGCCATGTTCGCGGGCGATCTCGGGGGTCCGGTCCGAGGAACCGTCGACGCAGACGACCTCGGCGCGCCCGTCCGTGACGCGCTCGATGTCGTCGAGGACGGTCCCGATCGCCTCCTCCTCGTTGTACGTCCCCATGACGACGCTCAGGTCGTCGAAGGTGTATGCGTCGTCGGTCCTCGTCGCGGCGTCGCCGTCAGTTCCCGTAGTCGCGTCGACGTCGACGGAGTCGGCCCCGTCGGTCGCCTCGTCGTCGGGCGTCGTGATCGAACTCATTACTCCGAGGTGCCGCCCCACGCACTTGAATTTTTAGGTTTACCTAAAGCGTTTGTTAGAGGCGCTCACGGACGTCGTCGGCGACGCGCAGCGCGAGCGCGGCGATCGTCAGGGTGGGGTTCATCGCGCCGCCCGTGGGGAAGACGCTGCTGGAGGCGATCCAGCAGTTGTCGAGGTCGTGAGTCCGGCAGTCGGCGTCGACGACGCCGGCGTCGGGGTCCGCGCTCATCCGGGTCGTCCCCATGTGGTGGTAGGCGGGGCCGGTCGCGTCGGGGCCCGCGACCCACTCGATCTCGGCGCCGAGCTCCTCGAGGACCGCCCGCTGGATCTCGTTGGCGCGCTCGATCGTCCGGAGCGCGCGGTCGCCGACGTTCCAGTGGACCTCCGGGACCGGGTTGCCGCGGTCGTCGGTGCGGTCGGGATCGAGCCCGATGTAGCTGTCCGACCGGGGCAGCTGTTCGACCAGTCCGCCCATCGCGACGTGGGTCCCGTAGCCGTCGCGGAGCCGTTCCAAGAGGTCGTCGCCCCAGTCGTCGCCGGTGAGCGCCTCCTCGACCGGCGAGGGGCCGGCGTAGTTGAGGAACTCCAGCTTGAACGGACCGACCTCCTCGTCGGCCTCGTCGTAGAACTGGTCGCACGCGCTGGTGTAGAAGCCGACGTGGTTCTGCCGGGTGGGCTCGTCGAGGGTGCCGCCGACGCCCGCGAACAGGTGGTCCATGAAGAACTTCCCGACCGCCCCGCTGGAGTTGGCGAGCCCGTCGGGGTACGCCTCCGATTCGGAGAGCAGCAGGAGCCGCGGCGTCTCCACCCCGCCGCAGGCGACGACGAAGGCGTCGGCGGTCTGCCGGCGCTCCTCGCCGTCCGGGGTCGCGTACACCGCCGCGGTGACGCGGTCAGCGTCGTGTTCGAGCCGCTGTACGGGGGCGCGGTCGATGACGGTCGCGCCCTTCTCCTCCGCGCGCTCGACGTGGACCGTCGCGTCGTACTTCGCGCCGGCCGGACAGACGGGCTGGCAGGTGCCGTAGCCGACGCAGGGGGAGCGACCGTCGTACGGCTCGGAGTTGCGCGCGTTCGGCACCGAGTGCATGTCGAGCCCGAGCTCCTCGCAGGCCTCGGCGAACAGCGAGTCGCTGTGGGAGGGCTCGAACGCGGGCATCGGGTGCGGCTCCTCTCGCGGCGGCGCGTAGGGGTTGTCCGACGCGCCGGCGACGCCTAGCTCGCGTTCCGCCTCGGCGTAGTACGGCCGGAGGTCGGCGTAGTCGATCGGCCAGTCCGGGCCGACGCCGCGCTCGGTCCCCGAGGCGAAGTCGTCCTCGTGGAGCCGCATCACCATCCCCTGCCAGTGGAGCGTCGACCCGCCGATCCCCTTGACGCGGGCGTGGTTCAGCGGGTAGAACCACTCGCCGGAGTTGGCGTGGGCGTCGCGAT
The DNA here is from genome assembly GCF_003781945.1 of Halorubrum sp. CSM-61. Classification (GTDB taxonomy): domain Archaea; phylum Halobacteriota; class Halobacteria; order Halobacteriales; family Haloferacaceae; genus Halorubrum. The sequence continues at coordinate 234,445 of NZ_RJJW01000002.1, read as the reverse complement.
CGCCCCCCACGTCCCACACGTCGGGCCGGTCGCGGCTCGGGCGGATCGCCCGCTCCTGTCGCGCGAGCCGGTCCTCGGGATCGAACCGGGGACCGGCGTCGAGGACGACCACCTCGCGGTCGGCGGCCAGCCGGTCCGCGACCAAGGCGCCCGCCGGCCCCGCGCCGACCACGCAGACGTCCGCGTTCTCGACCGCCGAGCGGTCGACGTCGCGGACTGCAGCTCGCTCCGTCTCCCCCCCTCGGGCGTCCCCCGCGCTCATCGCGGTCCCCGCCGGTAGCTCTCGGTCCCGCCGGGGTGACCCTGCGGGTTCTCTAGGCCCACCAGCTCGCCGCCGGTCGGCGAGGCGTACAGCGCCAGGAGCAGCTCGTTGACCACGTAGTACCGCACCCGTTCGGCGAGGGTCCCGTCGGGGTTCTCGTCGGCGGTGTCGGCGCCGACCTCGCGGAGGAGCCGGTCCCGGTCGCTCTCGGGGAGTTCGGCGACCGGCGCCCCGTGCCACGACCGGGCCGCGCCGTCGAGCTCGCCGACCGCCGCGCGCACGCCCGACGCGTGGGCCGACCCGTCGAGGCGTCCGTCGAGGAATTCGTCGACGAATCCCTCTACGCCCTCGACTTCCTCCGGGTAGACCACGGTCGCGACCGCGATCATCGCCGCGCGAACCGTGTCGTCGTCGGAGAGCGCGCCGCCAGCTTCCGTACCGGGATCTGCCCCATCGCGATCGGCCTCCCCGCTCTCCGCTCCGGGACCGTCCGCCTCTCTCCGGGCGGCGAGCGCGATCCCGCCGGTCGCTCCGACGGCGGCCAGCGCGGCCGTCGCGTCGCGCCGCGTCAGTTCCATACGTGATTTAGGCTTCCCTAAACTATTATATCCGTCGGACCCGATCGACGACCGGATCGCAACTGCTAACGGTCGGTGCGGTCTTCTATCGGTAACTCGTCCCTTCCGGACCATGAACTGGACACGTCGGATCCGCGACATCCTGACAGACGGCGACGATCGGCTACCGGTGGGGCTGACCCTGCTCTCGGCCGCCATCGCCGGCACGCTGGTGTTCCCGCTCGCGTGGCTGGTGATCGAGGCGGTCACCGTCGAGCGGTCGCGGGCGGCGGAGCTGCTGTTCAGCGCCCGGACCGCCGAGGTCCTGGTGAACAGCCTGCTGCTGATGGCGGGCGTCACCGCGTTTTCGATCCTGCTCGGCGTCCCGCTGGCGTACCTGACGGCCCGAACCGACCTCCCGTTCCGCCGGTTCTGGTCGATCGCGGTCGCGCTCCCGCTCGTCGTCCCGAGCTACGTCGGCGCGTTCTCCTTCGTCTCCGCGTTCGGCCCCCGCGGCGAGTTCCACGACCTGCTCTCCCCGCTCGGGATCGAGCGGCTTCCCGAGATCTACGGGCTCCCGGGGACGATTCTCGTCATCACCCTCTACACGTACCCGTACGTCTACCTGACCACGCGCGCCGCGCTCCTCTCGCTCGACACGACGCTGATCGAGGCGGCGCGGACGCTGAACCACGGGCGGGTCGAGGCGTTCCGCCGCGTGACGCTCCCCGTGATCCGCCCGGCGATCGCCGCCGGGTCGCTGCTCGCGGCGCTGTACGCGGTGTCCGACTTCGGAACGCCGACGATCATGCGGTTGCCCGTGTTCACGCGCCAGATCTACGTGGAGTACAACTCCTTCGGCCGGGACTACGCCGCCCTCCTCTCGCTGCAGCTGCTCGCCGTGGTGCTCGTCGTGCTCGCACTGGAGTGGTTCGTCCGGTCCGACCGCACCGCCCACGGCGACGACGCGGGCAACACCGACCGGCTCGTCGGGCTGGGGCGGTGGCGCTGGCCGGCGACCCTCCTTCCCGCGTCGGTGTCCGCGGTCGCGCTCCTCGTCCCCCTCTGGATCCTGCTCCTGTGGCTCGTTCGCACCGACGCCGGCCGGCGCCCCTCGATGGCGTTCGAGTGGGTACAGGCGCTCAACTCGGTGTCGGTCGCCGCGGCGGCCGCGGTCGTCGCCGCGCTGGCGGCGCTCCCGGTCGCGTACTTCGCCGCGAACCACGACTCCCCCCTGTCGACGCTGTTCGAGCGGGCGACGTACGTCGGGTTCGCGGTCCCGGGGATCGTGCTGGCGCTCGCGTTGGTCTACTTCGGATCGAGCTACCTCCCGTGGCTCTACCAGACGCTCCCCCTGCTGGTGTTCGCGTACGTCATCCGGTTCCTGCCGCAGGTCGTCGGGTCGACGCGGACCTCGATCCTGGGCGTCGACCCCCGGCTGGTGGAGGCGAGCCGGGCGCTCGGCGAGTCGTCGATGGGGTCGTTCCGGCGCGTAACCTTCCCCCTGGTGCGGTCCGGGATCGTCGCCGGCGCCGCCCTCGTGTTCCTCACGACGATGAAGGAGCTCCCGGTCACGCTCATCCTCCGCCCCTCCAACTTCGAGACGATCGTCACGCAGATCTGGCGCGCACAGGAGTCCGGGCTCTACCAGTACGCGGTCGTCCCCACCCTCCTCCTCCTGCTCATCTCCGGGCTCTCGATGGTCGTCATGCTCGGACAGGAGGGCGGCGAGGACGGGTTGTGAAGCGGTAGCGGTTCCGGTATTACGGGTGGCTCAATTTCCGGTCAGTCAGGCGTGTGATTACCGATCCTCGGCGCGGTGGCGCGCGCCTCCGAGCGCCCTGATAAGGGTGCGAGGAGCGCGTGCGAGGGAGTCGCTGGCGGCGACAGCCGCCAGCGACAGGGCGAGAGCGAAGCTCTCGCTAGCAACCGGACGTAGTCCGGTGACGAGGCTGGGGAGGCGTGAGGTGCGGGGCGGTGCGGTCGGGGTGGGACTCAAAGGGGCAGTCGCGAGGACGACGCTCGACGACGCAAGCACCGCAGACCGCGAACGAAGTGAGCGGTTGAGGAGCGCAGCGAGTCGCGCGAGTCGTCGCGGCTGGGGATTTGGCGGAGTTCACTGCCGATCCGTCGTCAGCAACGACTTATGAGCGAGCGGCTGGGACTTTTGAGGACTTCACTGCAGAGCCGTCAGCAACCAACCGTTTATAAGCGAACAATTATCGATCCGACTCCGTTCGCGCCTATATCCCCCACCTACTTACTCCGCTCCGTCCCAGAGAACCGGTATGGATCTCACCGATTCGACCGCACTCGTCACCGGCGGCGCGGGGCTCGTCGGGAGCCACCTCGCGGCGCGGCTCCTCGATCGAGGCGCGACCGTCCGCGTGGCCGACGACCTCTCGAAGGGCGACCGCGAGCGCGTCCCGGACGGCGCCGAGTTCGTCCGGGCCGACCTCACCGACCCCGACGACGTCGCCGAGGCGGTCACCGGCGACCTCGATATCGTCTTCCACTTCGCCGCGTACACCGACACGAACTACGACGACGACCGGGAGCTGTTCGAGGCGAACACGGCGATGACGTACAACGTCGTAGAGCGCATGCACGAGGTCGGCGTCGACCGGCTCGCGTTCACCTCCTCCTCGACGGTGTACGGCGAGGCGCCCCGCCCGACGCCCGAAGAGTACGGCCCCCTCGAACCCATCTCCATCTACGGCTCCTCGAAGCTCGCCGACGAGGCGCTGATCTCGACGCACGCCCACTCGTACGGGGTTCAGTCGTGGGTGTTCCGGTTCGCGAACATCGTCGGGCCGCACCAGCGCGGAAACGTGATCCCCGACTTCATCCAGAAGCTGGACGCGGACCCGAGCGAGCTCGAGATCCTCGGCGACGGCCGACAGGAGAAGTCGTACATGCACGTCTCGGAGTGCGTCGACGCCATCCAGCACGTCGTCGAACACGCGGACGACGATCTGAACGTGTACAACCTCGGGACGAAGACGACCACCTCCGTCACCGACATCGCCGACATCGTGAGCGAGGAGCTGGGCGTCGATCCCGAGTACGCCTACACCGGCGGCGACCGCGGCTGGACCGGCGACGTGCCGAAGATGCGGCTGTCGATCGAGCGGCTCGTCGGCCTCGGCTGGGAGCCCTCGATCGAGAGCGACGAGGCGGTCCGGCGGAGCGCGCGGGAGCTGATCGACGAGATCGTCTGAGACTCGCGGGTATACGTCGTTGACATTGATGACTGCGGAGTGAACTGCTCCGTGTTTTCAGTTGCTCGATACCGCGTGATCGATACCTTCGCGGTGAACACCTCCAAAGGGGCAGCCGTGAGGACGGCGCACACTCGCTGTCGTTCGAAAGGCGCGGAGCGCCTTTCGTGATGACGAGAGAGCTTCGCTCTCTCGAACCACGCGCTTCGGTCGCTCGCGTTGCTCGCTCCCTGCAGTGCTTACGTCGTCTGCGCCGTCCTCCCGGCTGCCCCTTTGAGTCCCACCCCGCCCCGCAACCGCACCGCCTCACGCCTCCCCAGCCTCGCGGTTCGCGCTCTTCGAGCGCTCACCGCGTCCCTCGCACGCGCTCCTCGCGGTCGTCAGAGACGACCGCTCGGAGGCGCGCGCCACCGAGGTCTCACGCACATCGTGCAAATCTTCTTCCCGCGAGCGCTTCGGAAGGGCCTTTTAGGCCGACCCACGAACGGACGGTATGTTCCGGCAGTTCCGGTCGGAGGTGGCCGACGCGCTCGGCGACGCGCTCGACGCGTTGGACCTCCCGACCGACGACCTCGGCATCGAACGCCCGCCCGACGACATGGACGCGACGCTCGCCTCCAGCGTCGCCTTCCGCCTCGCGGGCGAGGTCGGCGACGCGCCCCCGAACGTGGCAGAGACGGTCGCCGACGCGGTCGACGTCGACGGGTACGACTACCTCGCCGCGGTCGACACCGCGGGCCCGTACGTCAACTTCCACGCCGGCGAGCGCTACCTCGCCGACACGCTCGACGCGGCCGCCCCCGACGCGGGCTACGGCGCGCTCCCCGACCGCGACACCTCGGTCGTCGTCGAGCACACCAGCGCGAACCCGACCGGCCCGGTCCACGTCGGCCGCGCGCGCAACCCGATCGTCGGCGACGCGGTCGCGAACCTCATGGAGTACGCGGGCTACGACGTCGACCGCCACTACTACGTCAACGACGCCGGCCGCCAGATGGCGGTGTTCACGTGGGCGTACGAACGGTTCGACGAGTCCGACTTGGAGGAAGAGCCCGCCCGCGACCGCGCCGAGTACGACCTCGTGCGTTACTACCGCAAGGGGAACGCCTATTTGGAGGAGGCGGAGCCCGAGGATGCCGAGGCGGCCGAAGAGGAGATCGCCGCGATCTTACAGGGGCTCGAAGCCGGCGACGAGGAGACGTATGAGCGCGTCGGCGAGGTCGTCGACGCGGTGCTCGGCGGGATGAAGGAGTGTCTCGCTCGCCTGCCCGCGGAGTTCGACGAGTTCGTCAAGGAGACGCGGTTCATGCGCGACGGTTCCACCGACGAGATCGCCGCGCGGCTCAAGGAGACGGACCACGCCGTCTACGAGGAGGACGCCTGGCAGTTAGAGCTCGACGACTGGGGGATCGACAAGAACCTCGTCTTCTTACGCTCCGACGACACCAGCCTCTACACCACCCGCGACCTGGCCCATCACGAGTGGAAGTTCGCGAACTACGACCGCGCCGTCACCGTGCTCGGCGAGGACCACAAGCTGCAGGCCGACCAGCTCGACGCGACCCTGGAGCTGCTCGGCAACGACACCGATCGGCTCGGCCACGTCATCTACTCGTACGTGAACCTCCCCGAGGGGAAGATGTCCACCCGAAAGGGGACCGGCGTGATGCTCGACGACCTGCTCGACGAGGCGATCGACCGCGCCCGCGAGGCGGTCGAGAGCCGGATGGACGACCGCATCCGCGACGACGACCTCACCGAGGAAGACGTCGAGCGCATCGCCCATCAGGTCGGCATCGGCGCGGTCCGGTACGACATCATCTCGAAGCAGCCCGCGAAGGCGATCACCTTCGAGTGGGAAGACGCGCTCGACTTCGAGGGGCAGTCCGCCCCGTTCGTCCAGTACGTCCACGCGCGCTGCTGTGGCATCCTCGACGAGGCGGCCGACGCCGGGATCGAGGTGCCGGGCGTGACGGCGGACGCAGAGGGAGTCGTCGACGCCGACGCGCTCGACGTCGACGCCGCGGTCTTCGAGACCGAGGAAGCCCGCGACCTCCTCCGCGAGATCGCCCGTTTCCCGGCCGCGATCGAGGCGGCGGCCGAGGACTTGGAGCCGCACACGATCGCCACGTTCACCCGCGAGTTCGCCGACGCGTACAACGCCTTCTACCGGGAGTGTCCGGTGGTGACCGCGGAGGACGAGGCGCTCCGGGCCGCCCGCGTCGCGCTCGTCGCGGCCGCGAAGCACACGATGGCGAACGCGCTGGACGTGCTCGGGGTCGAAGCGCCCGAGTCGATGTAGGAACGGGGCGATTGGGGCCACGGTTCGGGTTTCTTCGATCGGGATTTTGGCGGCAGCGGTGTGATGAGCGTCGCTCCGTCTTCGACGAGTCATTCACAAACGGTTACTGGCGGACCTGACTGATCGACGGTGAACTCCTTCAAAGCCCCAGCCGGTGAGGACTCGCGCGACTCGCTGCGGTGCTTTCGTCGTCGTGTTTCGTCCTCACCGGCTGCCCCTTTGAGTCCCACCCCGCACAGCACCGCCCCGCACCTCACGCCTCCCCAACCTCTCGGTGGTCCTCCGCTTCGCTCCGGACCACCGACTCCAGCGAGGGACCGAAGGTCCCTCTGGCAGCCGGCGCGCAGCGCCGGCGACGCCACCACAGTTCGCTTTATAAACAACTCCCCGATCGACGGCCCGTGTGAACCGGTATCGCCGCGCTGACGGGGAGGTCAAAGCTTACTTACACGCACCTGCCGTATTTAGGGTAATGAGTAGCGACGCCCAAGAGGCGAGCGAGGACCGGCGGAAGTACGAGTTCCGCAAGGTCATCGAGGAGCTCCGCGACTTCGAGGGCTCCGGCACGCAGCTCGTCACCATCTACATCCCCGAGGATCGGCAGATCTCCGACGTGGTCGCCCACGTCACGCAGGAGCACAGCGAGGCGTCCAACATCAAGTCCAAGCAGACCCGGACCGCGGTTCAGGACGCGCTCACGTCGATCAAGGACCGCCTCCGCTACTACGACACCTTCCCGCCCGAAAACGGGATCGTGATCTTCTCGGGAGCGATCGACGCCGGCGGGGGCCAGACCGACATGGTCACCCGGACCTTGGAGTCGCCGCCACAGCCAATCGAGTCGTTCCGGTACCACTGCGACTCCGAGTTCCTCACCGAGCCGCTCGAGCACATGCTCGAGGACTCCGGGCTGTTCGGGCTCATCGTCCTCGACAGGCGGGAAGCGAACGTCGGCTGGCTGAAGGGCAAGCGGGTCGAGGCCGTCAAGTCCGCCTCCTCGCTCGTCCCCGGCAAACAGCGGAAAGGGGGTCAGTCCGCACAGCGGTTCGCCCGTCTCCGCCTCGAGGCTATCGACAACTTCTACCAGGAGGTCGCGGGGATGGCCAACGACCTGTTCGTCGACAAGCGCCACGAGCTCGACGGCATCCTCGTGGGCGGTCCCTCACCGACGAAAGACGAGTTCCTCGACGGCGACTACCTCCACCACGAGCTCCAGGACAAGGTGCTCGGCAAGTTCGACGTGGCGTACACCGACGAGTCCGGGCTGAAGGACCTCGTCGACAACGCCAGCGAGGCGCTCGCCGACCAGGAGATCGTCGAGGACAAACGGCACATGGAGACGTTCTTCGAGAACCTCAACACCGGCGACGAGGCCACGTACGGCTTCGACCAGACCCGCCGGAACCTGATCATGGGCTCGGTCGACCGCCTGCTCATCTCCGAGGACCTCCGGTCCGACGTGGTCGTCTACGAATGCCCGAACGGCCACGAGGAGTACGAGGTCATCGACGCGCGACACTCCACTCCCGCACACGAGTGCTCGGAGTGCGGCGAAGAGGCGGAGGTCGACGAGCGCGAGGACGTGATCGAGCACCTGATGGCGATCGCCGAGCAGCGCGGTACCGACACCAAGTTCATTTCCACCGACTTCGAGAAGGGCGAACAGCTGCTCGACGCGTTCGGCGGGATCGCGGGGATTCTGCGCTACTCGACGGGCGTCTGAGGACGGTTTTCCGAAGGCGACCCCGCTACTGCTCGGGTTCGACCGGTGCCGCCGCGATCTCCAGACACGCGCAGGCGTCCGTCTCGGGGTCGAAGCAGTCCGGGCACTCCGGCTGTCGGTCGATGATCGTGTCGAGCCGCTCCGCGACCGTGTCGTCGATGACCGCCTCCAGCTCGCGAGCCTCCGCCTGGAAGTCCTCGACGGCGAGGACGTTCGCCAGGAAGCGCTCGATGATACAGTAGGTCTGGAGCGCGTCGCGCGCCCGCACGATCCCGTCGTCGGTGAGCTGGACCCCCTTGTACTTCTCGTGTTCGGCGAGCCCGCGCTCTTCGAGCTTCCCGATCATCTCGTTGGCGCTCGCCGGGCTCACGCCGAGCGAGTCGGCGATCGAACCGGTCGAGGCGGGACCGTCTTCCTGCTTCTGTACGACGTATATCGTCTTGAGGTACTGGTCTGCGGTGTTCACGGCTTCCCTCCGTCGGCGTTCGTCGTCGGTTCGATCCCCCGGTTCATCGTCGCTCCATGACCGCCGTCACTTCGCTGACTCCCTCGGCCTCCTCCTCGCGGATCGCGCGCAGCTCGTCTAACAGCTCCGCGCGGTCGACCGAGAACTCGGCGTCCGACTCCTCGATCGCCTGGATGAGATCGTCGTAGAACTTGTAGGCGGTCTCCTCGTTACACAGCTGGTCGTAGAGCACGCCGTCGAAGTCCTCCGGCTGGGTCCGCCCGTACCGCGCGCCCACGAGCGACTCGATCTCGTCGAACGGGACGCTGTCGACGCCGAGCCCCTCGATGAGCGACTCGAGCCGCTGGCGGTGTTCGGCCGACTCGTCGGCGGCGTCCGCGAGCAGCTCTTCGATCTCCTCGTCGAGTTCGGCGTCGAGGCTCTGGTAGTGGTGGTGCGCCCGCGCCTCCACGACCTCCTCCAGCACGATTCCGATCTGTAACAACCGGGCGAGCTGGTCGTCCGAGGCGATCCGCTGGCTCACGCTCACGGCGACCACCCGTCACCGTTCGATACGACCGTACGCATACACGTGCACTCGGACGTAGTCCGACTTAAGGAGTTCCCCTTCGATCGCCGTTCGATCGCGAGCGCCGCGGCTCGGGGGCGTTGCACGCGGAAAAACGGCAAACGGAAATCGACCTGCTCCGAGATCCGCGACTACTGCAGGCGCTCGAAGACGAGCTCCTCGACGTCGTCGCGGAACTCGTCGACCGCGATCTCCTCTAACACGGGCACGAAGAAGCCCTCGACGAGCATGTTCCGAGCCGTGTGCGAGTCGATCGAGCGACTCTCGAGGTAGAACAGGTCCTCGGCGTCGACCTGTCCGACCGTCGCGGAGTGCGAGGCCTCGGTGTCGTGGTTGTGGATGATCAGTTTCGGGGACGCGTCTGCCTCGGCGTCGTCCGATAGCATCAGCGTGTTCTCGCGCTGGTAGCTGGAGGTGTTCCACGCGTCGTTGCCGACGTCCTGAACCCCCTCGTAGACGGAGCGGGCCACGTCGTCGAGCACGCCGCGCGTGACGAGGTCGGCCGTCGTGTGCTCGGCCTGGTGCCAGACGCGGGCGTTGATGTCGAAGTGCTGGTCCTCGGTGCCGAAGAACGTCCCGACGATCTGGCTCTCGGAGCCGTCGCCGTTCAGTTCGGTCTCGACGTCGGAGCGCGTGAGCTTCGAGCCGAAGTTGCTCTCGATCCAGTCGAGCGTCGCATACGTGTCGGTCACGCCGCGCTTCAGCGAGTAGGTGTACGAGTCGTCGTCGAGGTTCTGGAGCGAGCCGAACTGGACGTTCGCGTTCTCACCCGCGGCGATCTCGACGAGGTTCGAGAAGTACCGGTCGCCGTCGACGCCTTCCGAGGCGGCGGCCTCGCTATCCCCGGACTCGATCGATTCGAGGATCGTCACCGACGACGACTCCTCGGCGACGACGAGCGTCTGGCTGAACAGCGAACGGGAGTTCATCTCCGCGCGCACCGTCACGTCCTCGACGTCGACGCCCTCGGGGACGTAGACGAACGTCCCGGTCGTGAACAGCGCCACCGACAGCGCGGTGAGGTAGTTGTGCTCGGGGTCGAGCACCGAGCCGAAGTTCGCCTCGATGACGTCGCCGTACTCGTCGAACGCCTCCGTGAAGGGGAGGACGACGACCTCGTCGTCGCCGACCGTCCGCTCCGTGGCGTCGGACTGGTTCAGCGGGTCGACCAGCGACTCGAAGTCGAGGGCCTCCAGGTCGGTCCAGCGTCGCCCGGGCGTCTGGATCACGTCCGGCAGCTCGGCCGTCTCCAGCGCCGACAGCGCGTTCAGACGGGTCTCGAGGAGCCACTCGGGCTCGTCGCGTTCGTCGGCGATGCGTCGTACCGTGTCCTCAGAGAGGCTCTCGATTGCTTGCGTGCTCATGTTATCCGAGCGAGCCCTCCATCTCCAGCTCGACGAGCCGGTTGAGCTCGACGGCGTACTCGATGGGCAGCTCCTCCGTGATGGGCTCGATGAAGCCCGAAACGATCATCTGCTTGGCGTCGTCGTCGTCGAGGCCGCGCGACTGCAGGTAGAAGATGTCCTCGTCGCCGATCTTCCCGACGGTCGCCTCGTGGGCGACGTCGACCTTCGACTCGTTGATCTCCATGTACGGCATGGTGTCGGAGGTCGACTCGTTGTCGAACATCAGCGCGTCGCACTCGACGGCGGTCGAGGAGTTCTCGGCGCCGTCGGCGATGTGGATGAGCCCGCGGTAGTTCGTGCGGCCGCCGTCCTTCGCGATCGACTTCGACTCGACGGTCGATTTGGTGTTCGGCGCGTTGTGGTACACCTTCGCGCCCGTGTCGATGTCCTGTCCCTCGCCCGCGAAGGCGATGGTGATGTGGTTGTCGGAGGCGCCGCGGCCCTTCAGGATCGTCGAGGGGTACAGCATCGTCGCCTTCGACCCCATCGACCCGGAGATCCACTCCATGCGCCCGCCCTTCTCGGCGATGGCGCGCTTGGTGTTCAGGTTGTAGGTGTTCTTCGACCAGTTCTGCACCGTGGAGTACTGGACGTGGGCGTCCTCGCCGACGAACACTTCGACGCCGCCGGAGTGAAGATTAAACGCCGAGTACTTCGGGGCGGAACAGCCCTCGATGTAGTGGACCTCGGAGCCCTCCTCGGCGATGATGAGCGTGTGCTCGAACTGGCCCATCCCCTCGGAGTTCATCCGGAAGTACGCCTGCACCGGCATGTCGACGGTGGTGTTCTCCGGCACGTAGACGAACGAGCCGCCGGACCAGATCGCGCCGTGGAGCGCGGCGAACTTGTTGTCGCTCGGGGGGACGCACTTCGTCATGAAGTGCTCGCGGACGAGCTCCTCGTGCTCCTGGACCGCCTCGTCCATGTTACAGAAGATGACGCCCTTCTCTTCCCACCGCTCCTGCATGTTCTGGTAGACGACCTCCGACTCGTACTGGGCGCCGACGCCGGAGAGCGCGTTCTTCTCGGCCTCCGGGATCCCAAGCTTGTCGAAGGTGTCTTTGATCTCGTCCGGGAGTTCGGTCCAGTCGTCGACGCCGGCGCGGACGTCCACGTCGGGCCGAATGTACGGGATGATCTCGTCGACGTCGACCTCGCTCAGGTCGGGCTGTCCGGGCCAGTCGGTCGGCATCGGCATCTCCTGGAACTGCTCGAGCGCGCGCAGGCGCCGCTCCAGCATCCACTCCGGTTCGTCTTTGTCCTCCGAGATGACGCGGACCGTCTCCTCGGTGAGACCCTTCTCGGTCTGGAAGGCGGATTTCTCCTCCTTCTTGAACTCGAAGCGGGCCTCGGTGTCTGTCTCCTTCAGTTCGTCCTGTTGTGAGCTCATAGTGTATTGTTACGGGTTCCCGTGTTTACGTGTATCGCGTGACTGGATTCGGTTACGCGGTCTCGAACGCGTCCTCGCGGACCCAGTCGTACCCCTTGTCCTCGAGCTTCTCGGCGAGCTCCGCGCCGCCGCTCTTGACGACCTCGCCGTCCAGCATTACGTGGACGTGGTCGGGCTCGACGTAGTCGAGAATCCGCTGGTAGTGAGTGATCTGGAGGACGCCCGTGCCCTGCTCGTCGCGGAGCGCGTTGATCCCCTTCGAGACGTCCTGCAGTCGGTCGATGTCGAGTCCGGAGTCGATCTCGTCGAGCACCGCGACCGCGGGCTCGAGCATCGCCGCCTGCAGCACCTCGTTCTGCTTCTTCTCGCCGCCGGAGAAGCCGGCGTTGAGGTACCGCTGCATGAACTTCTCGTCCATGTCGAGCAGCTCCATCTTCTCCGAGAGGATCTCCTGGAACTCGGCGACACCGATCTCGCCGTCGTCCGCGGGACCCTCCATCGGGGAGGTCTCGTAGCCCTCGTCGTCGTCGGCCTCGGCCGACTCCTCGTCCTCGTCTTCGAACAGCTCCTCGCGCTCGTCCGCCTTAGCGTTGAGCGCCTGTCGGAGGAAGTTCGTCATGGTGACACCCTCGATCTCCGCCGGGTACTGGAACCCGAGGAAGATGCCGAGCGCGGCGCGCTCGTTGGGTTCGAGCTCGAGCAGCTCCCAGTGGTAGTCCTCGTCGTCGAGCTCGGCGTCGATGTCGGCGACGTCCTCCTCGTCGAGATGCAGGAGGACCTCGCCGCCGGTGACCTCGTACGCGGGGTGGCCGGCGATGACCTTCGCGAGCGTCGACTTCCCGGAGCCGTTCGGGCCCATCAGCGCGTGGATGTCACCGGACTCGACGGTCAGGTCGACTCCCCGAAGGATGCGTTCGCCGTCCTCTTCCGCCACTCGCGCGTGAAGATCGTTGATTTCGAGAGTTGCCATATGTATTCTCGTTGCCTCGTGTCCGTATAGTGGTCTCTCGGCGGGTTAATGGTTACGCATCTCCCCGTAGAATCTCTCGAGATCGGCAAGAATTTTTCCGACGATCGAAAAGCTGTTTCCAAAATTTGGACTCAGGCCCCGGGCCGAGTCACATGAACGAGCCGAGCCCGGTCTGTTCCTGTCCCGTCTTGACCTCCTCCCAGGACATCCCGAGCGCCTCGATGACGCGCTCGATCGGTCCCTGCAGGGTCTTGTCCAGCATCTTCTCCCAGTCGACCTCGAACTCGTCGGGGACCTGATCGGCGTACTCGAAACAGATCACGTCCGGATCGCGTTTGAACTCCCCGTACAGGTGGTCTCGCTGCGGGTCGAGCCCCTCCTCGTCCTCCATCCGCTGCCAGAAGTCGGGGTGGACCTTCTCGATGTAGAGCCGCTTCGGCTTCGAGCCGCTGCCGAAGTTGGTTCCGAGCATGAGGTTGGCGTACTTCGCCCCGCGCACCTGCGCGGTCGGGGTCTCGTAGGCGTCGAGCTTCTTGCCGATCCCGCCCGGGATACCGATCTCGTCGAGGTCCACGTCGCCGTCGAGCACCTCGGCGATCACGTCCACGAGGTACGCTTTTATCTCCTCTAGGTCCTCGTCGATGTCGTCTCCCGTCACGATCGTCTCGATGACGTTCTGTTGGACCTCCTTCGTGATCCCGGCGATATCCGACCGCTTGTACTCGAAGCCGGTGATGTCGATGTCGTCGACGTCTTTCCCCTCCTTCCAGACGATGTGGCCGGCGTACCGCTTCTTCTTGCCGGCTTGGAAGAACCGGCGGTAGAGCTTCTCGAACTCGATCTGGAAGCGGTGGAACTCGGCGTTGAGTTCGTCGCGCGCGAAGTCGTCGTAGCGCTCGTTGATGTGGTCCTCGATCTCGAAGGAGGTCTCGATCGCCTCCTCCTTCGACATGTCAGATAAAGATAGCATAACGCTGTCAGTATCCCCATAAGCTACCTGATAATTAAGCTCCTCTGCGGCCTCCTCGGTGAAGTCGATGACCTCGCGACCGGTCGCCGTGACGGCTGCTGCGCCCTCTTTGTCGTAAAGCCGGAACCGATCCCAACCTGTCACTCCGTACAGGGATTGTCCGACAAATTGGAACTTCCCGTTCCGTCCCGCGAGGAGCGTGTGATTATCTTCGACGGTCACGCAGTAGACGCCGTCTTCGGCCCCGCTTCGGCTTCCACTCCGGTGCATTCGAAGCGTGTTCTTCGCCTCTTCCGTGACGTAAACCCGCCAGCTCCCGCTGTCTCGGTTGTAGTTCGCGGTGAGCCCGAGGTGGGCACACAGACGGAGCACGTCGTCCCGTAACTCCTCGCTTGACGTCGTGTACCGCCACGATCCGGTCTGCCGGTCACCGTCGCCGTCGATCAGCGTCTCCAAGAACGCGCGTTTCTGCGCCCTCGTCGCCTCGAAGACGCGGTCCGGGATCCGCTTCTCGAAGCTCCCGTCGCCGCAGCGGTCCCGGAGGAGGTCCCCGAGCAGCGCCGAGGTGAACTGATAGCTGCGGTCGTCGACGTAGTAGTCCAGCCCCATCCGATTGAGGAGATCCCCGATCGTCTCGTGGTCGGAGTCCCCGCCGTCCGCCACGGCGTCCTGCGCGATCTGTATCGTGGTCGCGGAGCCGCGAAGGTTGTCGCCGAACCGCTTCTCCGCTGACGTGTACACGTTCCCTTCCGTGACGTACCACGCGAGCAGTTCGAAGAAGTCGTCGCCGTCGAACGTCCGCGGGATCCACTTCCGACCGGACTCGCGGTGGACGAAGCTCATCTCGCACACCGACTCGACGTACTCGCGATGTTCCTCGAACTCGGCCGCCGTGAACACGTAGCCGGTCTCGCCGACGTCCGCCTTCGGCACGCGTCGCGGCGTCCAGCCGAGTTCGGCCGTGAACGTGTGACCGTGGACGCTCGGCCGGACCCACACCTCGTACTCGCCGTCGACGAGCTCGGTCAGGTCGACCTCCTCTACCCGTTCGCCGTCGGGCCCGTCCCAGTCGTGGGGCAGTTCGTAGTTGGTCGCCCGATCGAGGTCGCCGGCCTCCACGAAACTGTACCCGTCTTCCGTGATCCCGTTCGTCTCGTTTTTCCGGACCAGCATCCGGTGGTTCGGCGTCACGCGGAAGTCGATCTTCGAGGTCTCGATGTCGACGAGCTCGCCCCGGTAGTCGGGGTACGCGTGGGTCTCCTCGACGGTCTTGACCGCCATCTCCTCCGTCTCGGGATCGAGCGAGTACACGGCGTCGCCGACCTCCAACTCCGTAATCGACCGAACGCCGTCGGGGGTCACGACCTCGGTATCCGGCGTGAAGCAGTTCATAATAACCTTGACAGAAGCCTGCTGTCGGTCGTACTGCTCGTACGGTTCCGTGCCGGGCTCGTGGTCGTTCCGGAGCGCCTTCTTCTCCTCGCGCTCGGAGAGCAGTTCGTCGACCATCTCGCGCATGATCCCGTCCGGCTGCTTGCGGAAGTGCGTCCCGTTGGGCGCGACGTACGTCTCGCCGTCGTACTCGTCGGGGTCGACCTTCGTCTCCGGGCCCGCGTTGATCGTCACCATACACATCGGGTAGAGGCTCTTCAGGTCCTGGACCGTCACCATCTCCTTGACGCCGGTGATGGGATCGAAGACGGCGCCGCCCTCGAACTCCTCCGACTCCTGTTGGCCCTTCGTGGGGAGCGCGAACTTCCCGAACGCCTTGTGGAGGACGTACATGTCGACGGTGTCGCCCGGGGTCGGCGCGTCCTCGATCTTGCAGCCGACGAAGGTCCGCACCTCGTCCCAGAAGGCGATCACGTCCTGCTTCCGGTCGATCTCGACGCAGAGTTCCACGTCGCGGATGCTGTACTCAAGGAGGCGCTCGGGGTCCTGTTCCCAGAGGTCGCCGATGTCGCCCGTGTAGCGCTCCTTGCCGACGCCGAGCTCGCGCTCGCCGACCGCGTCGAGCCGGTACGACTCCAGCTCAGTGAACATCGTTCGCTTGTAGGCGTACAGCAGGTCGAAGACGACCCGGCCCTTGACGTCCGGGCCGCCCCAGCCCGAGCGCCACACCTCGCCGATCCGGGAGAGCCGGTCGACGGAGAGGTCGTACTGACTGCCGTCGTCAAGGACCTCCATCCGATCGAGGAGATATGGTGCGTCGAAATCTTCGAAATTCCACCCCGTCATAAGATCTACGTCGGTTTCCTGGATGTACTCGACGAACGCGTCGAGCATCGCGGCCTCCTCCTCGAAGGTGCGGACCTCGAAGTCGACCTCTCCGCCGTCGCCGACGATCCCCTCGTAGTCCGGGAGGTCCTCCGGCGGCGGGATCTCGGCCTCCGGCGCGTCGTACAGCCAGACGACGTACTCGTCGTCGTAGGAGTCGTGGCTGGTGAGACAGATGATCGGCTCCTCGCCGTCCTCGGGGAAGCCGCGGCGGTCGTCGACCTCGATGTCGAAGGTGTTCACCCGCATCTCGGCGTCGACCGCGGCCGGCTCGAGCATCCCCTCGTGGACCTGAATCGTCCCCTCCCCGTCGTCGAGGCGGCGCTCCTCCACGCGGATCCCGCCGTTGATTCCGTTGTCGATAAGAAAGCGATTCGGGAAGAGGATGTCCGCCTCGAACGTCGTCGCGAAGTCGTCGCGGATGTTCCCCACGTCACGGGGCGTGCGCGCGACGATCCGGGTGAGCGGCTCGCCGCGGATGCTCTCGTACGGCTCCCCCTCGACGTTCTCCTCTCGGGTGCCGATCACCACGTCGTACTCCTCGACCGGGTCGCGGTCGAGGTCGGCCGTGGGGACGTAGAAGTACGGTTCGACGCCGAGCACGCGGAGGTGTTCGACGGTGTCGTGGTCGGCGCCGTCGACGTGCTCCGCCGGTCGGCGCCCGAACACGTGCACGACCGGGTACTCGTCGCTGCCGTACCCCTCCACGGCGTAATCGATCTGGGTGATCATCAGCTCGACGGTCCCGGTCGACTCCGGGAACTTCGCCTCGTCGACGTCGACGACGTCGCTGACGCGTCCGCGCCCGCCGCCGGCGACGACGGCCGCCTCCTGTGCGGCCAGCTCCTCCCGTTCGGCCTCCGTGCTGCCTCCCGACCCGCCGTCAGCGTCTCCGGACGGCGAGAAGTCCGACAGCCCCGACTGAGTCATATCGGTCCTTCGGCGGCACCGGGCTAAAAAACTCGGCTTTCGGGTGCGGCGAGCTATCCCGCCACAGAAAGGCATATAATGTGTGATGGCTTACCACGGTCCATGTCTTCGGACCCACGTTCCGAATCCCAGGCGGCTCGCCCGGTCGATCGCGACGAGGTCGACGCCGAGGTGGAGGTGTACGAGGACGACGGGAACGTGGTGCTTTTCGACGCCGCGAACCCCCTCGCGTGGGTCGAGGCGAGCCGAACGGTCCGGCTCGCCGACGCGATCTGACGACGGTCGGTCTTTCGCCCCGTCCCGCTTCAGTCCGTCTCGCTTCGCTCCGCAGCCGCGGCTCGCGGTGCTCGCGGATCGAAGACGGGACGGAACCCCTTTGCCTCGTCCCCGCGTACGTCCGGGCGTGTTCAGCCTCGACGAGGACGACGAGGGCGAGGTCTCCTTCGGCGAGAGCTCCGACGCCGAGCGGGAGATGACGCCCGAGATTCCGACGGCGCCCTCGGTGAAGACGTTCGACAACGGCGGCGACTTCGAGGGCGCGAGCGACGTCGACTCGGGGACCCTTCGCGCGTTCGTCGTCGCCGTCATCTACGCCAACGCCGCCGTGCTCCTCGTCGCGCTCGGCCCGATGCTGTGGTTCTTCGAGGGGCGGTCGCGGCTCGGCCCGGCCCTGTTCGTCGCCGGGCTCCTCGCGGGCGTGCGGACCTACCAGACGTATCGGTCGTGGGAGCGGTCGAAGGACGCGGCGGAGTCGAACTCGGGAGGCGACGAGGTCGACGACGAGTCGGACCCCGACGACGTAGACGTGGACAACGACGGTGTGCGCGACGACGCGGACAACGACGACCCCGACGCGGACGCCTCGCCCCCGGAAGCGTAATGCCCGCGCGACCGCTCTCTCCGACCATGCAGACGGTTCGTGACGCGGCCGGCGAGACGTACCTCCTCGTGAAACGCTCCGCCGAGTCGAGCCGGGTGCGGGACCCGACCACCGGCGAGGAGCGGTACGTCGACAACGACGAGCTCCGCGTCGTCGACGGCGAGTCGCCGCTCGCGACCGCCGCGTCCGGCGTTCCGGAACCGGTTCGTCGGCTGCTCCGGGCCGTCCACGACGACGAGTCGCTCGGCCTCCTCGCGGTGGTCGTCGACGAGGGACCGATCGCGGCGATCGACCTCCTCGATTCGGCCGACATGTGCGAGTCCGATCTCCACGGCGCGATCACGGAGTTCCGCGCCGCCGGCCTGATCGACGAGGTCGACGTGGCCGGGCGGCGCGGCTACGAGGCGACGCCGGTCGCAGTCGAAGCGATGGGGCTGTTGCGGGGCGGGTCGGGCGACGAGTGACCCGTTTATAAGCGCGATCCGAGGCCGTTCGCGGCCGTCGCGTCTGTCCTCGATCGGCCGCGTGTGTGCCTCGCGCCTCCCCAGCCTCGTCGGTCGGCGCTTAAAAGCGCCGACCGACTCCCTCGCGGACTCCTCGCGCCCGATTATAAGCGGGCGCTCGGAGGCGCGCCGACGTGGACTGTCGGATTCGATTTATACACCGTGACGGCGAAGCGGTCGCCCCCTCAGTCGTCGGCGAGTTCGGCGGCGTCGAGCGCGGCGGCGTCCTCCCGCCGCACCGTCGACCGGTTCGAGCGCGGGTCCTTCTCCACGGTCACCAGCTCGTCGGCCGCGCCCACGAGCTCGTCGTCGTGGCTCACGATGAGGATCTGCCGCACGCCGAATCCGCGCATCTCCTCGACGAGCCGGACGAGCCGGGAGACGTGGCCCGAGTCGAGGAAGACGGTCGGCTCGTCGAGGATGAGCGGCGGGGTCGGCGCCGCGCCCTCGATCCCCTCCGAGAGCAGCCGGTAGATCGCACAGCGCAGCGAGAGGTTGAACAGCGCGCGCTCGCCGCCGGAGAGCTGCTCGGGGTCGAGCGGCTCCCCGTCCTTCTGGTAGACCGTGAGGACGTACTCGCCGTCGAGCTCGATGTGCGAGTAGGCGTCGTTGCCGTAGACGAGCTCGAACGTCTCGTTGAGGGTGCGTTCCAACTCCGAGACGTTGCGCTGGCGGAGCTCCGCCCGGAGGTCGCCGTACATCGCCTCCAGCTCGCTCGTCTCCTCGTGGAGGTCCTCGAGCGCCGCGACGGTGTCGGCCAGCTCGTCGCGCTCGTCGCGGAGGTTCTCCAACTCCCGAATTTCCCCCTTCACTCCGCCGATCGCGTTCTCTAGTTCCGTCCGGCGCTCAGCGAGGCTGTCGAGCTCACCCTCGACCTTCTCGAGGTACTCCTCGGCCCGCTCCTTCTTCCCCCTCGCCTCCTCGACCGCGTCCTCGTCGACCGCGTCGGCGAGTTCGTCGCGGCGCTCGCGCTTGTCGGCGAGCCGGTCGCGCCGCTCGTCGTTCACCTCTTTCAGGTTCTCCCGCTTCTCGCGGCGCCGTTCGATCTCGTCTTCCGCGTCCGCGACCGCCGACAGGCGCTCTTCGATCGCGGCCACCGCCTCCCGCGCGTCGTCGACCGCCGCGAGCGCCGCTTCGAGCTCCTCGATGCGCGCCGCGGCCTCCTCGGCCTCCTCGCGCTTCTGGGCGGCGACCTCTCGGGTCTCCTCGGCCTCCTCGCGGAGGTCGTCGGCGCGCTCGCGCTTCTCCGCGGCCGCCTCCCGCTTCCGTTCCGCCTCGGCGCGCCTCTCTTCGACCCGCTCTTCGAGCATCTCCGTCGTCTCGTCGATCTCGTCGAGGCGGTCCGCCGCGCTCGCGAGCTCGTCCAGCTCCGCGATCCGGTCGTCGAGGTCGCTCTCGCGCTCGCGGGCCGCCTCGAGCTCCGCCTCCAGCTCGGCGACGCGCTCGCGGTCCTCGTCGATCCCGCTCGCGTGCGGCGAGTCCTCGACCGGCTGGCCGCACTCCGGACACTTCCCCGCCGCGAGCAGCTCCTCGGCCTCCTCGACGCGCTCCCGGGCGTTCTTCAGCTCCGCGGACAGCTCCGCGATCCGCTCGCGGACCTCGCCGCGCCGCTCGTGGAGCCGATCGCGCTCGTCAGAGACCTCATCGCGGTCGACGTCGACGTCCGCGGTCTCGAACCGCTCGTGAAGCTCACCGGCCTCCTCTCGGAGTTCCTCGATCGAAGACTCGCGCTCGTCGGCCTCGTCCGCCGCCGCCTCCGCCTCGTCGGCGAGATCGTCGGCCTCGGCCTCGACCTCCGCCGCGCGCTCGGTGCGGTCGTCGGCCTTTCCGGCGAGGTTCGTCGCCTGGTTGCGAAACGCCTCGGCGCTCACCCGCTCGTCGCCGAGCTCCCCGCGGATCTCGGTCTCGCGGTCGTCGAGCTCGGCCCGCCGGGCCGCGATGGCCTCGTCGCTCGCGGCGTCGAGCCCGGCGTCGTCGAGCCGGTCGTCGATCTCGCCCTCGATCTCATCGATCCGCTCGCGGGCCTCTTGGATCGCCTCCCGGTGTTCGTCGCGCTCGCGCTCGGTCGTCCGGATCGCCGCCTCGATCTCGTCGATCTCCGCCTCGACCGACTCCAGCTTCTCCCGCTTCTCCGCGTGGGTCGACAGCGTCTCGGCGGCGGCCTCGCGGGTCTCCTTCGCCTGCTCCCGCTGGCTCTCGTAGCGGTCGATCTCGTCGGTGACCTCCGAGAGGTCGCTTTCGAGCCCGTTGAGCCGATCGTGGAGGTCCTTCTCCTCTTTCTCCGCGATCTGGTCGTCGAGCTGGTCGAGCCGCCCGCGGCGGTTCTCCAACACGTCCTCGACGCCGAGCCGGGCGTCGCCGGCGCGCTCGCGGTACTCCTCTAACTTCCCGAGCTGGAGCAGGTCGTCGATCGTGTCCTGACGCTCGCGCGGCGTGGCGTTGATCAGCTTGTTCACCTCGCCCTGCCGGACGTACGCGCAGTTGACGAACGCCTCGGCGTCCATCCGGAGGAGCTCGGTGACGAACTCCCGCACCGCGCGGGCGCCGTCGCGGGTCACGCCGCTGCCGTCCGTCGCTTCGAGGGTACACTGGTGGTCGATCCGCCCGTCGTACTCCTTGAGCCGTCGTTCGACGTGGTAGGAGACGCCGTCGTGGGTGAACCACAGATCGACCTCGGTTTCCTCCTCGCCGTTCGTGATCACGTCTTCGAGGGTGCCGTCGAGCGCCTTCGCCCCGTAGAGCGCGAAGAAGCAGGCCTCCAGAAGCGAGGACTTCCCGCTGCCGTTGAGGCCGTGGATGACCGTGACGCCCTCGGTCAGTCGGAGGTCAGCGTCGCCGTACGGCTTGAAGTTCGTAAGCCGGACGCGATCGAAGTTCACAGGTAGTCCTCCATGGAGACCTGTCCGTCGGTATCGGCGGTGCCGTCGGTCGTTTCGTCGTCAGCGCTGTCGGCGTCGTCCGTCGCTTCGTCGTCAGCCGCTTCCTCGCCGGCGTCGCCGTCGGCTTCGACTCCATCGACCTCGGACTCGCTCTGGTTGTTCCCCTCTGCGGCCTCGCCCCCGTCGAACGCTCCGAGGTCGTCGATGTCGTCGACCCGCTCCTCGATCCGCCGTTTCACGGTCTCCCTGACGTTCGTGTCGGGGATCGTGTCGGCCCGAACCGCCTCTTCGACGTCGAGCGCGGCCGCCGACAGCCCCATCTCCTCGACGCGCTCCCGGACGGCGTCCTCGGGGTCGGCGAAGCTCACGTCGACCTCGGCGTCCGTCTCCACCTCGCGCCGGTCGGTCACGCGGGCGATCAGCGCCCCCTCGTCGGTCGCGAACTCCTCGATCGCGGCCGGCGTGACCGGATCGCCCTCGCCGGCTACGTCGACGAGGACGACCGCGTCCTCGAGGTCGTGCTGGCGGATCTTCTCGCGCACGCGCGCCGCGCCCTCCCCCTCGCGGAGGTCGGCCTCCACGAAGACGAACGGGCGGGTGTCGAGCGCGCGCCGCCGGATCTCCACGCGGTCGTCGCCCCCGGCGGCGTCGGCGTCGAACGTGACGAGGTTGTACCCGCGCCCCTCGCGCTCGCTCGCGCTCGCGCGCTCGGTCGAGCCGGGATACGTGACCCACGTGCCGTCGACCTGTGCGGAGTCGGGCGTGTGGTTGTCACCGAGGAGCATCGCGTCGAACGCCACGTCGCTCTCCGCGAGCACTTCCTCCGTGTCCCAGTCCGCGTAGCCGAACGGCTCGAAGAGGCCGTGTGCGACGAGGGCGGCGTACTCCGCGTCGTGGTCCGCGAACGCGTAGTCGAGGTCGTCGCGGCGGGAGACGGGGACGTGATCGAGCCCGTAGAAGGCGGTGTCGCCGACGACGGTGGGTTCATCGCCGAGCCGCGTCGCGAGTCCGAGCCGCTCGAACAGGTCGAGCCACTGGCCCCCTCGGGTCGACTCGTGATTCCCGACCACGGCGAGGAGGGGGATCCCGGCGTCGTCGAGCCGGCGGAGGACCGTGATCGTCCCCATCAGGTCGGCGAGCTCCGGCCGCCGGTCGTGGAAGAGGTCGCCGGCGTGGACCACCGCGTCGACCTCCCCTTCGATCGCGTCGTCGATCACCGCCGCGAACGCGTCGAGGAAGTCCTGTCGTCGGACCGGCGAGTGGTACTGCGCGTACCCCACGTGGGTGTCGCCGGTGTGGATCACCCGTGTCATCTGCCCGGGTCTTGGCCGGTATCCGGTTTAGGGGTTCCGGGGGCGGGGCGGAAGTGGTCCGGCGGTTGCCGGGAGCTCCCGTCGCCGGCTCGGTCGTTGTCGCCGCCGCAGCTGTCGCCGCCGGCGGCCGCCTCGCGAAACCGCCGGAACGCCGCGCGCGCTCGGCGCCCGCGTTCCGCGGCGGCCTCGTCGCCCGCGCGCTCGGCGGCGGCGATCGCCTCGTCCAACCGGTCGAGCCCGTCGGCGTCGACGAACCCCGCGGCCCGTCGGAGGTCGGACCGCGCGTCGTCGGCCTCGTCGATCACGGCGACGGAGGGCCGGGTCGCGGTGTCGGTGCGCGTCGCCAGCGCGGAGAGCGCCCGTTTGACGTCGGTGGTCGAGACCATGGGGCCGAGTGGGTCGGCATCGCTCATAAGGGACGGCTCGCGAGAGGGGGTGCGGAAACGGAGAGGTGGGGGAATGGCGAGAAGGGGAGGCGGAGACCGGAACGGGGACGAGAGGGCGCGGTCGATCCCGGATCGGCCCTTACACCGAGAGGGTGTACAGCCGCTTCCGGGCGTCGGCGAAGGAGAACCGGGAGTCGACGACGTCCTCCTCTTCCAGCCGCGAGAGCGCGTACCTGACGGTCCGAGGCGGAAGCAGGGTCTCCTCGGCGAGCTCGCTCTGCGTGAGCGTGTCGTTGTAGTCGAGGACCTTCGCGACGAGCTTCGCGCTCGGCGGCAGGTCCCGGACGGCGCTCCAGCGGTCTGCGGCGTTCTCCTCGGTGACGACGGCGTCGGTGGCGCTCATGTGTACCTCTTCCTTTTTCATGCTGGTAAATAATATTTACTATCGTATTTTATTACCATCGGGTATATATTGATCAGGCGCACCCCGGTATCTCTCCCCCACCCGAAACCTCTTACCCGCGAGACGCCTTATTACGCACAATGACAGACACCGTCGACGACGTCGAGCTACCCTACGACGAGGGGTCGGCGTCGAGACAGGAGAAGATCGAGTCCCTCCAAGAGGAGCTCGACGTGCTCGAGTCGCAAAACGAGGAGATGCGCGACAAGCTCCTCGACGCGAACGCGGAGAACAACAAGTACCAGCAGAAGCTCGAACGGCTCACCCACGAGAACAAGAAGCTGAAGCAGTCCCCGCTGTTCGTGGCGACGGTCCAGGAGATCACGCCCGACGGCGCCGTCATCAAGCAGCACGGGAACAACCAGGAGGCGCTCACCGAGGTCACCGCCGAGATGCGCGAGAAGCTCGACCCGGACGACCGGGTCGCGGTGAACAACTCGCTGTCCGTCGTCAAGAAGCTGGAGAAGGAGACGGACGTGCGCGCCCGCGTGATGCAGGTCGAGCACTCCCCCGACGTCACGTACGCCGACATCGGCGGGCTCGAAGACCAGATGCAGGAGGTCCGCGAGACCGTCGAGATGCCCCTCGAACACCCCGACATGTTCGAGGACGTGGGCATCCAGCCGCCGAGCGGCGTCCTGCTGTACGGGCCGCCCGGGACCGGGAAGACGATGCTCGCGAAGGCGGTCGCCAACGAGACGGACGCGACCTTCATCAAGATGGCCGGCTCCGAGCTCGTCCACAAGTTCATCGGCGAGGGCGCGAAGCTGGTCCGTGACCTGTTCGAGGTCGCCCGCGAGAACCAGCCCGCCGTCCTCTTCATCGACGAGATCGACGCGATCGCCTCGAAGCGGACGGACTCGAAGACCTCGGGCGACGCCGAGGTCCAGCGGACGATGATGCAGCTGCTCTCCGAGATGGACGGGTTCGACGAGCGCGGCGAGGTCCGTATCATCGCTGCGACCAACCGCTTCGACATGCTCGACCCCGCCATCCTCCGGCCGGGCCGCTTCGACCGCCTCATCGAGGTGCCGAAGCCGAACACCGAGGGCCGCGAGATCATCTTCCAGATCCACACCCGGAAGATGAACCTCGCGAGCGACATCGACTTCACCGAGCTCGCCGAGATGACGCCGGACGCGTCCGGCGCCGACATCAAGGCCATCTGCACGGAGGCCGGGATGTTCGCGATCCGCGACGACCGCACCGAGGTCACGCTCGACGACTTCCTCGGGGCTCACGAGAAGCTCCAGAAGGACGACGAGACCGGCGCCGACGACTCGCTCGCGTTCGCCTGACGCGGCTCGTCGCCGTCGATCTCCGATTTCTCGCCGGTCGTTCGAACTCGTCGCTCGCGCCGGTCGCTACAGTCCTCGCAGCACTAGGTACGGCACGACGAAGAGCAGCGCGAAGATCAGGCCGGTCGCGATCGCGTACCCGACGCCGACGCCGGCGAGCGCGCGCCAGCCGTCGTCCGCGGGCAGGCTCCGTAGCGAGATGTCGGGACTCATACCCGTGACTTCGCCGCCGCCGACTTAAGTCTCGGTGGCGAGCCGCCCCGCCGCGTCCTCTCGCCTGTCGGTCGCCCCCGGCTCACACGTCGCCGGCGAGCGCGCGAAACAGGTCGTCGGCGAGCCGATCGCGGTCCACGCTCTCCGGCTCCTCGTCCTCGGTCGGGTCGATCGCCGGGGCGATCGTCCCGCCGCCCATCCGCGAGTGGCCGCCGCCGTTGCCGTTTTCGCGGTCGGACAGGACGGCGTCGATCGCGTTGCCCATGTGGACGCGGTCGTCCCGCGACCGCCCCGAGAGGTGGACCGTCTCGTCGCGCTCCCCGATCACCACGACGGCGCTGACGCCCTCCAGCTGGATCAGCTCGTCGGCCGCCTGCGGGATCGCGTCGACGTTGTTCACGCCGCCCACGTCGGCGACCGCGAACGACCCCTCGATCCGACGGCCGGCGATGGCCCGCGCCTTCACCTCCAGCACCTCGGCGTCGACCGCCGGATTGGCGATCCGGTCGAGGCGGTCCTGGTCGACGCCGGGGTACACGTACGCCGCGGCCGCGAAGTCCGGCTCGCTCGCGCCGACCGTGAGGTGTTTGGTGTCGGTGAGGATGCCGTACAGGAGCCCGGTCGCCGTGTTGGTGGGAAGCGTGAGGTCGCTGTCCGTCTCGCTCGCGTGTTTGTCCGGCGGGACCGGGATCGCCTTGTTCTGCTCGAAATACTCGGCGACCACCGAGGCCGTCGCGCCGTAGTCGGTCCGTACGTCGGTGAACGCCTTCCCGGCACCGTCGCCGGGGTGGTGATCGACGACGGCGAGGGGAAGCACGCCGTCGGCGCCGGCGAACCCCCGCGGTTCGTTGTGATCGACCAGCACGACCGACTCGGCGGCCAGATCGCTCACGTGCTCGATCGGCTCCAGGTCCAAGTCGAGCACCGTGCGGAACGCTCGATTCTCCTGATGGCGGATCTGTCCGGGGTACTGGACCGCCGCGTCGACGTCGAGCTGCTCCGCGAGCGACGCGACGCCGAGCGCCGCCGACATCGCGTCGGGGTCCGGGTTCGGATGCATCAACACCGCGATCTCGTCGTGGTCGGCCAACAGCCGGCGGAACCTGACGCCGGGCGTCCTGCGGGCCCGAAACACTACGTACGCGCCGACGACCGCGACGAGCGCGCCGACCGCGAACACGACGACGAGTTCCGGGCTCTCCCGGGCCAGCACCTCCGCCTGCGAGAGCCGGTCGTCGACCGCGCTCGGAGACCACATACGTGCCGGTCGACTCGCTCCCGGTACATCAAGGTTCGTTACCGTTTCGACCCGCCGGCAACGACGCGGTGGCCGCGGCCAGTGCGGTCGGTCGGGGGCCAGGGCGACCGGTCGGAGCGGTCGGGGCGATCAGTCGGCCGGGTTACCGCTTCGCCGCCCGGAACGCCCGCACCGCGTCGCGGTACCCCTCGCGAAAGGTCGGGTAGGCGAACTCGTAGCCGAGCGCCCGCAGGCGGTCGTTCGAGCAGCGCTTGCTGGTCCGGATCCGTCGTTCGGCCGCCGCGGAGAGGCCGCCGGCCGCGATCCGGTCGGCCTTCGACCGCTTTTCCGGCCGCGGCACGCCGCACGCCTCGGCCAGCCAGTCGGCGAACGCGTGTTTGTCGGCCGGCTCGTCGTCAACGACGAGGACGGCGTCGCCGCGAGCGCGGTCGGCTTCGAGGAGGTACCTGACCGCTCCGGCGGCGTCGTCGCGGTGGACCATGTTGAGGTAGCCGGCCGTGACCGGCCCGTCGAGGTAGCGTTCGAGCCGGTACCGGTCCGGCCCGTACAGCCCCGCGAAGCGCGCGACCGTCCCGTCGATCCCGAACTCGGCCGCCGTCTCCAGCGCGGTCCGCTCCGCCTCGGCGAGGACGCGGGTCTTCTCGGTCGTGGGCTCGATCGGCGTCTCCTCGTCGACCCACGCGCCGTCGTGGTCGCCGTACACGCCCGTCGAGGAGGTGTAGACGAGCCTGTCCGGGGTCGTCGCTCGCGACCCGTACGCCTCGATCACGTTTCGGAGGCCGTCGACGTACACCTCGCGGGCGGCCGCGGCGCCGCGCCCGCCGGAGCTGGCCGCGAACACGATCGCGTCCGCGTCCGGGAGCGCGTCGAGCGACGCCGGGTCGGTCGCGTCCGCGCGGACGGCGTCTACCTCGCCCTCCGCGTTTGCGTCGCCGTCTCTCCCGCCGCTCGCTACCTCCTCCCCGACCGACTCGATCGCCTCTAGTCCGGCGTCCGACCGCCGGACCCCCGTCACGGCGTGGCCGCGCTCGGCGAGCTGCCGAGCAAGTTCGAGGCCGACGTAGCCGCACCCGACGACGACGACCCTCATGGCTTCCGGCGTTCGATGACCGCCATAATCTCCGCGAGCTGGCCGAGCGTCATCGGGGCGCGCCCCTCCAGGGCCTGCTGGACCTCCTGTCCCGTGAGGTCCGCGTCGATCGCGGCGGCGATCGCGTCGACGTCGAGCACCGCCGTCGCCATCCCCATCAGCAGGTGGTCGCGGACTTCGGCGACGACCGCGTCGGCGTCCCGGTCGGTCGGCGCGGCGACGATCGCGGCCCCGTCTTCGAGTCGAATCCCGGCTGCGTCGCCGTCGGCGGCGGCGTCGAGCGCCTCGCTGTCGACCATCGTCTTCTCGGCGATCCGGTCGCGCCCGACCTCCGCGATCGCCTCGTTCACCAGCGTCTCGAACGACGCCAAAAGCGCCGCCGCGGTCACCTCGTCCGGCTCGCTCTCGGTTCCCGTCGCACCGTCGACGACGATCTCGTGAAACATGGTCGCCCTCGGTCGCCGCGTCTCAAAACGGCTGCGGTCGGGTCACGGGTCCGCACACGCTCTATCGCCGTCTCCGTCCGAGGACTCGCCCATCGCGCCGGGACACGGCCACCCCCCGGACCGCTCGTCGCGGGTCCCGTCCACGTCGCCCACACCGGGCGGGCCGGCCGGAACCGCGACGGCGATCACCGTCTCGGTCTCGAACGCGACCGGTTCGGTCTTGCCCAGCCGCACCGTCTCGCCGCCGACGTCGACGGTCACGTCGCCCTCGCTCCGGACGTACTCGAAGCGCTCGCCGGGCGCGCCGACGTCGGCGTGCAGCGCGAACCGCGGGTACTCCCCGCGGACCTGCACGCGCCACGCGTTCACCGTCGTCACCCAGTACCCGGGCACGGGCGCGACCGGGAGCCCCGCACCCACGGTTCGGGCGGGCTTCAGCGACCACTTCTCGCCCAATTCCTCCGCCGCCTTCTCGCTCGCCTTTTCGGCGGCCGCGTCGCCGGCCCGCGCCGCTCGGTTCTCGATCTCCTTCTCCAGCCGGTCTCTGAGTACCACTCGCGCGCCGCTCGTCGTCCCCTCGACGAATCGGGTGGGGACCCGAACCGCGTCTCTCCCGGCCGCGGTCCGAGTCGTGACTCGGAGGTTCGCGGCGAGCGCCTCCTCGGACGCCCGCGACAGCGATCCGACGCTGGCGGCCTCGGCGGCGACTCGCTCGGGATAGGATCCGTTCCCGACGGCGACCGCACGCTCGCCCGGGGAGCCGTAGCTCGCAGCGGCCTCGTCGAGCGCCCTGCGTCGCTCGTCGCGCGACAGCGAGGTTCGGACGCGAAGCGTCGATCGGAGCTCTCCGTCCACCTCGTCCAGCGACTCGTCTATCTGTCGGGCGAGCGCGTCCCGGTCCGCCCGCAGCTCGGGGTCGTCGCCGGTCGCCAGCGCCTCGTTCGCCAACAGGAGCGACCGCCCGGCGGTCCCGACCCGCACCGTGTCCTCGGTGCCGAGGATCCGATCGACGACGCCGCTCGACACCTCGCCGTACGGGACGGTGACGTAGTTCACGTTGCGGGCCGCGAGCGGCCGGGTCGTCGTCCCGTCCAGGCCGTCGACGGCCCCTCCGTCGACGGTCGTGCGCGGGAGGTATCCGGGGGAGCCGTTCGGCGCGAACGTCACCGCTCCGCCGGGGCCCTCGTCGCCGACCGAATACGTCCCGGGATCGCGGGCGGCCTCGCGGCTGGCGAGCGCGTCGCCCACGTCGGGCCCGTCGAACGCGCCGTTCACGCGGTCGAGGAACCCGTCCGTCGCGCGTTCGCGGTCGTCCGCAGCACTCTCGAGCTCGTCGACCACGGCGTCGAGGTACGCGACGCGGGCGGCTGTGCCGGCCCGGTCGGCGGCGCCGTCGTACGTTCCCGGCGCGTCGACGAGCTCCGCGCGTCGATCGCGGAGCGTATCCGCGAGGTCGGCGTACGGCTCCGCCTCGCCGATCGCCGCGTCCCCCATCGACGCCTCGGTCTCGATGTCGCGCACGTCGCTCGCGAGCGCGGCCACGTCGGCCGCGACGGCGTCTCGGTCAGCTGACGAGCGGGAGCCGACGACGGCCGTCGACTCGCGGACCTCCCCGCCGTCGACCGCCTCCTCGGCGATCCTGTCGACGCCGCCGTCGGTGTCGACACCCAGATCGTCGCGGGCGGCCGGCGGCGTATCGCGGAGATCCGGACCGTCGGTCGCGTCGCCCGATCCGAACGTCGCGGCGGCCCGGTCGGGCGCCCCGTCGGTCGGCGCGTGCTCTCCCGACACCGACACCTGCACTCGGTAGCGATCGGTCACGGCGTCGCGCGTGGTCACTCGGTGGACCCGCTCGTCCACGACGCTTCCGTTCGGCCCGCGCTCGACGAACACCCGCTCCCACTCCGCGACGGCGACGCGCTCCACGGTCGCCTCGCGGGTCGCCACGCCGAACGAGACGCGCTCGCCGGGGTCGACCGTTCCCGCGGGAACGCCCTCGGGCACGCCGCTCCCGGAGACGACCGGCGACCGCTCCGTCCGCGTCAGGTCGACGCGTTCCCAGTCACCGGTCGTCGTGAATTCCGAGGGAGAGGGCGTCGGCGGCGTCGGCCGCCCGCCGTCGACAACACGCGTCGTCGACGTCTCGACGCTCGCTTCGACTCGATACGCATCCTCGATGATCGCGTCAAGATCGTCGTAAACGTGCGTCGCTCCCTCGTCGGCCGCGCGACCGACCGGGACCGGAGTGCGCTCGTCCGTCCGGTCCTCCCCCAGCTCGAACGCGCCGTCCTCGCTCGGCCGATCGGTCGGACCGTCGCCCTCTCCGGGCGTCGGCGCGTCGAGCACGGCCTCACTCCACGACCCCTCGTCGACGCCGGTCGGTTTGAGCAGGTCGGTGGCCCCGGTTCGTGCCGTCGCGCGCGCCACTCCCCCGCGCGCGTTCGGGTCGCTCGCGCCGAACACGTCGCGTTGCGTCCGGACGATCCCCGCGTTCGTCGACAGCTCCACGTGGCGGTTCGCGAGGACGTTCTCGACCGGCGCGCCGGCGTACTGGGCGTACCCGCGAGCCCACGTCATGGGGTAGAGGCTCGCGGTGAGCTGGCGACCCAGCCCCGGTCCCTCGACCGGACCGCGGCCGAGCCGCTCCTCGAACCGTTCCGTCCGGTCGTGCGCCGCGAACGTCGGCACGGCCACCACGACGGTCCGGTCATCCGTTCGTTCGACGACCGTGCGCCCGTTCCGCGTCGCCGTCGTCTCTACTCCCTCGAACGTCACGCGCGTCGCCGTTCCGTTCGCGGCGGGTTCGACGCGGACCCGGTCGCGCGCCGCCGCCAGCTCGCTCGGATCGTCGACCGCCGGCAGCGACGCCGTCGCCCTCGCGCCGCCCACCTCGGCGTCGACGGCCGACAGCGCCTCGGAGCCGGCGAGCGCGAGCCGGATACGGAACGCGTCCTCGAAGGCGGAACCGCTCCTGACGGCGGTCGCTCCCCGCTCGCTTCCCGAGTCGGCGGCCGTCTCGGACGGCGCCCGCGTCACCGGCTCCGCGGCTGCGTCGTGCGCGGCCTGCCGCGCCGCGGTCCTGAGCGCGGCGGTCGAATCGGCGTCGACGCGCTCGACGGCGCGCTCCACGCTCCGGTCCTCGCCGACGAGCCCCTGATCCGCGAGTCCCGCAGCGTACGTCGAACTCGTCACGAGGAGGAGCACGCCGATCAGCGCGAACGGGACTCGCGCGCGCTCGTCGACGGTGAAGGACCGACACCGCGATCCGCAGTCGGACGTCCGGTCGTTCGCCGACCCATTTCGCACGCTCACCACCTCCTGATCACGATCCTAACCCGACCGATCGAGTCCCCGTCGTTCGGTACCGGATGCGTGATCACGGCGACCGTGACGTCGGCGTCCCGCGGCGGCTCTCTCCCGACCGCGATCGGCTCCGGAGGTTCGGAGCCGGTCACCGGTCCCTCCGCTTCGGAGCTCCCGTCACCGTCTTCCTTCCGATCGATACGCCACGGAACGCCCGTCCCGGCCGCTCCGGTCGGGTCTCGATCGATTCCGTCCGAACCGAAGTCCCATCCACCGGGCCCGGCCGGCAGCGCGGACTCGTTCGAATTCCGGCGCGGCGCTCCAGTCGCGGCGTCCGACGGGGATTCCTCCGCTCCCCCGACGCTCTCGTTCGCGTCCCGCCTCGGTTCCTGCATCTCCACCTCAACGTCGATCCGCGTCCGTGGTCCGGTCCCACGCTCGACGGCCGACAGGGATTCTGATTCGAACGATCCTCTCGCTGCGGGTTCCTCACCGTCTCCTCCGCCTCCGGCCACCACCGCCGCCAGCAGCTCGGCACGCGTCGCGTGAACCGTCCGGGTCCCGTTCGGCGCCTCGTTCGACGCGTACGTCACCGTCACCGTCTCCGTCGCGATCAGATCGGCGACCTCGCTGGCTTCCGGCCCCGCAGTCCCGCGGTCGCCCTCGGCCGCGCCGAGCGCGACGACGCTCGCGGAGACGCAGAGGAGCAGCACCGTCACGTCGAGCACGGTACTCGTCATCGGAACACCACTGCTCGAAGCGTTCCGCGGACGTTCCGCCCCGGTCCGATCTTAACCGTTACCGGTCGCTCGGCGACCGCAATCCCGTCCGTGTTCCGAGCGATCTCCGCCGCCGGGGCCTCGTCGCCGGACTGGACCGTCCACGTCTCGCCGTCGGCCTCGATCGCGACGGTCGCGGCGTATCGGAACTCACCGACGCCACGCAACCGTTCCGGCTTCACGACGCCGCCGGTCGTCACCGCCGGCTCGATCCGATCGAGCGTGGCTTCGGCGGTCGGCCGCTCCCGCTCCGGCGCCGCGTCGTCGAGCGCGACGGCGTACAGTCCGAGCGCCGTGCCGACGACGAGCACGGCGACCAGCGCGGCGATCGGCTCGACCGCGGCGCGACCCTCGGTCCGTTCCCAGCGGAGGAACCCCTCACCCGACGAGCGTGACATGTGTCCCTCCGTAGTGAACGCGTCTCACCGTCAGCCGATCCGGCGCCGGACGCCACTCGTGGTCCCTCGCCCGGGCGCGCTCGGCGGCCGCCGCGAACGCCTCGGGATCGTCGAACGCGGCGTCCGGTGGAACCCCGCCGAGTACGCGGTGGAGCCCGTCGGCCTCGGTGGTTCCGTGTCGGCCCGCCGGGACGGGAGTTATCCGCGGCGCGCGGAGCGCTGCCCGCGCGGTTCCGCCGCCGCCTTCCAGCGCGACGGCGCGCTCGGTGAGGCGGATTCGGTCCGCGGCGAGTCCGTGCTCCGCCGTCGCGGGATGCTCGCCGTCGGCGACCGAGTCGATCGTGTGCGCGACGCCGCTCGCGTCCGGCGGCGGGGAGGCCGGGAGCGCGGCGGCGACGCCGACGGTCGCGACGCTCACCAGCGCCAGGCCAAGCCACGCGTACGTGGCGTCGAGGTGGGTCTCGAACACGGGGCGGCTGGCCGCGGCTTCGTACTTAAAGGATCGCTCCGGGAGCCGTTCGGAGGGTCACCCACTTCGCTACAGCAGTAGTCCGGCCCCAAGGAACGCGACGAGATACGTCGCGGTCGCGGTCGGGAGCGCGATCCCGATCCGATAAGCGACGAGGGTCCGGTCGAATCCGCGTTCAAGGCCGGTCGCCAGCGCGGTGAGCAGCGCCGCGAGGAGCAGCACGTACGTGCCAACGATCCGTCCGAGCACCGGAACCGAGAGCGCGCCGCCTCCGTTCGATCCCGCGGACGGTTCGCCGGCCGTTCCGACCCCTCCGCTGCCGGAAGCGCCGGTGCCGCCGGCACCGCCGACGCCGAGCGCGTCCGCTCCGGCGGTCGCCCCGGCACCGAGCCCTCCGGCGTCGACCGCGTCGATGCCGGTGGCGAGCGCGACCGTCGCCCCGCCGACGAGCGGCGCGAACACCGCCGCCGTGTTCGTCAGCGTCCCCGTTACGGTCGCGAGCTGTCGCCGCGCGTCGCTCTCGAGCTCGCGGAGGTCCTCCAGCTGGTCGGCGAGCTCGAGCAGTACGTCGCCCGCCGGTCGCCCCTCCCGAGCGGCGACGGCGAGCAGCGCGACAGCGCCCCGCACCCGCGGCGACGGCACCGGAACCGCCGGACCGCCGCGGCCGAGGAACGCCTCTCGGACGCCGACGCGGAGCGTGTCGCTCCGTCGCCCCGCGAGTTCGAACAGCTCGCCGGTGGCGCCGTCGATCCGCTCGCCCGCGTTCGCGATCGCGGTCTCGACGGCGACGCCCTCGGCCACGTCGCCGCCGATCACCGTCATCGCGTCCGGGAGGGTGCGCTCGACGGCGCGGACGTCCGACAGCACCGCCCTGCGGTGTCGGACGGCGACGAACAGCGCGACGCCGGCACCGACGCCGACCCCCGCGACCGGTGCGGTCCACCCGGCGACGAACCGCGCCGCGACGGCGGCGGCGACGGCTCCGGTCCCCACCCCAGCGGCAGCGGCGTGAATCCGTCTCTCCGGAACGTCCGGATGGTCCCCGTCGATGCTCGGCGGCGCGAACGCGACCGGGCGACGGGAGAGCAGCCACGCCGCCGCCGCGAGCAGTCCCATCGGGAGCACGCCGAGGTACAGCGCCGCGACGACGCCGGAACCGATCGGGACGCCCGCCGCGGCGGCCGCCGGGAGGAGGGCGATGAGCGCGAGCGGGAGCAGCACGCCGAACGCGTACAGCGCCGAGACCGGGCCGCGGACCTCGCCGACGAAGGTAGCGAGGCGATCGGTCGTTCCGGCGATCGTCGCGTCGAGCGCACGGTCCAGACACCGTCCCCGACGCTCCGACGGGGCGGACGCCGCCGTCCGGACGAGCGCCGCAGCCCGGTCGATCGCCGGGAACCACGGCTGCCACTCGCGGGCGAACTCCCGGAGCCCGCTGGTCGGTCCGTCGGCGTTCGCTCGCTCGCGCCGCGCGAGGCCGTCTGCGAGCGGTCCGTCGCCGGTCCGTGCGGCGAACCGGACGGCGCGCTCCGTCGACGGGTCCAACCGCATCCGCAACACGAGCCGTCCGACGAGCCCGGGCGCGGCCCCGAGGGCCCTGGTCCGGCGGAGCGAGGCGAGCCACACCGGTCCGCGATGCACGGCGTGCGTGGCTCCCAGTCCCCCCGCGAGCCCGAACAGCAGGCCCGGGACGGGCCCGGAGACGAACGCGACGACGACGGCGCAGGCGAGGCCGACTCCCACGCCGGCCCGGTACCCCGCTTCGATCACCCGCGCGCTCGTGGCGTCCCACCGGAGGAACGCGACTGCGCGGCGAAGCTCCGCCGATCCCTCGTCGCCGTCCACCGCACCCCGTCCCGGCGTTCCGTCGAAATCGCCATTCGGACCGGTCATCGCTCGCCACCGCCGAAGCCGTCGTTCCGTCGGCTGGGATCGTCACGGTCGACGTAGCGCTCCGGCGCTGTCCGTCCGGTTCTCGCCGCCTCCCCGATCCGTTTCCCCCGTCGGTCGATGGCACTGCGGACGGAGGCGTACGACTCGCCGGTCTCCGTGAGCGACTCGACGAGTCGACTCTCTCCGCGGTCGATCCGTCCGGTGGGGACCAGCCCCGTTCCGGTCCGCTCGAACAGCGGCTCGAACGAGGCCTCGCCGTCGTGGCCGACGACCTCGGCGATCGTCTCGACGCGATGGTCGTCAAGCACGACGATCAGGTCGGTCGCGGCGAACGAGGACGGGGAAACGCCGAGATCGCTGACGACCCGCTCGCGGACCGCCTCGGGCGTCTCGCCGTGGATCGTCCCGAGGACCGCCTCGCCGGCCGCGCCGACACGCATCGCCTCGTACAGCGCCGCCGCCTCCTCGCCGCGGACCTCGCCGACGACGATCGCGCCGCCGCCGAGTCGAAGCGCGGTCCGCACCGCCTCGCTCGGCGACGGCTCCGCGCCGTCGCCCACGCGGAGCCGCTGGACGTCGCGTCCGGCCGCGGTCACCGCTTCGGCCGGCAGCTCCGGCGTGTCCTCGATCAGGATCGAGCGCGTCTCGGCCGGTAGCTCCCAGAGGAGCGACCCGAGCGCGGTCGTCTTTCCCGCGCCGCGGCCGCCGGCGACGAGCCCGGTCACGCCACGCTCCACCGCCACGGAGAGGAGGCCCGCGGCCGCCGGCGTGACCGTCTCGACGTTCACGAGCCGCGCGAGGGTCCACGCGTCCGGATCGCCACGCCGGAACGTAAAGGAGAGGCCGTCGCTGGCGGGGTCCGTCGTCGCCGCGACCCGGACGCGCCCGGCTTCGGCCTCGATCGTGGCGTCGAGCGTCGGGCTCGCGCGGGAGAACCCCCGTCCGCTCGTCCGCCGGAGGCGGGACGCGAGCGTCGCCGCGCCCTCGGGCGGGAGCCTGACGTTGGTCCGGCAGCGCTCCCCGTCGACGACGACCCGAAGGGGATTCTCCGCGACGGGCGCCGACAGCGTCGCGTCGCTCACGCGGTCGTCGGCGAACACGTGTTCGAACGCGCCGTACCCGCGGGTGTGTCGACGGAGCACGTCGCCCAGCGTCGAGACTGGGTCGCCGGCCGCCGCCACCGACCGCACCGCTCGCCCCGGAGCCCTGTCGCCGCCGGTCGGGTCGTCGAGCAGCCGGTCCTTCGCGGCGGCGAGTCGCTCGACGGCCTCGTCGTCGAGCCGCGCCGAGGGGGGCGTGAGGTGGTACGTCCGCAGCGGTCCCGCCCCCTCGTACAGCCGCACGGTCGCGCCCGTGTCGACCTCCCACCGATCGACGAGCGCCGCGTCCGGCGGCGGCGCCGACGCGACGCGCGTGGCCGCGATCGTCGGCCCGGCGTGCGCCCGCAACACCTCGCCGACTTCCTCCGCGTCCGCGACCGTCTCGGCCAGTCCGGTCTCCGCGGCGATCCGCTTCGGCGGTCCCTCGCGGCCGCTCGCCTCCCGCGCCGCCGCGATCGGCTCCCGGGTCACGCGATCGGCGAGCCGCGTCTCGTGGAACTCGATCCGTTCGCGGAACCGTCCGGCGGCGATCAGACACGCCGCCGCCCGCCCGGCGTAGGTCCGCTCCCGCCCGGCGTGGCGGGTCCGGACCACGTCGGCGTCGCGCTCCGTCAGCGCCTCCACGACCGTCGCGAGACAGGCGGGACTCGCGGCGAGATCGCCGCGTCCGGGGCAGTCGCCGGCGTCGACCGCGAGCACGACTCGGTCGTCGACGCCGGTGCCAACCGGCTCCCTGAACGACGGTTCGCACCGACAGTCGTCCGCCTCGTCGTCGACCCACGGGAGCGCGTGCAGAGGCGCGTCGTCGCTCCCGAGCGACGACATCGAGGGGAGATCGAAGCTCATGGCGAGCGTGGCCGCGGTATCACTTATAAACCCTCACCCGATCCGCGCGATCTCGACGATCGGGCCGTCGACGAGGCGGAGCTCCAGACGGCTCTCACCGCGCGTCCGGAGCTCGATCGGCCCGTCGACGATCTCGACGGTCGCGGTCGTCACCTCGGGGGCGATCGAGGCGGTTCGCTCGCGCCCGCCGTCGATCCGATAGCGGAGCGCCGGGACGGGCTCGCTCTCCGGTCGCTCCGTCTCGACGAGCGCGAGTCGGTCGACCCGCGCGGCCGTGACGCCGCTCGGAGCGCGGACCGTCACCGTCGTTCGCGCGGCGAGCGACGGATCCGAGACGCTCATCGACCCGGCGGCGAGCCCGCCGATCGCCCGCTCGACGCGGTCCGATTCGGTACCGAGCCGCTCGTCAGTCGTCCCGGTCCGGGAGTCCTCCAGCGCCGGCATCGATACCGCGAGGAGCGCGACGGCGACGAGGACCGTGAGGACGACGCGGATCACGGCTCCCACCTCGCGCCGCGAAGTCGGTTACAGCGAGTCACGGAGCCGATCCAGGGCGCCGGAGCGCCACGAGTCGCCCGCGCTCTCGCCGTCCGTCTCGGGGCGATCGACCGCGGGTTCGGCCGCCGATCTCCGTTCGTTTCCTCGCCGCCGATCCGTCGGAACGGCGGCGTCGAGGTCGGCCTCGCTCGGCACGCCGCCGTCGAGCGCGTCGTCCGCGGTCGCGTCGTCGATCGCGACTTCGCCCGCGGCCCTGCCGTCCCTCGCGTTCGTTCCGCCGTTTACACCGGCGTCGCCGTTCTCGCTGGCCTTCGCGAGCGCGAGGTCGGCACGGCGCTCGACCGCTTGATTCACTGACCGGATCGATCCGACGTACCCCCTGATCGCCTGCGTTGCCGCCTCCAGCTCCTCGACGCGCGCCTCGAGGTCGCCGAGCCGCGTCGACAGCTCCTCCCGCTCCGCGCTCGCGGTCGCCTCGTCGCCGAGGTCGGCGACGGCGTCGTCGGTCCCGGTGAGCGCGCGTTCGACCGCGCGGAGCCGCTCTTCGAGCCGGTCACCGTTCGATCCGGCGTTCGGAACGGCGTTCGAGTCCTCACCCGGAGCTCCACTCGGGTCGGAGTCTGTCGGACGCTGCGCCGTCGATCGCGTGGAGTCGGCGGTTCCGGCCGGCGTGCGATCGGCTCGGCCGAAGGAGGAAGAGTGGCCGGTACGCCCGTCGCTCGTCGTCTCCGCCGTCTCCCCGCCGTCGGCGAACGGTCGGTCGCGGTCGCGAGTGTCGTCGGTCACGCGGCCGACTGGCCGCGGTTCCGCACTTAAACCTCGGGGGAAAAGGTATTACCGCGCGATCGGTTACCTTACGATCATGAAAGCGGTCCTCCTCGGCGTCGGACAGGCGGGCGGGAAGCTCACGACCGCGCTCGCCGAGTTCGACGCCGACGCCGGCTACGGTGCGGTGCTCGACGCGCTCGCGGTGAACACCGCGTCGGCGGACTTAGAACCCCTCCCGCTCGACACGGTCCTCGTCGGGCAGTCCCGGGTGAACGGACACGGCGTCGGCGGCGACAACGAGCTCGGCGCCGAAGTGATGGAAGAAGACGCCGTCGAGGTGCTGGACGCGCTCGCGCCGAAGGTGACCGCCGACGCGGAGGCGATCTTCGTGGTCGCGGGGCTCGGCGGCGGCACCGGCTCCGGCGGCGCGCCGATCCTCGTCCGCGAGCTGAGCCGCGTGTACGACGTGCCCGTGTACGCGCTCGGGGTCCTCCCCGGCCGCGACGAGGGGGCGATGTACCAGGTGAACGCCGGACGCTCGCTGAAGACGCTCGTTCGCGAGGCCGACGCGACGATCCTGCTCGACAACGACGCGTGGCGCTCCTCGGGCGAGTCGGTCGAGGGCGGCTACGCGGCGATCAACGCCTCGATGGCCAAGCGGGTCGGGCTCCTGCTCGCGGCGGGCGAATCCGTCGAGGGCGTCGCGGAGTCGGTCGTCGACACGAGCGAGGTGATCAACACGCTCCGCGCCGGCGGCATGGCCGCGGTCGGGTTCTCCTCCGCGCCCGCCGCCGAGGACCCCGAGGAGAACGTCACGACCGTGATGAGCGCGGTCCGGAGCGCGGTGATGACCGGGATGTCGCTCCCGAACGCGACCGAGGCGGACGCGGCCCTCGTCGCCATCGCGGGCGACCCCGACCGGATCTCTCGGAAGGGCGCGGAGAAGGCGCGCAAGTGGCTCCAAGAGGAGACCGGGTCGATGCAGGTGCGCGGCGGCGACTTCCCGCTCGACTCCGACCGGGTGGCCGCCCTCGTCCTCCTCGGCGGCGTCGAGCGCTCGCGCCGCGTCGAGGAGTTCCTCGAACGCGCGCGGCAGGCGGTCCGGGACGAGCCGGAGGAACAGGCCGATCCAGCCGACGCGTTCCAGAACGACGAGATCGACGACCTGCTGTAGTCTCGGCTCTCGAGCCGCCCGCTCGCGAGACAGGTTCCGCACCTTTTTGGTTCCTGCCGGTGGAGTCGTTTCCGATGAACAACCCGTGGGACGACTGGGACCACGTGCTGAAGGTCGACCCCGACAAGGAGCTGTACGGGGACGACACCTTCGAGGACGTCTGCCGGACCGGGACCGACGCGATCGAGATCGGCGGGACCCTCGACGTCACCGCGGAGAAGATGAGCCGCGTCGTCGACGCCGCCGCAGAGTACGACGTGCCGCTGTACCAGGAGCCGTCGAACCCGGGCGTCGTCATCGACTCGCCCGCCCTCGACGGCTACCTGATCCCGACCGTGTTCAACGCGGGCGGCCCGTTCTGGATCACCGGCGCGCACAAGGAGTGGGTCCGCATCGACGACCTCGACTGGGACCGGACGCACACCGAGGCGTACATCGTGATGAACCCCGAGGCGTCGGTCGCCCAGCTGACCGAGGCCGACTGCGACCTCAGCGCCGACGACGTGGAGGCGTACGCGAAGGTGGCCGAGCGCATGTTCGGCCAGGAGATCGTCTACGTCGAGTACTCGGGCACGTTCGGCGACACGGAGAAGGTCGCGGCCGCCCACGACGCGCTCGACGAGGCCGCCCTCTTCTACGGCGGCGGGATCCACGGCTACGAGTCGGCCAACGAGATGGCCGCCCACAGCGACGTGATCGTCGTCGGCGACCTGCTCCACGACGAGGGCGTCGACGCCGTCCGCGAGACCGTCGAGGGCGCGAAGGACGCCTGAGGAATCGAGACTCGGTGGTTTTCCGCCGAATCGTCCATCGCTTCTTGGTGCTTTCGGACCGGTCTGTGCTATCGGATCCGTCGGAGGCAGGGATCGGCGAATGATCGGGGCCGCCGTGGATGCCCCGCTCGCCGTTCACTGGGACGGCCGCGGGAGCGCCCGGCTCCCCCGCGGGGGGATCAGGTAACTCCCCCAGCTGCGGACGCGGATGTACTGGAGGATCCCGTTTGGCTGTCGCGGACCGAGTCCGTACTGGTGGAACCGCTCGCCGAGCATCGCCTCTCTAGCGGCGGTGAACTCCGACATCCGTCGCTGGAGCGAGAGGAACTGAAGCCCTGCGGCGTCGCCCTCCGTCGTGTTGACATCCCGTCTGAGAAGTACCGGCTCTCCGTCCTCGCGTGCCTGAGCAAGCTTCTGGGCGTGGCCGACCGTGCCGTGCTCCCGGGCGTGATCGTGGATATCGTCGGTGACGTCGGTGGCTCCGGTCGCCGCTCCCAGTCGCTCACCCACGGTTCCGACTGCTTCCTCTGCCGCGTGTTCGGGGCTGAACATCCGCGCGACGCGCTGTTCGTGGTCGTTGTCGTCGAACCAGATGTCGAGGTTGAGTTCGATCGACTCGAAGTGTTGGGTCGTACCGCCCGCGAACGGCCCGGACCGGATCGTCACGCGGTCCTCGGTCGCCTGACTCTTCCGAAACCCGGACCGAAATCCCATGAAGAAGGGCGCCTCCTCGGGCACGGGTTCGCCTTCTGGAACCCCGTCAAGTCCGGTCTGACGGTCGGCTGGGAGTCCCGACCCGACGAATCCGGTCCGACGGTTCGTCCGCTCGAAGACCGGCGCGAGCGTCTCCCCGACGTCATGGCCGTTGAGCGAGTCGTTCTCGCCGAAGAGCGCCTCTTCGACTGCGAGGACCACCGCCGGATCCTCGCTCGCGAGATGTAACATGGCGTCGCCGTCGTCGACGTCGATCCGGCTTTCGGCGGTGATGGCGGTGATCGGATCCGGGTCGGGAAGATCGACGGCGTCGATTGACTGCTCGTACCGGTTGAAGTACGCCGGTGTGTACCCGAGCGTAAAGAGTACGCCATCTGGTCCCCATTCGAGCGCCCGCTCTACGCTCCGGAGTGCCGCTTCGACGCGTTCGCGGTCCGTCCGGTTCGGGGCACTCGTCAGCGCCAGGCGCAGGAACACGTGGTGTGACGCCCGGCCGACGGTTCCGTCGGAGTCGGTCGGGAGCGTCTGGTTCCAGGCGTGCTGTCGGTCGGGGAGCGTCTCTGGATCGCTCCCGGGCGGCGCGTCGAGCGCGTCGCGGCCCTGCCCGTCGAGACAGGCCGCAAGCGCGGTCGCCCCGCCGGCGGCCACGACGCGGCGCACGAACTGTCGCCGGGACGCGCCGGACTCGTTCTCGCTCGATGTCACCGCCGGAACCTCCGATCGATCCATCCTGTTACTCGTAGCCGGTGAGTTCGATGTGACCGGTCGTCGTGAAGTTCGTCGTCCCGGAGGGGTAGGGGACCTGGTTGGTCGCTCCCACCATCAACAGCCAGACGATCAGCCGCTCGCCTTGGATCGACTCGCCGTCGACGTACTGCGCGGGGTGATATAGATTCGACGGCGTCTCCTCGTCCACGAGCCGTTCTGCCGTCGCCTCGCCGGGTCCTATCTCGTCCTCGTGGCGGCGGACGACGACGAGTTCGGTGTCGTCGTCGAGCGGAATATCGACCGCCTCGGGACCGTCGGGGTTACTGAAGCGCGCTTTCATGCCCGGGTCGCCGCCGACGTAGAACTCCTCGTCGGGTTCCGTCCACTCGTCGCCGTCGAACAGCTCGACCGCCACGCCGCTTTCGGTTCCGGGCGTGATGTCGAACGCCTGCGTCGAGGTGTAGTGCTGAACGACGCGCTCCTCGTAGCTGCCGTTTTCGGCGTAACTCTCGGAGTTCGCTTGCACCTTGTTCACGAACTGCTTTACGAAGCCGGGGCCGGCCCGCCGGAACACCGGCCGCAACACGCCGTCCTCGTAGAAGTCGTAGGCGATGTCGTAGTTGTACGGGCCGAACCGGAACCCAGAGTGGAAGTCGACGCTCTCGAGCCCCTCCGCACCGGTGTGGTAATGCGTTTTAAGCTGGAAGCCGCTCGGCCGTCCATTGTCCGCGGGAAAGTCGATCTTCGAGAGCAGTCCGGGTCCGCCGAAATCGGTCCCGTGAACATCCCAGAAGGCGAGATCGCCGGTGAAGACCGTGTCGTCGTCGGGGAAGTAGTACTCGCGTGTCATCCGGCCCTCGCGGGGCGGGAGGTAGTACCCGGTGATCGTCATCGGCGTGTTTAACGCCTCGAACACCGGTTTGCCGTTGTACGATCCCGTCATCGTGATCCCCTCATACGTGGGATCTTGCCACTCGATCGACCAGTCGCTCTGCTCGAAGCTACTCTCGGGCGGTTCGATCCGGTGCCAGCCCTCGTTTGCAGTGTAGTAGGGGCGTTTTTCGAACGGCACGCCGGGGACCTCGTCGACGACGGAGTTCTCCACCGGGACGACGTCGCTGGCGAGGTCCGGTGGCTGGTACTCGACGGCGTTGTCGACAACGGTGACGTTGATCAGTTCGGGCTCGTCTCCGGACCCGTCTAAGAACGCGCTTATTACCTTCAACTCGCCGTCGTCCTCAACGTACAGCGCCGCGGTACCGCCCATCCCGTGTCTGAGATCCCCCGCGCCAAGACCGGTGAACCCGCCGCCGGACCCCTTCCAAGAGGGGTACCACTTATACTCGCTCAGATCGCCGAACTCCTCCTGGACGACATCACTCTCGAGGATCAGGTGTCCGTGTTCGATGTCCTCGGCATTCTGGGTCTTCTCCCAGCTCACGTCCTCCGGTTCCGTAATCTCTAGGCCGACGATCTCGTCGGTGTGCCGGTCGATCAGCCCGTATACGGTTTGCCGCTCCTCCGCGGTGATCTCGAAGGTCGCCTCGGCGTCCTCGCTGATCTCCTCGCCGGGGTACGGGAACCCGATCTCCTCGACGGTGAACGACGCCGGCCCTTGGAGACTGACGACCTCGAGGTGGTTCGTCAGCACCTCGTAGACCTCGAACGCGCCGATCCAGTCCCCGACCAGATCGTTAACCCGGGGATCCCCGAGCAGCGTCTCGACCGCACGGCTCTTCCGGTAGAGATGCATCCGCTCGTACCCGTCGTTGTCGAACGAGCGCTCGGAAGCGAACCTTGCGGTGTCCAGTCGGATGTCCGGAATACTACTCGTCAGCCCTTCCCTCTCGCCGGATTCAGAGGCTCCTTCAAACTCCTGTGAGGGAGATTCCTGTGAGTCGCCGAACCCCGAACACCCGGCGAGTGCTGTCACACCGCCAGCCGCTCCAGCGAGTTTGAGATACGTCCTGCGTGGTAGCGATTTAACCGATCGTTTCTCTGACATTGCGACCAATTGTCACAAAGAGTTGTATATAAGATTGATGTATGTGGGGAGAAAGGAGATATAATTACTTGAGTAATGGTATAAGTCTAGGTACAGGTCCTTTTTGCATTTTTATTCACCGAAAAATCACTGGTATGCGGAACTGAGGCGATCGGCGTCACAAACCGACTCCGGCTGCGTCGTCTCAACCCCAGAGGGTCCAGGCCACGATACTGAGGGTCATCTTCCCGCGCTTCCCGCCCCGAACGTCAGCTAGACGTCCCCGCCGATCATGTTCTCGACGTACTTCGCGATCACGTCCACTTCCAGGTGGACCGGGTCGCCGACCGACTTCGCCGAGAGCGTCGTCAGCTCGTAGGTCGTCGGGATGATCGCGACGTCGAACTCCTCGGCCCGCTTCTCGGCGACCGTCAGCGAGATGCCGTCAAGCGTGACCGACCCCTTGTCGACGAGGTAGTCGTCGTGTCCCTCGGGGATCGAGAAGGTGAACCGCCAGTCCTCGCCGACGCGCTCGCTCGCCGTCACCTCGGCGACGGTGTCGACGTGGCCCTGCACGACGTGGCCGTCGAACCGCCCGTCGGCGGGCATCGCCCGCTCGACGTTGACCGCGTCGCCCGCGGCGACCTCGCCGAGGTACGTCTTCGCGACCGTCTCGCTCGCGAGGAACACTTCGAACCAATCGGCGTCTGCGTCGCCGTCGTCGGTGCCTCCGTCGTCGCTCTCGCCGGCGTCCGCGCCACTGCCGTACTCCTCGACCGTGAGACAGACGCCGCTGACGCTGATCGACTGGCCGTGGTGGAGGTCGTCGAACCCGTCGACGGCGATCCGGAGCCGGAGCCCGTCCTCGGTCTCGGTCCGCTCCCGGACGGTTCCGGTGTCCTCGACGATGCCGGTGAACATACCGGAACTGGGCGCGCGCGACACATATCGGTTCGGTGTTCGCTCGGGACCCGCTGCGGCCGCGTCCCACGACTCCGCGCCGCCGACGCCGCGCCCCTTTTGACCCCCGGGAGCCAACCCGGTCGCAATGAGACTCGGGTTGACCGATATGATCGGGCTGGCGGCGTCGCTGATCTTCGCCCTCCCGCTCGCGAACTACGCGGTCGTCCGGCTGTTCGCCGGCGAGGTCGCG
Source organism: Halorubrum sp. CSM-61 (assembly GCF_003781945.1). GTDB lineage: Archaea > Halobacteriota > Halobacteria > Halobacteriales > Haloferacaceae > Halorubrum. The sequence goes on along the minus strand of NZ_RJJW01000002.1, from coordinate 190,114 downwards.
CTCGGCGTCGGCCTGCTCGTCGTCGCCGCCGCGATGGTCGTGCTCCCGCAGTACTTCCTCGATCCGGGGCGGATCGTTCGGGGACTGCTCGCGGGGCTGCTCCCCCGACAGCTCCGCGGGCTCGCCGCTCTCGATCCCGCGGACGAGGGCTCGACCGACGCGGACTCGACGGCGGAAGAGACCGAGTCGAGACCCGAGGACGCGACCGCGGTCGAGAAGTAGGCTCTCCGTCCGAGTTCACTCCCGATCGGCCGGGACGATCCCGAACGGGTACTCGGCCAGCACCTCGCAGCCGTCCTCGGTGACGACGACGAGGTCCTCCAGCCGGACGCCGCCGACCTCGGGGTCGTACACGCCCGGCTCGACCGTCACGACGTGGCCCGGTCGCAGCTCCGTCCCGCTCGACAGCGACGGCGACTCGTGGAGGCTCACGCCCACGCCGTGGCCGGCCCCGTGGGTGAACCCGGGCTCGCCCTCCCTCGCGTTCGGGTCGAACCCGTACGCGCCCAGTTCGGCGGCGGCCTCGCCGTGGACGGCTTTCGCGGGGACGCCCGGCTCGATCTCGCCGAGCGCGACCTTCCGGGCCGACTCGACCGCGAGGTACGCCCGCCGCTCCCAGCCGCCGTCGCCGTCGACGACGAACGTCCGGGTGAGGTCGCCGCGGTAGCCGTCGGGGCCGCGCGGCGAGACGTCGATCAGCACCGTCTCGCCCGCGCGGATCGGCTCGTCGCCGACGAAGTGGAGGTCGGCCGCCGACGGGCCGGCGCCGATCGCGGTGTCGCCCGCGTCCCGGACGCCGTGAGCCGCGAGCGTCGCGTTCACCGCCCGCCGCAGGCGCTCCGTCGTCAGGGGGGCGCCCTCCCAGCGGAGGGCGGGCCTGCGGTCGGGTTCCGAGTCGCCGTCGGGCGACGTCCCTCCCGCGGACGCCGCCCCGACGACCTCGCTCGCGGCCAGCGCGGTCTCCGCGCGCGCCATCCCCGCGACCGCCGCGCGCTGGACGCGGCGGAGCCGGTCGACCTCGGCGTCGGTCTTCCGCGATCTGGCGTCCTCGACCGCACCGGTCGACGCGAGCGCGTTGCCGGCCCGTTCGAGGTACACCGCCGCGTCGTGCGGGATCGGCGGGGGAACGAGGAGGGTGGGGTCGCCGTCGTCTCTCTCGCCGTCCTCGCCACCGTGATCTCTACCGCCGAGCAGGTCGCGCACGACCGCCGCGGCGCGCTGGCCCGCGTGGTCGCCGACGCGCTCGGTCCGCACCTCGCGGGCGACGCCGTCGTGGAACTCGGCGTCATCTCCACCCCCGTCGCGCGCCCCGGCGACGAACTCCCGCTCGGCCTGCTCGCGGAACAGCGAGGGGGCACAGAGGACGGCGCGGCCCGCGGCGCCGCTCTCGCCGTCCCGGTCGTGGCTCGGGACGACCACCAGCGCGTACGCCCGGTCCGGACCGGCAAAGCGCGTGAGGTACCGGAGGTCGTCGTCGAACCGGTCGCCGACGGCGACGAAGGCGTCGGCGCCCGCGTCCGCGACCGCCTCGGCGATCGGGGCGAGGTCGGTTCGGAGGGGACGAATCTGGCCGAATCCGTCGTCGCTCACGGCTCGGGTTCGGGGACGGCCAGCTCCGCCTGCACCTCCTCGACGAGCTCCTGTGCGGGCTCGTCGCGGAGCTCGTTGAAGAGCAGGACGCTGATCGGGAGCGTCGGCGCCCCGCTGATGAGGCTCTCCATGATCACCAACCGCTCGCGGGCGCGGGACATCCCGACGTAGAACACGCGGCGCTCGTTGTCGGTGAGGACGGGGACGGGGCTCGTGGTCTTCGTGAACTCCTCGACGCCGTCCACGTCGGTCGGGTCGTCGAGCGAGGCCGCCATCTGCTCGACCACCTTCTCGGTGAGGTCGGTCGCGACGAACACGTGGTCGGCCTCGCGGCCCTTCGCGGAGTGGATGGTACCGACGCGGACGCGGGTCGGGTCCGCTCCCTCGTAGTCGCCGCCGAAGTACGCGCCCATCGACTTCCGCTGGAAGCTCGTCACCTTCCGGACCATGTCGTCGGCGCTCGCGGCGTCCGGCATGAAGGGGATGAACTCGTCGAGCTCGTCGCGCGTCACCTCGATCAGGGAGACGTCGTCGGCGTCGGCCGCCTCCTCGCGGTCGTCGAGGAAGTCGTAGAACTCGTCGCGCTCGTGGGTGCCGAACGCCGAGTCCTGCAGCATGTCGGCGAGGCGTCGGGCCTCCAGCCCGTTCACGGGGTCGCCGGCGTCGGCCTTCTCGATGGCGCTGACGTAGTCCTGCACGCGGTCGGTCCACATCCGGCCGTCGGTCAGCATGGTAAAGGGGATCCCGTGGTCGATGAACTCGTCGATGAAGTCGAACATCTGGTAGCGCGCCCGGAACAGACACATCACGCTGCCCTCGTCGTCCTCGACCGTGTACCGGACGTTCCGGACGAGCTCGAGCATCGACGGCGACTCGATCGCCTCGACGGTGCCGCCCTCCTTGCGGGGGTGGAGGTCCTTCTCCTGTCGCTTGTCGATGTGACGGATCTCGGCGTTGACGACGTTGAGGATCTCGGAGGGGAGCCGGTAGGAGTTCGGGAGGACGACGTCCTCGTCGACCTCGGTGTCCAGCAGGAGGTCGGGGTCGGCGCCCTGCCACGCGTAGACGACCTGGTCGTCGTCGCCGGCGATGAGCACCTTCCGCATGTGCGGTTTCCACTCCTCGAAGACGTTGTACTGCAGCGTCGTGATGTCCTGGAACTCGTCGATGATCAGGTACTCGACGTTCGGGACCAGCGAGCGCTGCGCGACGCGTTCGAGCATGTCCGCGAAGCCGACGAGGTCGTGGTCGCCCTTGTAGCCGCGCCACGCGCGGATCGTCTCGGGGATGTCGATCCGGTCGTCGTCGGAGGGCCACGTCGGCGTGTACTTGTTCCCCTGCTGGGCGTTCGGGTCCTCCTCGGGCGGGAGCCGGACCTCCTCGACGTTCCACTGGAAGGGCACGTCGTACCAGTCGGCCACGTCGCGCTCGGTGCGCTGGAGCCACTGCGAGGTGGCGATGATCTTGTTGCCGATCGTCGTCGACCGCGCGGTCCGCCGCCCCGCGCCGCCGTGCTGGTCCTCGAACTCGATGCCGTACTCCTCGCAGAACGCCTCCTTGTCGTCCTCGCCGACCACGTCGCCGCGAGAGAGGTCGAGCAGCTCGTACGCCTTCGCGTGCATGGTACAGACGTTCCCCTGGAGGCTGCGGGGGGAGATGTCGAGGCGCTCGGCGAGCCGCTCGCGGATCTCGGCGGCGGCGGCGCGCGTGTACGAGACGACGAGCACGTCGCGGACGTCGGCCTCGTCGTCCTCGAGGATCCCCTCGACGCGGTCCAGAAGCGCCGTGGTCTTCCCGCTGCCCGGACCGCCGAACAGTCGCGTCACCGTGGGATCGGTCATTGTCTACTCCTGACTCCGGTTCTCCTTAAACGCCGTGGCTCGGGCCGCTCCGGAGGGAACGTCGCGTCGGGGCGTCTCCGCGTCTTCCGTCGGGGCGTCGACATGGTCGCTGTCGGGTCGCCGCCGTCAGTTGCTTCGCGTTGCCCGCGCCTCGCGCACGTCGGCGCCGTCGCGGACGAGGTCCTCGCAGGCGGGACAGACTCGGGGCCGATCGACCTCGTTCGGCGTGAACACCCGAACGTAGTCGGTCGTGACGAACGAACCGCAGTTCTGGCAGGTCGGCATACTCGCCACTATCGATTGATACTACATAATACTGCCGCCGACTCCGCTCGAAAGAAAACCGCTAATCGACTGTACGACGCCGTCGGCGTCAGGTCGGACGCCAGTCGCACACGTCACACCGCGCTGTTCCCTCGGGGTGTAGCGCACCGCACTCCGGACACTGAAGCTTGTTATAAGATCGCTCCCAGCGTACGATCTCCGTCTCGTGGCCGTGATCGGACAGGAACTCGTCGAACACGTCGTCGTCCGCGCTGGGTGCACTACTAGACATGCATGCTAGTGAATGCCACGCGAGTATATATATCTTGTTGCGGCTCCAGCGATCCGCGAAAACGCCCAGGGACGATCGGGTTTTCAAGAGAGAAGCGGTCACGTATGCTCTGTGAACTCACGCTCCGGAACCGACGGCGCGCCGCCGCCCCTTTCACGCCCCGGCGTGTGAGCACCGCCATGCCGACCGTCAGCGACACCTACATCGAGAACCGCCAGCGCGTCCAGCCGACCCACACCAACAACTACGAGTCGGCTCACGGGGGCAACGTCGTCAAATGGATGGACGAGATCGGCGCGATGTCGGCGATGCGTGCCGCGGGCGAGACCTGCGTCACGGCCAAGATCAACGGGCTCGACTTCAAGCGACCGGTGCCGCAGGGCGACACCTGCATCGTCGAGTCGTACGTGTACGCGGTCGGGCGCACGAGCCTCCGCACTCGGATCCGCGCGTTCCGTGAGTCCCCCCGGACCGGCGAGCGCGAGCTGACCACCGAGTCGTACTTCGTGTTCGTCGCGGTCGACGCCGACGGAAGTCCCACGGCGGTCCCGGAGCTGACTGTGGAGGACGACCGCTGCCGGGAGCTGCGCGACGCCGCGCTCGCGGCCGAACCGGGCGGGGAGCGATAAGTCAGTGAATTCTTCAGGACGCCCGGCCGCCGAGTCCGTCGCGTAGCGGGACTCTCGCTCTGAGAAGAGATAGCGGCGATATGATACTTACCTTTTATAACTAATGACTGTGATGTAATTCGCGTCGTATGTGGGTGGTAACCTGTCACATGAGTCGTCGACGGAATCGAGTAGTCGAGCATAACCGGGGGAGAGAGCCATGACCACCGGAATCGACGTCGCGGTGGCCGCGGTTCCGCTGCTCCTCGCCGGAGTACTGTTGATCGGGCTCCTCTGGCCGGCGACCCGCGCGATGCCGCTGGCGTGGGTCGCGGCCCTGGTGATCGGATACACCGCGTGGAGCATGCCGGTGAACTGGCTGGCGGCGGCGTCCGCGGTCGGCGTGATGACGGCGGTAGAGATCCTCTGGATCGTCTTCGGGGCGCTCGTACTCCTGTACACCCTGATGGAGGCCGGCGCGTTCGACCGGATCAACCGCGGGTTCGCGACGGTCAGCGACGACCGGCGCGTCCAGATCGTGTTGATCGCCTTCTTCATGGCGACGTTCATCGAGGGCGCCGCCGGCTTCGGGACACCGGCCGCGGTCGTCGCGCCGCTGCTCCTCGGACTCGGCTTCCCGGCGCTCGCGGCGGTCGTCGCCGCGATCATCGGCCACATCATCGCGGTCACGTACGGCGCGGTGGGGACGCCGATCGTGGTCGGGATCCAGAGCCCGATGGAGAGCGTCGAGTTCACCCGTACCGCGATCGAGGAGGGCGGAATGAGCGTCCAGGAGTTCTCGGTCGAAGTGGCGGCGTGGGCGGCGACGTATCACGCGTTGGTCGGGTTCGTGATGCCGCTGTTCGCGGTCGGGATGGTCGTCTACTTCTTCGGCGACCCGGACGACCGCTCGCTGGCGCCGGCCTGGGAGGTCGCGCCGCTGTGTCTGCTCTCCGGGATCGCCTTCGCGGTCCCGTACTGGATCTCGGCGTGGTTCCTCACGGCCGAGTTCCCGGCGCTCATCGGCTCGATGGTCGGCGGCGCGATCATCCTGAGCATCCTGCGCGCGGGCTACCTCCTGCCGGACGACGAGTGGGAGTTCCCGGAGCGCGAGCGGTGGGAAGACCACTGGGTCGGCTCGATCGAGCCGGGGCAGTCGAACGGCTCGAACGGCGGCGACGCCGAGAGCCGCGGCGGCGTCTCGCCGGAGGCCGAGGCGGCCGACCTCAGCGGCGGCGAGGACATGTCGCTGCTGAAGGCGTGGTCGCCGTACATCCTGCTCGTGATCCTGTTGGTCGTGACGCGGGCGGTCGGTCCGATCTCCGAGTTCATCAACCGCGACATCTTCATCGTCAGCTGGAGCGACATCCTCGGCACCACGCTCGCCGGGAGCGTCGCGTGGATGAACGTGCCGGGCTTCTGGCTGCTCGTGAGCGCCGTGCTCGCGATCCCGATCTTCGGGATGTCCGGACAGGAAGTCGGCGACGCGTGGAAGGAGGCGGGCCGGAAGATCGTCTCGCCGTTCATCGCCCTCGTCTTCGTCATCGCCATGGTGCAGGTGATGCTCCAGTCCGGCGCGCATCCGGGCGCGCCCGAGGTCGGCAGCATGATCGTCCTGCTCGCGCAGACGACCGCCGACGCGCTCGGCGTCGCCTACCCCGCCTTCGCGTCGCTGATCGGTGCGCTCGGCGCGGCGATGGCCGGATCGAACACCGTCTCGAACATCACCTTCGGCGCGTTCCAGTTCGAGGCGGCGACGCAGCTGGGGCTCCCGCGGACGATCATCGTCGGCGCGCAGGCCGTCGGCGGCGCCATCGGGAACCTCGTCGCGATCCACAACCTCGTCGCCGCGCTGGCGACGGTGGGCCTCCTCGGACAGGAGGGGCGGGTGATGCGGCTGAACATGATCCCGCTGCTGTACTACGCGACCGGCGTCGGCCTGCTGTGTCTGCTGTTCAGCTACGTGCTGTTCCCCACCGTGTTCTGAGCGCGGGAACCGCACCGCGGCGCGGTCTTTTTATCAGCGACGCCGGCGACTCGCGAGCGACGGGCTCGTCGGTCGGCGAACGAGTCGAATCGGCTACCAGTTCAAAAGATCAGCGTCGCTCAGGCGCGCAGCCACGCCAGCAGGCGCGCGGCCGGGCTGGTCGCCGCCTCGAGGTCTTCGGGTCGCGGGGTGTCTTTCAGTCGCGCGGAGTCGCTTTTGAGGATCGTTTTGATCTCTGCCATTACAGTGACTGATCGCCCCTATATGCGGATAAGCGGCTCGGAATCGCACCGTATAGTGGTGAATAGTTCGTTATACATCAACAATTCTTCTGTGTCTTTCGTGAGGATCCAGGCGCGAATCCGTCTCACGCGAGCGACCGGCGCAGTCGAATCGAGAAGGGTCGCCGCGACGCCGCCTCAGTCGTCGGCGGCCGCCGGTCCCGTTGGCTGGGCGGTGCTCACGTCGGCGTCGGCCGCGGGGCCGGTCACGGCGCGAGCGACCTTTTCGATCGGGTGTGGGGGGTTCTCCGCATCGCTGTCACGGTCGCCGAGCTGGGACCGGCAGGACGCGCCGGGCGCGGTCACCGTCTCGCCGTCGCTCTCGTCGACCTGATCGAAGAGGATCCGGCCGATCGCCTTCGAGAGGTCGTAGTGCTCGGACTCGTAGCCGAACGAGCCCGCCATCCCGCAACACGACGAGTCGAGCGGGTCCACGTCGTAGCCCGCGCGCCGGAGCACCCCGACCGCGTGGTGGTCCTTGTTCGTCGCCTTCTGGTTGCAGTGGCCGTGGTACGTGAGCGACTCGGCGGGCGCGTCGAACGCCAACCGCTCGTCGACGCGTCCCGCGTCGAGGTACTCCAACACCCCGTACGCGGCCGTGGAGACCGCCTCCACGTCCTCGCCGTCGAGGAGATCGAGGTATTCGTCCTGGAACATCACCGCGTCCGAGGGCTCGACGAACACCACGGACTGTCCCTCTTGGACCCGGGGCGCGAGCCGCTCGACATTGGTCGCCGCGCGCTCGCGAGCGTCGTCCAGAAAGCCGGTCGAGAACGCCGCGCGCCCCGACGGCGCGAGGTCGTCTGGCACCTCTACCCGGATACCGGCCGCCTCCAGCACCTCGACCGCGGCCTTGCCAGCCTCGGGGTAGCTGTAGTTCGTGTACGTGTCCGGGAACAGCACCACCGTGTCGGCCGCTTCGCCACGGGTAACCGCCGACCCGCCGCGCGCCTCGAACCACTCCTCGAAGCTCTCCGAGCGGAACGTCGGCAGCTCGCGGTTCGGGGCGATCCCCGCGACCGCGTCCATCACCTTCCGAGCGCCCGGGATCTTCGTCGCCGCGTTCGAGATCGGCGCGAGCGTGCTCCCGAGCGCCGAGAACCGATCGATGTCCCGGAAGATCCGCTCGCGCAGCCCCGCGCCCTCCTTCTCGTGGTGTTCGTGTTTCACCTCGGCCTTCAGCTTCGCGAGGTCGACGCCGGTCGGGCAGTCACTCTGACAGCCCTTACAGCCGACGCAGAGGCCGAGCACCTCCTCCTGGAAGCGGTCGGAGTGGATCTCGTCCTCGTCGAGTTCGCCGCTGATCGCCGCCCGCAGCATGTTCGCCCGTCCGCGGGTCGCCTGGATCTCCTCCTCGGAGGCGCGGTAGGTCGGACACATGACGCCCGAGTCCGTTTCCCGGCAGGTGCCACAGCCGTTACACAGTTCGACGAGGTGGGAGAAGCCGCCCTCGTCAGAGAAGTCGAGTTCGGTCTGCGGTTCGATCGACTGGTACTGTGGCCCGTACCGGAGGTTCTCGCGCATGTCCGTGTCCGCGGCGGTGTCGGGGTACCCCCGCTCGGCCGCGGTGTCCCCGTCGACGTAGACGACCTTCCCGGGGTTCATCCGCCAGTCGGGGTCGAACGTCGATTTGAGCTCTTGGAACGCCGACCACAGCGCCTCGCCGTACATCTTGGGGTTGAACTCGGTGCGCGCGAGGCCGTCGCCGTGCTCGCCCGAGAAGGCGCCGTGGTGTTCTAAGACGAGGTCGGTGACGTCCTCGGCGATGGAGTGCATCTTCTCGACGCCCTCCTCCTCTTTCAGCGAGAGGATGGGGCGGATGTGGAGGGTGCCGCTCCCCGCGTGCGCGAAGTAGGCGGCCGAGGTGTCGTGGTCGTCCAGCACGTCCTCGAACTGGCCGACGTACTCGGCGAGCTCCTCGGGCGGCACGGTGGCGTCCTCGATGAACGGGTAGGGCTTGGGGTCGCCTCGCATGCTCATCAAGAGGGGAATCGCCGCTTTGCGGAGGTTCCAGAGGTCCTCCTGGTCCTCGGGCGTGTACGCTTCGAGCACGTCGAACGCGTCGCCGTCGTCGACGAAGTGGGCGTTCGTGTCGGCGATCGCCGCCTCGAAGTCGTCGACGAGCTCCGAGTCCCACTCCAGCATGAGCGCCGCGGTGGCGCGGTCCGGAATCGGCTCGGCGTACTGGGCGAACTCCTGGGAGCCCGCGGCGAGCGCGAACACCTCGTCGTCCATTAACTCGACCGCGCTCACCGGGAACTCCAAGGCCTCGGGGACCGCCTTCATGGCGTCGCCGAGCGAGTCGAAGGTGTACAGCGCGAGCGCGGTCTCCTCGGGGCGGGTGACGAGCGACACCTCGGCCTCGACGATCGTGCCGAGGGTCCCCTCGGCGCCCACCAAGAGCTTCGAGAGGTTGATCACCTCCTCGCCCGCGTCGTTCTCGTAGATCACCTTGTGGAGGTTATAGCCGGAGACCGAGCGCTTGAGGTTGGGGTACTTCTCGTCGATCTCGGCCCGGTTCTCCTCGACGAGCGCGCGCGCGGTCTCGTAGAGCGCGGCCTCCCGGTCGTCCTTGGCGACGATCTCCTCGTACTCGGGCGAGTCGAGGACGACCTCGCGCGTGTGGATGAGCGAGCCGTCCGCGAGGACGACTTTCAGCTCCTCGGTGTACGCGTCGGTGATGCCGTACCGCACCGAGTGCGCTCCCGTCGAGTTGTTGCCGATGCCGCCGACGACGGTCGCGCGCGCCGAGGAGGCCGGATCGGGCGCGAACTTGAGGCCGTCCTCGGCCAGCCGGTCGTCGAGGTGGTCCTGGACGACCCCCGGCTGGACCACCGCTCGCCGGTCGTCGGGGCGGACCTCGCGGATCTCGTCCATGTGCGTCGAGAAGTCGAGGACGACACAGCCGGGGCCGACGGTCTGGCCGCCGAGCGACGAGCCGGCGCCCCGCGGGATGACGGGGACCTCGTGGTCGGCAGCGACCTCCATGGTCGCCTGCACGTCCGCGATCGAACGCGGGATCACGACCCCGGCCGGACGCGCCTGATAAATGCTCCCGTCGGTCGCGTACAGCACCTGCGCGTACTCGTCGAACTGCACCTCGCCGGCGACGCGATCGCGGAGATCCTCCGCGAGCGCCCGATACGCGGCCACGTCCGGTCGATCGTGGCCGAGTGCGGCCGCCGACGTGTCCAGGTCGGGCGTGCTACTTCCTCGCGTGGGCTCGCTTGCCATACCGTATAGGGGGGACGAGACGCGAATAAAACCTTTGTTGATGATACATTTTCGCGGCTCCGACCGGGATTTATTATCCGGCCGCGACACGCCGAGGCATGGAGATTCTCCACACGTGTCTGAACGTGGCCGACGCGGACCGAACCGCGGACTGGTACGTCGAGCAGCTCGGGTTCGAGCGGTCGTGGGAGTTCACGACCGCCGACGGCGACACCCGGAACGTGTACGTCGCCGACGACGCGGGCGTCGAGTTACAGCTGTCCGACACCGACGGTGAGGAGCCGAGCGCGGACGGCGACCGCTACGACCACGTCGCCGTCGGCGTCGACGACGTCGACGCGACGTTCGAGGCGATCGACCACCACGGCGTCGTGAAGGAGCCGGGCGACCAGCCCGAGGCCGGCGCGCGAACCGCGTTCGTGAAGGACCCCGACGGGCACGCGGTCGAGCTGATCGAGCCGTTATAAATGGAACAGACGGAAGACGAGCGATTTCGGGAGTGGGTATTGCACGTGGATTGATCGGTTGTTTATAAGCGATCGAGTGGTGTTGCTGTCGGTTGTTTATAAGTGGTCGACGGTGTTGCGGCGAAGACCTCCAAAGCCCCAGTCGCTGTGGGCGGCGCACGCTCGCTGCGCGCCTCAGTCGCTCGTTTTACTCGCTCCTTGCGGTGCTTGCGTCGCCTGCGCCGCCCACAGCGACTGCCCCTTTGAATCCCACCCGCACAGCACCGCAACCGCGCCTCACGCCTCCCCAGCCTCGTCACCGGACTACGTCCGGTTGCTAGCGAGAGCTTCGCTCTCGCCCTGTCGCTGGCGGCTGTCGCCGCCAGCGACTCCCTCGCACCGTCGGTTCGCGGCCCTACGGGCCGCTCACCGGGGCGCGCCACCGCGTTGTTATTTATAAGCGATCGTCGCCATCGCTCACGGATCCTTTAAGTACTGATTCGCCACCACCGATCTGCGATACTCACTCCCGTAATCGATCAGTCGGTGACCGCTCCGAGACGCGATCGACGCGAAAAAGTCGGTGTGCCGGAAGGACGCGAGCGCGCTCGATCGAGGTGTTATAGGATCCCGGCGGCCTCGGCGGTTTCGACGATGTCTTGGGCCATCTTGTTGGTGGCCTCGTCGACCATCTGGCCGTCGACGCTGACGGCGCCCTTGCCCTCTTCCATCGCCTCGGCGTAGGCGTCGACGATGCGCTTGGCGCGCTCGGCGGTCTCCGGGTCCGGCGCGAACACTTCGTTGCCGATCTCGATCTGCGAGGGGTGGATCGCCCACTTGCCGTCGCAGCCGATCATGTTGGCGTTCTCGGCGGACTCGCGGAACCCGTCTGCGTCCTCGATGTCGGCGTACGGGCCGTCGAGACAGGGGAGGCCGGCGGACTTGGCGGCGGAGTTACACTCGGAGAGCGCGTGGTGCCAGTAGTGGCCGGGGTACTCGGGGAACTGGCCGATGTCGAGTCCCGGCGTCCCCATCGCCGCGGAGTAGTCGCCGGGTCCGAAGATGATCGACGAGAGCCGGTCGGACGCGTGCGCGATGTCGTGAACGTTGTGGATCCCCTCGCCGTCCTCGATCTGGGGTTCGAGGCCAATGGCGCCGACCTCTAACCCGTTGTTCTCCTCGACCTGCGCGAGGAGGTTCTCGACCGTGTGGACGTCGCTGGCGGACTTGACCTTCGGGACGATGATGTCGTCGATGTGCTCGCCGGCCTCGCCCACGACCGTGATGAGGTCGTCGTACCACCACTTCGTGTCGATCCCGTTCATCCGGAAGCTGAGCACCTTGTCGCTCCAGTCCTCCTCGCGGGCGGCCTCGATCAGCGGCTCGCGCGCGTCGGGCTTCGCGTTCGGCGCGACCGAGTCCTCCAGATCGAGGAACACCTCGTCGGCGTCGCTGTCGGCCGCCGAGTGCATCATCTTCTCGTCGCTCGCCGGCGTCGCCAACTGCGTTCGACGAAGGGTAACGTCTGGCATATCCGAGTCTATCATACTTATCCCTGAAAATAAAGATACCTCACGCGGGGGTATTTTCTCTGAGTCGGACGCGAGTGAATTCTCTGCGGATCCGTCCGCTGCGACCCCCTTCCCGAGCGAGCAACTCACCGCGAAAAACCGTCGGAATTCGGGGACTGAGCCGCCCCGGCCGCGTCAGTCGTCGGCCGGCGCACGCGGTTCGGCCGAGGTTCGCGCCCCTCGGGTTCGCGCTCTCCGGATTCGCTCCCCTCGGGTCCGCCCACCGGATCGTGGACGGCCCCCCTAGATCGGACGATTCACGGTTTGACCAACACCTTGATCGCCTCGCGCTCGTCCATCATGCGGTACCCCTCGGCGACCTCGTCGAGGCCGATCGTCTCCGTGAAGACGGGCGCGGGATCGAGGGTGCCCTGTAACACGTCGTCCATCAGCTCCTCGGCGTACGCGCGGACCGGCGCGACGCCGCCGGCGAGCGTCACGTTGTCCCCGAACATCCCGAACACGTCGAGCCCCTCGTCGTCGACCCCGTGGGGGACGCCGACGTAGCCGATCGTGCCGCCGGGACGCACGGCGTGGATCGCGGTGTTCATGGCGCTCGCGGCGCCGACGCACTCCATCACGTGGTTCGGCCCGCCGTGCGTGAGCTCGCGGATCCGCTCGACGGCGGCCTCGCCGCGCGCCGAGACGGTCTCCGTGGCGCCGAACTCCTCGGCGAGATCGAGGCGGTCCTCGTGGTGGCCGACCGCGACGATCCGCTCCGCCCCCAGCCGCCGGGCCGCCAGCACGCCGCAGAGCCCGACCGCGCCGTCGCCGATGACGGCCACCGTCGAGCCGGCCTCGACGCCCGCGCTCACGGCCGCGTGGTGGCCGGTCCCCATCACGTCGGTCAGCGGGAGCAGCGACCGGAGCGTCTCCTCGTCGTCGGCGAACCGGTCGGGGACCCGGACGAGCGTCCCGTCGGCGTGGGTCGACCGGACGTACTCGCCCTGCCCCCCGCCGTTGTCGCCGCCCCACGAGTCGCGGTTCTCGCAGGAGGTGTGGAGCCCCTTCCGGCAGAACTCGCACTCGCCACAGGAGATGGCGAAGGGGGCGAGCACGCGGTCGCCGGGGTCGACGGAGGTGACCTCGTCGCCGACCTCCTCGACGATCCCCATCGGCTCGTGACCGACCGGAGAGCCCGCGTCGCGGTCGTTGTCGCCGCGGTAGAACCACAGGTCGGAGCCGCAGATCGCGGTGTGGGTCACGCGGACGATCGCGTCGGTCGGGGCCTCGATCTCGGGGCGCGGTCGCTCCTCGACGCCGATCGCTCCGGGACCGTTGAAAATGGCGGCGCGCATGGGATCGAGTACCGGCGCGCGGAACAAAAGGCCGCGGGTCGGTTCCGGAATTCAGTCGGCGCCGACCGCCGGCTCGTACTCCGAGATCGGCTCGCCGTCGATCCGGGTGAACAGCGTCGCCAGCGCCGGTCCCGAGACGTTGTGCCAGACGCTGAACAGCGCCGGGATCAGCGCCGTGATGGGGTCGAAGAAGGCGGTCGCGAGCGCGACGGCCAGCCCGCTGTTCTGGAGGCCGACCTCGAAGGCGCACGCCCGGGCGCGGTCCTCGGCCATCCCGGTCAGCTTCCCGACCCCGTAGCCCGCGCCGAGGCCGAGCCCGTTGTGGAGGACGACGGCGACGGCGACCAGCGCGCCCGCGGTGAGGATGTTCTCGACGTTGAGGCCGACGACGGCGGCCACGATGGCGACGATGGCGACCACGCTGACCGCGGGGAACACCGAGAGCCCGACCTTCGCCGCGGTCGGCGCGTAGCGGTCGAGGAGGAGCCGGAGCGCGAGCCCCGCCACGACCGGCACCAAGACCACCCAGACGATCGTCTCGGAGAGCTGCGCGAAGGTGACGGAGATCTGCTCGCCCGCCAGGGCGACGATCCACGCCGGCATCACGAGCGGGGCGGCGATCGTCGTCACCGTCGTGATCGTCACCGACAGCGCCACGTCGCCGCGACCGAGGTACGTCATCACGTTCGAGGCGGTGCCGCCCGGCGCCGCGCCGACGAGGATCAGCCCAATGCCGACCTCCCACGGGAGCCCGAGGGCGACGACGAGCGCGTACGCGAGCGTCGGCATCACGAGCCACTGCGCCGCGGCGCCGATCGCCACGTCGCGCGGGCGCTCCACGATGCGCTTGAAGTCGTCGGGCGTGAGCGTCAGTCCCATCCCGAGCATGATGATCCCCAAGAGCGGCGTGATGTACTCGGCGATCGGCGTGAACGCCGACGGCGCGTACAGCGCGGCCGCGGAGGCGACGAGGACCCAGAGGACGAAGTACTTGCTCGTGAACTGTCCAACCCGTTCGAGCCGGTCCAGCGTGCTCATCTCGTCGGGGTTCGCCCGACCGGGTGAAAGGGCCTGCAGTTCGGGCAACGTTCTCCGTCTGTCTCTCAGCCGGGACCGTCGCCTTCGGTGTCTCCGTCGCCCCCGACGATCTCGTCGCTCGCGGGCACCCCCTCCGTCCCCTCGACGCGCTCGAACCGGATCGCGACGACCTGACCCTCGGCGGTCGACTCGAACGCGAGGTCGGCGTCGGATCGGTCTGCGACCCACTGTGCGAGCCACAGGCCGAGCCCGTCCGTGTGGCGCATCGAGGTCTCGTAGCCGCGCCGGAGGGTCTCGACCGTCTCCTCGGGGATCCCCGGGCCGTCGTCTTCGACGCGGAGCGCGGCGCCGCCGTCCACGCGGCGGACCGAGACGTCGATCCGCCGCGAGTCGCCCTCGTTGTGCACCACCGCGTTCTCGATCACCTCCGACGCGAGGACCTCTGCGAGCGGGTGCGCCCGCACCCGGCACGCCTCCGCGTCGGGGACGTCGAACTCGGCGTCGGGGTGTTCGGCCCGGAGCCGCTCGACCACGCCGTCGACGACTTCGACGAGGTCCACGACCGCCTCCACGTCCTCGTGGGCGCCGTCGGTGCCGATCACCGAGCCGATGTGGCGGGCGTGCTCGCTGACGGTCAGCAGTCGGTCGACGTTCTCCTCGACGACCGCGGCGCTCTCCTCGCCGCCGTCGGCGCGCTCGCTGAGGAGCTCCACCCGCCCGCTGACGACCGTCATCGCGTTCCGGATGTTGTGTCGGAGCACGCGGTTCAACACCGTGAGCTGGTCGTTCGCCTGCTCCAACTGATCCTGCGTGCGCTGCTGTCGCGCGTCCGTCAGCCCGAACGCGAGCCCGAACACCGACCCGACCGAGGCCGCGCCGACGATGACCACGAACGGTCGCTCCGGCGGCGGTCCCTGGCTCATCTCGTAGGCGACGAAGAGCAGCGCGACCGCGCCGAGCGTCACCGCCCCTAGCGCGCTCCAGCCGGTGATACGGAGGGTGTACGTCGGCGAGAGTGGGGACCGGGCGACCGGCACCGTCGCGGCGACGACGAGCGCGCTGCAGGCGATGGGGACGAGCGCGCCGGTCACGATCGCGGCCGGGTCGCTCATCGCCGACAGCGATGTCAGGTGGTATCCGAGGGGAACGAGGCCGACGGCCGCGAGCAGCCCCAGCTCCCCGACGTTCCGGATCCGTGTCGTCCGCATTAGTGTCGACTCGTCGTCACCGGGGTTTAACCGTTCGCGGTTCGGTATCAACTCGGAGAATCGGTGACGGCGAGAGGGGATTCGGAGACGGAGATCGGTCGGGTCCGACACGCCGCACGGGGAGCGACGACCGCCGCGTTTGCCGGTTCCGGTGACGGTCCGACTCTCAACCGGACCGATTTCGACTCGGGATCTCCGGCGACTCGATCCCCGCCGACGCGGCCATCGGCTCCGCTTCCGGCCGTTCGCCGGCCGGCTATCCGCGTTTCGATGACGAACTTCCCATCGCGGTCTCCGGAAGCGGCGTCACAGGTCTCTTCAAGTGCGGTCCGTAACGGAGGCGTTTCCCCCCTCGATCACTATCCGTCGGCATGGCCAGTCTCACCGGATCGCTGTGGCGTCGATACCGATCGGTACCGCTCATCTATCGCATCGCGCTCGCGTTCCTCCTCGGATCGCTCGCCGGCGCGGTCTTCGGCGAGCGGATGACCGTCGTCGAACCGTTCGGCGACCTCTTCTTGCGCCTGCTCAACATGCTCGTCGTCCCGATCATCGTCTTCACGCTGCTCACCGGGATCAGACAGCTCTCGCCGGCGAAGCTCGGGAAGATCGGCGGCGCGACGGTCGGGCTCTACGCGGTAACGACGACGCTCGCCGGGCTGATCGGGCTCGCGGTCGCGAACCTGCTGCAGCCGGGTCGCGGCGTGGAGTTCACGGGCGGCGAGGCGCAGTCGCAGGCGCCGCCGTCGCTGACCGAGGTCGTCCTCGGGATCGTCCCGAACAACCCGGTGGCCGCGATGGCCGACGGGAACCTGCTCGCGACGGTCTTCTTCGTGATCGTGTTCGGCATCGCGCTCACCTACGTCCGGGCGCAGAAACCGGAGCTCGGAGACCAGGTCGACGGCGTGTTCGAGGCGTTCGAGATCGGCGCCGAGGCGATGTTCGTCGTCGTCCGCGGCGTGTTGGAGTACGGGGTCATCGGCGTGTTCGCGCTCATGGCGGTCGGGATCGGCACCGAGGGCGTGGGCGTGTTCTCCTCGCTCGGCGCGCTCGTGTTGGCGGTCGCCGTCGCGGTCGTCGTCCACATCTCGTTCACCTACCTGTTCGTGCTCATGCGCGTCGTCGCCGGCGTCTCTCCGATCGCGTTCCTCCGGGGGGCGAAGGACGCGATGGTCACCGCCTTCGCGACGCGCTCCTCCAGCGGGACGCTCCCCGTGACGATGACGAACGCCGAGGAGGCCCTCCGGATCGAAGAGCGGGTGTACTCGTTCGCGCTCCCCGTCGGCGCCACCGCCAACATGGACGGCGCCGCGATCCGGCAGGCGATCACCGTGATGTTCGCGGCCAACGCCGTGGGACAGCCGCTCGCGCTCACCGAGCAGCTCCTCGTGTTGGTCGTCGCCGTGCTGATCAGCATCGGGACCGCGGGCGTCCCGGGCGCCGGGCTCGTCATGCTGACCGTCGTGTTGAGTCAGGTCGGCCTCCCGCTGGCGGTCGTCGGCTTCGTCGCCGGCGTCGACCCGATCTTAGGCCGCATCGCGACGATGAACAACGTCACCGGCGACCTCGCGGTCGCGACCGTGGTCGGCAAGTGGAACGACGCGATCGACTTCACCGAGGGCGTGTGGGCTCGGTAGGGGGATCGGCGTCGGAGGCGGATGCGGCGCGTCCGAACCGGGCTATTTGCGCGTATATTTTCGAACGCTGAAATTACCTGTCTCTGACAGAAAACAACGCTTAAACCGACCCGTCGGCCACCCGCCGATCGAACGATGACGCGGAGACGGGACGCCGACGCCGCGACGAACCGAGCGACGCGGGGAGCCGAGCCGTGAGCGACGGGCCGACCCTCCGGATCGTCGACGACGCGGACGACGACCCGGGCGGCGCGGTGCCCGCGCCGGTGCCGCCGGACGACCCCGAGGCGTGGTACGCGCCGGACGTGCGGGCGCAGTACGAGTCGGAGCCGGGGGTCGTCGCCACCGTCCGCGAGCGCGACGGCGGCCGGTTCGGCTACGACGTGCGCGAGCCGCCGCTGTCGGCGGGCGACGAGGTGGCGCTGGAGCGCGTCCGCGACCACTTCTCCGGGGTGCGCCACCGGCGACCCCTCACGCGGGTCGGCGTGAACGAGCGCGCAGAGGCGGGGTTCGAGCCGAAGTACGAGCGCGCGCTCGACCGGCTGCTCGACGCGAGCGCGGCGGCGCGCCGCCGGATCGATTACCACGCCTTGCGCGACCTCCGGCTCCTCGGCGACGTGACGCCGCTCGCCTTAGACGACCGGATCGAGGTGGCGGACGTGGGCGACGAGCGCGAGCTGGTCGTCCACACCGAGACGTTCGCACCCTTGGAGACCGGCGTCGACGTCGACGCGGAGTACGTCGAGCGGGTCGCCGCCGAGCGGCTCGCCCGGTACGCGGTCGGCTTCGCCGGGCTCTCCGTCGAGGTCGTCGTCGCCCGCGAGCGGCTGCTCGGCTCCGACGCGTTCGAGACGAAGTACGCCGTCCGCGAGCCCGACCTCCTCCCGGGCGACGAGGCGCTGATCGAGGAGTGCAAGGAGCGCATCTGGGAGACGACCGTCAACGGGGTCGTCGACGACCGCGAGGCGTTCGTCGCCGAGCACGCCCGGCGGTTCCTCTCGCGGCGGCTCACCGCGCGCAACACCCGCGCGTGGCTCGGCGCGGCGGCCCACCGCGCCCGCTCCGCGCTGGCCGACCGGGGGCTCGCGGCCCCGCCGATCGACTCGCGGTACGCCCACGACCGGCTCGACGACCTGGCGTACTACGTGCTCCGCGACTTCGTCGGCGAGGGGATCTTAACGGTCCCGATCCGCGACCCGAACTTAGAGGACGTGGAGGCGAACCGCGTCGGCGAGCGCGTGAAGGTGGTTCCCCGGACCTCGATCTTGGAGGGGGCCGGGAACGACGCCGGCGACGGCGGGCGACGCGTCCCGACCAACCTCGCGTTCGACGACGAGACCGCGTTCGTCAACGTCGTCACCGGCCTGGCGGCCCGCGACGGCACCGAGCTCAACGCGTCGACGCCGTCGGCGAAGGTGAACCTCGACGTCGACGGCGTCGACGAGACGATCCGGTGTGCGGTGGCGCTCCCCGTCATCTCCGAGGGCGGGCCGCACGTCTCGATCCGGAAGCAGAGCGCGGACGCCCTGACGCCCGTCGATCTGGTCGATCGGGGGACGCTCTCGCCCGACCTGGTCACCCTGCTGTGGCTGCTGTACGAGCACCGGGGGACCGTCCTCTTCGCCGGACCGACCGGCGTGGGGAAGACGACCCTCTTGAACGCCCACACGCCCTTCATCCCGTTCGACGACCGGCCGGTGTCGATCGACGAGGGGTCCCGCGAGGTCCGGCTCCCGCACGAGACCGGGGTGTCGCTCACGACGCGCGACCACGAGGACGCGTACAAGGCCGTGAGCATGTCGGAGCTGATGGCGGAAGCGAACTACCTCAACCCCGACGTGGAGGTGATCGCCGAGATCAACACGCCCGCGAGCTTCGAGACGTTCGCGGAGACGCTCAACACGGGCCACGGCGTGATCGGCACCACCCACGCCGAGGACGTGGAGGCGCTCGTCAACCGCGTGATCGAGCGCGGGCTCCCCGCGTACCTCCTCCGCGAGGTCGATCTCGTCGTCTTCCCGCGGCAGGTCGACGGCGAGCGCTACGTCTCGCGGGCGGTCGAGCTGCTCTCCGAGGCGGAGTACGAGGCGCTCGACCCGGAGGCGAAACGCAGCCCGACGGGGAACCCCAAACACGGCGGCGCCGGCGTCGTCGACAAGGGGACCGAGACGGTGTACTACAACACGGTCGCGTGGCGCGACGCCGGCGGCGAGTTCCGGTTCTCGGGCGCCCCCGAGACCGGCGGGTCGACCGTGCCCGGCGGTGACGGTCCCCGGCTCCACGCGTTCGCTCGCGTCGCGGACAACACCGACCGCGACGTGGCCGCCGTCGAGTCCGAGTTCGCGTCCAAGCGCCGGTACGTCGAGTACCTCGTCCGCGACGGGATCGACGACTTCGACGCGCTGTTCGAGTTCCTCGCGGACCTCCGGACCGACGAGGCGGCGACCGTCGAGCGCGCCGCCCGCACGGCGGACGGGGAGGGGCGACCGTGAGCGGGGACTCGCGGACCCGGACCGACGCCCCGGGCGGCCGCCGCGCCCTCGACGCGGCCGAGGCAGACGGGTTCGCGCGGGCCGGCGGCTCCTCGGTGGTCGACCGCGTGCTGTACGCCCTGTTCGCGCGCCACGCGGGCGACCGCCGGCACGACGCCGACCGGAAGCGGTACCGCGGCACCGCGCTCGACACGGGGTTCGAGACGTACCTGTCGCGGGTGTACGGGCTCTCGTGGGTCGCCTGCGTCGCCGTCGTCGTCCCGGCGCTGATCGTCGCCGCGTCGATCGTTCCGGGCGTGCTCGCGGCGGCCGACGCCCGGATCGGCGCGCGATCGCCGGTCCCGATCGGGTCGCTGTCGGCCGACCGCGTCGCCCTCGTGGCCGCCGCCCTCGCCGGGCTCCTCGCGAAGCGCGCGACGGTGCGGCTCGGCGGCCTCCACCTCCGGTGGCTCACGGCGACCCGGCGGACCGACATCGAGCGGACCCTCCCGTCCGCGGTGCGCTACCTCGAACTGCTCGCGGCCGGGAGCGACGGCCCTCGCGAGATGGTCGAGAAGGCCGCCGCCAACGACGCGTACGGCGGGACCGCGGCCTCGCTGCGGAAGGCGATCAACGCCGCGCAACTCGCCGGGAGCCTCGACGAGGGGCTGCGTCGCGTCGCCCGCGACACGCCCTCGCGAGAGCTGCTCGCGCCGTTCCTGCTGAAGTTCCGCAAGCACGCGGCGACCGGCGACGCGGCGCTCGCGGAGTACCTGCGGACGGAGCGCCGAATGTTAGCCCACCGGCAGGACCGGGCCCGGAAGCGCGCGCGGCGGTTCTTAGAGCTGCTCACGGAGCTGTTCGTCGTCGTGTTGGTGTTGCCGGCGCTGCTCGTCATCGCGGCGACCGCGCTCACGGTCGTCGTCCCGGAGCTGCTCCCGCCGGTCGACACCCCGGTCGGGGTGGTGCCGACGCGGGCGGTCGTCCTCTACGGCGCCGTCGCCTTCCTCGTCGCCATCGGGCTCGTCGGCGCGGTCGCGGTCGGCACGCTCCGCCCGCCGAACCAGCGCGCGAGCTACGACCTGCCGGCGACCCCCCGCGGAATCCTCGCCTCGGCCGGGCACAATCCGGCAAGCGCCGCGGTCGTCTGCGCGCCGCCCGCCGCGCTGCTCGCGGCCGCGCTCGCGTTCGAGGGGTACACCCTCGTCAACGTGGGGCTGCTCTCGTACGCCGCCTTCGCGCTCCCCGTCGGCGCCGTCGCGGGGAGGCGCACCCGGATCGACGACGCGAAGGACCGCGAGCTGGCGGACTTCGTCCACGCCGTCTCGGGCCACGTCGCGCGGGGGCGGCCCTTCCCCGCGGCGGTCGAGGCGGTCGCGCGCGACGCTGACCTCGGCGTGCTGGACGACGACGTGGCCGACCTCGCGTTCGCGCTCCGGTCGACGACGGCGACGGGGCGGTCCGACGGGGAGTCAGAGGGTGCCGCGGACGTCCGCGCGGCCGCGATCGACCGGTTCGTCGACCGCGTCGGGACCCCGCTGGCCGAGGGGACGCTCGGGCTCGTCACCGACGCCGTGAACGCCGGGAGCGACGCCGACGCCGTCTTCGAGACGCTCCGGATCGAGGTCGGGCGGCTCTACAGCGAGCAGCGCGCGCTCCGCTCCTCGATGCACCCGTACGTCGCGGTCGGCTGGGCGGCGGCCGCGCTGGTCGCGGCGGTCGTCGCCGTCGTCAACACGCAGGTGATCGACGCCGCGCGGCTCGCCGACCTCGCGGGCGCCACCGATCTCGTGACTCAGCCGGAGACCGTGCTCCCCGACCTCGAACGCTTCCGCCTGTACGTCGTCACGCAGGCGACGATGCTCGCGTCGGGCTGGTTCGCGGGTACCGCCTCCCGCGGGCGCTACGCCGCGCTGTTCCACTCCGGGCTGCTCGTGGCGATCTGCTACGCGGTGTTCACCGCGGGCGGGCTGGCGTAGGGGTGTCACCGACGTCGATCCGGAACCCCGGAACGGCAATCCTTATCAAATTCTCCGAAAAACCGTCGCTCATGGCTGGCCGGTACGGAAACCTGGACTATCCGAAGATCACCAAACGCGGCGTCCTGTTCGGGCTCGGGCTGTTCCTGATCGGGGTCGTCGGCGAGGCGTACATCCACGTGACGGGCGCGCAGGTGCCCGGTTGGGAGGAGCGGCTCCTCCTCAATATGGAGTTCCTCGGGACCGCGATCGCGCTCGTCACCCCGTTCGTCTTCGGGATCTTCCTCCCGCTCACCGAGTAGGCGCGGGGAGGTTCGCGACCCCGGATCGGATTCCGCGTCGCACGTCCGGTCGAACCCGGACGGGGAGCGACCAATACGGCTCCGTGGAAATCCTACTCTTCAGACATAGACAACCTGAAACGGCTGGTTAATGGTACGTGCCAATTGCACGATTTCTCTTAGAGGAATACATCATTCTGAATCGTGTCTTCGTATAGACGGTCGATCATCTCGACCAATGCTGGGTTCGACAGTGCGCCTTCATTGAGTGCACGAGCTAACGCATGCAAGTACGCGTCAAAGAATCCGTCGTGACGCTCCACTTCAATTTCGTATTCTCCGCGTATGATGTTTGACTTGTTTCCAGTCATGGTGAAGTTTGTTGCCGAAAGTGCCGATTCAATTTCAGTCGTTGCTTCTGTAATACGCTTTGCGAACCCATTGTAGAAGTCTTCGTGCCCAGATGGCGCGTTCCGAACGTACACGACAAGTGTCCGATCGCCGACCGCTGTTTCCCGATCCCATTCAAGACGATGCAGAAATCCCACTCTTGCATTCGGTTTCGGTGTTTTCGTTATCGGCTGTCCAGTATCCAATCGCTGCCACCACTCACGAGGGAATATCCATGACCAATCTGGGCTCCCCTGTCGGAATGTCCATTGCCGTTGTTTCCCTGAACCCATCTTCAACTCTACGGCAGCATACTTGTCGGACACGTCTGAGTCATTATCAAGCGTTGCCGTCTCTATGGTATTTGCTAATCGCGTCCCCCATGTCTGTTGAAACTCAGTCCATGCGTCATCGAATGCTGCTTCAATTTCCGTGATCACATCATGGTGTTCAACGTACTGTTCTACCATTTCTCGCTGGTTTTCTTGGTATTCTGTCATGGTGAGTTCGCTCCGAACTGTATCCGCGAAATCTTTCAGCTGTGCCGTAGTTCGTGCAGGGTATGCATCGTAACTCGCCGCCAGAAAAGCCTGCAACTCATCGACAAACCACTCCCATGAAACATGAGCGAACTCATTCGCGGTCGGCGGCGACGCCGCTTCCGGCGCTAAAAAGACGTAATGATGGCCCTCCGCCGGCATGTCATCTTTCGCAAGCCCAATGCCATTAAACGAATCCACGCTCACGTACCGATCAGTCTGGTCATGACCCTCTGAAGCGTGTACCTTCAGTTCCCAACAGATGTACCACTCCTCAGGTACCCACATAATGACGTCCGGAATTCCGGCGTCCGTCGTCACCTCTTGTGCGATCCGAATGTCCTCAATTTCGAACCGTGAAAACGAGAACTCCATATCCATTCTCTCAGCTAAACCGGACAAGACATGTTCTAATACCGCGTGATCAAGACCATGTGGTGCCTCAGGAGTCAGGAAGTGTACGAAGAACTGCTGCCAAGCGCGTTCCTGGGTACTCCGATTGAGCACTTGTAACGTTGTTGGCGGTGGCTCCTCTGTCTCTGGTAACCTATCCAGCTTCTGTCGCAGAGCCGCTAATTCACGCCCAATACTTTGGCTCATACATCACAATCATGGACAATCAAAATCAAACTACCGCCAATTGACCTCCCAACCCCGATGAATTGCTGTATCCCTACCCACATACTGGATAGGATTTATTGAATTTTTACTTGGTGTCGCACACGATGGTTCGGAGTTCATCGAGCAATTCAGTATGTTCCTCGACAAGATTCTTCATTTGCTGATGTGCCAGTGTGTGGCAATCGTTACAAAGAGTGACAAGATTATCCGGATGGTTTGGGCCACCCGCTGAAAACGGAACGATATGGTGGAGCTGAAACCCAGCTCCGTTCTCGCTGCCTGCTGCGACTTTGATATTACATCTCTGGCATCGATTGTCATCTCGATCCAGAACAGTTTGACGGGTCGATTTGCCAAGACTTCGTGACTCTGCGATACTTTCTGCGTGAATGAGGGCGTGGTGAGCTTTCATCCCTGGTTCGCTTGCAAACACCTCACCGCACATCGGACATTCGCATGGGTTGTCCTGATCAACGAGACTCTCACCGTGCGCAATCGTGTGGTGAGCCTTCATATCGATATTACGCGCGAAATCATCTCGCCCGCACGTTGGACATGTATGCTTCGTCATTATCCGACTCTGTGGTTCCAAAGACATCTCACGGCTGTATAAGTATAGAGACGTTACCACATATTGATCAGTTTATCTCCTGTATTGACCGAATCCGTTCTCTCGCGAGAGTCTACGGAGCACGATCCGGAAGTCCGTCCGATTGCGCCGATCGTCGAGCCGAATACTGATCACCGTGACGCGTACCGGAGCGCCCGCCTTCCGGTCTCACCGAGCCGTCCACCCGCCGTCGGCGGCGAGCGTCTCGCCGGTGACGAAGCTCGCCACGTCGCTCGCGAGGAAGGCGACCGGGCCCGCGATCTCCGTCGGGTCGGCGAACCGGTCGAGCGGCGTCCGGTCGAGGATCGACTGCCGAAGTCGCTCGTTCTCCTGTAACGTCTCCGTGAGGTCGGTGGCGACGTAACCCGGAGCGACCGCGTTCACCCGCACCTCCGGCGCCCAGTCCATCGCCGCGCTCTTCGTGAGCCCGACCAGCCCGTGTTTCGAGGCGACGTACGGGTGCTGTCTCGGCAGGCCGACCTCGCCCGCCACGCTGGCGACGTTGACGACGCTCCCCTCGGCCTCCTTCAGGTGCGGACCGGCGGCCCGGAGGGTCCGGAACGCCCCCCGCAGGTTCACGTCGAGGACCGAATCGACCGCGTCCGACTCGATCTCGCTTGGATCGCCGAGCGCGTCCCCCAGGTTGAACCCGGCGTTGTTGACGAGGACGTCGAGGGAACCGAACTCGTCGACGGTCTCGTCGACCAGCGCGGCCACGTCGCCGTCGTCGGTCACATCGGCGGTGATCCCCCGCGCCTCGACGCCGAGATCGCGGGCCTCGTCGGCGACGGTCTCGACCTCGGCGGCGGTCCGCGCCGAGGGGACGACCGTCGCCCCCGCGGCGGCCATCCCGAGGGTTATCGCCCGCCCGATCCCCCGGCCGCCGCCGGTGACGACGGCGACGTTCCCGGAGAGGTCCGGGAGGGCGTCCTCCGGCGTCGGGCGGGCGTCGCCGGTCATGCTCCGCCCCCTTCTCCGGATTCGTCCGGCAGTCGCCGTCGCTCGATCGCCGGGCGGCTTTCCGAACCGGTCTCGACGTCTCCGGTTCCATACTGCTTGATTTTCACACTCGGACCGTCGGTTTCCATTATCACTACCCGTTAGCGAATGTCAGATTTATATGTGTGGGAGTCGTTCGCATATTTCTCCGTCCTCGACTGTCAGCAGGCCGGCGCTCGCCTCACGGTCGCATCGGCGGGGGATGCCGTCCGCCGGGCTCCGGTCCCGATCGATTAAAGTCCGCTTGTGCTAACCAACTGCTAGTGGTTGTCAACGATCGGGCGGGAGACGGACGCGATCGACCGTCCCGGAAGACCGACGGATCGGAGCGGCGAGCCGGAGGTGCGGCGTGACCGAGGTGATCCTCGCGGTCGTCGCGGGGACGACCGAGACCGCCGCGGTCGACGGGATCAGCGCCGCGGGCGCGGACCCGGAGCTGCGGAGACACACCCCGAGCGCCGACCTCGAGATCGTCGCCGACGGGCGGCCCGCGCCCGGCTCGGCCGTCCCCGTCAGCCCCTCCGGCTGTCCGACCCCGGCCGTCGTCACCCGCGCCGCGCGCGAGCTCGTCGGGTTCGACTTCGTCGGGGTCGACGCGGGGCTCGCGGTTCCGACGGCGCCCTCGAAGGCGCCGGTCCTCGACGCGGGCGCCGCGCCGGGCGGCGACGTGCGTGACCCGGAGCCGGTCCCTGACGCGGCGGGGATCTTCGAGGCGGCGCGGGGACTGGCGGCGGAAGCGGCGAGGGGCGGGGAAGCGAACGCGTCCGGAGGCAGTGACGGATCCGACCCCGAGCTCCTCGTCGCCGAGACGATCCCCGGCGGCACGACGACCGCGCTCGGCGTCCTCACCGCGCTCGGCGAGCGCCCGGCGGTCTCCTCGTCGCTGCCGGCGAACCCCCTCCGGACCAAGCGCGCGGTCGTCGAGGAGGGCCTGGCCGAAAGCGGGATCGCCGCCGGCGACGCCGCGGGCTCTCCGATCGACGCGCTCCGGCTGATGGGCGACCCCGTGCTCGCCGCGGCCGCCGGCCTCGTCGTCGGCGCGGTCGAGCGCGGGATCGACGTGACCCTCGCCGGCGGGACCCAGATGGCGACGGTCGCCGCGCTCGCGCGGCACGCGGGCGTCGATCGCCGACTCCCGCTCGCGACCACCTCGTTCGTGGCCGGCGATCCCTCCGCCGACGTGGGCGCGCTCGCTGACGACCTCGACCTGCGACTGGCCGCGACCGACCCGGCGTTCGGCGAGAGCGACCACCCGGCGATGGCGGCGTACGCCCGCGGCGAGGCGAAGGAGGGCGTCGGGATGGGCGGGGCGCTGGCGCTCTCCGAACGCGCCGGCGTCCCCGCGGGCGACGTACGCGACCGCGTGGCCGAGATCACCGACCGCCTGCTGGCCGAGAAGGAGCCCTCGCCATGAGGGGATTCGTCCTCGGCGGCACCGCCTCCGGCGTCGGGAAGACGGTCGCGACGCTCGCCGCGATCCGCGCGCTGGAGAACGCGGGACATGCGGTGCAGCCGGCGAAGGCCGGCCCCGACTTCATCGACCCGAGCCACCACGAGCGCGCGGCCGGGCGCCCCTCGCGCACGCTCGACCTGTGGCTGCAGGGCGAGGACGGCCTCCGCCGGAACTACGCCCGCGGCGAGGGCGACGTCTGCGTCGTCGAGGGCGCCATGGGGCTGTACGACGGCGACGGGTCGAGCACCGCCGCGGTCGCCGAGGCGCTCGACCTCTCGGTCGTCCTCGTGGTCGACGCGAGCGCGGGGATGGAGAGCGTCGCGGCGACCGCGCTCGGCTTCCGGACCTACGCCGACCGGATCGGCCGCGACATCGACGTGGCCGGCGTGATCGCCCAGCGCGCGCACGGCGGGCGTCACGCCGACGGGATCCGCGAGGCGCTGCCGGACGAGATCGCGTATCTCGGCCGGATCCCGCCGAACGACGACCTCGAAGTGCCGGACCGCCACCTCGGGCTCCACATGGGCGACGAGTCGCCCCTGCCCGACGACGCGCTCGACGAGGCCGCGGATGGGCTCCGGGTCGACCGGCTCGTCGATCTCGCTCGGGAACCGGCGGGCGGGGCGGGCGTGGTGAACGCGGCGGAACCCACGGACGAAGTCGCTCCCGCCGACCGCCCCCGCGTCGCGGTCGCCCGCGACGACGCCTTCCGGTTCGCGTACCCGGCGACGGTCGAGCGCCTCCGCGAGCGGGCGACGATCGAGACGTTCGCTCCGGTCGCGGGCGACGCGCTCCCGCCCTGCGACGCCGTTTACCTCCCCGGCGGCTACCCGGAGCTTCACGCCGCGGAACTGGCGGCGAGCCCCGCGCTCGACGATATCGCGAGCGCGGCCGCCGAGGGGACACCCGTGCTCGGCGAGTGCGGCGGGCTGATGGCGCTCGCGGAGTCGCTGACGACCGTCGAGGGTGAGACGCACGCGATGGCGGGCGTCCTCCCGGCGGACGTGCGCATGCGCGACCGGTATCAGGCGCTCGACCACGTCGAGCTGCGGGCGACGCGGGACGCGCCGACCGCCGCCGCGGGCGCGACCCTTCGGGGTCACGAGTTCCACTACTCGGAGGCCGACGCCGCGAGCGACGCCCGGTTCGCGTTTGAGGTCGAGCGCGGGAGCGGGATCGACGGGGAGCACGACGGCCTGATCGAACACCGAACGCTCGGAACGTACTGCCACGTCCACCCGGAGAGCGGGGCGTTCGACGCGTTCCTCGACGGATTGTAACCGCGATGACGACCGCGCTCCCTCTCATCCCCCCGTTCGCTCCCCTCGCCGCGCTGGGGATCGCGGTCGCGATCGACCTCGCGCTCGCGGAGCCGCCGGCCCGGGTCCACCCCGTCGCGCTGTTCGGGTCGGTCGTCGGCCGGTTCGACCGGTCGTGGTCGCACCCTCGGCTCGTCGGCGTCGCGGTCGCGGTCGGGCTCCCCCTCGCCGCCGCGGCGGTCGGGGGCGGGGTCGTCGCGGCGGCCGCGTCCGTTCGTCCCGCCCCCTCCGTCCTCCCTGTCGCCGTCGCCGGCGCGATCCTCTTTACGACCGTCAGCCTCCGGATGCTGCTGGCGACGACCGCGGAGGTCGTCGACCTGACCGAGACCGACCCGGACGCGGCCCGAGAGTCGGTGCGGGCGCTCGCGGGCCGGGACGCGACCGACCTCTCGCCGGCCGACCTCCGGAGCGCGGCCGTCGAGAGCGCGGCCGAGAACCTCGCCGACGGCTTCGTCGCGCCTCTCGGCGGGTTCGCGCTCGGGGCGGCGGTCGGGATCGCGGTCGGCCCGACGGCCGGGGTCGCGGTCGGCGGTTCCGGAGTCGGCCTCCCGCTCGCCGCGGGGGTCGCCGGCGCGGTCTGGGTGAAGGCCGTCAACACGCTCGACTCGATGCTCGGCTACCGCTCGAAGCCGGTCGGCTGGGCGAGCGCGCGGCTCGACGACGCCGTCATGTTCCTCCCGGCCCGCGCGACCGCGGGGTGTCTGGCGCTCGCGGCCGGACCGGGCGGATCGGTCGGGACCCTCCGCCGGGCGGCCTCGTGGGCGCGGGAACCGGAGTCACCCAACTCCGGGTGGCCGATGGCGACCGGCGCGGCCGCGCTCGACGTGCGACTGGAGAAGCCCGGGCACTACGTCCTCAACCCGGGCGCGAGCCCGCCGAGCGTCACCGACGCGGAGCGGGCGGTCCGGCTCGTCGGCGTCGCCGGCGGGGTCGCGGTCGCCCTCGCGGCGGGGTGGCTGGCGGCGGTCGGGTGGCTGACGGCGGGGTGGATCTCGACTCCCGCGGGGGTGATCGGATGGTTCTGACCGCGCTCCGCGGGGCGATCGGCTTCCTCACCCGGATCCCGGTCGGCCGCGACGAGACGGCGTGGGGGGCGTTCGCGCGATCGCCGTGGACGTTCCCGGTCGTCGGCTACCTCGTCGGCGCGCTCGTCGCCGCCCCGTTGCTGCTCGCCGCGCCGCCCGCGTCGGTCCCCGCCCCCACGGTCGCGTTCGCGTTCGTCCTCGCCGTCTACGCGGTCACCGGGATCGGCCACCTCGACGGCGCGGCCGACCTCGGCGACGCCGCGGCGGTCCACGGGGACCGCGAGGAGCGCCGGCAGGTGCTGAAGGACTCCGAGCTCGGCGTCGGCGGGACCGTCGCGCTCGTGCTCGTCGTGCTCGGGCTGGCGACAGCCGCGCTCGGACTGATCGAGGTCGGGGCCGCGTCGACCGCGGAGGGCGGAGGCGTCCCCCTCGCCGCGCTCGGGGTCGTCGTCGCCGCCGAGGTCGGCGCGAAGGCCGCGACCGCGACGCTCGTCTGCGTCGGCGACGCGCCCCACGAGGGGCTCGGCTCGGCGCTGACCGGCGAGTCGTCGAGTCGGGCGGCGCTCCCGGTCCTGGCGCTGGCGGCGCCCGCCGCGCTGCTCGCGTGGCCGCGGGTCCTGCCGGGGCTCGCCGCGCTCCTCGCCGCGCTGGCGACCGCGGCGCTGGTCCTCCGGTGGTCCCGCCGGCGACTCGGCGGCGTCTCGGGCGACGTGCTCGGCACGACCACCGAACTCGCGCGGGTCGCCGCGCTGCACGCGGGGGTGATCGCGTGGACGCGCTTCTGATGTGCGGCGGCCGCGGTACCCGCCTCGGCGGCGAGACGGAGAAGCCGCTCCGCGAGGTCGCGGGGCGGCCGATGGTCGACCGCGTCCTCGACGCGCTCGCCGAGAGCCGGATCGACGAGGGACACGCGGTCGTCTCCCCGCACGCGACGCGGACGCGGGAACACCTCGCCGACCGGGCGAGCGAGCTCCCGTCGCTGTCGGTCGTCGACGCCCCCGGGAACGGCTACGTCGCCGACTTACAGCACGCGATGGAAACGGCCGACGCGGGCGGAGATCCCCTGTTGACCGTCGCCGCCGACCTCCCGCTCCTCGACGGAGCGGCGGTGAACGCGGTCCTCGACGCGGCCCGCGCCGCCGACGGCGACTCGCTCACCGTCTGCGTGCCGGCGTCACGGAAGCACGAGCTGGGCGTCAGCGCGGACGCGACGACCGAGATCGACGGCCGCGAGATCGTTCCGGCCGGGATCAACGTGGTGGGCGGCGGGGCGGGCGACGGAAACGGGAGGGACGCGGAGGACGACGGCTCCGCGGACGACGACAGCGACGGCGACGCCGGCGCGGTCCATCTCACCGACGACGCCCGGCTCGCCGTCAACGTCAACTACCCGTCGGACGTGCGGATCGCAGAGCGGCTGCTGGCGGGCGATCCGGAGGAGCCGCCGGCCGACGACTCGGACCGACACCACACCGACCCATGAACCTCGACACCGCGCTCGGCGTCGACCGCGAACCGCACGGCAGCAGCGACGACCCAGACCTGCTGGACTTCTCGGCGAACACCAACCCCGAGGTCCCGCCGGGCGTCGAGGAGGCGTACCGCGAGGCGTTCGTGGCGGCGCGCTCGTATCCCGCGGAGCCGCCCGAAGCGTTCCGCGAGGCCGCCGCCGACTACGTCGACTGCGATCCGGTGGCGGTCGTGCCGACGCCGGGCGGGCTCGCCGCCATCCGGGCCGCGGTCGCGCTCGCGGTCGACCCGGGCGACACCGCCCTGCTCCCCGCGCCGAGCTTCGGCGAATACGCCCGCGAGGTTCGACTGCAGGGCGGCGAGCCCGCCTTCGTCGCGGCCGACGCGGTCCTCGACGCCGACCCGGCCGACCACGCGCTCGCGGTCGTCTGCGCCCCGAACAACCCCACGGGAACCGACTACGAGCACGGGGAGCTGGAGCGGTTCGCGGCGCGGTGCCGCGCGGCCGACACGCCCCTGCTCGTCGACGAGGCGTTCCGCGGATTCACCGATCGCCCCTCGCTCGCGGGAGCTGAGGGCGTCGTCGTCGCCCGATCGCTGACGAAGCTGTTCGGGCTCCCCGGGATCCGGACGGGCTTCGCGGTCGCGACGGGCGAGTTCGGCGCGGCGTTGGAGTGCGCCCGGCGCCCGTGGAACGTGAGCGTCCCGGCGCTCGCGACGGGTGCGCACTGCATGCGGCAAGAGGAATTTATAAGCGAAACCCGCGAGCGCGTCCGCACGGAGCGGTCGCGGATGGCCGCGGCGCTCGCGGAACGGTACGACGTGACCCCCTCGGAGGCGCCGTTCCTGCTGCTCGACGTGGGGGAGGCAGAGGGCGGCCGGTCCTTCGAGCGGATTATCGCGGACGCCCGCGACCGCGGCGTCGCGGTCCGGGACGCGACCACCTTCCGCGGGCTCGACTCGCACGTCCGCGTCGCGGTACGCCGACCCGCCGAGAACGACCGGCTGCTCGCGGCGCTGGACGTGGGCGAGGGCGATCCGACCGGCGCGGAAGCGACCGACCCGGAGGGCGACGATGTTTGACGCGACCGTCCGCGAGGGGGTGCTCCGCCTGCGCCGCCCCGAGACGCGCTGGCTCTCGACCGGCTGGGGCGGCGGCCGATCGCGGGCCGACGCCGCCTACAACGTCTCGGTGCCGGAGGGGTTCGATCGGACCGACCTCGGCGCGTACCGCGACGAGCGGCTGGCCCACGCCGAATTTAAAAGCGAGGGCGCCCCGCCGACCCTGTTCACCGGCGTGTCGATGGCTCACGTCCGCGGCGCGCGCTTCGGGCCGGTCGTCGCGTACGCGACCGTCGGGCTGTCGAACCCGGCGACGCTGCCGATGGAGCCGGCGGGCGCGACGAACGACGACGCGGGCGACCTCAACTGCAACGCCGAGGCGGCGACGGACGACCCGCCGCGGCCCGGCACGGTCAACCTGACCGTCGGCACGACCCGCCGGCTCGCGGACGGCGCGGCGGCGAACCTCGTCGCGGTCGCGGCCGAGGCGAAGGCCGCGACGCTGCTGGCGACGGCGGACGTGCCGGGGACGACGAGCGACGCGGTGGTCGTCGGCGACGACCCGACCGGGGAGCCGGCGGCGTTCTCGGGCAGCGCCACCCCGGTCGGCGCGGCGGCCCGCGTCTGCGTCCGGGACGCGGTCCGCGCGAGCCTGCGGTCGCGGTACCCGGACGGCGAGTACCCCGGTCCGCCGGCCGACGCCGAGCACGGCGTCGTCTCCGACGACCGGGCGGAGGTCTTCGAACCATGACAACTGATAACACTGACGCCATCGACGACGCGGCGGCACCGAGCGACGAGACCACGGCGGAACCGACCGAGAGCGACGACCGGGCGGCGAACCGGGCGCGCACCCCCGGCGGCGGCGTCGCCCCCGAACCGGAGCCGATCGAGCCGGCCGCGCCCGAGGAGTTCGGGCTCGTGCAGGCGTGGTGGGGCGACGGCAAGGGGAAGACCACGGCGGCGATGGGGATGGGCTTTCGAGCCGCGGGCCACGGCTACCGCGTCCACATGCTCCAGTTCATGAAGGGCGGCGCCGACAGCGTCGAGGGCGTCAGGGGAGAGTACAACGCGATCGCCGCGATGCCCGGTTTCTCCTACGAGAACGCGGGCCACTACGGTTGGCACGGGCTCCTCGACGGCTCCGGCGACGACGAGCACGCGGCGAAGGCGGAGGCCGCCTTCGAACGCGCGGAGGCGCTCGTCGCGGGCGCCGCCGACGCGGACCTGACCGACCCCCTCCCGCTCGACGACGACCCCGACGAGGGCGTCCACATGCTGATACTCGACGAGGTGTTGTACGCCGCCGACCGCGGGCTCGTCGACCCCGAGGATGTCGTCGCGCTCGCGGAGTCGAAGTCCGAGAACCTCGAACTCGTCCTCACCGGGAGCCACGACGAGCCCGACTACCTCGACGGCGTGGCGGACCTGATCACGAACGTCCGGAAGGAGGCTCACCCGTTCGATGCGGGCCACCGCGCCCGGCGGGGGACGGAGTACTGAGACCGTGAGCGAGAGGATGGGTACCGACGCCGGCGCCGGCGCCGACGCCGACACCGTCCTGATCGCCGGCACCGCCAGCCACGCCGGCAAGAGCACGCTCGCGGCCGGGCTCTGCCGGCTCCTCGCGCGCCGGGGCGTCTCGGTCGCCCCGTTCAAGGCCCAGAACATGAGCAACAACGCCCGCGTCGCGCTCGCGCCAGACGGAGAGTGGGGCGAGATCGGCGTCTCCCAGCACGTGCAGGCGCGGGCAGCCGAGGTTCCGGCGACGACCGACATGAACCCCGTCCTGCTCAAGCCCCGCGGCGACGGCGAGAGCCAGCTGGTGTTCGACGGCGAGGCGGTCGGCCACGTCGCGGCCGGCGAGTACTACGAGTCCCACTGGGACCGCGCGCGGGACGCCGCGGTCGCGGCGCACCGACGACTGGCCGCCGACCACGACGTGATCGTCGCGGAGGGGGCCGGGAGCATCGCCGAGATCAACCTCCACGACCGCGATCTCGCGAACGTCGAGTGCGCCCGCTTTTCCGACGCCGCGATCCTGATCGCGGTCGACATCGAGCGCGGCGGCGCCTTCGCGAGCCTCTACGGCACCCTCGAACTCCTCCCCGACGACGTGCGCGAGCGCGTCGCCGGCGCGGTCATCACGAAGTTCCGCGGCGACCCGTCCCTCCTCGAACCCGGCATCGAGGAGATCGAGGACCGGACGGGCGTCCCGATCGTGGGCGTCGTCCCCCACGACGATCCCGGCCTCCCGGCGGAGGACAGCCTCTCGCTGCCGGACGCGGGCGACGATCGCGGCGCCGGCCGGGGCGAGGTCGCCGGCGTCCTCGGCGCGGACGACGGCGTCCCCGACGACGAGGCGGTCCGGGTCGCGGTCCCGCGGTTCCACCGAATCTCGAACTTCACCGACCTGGAACCCCTCGCGCGCGAACCCGGGGTCCGGGTGGCGTACGTCCCGATCGACGCGTCCGGCAGTGGGGCCGACCGACCCCTCTCTGACGCCGACGCGGTCGTGCTCCCCGGCTCGAAGAACACGGTCGACGACCTGCTCGCGCTGCGCGAGGCGGGCCTCGACGAGGCGATCCGCGGCTTCGAGGGGCCGATCGTCGGGATCTGCGGCGGATACCAGATCCTCGGCGAGCGGATCACGGGCGCCCACGTCGAGGGGACGGGACCGGCCAGCGAGGTCGAGGGCGTCGGCGTGCTCCCGGTCGAAACCCGCTTTTCGCCCGACAAGCGCGTGGAGCGCGTGACTCGGCCCGTCGACGGGGTCGGTCCGATCGCGGGGGCGACCGGGACCGCGGCCGGCTACGAGATCCACATGGGTCGGTCGTCGCCGACCGACGAGACCGCCCGACCGCTCGGCCCGGAGAGCGCGGCGACCGACCGCGTGCTCGGGACCTACCTCCACGGGCTCTTCGAGAACGAGGGCGTGCGAGAGGCGTTCGTCGATCGCGTGTTCGAGGCGGCCGGGACGTCGCGACCGGCGGTCGAGGAACCGAACGCGGCGCGATCCGGGTCTCCCTACGACCGCGCCGCCGACCTCGTCGCCGAGCACGTCGATCTCGCGGCCGCGGGGCTCGGTGAGTTGGGGTGACCGCGCCGGGGCGGCGCAACCGATTTCACGAATACGAACGACGGATCGCGTATGGTCTCCCGCGAGAACGCAGTCATCGGGACGTGTATCGCCCTCACGGTCACCGTCGCCTTGGCGATCGAGTCGCTGAACCTGTCGTATCCGGAATGGGTCCCCCTCGCGCTGTTCATCGGCGGCGGGGTCGTCGTGCCGCTGGCGATCAACGAGACGCTCGACCGGCGTGAGAGGGCGGCGGAGTAGCGGTACCGCGCTCCGCGGTTCGGTCGGCCATCGCCGAGTCGGTCCGTCAGCGCCCGGAGCTCGCGTCTCCCGACTCGTCGATCCGGGATTCGTACTTCGCCAGCGACTCGTCGAGCGCGTCCCCCGCGTCGACCTCGGCCGCGTCGGCGAGCGCGAGCAGCGCGAACAGCGCGTCGCCGATCTCGTCGGTCGCGATCGCGGCGGCGTCGGGGTCGCTTCCGTACTCGGTCGACGTCGTCACCTCCTTGGCGATCTCGCCGACCTCGCTCTCCAGGTCGAGGACGCGGTACGGGAGGTCGGCTTCGAGTCCGTGCTCGTCGACGAACGCGCTGACGCGGTCCTGCTCGTCCATGGGCGTCGGCTCGCCACGCTCGGAAAAGAAGCCCCCGATCCGGGCGGGGGCGCCCGGTCCGAACGGTGGCGAGGACGGCCGGTCACGCAACCACTAAGACGCGAGCGCCGCGACTGATCGTATGAAAATCGCGATACTCGGCGGAACGGGCGATATCGGACAGGGGCTCGCGCTCCGGCTCGCCGCCGACACCCGTCACGAGGTCACGGTCGGCTCGCGCGACGCGGAGAAGGCGGAGACCAAGGCCGAGGAGTACACCACCGAGCTCGACAGCCGCGGTATCGACGCCGCGGTGGCGGGCGCCGAGAACGAGGTCGCCGCCGCCGCGGCCAAGGTCGTCGTGCTCGCGGTCCCGCCGTACCACGTCGGCGACACCGTCGAGGGGATCGCCGACGCGCTCGATCCGGGCGACGTGCTCGTCTCTCCCGCGACCGGGATGAAGCGCGACGACGAGGGCTTTCACTACCACAAGCCCGGCGCGGGCTCGGTGACGCGGATCGCCGCGGACGCCGCGCCCGGGGGAGTCGACGTCGTGGGCGCGTTCCACAACCTCGCGGCCGCCCGCCTCGCGAACCTCGACGCCGACCTCGGGATCGACACGCTCGTGATCGGCGACGACGAGGACGCGAAGGCGACCGTGACCGACCTCGCGGAGGGGATCGAGGGGCTGCGCGCGCTCGACGCCGGCGGCGTCGCCAACGCCCCGGAGATCGAGGCGCTCACGCCGCTCCTGATCAACGTCGCCGAGAACAACGACGGGCTCCACGACCTCGGGATCCGCTTCGAGTGAGGCGAGGCCGGCGACCGTTCCGTTAGGCCTTTGCGCGACCGGTCCCTCCGGGCGATAGATGGAGTACCTGGAGCGCCGGGTCGCGCTGGTCGAGGAGCGGCTGGAGGCCGTCATCGACGAGGTCGAGCCCGACGAGCTGTCCGCGGAGGTCGGCCACGTCGTCCTCGCCGGCGGCAAGCGGGTCCGCCCCGCCGTGACGATCCTCGCCTGCGAGGCGTTCGACGGCGACCCCGACGCCGCCGTCGACTTCGCGGCCGGGATCGAGTTCGTCCACAACGCGTCGCTCGTGATCGACGACATCATCGACCGCTCCGAGGTGCGCCGCGGCACGCCGTCGGCGTGGGCCGAGTACGGCTACGGCCCGGCGATCATCGCCAGTGACGGACTGCTGGGCGAGGCGTTCGCGCTCTTCTCCGCAGAGCCCCGCGCGATGCGGACCGTCGCCGAGGCGCTCGTCGAACTCGGGGAGGGAGAGGCCACCGAGCTGGCCGCCCGGCCGACCACCGAGGAGGAGTACATGGAGCTCGCCCGCCGGAAGACCGGCGCGTTGTTCCGGGCCGCCGCCGAGCTCGGCGCGATAGCCGGCGGCGCCGAGCCCGACGCGGTCGCCTCGTTCGGCGAGTACGCCGAGCGCGTCGGCGTCGCCTTCCAGATGCGTGACGACGTGCTCGACGCGACCGCGGACGCCGACGACCTCGGGAAGCCGACCGGGCAGGACGCGGAGATGGACCGCCCCTCGGTCCTGCAGGTCACGTCGCTGTCGCCCGCGGAGATAGACGAGCGCGCCCGCGAGCAGTCCGACCTCGCCCTGGCCGCGCTCGACGACGCCGACCCGCCGGAGACGGAGGCGATCGAGTACCTCCGCGACCTCGCGGAGTTCGTCGTCGTGCGGGAGCGGTAGGGAGGGAGAGCGACCGCCGCCGCTCCGATCGTTTCGCCACGCGTCGCCAGAATTCCCCGAGGAGCTACCGCGACGACGCTCCGACCTCCGGAGCGTCGTGATCCGCCTCCCACTCTTCGCGGGCCGCCTCCACGTCGGCCGGCTGTTCGTTCCGCAGGCACGCGTCGGGATGGTTTCCCGCCGGCAGCGCGGGATCGATAGCCTCGCAGGGCGACCGGTAGCGCTCCCGCAGCGTCGCCGCGGCTGCCTCGCGATCGCCGTCGGCGAGCGCGCGGATCGCCTCGCGGACCGTCTCCTCGTCGTTGTCAGGCAGGTCCTCGTCGAACGCCTCCTCGCGGAGCGCGTCGACGAACGCCGCCCGGTCCTCTCTGTCCGGATCGCCGACCCGCTCCCACCGCGTGTCCACGTCGATGTCGCCGTTCTCGATCCGGGTCCTGAACTCGCTGATCTCGCGGAACGCCGCCTGCGGCGCGTCCAGCCACGGCGGCTGGATCAGCTCCGGGCACCGCGTCCGGAACGAGCAGCCCGAGGGCGGGTCCCGCGGCGACGGCACGTCGCCGCGGATCGTCTCGACGACGCGGTCCCGCTCGTCGGTGTCCGCCCGCGGGACCGACTCCAGCAGCGCCTTCGTGTACGGGTGTTGCGGGTCCTCGAAGATCTCCTCGGTGGGGCCGATCTCGACGATCTCGCCGAGATACATCACGGCGACCCGATCGGAGATATGCCGCACCACGGAGAGGTCGTGCGCGATGAACAGGTACGTCAGGTCGCGCTCCGCCTGCATGTCGGCGAGCAGGTTCAACACCTGCGCCTGCACGCTCACGTCGAGCGCGGACACCGGCTCGTCGAGCACGACGAACTCCGGATCGATGGCGAGCGCGCGGGCGAACCCGATGCGCTGGCGCTGCCCGCCGGAGAACTCGTGGGGGTACCGGTCGATCTGGTCGGCGGAGAGGCCGACCTCCTCGAGGAGGGTCTCGGCGCGCTCGCGCCGCTCCGCGGCGGTCCCCACGTCGTGGATCGCGAGCGGCTCCGTGATGATCTCGCCGGCGGTCATCCGCGGGTCCAGACTGGAGAACGGGTCCTGGAACATCACCTGCGCCCGCCGCCTGAACGCGTCCATGTCGCCGCCGGAGAGCTCGAAGACGGGGTCGCCGTCGAACGTCACGGAGCCGCCGGTCGGCTCGCGGAGCCGCATCAGCGTCTCCGCGAGCGTCGACTTCCCGCAGCCGGACTCGCCGACGACGCCGAGCGTCTCGCCCTCGCGGACGTCGAAGGAGACTCCGTCGACCGCCCGCACCGCCTCCGGCTCCGCGCCGGTCAGCCGGTCGAGCAGCGTGTCGTTCTCGTAGTAGTACTTCTCGAGGCCGTCGACGGTGACGAGGGGATCAGTCATCGCTCACCTCCGCGTCGGGGGCGGCCGACTCGTCGGACGCGGTCGACCCGTCGTCCCCGGTCGCTCCGCCGTCGGTCGGTCTCGCGAGCCGCTCGGCGGGGACCGCGTCGGCCTCGCTGTACTCGCGCTCGGCGAGGACGCAGCGGGCGCGGTGGCTATCGCTCACTTCGTACTCCGGCAGTCGCGTGAGGCAGTCGGTCATGGCTTTCGGGCAGCGATCGGCGAAGTAACAGCGGTCGGGCATGTTCGCGTCGACGAGGTCCGGAACGTTGCCCGCGATCGGTTCGAGCCGCTCGCCCGGGCGGTCGATGTCCGGCACCGAGCCCAACAGCCCCTTCGTGTAGGGGTGGACCGGGCGGTCGAACACGTCCGTCAGGGTGCCGCGCTCGACCACCTCGCCGGCGTACATGACGCTCACCCGGTCGGCGACCCGAGCGATGACCCCGAGGTTGTGGGTGATGAGCACGACGCTCATCTCCATGGTCTCCTGGAGGTCGGCGAGCAGGTCGAGGATCTGCGCCTGGATGGTCACGTCGAGCGCGGTCGTCGGCTCGTCGGCGACGAGGAGGTCCGGGTCGCCGGCGAGCGCCTGCGCGATCATCGCGCGCTGGAGCATGCCGCCGGAGAACTGGTGGGGGTACTCCTCGGCGCGCTCGGCCGGGTCGGGGATGCCGACGCGCTCGAGCAACTCGACCGCGCGGTCCCAGCTCTCCTCGGAGGTGTACGAGCGGTCGGGGAGGGCGCCGTCGAGGAGCATCCGGCCCAGCCCGTACCCCTGCGTCCGCGACCGGGTCGAGCGCGGGTTCGCGCTGGCCCGGCGCTGCACCTCGGCGGCCTCGGCGATCTGCTCGCCGACGGTGATCGAGGGGTTGAAGCTGCTCATCGGGTCTTGGAAGATCATGCTGAACGCGGAGCCGCGGAGCGACCGGCGCTCCGCCTCGGAGAGCCGGCGGAGGTCGACGAAGTCGCCGTCGACCGCCTCGGGCCGGTCGCCTTCGACCCGCTCCGCGAGGTCGGCGTTGTTGTACCAGACCTCCCCGCTCGTGATCTTCCCCGGCGACTCGACGAGGTCGATGAGCGAGAGCCCGGTGACGGACTTCCCGCTGCCGGACTCGCCGACGACGCCGAGGACGGAGCCGGCCTCGACGGTGAACGAGACGTTCTCGACCGCGTTGATCTGCCCCTCTTCGGTGAAAAAGCGCGTCGAGAGGTCCCGGACGCGAAGCAGGTCGGTCACGGCGCACCCCCCTGTCCCTCGATGCCCGGGTCGAGGGCGTCGCGCAGCCAGTCGCCGATCAGGTTGATCCCGACGACGGCGGCGACGATGGCCAGCCCGGGGACGGTGGCGATCCACCACGACGACGAGAGGTACTGCCGCCCCTGCGCGATGTCGAAGCCCCACGAGAGCTGCGCCCCCGAGAAGCCGAGGAACGACAGCGAGGACTCCAGCAGGATGATCGCGGCGATCTGGATCGTCGCGAGCACTAAGATCGGCGTCAGGCTGTTCGGAAGCACGTGTCTGAGTATCACGTGCAGGTCGCTTCCGCCCATCGATCGCGCCGCCTTCACGTACTCCTGATCGCGGACGGAGAGCGCTTCGCCGCGCGCGACGCGGGCGAACCACACCCAGTTCACGAGCGCGACGACGACGATCACGGTCCCCGGTAACACGATGTCCTCGGGCATCTCCGCGGACGCGATCCCGAACGCGACCAGCGGGTCGGGGATGCGCAGCGACGCCTGCCCCCACAGCCCGATGAGCGCGATCGCAAGCACGAGCGAGGGGAACGCCAGCATGACGTCGGCGAATCGCATCAGCGCGTCGTCGACCCGACCGCCGTAGTAGCCGGCGGTGATCCCGACGGTGACGCCGAGCACGACGGCGATCGCCGTCCCGAACAGGCCGACCAGAAGCGACGTGCGCGCGCCGAACATGGTCCGGGAGAGCACGTCGCGGCCGAGCGAGTCGGTGCCGAGCGGGTGCTCGGCCGTGGTGTTGACGACGACCTCCTCCTCGACGATCTGCACCTCGCCGTCGACGGTCTCCGAGGTCGTCTGGTTCTCCGTCGCCGTGAACCCGAGCGGCGGGACGTTCGCGTTGTCGAGGTTCTGGTCCGTCGGGTCGTGCGGTGCCAAGAGCGGGGCGAACACCGCCGTGAAGAGGATCACGGCGAGGATCGCGATACCGAACTTCGCGAGGAGGCTCCGAGACAGCTCGCTCCGGAGGTTCCGAAGCGTTCGGGGGGAGATCACCGGAGACTCACCCCCCGACCCGCCTCGGACGATGCCCCGCAAGCCGCCCCGGTCGTTCGAGAGTCGCCCGTGCGACACGCTACACCGCCTGAGAGGGGGGAGAGATATCGGTTCGTCATCAGTGGACCACCCGCGGATTGAGGTACGCGTACAGCGCGTCGACGAAGATGTTTATCAGCACGAACCCGGTCCCGATCACGATCAGCGACCCCTGGATCAGCGGCCAGTCGCGGACGTTGATCGAGTCGATCACGAGCGTGCCGAGCCCCGGCCACGAGAACACGGCCTCGGTGATCACCGCGCCGCCGATCAGGGTCCCCAACTGGAGCCCCAACACGGTGACGATAGGGATGAGGGTGTTCTGGAGCGCGTGTTTGTACTGGATCAGCGACTCGGGGAGTCCCTTCGCGCGCGCGGCGCGGACGTACGGCTGCCCGAGCTCCTCGATCATCCCGCTGCGGGTGAGCCGGGTGATGAGCGCGGTGAAGTAGGTGCCGAGCGTCACCGCCGGCAGCGCGATGTGCCACAGCCACGTCCGCATCCCGTCGAGGAACGCGCCCACGTCCATCGGGACGGCGAGCCCGTTCTCGACCGTGACGAGGAACGCGAACGTCTCGAAGAAGCCGATCGGTCGTCGGCTCGTCGGGAACAGCCCGAAGTTCACCGACAACACCAGGATGAGCATGATCCCGAGCCAGAAGTTCGGCGTCGAGATGCCGACCAGCGAGAACAGGGTCGCCCCGTAGTCGGCGGGCTCGCGCCGGCGCGTCGCGCTGATGACGCCGAGCGGAATCGCGATGACGACCGCGACGACGGTCGCCGCGACCGCGAGCTCGACGGTGGCCGGCACGCGGGCGAAGACGATCGTACTCGCCTCCGTCCCGCGGAGGTACGAGTAGCCCATGTCTCCCTGCAGGAGTCCGACCACGTAGTCGGCGTACTGGACGTACAGCGGCTGATCGAGGCCCAGTTCCGCGGCTATCTGCGCGCGAAGCTCGGCGCTCGCGTCCAGCGGCGCGACGAACGTCACCGGGTCGCCGGGGGTGATGAACCGCAGCAGGAACACCGCCGTCACGACGCCCCACACGACCAGCACGCCTTGTATCCCGCGTTTCA
The DNA here is from genome assembly GCF_003781945.1 of Halorubrum sp. CSM-61. GTDB lineage: Archaea > Halobacteriota > Halobacteria > Halobacteriales > Haloferacaceae > Halorubrum. The sequence goes on along the minus strand of NZ_RJJW01000002.1, from coordinate 148,452 downwards.
GGAGGAACCGTCCCAGCGCCATCGGGCCTTAGTTTTCGCCCGGCAGGTTCTGGGAGTCGGCCATGAGCTCGTCGACCTCCTCGTCTTCCCGGTAGCTCGAGAGCGCCCCGTCGGAGGTGAGAAGCGGGATGATCGTCTGGCTGGCGTCGAACGTGGTGTTCCCCCAGCCGAGGAGGTAGAAGTGCGGCGTGTTCTCGATGTCGCCGCTCGTCACCTCGCCCGCGAGGGAGGCGAAGTCGCGCTGCTCGACGTCACAGGAGACGTTCGAGAGCTCGTCGATCTGGCTGGCGACCGCCTGCGCGATCTCCACGTCGCGGAGGTACCGACCCACGGGCGTTTCGAGGGTGATCTCGGCGCCGGCGTGACCGGACTCCTCGACGAGCTGTTCGGCCTGCTCGACGTCCTGCGGGTACGGACCGACCTCCTCGTTGTAGCCGACGAACCCCTCGAGGGTGGGCTGGCCGGTCGGGTCGGCGAACCCCTGCAGGACGTTCTCGATGATGCTGTCTAAGTCGATGGCGTAGTTCATCGCCCGGCGGAACTCCACGCTGGAGAACGGCTCCACGTCGTACCGCATGGCGTTGAAGATGACGCGGGTGCTCGGCACCGCCGTGACCTCCGTGGTGTCCTCGTCGCGGACGCGGCTCACCTCCTGCGGCGGCACGTTGACGACGAGATCCGTCTCGCCCGCGAGCAGCTCCGAGACGCGCGTGCTCGCCTCGCTGGCCGCGCGGATCGTCAGCTCCTCGATCTCCGGCGCGTCGCCCCAGTAGTCCTCGTGGGGCTCGTAGACGATCTCCACGTCCTGCTCGTACTCGACGACCTGGAACGGGCCGGTCCCGTTCATGTCGGAGTTGATCTCCGAGGACTCCCGCGACTCGATCCAGTCCTGCTGAACGACCTTACAGTACGAGGCGAAAAGCGAGAACACGATCGGGTTGATCCCGTCGGAGGTCACCTCGACGCCGCCGTCGACGACCTCGGCGCCCGTGACGCCGGCGAGCTGGTCGTTCTGCGGGCTCGCGATCCCGACCTCCTCGTCGACGACCCGATTGACGCTGTAGGCGATGTCCGAGGGCTGGAGCTCGTCGCCGTTGTGGAAGGTGACGCCGTCGCGGATCTCGAACCGGACGCGGCCCTCTTCGAGCCGCTCGTAGTCGGTCGCGAGCGAGTCGATGATGTCGCCGTCGGCGTCGCGGCCGAGCACTCCGTCGTGGGCCTGCACGACGATGTTGTCCGTCGGCGTCTCGCGGTGGTCGTGGGGGTCGAGCCCCGAGTCCATCGACGACTGGGTGATCGTGACCGACGGCTCGCCCTCGGTCACCGAGATGGCCTGCGCCTCGATCAGCTCGTCGCGGCGGGCGGTCCAGTCGAGCCGGTTCGCGATCCCGTACACGCTGTACTGGCGGTTGAGGTAGACCCACGGGGCGCGCTCGTTGAGACGGAGGTTCGCGCGCTGGAGGTGCTCTTCGCGGGTCTCCGGCTCTGGGAGCTCCTCTCCGTCCTCGCCGTCGGAGCCGTCCGAACCGTCGGTTCCGTCGGAACCGTCGCTACCGTCCGTGCCGTCGCTGCCGTCCGAGCCGTCGCCGCCGTCGTCCGAACAGCCGGCCAGCCCGACGGTGGCCGCAGTGCCTCCGACGTACTTGAGGTACGTCCGGCGGTTCACGTCCGAGTCATCGCGTGACATAGGCGGTTCAATACTATCGGGGGATATAAGATCTGTGGTCACGTAGCACGGGGATCGCCGGCGTCAGAGCCGCGCATGCGGTCGTTTTCGCGTTACCTGTCCCGCGACGACGAGGCGGGAAGGTTTACCTTCCCGCGGCGTCGCTCCCTCCCTATGAGCAGAGCCGACCTCGGCGAGCGGTGGCAGCGCGTGTTCGACGACACCGAGGCGACGGCGGCTGAGTACCGCGACCGCGGGTGGGAGGCGCTCGCGCTCCACCCCGGCGACGTGAACCCGATCGCCGACGAGGCGCGGCTCCACGTCCTGTTGCCCGGCTCGGAGTTCGACGAGGTCAACGACCTGCTGTCCGGGGTCGAGATCGAGTCCGTCCGGGTGTACGCGGCGGCGGGCGAGACGGCCAGCTACCGGCTGGTGGTCGCCGAGAGCGCGACGGAGGAGGTCGCCGTCTGCGTCCCGACGTTCGTCCTCGACTCGGACCGGGAAGCGCTCGAGGCGGCCGCGGCCGACGCGGGCCGACTGACGGTCCGACTCCGCCCGCTCGACGACCGCGACCGCGTGGAGTTCGTCCTCGACGAGCCGGACCTCTACTTCCGCGCGCCGGGGGAGTAACGACGCCGCGACCGCGCCGTTCGCCCCTTCCGGGGACCTCCCGGGTGCCACGTTCGTGGCGATCCGTCCCTCCGAGGACTTCGACGTATTCATACTTGTGCGATCACGATCATCTGCATGAACCGAGCAGAGAAGGCCGCCCTCCAGCTGCAGGCGGTCGCCGTGTTGCGGATGCTGAAGGAGACGCGAACCTACGAGGAGCTGTCCGAGGTGACGGGGTTGCCCGCGGGCGACTTAAACCGGTACGTCAACGGCCACGTGCTCCCCGGGACCGACCGCGCGAGCGAGGTCGTCGAGGCGGTCGGCCGCGACGCGCTCGCCGACGAACTCCTCGCTCGCGTCGAGTTCGACGACGAGGGGTACGTCGACAACTCCGGGGTCGTCTTCGACCAGTCGTTCCTCGATCTGGTCGCGCCCGTCGCCGCGGAGACGTTCGAGTTCGAGTCGCCGGACGTGGTGCTCACCGCCGCCACCGACGGGATCACCCTCGGCGCGGCGATGGCCTCCTTCTTCGACGCCCGCTTAGCGTACGCCAAGAAGTCGAAGGAGACCGCCGTCGAGGAGTTCATCGAATCGCGCCAGCGGCTCGCCTCCGGGATCGAGCTCACCTACTACCTCCCCGCGAGCGCAATCGACGCGGGCGACACGGTCCTCGTCGTCGACGACCTGATCCGGTCGGGCGAGACGCAGGAGCTCCTCTTGGACATCGCCTTACAGGCCGACGCCGACGTCACCGGCGTGTTCACCCTCATCGCCGTCGGCGACGAGGGGATGGACCGCGCGCGAGAGATCACGGACGCCCCCGTGGGCGCGCTGACGACGTTCGAATAGGCGCGGTCGCGCTTCGTGTAGGCGTATTCGCACCCCGTGTGGGCATATTCGCATTTCGAGTAGGCACGTTCGCGCATTTCTCTCGGCAATTAAACGTTTCAATCCGATATTGTATCCATATATTTGCATAGTTCTCGGTGGCGTTCAGCAAAGCTTATCACTCGATCCGGGGGTACACTCACCCGTTCAATGGGGCTTACAGACACGCTCGCTGCGCGGTTCGACCTAGAGGAGCACGACTCCGACGTCCGGACGGAGCTGGTTGCCGGGCTCACAACCTTCCTCGCGATGTCGTACATCATCGTGGTGAACCCCGCGATCCTCTCGGAGGCGATCCAGATCGAGGAGTACGGGCAGGGCGAAGTGTTCCAGATGATCGCCATCGCGACGATCCTCTCGGCGGCGATCGCGACGGTCGTCATGGCGCTGTACGCGAACCGGCCGTTCGGGCTCGCACCGGGGCTCGGGCTCAACGCCTTCTTCGCGTACACGGTCGTGCTCGGGCTCGGCGTCCCGTGGCAGACGGCGCTGGCCGCCGTCTTCGTCGAAGGGATCCTGTTCATGCTGCTCACCGCGGTCGGCGCGCGCGAGTACGTCATCCGGCTGTTTCCAGAGCCGGTGAAGCGCTCGGTCGGCGCCGGTATCGGTCTCTTCCTGCTTTTCATCGGCTTCCAGGAGCTCCAGATCGTCGTCCCCGACGACGCGACGCTGGTCACGCTCGGCGGGGTCTTCGGAAACCCGTGGGCGGTCTTAGGGATACTCGGGCTCGCGTTCACCTTCGGCCTCTGGGCCCGCGGGATCACGGGCTCGATCGTGATCGGCATCCTGACGACCGCCGCCGCCGGCTGGGGGCTCACCCTCGCCGGCGTCTTCGGACGCGGGACGATCACGCCCGAGACGCTCCCGAGCGCGCAGTACGACATCACGCCGCTCGCGGGCGCGTTCGTCGACGGGCTGGGACAGATCGACCCGCTCACGTTCGTCCTGGTCGTGTTCACGTTCTTCTTCGTCGACTTCTTCGACACCGCCGGGACGCTCATCGGCGTCTCGCAGTTCGGCGACTTCCTCGACGAGGACGGCGACCTCCCCGACATGGATAAGCCGCTGATGGCCGACGCGGTGGGGACGACCGCCGGCGCGGTGCTCGGCACCTCCACGGTGACGACGTACATCGAGTCGTCGACGGGCGTCGAGGAGGGCGGCCGCACCGGCCTGACGGCGCTGGTCGTCGCGCTGCTGTTCCTCGCGTCGCTCGCGGTGATCCCCGTCGTCGCCGCCATCCCGGCGTACGCCTCCTTCATCGCGCTGATCGTCGTCGGCGTGATGATGCTGCAGGGGCTCGTCGAGGTCGACTGGGAGGACCCCGCGTGGGCCGTCTCCGCCGGACTCACCGTCACCGTGATGCCGTTCGCCTACTCGATCGCCGACGGGCTCGCGGCCGGGATCGTCGCCTACCCGCTGATCAAGGTCGCGGTCGGCGAGTACGACGACGTCGCGCTCGGCCAGTACGTCATCGCGGCGCTGCTGGCGCTCTACTACGTGCTGCAGACGCGCGGCGTCATCCTCTAGGCGGCGTCACCCTCTGAGCGGCGGCGTCGGCGCGGTTCCTTTTTAATTCGTGACGCGATTTTTTTAAGTACGGACGCCGCCCGTGCGCGCCGCGTGCACCGTCCACCGTACTTCTTTACGCGTCTGTCTCCTACTCACCGGTGATGACGAACCTGAAACTCTACGAACTGGAAGGGTGCCCGTACTGCGCGAAAGTGAAGACCAAGCTCGCCGACCTCGACTTAGAGTACGAGTCGGTGATGGTGCCGCGCTCGCACGGCGAGCGCACCGAGGTGGAGGAGATCTCCGGGCAGACCGGCGTGCCGGTCCTCGTGGACGAGGAACACGGGATCGACGCGATGCCCGAGAGCGACGACATCGTCGAGTACCTCGAAGAGACGTACGGCGACGCGAGCTAGGCGCCGCCGCCGGAACCGCCGGCACCGCCGCCGACCGATCGCGAGGCTATTTATCCGGCGCCCGTCACGTGCCGGGCGTGCGACTCGTCCACCGCAGCGACCGGTCCGGCAACTCGGAGGAGACCCTCCTCGCCGGCGACGTCGACGTGGCGCGCTCGACGCTCGAACAGGGCCGCGGGCTGATGTTCCGGCGGTCTATCCCCGACGGCTACGCCCTGGTGTTCCCCTTCGACGCCCCGGACACGCAGTGGCTCCACATGCTGTTCGTCCCCTTCGCGATCGACGCGCTGTGGGTAGTCGACGGCGAGGTGCGGAAGACGAAGCGGCTCGCCCCGTTCGTCGGGCTGGGTCGCGGCCGCGCGGACACCGTGATCGAGCTCCCGGCCGGCGCGGCCGACGAGATCGCGGTCGGCGACGAGGTCCGCCTCGTCGAGTGAGTCGGTCGGCCTCGGATCACCGCTCGCGCCGCCGCCTCACTCGTCGTTCGGCGTCCGAAGCTCCATCTCGATCCGCGTCCCGCCGGTCGACGCGGCGCCGATGTCGAAGCTCCCGCCGCCGGCGCCGACGATCCAGTTGACGTACCAGAGCCCGAGCCCGCTGGCGTGCTCCAGCGGCGTCTCCTCGCCGGTGAGCACCGCGCGCTCGGCGGGCGGGATCCCCGGCCCGTCGTCGGCGACGACCAGCGACGCCCACGACTCGCTCGGGAGCTCGGCGGCCGCGATCTCGACGCGCGGGCGGTCGGCGTCGCTGTGGCGGATCGCGTTGTCGACGAGCTCAGCGATCGCCTCGGCGAGGTAGCCGATCGCCGACACCGTGATCCCGTCGGGCACGTCGACCTCGACATCGGCGCCCTCGCGGAGCTCCTCGGGGAGCGAGATCAGCGCCTCCTCGACCGCGTCCGCGAGGTCGATCGGCTGGGGTGTGGGCCGGTCCGCGAGCAGGCGCTCGACGCGCCGAGAGGTCTCGCCCACCCGGAGCAGGCGATCGGCGGTGTCGACGACCCGTTCGAGCTCCGTCGCCAGCTCCGGGTCCTCGACGGCCTCGATCGCCCGCTCCGTGAACCCGGTCACCACGTTGAGGTCGTTCCGGAAGTTGTGCCGGAGCACCCGCGTCAGGACGGCGAGCCGCTCCTCGCGGATCGACGCCTCCGTGCGGTCCTCGCCGACGCCGACCGCGCCGACGACCTCGTCGCCGTCGACGATCGGCCCCAGCGCGAGTCGGTAGGGGACGCGCTCGCCGGACCGCGTCAAAAGCGTCGCCTCGCAGTCGGCCGGCTCGCGCTCGCGGTACACGCGCCGGAGCGCATCGGCGACGGCGTCGCGGGTCGCGTCGTCGAACAGCGCCGTCAGGTCGGTCCCGGACAGCTCCTCCCCGTCGCGTTCGACGTCGGCCGCGAGCCGGTCGTTCCAGCGCGCGAGCGTCCCCTCCGCGGTACACTGGAACAGCGCGGTCGGTACCGTCGCGGCGAGGGCATCGACGACGCGGAGCTGCGAACGGAGCGCCTCCGCCGCGGTGACGCGGTCGGTCACGTCGGTCACCCCGACGATCAGCCACCGCTCGTCGGCGATCGTCGTCGCGTGCAGCGACAGCGAGAGTCGGCGACGCCCCCGCTCCCCGCCGGTCTCCCACTCGAACTCGGTAACCCCCTCCAGGTCGACCGCCTCCTCGACCGCCGCGGCCACCGGCTCGCCGTCGACCGTCTCGTCGGTCTCGCCGAGGTCCGTGATCCCCATCAGCGTCAGGGTCCCGCGGTCCCGGCCGAGCAGCGCGGCGGCCGGCGCGTTCGCCGCCCGGATCGCGAGGGACTCGGGATCGCAGGCTACCGTCGGGGTCGGAACCGCCTCGACGAACGACCGCACCACGCGCGGTGTCGACTCGCCGTCACGATCCATCCATATCCCGCCCCATGTGCTCGGAGCTTATAAACGGAGAGGGCGGTGCCCCCGACGGCGACGAGGTCCCCGACGGTCGGGAGTCAGTCCGCCTTCGCCTGCCAGTCGCGGACCGTGTCCGCGCCCACGCCGTCGACGTCGGCCGCCAGCTCGTCCGGGTCGACCGACTTGAGGTCGTCGACGCCGTCGACGCCGGCGTCTTGGAGCTTCTCTGCGGTCTTCTCGCCGATCCCCTCGACGGTCTGGAGCTCCGAGCCCTCCTGTCTGGCGGTGAACTCCCGGTAGTTGCAGATGGGACAGCCGAGCTCCCACGGCTCGTCGCCGGAGTGGACCCGGAGGTGCGGGAGGCCGTGCTCCTCGCAGGTCTCGTCGGTGACCTCGATCTCGCCGCGCCGGGGGAGGGGCAGCGAGTAGTCGCAGTCGGGGTAGCGCGTGCAGCCGACGAGCCGGGAGCCGGAGCGGAGGCGTTTGATGGCCAGTTCCCCCCCGTGTTCTTCACCACATTCGGGGCAGACCCCGATCACCTCGTCCTCCTGCTCGTCGGCCTCGTCGGCCTTGCACTGCGGGCAGCCGTGGACGAACGTCTTCCGGCCCGCGAGCATCTTCACGTGTCGGAGCTCGTGGTCCTCGCAGGTCTCGTCGAGGATGAGCGGCTTCCCGGTGGAGGGGAGCGGCAGGGTGTACTCGCAGTCGGGGTAGCCGTCGCAGCCGACGAAGTACGACCCCTGCCGCGACTTCCGAACGAGGAGGTCCTCGCCGCACTCGGGACAGGGGCCGAGCGTCTTGTCCGCCTTCAGCGACTTCTGGAGGTGGTCGCCGACCGCCTCGCGCGACTCGGTGAGGTCGTCAAACACGCGGTCGAGGAGCTCGCGGGACGCCTCCGTCACCTCGTCGTACTCCTTCTCGCCGGCGGCGATCGCCTGCATGTCGCGCTCGAGCTGGGCGGTCATCTCCTCGCTGACGACGTGCTCCGCGAACTCCTCGGCGGCCTCGACGACCGCCTCCGCGAGTCGGGTGGGTCGCGGCGGGTCGCTCTCGATGTAGTTGCGGTCGTACAGCTTCTCTAAGGTGCGGTGGCGGGTCGCCTTCGTGCCGACGCCGCGCTTCTCCATCTCCTCGATGAGCCGGGACTGGCCGTAGCGACGGGGCGGCTGGGTCTCCTTCGCGTCGGTCCGCCGATCGGTGAGCGAGAGCGTCTCGCCGACTTCCACGTCCGGGACGATCCGCTCGTCGCTGGAGCGGTACGGGTACACGTCGTGGTAGCCGGCCTCCAGCAGGCGCTTCCCGTTCGCCTTCAGGCGGAGCCCGCCGTCGGCGACGAGCTCGCCGGGACCGGCCGCCTCCTCGGGGTTCCGGAGGGCGGCGAGCCCGTCCGCACCCTCGGCGATCGCGGTCGCCTCGCCGTTCGCGAGCGCGACGACGCGGAGCCGCTCCCACGTCGCGGGCTCGGCGCAGGTCGCGAGGAAGCGGCGGACGATCAGCTCGTACACCTCCCACTCGTCCTCCGAGAGGTCGGAGGCGGACGGGAGCTCCCCGGTCGGGTGGATCGGCGGGTGGTCGGTCGTCTCCTCGTCGCCCTCGGTGGGTTCGATTTCGTCTTGCTCCAGCAGGCCCTTCGCGTCCGTCCCGAACGTCGAGGCCGCCGAGAGCTCCTCGATCAGCTCTTCGGGGTCGAGGTCGTCCGGGTACACCGTGTTGTCCGTCCGCGGATAGGTGACGTAGCCGGCGGTGTACAGGTCCTCCGCGAGCGACATCGCGCGCTGCGCGGAGTAGCCGAGCGAGCCCGCGGCGCGGATGAACGCCGTGGTGTTGAAGGGGGTCGGCGGGTCGTCGGTACGGGTGCGGCGGCGCACGTCGTCGACGACCGCCTCGTCGGCCGCGTCGAGCGCCTCCGTGAGCACCTCGGCGACGTCGCCGTCCCAGACGCGCTCGGCCTCGTTGCCCTCGTCGTTTAAGTAGAAGTAGCGCGCCTCGAAGGGATCGCCGCCGGACTTGGTCAGGTTCCCGTACAGCTCCCAGTAAGCCTCGGGGTCGAACGCCTGGATCTCGCGCTCGCGGTCGACGATCAGCTTGAGGGTCGGCCCCTGCACCCGGCCGACCGAGATGAAGTCGTCGCCGAGCTGGCGGGCGGAAAGCGAGAGGAAGCGGGTGAGCGCCGCGCCCCACGTCAGGTCGATCACCTGTCGGGCCTCGCCCGCGGCGGCGAGATCGAAGTCGAGCTCGTCGGGGTTCGCGAACGCCTCGTTTACCTCGTTTTCGGTGATCGAGGAGAACCGGACCCGGTCGATCGGCGCGTCCTCGTTCACCTCGCGCACCAGCTCGTACGCCTCCTTGCCGATCAGCTCTCCCTCGCGGTCGTAGTCGGTCGCGATGACGACCCGGGAGGCGTTGCGCGCGAGCTTCCGGAGCGCGGCGACGATCCCCTCCTGCGTGGGCTCCTTCGTGACCGGCGCGTCGATCAGCTCGACCGGCTCCACGTCGCGCCAGTCGTTGTACTCGGCGGGGAAGTCGACGCCGACGACGTGGCCCGAGAGGCCGATACAGCGCTTGCCGCCCCACTTGTACACGTTCACGTCGTTCTCCCGCTCCGCCGTCGCGGACTCGCCGCTCAAGATGTCGGCGATGCGACGCGCCGCGTTGTCCTTCTCCGTGATGATCAGCTCGGGGCCCCGACTCATTGCCCCGGGGTAGGCCGCTCTCCCGTCTAAAGCTTTCGCGCCGCCTGATCGCACGCGCGCGACCCGATCGGCGAGAAACACCCGATTTCGAGGACCTGTCTTCGATCTTTGATCCGGGTGATATCGCTCCTATCGGCCGCCTTTTCCCTGATTCTACCGTTTGGTAAACCACAGATGTCGACCGACCTGTCCATCGACGCCGACTGGAGCGCGCAGTACATCGACGGCGAGTGGGTCGCCGCCGGCGACGGCGAGACCATCGCCGTGGAGGACCCCTCGACGCGCGAGGTCGTCGCCGAGGTGCCCGCCGCGACCGAGGGCGACGTCGACGACGCCTACGAGGCCGCGGCCGCCGCACAGGAGGAGTGGGCCGAGGCGCCGCCGGCGCGGCGCTCGGCGGTGATCCAGCAGTTCCTGCAGGCGCTACAGGAGCACGACGAGGCCGTCGCCGACCTGCTGGCCCACGAGGTCGGCGGCTCGGCGATCATGGGCGAGACCTCGATACAGATCGCCGCCGATCACGCGGGCGAGGCCGCGACGCTGCCCCGCCGGATGAAGGGCGAGCACGCCGAGTCGAACATCCCCGGCAAGGAGAACGTCGTCGAGCGCGGGCCGAAGGGCGTGGTGACGGTGATCTCGCCGTGGAACTTCCCGCTGAACCTGAGCGCGCGGGCCGTCCTCCCCGCCATCGCCGCCGGGAACGGCGTCGTCCTCAAGCCCTCGACGAACTCCCCGATCACGGGCGGGCTGCTGTTCGCGCGGCTCTTCGAGGAGACGGACCTCCCCGAGGGCGTGCTCAACGTCGTCACCGGTCGCGGCTCCGAGATCGGCGACCGCGTCGCCAGTCACCCCGAGAGCGACGTGGTCTCCTTCACCGGCTCCACGTCGGTCGGCAGGCACGTCGCCGGGCTCGCCGGCGAGAACCTCGCCGTGGCCGCGATGGAGCTCGGCGGCAACAACGCGCACGTCGTCGCGAGTGACGCCGACGTCGACCGCGCCGTCGACGCGGCGACGTTCGGCTCCTTCGTCCACCAGGGACAGGTGTGTATCTCCGTCAACCGCCACGTCGTCCACGAGGACATTTACGACGAGTACGTCGAGAAGCTGACCGCGCGCGCCGAGGAGCTGGCGGTCGGGAGCGCGCACGAGCCCGACACGGTCGTCGGGCCCATCATCGACGAGTCCCAGCGCGACGAGATGCTGGGGTACGTCGAGGAGACCGTCGACGCCGGCGCGACCCTCGAGACCGGCGGCGAGACCGCCGACATCGACGGCGTCGACGACTCCCTGGTCGTGAAGCCGACCGTCCTCTCGGGCGTCACGAACGACATGGCCGCGGCGTGCAACGAGCACTTCGGCCCCATCGCGCCCGTGATCCCGTTCTCGGACGTGGACGAGGCGGTCGAGATCGCCAACGGCACGGAGTACGGGCTCTCCGGCGCCGTCCACGCGGGCGACCTCTCGGTCGCCAAGGAGATCGCCGGCCGCATGGAGACCGGGAACGTCCACATCAACGACCAGCCCATCAACGACGAGGCGCACGTCCCGTTCAGCGGGGTCGGCGCCTCGGGCGTGGGCGAGTACAACAGCGACGCGTTCCTCCGGGAGGTCACGGAGACGAAGTGGATCTCGATCCAGCACGAGCCGCGCGAGTACCCGATCTGAGGGCGGTTCGGGTCGCCTCTCTCCGCTACTCCTCGTCGTCTTCGTCCGCGTCGTCTTCGTCCGCGTCGTCTCCGTCTTCCTCGTCCGGATCGGTCGGCACGCCGCCGAGGTTCCCCTCGTCGTCGAACAGCTTGGCGCGGAGGAATCGGGTCCGGTAGCGGTTCGCCCCCTCCTTCGTGTCGGCCTCGCGGATCTCGTCGATCCTCCCGTCGGCGACCGCGTCGATTATCTCCTCGACCTGCTCCTTCTCGCTCGGCGTCAGCTCGAACTCGTAGGTCCGGGGCTGCTCGCTCTCCAGCCGGGTCCACTTGCGCGCGGCCGAGACGACGACCGAGCAGGGCTCCCGGCAGGGGAAGACGCCGTCGCCGCCGTCGACGTCGAGGTCGGTCTCGTCGTCGTACTGCCACTCCCGGCGCTTCAGACACTGCGAGTCGTCGCAGCACGCCTCCGCGACCCAGTTCACGTGCTCGTGGCCCTCGCCGCGGTCCCACGTTTTGATGACTCCGTAAATCCCGGACTGCCGCTCCATCGTCTCGCGCCAGTGGGTCACGTCGAGCTCGCCCTCGCGCTCGCGGTGCCAGTTGGCGACCGTCGCGGGGTAGATCGTCTCGACCGTCTCGTACGCGTCCCGCGGGCCGAGGTCGGGGAAGACCCAGCCGCCCGCGAGCGTCGGCGCGGTTTTGAGCGGCCGGTACCGCCCCTTCTCGTCGAACGTCACCAGCTCGCGGGCGTCGAGGGGGTCGTCGTAGCTATCGAGCTCGTCGACCGAAACGCCGGCGTCGTCGGCGTGGCGCACGTCGTACCGGCGCTCGCCGCGGTCGGTGACGGTGGCCGTGATCCGTAGCTCGCCCCACGCGCGCTCGACCCCCTCGGCGAGCGCGGCGTACCGGGTCGCCACCGTCGCGCCGTCGGCGTCCTCCAGCCAGCGCAGGAACGCGCGGCGCGGGCCGAACTCGCCGACGACGCGCTCGAAGGCGTACCAGTCGGTGACCGCGGGGGCGCGCTCGTCGAGCGCCTCGTGGAGTTCCCGCTCGCTCAGTCTACTCGGGCGGTCGCCGTCGGCGAGGACGTACTCGTCCGGGGCGCTCTCGCCGTCGCCCTCGTCGGCCCGCGCGACGCTGAACCCCTCGAACCGGAGGGGGTCGCCGGGGTCGCGCTCGGCGAGCGCGTCGAGGACCGCGTCGAAGGTGTCGCTCGGGAGATCGATCTCCGGGACTTCGGGGGCGCCGTCCCGCGCCGCGTCGGCCGGGTCGGAGGCGGGTTCCGCCACGGTCAGTCCCCCGTGGCGACGCGGGTCGTCTCGCGCACGTCGTCGAGCGCGGTCCCGAGGTCGGCGCCGGCGTCGGCGGCGCGCTCTAAGATTACGTCGGCCATCAGGGGCTCGGTGCCGACCGCGCCCGCGTACCAGATCCGGGTGCCGTCCACCTCGGTCGGCACGTCGTACCCCTCGGTGTGGTCCTCACAGAGCCCCACGTCCTCCGGGATATCCTCCTGGGTGTGGTAGCCGTCGGCGATGAAGAGGGGGACTAAGACGACGTCGTCGCTCTCGAAGAACTCCGGGAGGTCGTCGACTTCGGGCTCTTCGTCCATGTACAGCGCCTTCACCTCGTCGAAGCGGTCGCGCTCGGCGATCCGGTCGGCGTGGTACTCGATCGCCTTCGCCGAGTTCTCGTTGCGCTCGGTGCCGTGACCGACGACGGCGAGCCCGAACCCCTCGCCCACGTCGGGGTCGCCGGTGACCGACTCCGCGCGCCGGACGATCACGTCGGTCATCGCGCGGTGGGTCCCCACGGGGCCGCAGTAGTGGACCTCGCGGTCGACGTCCTCGGCGACGAGGGCGGCCTGATCGGCCGAGAGGCCGTCGGAGTCCCACTCGGAGACGTCCCAGCCGTCGAGCCGGAGCTCGCGGGGGATCACCTGCTCGGTGAAGTAGCCCTCGGAGACGAACAGCGGGACGACGTAGATCTCGTCGCCTTCGACGGTGCGGAGCACCTCGCGGAAGTGCGGTTCCTCCTTCCAGAAGCCGGTGCGCACCTCGTCGAAGGCGCCGGTCGCGCGGACGGTGTCCGCGTGGTCGTACGTCGGCGCGCTCGACCCCGGGTTGAGGTGTGAGCCGTGTGCGACGATGACGAGCGACTGCATACGTGTACTGGGGACGCGCCGCTCTTAGGGACTTCGGCACGTGCGAGGCCGTGGGAACCCGGACTCGTCTCTCGCCTCCGACCCTCGACCGCTCTCGCCTCCGAGCCCCCGACCGAAACCGCCATGCCGCCCCGCGCCGCAGGTCCGGCCATGTCGCTCGCAGCCGAGACCCGCGAGGCCGCCCGTGCGCGCCCCTTCGTCCTCGACGCGCTCCGCGCCGACGTCCTCAACCACAGCGCCGCCGCCGCGTGGCTCGCCGCCGAGGCCGGCCTCGGCGACGACGGTGACGCCGACACCGACGCGATCGCCACCGCGCTCCGCCGCTTCCGCGAGGAGCTGTCCGAGTACGCGACCGCCGGCCGCGCGGCCAGCGTGTCGATGCGGAGCGGGGTGGGGGTGGCGGTAGACGCGGCGGACGCGGAGGACGGTTCCGCCGCCGACCCCCTCCTCCGCGTCGGCGGCGCGGCGGTCGTGCCGGAGGGACGCGACACCGCGATCCTCGCGACCGGCGCGGTCGACGCCGCGGCGCTCGCGGCGGTCCTCAACCGGCTCGCGGCCGCCGAGGTCGCGGTCGCGGCCGCCGGCGTCGCCGGGGAGACGCTCGTCGTCGTCGTGGGGCGGCGCGACGGCGCGACCGCGGTCCGGATCGTCGAGGACGCGCTGGCGGCGGTGCCGACCGACGAGGAGTGAACCGCCGACCGATCGCTCCGTTCCCCGCCCCGCCTGCCAATATCCGTGCGACCCCGCACGCTTTTCTAACGCGGTCTGATAGGTAGGGGCGATGAACGCCGTCACGCTCGGCCCGGCCGGCACGTACTCGCACCGTGCGGCGCGGGCCGTCGCCGCCGAGGTGTCGTTCCGCGAGTCGGTCACCGCCATCGTCGACGCCGTCGCGGCCGGCGAGTTCGAGCGCGGAGTCGTCCCCATCGAGAACAGCATCGAGGGCTCCGTCACGGAGAGCCTCGACGCCCTCGCGAACCACGACGTCGCGGTCACCCGCGAGGTCGTCACCCCGATCCGCCACGCCCTCCTCGCGCAGGGGCCGGAGTTCGACGTCGTCGCCAGCCACTCGCAGGCGCTCGCGCAGTGTCGCAACTGGCTGGAGGCCAACTACCCGAACGCGGGGCTCGAGGCGGTCGCCTCCACCGCCCGCGGGGTCGAGCGCGCCCGCGAGGACGCCCGCGTCGCCGGGATCGGTCACCCGGACAACGCCGGCGACGACCTCGAGATCCTCGCCGAGGACATCCAGGACCGCACCTCCAACGCGACGCGCTTCCTCGTCGTCGCGCCCGAGTCCGCGCGCTCCGACGCCGGGGGGAAGACGACCCTGATCGTCTACCCGAACGCGAACTACCCCGGCCTCCTGCTCGAACTGCTGGAGGCGTTCGCCGACCGCAACCTCAACCTCTCGCGGATCGAGTCGCGGCCGAGCGGCGAGCGCCTCGGCGACTACCTGTTCCACTTCGACGTCGACGCCGGGCTCTACGAGGAGCACATGGCGACGGCGGTCGAGGACGTGGAGGCGATCGCCGACAACGGGTGGGTCAAAGTGCTCGGATCGTACGACACGGAGCACGTGTTGGAGTAGGACGCTCCCGATCCGTCCACCCGATAGTTCAAGTCGTCGGGGGATCGATCGGTCGTATGGTGATCGTCCGAGATCCCGAACACAGCGACGGTGCGCCCACGATCGAGGGGACAGGGATTCGAGTGAAGGATGTCGCCGCAGCGTACGAACACAGTGGCTACGAACCCGACGAGATCACGCAGCTGTATCCCGACCTCAGCCTCGCCGATGTCCACCGGGCGCTGGCGTACTACTACGATCACATCGATGATTTCAGGTCGTCTTCCTCCGAGTCGGCCGCGGTATGACGACTGAGCTGTACTGCGACGAGAGTATCTGGATCCCGGTCGCCGACGGCCTCCGTCGCCGCGGCCGGACGGTCCACACGGCACGCGACGAAGGCACGCTCGGCGATCCCGACCGCGAACAATTGCGTTTCGCGGCGGACAACGATTGGGTCCTATTGACGTTCGACGACGATTTTCTCTCCCTCGTCAAAGGCCACGGACTGACTCATTGCGGGCTGATCTACGTCCGTCAGTCGGGGCGGAAGATCGGGGACGTGGTGAAGGCCGTCGACTCGCATCTGCAGGATCGATCCGATACCGACACGTCGATCCACTATCTCTGACCGACGAGGAGACGGCGCTCCCGATCGGTCGTCACTCGAACCGGTACGACGCCCCGTCGGCACCGTCCTCGATCTCGACGCCGACCTCGCGAAGCGCGTCCCGGAGCTCGTCGGCGCGCTCGTAGTTGCCGGCCTCGCGCTCGGCCTCGCGCACGTCAAGAATCAGGTCGACCAGCTCGCCGGCCAGGTCCACGTCGCCGTCGGTCGTCGACTCGAACTGGAGCCCGAGCACGTCGCCCGCGAGGTCGTCGAACGCCTCGACCGCCTCGCGGAGGGCGCGGTAGTCGTACGCGTCTCCCGCACCCGTGTCGTCGCCCGCGCCGTCCACGTGCCGGTTCACCGCGTCGGTGAGGTCCAGAAGCGCCGCGGTCGCCTCCCGGAGGTTCAGGTCGTCGTTCATCGCGCTCGCGAAGTCGTCACGGGCGGTCTCGACGGCCTCTCGGAACTCGCCGTCCTCGGCCTTCGCCTGAGCGTCCACGGAGTCGAGCGCCGCGACCGCGCGGTCGTAGGTGCGCGAGAGGCGCTCCCACCGCTCCTCGGCCTCGCTGATCGTCTCCTCGGTGAGCGCCTGCTCGGAGCGGTAGGCGGCCCCGGCGTAGAAGGTGCGGACGACGTTGACGCCGAGCTCCTCTAAGGCGTCCGGGACGGTCCAGAAGTTGCCGATCGAGGAGGACATCTTCTCGCCGTCCATCGCCAGCAGGCCGACGTGGAGCCAGTGACGGGCGAACGTCTCGCCGGTGGCGGCCTCCGACTGCGCGATCTCGTTCTCGTGGTGAGGGAAGACCAGATCCCGGCCGCCCATGTGGATGTCGAGGGTGTCGCCGAGATGCGTCGTCGACATCGCCGAGCACTCGACGTGCCAGCCCGGGCGCCCCTCGCTCCACGGCGACGCCCACGTCTCGCCCGACGGCGTCGACTCGCCGTGGTCGTGTTTGGCGTGCTCGCGCGCGGCGGTCTCGCTCACGCCGTCGGCCTTCCACAGCGCGAAGTCCGCCGGGTTGCGCTTCTCGGACCGCTCGTCGGGCTCGCCCTGCGCTTCGAGTTCCTCCACGTCCTGGTTCGAGAGCTTCCCGTACTCCTCGAACGCGGTCACGTCGAAGTAGACGGAGCCGTTCGACTCGTAGGCGTACCCCTTCTCGACCAGCGTCTCGACGAGATCGACGATCTCGGGGACGTGCTCGGTGACGCGGGGGTACACCTCGGCGCGCAACAGATTCAGCCCGCGCATCGCGTCGAAGGTGGTCGCGGTGAACGCCTCGGCCACGTCGCGCTCTTCGGTCCACCCGTCGCGCTCGCCGACGCGGGCCGTGATCTTCTCGTTGACGTCGGTGACGTTCTCGACGTGGCGCACGTCGTAGCCGACGTGTTCGAGCCACCGGTGGAGGACGTCGGCGTGGAACCACAGGCGGGCGTGTCCGAGGTGGGGGTCGTCCGACACCGTCAGGCCGCAGACGTACAGCGTGACGTCGCCGTCAGCCGTGAACTCGACGCGCTCGTCTTCCAGGGTGTCGGTAACGACGAGACTCATTACGACGTGGTAGCTCGGGTGAGAGTTTTAAATCGTCGGATCGAGCAGACTGACAATCCGTTATCCGACTTTGGGGTCTTAAAAGGTCAGAGAAAGAGCGTCATCCCGACTTGGACCGCCGCGTATCCGAGTACCACCACGATAATGAGCTTGATCAACAGTCCCGGAATGTTGTTCGGGATCTCGTTCCACTGTTCAGCGACTCCCGGTCCTCCCCGGTCGACTGCCGCCGGTGCCGTCTCACTGTTTCCGAAGATACCCTCTCCGAACATCTGCTCTAACTCCGCGTCCTGTCTGTCCATCATCGCTTCGAATTCGTTGTAGTCGTCGAACCGGTTCTTGATCTGGCTGACGTACGACGCCGAACAGTCACACGCGTCCGCGATCTCCTTGTTCGTCGCGTTCGGATTTTCCCACCACGTGAGGAGGATGTCTCGCTGTAGGTCCGTCTTGGAACTGTTACCCATGTCTCTGATAATTCACTTTTCATTGATAGTATTTTCTACAGAACAGAAATATGAGAATAGTAGTTTGAGGATCGGCTGATCCGCTTATAAATCTCCAATGGCGAGACGGCGAACACTTCCAAAGCCCCAGCCGGCGAGGCGGGCGCACGCTCGTTGCGCTCCTCGTCACTCGTTGCGCTCGTTCCTGCGGTGCTTACGTCACCTGCGCCCGCCTCGCCGGCTGCCCCTTTGAGTCCCACCCGACCGCACCGCAACCGCGCCTCGTACCTCCCCAGCCTCGCCGCTCGCTCCCTCCGGTCGCTCGCGGCGTCCCTCGCACGAGCTCCTCGCGGCCGCCGGTGGCGGCCGCTCGGAGGCGCGCGCCACCGCAGTTCGATTTATAAGTAGATGGTGCCGTCCTCACCCCTCCTGTGCCGTCCACTCGACCTCGTAGCCCGCCTCGCGCACTGCCTTCAGAACGCGATCGACGTGGGCCGGACCGTTGGTCTCCACCTCGAACACGAGGTCGGCGTCGCCCACCGGCAGGTCCGGTCGGCTGCGCTCGTGGCGCACCGTCCGGATGTTCGCGCGCTCCCCGCCGATCAGGGTGCTGATCTCCCCCATCGTGCCGGGCGTGTCGTCGATCCGGACCGACAGCTCGATCAGCTGGTCGCGGTCCACGAGGGCGTGCGTCACCACCTCCTTCAGCGTCGTGACGTCGATGTTGCCGCCACAGAGCAGGGGGACGACGGTCTCGCCGGCCACGTCGAGGTCGTCCACGGCGTCGTCGTTCAAAAGGGCGGCCGCGGCGGTCGCGCCCGCGCCCTCGATCATCTGCTTCGCGCGCTCTAAGAGGAGGAGGATCGCGGCCGCCACGTCGTCGTCGCTCACGACGACGGCGTCGTCGAGGTGTTCGTTCAGGAGGCCGAAGGTGAGCTCGCTCAGCCCGCCCGTCGCGATCCCGTCCGCGATGGTGTCCGGCTCCTCGCGCGTCACGAGCTCGCCGGCCGCGAGGCTCTCCGAGAGCGTGGAGGCGCCCTCGGTCTGTACCCCCACGACCCGCGTCTCCGGCGACCGCGCCTTGACCGCGGCCGCGACTCCGCCGGCGAGTCCGCCGCCCCCCACGGGGACCAAGACGGTGTCGACGTCCGGTACCTGATCGAGCACCTCCAGCCCGAGGGTCCCCTGTCCGGCGACCACGTCCGGGTCGTCGAACGCGTGGACGAAGTGGACCCCCGGCTCGTCGATCAGCGTCTGCGCGTGGGCCATCGCCTCCGGGAACGCGCTCCCGCGGAGCACGACCTCGGCGCCGTACCCGCGGGTCGCCTCGATCTTCGCCGCCGGCGCCGACTCCGGCATCACGATCGTCGCGTCGATCTCGGCGCCCGACGCCGCCAGCGCGACCCCCTGCGCGTGGTTGCCCGCGCTCGCGGCCACGACGCGCTCGATATCGGGTCCGTCGGTTCCGTCCGCGGCCCGCTCGACGGCCCGCGATATCGCGTTGTACGCGCCGCGCGTCTTGAACGAGCCCGTGCGCTGGAGGTGTTCCATCTTGAGGCGCACGTCGGCGCCGCACCGCTCGCTCAGCGACCGACTACGCTCGACGGGGGTGCGCTGGACGATCGCCGCCGGTTCGAGCCGGTCGGCGGCGGCCTCGACGTTCGCGATCGTGACGGAGGACATGAGCGCGGTGTTCTCGGCGACTCACAAAAGGACTCGGTCGAAACGGGGTCCGATCGGTCGCGCCGTGCCGCGACCGCGCCGGCCTCCGCGGCGTCGTTCCGCCCCTGAGGCTTAAGCCGACGAGCCCGAAGCGGGGGTATGGACCCGATCGTCGCCGTCATCCTCGCCGGCGTCCCGCTCGCGTGGCTCGTCGGCTTCGCCGCCTACGCGTACCTCGACGCGCCGAACCACGGGATGGACCGCCGGAAGTGGGCGCTCATCTGCTTTTTCGTTCCGCTGTTCGGCTTCTTCGCGTACCTGTTCGAGCGCGGCGAACGCGACTACGACCCCTCCGAGGACCCGTACGCACCGGAGAGCGACGCGCGCAAGGCCGGACTCGCCGTCCATGAGCGGCGGCGCGGGGAGAAGTCCCTCGGGCCGGCCGGGACCGAGGCGGACGACGACGGAGACGAAACGGAAGACGAGTGGAACGACCCCGACGGGATCGATATCGACGACGATCGGGATCGGGACGAAGCCGATTGAAACGACCGGCCACCAAGCGGTCCCGCTCGCTCGATAGCGGGAGGAAGTGTTGCAGATCGGCGGTGGCGATTTAGTATTTAAATAGCCGTGAGCGACGGTGACGATCGCTTATAAAAGACGAATGCGGTGGCGCGCGCCTCCGAGCGGCCGCCACCGGCGGCCGTGAGGAGCGCCGCGCGAGGGAGTCGGTGGTCCGGAGCAACGCGGAGGACCACCGACGAGGCTGGGGAGGTGAGAGGTGCTGTGCGGTTGCGGTGCGGGTGGGACTCAAAGGGGCAGTCGCGAGGGCGAAGCACGACGACGCAAGCACTGGAAGGAGCGAGCACCGCGAGCGACTGAAGCGCGAAGCGAGTCGCGCGAGCCCTCGCGGCTGGGGCTTTGGACGTGTTTGCCACCGAGAGACGGATCACGTACAGCCGAGCGGCTGGGGCTTTGGGGGTGTTCACCCCAGTGCCATCGATCACGTATAAACAGCCGACAGCAACATCACTCGATCACTTATAAACGACCGATCAGCTACACTGACATACTTACTCTCGCAGTCTCTCACTACTCTGCCCGTACCGATCGCTACCGGATCCGATTATCTCGTTCGCTACACCATATCGAGCAGCGCCGACCGCCGCCGTTCGAGGTCGAACGCGGCGTCGGCGGCGTCGAGCCGCTCGAAGAAGGCGAAGGCGTCGGCCCCCGACCGCTCCGCGTGCTCGACGAGCGCCTCGATCGACGCCCGATTGAGCGCGAGCGACTCCAACTGGCCGCAGGCGAGCGCGAGCGCGACGCCCGCCTCGCCGCCGGGGAACGCGGGGTCGACGGCGGAGAGGTCCGGATCCGCGTCGTCGTCGAACTGCTCGCCGGTCTCGGCGTCGGCGCCGGCCTCGGCCGCCGGAACCGTCCGCAGACAGCGAGTACAGATAGCGGTCAGGGAGTCCGGCGCGTGCTCGCGGAGCGCGGGCGGAACGGCGAACGCGACGACGGCGGCGTTACAGTGGGGACAGGACATAGACGAAAGAGCGGCGATCGAGGGGCGTGAAAACGGGCGTTCTGGGACGTCAGTCCGCGGGCTCCGGCTCCTCGGTTGCGGCGGCCTCGGCGGCGGCTTCCTCCTCCGCCTCTTCTTCCTCCTTTTTCGCCTTGATCTTCTTCATGCGGAAGATCTCCTCGCGCTCCTGCTCTTCGAGCTTCTGCTCGATGTACTCCTGGTTCTCGTACAGGGTCGGGAGGAGCGTGAACTCCAGCGCGTTCACGCGGCGCTTGGTCGTCTCGATCTCCGTGAGCATCTTCTTCATCGCCGTCTCGACCTCTGCGGCGAGGATGATCTTCTCTAGTAGCTCCTCGTAGGCGTCCGCGGCCTCGTCGATGCGCGCCGAGGAACCGAGCAGGCCGTACCCTCGCTCGTCGAGGCTCTTCCGGACCTTCGAGGACTCGATCTGCGGGACCACGACGCCCATGATGTTCTTCGACTGGGTCGTGATCTCGGGGTGCTCTTTCAGCGCCGCGGCCGCGCCGCGGACGGCGACGTCGCCCTCCATCGCCCGGGCCATGTCGATCTTGCGCTGGGCCGTCTCGTAGTTCTCGGAGACGTCCGAGCGGACGTCCTGCGCCTGATCGAGGATGTCCATGAACTCCATGATGAGGCCGTCACGCTTCTGTTCGAGCGTGTCGTGACCGCGCTCGGAGAGCTCGATGCGGTCCTCGATCGCCATCAGGTTCTTGCGAGTCGGTTTGACGTCCTTGGCCATCTATTGGAAGGAGGTAACGAACCGAGCCTGTTAACCTTTTATTGTTTGTCGACGGACTCCGCCGCTCGTCCGTCTCTCGTCCGTCAGGCGCGGGCCGCCTGCCGTGCGACCGTCGGGCGTCGAGTTCACAGTCCGTCTCGGCGCTCGACGATCGCCGCCGCGATCTTACGCTGTGCCGCCCGCAGGTGCTGGTGGAACGTCGACCGGCTGACGCCCATCGAGTCGGCGATCTCCTCTCCGTTCGTCTCGTGTGGCCACTCGAAGTACCCGCTCGTGTGCGCGCGGATCAGCGCGGCCCGCTGCCGCTCCGTCAGCCGCGACTCGATCTCGGCGACGAACCCGCCGGGGGTCCGGCGCGTCTCCTCCCGCCGGCGGTAGCTGCGGAGGTCCGCGTTCGGCAGCCGTTCCATCGCGTCGGCCGCGAGCGAACGCGCCAGGGCCTCGCGGCCGACTTCGACCGTCGCGACCGCGACGCCCGCCTCGACCGCCCAGCCGCACACCTCGCCGCTGTACTCCCTGCACAGTTCCTCTAACTCCGTCTCGTCCACGGACAGCTCGACCACAGGGACCTCGGTCTCCGCGGCGAGGACCGCGTGGACGGTGACGCCGGCCGCCTCTGCGGCCGCGCGGACGCGCTCGGCACCGACGTCCGTCGCCCCGTCGAGCTCGAACAGCAGCGATCGCTCGCCGCGGTCGCCAACGGTACCCACGTGCCGGAGCGAGCAGGACAGCGCTTCCGCGAACGAGCCGAGCGGGTGACCACCGAGCGTCAGCTCGAACTCGACGAGGCCCTCGCCGCGGAGTGTCCGCTGGCTCTCGAGCGCGTTGATGCCGATCGCGACGGTCCGTCCGAGCGCCGTCAACACGTCGCGTTCGTGTCGCCGGAACTCCTCGGTCTGCGCGTAGACGGCGATAACGCCGTAGGTCGCCTCGCCGAAGTAGAGCGGCACGCCGGCGACCGCCGCCGCTTCGGTCGGCTCGTCCGGCACGATCGGTTCGAGCCGCACGCGCCGGTCGTCGACCGCCGCCGCGACGACAGGGGCCGCCGACCGACCTGTGTCGTCCGCGGTTTCCACGGTGACCGCTTCGATGTCCGGTCCGACCTCACCCGCCGTCGCCTTCGGGTCGACCGTTTCGGTCGCCGGGTCGTACGTCCCGATCCACGCGCCGGTGTACGTGTCAGCGACGCTCCGCACGACTTCCCGTCGGAGCTCCTCCCGCGACGACGCCAGCGCCACGGCCTCGGTGACGTCGGCGACGACGCCGTCCAGCCGCTCCAGCAGACGCTCCTGCGCGATCCGCTCGCGTTCGATCCGCGCCGCCCGGTCCGCGACGGCCTGTTCGGCCCGCTTGCGACGCGTGACGTCCTGTTGAAAGCCGACGTAGTACGTGACCTCGCCCGCGTCGTTCCGAAGCGGCGCGAGGGTCACCTCGTTCCAGAACAGCTCGCCGCTCCGCCGGTAGTTACGCAGCTCGACTGTCGTTGACTCACCGGCCTCGATGGCGGCGCGCATTCGGGTCACCGGCTTCTCCCGGGTCGCCTCGCCCTGCAGGAACCGACAGTTGCGACCGACCGCGTACGAGGTCGAGTACCCGGTTACCCGCTCGAACGCGGCGTTGACGTACACCAGCGGCATGTCCGGCTGCGTCGCGTCCGCGACCGTGATCCCGACGGGCGCCTCGTCCATCGTGCGGGTCTTCAGCGCCTCGTCGACGGCCTCGGTGCTCGCCGACGTCACCGCTCCGGACGCGCGCGCCGACCCCTCGGACCCCGTGGCTGTCGGGAACTCCGGCCGTGTCATAGTCACACACAGTGTCGGACGACCAAAACGTGCGGGGTCGAACGAACGAAAAAAGGCGAGGGATCGAGTGCCTCTGACAGCGGCGGGCGATCGCTCCCGACGGTCGGCGTCGAGATGGCGGTCCCCCGTTCGGGTCCGGTGGGGGCGGCGGGGTCGTGACCCGGTGGGACCCGTTGCGATCCGTGGGGACAGATCCGCGCGATTCGTACAGCCGACTCCAGCTACGTCCGTCGCCAGCCGGCATATCCGAGGAGGCCGACCGCTAGGAGGGCCAGCGTTGGAGCCAGCGGAGTCGGCAGCGAGCCGTCGGTGACGCCTCCGGACTCCGCGGGCGCGAGCGTGGCAGAGAACCCGGACAGATCCGTGCCGGGACTCCACTCGGCGCTCGCGGCGCCAGTCTCGTCCGGCGAGGCCGTTGCGTCCGCCTCGACCGTCGCGTCGGCCAGCGCGTACCCGTCGGGTGCGACGAGTACGAACGGGCGGTCCGGCCGGAACGCGCTCTCGAACGGCTCGCTCACGACCAGCCGGTCGCCGTCGACCGCGGCGAGGTTCGACCACGAGGCCGAGAGGCGAACGACGCCGGTCCCGTCCGTCGACTCGACCTCGGTCCGCACGTCGGAGACGCTCATCTCTCGTCCCGTCTGGGTCGCGGTCCGCTCGGCGATCCGCGTCATGCGGTCGTCGAACCGGGCCGTGACGTTCTCGGGGCGCTCCCGCAACTCCTCGAACGCCGCCTCGTCGTCGGCGTCAGCGAGGTCGTACGTTAACACGAGCGCGACCGTCGCGTCGCCGTCCGCGTCGAGCGCGACGACGAACGACGACCCCTCCTCGACCGCCGGCTCCGTCTCCGGACCGTCGAGCGCCGCGACCCCCGGTGCGAGGAACGCACCGATCACTGCGACCGACGCGACAGCGGCGGCGACGGTGACTATCCGACCGCGGGAACGGATCACTCGTCGTCCTCCTCGTCATCGTCGTCATCGTCGTCGTCATCGTCGTCGTCATCGTCAGCATCGTCGTCGTCGGCGTCGTCGGCGTCATCGTCATCATCGCCGTCATCGTCAACATCGTCGTCAGCGTCGTCAGCGTCGTCGGCATCGTCAGCGTCATCGGCGTCGTCGGCGTCGTCGCCCGCATCGAACTCGATCTCGAGTTCGCCGTCGCGGTCGCCGTCTTCGACCTCGATCTCGGCCTCGTCGTTGTCGCCGGGCAGCGTCACCGCGATCCGCCCGTCCGCGTCGGTCGTTCCGACGGACTCGCCTTCGACCTCGACGCTCGCGCCCTCGACGGGCTCAGCGTCGGCGTCGGTCACTTCGACCGTCACCGTCGCACCGGGAGCGGGGTCGCCGGAGACGACGGCGACGGAGAGTTCCCCGTCGTCGACATCGTCAGCGTCGTCCTCGGCGTCGCGGTCGTCCGCATCACGCTCGTCGGCGTCCGCGTCGGTGAGCGTGAGGGCTCCGTCCGATCCGACCTCGAACTCGAGTTCGACCTCGAACGCCCCCTTCACCACGGTGACCTCCAGCTCGTCGTCGATGTCGGGCGCGGCGAAGGACATCGAACCGTCCGCGTCGGTCGTCCCCACGCGCTCGCCTTCGGCGTAGACGGTCGCGTCGGAGACGCCCTCGCCGTCGTAGGTCACCGAGACCGTGACGGTCCCGTTGTCGATCGAGCCGTCCGCGGAGAGCCGCTCGTCGAGATCGTCGTCCTCGTCACGGTCGTCGTCCGCGCCGAGCGCGATCTCCAGTTCGCCCTCGCGGTCGCCGTCTTCGACCTCGATGTCGACCTCGTCGTCGTCGGGCAGCGTCACCGCGATCTGCCCGTCCGCGTCGGTCGTCCCGGCGTCCTGGTCGTCCAGTTCGACCGTCGCATTCTCGACGGGCTCGCCGGCGGCGGTCACGCGGAGCGTCACCGTCGCACCCGGCTCGGCCGTGCCGTCGACGATCGAGATCGAGAGGGGAGTCTCGTCGCCGTCGTCGCCCTCGTCGTCCCGCTCACGCGGTTCGAGCTCCTCCTCGAACTCGAACACCTCGCCGGTCTGGCCGTCGACGCTCACCTCTGCCTCGCCGGTCGTCTCCGGGCCGAAGAAGGCGAACTCGAACTCGTAGTAGCCGTCGTCCCCGTCGCGGTCGGCGGACCGAAGCGTCCACTCGCCGTCGCCGTCGGCCGACAGCTGCTCCGTGGCGGCCGTGAGCGCCTCGCTCTGGCTCACCTCGAAGGTGCCGTTTCCGGGCTGTTCGCGCTCGATCTCGCGAGATCGTTCGCCGTCGTCGCTCTCGACCTCGATGGAGACGCCCCCGTCGACGTCCAGCGAGAACTCGCCGGCGCGCTCGCCGGTGTACTGCGCGAGCAGTGCGCTCGCGCCGGTTCCCGTCACGCGAGTGAGTCGCTCTCTGGCGTCCGCGTTCGCGCTCCGATCGTAGCCGGCCGCCCGGAGCTCGATCCCGGAGGTGTCGTCGGCGCCGTCCGCGACCCGCTCGAAGCCCCGATCGACCGTCCGGGCCTGCCCGGCGAGGACGGCGAGCCGCTGTGCGAACTCGCCGCGGGCCATCTCGCCGTCCTCGTAGGCGACGCGGGCCTCGCGCTGATCGGTGACGACCTCGTCGGCGCGCTCGCGGAGCGCCGCGGACCGCTCCGCGAGGACCTCCGCGCGCTCGGACTCGTTCGCGTTCTCAAGCGCCGCGTCGAGCGACGAGGCCTCCACGTCGCTCGACACCTCGTCGTCGGTGACGGAGATGATCGTCGCGAGCTGCTGTCCGACAGTCGCTCGTGAGGTGTTCCCGTCGTCTTCGCTCTCGTTCGCGTTTCCGTCGTCCGCCTGTGCCGAGACGGTCGACGCGTCGAGGCGCTCGGCCGCACCGTCGGGCGAGCCGATATCCGCCGCGTCGGCGGCGCCGGTCGCGCCGAGCGCGCCGCCCGGCACGGAGCCCGCGATGAGCCCCAGCGCCAGGAGGACCGTCAGGATTCGTGTGCCGTACATGACGGATACGCCGACGAGCGCCACCCCCATATACCGGGCCGACCGTGGCGATCGGTTGCGCGCGGTTTCGCCGTGTTCCGCCTCGATGACCGATCGTTGCACCGATTTGCATCGCGTTTCTCGGCGCCGCTGCGAGACGATCTGTGGGTTTAAGCGGACGGCCGAGAACCGTACACCAATGAGACGACGCGGTCGGACGACCGGCTCGATCGCCGCCCTCCTCCTCGCCGTCGCCTGCTGTCTGGCGGCCGTCGGGTTCGCCGCTCCCGCGGGCGCGCAGTCCGCCGCGGTCCCGCAGACGGACGACCAGCCCGCCCCGGACAACACGATCACGCGGATCGATCTGGCTGCCGACGGATCGGCGACGTGGGAGATCACCCTCCGGACCCGCCTCGAAAACGACTCCGACGTCGCGGAGTACGAGCGGTTCCAAGATCGGTTCCGATCGAACACCAGTCGCTACCTCGACCCCTTCTCCGAGCGGATGTCCGGCGTCGTTTCGTCCGCGAACGACTCGTCGGACCGCGAGATGCGCGCGATCGACTTCCAGGCGGAGACCGGGATCCAAGAGGTCCCCCGCCGCTGGGGCGTCGTCACGTTCCGGTTCACGTGGACCGGCTTCGCCGCGGTCGACGGCGACGCGGTGGTCGCCGGCGACGTTTTCGCCGGCGGATTCTTCATCGACGACGACGACGCGCTGGCCCTCTCGGCGCCGGACGGGTACGCGATCGAGTCGGTCGCTCCGGAACCCGACGACGCCGGCGACGGCACGGTCGAGTGGCGCGGTCGCGAGGACTTCGCCGAGGACCAGCCGAGCGTCCGCGCCGCGCCGACGGCGACGGGAGGTGGCAGCGACGCCGGCACCGACGGCGCGGACACGGGTTCTGACTCGGGCGGCGCCGGAAACGCGGTCCTCCTCGCCGCTCTCGCGCTCGCCCTCGTCACGGCGGCCGCGCTCGTCGCGTACGGCGTGCGGACCGGTCGGCTCGGGGCCGACGACGCGGAGGCCGATCACGGGAGGAGCCCCGACGCCGCAGGCCGCAACGGCGACACTGAGAACGGCGGCGGAGCCGGGTCGGACGCCGGCGTGGCGGCGGCGAACGGGAAGGACTCGCGAGCCGCTCCCGTCACCCGAGCCGGCCACGAAGCCGCCGCCGAACCCGGCTCTCCCGACGAGCCCGACGCGATCGACCCCGGCCTCCTCACCGACGAAGACCGAGTCAGGCGCGCCCTCCGCGAACGCGACGGCCGGATGAAACAGTCTGCGATCGTCGACGAACTCGGCTGGTCGAAGTCGAAGACCTCGCGCGTGCTCTCGCGGATGGCCGACGCCGACGAGGTCGAGAAGCTCCGGATCGGTCGCGAGAACGTGATCGATCTCGCCGACGGCGACGACTCGGTCGACGAGGTGTGAGCGGCGAGGCGGGAAGCGAGCCGTGAGCGACGCAGTCGCTCGGCGCGACCGCTCGCGGTGGTGGTGTGCGAAGAGTAGTAGAGGGAGAAGCCGGATCAGTCGGCCGCTTCGACAACTTCGCGCTCGGAGTCGTCCTCGCGGTAGTACTCCTCGATGAACTCCTCGTCGATCCGGTTGAGGGCGTCCTTCGGGAGCATCGAGAGCAGGTCCCAGCCGATCTCGAGCGTCTCCTCGATGTCGCGGTTCTGGTCGAAGCCCTGGTCGACGAACTCCGACTCGAAGGCGTCCGCGAAGTCGAGGTACTTGTTGTCGAGCTCCGACAGCGCCTCGCGACCGACGATGTTCACGAGGTCGCGCAGGTCCTCGCCCTCCGCGTACGCCGCGAACATCTGGTCTTTCACGTCGGCGTGGTCCTCTCGGGTGAGGCCCTCGCCGATCCCGTCGTCCATCAGCCGCGACAGGCTGGGGAGGACGTTGATCGGCGGCTGCAGGCCCTGACTGTTCAGGTCGGGGTCGACGTAGATCTGTCCCTCCGTGATGTACCCGGTCAGGTCCGGGATCGGGTGGGTGTCGTCGTCGCCCGGCATCGTGAGGATCGGGATCTGGGTGACCGACCCCTCACGACCCTGGATCCGCCCGGCGCGCTCGTACAGCTGCGCCAGGTCGGTGTACATGTATCCGGGGTAGCCGCGTCGCCCCGGGACCTCCTCGCGGGCCGCCCCGATCTCACGGAGCGCCTCGCAGTAGTTGGTCATGTCCGTCAGGATGACGAGGACGTGGTAGTCCTTCTCGAAGGCGAGGTACTCGGCCGTAGTGAGCACCATCCGCGGGGTGACCGTCCGCTCGACGGCGGGGTCGTCCGCGAGGTTCATGAAGACGACGGAGCGCTCCAGCGCGCCGGTGCGCTCGAAGTCCTCCATGAACTCGTTTGCCTCCTCCTGGGTGATCCCCATCGCGCCGAAGATGACGGCGAACTCGGAGCCCTCCTCGTCGTCGCCCTCCTCTTCCTCAGGCACGCTGGCCTGCCGGGCGATCTGCATCGCCAGTTCGCTGTGCGGCTGGCCGGAGCTGGAGAAGATCGGCAGCTTCTGGCCGCGGACGAGCGTGTTCATCCCGTCGATGGCGGAGACGCCCGTCTCGATGAACTCCTCGGGGTACTCCCGGGAGTACGGGTTGATCGCCGCGCCGACGATGTCCTGTCGCTCCTCGGGGACGATCTCCGGGCCGTCGTCGATCGGGCGGCCGGAGCCGTCGAGCACCCGCCCGAGGAGGTCCTCGGTGACGGGCATCTTCATCGTCTCGCCCAGGAAGCGGACGGACGCGTTCTGGTCGATACCGGAGGTGCCCTCGAACACCTGGATGGCGACGACGCCCTCCGAGGATTCGAGCACCTGTCCGCGCAGCGTCTCCCCCTGTGCCGTCTCGATCTCGACGATCTCGTCGTAGCCGATGGCCTCGTCGACCTCGGCGTACACGAGGGGACCGCTGATCTCGGTGATGGTCTGATACTCTTTCATGTTAGTAGAGGCTCCGGAGTTCCTCGGCGATGTCCGCTTTGAGCTCCTCGACGTACTCCTCGTAGTCCTCCTGGACGCCGATCCGGTTGATCCGGGGGGCGGCCTCCGTGTCGACGATCTCCTCGACGGGCACGCCCGCTTCGAGCGCGTCGAACGCCTCGTCGTTGAACGTCTCGATCGTCGTCAGCATGAGGTACGTCTTCTCCGGCGGACAGTACGTGTCCACCGGGTGGAACGCGTTCTGCTGGAGGTACGCCTCGCGCAGGTAGCGGGCGACCTCGAGGGTGAGCTGCTGGTCGTCGGGGAGGGCGTCCTTCCCGACGAGCTGGACGATCTCCTGTAGCTCGGTCTCCTCGTCGAGCACGTCGACCGCCCACTGGCGCTTCTCGGACCAGTCGTCGGCGACCTCGTCTTCGAACCACGGGTCGAGCTGATCCTTGTACAGCGAGTACGACTCGTTCCAGTTGATCGACGGGAAGTGGCGGCGCTCCGCCAGGTCCGCGTCGAGCGCCCAGAACGTCTTCACGATTCGCAGCGTGTTCTGGGTGACCGGCTCGGAGAAGTCGCCGCCGGGCGGCGACACCGCGCCGATCGCCGAGACGGATCCCTCCGTCCCGTTGACGTTCTCGAAGTAGCCGGCGCGCTCGTAGAACTGCGCGAGCCGGGCGGCGAGGTACGCGGGGTACCCCTCCTCGCCGGGCATCTCCTCCAGCCGGGAGGAGATCTCGCGCATGGCCTCCGCCCACCGCGAGGTGGAGTCGGCCATCAGCGCCACGTCGTACCCCATGTCGCGGTAGTACTCGGCGATCGTGATCCCCGTGTAAATGCAGGACTCACGCGCCGCGACGGGCATGTTCGAGGTGTTCGCGATGAGCGAGGTCCGGGCCATCAGCGGGTTGCCGTTGGCCGGGTCCTCCAGCTCGGGGAAGTCCTCGATGACCTCGGTCATCTCGTTGCCGCGCTCGCCGCAGCCGACGTAGACGATGATGTCCGCGTCGGCGTACTTCGCGAGCTGGTGCTGGGTGACCGTCTTCCCGGAGCCGAACGGCCCGGGAATCGCGGCCGTCCCGCCCTTCGCGATGGGGAACAGGCCGTCGAGGATGCGCTGGCCGGACACCAGCGGCGTCCGGGGCGTCTTCTTGTTCGCGGAGGGGCGCGCCTCGCGGACGGGCCACTCCTGGTGCATCGAGACCTCAGTCCCGTTGGCGAGCTCGGCCACCGTCTCGGTGACGTCGAACGAGCCCGCCTCGATCGCGGTGACCTCGGTGGTCTCGTCCTCTTCGAGGGCGTCCGGCGGCACCATCACCTTGTGGTCGATGGTGACCGTCTCCTCGACGACGCCGACCACGTCGCCGCGGCCGACCTCGTCGCCGACCTCGACGGCGGGCTCGAACTCCCACTCCTTCTCGAGGTCGATACCGGGCGCGTCGACCCCGCGGTCGAGGTACGGACTGCCCATCTTGCCCTCCAGCACGTCCAGGGGGCGCTGTACGCCGTCGTAGATGGCGTCCAGCATGCCCGGACCAAGGTCGACCGACAGCGGCTCGCCCGTGTTCTCGACGGGTTCACCGGGGGCGACCCCGGAGGTCTCCTCGTACACCTGAATGGTCGTGATGTCGCCTTCGATCTCGATCACTTCCCCCATGAGGCCTTCGTCGCCGACGTAGACGACGTCGTTCATGCGGGCGTCGAGATCGCGGGCGCTCACGACCGGACCGCTCACGCTTTGGATAACACCGTCTTCGCTCGGGGTGGTCTCCGTGGATTCTGCTTTGCTCATATTAGTCGTCCTCCTCCATCAGGTCGATCCCGATGGCTCGTTTGATCTGGTCGCGCAGCCCGCCGCTGCCGGCGCCGGACCCGCCGAGCGTCACGAGCACGGGCTCGATGCTCCCCTCCACCGACTCGCGGGTCCCCCGCGAGAGGTGGTCGAGGTCGTCGTCGTGCATCACGATGATGCCGGTGTCCTCGTCGCCGAGGGTCCGTTCGACGGCGTCGTCGAGCCGCTCGTCCTTCTCGTCGTCCGGTACGTTCTCGAACTTCCGCACGCCGGCGAGCCTGAATCCGGTCGTGAACTCGGGGCTCCCGACGACGGCGATCTCCTGGCTCATGTTATCACCAGCTCCGATTCGATCTCCTCGGCCGACAGCCCGGCCTCCTTCCCGCGGGCGATCGCCCGGATGTTCTCCACTTCCCGCTCCTTCGCGAGGATGTAGGAGATGATCGGCGTCACCGACACCGGGTGGATCGTGCCGAGCCGGTCGCCGTACGCCAGCAGGGCGGCGTCGGTCGCGTGCTCGAACGCGATGAGGCTGTCCGCCTCCTCGAGCTCGCGCAGCGCGGGGCCGAGCTCCTCGCCGTACTGGCTGTCGGCGATGTACTCCACGAGCTCGTCGAGGTTCCGCGCCAGCCGCGCGAGCGACCCGCGGGTGAACAGCTCGCCGCCCTCGATGAAGTACGCCGCGGGGTCGATGTCCGCGCCCGACCGGGCGAGCCGGAGGGCGTTGATCGCGTTCCGGAAGTCGACCTCCGCCCTGAGGAACGCCTCGTACTGGCGGGTCGGCTCGTCGTTGCCGAGCCCCGACAGGAGCCGCTCGTAGAACGCGCGGTCGACGGCGTTCTCGAGGGGCACCAGGACGCCCGTCTCCTCGTACTCGGCGTACGCCTCTCGCAGCGGCTCCCCGTAGATGGTGTCTTCGAGGACCTCGATCACGGCGTCGATCGAGTCGGCCTCCAGCAGCCGCCGGATCCGCCGGTCGTCGAACTCGCCGGCGCGGATCAGGTCGACCTCGATGGCCGACTGGTCCGCGCCCGTGTAGACGCCGCGGATAACCGTCTTCACGTTCCAGGCGTCGAACTTCCGGAGGTATCGGGCGATCAGGTCGTACAGCTCGCCCTCGCTCCAGTCGAGGATGTCGTCGAACTGCTCGGCGAGATTTCGGTTCAACGCGTACTCGATCAGGTCCACGCCGCCGTGGCGGCTCCCGAGCGCGTTGATCTCCTCCCCGTAGCTCGACTCCTCCATGAACCGGGCGATCTCCGCCGGCCCCATCCGGGTCAGCTTTCGGTACTCCTCGTCCCCGTAGAGGCTGCCGCGGCGGGCACGAACCCGCGCGACGACGTACTCTGGGTTCGAGCTCCCGACGGCGCTCATTGGTCGAACAGTCGCTCCGAGATGTTCTTCAACTCGTCGTCCCAGACGGACTCCAGGATCGAGTCGAACGTGTTGTTCACGCGAACGCGAGAGGTGTCGCTCTCCGCGACGACGCCGCCGAGGCAGTCGACTTCGCCGTCGACCGCGGCGTTGCGGCCGTCGACGAGCTCCTCGACGAGCTCGACGTCCTCGGCACGGGCGTAGACGGCGACGTCCTCGTCGTCGTCGAACTCCGCGAGCGTCGCGTCGAGCAGCGTCTCGGTCAGCTCGCGGCGCCGGTCGCCGTCGAGCCCTTCGATGGCGGCCTCGACGTCGTCGTAGACGTCTTCCAAGACGTCGCGACGGGCGCCGAGCCGCTCCTGTTTGGCCTCGAGTTTGGCCGAGGAGAGCGTCTGCTCGCGCTCCTGATCGATCTGTCGATCGACCGCTGCGAGCCGCTCCTCGCGGATGCGCTCGGCATCGGCCTCCGCCTCGGCGACGATCTCGTCCGCCTCGGACTCCGCCGCCTCACGGATTTCCTCTGCACGCGCGCGGGCTTCGTCTCGAACGTCCTCAACGACAGTGTCCAAACTCATTGGTGTGGAAAGGGGATGCCGCTCAGACGATGAAGACGACGACGAGTGCGAGAATGACAATCGTCTCGGGGAGGACCGTCAGAATGAGCCCGTTGACGAACAGATCGTCGTCTTCGGCCATCGCGCCGACGGCCGCGGAACCGATTCCCCGCTCGGCGTACCCCGCGCCGAGCGCCGCCAGTCCGACGGCGAGTGCTGCCGCGGCGTTGGCGTCAGTCAGCGTTCCACCGGCCTGCAGTGCGACGTTCCCGAGTTCGTTGGTAGCTTCAAGCATTGGTAGTAGTTGCGGTTGCTCGTCTCCGAACAGTTGCTAGTTGCCGCCACAGTGGTCATAAAGCTTCCCAAAACGACCGAATAGAGCGCCCCTGACGCGGGAGAGAAGTGCGACTAACGGCGGCGAAATCCGGATACCGTGCTGCGTCCGCGAGGCGGGTCGCGGAGCGGACCGCGACCGTTACTCCTCGTCGGCGGTGTACTGCCGGTCGTACCCGAACGGCAGGTACGCGTTCCCGCCGCCCTCGTAGAAGTTCCCGAAGAACTCCACGTACTCGAGACGCACCGCCTGAATGCCGGCGGAGGTGACCCCGAGCGCGAGGACGACGACGTGTCCGACGACCGCGACG
This sequence comes from Halorubrum sp. CSM-61, assembly GCF_003781945.1. Taxonomy (GTDB): domain Archaea; phylum Halobacteriota; class Halobacteria; order Halobacteriales; family Haloferacaceae; genus Halorubrum. The sequence continues at coordinate 114,794 of NZ_RJJW01000002.1, read as the reverse complement.
ACGATACCGCCCACGAGCGCGACGACCCCGACGAGGCCGATCGAGGCCGGGTCGAACGCGGTCGTGATCCCGGCGAAGACCAGCTCGTAGTCGCCGGGGTGGTTCTGGACGTACTCGAGGTAATCCGAGGTGAAGATGAAGTGGAAGCTCCCCTCGCCGCCCTCGTCGATGTACGCCCCGAACGCCAGCAGGTTCACCGCCAGCGCCATCCCGCCCTTCGCGAGCAGCACCGCCATGATCCGGGCGTACGAGATGACGTTGACGATCGGTGCGAGCACCTCGGCGAGCTCCGGCGGCTCGCCGATCGCGAGCAGGACGACCCCGAGCACGATGGCCGCGATGGCCGCGTACCCGACGGCGACCGGGAAGCCGGCGAACGACACCGCCCCGAAGGTGAGGATCGAGAACGACTCGAACAGGAAGTCGGGCTTCGGACCGGGGAGGTGCTGGCTGAAGATCCAGATCCACGCGCCGTTGAGGATCAGCAGCCACGAGCCGCCCTCGTACAGCGCGTGTTTCAGGTCGTGCTGCTGGTAGTTGCTCACGAACGAGAGGATGTGCCCCGCGTTCAGGTGAACGAGTCCGAACAGCACACTGGCGACGAGGAACGACAGCGCCCAGTCGATGTCGGCGGGCGAGAGGCCCTTCCCGGAGACGGGCCAGTGGATATCGCCCGGCAGCAGCTGGTAGGCGTGGTAGCCGAACACGTCGATCCCGAAGTAGATGCCGAACAGGATCGTGAAGCCGCCGGCCCACAGCGCGACGGCGCCGAGCTCGCGGAACGTCCCCTCGTAGTTGCGGTACAGGAAGGCGCCGATCGCGGCGTACAACACGCCGTACCCCACGTCGCCGATCATGAAGCCGAACATGAGCGGGAACGTGAGGAAGACGAGGAGGGTCGGGTCGAACTCCGAGTACTTCGGCCGCCCGAAGCCCCGCACGAGCACCTCGAAGGGACCGGCCGCGCCCCCGTTGTTCTGGACGACTGGCGGGTCGTCGCCGCCGTGCGCCGCGTGACCGCCGTCGGTCGCCGCCTCGCGCTCGGCGTCGCCCGCGGCGCCGTCGCCCGCGACCGGCTCCGTGTGGTGGTCGCCGTCGGGGGTGAACGACGCGCGCTCCAGCTCCTCGACTTCGGCGTGGTCACCGACCGCGTCGGCGACGGCCGCCTGCAGGTCGGGGAACGTCTCGGTCGGGACCCAGCCCTCGGCGATGAAGGCGTTCTCGGTGGTCGCAAAGGAGAGCGGCGCCTGCTTCTTCTCGGCCTCGATGGTGAGCTGCTCTTCGGCGCGCAAGAGGAAGCCGGCCGCCTCCTCCTTCACCGCCGCGAGCTCCTCCTCGACCTCGTCGAGGTCGCTCCGGAGCACGTCGCGCTCGCGCTCCAGGTCCGCGACGTACTCGCTCGGGCTGGCGTCCGCGTCCGGAACCTCGAGCAGCGCGATGTCGACGCCCACGAGCGAGTCCTGCAGGACGCCCTCGTCGGCCCCGTCGGCGGGGCGAGCGAAGATCGCCACGACGTCGCTCCCGGCGAACACCTCGTACGCGGAGATTCCGTCCGCGTCGGCGAGCGTCGCCTCGACCGCCTCCGGCTTCGCCTCGCCGACGACGACTTCGAGCGAGTCGTAGCCGCCGAGCAGGTCGAGCTCGATGCCCAGGTCCGCGAACGGCTCCATCCGATCGATCTCCTCCTCCCGGTCTCGGATCTTCGCCTGCAGGTCGTCGCGCCGGTCGTTGAGATCGTTGACGCGCTCGCGCACCTCGGCGAGCTCCGCTTCGAGCTCCTCGTCGCCGAGCGGGCGGGCCCCGTCGACCTCGTCGCCCTCGACGTCGAGGATGCTCTCCAGCGAGCGCACGGTGACGAGCTTCTCGTTGACGGTCTCCGCGCCGTCGAGCGACTCACCGGGGGAGAACCCCTCGTAGCGCTCGTCGTAGTCCGTGACGTGCAGGGAGTGGTGTTCGTACGTCGCCTCGATCACGTCGTCGATGACGCGCTTCGAGCCCGTCACCGACACCTTGCTCATCCGCTCAGGCCTGAGCATCCACCGCCTCCTCGGCCTGTTGGTTCACCGCTTCTTCGAACCGTTCGACGGCGTAGTCGACGGCCGAGTCCACGCGGTCGCGGGCCTCGCGTTCGAGCTCGTCGCGGTCGGCACGACCCGATTCGAGGATCTCCTCGCGGCGCTCCTCGATCTCCTCGCGGGCCGCCGCCAGCCGGTCGTCGGCCTCGGAGTCCGCCTCTTCCTCGGCCTCCGCGCGGATCTCCTCCGCGCGTCGTCGAGCCTCGGCGAGGCGCTCGTCGGCGTCCGATTCCGCCTCCGCGATGATCTCGTCCGCCTCCGTTTCAGCCTCCTTGATCCGGTCGAGCACCTCTGGTCTCGCCATGCTACTAATCGCCTGAAACTCCACAAGCGACGTATAAGGTGTTTGCGAAAGTGCCCGCGCGGTTCCGCCGAATCTGGCGGTCGATCGACCCGCAACGCCGCCGGGATCGCGCCCTCGCCGCCTACATTTAAGTACCAGTCGCCGGACCCTCTCCGTATGGCAACGGTCTATGCGGTCGCGTCGGCGAAAGGTGGGGTCGGGAAGACCACCACGACCGCGGCGGTGGCGACGCTCCTGGCCGACTCGGGCGCCGACGTCGTCGCGATCGACGCCGACCTCGGCATGGCGAACCTCGCGGCTGCCGTGGGCGTGGCCCCCGGCGGGATCACCCTCCACGACGTGTTGGCGGGGGCGGCCGACCCCTCCGACGCGGTCCACGAGGGGCCCGCCGGCCTCCGCGTCGTCCCGGGCGCGGCGGACCTGGAGGCGTACGCGGCGGCCGATCCCTCCGGGCTCCGCGACGTCATCGACGCCTTCGACGACGCCGACTACGTGCTCGTCGACGCGGGCGCGGGGCTCTCGCACGACTCCACGCTCCCGCTCGGGATCGCGGACGAGACGCTCCTCGTCTCCACGGCGGAGCGAAGCGCCCTCGGCGACACCGAGAAGACCCGGCAGCTGACCGAGCGGCTCGGCGGCTCCGTCGCGGGCGCCGCGATCACCCGCCTCGACCCCGCGACCGCCGCGGACGACGCGCCGATCGAGGCGGTCACGGAAACCCTCGACGTGCCCGTGATCGGGCGTATCCCCGAGGACGACGCGGTGTTGGGCGCGGTGGAGTCGGGGCGGCCCCTCCCCGTCTTCGACCCGGACGCCCCGGCGACCCGCGCGTACCGGGACCTGACCCGGACGCTGACCGGCGCGCCGATCGACGGTCTCGGACTCGCCGCCGGCGACGTGGCGGTCGACGCGGAGGGACCGGACGAACCGATCGAGACCGACGAATCGAACGAATCCGACGAAGCGGACGAACCGGACGAGCCGGACGGTTCCGGGGGGAACGACGTCTCACTGGAGGATGAGGACATCATCGTCGCCGACTCCGAGCGGGCGGGCCTCGGAGAGCCAGGCGACGAGGAGGACATCATCGTCGCCGCGGAATCGCCCGTCGAGGACACCGAGGCCGACCCCGCCGAGCCCCCCGAAGCCGACGCGGCGGTCGACGCGTCCGCGGGCCCCGACGACGGCCCGATCGGCTCGGAGATCGACGCCGTCGACGGCGAGACCGAGACGGTCGGCGAGGGCCACGTCGACGGCGACGACCTCGAATCGATGATCGAAGAGGACCTCGAACCGGAGACGTTCGACGAGGGAGACGACGAGGCCACGGGCACCGAGCGTCCCGTGGAGCCGTCGCCGAGTGACGTTCCCGAACCAGACGGAGAGCCCGATCCGGAGCCTGATCCTGATCCGGAACCTGATCCTGATCCGGAACCTGATCCTGATCCGGAACCTGATCCTGATCCGGAACCTGATCCTGATCCGGAACCTGATCCTGATCCGGAGCCAGACCCGGACCCGGAGCCAGACCCGGACCCGGAGCCAGACCCGGACCCGGAGCCAGACCCGGACCCGGAGCCAGACCCGGACCCGGAGCCAGACCCGGAGCCAGACCCGGACCCGGACCCCGACCCGGACGACGAGCTCGCCGGCAGCGTCCCCTTCCGCGACGACGACACGGGAACGATGAACACGGCCCTCTCGGAGGAGACGGAGTCACGGGAGGACGACGAGGACGACGAAGAGGAGAGCGGCGGCTTCTTCAGTCGCCTGCTCGGCCGGTAGCGAGCGCGGCGCTCTCGGCGGTCGGATCAGCGCGAACGAGGTCGCGGACCGATCAGGCCTCGGACGGCGCCTCCGCGCGGTCGCGGATGAGCTCGCGGATCTCCTCGGGATCGGAGATGCCGGCGAGCTCCTCGCAGGAGACGAGGGCGGTGCCGTCGACCGACTCGCGCTTCTCGTCCTCCTCGGTGAAGTAGACCGAGCGGGTCCGGGCCACCTCGCCGATCGAGGACATGATCCGGGCGCGCTTCTCGGCCGCCGGCGTGAACGCCGAGTGACCGGTGAGCACTCGCGCCACGGAGCTCCCCTCGTCCTCGGAGACGGCCTTGAACGGCGCGCGGGCGGTCGGGTGGACCGTGAAGCCCGCGTTCGTGAGCACGTGGAGGACGTGCTCGTCGTCGGGATCGGTCTCGGGCGCCGAGGGAGTTGGGTCGGCGTCGCGAACGTCGTCGGCGCCCTCCAGCACGTCGACCGGGCTGGAGAACGGCTCGCTGAACAGCTCCTCCAGCTGGATCGCCACCTCGATGGAGGCGTTCATCCCGTCCTCGTACTTCGAGACGGTGCGGCGCGAGACGCCGAGCTCGGTGGCGAGCCGCCCGAGCGACCAGCCGCGCTCCTCGCGCTCGTCGGCCAGGAGATCGCCGTCGAGGCTGACGTAGAGCCCGCCGGGGGCCGCGTAGATGAGCGGAGGCATCCCCTCGACGAACAGGTCGTACCCCGTATCGGGGTTGATCACGGGGACGCCGTGCCGGAAGTAGACGACCCCCGGCTTCAGCTCCTCGTCGCGGGTCCGGATCCCGATCACCATCGGCGTCGCCTGCAGGTACTCGCCGAGCCGGCGCATCTCCGCGCCGGTCTCGGCGTCGAGCGCGTCGACGTTGCCGAGAATCTTCAGGAGGACGAGGTCCTCGTCGCGCCGGGCAGCCACGTCGAAGCTCTTGGGCCGGACCGCACACCGGTCGCTGACGAGGAAGCCCGCGTCCTCCAGCATCGCGGTGACGTTATCGATCAGCGCAGTCCGGGACATAGTCGAGATAAGCGGCTCGCCGTATATATGCGTTGTGTCAGTCGTACGCGCCCGAAACGCCCGCCAGCTTGCGATTTTCCCGATCGGGATGCCGATGCAGTTATATACCGGTTAACGGCCTTCTCCGCTCTCTCTGCCCCGTCCCCGCCCCGACCCTGCCCCGTCCCCGCCCCGAAACCGGTTTGTCCGGGAGCGCGAAAGGGCGCGTATGCCCATCGTCGCCGTCGACGACACTGACTCCCGCGAGCGCGGGATGTGCACGACCTACGTCGGCGCGCGGCTGGCCGAGCGCCTCGACGCGGCCGGCGGCCGCGTCCGCCGCCGGCTCCTCGTCCGGCTCAACCCCGCGGTGAAACACAAGACCCGGGGCAACGCCGCGGTCGCGCTCCACGTCGCCGGCGTCGGCGCGGAGACGGCCTTCGACCTCGCCGCGGAGGCCGTTCGGGAGTTCGCCGCGGCCGACGACCCCCGGACCTCCCCCGGCGTCGTCGTCGCCGATATCGACGCGAGCAGCTTCGATCCGGCCGATTCCGACGGCTCGCCGATCCCCGCCGGAGTCGGCGACTTCGCCCGCCGCGCGCTCCGGCACCGCCTCTCGCTCGACGAGGCCCTCGCGCTCGCCGACGGCCACGGCTTCCGCCACGCGGCGTTCGGGTCCGGCGGGGAGACGGACGCGGAGAGCGTCGCCGGGCGCGGCCGGATCGGCGCGCTCGCGGCGGTCGGCGCCCCCGCCGCGTTCGACGACTGGACCGTCGAGCGCATCTCCTACCGCGAGCTGGACCGCTGCGGCACCCCCCGCGACGTCGACGTCGAGAGCGTCTTCGCGGCCGCGGACCGGGGGTACCCGACCGTCTGGGACACCGTCGACCGCGGGACCGGCGAGGCGGTCTGCGTGCCGAACGCCCCCGGCCCGATCCTCCACGGGATCCGCGGCGACGACGCCGAGGCGTGCCGCGAGGTCGCCGCGGCGATCGCCTCCGAGCCGGTCGAGCGCGCCGCGACGTTCGTCACGAATCAGGGCACCGACGCGCACCTCGCGCCCGGCGCGATCGGTGACCTGCGCGACGGCGCGGGCTACCGCGTCGACGTCGTCGTCGCGAGCGAGCCGGAGACGAGACGCGGGGGGCACGTCCACGTCGACGTGACGGCGCCGAGCGCCCCGAACGGCTCGGCGACCGACGACGACCGGGTCCCCCGCCTCCGATGCGTCGCGTTCAAGCCGACCGGCCGGTTCCGCGACCGCGTGCGCGCCCTCCGCCCCGGCGACCGGGTGACGGTGTGCGGCGAGCACGAGGTGCGGCGGGTCGAGGACGGGGCCAAAGCCACGCTGAAACTGGAGAAGTTCGCCGCGCGCGACCTCGTCGAGACGGAACCCGCCGTGCCGACCTGCCCCGACTGCGGGCGGTCGATGTCCTCGGCGGGACGGGACCAGGGCTACCGCTGTCGCGACTGCGGCACCGACGCCCCCGGAAAAGTCGACGAGCCGATCGAGCGGGAGCTGGCGGCCGGCTGGTACGAGGTCCCGCCGAGCGCCCGGCGCCACGTCGCGAAGCCGCTGGTTCGCGGCGGGTTCGACGCCCCCACCCACCCGGAGCGGTGAGTCGGCGGGGTCGAGTGCCGCCGAGCGATGTCGTACGTCGCTACTCGCTCGCGACCAGCTTGTAGCACATCCCGGCCTCGTCGGAGTCCTCCGGGGCGCGCTCCGCGTAGTAGATCCCGTCGTCGGTCACCGCGGGCGCGCTGGTCACGTCGCCGCGGCCCTGAGAGGTCCAGGTGACCGAGCCGTCGTCGCGGTCGAGCGCGTACAGCTTCGCGTCGTACGCGCCGACGAGCACGTGGTCGTTCGTGGCGACCGCGCTCCCGGTGATCCAGCCGCCCGTCGGGGTCGACCACAGCTTCTCGCCGGTCTGGAGGTCGATGGCGTAGGCGTTGCCGTCGTGGCTCCCCACGTACACCTCGCCGTCGTGGACCGCGGGCGCGCACATGACGCCGCCCGTGTCCAGCGGACTGGGCTCGTCCTTCGACGTCTCGCCGCCCTCGGTCTCGAACTCCCACAGCATGGAGCCGTCCTCGACGTCGACCCCGGTGACGGTCCCCGCCCACGAGGGGACGACCGCGATCCCCTCGCTGATCGCGAGCGGGAGCTTCACCTCGCCGCCCGTGTCGTAGGTCCACTCCCGGTCCAGCTCGGGGAACGACCACGCGTAGCAGTTGCCGTCGTTCGAGCCGAAGATGAGGCGCCCCCGTTCCCGGTCGATCGCGACGGTCGAGTGCGGGTGGTCGGTGGGGCGCTCGTCGCGCCACTCGATCTCGCCGGTCTCCGCGTCCATCTCGACCACGCTCCCGCTCGGGGTCGGGTGCTCGACCGCGACGTAGAGTTTCCCGTCGAGGTAGGTCGGGCTGGCGGCGGCCGAGCCGCCGACCTTGTTCTGCCACAGGATCTCGCCGTCCTCGAGCGTCAGCGCCGAGACCACGCCGTCGTAGGTGCCGACGTACAGGCTCCCGTCCGCGATCGCCGGCGTCCCGTGGCTGCCGCGGTCGTCGTCGCTGATCGAGGTCGCCCAGTTCACCGAGCCGTCCGGCGCGATCGACTGCACTCGGCCCGTGTCGTCGGCGAGGACGATCGCCCCGTTCGGCGCCTCCACCGGGCTCCCCTTGGAGGCCGAGTGGTCGCCGCGATTGGCCGGGAGCTCCCACGCGACCTCGACGGCGTCCGGTATCGTCGCGTCGATGTACCCGGTGTTCCGGAGCCCCTGCCGGAACTGCGTCTTCAGCCCGTCGTCGGGCGCTTCGGTCGGGCGGTCGCTTCCGTCCGAGTCGCCGCCGTCGCTCCCGTCTCCAGTCCCCCCGTTTCCGGGCGTGTCGCCTTCGCCGGTCCCGTCGGTGTCGAGGGCGGAGCACCCGGCCAGTCCCGCGGCGCCCGCGGCGCTCGCGGCACCGATGACCCGCAGCCACTCCCGACGCGTTCGTTCGGTCATGGTGGCTCCCTACCCGGAGCGAGGATAAAAAGCCACGCTCCTCGGTCGTGCGCCGACGAGTCGATCGGCGGGTCCCGCAGTCGGCGTCCGCCCGTCGCCGGTAGTCAGTCGTCGATATCGTGCGCCTCGCGCCACGCCGCCGCGCGGTCGAGCGCGGCCTCGCGGTCGCCGAACCGCTCGCGCTCGTAGACCGACTCGTCGTCGGCCTGCTCCATCACGTCGAGGCGGGCGACGAACCCGCCGTCGCCGCGCTCGCGGATCCGGACCGTCGCGTAGCCGTCGGAGCGCTCCCACTCGGTGATCACGTCGTCCTCGCGTCCCAGTGACCAGGGCATACCGGAGAGCGTGCGCGGCGCGGCTAAAGCGGCAGCGGTTCGGCGTCGGTCCCGTCCGGTCAGGGCCGGGCCGGTCAGGCGTCGTCGCCCGTCGGCACCGTCGCGTGCGAACAGACCGGACAGACCGCGTAGCCGAGGGCGTCGTACGGCACCGACGCCGAGGGGGCGGTCACGTCGCACTCGGGGCAGTCGAACGTCGACCCCTTCTGGATGCTCATACCGAATCCGTTCCGCCGCTTCGCGTATCGTTATGCGCCGCCTGCTCGTTCGCAACGCATCCTTACTTATAAACGACCACCGGTCCGACTGCGACCGTGACCGAAGACGTCCATGCAGAACGGCGCGAGCGCGCGACGGCGCGGCTCCGGGAGACCGGCGCCGCCGGGCTCGTCTGCTTCCCCAGTCGAAACCTCCAGTACCTCACCGGCTTCGCCGAGGAGCCGGGCGAGCGGCACCTCCTGCTCGTCGTGCCGGCGGACGACCCTCCCGCGGACGGAGCCACCGCCACCGAGCCGACCCTCCTCGTCCCCGCCCTCTACGAGACGCAGGTCCGGGAGGAGACCACCGTCGGCGCGGTGCGGACGTGGGCCGACGGCGACGACCCGACCGCCGCCGTCCGGGACCTCCTCGGCGACCTCGGGCTCCGCGAGGGTCGGCTCCTCGTCGACGACACGATGTGGGCGACGTTCGCGCAGGACCTCCGGGACGCCGCGCCCGACGCGGAGTGGGGCCTCGCGAGCGAGGCGCTCGCCGACCTCCGGGTGCGGAAGGACGAGGCGGAGCTGGACGCGATGCGCGCGGCCGCGGCGGCCGCCGACGAGACGGTCCGGGACCTCCGCGACCTCGGCGCGGACGCGGTCGGGATGACCGAACGCGACCTCGCCGACCGGATCGCCGACCGATTGGCCGTCCACGGGGGCGAGGGGACCGCCTTCGAGACGATCGTCGGCGCGGGACCGAACGGAGCGAAGCCCCACCACGGAAGCGGCGACCGCGAGATCCGCGCGGGTGAACCCGTCGTGCTCGACTTCGGCACCCGGGTCGACGGGTACCCCTCGGACCAGACCCGAACGCTGGTCTTCGACGGCGAGCCGCCGGCCGAGTACGAACGCGTCCACGAGGCGGTCCGCGAGGCGCAGGCGGCCGCGGTCGAGGCGGTCGAACCGGGCGTCCCCGCCGAGGCGGTCGACCGGGCGGCCCGCGAGGTCATCGAAGCCGCCGGCTACGGCGACGCGTTCGTCCACCGCACCGGCCACGGGGTCGGGCTCGACGTGCACGAGGAGCCGTACGTCGTGGCCGGTAACGACCGGGCGCTGGAGCCGGGGATGGTCGTCTCGGTCGAGCCGGGGATCTACCTCGACGGCCGGTTCGGCTGTCGGATCGAGGACCTCGTCGTCGTCACCGAAAACGGGTGCGAGCGGCTGAACGACACCGACCGCGGCTGGCGGTGAGGAGAATCCCTCTCGAAAAGACCGCGCGGGAACCTTGGCGTGCCGATCCGGCGCGCGGTCCGTGGGAATCGTGTGCGTGATCCCACTCTCAACTTGGACCCGGATCGCATAACCCTAACACCAAATTATTTCGGGTCGGTTCCGTACCGACGCCCCGGTCCGCATCGAAACCATTAGTGTCGACGGAGCGAAAGCGCGGGGCATGAGCGACACCGACGAGGCCGAGGCGGAAGAGCCGGAGGAGCCGGCCGTCGAGCTGGGAGAGGGGCCGGACGTGGCGGGCGAGCCGATCGCCCGCGTCGCGTCGCGGCTCACGTGGCCCGCGAAGCGCAGCGACCTGCGCGCACAGGAGGGCGACGCGACGATTCGGACGCCCGAGGGCGCCCGCGACCTCGACGACGTGCTCGCGGAGTCGGACGTTCCCCTCTTCGAGAGCCGGAGCGAGTTCGTGACCGAGATCGAGGCGGTCGTCGGCCGCGGACCGGTCGCGACCGAGTAGCCGGTTCCCGATCGCTTCCGTTCTTCCGATTTCGCTTCCGTTCTTCCGATTTCGCTTCCGCTCTCCCGTTTTCGCTTCCGCTCTCCGGGCCCTCCTCCGTTTCGCCTCTCGACCGTCGCGAGCTTTTTGTTCGGGCGGCGCCGACTTCTCGTATGACGATCCCCTTCGATCCGCACGAGCTCGACCCCGAGGAGTACGGCGAGACGCAGACGACGCTCGAAACCGACCACGAGTCGGCGATCGAGCGCGTCCGCGAGGTGTGCCTCGACGAGGGGTTCGGAATTCCCGTCGAGTTCTCCCCGTCCGACCTGCTCAACGAGAAGGTCGCGGCCGACCGCGACCCCTACTACGTCCTCGGCGCCTGCAACCCCGAGATGGCGGACCGCGCGCTCGACGCGACCGACGAGCGGATCGGCGCCCTGTTCCCCTGTAACATGATCGTCCGGGAGGTCGAGCCCGGCACGCAGGAGGTGTACCACGTCTCGATCATGAAGATCGCCCGACTGCTCGGGCTCCCGACCGACGACGAGGAGATGGACGCGATCATCGGCGACACCGGCGAGATGGTCGACGCCGTGTTCGGGGAGTTAGAGAAGTAGGTGACCGCCGCCAGCGAATTTATAAACGAGTTCGACGGCCACCGTTCCGGCAGCCGCCGTCCGGTTGTTACAGTTTTAAGCCCGCCGACCGCAACCCCCGATCATGGGATTCGACGAGATGGACGTCGACACGATCTGGAAGAACGGTGAGTTCCTCGACTGGGAGGACGCGACCACTCACGTTCTGACGCACGCGCTCCACTACGGAAGCGGCGTGTTCGAAGGCGTCCGCTGTTACGACACCGAGCAGGGCCCGGCGGTCTTCCGGTGGGACGAGCACCTCGACCGGCTGTTCGACTCCGCGAAGATGTACGACCTCGACATCGAACACTCCCGCGAGGAGATCACCGAGGCGACGATGGAGCTCCTCCGCCGGCAGGACCTGGAGTCCTGTTACATCCGGCCGATCGCCTACTACGGCTACGACTCGCTGGGCGTCTCGCCGAAGGAGTGCCCGACCGACCTCGTCGTCGCCGCGTGGCCGTGGGGCGCGTACCTCGGCGAGGAGGCCCTCGAGGACGGCGTCGACGTGATGGTCTCCTCGTGGCGGAAACACGCCTCCTCTCAGGTGCCGACGAACGTCAAGACCACCGGCCTGTACGTCAACTCCATGCTCGCGGGCGAGGAGGCCCGCCGCAACGGCTACGTCGAGGCCATCGTCCTGAACAAGGAGGGCAACGTCGCGGAGGGGCCGGGAGAAAACGTCTTCATGGTCAACGACGGCGAGATCTACACCACCGGCCCCGCGCAGTCGATCCTCGAGGGGATCACCCGCGACACCGTCATCGAACTGGCGGAGGAGCGCGGCTACACCGTCCACGACGAGGCGGTCGTCTCCCGCGGCCAGCTGTACACCGCCGACGAGCTGTTCTTCACCGGCTCCGCCGCGGAGGTGACCCCGATCCGGTCGGTCGACGACACCGAGATCGGCGCGGGCACCCGCGGCCCGGTGACCGAGGAGCTGCAGAGCGCCTTCTTCGATCTGGTGGAGCGCCGGACCGACGCCCACGACGACTGGTTCACCTACGTATAAAAGAAATCAGTTCCCGTCGCTCTCGGCGTCGCTGCCGCCGTCGGTGGACGGGCGGTCGGACTCGCCCGGCGTCCCGTCGGTGCGGACGCCGCCGACGCCGCCGGGCGTGCCGGTAGTTCCGTCCGGGGGGCTCTCCTCCTGAACGGGGACCTGATGCGCGGACTCGGCAAACCCGGCCGAGAGGACGCGGGTCATCCCCTCCTCGACGGTCTCGCCCGTCTCCTCGACGCGCTCCGGCTCGACCTCGATGACGAAGCCGGTGGTGATGTTCGGGGCGGTCGGCATGAACAGGACGATCTTCCCGTCGCGTGTCTTCTTCCCGGTGCGGAAGGCGGTCATGCGGATCCCCGGCCACGTCTCGATGTACACCGGGCTCTGTAGCTCGTCCGTCCCGGAGACGGCCGTCTCCATCGCGAGCTTCGAGGCGTTGTACACCACGCGCAGCGCCGGGATCTGGTTTATCGCGCCGTCGACGGCGGACTCCGCCAGCCGGCCGAGCGTCGTCCGCATGAAGTAGCCGACCGCGAGGACGACGGTCGCGAACACCGCCAGCGCGATGATCACCCGCGAGACCGGTTCGAGGGGCGCGGGGATGATCGCCGGTTGGAGCCCCTCGATCAGCGGGATCGACGCGATGTACCGGTAGATCCACTGGAGGACTAAGAGTAACACCAACAGGGGGGCCAGCACGATGAGGCCGCTGGCGAAGTCGCGTTTCCACGTGGACATCTATCGAGTCCGTATCAGTCGGCAATCCTTAAAGGGGCTTCTACACGCTGAGCAGGCCGAGTGCCTCGGGGCTCGACCCCGAGGCGGTTCACGCCTCGAGCGGCCTCGGCGGGCGGTCGGCGGTCCGCGGACCGTCGCCGCCCTCATCGACCCGCGACCGCCCGCAGCGCGAACGTCAGGTTCTGTCTGCGCTCGCGGACCCGCCGGTAGAAGTACGAGAGCCACTTGCTCCCGTAGGGGGCGTACTGAGCCACGGCGACCCCCTGCGCGGCGAGGTCGCGCTGGGCGTCGTCGCGGACGCCCATCAGCATCTGGACCTCGTAGTCGGTCCCGTGCTCCCGGGCGAGCCGATCGGCAAGCGCGATCATCTCGGGGTCGTGCGAGCCGACCGCGATCCCGCGGTCGCGGCGCTCGAAGAGGAACTCGAGGTCCTCGCGGTACGCCCTGTCGACGCGCGACTTCTCTTTGTACGCGATCGACTTCGGCTCGTCGTACGCGCCCTTCACTAGCCGGATCTTCCCCGGCACGTCCCGGAGGCGATCGAGGTCCTCGCGGGTGCGCTTGAGGTTCGACTGGAGACACTGCCCGACGCTCCACGGGTACTCCGCGGCGATCGACTCGAAGGCGTCGAGGGTCGCGTCGGTGGTGTCGGCGTCTTCCATGTCACACCAGACGAACGCGTTCAGCTCGTGGGCGCGGGCGACGATCTCTCGGTAGTGCTCCTCGAACAGCTCGTCGGACACGTCGAGGCCGATCTGGGAGGGTTTCACCGAGACGCAGGCGTCGAGCCCGCTGTCGGCGACGTCCTCCAAGAGCGCGAGGTACGCGTCGGCGTCGGCGCGGGCGTCTCCGGGATCGTCGTAGTGCTCGCCGAGCAGGTTCAGGACGACGGCGACCCCGTCCTCGTTGCGCGCTCGGGCGTGCTCGATGGCTTCGGGAACGCTCTCGCCGGCGACGAACCGCCGCGCGATCGGAGGGATCATGGGTCACACTCGCGGCGGTAGCGACTTCACTGTTGCCGACCGGAGGGGGTTCGGGGGCGGACGCGTGCGGGCGCCGGTGAGCGCCGTCCCCACAGCCGAATGTCGCCGCGATCCGGGATTTATATACTCCCGACGAGCGACGACGCAGGTATGATCGGTTCGCTCGTCGCGACCGCGTTCTGGGCGATGCTGCCCGCTTACGTGCCGAACAACGCCGCGGTGCTGGCCGGCGGCGGCCGGCCCATCGACGGCGGGCGCGAGTGGCGCGGCGCTCGCCTGCTCGGCGACGGGAAGACGTGGCGCGGCACCGCGGTCGGCACCCTCGCCGGGGTCGCCCTCGCGCTCGCGCTCAACCGCATCGCGGAACCCGCGAGCGCCGCGCTCGGCGTCGACCTCCCGATGTTCGCGCTCCCCGCCGCGGTCGCGCTCGCGTTCGGCGCGATGTGCGGCGACATCGGCGCCTCCTTCCTCAAGCGCCGGTCCGGCCGCGAGCGGGGGGCGGCGTTCCCGGGGCTCGACCAGCTCGACTTCGTCGTCGTCGCGCTCGCGGCCGTCTTCGCCGTCGACACTGACTGGGCGCTCGCGGTGTTCACCCCGTCCGTCCTCGTCGTCGTGCTCGTGATGACGCCGATTCTCCACGTCGTCACGAACGTCGGCGCGTACGCGCTCGGGTTAAAGAACGAGCCGTGGTAGGGATCCCGGACTCCCGACAGTTGTTCTCACGCCACATCCGCTTGCTGTAGGTTTTTGCGGCGACGGGGACTACCGATCGATCGATGACTCCCGAACTCGACGAGATCGACCTCGACACGGTCCCGCTCGGCCGAACCGGCCTCCGGACGAGCGAGCTCCAGCTCGGCACGTGGCGGTTCGGCCGCGTGACCGAGGCGGGCAACGTGGAGATCGACGAGGCCCGCGCCCACGAGCTGCTCGACGGGTACGAGGCCGCCGGCGGGCGCTACATCGACACCGCGGACGTGTACGGCGGCGGCGACTGCGAGCGCTGGATCGGCGACTGGCTCGCCGATCGCGACCGCGAGCGCTACACGATCGCGTCGAAGGTGTACTGGCAGATCCGCGACGGCGACCCGAACAGCCGCGGCACGAACCGCAAGAACGTCCGACACCGCGTCGACGCTCTCCTCGACCGGCTCGACACCGACTACGTCGACGTGCTCTACATCCACCGCTGGGACGACGAGACGCCGGCCCGCGAGCTGATGAAGACCCTGAACGGGCTCGTCGAGTCCGGCAAGGTCCACTACCTCGGCGCCTCGACGCTCCGCCCGAACGCGTGGAAGGTCGCCCGCGCCAACGAGATCGCCCGGAACGAGGGGTGGGAGCCGTTCAAAGTGCTCCAGCCGCGCTACAACCTCGTCGACCGCGAGGTCGAGGGCGACTACCTGGAGTTCGCGCGCCAGCGGAACCTGGCCGTCTCCCCGTGGAGCCCGCTCGGACAGGGCTTCCTGACCGGGAAGTACGACCGCGACGAGGACCTCCCCGAGGAGTCGAAGGCCGCCGAGTCGAGCCGCTTCCAGGAGGCGTACCTCACCGAGGAGAACTTCGACCTCCACGACGAGCTCGACGCGATCGCAGAGGAGGTCGATGCCACGCCCGCGCAGACCGCCCTCGCGTGGCTCGCCCACCGGGACGGCGTCACCGCGCCCATCGTCGGCGCGCGCACGACCGACCAGCTCGCGGAGAACCTCGCGGCCGCCCAGATCGATCTCTCCGACGAACAGGTCGACCGGCTCACCGCCGCGAAGCCCGGCCCGTACGACGGGCTGTAGGGCGCGGCGCTCTCACTCTTCGGTCGGGTCGCCCTCGGTCGTCTTCCCGTCCGTCCGGTCCCGTTCCCTCGCCGCCGGGTCGCGCTCCGCGGGGTCGCCGTACCCGCCGCCGCCCGGCGTCCGGACCGTCACCGTCGTCCCCGGCTCCACGTCGACGGTCGCCTTCGCCGGGACGGGCTCGCCGTCGATCAGGTTCTCGCCGAGCGCGCCCGGCTCGCCGCCCTCGTGTCCCGCGGGCGCGTGTCGGCGTCGCTCGGTCAGAAGCGAGACCGTCGCCGCGGTCTCGACCCGGACGCTCCGCTCCAGTCCGAGTCCGCCGCGTTGGCGTCCGTCGCCGCCGCTGTCCGGGCGGAAGGCGTACCGCTCCACCCGGAGCGGGTACGCCGCCTCCAGCGCCTCGACGGGCGTGTTGAGCGTGTTCGTCATCCCGACCTGCACGCCGTCCATCCCGTCGGCGTCCGGGCGCGCGCCGAACCCGCCGCCGATCGTCTCGTAGTAGGTGAACGACTCTTCGGCGTCACCGTCGCGGTCGCCGCCCTCGCCACGGCCGCCGCCCTCACCGCGGCCCCCAGCGCCCCCGTCTCGATTCCCGATCGTGAGGTTGTTCATCGTCCCCTGTCCCCCGGCGGTCACCCGGTCGGGGGCCGCCCCGCCGAGCGCCGCGAGGACCACGTCGACCGCGCGCTGGCTCGTCTCGACGTTCCCCCCGACGACCGCCGCGGGCGGCTCGGGGTTCAGGATCGATCCCTCGGGCGCCGACACCGACACCGGCTCGTAGCAGCCGTGGTTCGGCGGTATCTCCGGATCGGTCACGCAGCGCACGGCGAAGTAGACCGCGCTCTTCGCGACCGCGAGGGGGGCGTTGCAGTTCCCCGCGACTTGGTCGGCGCTCCCCGCGAAGTCGACCGCGAGCGACCCGCCGTCGATCGTCACCGTCGCGCGGATCGGGATATCGGAGTCGGTGACGCCGTCGCCCTCCAGAACGTCATCTGCCTCGTAGCTCCCGTCCGGAAGGTCGCGGATCGCGGCGGTCGTCCGCTCGCGCGAGTAGTCGATCACGGCGTCGAAGGCGGCCTCGAGCCGGTCGCGGCCGTGCTCGTCGGCGAGGTCGCGGAGCCGGTCGCCGGCGCGCTCGTTGGCGGCGAGCTGCGCCTCGAAGTCGGCGCGCCGCTCCGCCGGGTTCCGCACGTTCGCGAAGATCAGGTCGAAGGCGTCGTCGACTCGGTCGCCGCCATCGGCCCGGTCTCCCCCCTCGACGAGTCGGATCGGCGGGATACGGAGCCCCTCCTGATAGATCTCGCGGGCGCCGGCCGGCATGCTCCCGGGGGTCATCCCACCGACGTCAGCGTGATGGGCGCGGGAGACGGCGAAGCCGACCACGTCGCCGTCGAGCGCCAGCGGCGAGACGAGCGTCACGTCGGGGAGGTGCGTGCCGCCCGTGAACGGGTCGTTGAGGACGAACACGTCGCCGGGGGCGGGATCGCGCTCCCTCACGGCCGCGACCGCCTCCGGCATCGCGCCGAGGTGGACCGGGATGTGCTCCGCCTGCGCGACCATCCGTCCGCCGGCGTCGAAGAGGGCGGTCGAGCAGTCCCGCCGCTCCGTGATGTTCGGCGAGTACGCCCCGCGGATCAGCACCGTCCCCATCTCCTCGGCGACGCCCTCGAGCTGGTTGCGGAGGACTTCGAGCGTCACCGGGTCGATTTCGGGGTTCGGGGAACCCCTTCCGCTCTCATCGCCGCTCATCGCTCGTCACCTCCGGTCGGTCCCCCGGTGCCGGCGTCCCGCTCCAGCACCACCGTCCCGTCCCGCCGGACGCGACCGCCCCACGCGGGCGGGACGACGGTCGTGCTCTCGGTCCCCGCCAGCACCGCGGGGCCGTCGAGGGTCGCCCCGGGAGCCAGCGCGTCGCGGTCGTAGACGGTCGACTTAACCGCGCCGGCGTCGGGGAAGACGACCTCGCGCTCCCCTCGTTCCGCGTCGACCGCGCCGGTCCGCGAGACCGTCGGAGCCTCGACTTCGACGGTCGCCGTGGCCCGGAGCGTGACCGCTTCCACCGCGGCGTCGAGCCGGTAGCCGTAGGCGCGCTCGTGGGCCGCCGCGAAGCGTTCGGCGAGCGCGTCGGGGGCGACCGCGGAACCGGATTCGCCTTCGCCGCCCCCGGTGTCGACGGTCAGCTCGAAGCTCTGGCCGGCGTACCGGCAGTCGGCGGCGAGTTCGATCCGCGCCGCCTCGGGGTCCGAGACGTCCGCGAAGACCCGGTCGGTCAGCTCCGCGAACGCGTCCGCGAGGTCGGTTTCGGTCCCGTCTCCCAGCGCGAGCCGGACGGTGCGGGCCGCGTCGTGGGTCTCGTCGGCCGCGAGCAGCCCGTACGCCGACAGCACGCCGGCCGGACCCGGGACGAGCACGCGCTCCATCCCGAGGCGGTCCGCGAGCGCGGCCGCGTGCATCGGCCCCGCCCCGCCGAAGGCGACGAGGTCGAACGCGCGGGGGTCGCGGCCGCGCTCGACGGTCACCGACCGGATCGCCCGCGCCATCGTCGCGTTGGCGACGCGGTAGACGCCGCGCGCGGCGGCGGTGGGCGCGTCGAGGCCGTCTTCCGCCTCGATCCCGGCCTCCTCGGCGAGCCGTTCGAGCGCCTCGCGGGCGGCGCCGACGTCGAGCGAGAGGTCGCCGCCGAGCGCCGCCTCCGGGCCGATGTACCCCAGGCACACGTCGGCGTCGGTGACGGTCGCCTCGGTTCCGCCCCGCCCGTAGCAGGCCGGCCCCGGCTCGGCGCCGGCGGACTCCGGGCCGACGCGGAGCGCGCCGCCGGCGTCGGTCCACGCGACCGACCCGCCGCCCGCGCCGACCGTCTCGATGTCGACCGTCGGGGTGCGGAGGGGGACGCCGGCGATCGTCGTCTCCGCGGCCCGCTCGGCGCGCCCGTCGCGCACGAGGCTCACGTCGCTCGACGTGCCGCCCATGTCGAAGGTGACGGCGGCCGGGGCGGACCGATCGCGCTCGGGGTCGCTCTCCGCCCCGTCCCCCTCGGTCGCACCCCCGAGCGTCGCGCCGCCCGCGACCGCGGCCGCGCCGACGACGCCGGCGGCGGGCCCCGAAAGCACCGTCGTCACGGGGCTCTCCCGGACCGTCTCCGCGTCGGCGACGCCGCCGTTCGAGCGCATCACCCGCGGCTCGGGGAGCCCGAGGTCCGCGGCGCCCGCGACGATCCGCCCGAGGTAGTCGTCCAACTCGGGCGTCAGGTACGCGTTCGCGGCGGTCGTCGCCGTGCGCTCGAACTCGCGGAACTCCGCCAGCACGTCGTGAGAGGCAGAGACGGGAACGTCGAGCTCCTCGCGGAGGAGCTCGGCCACTACGGCCTCGTTCTCCGGGTGCGCGTACGCGTGCAACAGCGAGACCGCGACGCTCTCGGCGTCGCTCTCGGCGATCTCCGCGGCCAGATCGCGGACCGCCTCGGGGTCGACCGGTCGCTCGATCCCCTCGGTCGTCGCGCGCTCGTCGACCTCGAACCGTCGCCGCCGGGGGACGAGCGGCTCCGGCTTCTCCGCGTCGAGGTCGTAGAGGGCGGGTCGGGCCTGCCGGCCGATCTCCAGCACGTCCCGGAAGCCGGCGGTGGTCACGAGCGCGGTCCGCGCGCCGTCGCGCTCGAGGAGGGCGTTGACGGAGACCGTGGCCGCGTGCGCGAAGGCGTCCACGTCGGCGGGGGCGATCCCGGCCGCGCTACAGGCCTCGCGGATCCCGTCGAGGACGCCGGCGTGTTGGGGGGTCGTCGTCGGCACCTTCGCGGTCGCGAGGTCGTCGTCGACGACGAGCGCCACGTCGGTGAACGTGCCGCCCACGTCGACGCCGAGCCTGACGGTCGGGCTGTCGTCGGCCATTCGCTGACGCTACCGGTCCGCGCAGTACTCGACGAAGTTCCGGAGGATTCGGAGCCCCGTCTCCCCGCTCTTCTCGGGGTGGAACTGCGTGCCGAACACGTTGCCCGCCTCGTTGGCGACGACCGCGGGGAAGTCGATCCCGTAGTCCGCGGTGGCGACGACCGCGTTCGGGTCGTCGGGCTCGGCGTAGTAGGAGTGGACGAAGTAGGCGTACTCGCCATCTACTCCCTCCACCAGCGGGTGTTCGCGTTCGACTTCGAGCTCGTTCCAGCCCATGTGCGGGACCTTCCGGTCCACGTCGAACCGGACGTTGGTGCCGGGGACCAGATCGAGACCTGTCACGTCGCCTTCCCCCTCGTGGACGGCCTCCTCGCTGGAGGTCAAAAGCATCTGCATCCCGAGACAGATCCCGAAGAGGGGACGGCCGGCGGCGGCGTGGTCGGTCAGCGCCTCGCGTAAGGGGCCGGCGTTCTCCATCCCCTCGCGGAACGCGCCGACGCCGGGGAGGACGACGCCGTCGGCGGCCGCGAACGCCTCGGGGTCGTCGGTGATCTCGACCGACGCGCCCGCGCGCTCCAACCCGCGGGTCGCGGACCGGAGGTTTCCGAGCCCGTAGTCGACTAAAACGACGTCCGCCAGCGTCTCCGCGGGCGGTTCGAAAGTGCTCATACGTCCCCTCGGAGGGGAACGGAAAAGTCGGTTTCCTTTGTGGCAGCCGGGAAGTGGGCGTCCGGGGCGCTACCCGATCACTTCAGCATCGAGTCGGCCATCCGGCGCGGGAAGCCCGTGACGAGCTCCCAGATGCCCATCTCCACGTCGTCGGAGCGCAGCCGCGACCGGAGCCGCTGGCTGAACAGCTCGACGGAGATGATGAGCAGGAAGATGGCGAGCAGCGTCGCCATCATGTTGGTGAATCGCAGCAGGTTCTGCTGGGAGGTGAGCACGTAGCCGAGCCCGCCCGCGCCGATGACGCCGACGGTGACGCCGATCCGGACGTTGATCTCGAAGATGTACAGCGTCCACGCGATGAAGGCCGTCCGGACCTGACTCAACATGCCGAAGAAGACGATCTGGGGCTTGCTCGCCCCGGTCGTCCGCATCGCCTCGATCGGCCCGTCCTCGATCTCTTCGAGCTCGTCGACGAACAGGCGGCCGAGGTTCCCGATCGTGTCGAACGCGATCGCGATCGCGGCCGAGGCGGGACCGAGCCCGAGGAACGGGATGAAGATGAGCGTCCAGATGATCGCCGGGATCGCCCGGATGAACGACATCGTCCCGCGGAAGATGAAGTTGAAGGGGAACGGGGTGACGCGCTCGGAGCCGAGCGTCCCGAACACCAGCGCGAACGGGAACCCGAGGACCGTCCCGACGAACCCCATCGCGAGCGTGATACCGGCCTCGCCGAATATCTGGAAGATCCCGAGCTCCCGGAAGAAAAAGGCGTAGATGTCGACCGGGTTCGGCGGGAACTGGAACAGCAGGCCGCCGATCTCGGGGTCGTACAGCAGGTTCTCCTGTCTGATGAACTCGATGTACTGGCCGAAATCGAGGAACGGGATCACGCCGAAGTAGTTCGTGATCGGGAAGAAGCCCGTCAGCGAGTCGGTGAACGTCTCCAGTCTGGCGTCCGGGTTCAGAAGCTCCGTCGCGGCGAACGCCTGCAGCGTGGCGAACGCGAGGAACGCCAGCAGTCCGGTCCACCCGAGCGCCCGCCGGCGACGCGTCCGCTTGATGTTCTCGAACTGTTCGGTGATGCGGTTCGGAACGTCGGCGGCCGAGTCGGCACCGGCGGCGGCCGCTCCGCTCGCTCCGTCGGAATCCGTGGTGTCTGTTGTCACTCGTAGATCAGCTCCGTTCTCGTCACGACGTCGCGACCTCGTCGGTCGGGACGTCGGCGTCACCGTCGTCGCGGACGAACATCCCCTCGGTGTCGATGTCGCCGTAGAGGTCGTCGATGACGTCGATCGTCAGATCGTCGCGGTACCCGTCGAACACCTTCTCGCCGTCCCTGAGACCGATGAACCGGTGTCCGAACTTCCGGGCGATGTTCACCTGGTGGAGGCTACAGAAGGTCGTCAGATCGCGGTCATCGGAGGCCGTCCGGAGGTAGTCCATCACGCTCTGGGCGCTGCCGGGGTCGAGGCTTGCGACGGGCTCGTCGGCGAGTAAGACGTTCGGCTGCTGGACGAGCGCGCGGGCGATGCCGACGCGCTGCTGTTGGCCGCCGCTCATGCGCCGCGCCTTCTGTTCGGCCTCGTCTAAGAGCCCGACCGTGTCGAGCGCGTCGAGGGCCCGGTGCTTCTCTCCTTCGTCCTGCAGCTGGAGGACGCTGGAGAGGAACCCGGACCGGTGCACGCCGCCCGAAAGCGAGTTCGAGTACGCCGTCATGTCGCCGATGATGTTGTGCTGCTGGAAGATCATCGCGACCTCCGGGCGGGGCTCGACCATGGGCTCGCCGTCGATCAGGATCTCTCCTTCGGTCGGCGAGAGCAGCCCGCTCAGCGTTCGCAGCAGCGTCGACTTCCCGGATCCCGAGACCCCGAGCACGATGACGAACTCGCCCGCGGGGACCTCGAAGGACACGTCGTCGAGCGCGACCGTGTCGCCGAACCGCTTCGTGAGACCGTCTACTTCGATGTAAGTCATAAAGGGAGGGTGTAGTTGGTCGCGTCGCCTACAGTTCGCTCCACTCCAGGCCGAGCTCTCGACCGAGCTCCGCGACGGGGTCGTAGTCCTCCTTGGTCGCCTCGACGACGCCGCTGAACCAGAGCGAGTGCGCCTCGACCAGTTCGAGATCGTCCTGCTGTTCCTCGCTGAGCTCGGACTCGTCCATGTCGAGGATCTCGGGGTCGACGTTGAGCGCCTCGGCGATGTCCGCCTGCGAGTCGTGCTCGAACGCTTCCTGCTCCGCGTCGATCATCAGCTGTCGGATGTCGTCTTTGAGCGACTCCTCCCACGCGGCGTTGCTCACGATCGGCGCGCGCGGGATCGGGTCGGAGACGGCGAGAAGCTGGAGTTCGGGGTCGCTTTCCCCGGCGCCGTCGTACTCCGCGGAGACGTCGACGAACTCCTGTGACATCTCGTCGAACTGCTCCTGCGGGACGTGCCCGGCCGTGGAGAACGCGCCCGTCCCGGCGGCCGCGATCCGGTCGTCCTGAATGAGCTGTTCGCGGGCGGTCGAGTGGTCAGAGGTCCGGAGCTCGAAGTCCTCGGGCGAGCCGGAGGGCGCGCTCCCGATGTCGAGCCCGGCGTTGCTGAGCATGAACAGCGGGAACAGCGTCCCGGAGACCGAGGTCGGCGCGGCCGACGCGACGACCTCGCCCTCGAGGTCCGAGAGCGACTCGATGCCGCTGTCGGCCGTCGTCGTGATGAGCGAGAAGTACTGCTCCGCGCCGTACGCCACTCGCATTCCCGTCACGTCGAGCTCCTCGGGGATCTGTGCGACCGCCCCGGGCGAGGTGTCCGCGAAGAGCCGGTCGCCCTCGCTCGCCCGCCGGAGCTCCTGTGCCGTCCCGGAGTAGCTCGCGGTCGGCTGTTCGACGATCTCGATCTCGGCCTCGGACTCGAGGTACTCGAACAGCGGCTGGTACTGGACCTGGATGTCGATCTCCTCTTCCGCGGGGTTCATCACCCACGTGACCTCCGTCGCCGAGTTCCCGGAGTCTCCCGCGGTGCCGCCGTCCGAACCGTCGCCTCCGTCTTCCGATCCGCCGTCGCTGCCATCGCCACTGCTGTCGGAACAGCCGGCGAGCCCGACTACCCCGGCCGCCCCGGCCGTCTTGACGAACGTTCGCCGATCCGCCGACCACGTGTTATCGGACATACGATTGTGCGTTCGGCTCGCATGGTATATTATTTTCTATGCTTCATATACAGAGGTACTGTGACGGACATTCGCACGGGTTTTCGCGTCGATCCGTCCGTTTCAGAACTCCCCGATCCTCGACTGACCGCCCGACCCGCCGCCGGCGGTCCCGCTCAGCTCGCCCG
This sequence comes from Halorubrum sp. CSM-61, assembly GCF_003781945.1. Classification (GTDB taxonomy): domain Archaea; phylum Halobacteriota; class Halobacteria; order Halobacteriales; family Haloferacaceae; genus Halorubrum. Next base: position 91,338 of record NZ_RJJW01000002.1, on the reverse strand, counting down.
CCCGCGCGATGGTCTCGAAGAACCCCTCGCGCTGGCTCCGGTCGTACAGCGTCGCCGCCGGATGGACGGACAGCAGCACCCGCCGGGAGGCCCCCCCGATCCGCTCGTCGACCACGTCGCCCGACTCCGAGGTGATCGCCACCGACCGGTCGAGGAGGTGTTCGCTCGGCACCTTCCCGAGGGTGACGATCAGCTCCGGATCGACGCGGTCGATCTCGGTCTCGAGGTACCCCCGGCAGTTCGCTAACTCCCCCTTCTTCGGGTCCCGGTTGTCCGGCGGCCGGCACCGCACGCAGTTGGTGATCCGCACGTCCGCCCGCGCGAGCCCGGCGTCGCGGAGCGCGTCGTCGAGCACGTCACCCGAACGGCCCACGAAGGGCTCGCCCCGCTCGTCCTCCCGTGCGCCCGGCCCCTCGCCGACGAACAGCAGGTCCGCGTCCGTCGGGCCGGTCCCGTTGACGATCTGACTCCGCGACTCGACGAGCGCCGGACAGCGCTGGCAGGACGTCACGCAGAGGTCCTCGTCGAGGGCGTCGCCGGCGGGCGCGTCTCCCTCGTCCCCGTTCTCGGTCATGGAGCGAAGTGCGGCCGGGGGCGACATAAGTCCGTCCGCCTTCCGACGACGTCTCCGTTGGGTGGCGTCTCGATCGCGTGATCGGTGTCGCTATTTATCAACGGTTGCTGACGGCGATCCGGCGGTGGACACCTCCAAAGCCCCAGCCGCGAGGACGACGCACGCTCGCTGCGCGCTTCAGTCGCTCGCTTCGCTCGCTCCTTCCAGTGCTTACGTCGCCTGCGTCGTCCTCGCGGCTGCCCCTTTGAGTCCCGCCCCGCACAGCACTGCACCTCACGCCTCCCCAACCTCGTCGGTGGTCCTCCGCGTTGCTCCGGACCACCGACTCCCTCGCGCGTGCGAGTCGCGCCCTCCGGGCGCTCCTCGGCACGCGCCACCGCATCCTCGGCACGCGCCACCGCACCTCATTTATAAGCAATCGACGTTCTTCCCGGCGCTCAGTCCCGCTCTTCCACGACGATCGCCCGCAGATCGTTGACGTTCGTCCCGGTCGGCCCGCTCCGCAGGAGCGCGTCCGCCTCGTCGAGGAGCGGGTAGACGTCGTGGCGGTCGAGCGCGTCGCGGGCGGCGTCGGGGTCGAGCGTCGTCGCGTCCGCGACGGCCCCGGCGGCGTCCGTGGGGCCGTCGAGCCCGTCGGTGTCGACGCTGGCAACGACGACTCCGGGGTCGCGCTCGCCGCTGCCATCCCCGTCGCCTTCGCCCTCTACCGGCCCCTCCGCGAGCGCCAGTCCCGCGCTCGCGACGAACTCCGCGTTCGGGCCGCCCGTCCCCGGGTCTTCGGCGTCCGCGAGCGTCACGGTCGTCTCGCCGCCGGAGAGCAACACGGCCGGGGGCTCGACCGGCGACCCGCGGGCGACGCACTCCTCGGCGATCGCGGCGTGGGTCGCCCCGGCCTCGCGCGCCTCGCCCCGAATGCTCGCGGAGAGCACCAGCGGCTCGTACCCCCGATCGGCCGCGGCGCTCGCGGCCGCGTCGAGCCCGGTCCGCGCGTTGCCGACGACGAACGCCGCGCTCCGGTCGAAGGCCGGGTCACCCGCGGTCGGCGTCTCCGGCAGTTCGCCGTCGGCGCCCGCACGGAGGCGCTCGCGCACCGTCGCGGGAACGTCGAGGTCGTACCGGTCGAGGACCGCGAGCGCGTCCGCGTACGTCGAGGGGTCGGGGACGGTCGGGCCGCTCGCGATCGCGTCGAGCGGGTCGCCGATCACGTCGCTGACCGCGAGCGTGACGGTCGTCGCGGGAGCGGTCGCGCGCGCCAGTCGACCGCCCTTCACCGCCGAGCAGTGCTTCCGGACCGCGTTGATCTCCTCGATCGACGCGCCCGACGCGAGCAGCTCCGAGGTGAGCGCGCGGAGCTCGCCGACCGAGATCGGGTCCGCGGGCGCGGCCAGCAGCGCGCTCCCTCCGCCCGTGATGACCGCGAGCACGAGGTCGTCGGGGCCGGCGCGCTCGGCCGCGTCGATGACCCGCCGGGCGCTCTCGACGCCCCGCTCGCTCGGGAGGGGGTGGTCGCCGGGGAGGATCTCGATCGCGGTGAGGGGAGTAGACGGCGAGTCGGTCGCGTCTCCGGCCCCCTCGTCCGGCGGGTCGTCCGTGACGGCGATCCCCTCGTCGATCTCCCGGTCGTCCTCGCCGAGCACGCGGTCGACGCCCCCCGCCGCGCCCGCGGTCGCCTTCCCCGCGCCGAGGAGGACCACCCGGTCGTACGCGTCGAGGTCGTACTCGCCGACCGCGCCGTCGACGCCCTCGATCCTGAGGGTCCCGCTCTCGACCGAGGCGGCGTCGCGGATCAACCGCTCCGGGAGCGCGGCCTCGATCCCGGCCGCGAGGCAGTCGAGGGCCGTCCCGTGCGCCGGCGTGCGTGCGAGTCGCTCGCGGTCGCGGAACGTCACGCGGGGGTCGTCGCTCATAGCGGTTGCTCTCGGCGGAGCGACATATATCCGGCGCGGAAGGGCCGGGGGAGCCGGGAGAGGCGGGAGAGACGGAAGCGGCGGGAGAGCCTCGGCCGGGGCCCCGGCTACTCCTCCGTCAGCGCCTCCCGATGGGCGCTCGCCGCGATCGCGGCGACCCGGAGCGGCTCCGGGCGGCGGAACCCCTCGCGCACCAGCCCGCGGACCGCGGCGGCGGCCTCGTCGGCGTCGATCCCGACCGCGCGGACGAACAGGGGTTCGGGAGAGTCGCCCGCGACTCTCCCCGACTCGCCCCGTTCCACCCGAATCCGGGGCGGGAGCGATCGATAGGTGTCGAGCCGCCGCGCGAGCGCCTCGCCGTCGAACGCCTCGCGGAGCGCCGGTTCGAGCCCGGGGCTCGCCTCGTAGCTCACGGCGTACACCGGGCGGTCGAGGGCGTCGTGAACTCGCGGCAGATCGAGGACGTTGAACCACGCGGGCGCGACCCCCGCGACGGCGACGTGGCGCACGTCCTCGCGGCCGAGCCGGTCGAAGAGCGCGATCGCGGCGTCGGTCGCGTCGGTCCCCCCGACCGTACACGCCGCGAACCCGAGCCCGTCGAGGGTGCCGTCGTCCCTGACGACAGCGCCGGCTAAGCGACCGATTCGTTCGCCGTCTGAGAACGCGATACCGAGCGTCCGACTCGGCGCCGTCACCCGATTACGTCTCCTCGGACTTGATCTCCTGCAGCCGGTCGAGGAGCTCGTCGTTCGACGCGCCGGGCTCGTAGTCGACGGACCCCTCGTGTACTTCCTCCGCGGCTCGGACTCCGTCCTCGTCGTCGAAATCCGCGTCCAGGTCCTGGTTCTCCTGTTCGGATTCGTCGTAGCTTCCGAAGCCCATATGTGAGTGAAGCTAACACGCCGCGACTGATAAATCCCCGGGCGCTAGGGGGTGGGGAGAGGGGAGATCCGACGACACGTCTCTGCGGGACTGCACGCTTTTACCCGTTCGACGCCCTTCGTGCGCGTATGGAGCCGATCACCGTCACCGCGGACGCGGAGGAGTTCACCTGCAACGCGTACCTCGTGCCCGGCGAGGCGACGACCCTCGTCGACGCCGGGACGATGCCGGGCGTCGACGACGTGATCGCCGACGCGCTCGACGAGGCGGGCGTCGACGGGCTCGACCGGGTCGTGTTGACCCACCAGCACCACGACCACGTGGGCGAGCTCGACGCGGTGCTCGACCGCTTCGACGCGACGCTCTACGCCAACGCCGCCCACCCGCGACGCGACGTCGCCGTCGTCGACGGCGACGAGATCCTCGTCGGCGACGAGCCCTGCGAGGTCGTCGAGACGCCCGGTCACGCCGACGACCACGTCGCACTCGTGGGCGAGGAACGGCTCTACTCCGGCGACGTGGTCGTCTACAACGACGGCGCGTTCGACGACGGCTCGTTCGGCCGCACCGACATGGCGGGCCAGTCGCGCGAGGCGCTGATCGAGAGCCTGCACACGATTCTCAACGTGCTCCCGGACACCGTTGAGGCGATGTATCCCGGTCACGGCGACGCGTACCGCGCGAGCGACGGTCCCGACACGGTCCGGGAGGTCATCGAGCGCGCGACCGAGCGCGCCGAGCGCCGCGAGCCGAAATACCCGGACGAGTAGCGGGCGAATCGAATAGCTGGCTTCTGTAGCTATTTATAAGAATGTGCGGTGGCGCGTGCCTCCGAGCGGCTGCCCTCGGCAGCCGTGAGGAGCACGCGCGAGGGACGCCGCGAGCGAAGCGAGCGGCGAGGTTGGGGAGGCGTGAGGCTGTGCGGTGCGGTCGCGGTCGGGTGGGACTCAAAGGGGCAGCCGCGAGGGCGAAGCTCGGCGACGTAAGCACCGCAGGGAGCGAACGAAGTGAGCGACTGAGGAGCGCAACGAGCCGCGCGAGTCCTCGCGGCTGGGGCTTTGGAGATGTTCACCGCAGAGTCATCGATCACGTACGGCCGAGCGGCTAGGGCTTTGGCAGTGTTCACCGCAGAGTCATCGATCACGTACGGCCGAGCGGCTGGGGCTTTGGAGATGTTCACCGTGACGTCGACGACAACGGTTTATAAACGACCAACCGAACCGCCAACTCGATCCAAGTACCGATCTAGTCCCAGAACGACTGCGTCCGCGCGTACTCGCGCTCCTGTCGGAGCACGTCGCGGTAGAACTCGTCTTCGTCCTCGCGCAGCTTGTTGATGATCCGCGCGGCGTTGTGCGGGCCGACGCCCCGCGCCGCCAGCGCGATCACCGCGCGCTTCCCGTGGGTCTGGACGAGGCTCGCCGCCCGGTGCGCCCGTTCCGTCCGCCGCTCCTGCTCCTCGTCCTTCTCGGTCGCCCGGACCGCCGCGACCGTCTCCTCGTCCCAGGGGTTCAGCGCGGCGACCCGCGTCGAGCCGCACTCGGGGCACTCCGGCTGGTCGGGGACGCGCCGGACCTTCGTCGTACGCTTCCAGTCGGCGCAGTGGAGACAGAGGAGGATCACGCGGTCGTTCCGGATGCGCTCGCGGATCGTCTCGATCACGTCGGCGTCGGCGTTCTCGGGGACGAGGAACTCGGTCCCGGACGACCGCCCGGCGGTCCCCAGCGGCGTGCGCTCGCGGGCGATCGCGGTCTCGATCGATCCGTCCCGCACGGCTTCCAGCACCGCCGCGGTCTCCGCGACCGCGAGGTCGGCGTGGAACACCTCGCGGAGCGCCTCGTCGTAGACGGGCGTCCCCTCCAGCGCTGCGAGCAGGCGGTCGCCGCCGAACCGCCCCCGTCCCTCGCGGTAGCGCTTGACCGAGCCGAACTTCGCGGCGACCTGCGCGAGCGTGAACTTGAGCGCGTCGGAGTTTTTCAGGGCGAGTTCGAGGTACGCCTCTAAGCGATCCGGGTCGGTCGTCTCCAGCACCTCGCGGAAGGTGCCGGGGCCGACGTCGTGCGGGACCTCGAACTCGATCCGGTACGGGTCCACGTCCATCCCGATCGACGAGCCCGCGCGCTGACCCACGAGCGCCGCGAGCAGGCGCGCGAGCGTCTCGTTGACCTCGTGGCCGAAGGCGGCGTTGACCGCGACGGTGCGCGCGCTCCCCTCGATCGCGATCCGGCGGTCCGTGGGGACCGGGTGGCCGGCGTCGACGTGGTCGACGACCGGCTGCAGCGCGGTCGCGATCGTCGCCTCGTCGGCGGGGTACCGGCCCGCCAGATCGCCCGCGACGGCCTCGGGCGTGGCGCCCGCTTCGAGCGCCTCGGCGACCTCGCCCCGAAGTCTCCCCACTTCCTCTGCCACGGGCTTCGGGACCGGAATCTCCTGGCCGATCCACGAGGGCACCTCGCCCGCGGGGTCGGCGATCGGCGTGACGTTCACTTGCTCCTCCTCCTCGTCGACCTCGGTGATGCGCCACATCTCACCGCGCTGGATGAACGTCTCGCCCGGGCCGGCGAAGTTGACGACGAACCGCTCGTCTAAGGTCCCGATACCCCGCCGCGAGGACATGTCGTACACCTCGTAGGTGGACTCGTCGGGGATCATCGAGAGGTTCGCGTAAAAGTACTGCCACGTGCCGCCCGACTTTTCGAGGGTGTCCGACGCCTCGTCGAGCCACAGCAGGCGGTTGCCGTCGAGTTCGCGGACGATCTCCTGGAACGTGGGCTCGGAGAGGTCCGCGAACGGGTAGGCGCTCGTGACGATCTCGTACGCCTCGCGGGCGTGGACCTCGCCCTCGTCCATCACGATCCCGACGATCTGGTTGGCGACGGTGTCGAGGCTGCCGTGGTGGATCGCGGCCGGTTCCACGAGCCCGGCGCCGGCGCGCCGGGCGATCGCCATCGCTTCGAGCGTGTCGTCGCCGCCCTGCGTCACGACGGTCCCCTCCGACACGAGGTCGCGGCGGTGGCCCGCGCGCCCGACGCGCTGGAGCAGGCGGGCGACCTCGCGCGGGCTCCCGTACTGGACCACGTGGTCGACGCGCCCCACGTCGATCCCGAGCTCCATCGAGGAGGTGCAGACGAGCCCGTCGAGATCGCCCGCCTTGAACCGGTCCTCCACGTCGATCCGCACGTCCTTCGAGAGCGAGCCGTGGTGGACCTCGATCTCGGTGGGGTCCGTAATCTCCCCGTCCTTCTCCTCCCGCTCCGCGAGCGTCTTGAACCGCGAACCGAGCGCCTCCGCCGTCTGTCGCGTGTTGACGAAGATCAGGGTCGACTCGTGGTCGGCGGCGATCTCCCGGATCGTCCGGACGTGGCTCGCGGTCGTCTCGTCGACCGCGAGCTCCCCGGCGAGGGTCGCGTCCCGGTCCGTGATCTCGGGGTCGAGCACCCGCACGTGGGTCCGGGTCCCGGCCGCGACCTCGACGATCTCGAACTCGCGGTCGCCCTCGCGATTCGGGTCGCGTTTCCCCGACCCGACGAGGAACTTCCCGACCTCTTCGGGAGTCCCCACGGTCGCGGAGAGCCCGATCCGCTGGAAGGGCCCGGCCACCCGACGGAGGCGTTCGAGCCCGATCGTGAGCTGCGCGCCGCGCTTCGCCGAGGCGAGTTCGTGGACCTCGTCGACGACGACGTGCGCGACGTCTTCGAGCGCGACCCGCATCTTCGAGCCGGTCAGGATGGCCTGCAGGCTCTCCGGCGTCGTGATCAGCACGTCCGGGGGGTCGTCGGCCTGCTTGCTCCGCTCGTACTGCGTGGTGTCGCCGTGGCGCACCGCGACCTCGACGTCGAGCCGGTCGCCCCACCACTCCAGCCGGTCCATCATGTCGCGGTTGAGCGCGCGGAGCGGGGTGATGTAGAGGGCAGAGATTCCGTATCGCGGCGGGTCGCCGGGCGAACTCCGGGCGTCGACGATGGCGTCGAAGACGGGAAGCATCGCGGTCTCCGTCTTCCCGGTGCCCGTCGGGGCGAGCACGAGCGCGTTCTTCCCCTCGGCGAGCGGCGGGATCGCCTCGCGTTGGGGCTCGGTAGGCGTCGAGAACCCCTGCTCGGAGAGCGCCTCGCGGAGTTCGTTCCCGAGGTGCGCGAACGCGTCCATGCCCGACGGTTCCGCCATTATCTGATCGTCGGACGTTGGGGGCTCGGGCGATTAAGCCCGTCGCTGTACGAGGTTTGTTTATAAGTGGGTGGTAGTGCGGTCGATGATGTCTTTCGGAACGCAAAGGGTCGATCGACAGTGACTCCCTCCAAAGTGCCAGTCGCTCGCTTATAAGTGGTTGTTGTCGGCAGATCGGCGGTGAACATCTCCAAAGCCCCAGTCGCGAGGACTCGGGGGCCTTGCTGCGCTCCTTGCTCGCGTGGCTCGCTGCGGTGCTTGCTACGGCCGCCTTCGCCCTCGCGGCAGGGCGAGAGCGAAGCTCTCGCTTGAAACCGGCGCGTAGCGCCGGTGACAGCGAGGCGCTTCGCGCCTCTGGAAGCCGGCGGCTTCGCCGCCGGCGACTGCCCCTTTGAGCCCCACCCACCCGCTCAGCACCGCACCTCACACCTCCCCAGCCTCGCGGTTCGCGCTCTGCGAGCGCTCACCGCGTCCCTCGCGCGTGCTCCTCGCGGCCGCCCTCGGGCGGCCACTCGGAGGCACGCGCCACCGCACATCCCTTATAAGCAGTCGCTCGCGTCGCTACGTCACGCCGCCCTCGCTCACCGTGTACTTTTCGTGCGCGCCGCTGTCGAGGATCGCCTCGATCTCGTCGACGACTTCGAGGGCGTCGGCGAAGGATGTGTACGGCGCGGCCGGACACACGCGGACCACGTTCGGCGGCCGGAAGTCGACGACCACGCCGCGGTCGGTGAGCGCCGCGCTCAGTCGCTCCGCGTCGGCGTGTTCGAGGGCGACGTGACCGCCGCGAGCCGCGTGCTCGCGCGGGGTCCCGACCGAGACCTCCGGGAGTCGGTCGTCGACGAGGGCGATCAGGAAGTCCGTGAGCGCGAGCGATTTCTCTCGGAGGCGGTCGATCCCGGCCTCCCGAAGGAGTTCGACCGACCCCTCCAGGGGCGCGGCCGCGAGCAGCGGCGGGGTTCCGATCTGCCACGCGCCCGCCGAGTCGGCCGGGGTGTACTCCATGTGCATCTCGAACTGGGTCGCCTTCTCGTGGCCCCACCACCCCGCCAGCGCGGGCGTGAGCCCGTGGTGCCGCTCCGCGACGTACAGCGCGCCGACGGATCCGGGACCGGCGTTGAGGTACTTGTAGGTGCACCACACCGCGAAGTCGACGCCGGCCTCGTCGAACTCGTGGGGCACCGCCCCCGCGGAGTGGGCCGCGTCGAACCCCGCGAACGCCCCCGCCTCGTGGGCTGCCTCGGCGATCCGCGCCACGTCGAACAGCTGGCCGGAGCGGTACAGCGCGGTCGGCATGAAAACGATCCCGACGTCGTCGTGCGCCGCCAGCGCGGCCTCGACGTCTCGGGGATCGATCGTCCGCCCGTCTCGACTCTCGACCGCCCGGAGCTTCTCCTCGGGGTCGATCCCGCGCTGCCGGAGCTGCGCGCGGATCGCGTAGTGGTCGGAGGGGAAGTCGAGTTCGTTGACGAGGACCGCGGGGTCGACGTCGGGGTCTCCCCCCGGCGCCCACGTCCCGTCCGCGGCCGCGATCCCCTCGCGCTCCGGGCCGTTCCCCGCCAGTAGCTCGTCGAGGAAGGTGCCGATCAGCGTGTGGACGTTGACGGTGATCGAGTTGCCGACGACGACCTCCGAGGGGTCGGCGCCAACGAGTGGCGCGAGCGCGTCGCCGAGCCGCTCGCCGACCTCGAACCACGGCGGGTCGGCGTCGGTCCACCCCGAGATCAACATGTCCCGCCACTCGTCGACGACGCGGTCGAGGCTCGCGAGGGCCGCATCGCTGGCGGGGCCGAGCGAGTTGCCGTCCATGTAGAGAACGCCGTCCGGCACGTGATACCGGTCTGCGAACCCGGAAAGCGGGTCGGCGTCGTCGAGGCGGGCGGCGAGGATCGGGGGGTCGGAATCCGCCTCCTCACCCGCGAGTCCCTCCCCGTCGAGGGCGTCGCGGGCGGGAGCGTAGGGGTCGTCCATACGCGATCGGACGCCGCCGCCGACTAATCGCTTCCGGGGTCGGGTGATACACTTAAAAGACCAGCCGAGAGCCGCTACTCGACGATGTCGATCGCGGGCCGTCCCGGCTCGGCCTTCCGAACCACCGAATCGTCGGCGTCCGCGGCGCGCTCGACGCGGACCGGGGCGTCGAACTCGCGCTCGATCAGCCACGAGGCCGCGCGCAGCGCGTCGTACTCCTCGTCGCCCGACAGCGTCTCCTGCAGCGCCTCGCGGTTGGCCTGCAGGTCCTGCCCGTACGAGGCCGCGTCGTCGCCCCGCTCCCGGATGTGGCTCTCCCCCATCAGCTCCGAAATGAGGTTGTCGGCGTCGCTGTCGATCGCGATTTCCAGCGCGTCGAACTTCCAGTCCGGCGCGACGACCACGTCGATCCGCTCGGGGTCCTCGATGCCGGCGACCTCGACGATGTCGCGCACGTCCTCGCGGGTGTTCTCGACCAGTCGGCGGCGGCGCTCGACCGTCTCGCGGTCGACCGTCGCGGTCGGCCAGTCCGCCTCGACGACGAACCCGTCGCGGTCCAGCGTCGCCCACAGCTCCTCGGCGAGGTGCGGGACGACCGGCGCGAGGAGGCGGACGGCGACGTCCAGCCCGCGCTCGTAGGTCTCCGGGTGCGGCTCGGCGTGGCCCCGGTAGCTCCGGAGCGTTCCCACGAGGTCCTGCGCCTCGCGCAGCGCGACGTTGAAGGTGAGGTCGTCGTACTCCCCGCCCGCGATGGCGACGGCGGCGTCGATCTCGTCGGCGACGTAGTCGTCGATTTCGTCGCGGTCGGGCGCGTCGCGGTCGTCCGTGTCGTCCTTGTCCCAGAACATGAACTGCCGCTTGTGCTCCTCGACGAGATCGGTCAGCCGGGCCAGGAACCGGTGCGTCGACCTGACGCCCTCCTCGGACCAGTCGAAGTCGCGCTCGGGCTGGGCCGCCTGCATCATGAACAGCCGGGCCGTGTCGGCGCCGTACTCCTCGACGATGCGCTGCGGGGAGACGGTGTTCCCCACCGACTTCGACATCTTCTCGCCCTCCAGCTGGACCATCCCCTGCGCCAGCAGGTTCGTGAACGGCTCGCGGTGCTCCAGTCCCTCCTCGTCGGCCAGCACCTTGGTGACGAACCGCGAGTACAGCAGGTGCATCACGGCGTGCTCGATGCCGCCGACGTACTGGTCGACCGGCATCCAGTCGTTCGCGCGGTCCAGATCGAAGGGCGCGTCGTCCAGTCCCGGCGAGACGTAGCGCAGGAAGTACCACGAGGAGTCGACGAACGTGTCCATCGTGTCCGTCTCGCGGGTGGCCGGCCCGCCGCACTCCGGACAGGTCGTCTGCTTCCACTCCTCGGCGGCGTCAAGCGGGTTCCCGGTCGTGTTGATGAACTCCGGCAGCTCGACCGGCAGGTCCGCCTCGGGCACCAGCACCGAGCCGCAGTCGTCGCAGTGGACGACCGGGATCGGGGTCCCCCAGTAGCGCTGGCGGGAGATCCCCCAGTCGCGCAGGCGGTACTGGGTGGTCGCCTCGGCGCTCTCGATGTCCTCGGTCAGTCGCTCGCGGGCCGTCTCGCTGGCGAGGCCGCTGTACTCGCCGGAGTCGATCACGACGCCGTCGTCGGTGAACGCCGCCTCGCTCACGTCGGGCGCGTCCGGGACCGTCTCGCCGTCCCAGTCGTCGGGCTCCGGGGCGATCACCGGTTTGATCTCGACGCCCATCTTCTCGGCGAACGCGTGGTCGCGCTCGTCGTGGCCGGGCACCGCCATCAGCGCGCCCGTCCCCACGTCCGAGAGGACGAAGTCGGCGACGAAGACCGGGATCTCCTCGCCCGTGGCCGGGTTGGTGGCGGTGAGCCCGGTCGCGACGCCGTTCGGCTCGTCGCCCTCGGGGTCGGCCTCCTCCTCGACGAACCGGCGCACGTCCTCGTTTTCGGCGGCCAGCTCCTCGCTGATCGGGTGATCCGGCGCGAGCGCGAAGAACGTCGCGCCGTGGATCGTGTCGATCCGCGTCGTGAACGCCGTGACGGAACCGTGCCCCTCGACGGCAAACTCGACCTCGCTACCGTGCTGGCGGCCGATCCAGTTGCGCTGCATCTGGCGCACGGAGTCGGGCCATCCCTCCAGCCCGTCGATCGCGTCGATCAGCTCGTCGGCGTACTCCGTAATCGACAGGAACCATTGGTCCAGATCCCGAGTCTCGACGGGGGTATCACAGCGCCAACACAGCTCGTCGTCGCCCTCCACCTGCTCGTCGGCGAGGACGGTCTCGCAGGAGGGACACCAGTTCACCTCGGCGTCGCGGCGCTCGATGAGCCCCGCCTCGTGGAACCGCCGGAACAGCCACTGGTTCCACCGGTAGTACTCGGGGGTACAGGTGGTGATCTCGCGGTCCCAGTCGTAGCCGAACCCCATCGACTTCATCTGTCCCCGCATCGTGTCGATGCAGTCGAAGGTCCAGTCACGGGGGTTCGTGTCGCGCTCCTTGGCGGCGTTCTCGGCCGGAAGCCCGAACGCGTCCCACCCCATCGGGTGGAGCACGTCGTCGCCGCACATTCGGCGGTACCGGGCGTACGCGTCCGTGATCGTGTAGTTGCGGACGTGGCCCATGTGGAGCTTCCCGGACGGGTACGGGTACATCCCCAGCACGTAGGTGGGATCGTCCACCTCGTCCGGCGTGCGATACACGGAGGCGTCGTCCCACGCCTCCTGCCACCGTTTCTCGACCGCGGTGTGGTCGTAGCCCTCCTGAGACATCTGCTTATATACTCGTGGTCGGGTCGGCGTCGTATAGCTTTCCATCCACTGGTGCGGCGTGGCACACCCTCCCGTAGGCGGTGATCGGACCGGGGAAAAGCGGTCGCGCGCCTTACAGCTTCCCCGCGTTCCGCGCCTGCTCGACCCGCCGCGTCGCCTGTTCGACCCGCCTGTCGGTCGCGTTCGCGAGGCCGGGCGGGAGCCCGTCTCGCGCCGCCTCGAGCCGCTCCCGGATCCGGGCGATCCGACCGAGCACGTTCTCCAGTTGGCGCTCGGTCCCCTCGCCGTCACCCTCGCGGGCGCGCTCCTCGGCCCGCTCCGCCTGATCGACCGCGGCGGCGAGGGCGCGTTCGAGGCCGTTCACCGCGTTCGACGGGCCGCCCTCGGAGCCACCGGAGCTTCCGTCGTCATCGTCGTCATCGCTATCGCCGTCATCGCTATCGCCGTCATCATCGCCGCCTCCCCCGTCGCCGCCGCCCTCGGCCGCCGCGGCCGCGACCTCCGCCCGGGTCTCCTCGGCCACGTCGGCGACGAAGCCGGCGAGCGACGCCGCGCCGGTCTCCGGGCGGTCGATCCGGATCGGTTCTTCCGTGTCGGGGGATCCCGAGTCCGGATTCACCCGGTACGCGCCCACCTCGTCGTCGGCGTCGCGCACCTCGGTCGTGTACGCGCCGCCCGCGTGGACGTACACGGCGTCGCTCCCGTCGACCGCCGAGTCGTAGATCCGGCCGGCGAAGTCGTCCTCGATCGCCGTACGGGCCACGTCGACGTCGCTCTCGGCGTCCGACAGCTCCACCTTCGTCGCGTTCTCGCGGGCGACGAGGGGGATCTCGCCGTCGACGCCCGCGGTCGTCACGGGCTCGTCTCCGGAGACCGTCAGCTCCTCGCTGTGCGGCGCCTGCCCCGCGCCGTTGACCGTGAGCCGGTGGTCGCCCTCGGGGATCCCGTTCGCGACCGCGACCCCGCCGGCGAACGTCGGGACCGCTTCCGGGTCGCTCTCGATCAGGACGAACGACTCGGTGACCGCCTCGGTGGTCGTCAGCCCCTCGCCGTCGGGGGCGTCGTCGCTCTCGGTCGCCCGGGTGACGCGGGCGACGACCCCGTCGAGTTCGGCCGTCGCGGCGTCGCCGAACGACTCCTCGTCGGCGATGGCGTCGTACCGCGCGGCGAGCTCCGACCGGTGGTTGCCGGCGGTCACGTCGAGCGCGGGGTTCTCGTAGCGCGGCTGCTCCCACGGGACGCCCGTGGTCGTGATGTGGCCGGCGACGGCGTCCTCGACCGCCTCCGGAACCGCGAACTCGAAGCTCAGCTGGGGACCGGTGAACGCCGAGATGTCCTCCAGCTCGGCGGTCTCGACGAGCTCGTACCCGATCACTGCCTCGGCGGTCTCGTCCGCGACCGCCTCGTCGTCGTCTCGGTCGCGGTGCCGGAAGGCGATCCCCGTCTCCCGGAGCGGGAGGTCGGTCGGCGGCGAGCGCAGCGCGTCGAGCGACCGGACCGTGAGCGCGCCGTCGACCAGCGACTCGGGAGTGACCGAAGGAAGGTCCGGGTGGTCGTAGATCGGCGCGCCCTCGTACTCGGGGACGACGAACGGGAGCCGCGCTCCCTCGTCGCGGGGGAGCCCGTAGGCGATCGGGACCCCGAGGAGGTCCTCGACCGTGTCGATCGTCTTATTCGTGATGTCCGCGAGCAGTCCCTCCTCGCCGACGCGCTGGAACCGGTCGAGGTTCTCGTTGACCGAGAGCGTGCTGGAGTGCGAGCCGAGCTCGGAGAGGATCCGCGGGACGGCGTCGGGATCCGGGTCGAGAAACTCGTTGTTCGGCACGCTGCGGGAGTGCGAGCTGGCGACGTACAGCTGCGGGTCGCCGGTGTCGAGGTCGACGAAGACGTGGAGCACCTCCCAGTCGTGCCAGTGGAAGTTGGCGGTGAACTGGTCGAACGCGGAGTACAGCCAGAACTGGACGACCGCGAGCGGGGAGTCCTCGTACCGGACCCCGTTGTAGAAGACGGTCGGGTTCGGCGGCTCGCCCGCCTCGTCGTACCGCTCGTGGTAGCCGTCGAACGCCTTGAACCCGTCGACGACCGTCTCGCCGTCCTCCTCGACGGTGTACGGCCGCGGGTCGGTGGGGAACCACGGCTCCGCGGAATCGAAGTACAGCGTCGGCGCGAACCGGGCCACGAGCTCGTCGAGCGTGTCCGGATCGAGGCCGCCCGTCTCGGCGTCGCTCGGCATCGAGTCGGACCCGGAGCCGGAACAGCCCGCGACCGCGGCGCTCCCGGCCCCCGCGAGCGCGCCGAGGACGGTCCGCCGGTCGACGGTTCGGCGGTCGGATCTCTCAGTCACGCCGGCCCTCCGCGGGGCCGCACGCGGACGCGGCTCGGTCGTGTGCGCGGTTCCAGAACCATTTCTCAGTGTAACAACCACACCGGCGAATAAGTCTTCTGACGGAGAACGAACACAGTCGCCGATCGGGACCGCGGCCGAAGGTATTTGCGGCCGGACGCGCGACTCCCCGGTATGGACGGTAAGAAAGCCCTCTCCTACGGCGCGATCGCGGTCGCGGTCTTCATCGGCGTCAGCGTCGTCGTCTCCGTGGTTTGGTGGTTCCTGAGTCTCATGTGGGCGATCCTCTCCGGGATCGTCTCGCTCGCCGTGTTCGCCGGCATCGTCTACGCCCTCTATAGGGCCGGTGCGTGGCTGTTCGGCGGCGACGACGCCGGCTACTTCGCGAGCGACTCCCTCGGTGGGTCGCGGTCGTCCTCGACATCGACCGCGTCCGCCGCTGACGCTTCGGAGAGCCGGCGAGACCGGCTCCGCCGGCAGTACGTCGAGGGACAGATCAGCGAGGCGGAGTTCGAGCGGCGGATCGCGAGCGAGCTGGAGACCGGGGAGCGCGACGACATCGACCGGGAGCTCGACGATATCAATCGGGAACTCGAACGGGAGCGGTAGCGCGTCAGTCCGCAGGAGAGACCGCCGATCAGTATTCCTCGGACCCGTCGTACATCTCACCGAACTCGCGCTCTCCGCGGATCAGCTCGTCGATTCCGTCGGTGAGCGTCACCTCACCGAACACGGTCGCCCGGTAGTACGCGTACAGCCCGTCTTGACCTCGATCGGTTCGCTGACGCTTCTCGACGAGTCCGACGTCAACAAGCTTGTTGAGGTGGTAATGGAGCGTGCTGTCGTCGATGTCGATCGCCGCTTCCAGTTCCTTGGGGCTCATCTCTCCCCCGTGGACGAGACGGTAAAGGATCTCGTAACGGGTTCGGTGCCCCACGGCGGCGTGCATCGCGAGGTACTCGTCGAGGCTGAGGACGCTCTCCTCCGGCAGGAGATCAGACGGGTCCTCGGGGAACTCTCCACCGACGGTTCGCGTATCGTTCGTCGACATCTTATCGAGCGATTCGTTCCCATTCAGCTTAGTCTTTCTCAAGCCGAGATTTCTCAAAAACTCGCCTTTTTATATATTATACTGCACAAATCGTTTGCATGAGCGTTGAGATAACCCGCGATCTGATCGTCGATCGGTTGGGTCGCGTCCGGCACGACAAGTTTCTGTTTTATCTGATGGGACCTTATAAATCGTTCAATCTCAATTACTTCCTTGACGAACGGGAACGGCGCGAGATCGACACGGCTGACCTCCCCGGACCGCTGCGTCGTCTGTTTCGAAGCAAAGACGAGGTCGATGCGGCACAGGCTCTCCTCCGCCGTTTGCAGGGAGAACTTCGGGTCCGCCCCGGAGTCAACGCGTTTCTCGCCCTCGATGTCGACGTGGATATCGACACCGTCGACGCGGCGACACAGAGCATCGAGTTCGCTCGACACAGCAACGCGACGGCGTTCGCACTGCCGTTTCTCGGACACAATTTCGGTGTCGGAGAGGAGGCCGGAAGCATCCTCGAAGCGCTCTCCGAGACACACGGCGACCGGCTGATCTTCGTCCACGAGGACAACGTCACGAGCGCGATGATCCGCTCGGCGAGCGTTCGGTGGGACGTGCGCGTCGAAACGTACGAGACGGAGGCCGAACTCGCGTCGAAGCTCCGAATATTCGTCGGCGAGATCATGCACAGAGAGCGCCGTGGCGAACTCGATCGACCGGAGTGAATTTTCGGCCGAACTGACAGATCCGAGTCGCGTCGTGTCGACAGCCTGCGGTGTTTAAAAACGCTCCCGAAGCTCCTCGCGCAGGTCGTCGAGGTCGAGGTCCTTCATCGCGAACAGCACCAGCAGATGGTAGACGAGGTCGGCGCTCTCGTAGGTGAGCTCGTCGAGGTCGTCGTCCTTCGCCGCGAGGATCGCCTCCGTTGACTCCTCGCCGATCTTCTCTAAGACGGCGTTCTCGCCCTTCTCGTGGGTGAACAGCGAGGCGGTGTACGAGTCTTCCGGGAGTTCCGCCTTCCGCGACTCGATGGTGGCGAACAGCTCGTCGAGGACGGCCTCGGAGGGGACTTCCCGATCTTCCGACACTTCGCCGTTTCCGTCACCGCCCGCGTCCGGGTCGCTCACGCGACCACCTCCCGCTCGGGGAAGAAGGCGAGGTCGTGGAGCCGCGGATCGTCGGTGAGCTCCGGGTGGAACGCGGTGGCGACGACGGGGCCGTCCCGGACCGCGACCGGGTGACCCTCGACGGTCGCGAGCGTCTCGACGCCTGCGCCCACCTCGTCGATGAGCGGTGCGCGGATGAAAACGGCGTGGAACGGGTCGTCGAGCCCCGTCACGGGTATCTTCGCCTCGAAGGAGTCCTTCTGCCTGCCGAACGCGTTGCGGTCGACGGAGACGTCGACGACGCCGAGCGCGTCGACCCGGTCGTCCTTCGCGTCCCGTGAGCACACGATGAGCCCCGCGCAGGTGGCCAGCACTGGCTTCCCGCTCGCGACGTGGTCGCGGATCTCCTCGTCGATTCCCTCCCGGCGGATCAGCCGCGAGATGGTCGTCGACTCCCCGCCCGGCATGAGGAGCACGTCGCAGTCGGGGACGATCCCCGCGTCCCGGACCTCGACCACGTCTGCGGGCTCGCCGTGGGCGGCCGCGGCGCTCTCGACGGCGGCGGCGTGTTCGGCAACGTCCCCCTGGACGGCGATGACGCCTGCTTGCATAGGGATCGGTGGGTGGGGGACGGGCAAAAAGGGCGCGCTACGGTGCGGGCGAAGCGGGGCGCTGACGACGGCGATGGAGCGGCGAGAGGAACCGGAACTCGGGTCGGCCGACCTACGCGACCGTCAGCGAGAGGATCTGGACGAACACGCCGAAGAGGACGCAGAACGCGAGGACGGTCTTGGGATCCATCGCGATCGCGTTCCGGTCCTGCGTGTCGAAGTAGCGGACGAGCCCCGCGCTGGACATCAGCCCGCCGGAGTTGGAACCACTGCTCATACCCGACGATGCGCTTCGCGGCGTTCTAAACGTTTCGTTCGACGTCGACGCCGCGGATCCCCGGAGCGGCGAGTCCGGAGCGGCAAGTTCGGATCGACCGCCACGGTTCGCGTCGCCGCGTGCACAAGTGGGAAACCCTTATGCGCCGCCCGGCGGTAGATTACGCCGGATAATGACTGTTCGACTGCTGGATTTTCACGCTGACTGGTGCGGCCCGTGTAAGACGCAGGACCCGATTCTGGAGGAGATCCAGGAGGACCTCGGCGACGCCTTCGAGCTGCAGAAGGTGAACGTCGACGAGGAGCAGGACGTCGCCAACCAGTACCAGGTGCGATCGCTGCCGACCCTCATCATCGAGAACGACGACGGCGTCGTCGACCGGTTCGTCGGCGTCACCCAGCGCGAGGACATCGAGGCTGCGCTCTCCGAAGCCGGCGCGTAACGGCAACATACCGCGGGCACTCGGGGCGGCTGCGACCCTCGACGACGACCGACCCGGCCCGCCGCGTCTCGCAACCTTTTACAGCGTCGGCCCGACAGTAGCGGTATGGCCAGTTTCGACGCCGCGGAACGCCGCAACCTCGACCGACACATCTGCATGCGCTGTAACGCCCGCAACTCCCCGGACGCGAACCGCTGCCGCAAGTGCGGTTACACGAAGCTTCGCCCCAAGGCGAAGGAACGCCGCGCGGCGTAGATCGGTCGCCGATCACCCCCTTCGTTTCTCCTGCAGATCACTCCCGCAGAGCCATCGGTGCGGGCCGATCGAGGTCCGAACTGATCGAGGATCGAACTGTGCGAACTCGGCAGTATTTAAAATGCCGCTCCGAAGCCGCGCGCTCGCCGGCGGCTACGCGAGCGCCTCGACGAGCGCCGCGCCCTCCACGTAGGGGATTCCGCGCCGGCGGGCGTACGCCTCGGCGTCCGCGGGCGCCAACGCGGCGCCGGTCTCGTCGTCGAGCATTTCACAGACCACGGCGGCGGGGGCGGCGTCGACCGCCGCCGCCATCGCGAGCCCGAGCTCCGTGTGGCCCGTCCGCCCGCGAAGCCCGTCGCGAGCGCCCCGGAGCACGTGGACGTGGCCGGGCGCACGGAACTCCGCGGCGAAGTCGTCGGGACCGTAGTTCCCCGGGTCGGCGTCGGCCGCCGCGGCCGCGTTCCCGAGCTCGACGATCGTCAGCGCGCGGTCCTCGTCGGTGATCCCGGTGAACGTCTCGCGGTGGTTCACGGGGAGGGAGAAGGAGGAGCGGTCGTCGTACTCGGGGTCGTCGTCGACCGCGGGGTGGTCGAGCGCGTCCGCGAGGAACGGGAGCCCGAACGCGTCGCCGACGGCGTCGCTCACGGCCACGCAGATCAGCCCGCCCGCGTCGTTGCGCATGTGCGCGACCGCCGCCTCGTCGACGGCGCCGGCCGGGTAGACGATGTCCGTCTCGCCCTCGCGGTCCGCGAAGTCGTGGACGCAGACCGGGTCGCCCGCGCGAAACGCGTCGAGGGCGCGCCGGACGGAGTCGGCGTCGGAATCGGGGACCGCCTCGGCGTCGACGTCGGTGTCGGCGCGCATCAGGCGACCTCCGTCGTCTCCGCCGCCGCGTCGTCCTCGGGCGCGTCGGCCCGGCTCGTGGCGGCCACCCGGACCTCGACCGCGTCGCCGTCGTCGAGGTCGAGCGCGTCGCGGAGCCGCTCGGGGGCGATCAGCTCGAGCTGGTCGTCGTCGTGGTGGGTCCGGTCCGGGACGATCGCGTGGACCTCCTCGTAGCGCTCGTCGCCCGCGACGAGGGTGACGCCGTAACACGAGGCCGCGCCGTAGGTGCGGTCCTCGCCCTCCCACGCGTCGATCGGGACCGCGTCGATGCCGGTCATCTCGCCGCGCCGGCGGACGCTCTCCTCGGTCAGGTCGACGTTGAGCGTGCCCGGGAACGGCTCGTAGCCAAGCCGCGCGCGGAACTGCTCGGCGTAGCCGGACAGGGTGATGTAGTGGCGCCCCTCGCCCATCCCGCCGGTGACCGCGCCGCGGAGCACCAGCTCCACGTCGGTCTCGAACAGCCGGCGGTAGTCGGCGTACTCGGCGCGGAGGGCCGCCTCGCCCGCGTCGGTGACGCGCACCCACTGGCCGTCGCCGACCACGTCGCGCTCGATGTACCCCGCGGACTCGAGCGTCTGGAGCCGCCGCGAGGCGGTCTGCGTCGAGGCGTCGAGCCGGTCGCCGAGGGCCGCACACGACACCTTCGTCTCGGTCAGGCCGCCGACGAGCCCGACGTGTTTCAGGGCCGCGATCGCGGCCGGGTCGGGGTCCGCCGTCGACGTCGCTTCTGCCATGTCCGGATCTGGGCCGCCCGTACGCAAAAGGGTAACGGATGTGAGATGCGTCCCAAAAACGTTAATCGGGTTGGGAGTGGGGAGCGTCGAGGACGCCCCCGAAGTTACTGAAAGTCGTGCGGCCTCGTACCTAACCCCATCGGTATCGGCGGTCGTCGTCGCAAGCTATGACGGCGGCAGTCAGGTGTGCCTGAGAGGTCGAGCCGGCGTGAGAGAATCACCCGCGTGCGGGTCGCCGAAAGGTAAGGTACAAATACGAACGGCGATTGGTTCCGGGTGCGGGCTCGTAGATCAGCGGCAGATCGCTTCCTTCGCAAGGAAGAGGCCCGGGGTTCAAATCCCCGCGAGTCCATAGCAGTCCTACGTTCTCGCGAAGGTACCCAGACGGCAAGAAGAGGAGCCGTCAGTCCGGTTTTAGATAGAAGAAGAGCGGAAAGAAGAAGATCCGCGATCCGAGTGAAAGAGGCGGCCGCATCATCCCCTCGCCGTCCCGCGAAGGAAATGCGAGGTGGTGAGGTGTGAGAAGAGCCGGCGCCCGGTCGACGGCGACGCCGACCGTAAGCGCGCGCCGTTTACGCGACGCTCTCGGCGTCTCAGTACTCGCGCACCTCTACGTCTGGGATCCGGTTGAAGTCCTTCGGGTTCCCGGTGATGATCGGCTCGTCGTGCCGTATCGCCGTCGCCGCGATTTTGACGTCGCCCTGTCCGGCTCGACTGCCCTCGCGCCGGAGCTGCCCGTCGATCCGTCCGGCGTGTTTCGCAACGCCTTCAGTGAAGTCGATGACGGGGCGCGATCGCAGGACGGCTCGGATGTTCTCGACTTCTCGAAAGGCGTTCTCCGAGTAGCCGACGCCGACGTATAGCTCGTAAACGACCTGTGTCGGAACTTTCTGGGGAACGTTGCTGCGCTCGATGCCGCGTGCGGCCTCAACCGCCGCCTCGTCGCCGTTCATCAGATCGATGAGAAATGACGAATCAAGTATCATCGACACCGTCGAACCGGTCGACCAACTCGTCAACCTCACGCGTGCCGGCCTCGTCCGACTCCTCGATAGCGCGCCGGAACTCGTCGGCCTCCTCGTCGCTCAGGATGCCGGCCAGATCGAGCAGGGACGACCCGCCGATCAGCCGTTCAACGGTCTCGGAGAACGTCTCACCCGGTCGCTTCTCGCTCTTGATGCGCTCGTAAACGTCCTCGTCGAGCCGAACGTTTCGGGTGCTCATTGTGTATACGTCGTATACGAGCGAACTTGAAACTTCCTCCGAGAAAGGACTAGGCGAACTGCTTCGTTTCCGGGTCCGTGTGCTCGTCCATCACGTCGTCGACGCCCACGCTCGCAAGGAGGGAGGCCACACCGTCACAGCGGGGCGGTCACGCCGTGAGGGCGACCAGATCCCGAGCGAAGGACGGCGTCGATCGGACCTGTCGCACCGGGCGGCACGCTGACGGAACGCGACCCACGAGAACGCGGTCCACCGGGCGGGCGTCTGGCTCGACTGGTGCGAGGAGACGGGCGTCCGCGATCTCAACGACCTCACCGGCCGCGACCTGTCGGACTTCGCCGCGCGGCGCCGGTCCGCGATATCGGAGCGCCTGCGGCTCGGAGGTCTCGACGCGAGTCGAGCGGCGACGGCTCGAACCCGGTCGCGACACCTCCGCGCGGATTCGCGTCACGTACCGGTCCGGACCCGAAACCTCGCCTTATACGCCCGACAGCGACGCGGTCGGTCGGACGAGACGACGGCGCTCTCCCACGGAACGGCGTCCCGTATCGGGTTCCGTAACGCGGTATAACCACTCGGTAGCTTTCGGGGCCAGCGCCGAAGGAACCGCCATGAGTGAACGCGGAGCACGGCCGCCGGAGTCGCTGTGGCTGGCGACGACGGAGGCGACGGACTACGACCCCCTCGAGGGCGGACTGGAGGTCGATACGGCCGTCGTCGGCGGCGGGATCACCGGCCTGACCGCGGCGCTCCAGCTGGTCGAGGCCGGGCAGACGGTGGCCGTCATCGAGGCCGACCGGATCGTCACGGGCGCGACGGGGTACACGACGGCCAAGGTCACCTCTCAGCACGGGCTGATCTACGACGACCTGCTGTCGACGTTCGGGCGGGAGAAGGCCCGGCAGTACGCCGCCGCCAACGAGGCGGCCATCGACGAGGTCGAGACGCGGGTCGGGGAGTTGGGGATCGACTGCGACTTCGAGCGTCGCCCCGCCTACACCTACGCGGCGGAGGACGGCGACCTCGACGCGGTCCGGGCGGAGGCCGAGGCCGCGGCCGCGCTCGGGCTACCGGCGGAGGTCGTCGAAGCGACCGAGCTCCCGTTCGACGTTCCGGGGGCGGTCCGGTTCGACGATCAGGCGCAGTTCCATCCCCGGTCGTACCTGCTGGCGATCGCCGAGGAGGTCCGCGGCGACGGGAGTTACGTCCTCGAGGAGACGCGGGCCCGCGACGTCGACCCCGGCTCCCCGTGCGAGGTGGAGACCTCCCGGGGCGCGGTCGTCGCCGACGACGTGATCGTCGCCACCCAGTTTCCCTTCTTCGACCGGAACGGCTACTTCGCGCGGATGCACCCGAAACAGGCGTACCTGCTCGCGGTCCGGATCGACGGGACGCCGCCGAGGGGGATGTACTACGGCGCGGGCTCGCCGCCGTGGACGCTGCGTTCGCACCCGGTCGAGGGCGAGGACCTGCTGCTCGTCGGCGGGCAGGGCCACGAGACCGGCGAGAACGACCCGCCGACGTCGGAGCGGTATCGACGCTGCGAGTCGTTCGCGCGGGAGCACTTCGACGTGGAGTCCGTCGAGTACCGGTGGTCGACGCACGACTACTACTCGGTCGACCGCGTCCCCTTCGTCGGCCCGCTCGGCCCGACGACGGAGAACGTCTACGTGGGCACGGGGTTCGGCGGGTGGGGGATGACCGGCGGGACGGCGGCGGGGCTGATCCTCTCGGAGCTCGTGCGCGCCGGCGCCCACCCGTGGGCCGACGTCTTCGATCCGCTCCGCGTGGCGCCTCGGGCCTCCGCGAAGCGGTTCGTGCGGGAGAACGCCGACACCGCGGGTCACTTCGTGGGCGACTGGGCGGACGCGCTGCGCTCGTCCGCCGACCTCCCCTCGGTCGGCGAGGCGACGGTGATCCGCGAGGGCGGCCGGCCCTACGGGGTCTATCGCGACGGGGACGGCCGCGTCCACGGCGTCTCGGCGGTCTGTCCGCACATGAAGTGCGTGCTCCGCTGGAACGACGCCGAGCGCACCTGGGACTGCCCCTGTCACGGCTCGCGGTTCACCCACGAGGGCGAGGTCCTCTCCGGGCCGGCCGTGGACGACCTGCCCAGGCGCCCACCGAACGCCGATCGAGACGGGTAACTGATAAGCGACCGCGAGACGCCCCTCGTCGCCGTCGAGCAGTCGGTCTCGTTCCGTTGAAAGCGAGTGAACTGCCCTACCCTATTCGCTCACGGCTGACGCCGTTCGCTCTTTGAGAGTGGGGCTTCCTGTTTCCACGACGCGCTTTGCAGACACAACGGTGTCTACAGGGAGCTTAGTCTCCACAGGCGTTGATTCGGAGTGAACCACTCCTACGTCTTCGAGGCCGCGAGAAAGGATATTCCACGCCGCATTTGCATCCCTGTCTGCCTCGAACCCACACGAGGGACACGAGTGTTCGCGCACCCACAGCGGCTTGTCTGTCTTGACACCACACGACGCGCACTCCTTCGTCGTACCGCGCGGATTCACGGCGACGAAGTGCGTTCCTTCACGCTCGCACTTGTATTCGAGCATCCGCAGGAACGTCCCCCACGCCGCACCTGCTCGATTCCGTGAGTTACCGGGGAGTTCCACCAGTCCCTTCGCATCCAAGTCCTCGACCGCCACAAGGTCGTATTCTCTCGCGTAGTGGTTCGACAACTTGTGAAGGAAGTCGCGTCGCTTTCGCTTGAGATCGGCGTGTCGTTCGGCCACAACTCGGCGCTGTCTCTTCCAATTCGCAGAGCCGTGTTCCTTGCGTGAGAGGTCGCGTTGGGCGCGTTCGAGCCGTTCGCGCTCGTCGCTGAAGTCGGGGCTTTCGATGGCGTACCCATCGGTGTCATGGGCGTACTTGAGAATCCCTACGTCGATACCAACGACCTTCTCGGGCGTTTCTGGTTTTTCAGGCGTGGCTTCCTCCACGTCGATGCCAAACGTGGCGTACCATTCACCCGTCGGTTCTCGTTTGACCGTGACCTGTTTGATGGTCGCGTTCTCAGGAATGTCGCGGTGGAGGTGAATCGGAACCTCACCGATTTTGCTCAACCACAATACGGGCCGACCACTCGTATTCTTGAGTTTGAAGCCGGACTGGTTGTAGGTGAGCGACCGATACTCCCGAGGGGGTTTCCACTTGAGCATTCCCACGGCGCGTCCGTTCTCCTTCTGTGCTTTGAGCGTGGAGAGATTGTCGTAGACGCGCTTGACGACCATTTGGAGAACTTTCGAGTGAACGTCCCCGAGGTCGCCCCACCACGATTTGAGGTCGGGGAGCTGCCCCTGCACCTCGTAGCGGGCGGGAATGTCATCTTCCTCGTTGAGCAGGTAGAGGACGTGGTTGTAGAGTTGCCTACAAGTATCGATGTGGGACAGAAGCGTCTCGGCGACGGGTTCCGGCGGGTCGAGTCGATACTTGTAGTTGTATTGCATAGCCTATTCGTCATTCGTCTTTAGTTAAGCTTGAGAGTGATACAATTCTCAAAAGTATGCTTGTCAGTATTAGAGGCGGGAGAAGATACAGATGAGACACCAGTACTGGCGAGATCGAGCGATAAGTAACCATCACAAACGCCCTTCTATTGCCGTAGCTGGTGTGGCTAGGCCGTATTTGGGCGAAAACCACGGCTACCGAGTATTACTGATAGTATTAACTAAAGACGGATGGCCTATTCGTCTGAGTCGGAGACGCGGACAACTTTCACGTCGGCCCCGCGCCAGCGTTTCGGGACGATGACGTGGGCGCTATTTCCCGACGGTTTTGCCGTTCCATTGAGGACTTCCTCGCCTTCGATTTCAAATCTATCCATCATCTGTGTATATACTTTGGATAGACATAAAGATAGGGGTGGTCCTGTGGGCCGAGTGTCGCGGGTGTATGAGAACCGTGCGGCGTTGACGAGACGCGCAGCGTCTCGTTCGCACACCAGAAATCTCTGATTTCTGGGGACGCTGTATCCCCTCCCTACTGCGCTACTCGGTCGCGTCGCTTCCTGCGTTGCTCCTTGAGGAAGGGAACTTAGCGCTTAATTACAGTTAAATACCCTCGGCGAATTGGTCGGGACATGGGCATCTCCGAGTTCCTTGAGGGCCAGAACCTCACGCACCGCCAGATGGGGGCCATCATGATCGGGTGGATCCTGCTCGTCGTGATCATCTCCGTCGGGCTGTTGCTGTACACGTCGGCGTTGTAGCCGATCCGGCGGACGGGGCCGCGAACGCAACCCTCTTTTAGCCGTTCGTTGTCTGAGGGCGTATGGCACGCGACAGCGGCGCACGCGACGACGAGGACGACGAGGGGGAGGGAGATCGCCGGCTCGTCGGCGGTTGGGAGGGGCGCTACTACGAGGACTTCGAGGTCGGCGACGTGTACAAACACCCGTACGGCCGGACCGTGACCGAGACGGACAACGTCTGGTTCACGAACCTCTCGATGAACCTCAACCCGATGCACTTCAACGAGGCGTACGCCGCCGAGACGGAGTTCGGCGAGCGCCTCGTCGACGGCACCTTCGTCATCGCGCTGGCGGTCGGGATGAGCGTCATCGACGTGAGCGCCAACGCGACCGCGAACCTCGGCTACGACGACATCCGCCACCACGCCCCCGTCTTCCACGGGGACACGCTGTTCGCGGAGTCGGAGGTGCTCGAAAAGCGAGAGTCCTCCTCGCGCGACCACGTCGGCATCGTCACCACCGAGCTGCGCGCGTACAATCAGAACGACGAGCTGGTGCTCTCCTTGGAGCGCACGCCGATGGTGCTCAAGCGGTCGCACGCCGAACCGAGCGCGGCGCGGCCGACGGGTTGGCCCGAGGGGATCGGCACTCAGCCGGAGGACCTGGAGTGACGCCGCCCCCATCCGGTCCCGCGGCTCCGACGCCCGAGGACCCGGTCCCGGAGCGGCGGCTCGGGGGCGACCTCCCGTTGGCGTCGCCCGCGGAGGCCGCCGCGCTCGTGCCCGAGACCGCGACGCTGCTCGTCTCCGGGTTCGGCGGCGTCGGGTACCCCAAGCTCGTCCCCGAGGCGCTGGCGGCGGCCGACGGCGAGCGGGATCTCACGGTCGTCTCCGGCGGCGGCGTCGGCGACGAGATCGACCGGGCGCTCGTGAAGTCGGGCGACATGGCCCGCCGGTACCCGTTCGTCCCGAACGAGACCTCGCGGGCGGCCGCCAACGACGGCCGGATCGAGTTCCACGACCGCCACATCTCGCGGCTCGCCGACGAGGTGCGCTTCGGGGGAATCCGCGCCGGCATGCGGGGCGAGACCGTCGCGGTCGTCGAGGCGGTCGCGGTCGGCCCCGACTGGCTCGTTCCCTCGACGTCGATCGGCCACACCCCCGCGTACGTCGGCGCGGCCGACCGCGTGATCGTCGAGGTGAACCGCGCACAGCCCGTCGAGCTCGCCCGCGTCCACGACGTGCACGTCCGCGACGACCCGCCGAACCGGAGCCCGATCCCCCTCGACGATCCGCTCGGCGAGACGGACGGGCCGGCGGTCCGGTTCGACCCCGCGAAGCTCGCGGCCGTCGTCGAGACCGACCGCGCGGACGACCCCTACGAGTTCCGCGAGGTCTCCGCCACCGACGAGGCTATCGCCGACAACCTCGGCGGATTCTTAGAGGTCGAACTCGACCGCAACCCCCTGTTCGACGAGGCGGCGAACCTCCAGTTCGGCGTCGGGAGCCTCGGGAACGCCCTGATGGGCGCGCTGGCGGACGTCGACTTCGGCGACCGCCCGGTGTCGTACGTGGGCGAGGTCGTGCAGGACGGCCTCCTCGACATGCTCGACGCGGGCGATCTCCGGGGCGCGAGCGCGACCTCGCTGGCGCTGTCGGCGGAGGGGCAGGAACGGCTCTTCGACGACGTGGAGCGCTACGCCGAGGACGTGGTGTTGCGGCCGGCGGACGTCTCGAACGCGCCGGAGCTGATCGACCGGTTCGGCGTCGTCGGGGTGAACAGCGCGGTGGAGGTCGACCTGTACGGCAACGTGAACGCCACCCACATCGGCGGCACCCGCGTCGTCAACGGGATCGGCGGCGGCGGGGACTTCGCGCGCAACTGCCGGCTGGGGATCGTCGCGCTGCCGTCGACGGCGGTCGGCGGCGACGTGTCCCGGATCGTACCGCTGACGCCGCACGTCGACCACACGGAACACGACGCGAGCGTGATCGTCACGGAACACGGCGTCGCCGACCTCCGCGGACTCTCGCCGCGGGAGCGGGCCGAGGCGCTCGTGGCGGTGGCCGACCCGTCCTTCCGCGACGACCTCGACGCGTACCGCGAGCGGGCCGCGGGCGGTGGCGGCAACACGCCGCACGATCTCGAGACGGCGTTCTCGTGGAAACGAGGTGACAACTAACAGCCCGTTTCAGAAGGTTTCACACAGTGAATCGGAGAAATAACGGAGGATTGACTCGGTCCCTAGTGAGTACAGTCAAATCGACCGGCGGCGGCGGTGAAATTCTCCCCTCCTACGACACGCTTTTATTAATCGACGTGTAGGGCTGAGCTACATGATAGATGGTGACAAGACGACGCGGCGCGACGTAGTAAAAGGTGCGGCGACGCTCGGCACAGTCGGACTGGCCGGCTGTTCCGGAAACGGCGGTGACGGTTCGGACGGCTCGGACGGCTCGGACGGCTCGGACGGTTCGGACGGTAGCGACGGCGGCGACGGCGGCGACGGCGGCGGAGACGTAACGATCACGATCGGCGGCACGTCGACCGGCAGCTCGACGCAGGCGGCCGGACAGGCCCTCGCCCGCGCGGCACAGCAGCACAGCGACTTCCTCAACATCTCCGTCCAGGAGACGCAGGGCTGGACCGCGAACCTCTACGAGTACGACAGCGGGCAGATCCCGGCGATGGGCGTCGACAACAACTCGCTGGCGAAGGCGCTCAACGAGGAGGGGCCGTTCGCGGAGGACCCGGTTGACACCCTCCCGAACCAGGGATTCCTGTTCACGTCGCTGCAGATTCACTGGGTCGGGCTCGACGACAGCGACGTCGAGTCGGTCGCCGACCTCCGCGAGGGGGGCTACACGATCTATCCGATCCAGCCCGGGTTCGGGACGCGACTGCTCACCGAGGAGATCCTCCAGGAGGCCGGCATGTGGGAGCCGAACGAGATCCTCAACGTGGACACGGGCGACATCCCGGGCGCCGTCGAGGAGGGGCGCGTCGACGCGCTCTGTCTGTACGGCGCCAACGGCGTCAACCTCTCCGGTTGGTGTCAGGAGGTGGACGTGCGTAGCGGCGGCGGTCTGAACCTGCTGGAGGTCGACGACGAGTTCCGCCAGGTCATCGAGGACCACCCCGGCGCGATCTTAGAGGAGATCGAGCCGTACGGGTACGAGCAGGAGGTCACCGCCTACACCGACACGATGACGACGTGGTCGCTGGCCGGTCAGTGGGCGTTCAGCCCGGACATCCCGGCGCGGGCGACCGAAGAGGTCTGCCGGCTCGCCATGGAGCACGAGGACACGCTCCGCGAGTCCGACCCGACGACCCTCGAGTACTCGCCCGAGGCGATGACGCAGACGGTCATCCCGGAGATCGACATCCACGCCGGCGTCGCGAACTTCTTCGAGGAGAACGACGTCTGGGACGACTCCTGGAGCCGCGGCGACGAGTAGTACCGGCCGCCTGACTACCCGAACACCTCCCATATTTCACGACGGATGGCCACCAATCCCGACAATACGACCGATCCGATAGACCCGTCCGAGGACCCGGACGCGGGACTGCTCGATGACCAGGTATCGCTGGAACTCGCTCCCGACGACCGCGGTCGCAAACAGCTCTGGCTGTACCTCCTCTCGCTCCCGTTCTGGTTCCTCGTCATCTTCCTGCCGACGCTGATCGTCCCGAACTTCCTGTCGGGGGCGTACGGCGCCGCGCTGCCTTCGCTCCTGTTCGACGATCCGGCGGGACTCGCGACCGCGCTCGAAGAGTCGGCGACCACGATCCTCGGAGTCGGCGCCGCGCTCGGCGTCGCGGGGGTGTCGGTTCTCATCCTCCGGCTCGGGTCCGGGATCGAAGAGCGGCTCCGGATGGCGCTCATCTCCTTTTCGATCCCGTTCTGGATGATCGTGATGTGGTACTCGTACACCCAGCTGATGCCCCGCGGGCAGTACGCGGTCGCGTTCCTCGGCGGCATCCTCGGGCTGTACGTGATCTCGGAGCTCGACGACCCGCTCATCGAGCGTAACTGGGGCGAGGTGGCGCTGCTGATCGGGTCCGGGCTCGTCTCGCTGGGCACCAGCGGGTACCTCTTCGTGAACTACCAGGAGGTCGCGGTCTCCACGGTCGGACGCGCGTCCGAGCCGCAGCTCGCGATGGCGTTCGCGTTCACGCTCGCGATGATCTACCTGACGTGGCGGTCGTTCGGAATCACCTTCCTCGCGGTCGTCCTCATCGGGATCGGCTACGGGTTCGCCGGTCCGTTCATGCCCGGCGCGCTGAGCCACGGCGGGCTCTCCGGCACGCGCATGCTCCGGATCCTCGTGGTGAGCGTCGACGGGTTCTACGGGTTCCTCACGCGCCTCGTGGCGGCGTGGATCGCCCTCTTCCTCCTGTACGCCGGGCTGTTGAAGGCGTACGGCGCGTTCGACCTGATCCTCCGGCTCGCGGTGCGCTCGGCGAAGTACGTCGACTCGGGCATCGCCCAGACCGCCGTGGTCGCCAGCGCGGTCATCGGCTCGGTCAACGGGAGCCAGACCGCCAACGCCGGGATGACCGGCTCGTTCACGATCCCGCTGATGAAGGAGAACGGGATCAAACCGGAGACCGCCGGCGGTATCGAGGCGGTCGCCTCCACGTCCGGACAGGTGCTCCCGCCCGTGATGGGGGCCGGCGCGTTCATCATGGCGTCGCTCATCACCGGGATCACCTACGTCGACGTCATCGTCGCCGGGCTGATCCCGGCGGCCATCCTCGTCGTCTCCATCGTCATCGCGGTTCACTACGTGGCCGCCCCGCAGATCGAGAACCCCGAGATGAAGGGACTCATCGGCGACAAGATGGACCGGCGCACGATGGCGCTGGAGTCGGTGAAGTACGGGGTTCCGCTCCTCATCCTGATCTACATCCTCGGTGTCCTGCAGTACACCGTGATGACCGCCGCGCTGTACACGGCGGTGTCGATGATCGCCTTCGGGATCGGGATCCCCCAGGTCCAGGCGGCGCTCGACGGCGAGAGCAACAAGGAGGCGCTGTTCGAGACCTTAGAGCAGACGGTAGACGGGTTCCGAGAGGGCGTCATCGTCGTCGCGCCGGTGACTATCATCCTCGCGGCGATCAACGGCGTCGTCGACATCCTGATGGCGACCGGCGTTCCGACGGCGATCTCGCTCACCCTGCTCGACCTGTCGGGCGGGATCCCGATCGTCGCGTTCGTGCTGGCGATGATCATCTGTATCATCCTCGGGCTCGGGATGCCGACGACCGCGGCGTACACCGTGGTCGCGCTACTGGTCGCGCCGACGCTCATCAGCCAGTTCCTCGTTCCGGAGCTCGCGGCGCACTTCTTCGTGTTCTACGCCGCGATCCTGGCCGGGCTGACGCCGCCGATCGCGACGTGTGTCGCGGTCACCTGCGGCATCTCCGGCGGCGGGTTCTGGGGCAGTTGTAAGGAGGCGCTGCGGATCTCCGCGCCGTTGTTCGTCCTCCCGTTCGCCTTCGTCTACCACCCGGAGCTCGTCTCCGGGACGTTCGACTACGCGTCGCTGTCGGCCGGGGCGATCGCGATGGTCGGCGCGCTGGCGATCATCCACGGGATCAACTACCGGTTCGTCTTCGGCCGCGGCCAGACGTACGGGCTCCGCGTGGCCTTCTTCGTCGCCGGCGTAGTGGCGATGGTCCACCCGACACAGATCGTGCAGGTCGGTGCGCTCGCGGCCGTCGGCGCACTGTACGCCCTACAGATCGCCGTCGGGCGGCCGAACCCGCTCGGCGCCATCCGCGGGGCGGCCGGCATGCTTCCCGGCCGGAAGCAGTAGCGGGCGAAAGCGGCAGCGGGCGCTTTCGTCGCTCGATCGTCAGGCGAGAGAGGAGTTCGACGCCGTCGCGATCCGCTTCTTTGGCGGTCTCCTCTCGCGAAACAGCCCTTGATCGATGGCGGGAGTGGGTATAGCACATTGGTTGATCGGTTGTTTATAAGCGATCGAGTGGTGTTGCTGGCGGCTGTTTATAAGTGATCGACGGTATTGCGGTGAAGACCTGCAAAGCCCCAGCCGCTGTGGACGGCGCACGCTCGCCGCGCGCCTCACTCGGTCGCGTTGCTCCCTCGTTGCGGTGCTCGCGTCGCCTGCGCCGTCCACAGCGGCTGCCCCTTTGAGTCCCACCCGACCGCTCAGCACCGCAGCCTCACACCTCCCCAGCCTCGTCGCTGGCGGCGATAGCCGCCAGCGACTCCCTCGCGCGTGCTCCTCGCGGCCTGTCGGCCGCTCGGAGGCACGCAGGGAGGCGCAACGCGCCTCTTGCAGCCGGCGGCTCTGCCGCCGGCGACGCCACCGCCTGTCATTTATAAGCGATCGTCGCTGTCGCTCGTAGCTCGTTTAAGTACTGTTTCGCCGCCACCGATCTGCAATACTCACTCCCGGTATCGTTCGTCGACGGGTCGATATCGAACGGAAGCGGGTGAGTCAGTACGACCGCGGGAGCCCGAGCACGCGCTCGCCGAGGTAGTTCAAGGCGAGCTGCTGGGTCACCGGGACGAGCCGGGTCAGCCGCGCCTCGCGGAAGTACCGTTCCACGTCGTACTCGCGGGCGACGCCGAAGCCGCCGTGCGTCTGGACCGCGGCGTCGGCCGCGTCGAACGCGGCCTCGGCCGCGAGGTACTTCGCGACGTTCGCCTCGGCGCCGGCCTCGGTCCGGTCGAGGTCGTCGAGCCGGTCGGCCGCGTCGTAGATCACCTTCTTCGCGGCGAGTAAGTCGGCGTACGCCTCCGCGAGCGGGTGCTGGATCGCCTGGTTGGCGCCGATCGGACCGCCGAACACCTCGCGCTCGTTGGCGTAGTCGATCCCGCTTTCCAGCGCCGTCTCGCCGAGCCCCAGACACTCCGCGGCGATCACCAGCCGCTCCTCGTTGAGCCCGTCGAGCATCTGATAGAACCCCTCGCCCTCCTCGCCGACGAGGTTCCGCGCCGGGACGTGCACGTCGTCGAAGTAGAGCTGGTAGGAGTGGACCGCCCGGCTCGCCGTCTTCGGAATGCGCTCGATCTCCAGCCCGTCGGCGTAGGCGTCCTCCAGGTCGACGAGGATCATCGAGATGCCGCGCGTGCGCTTCTCGACCTCCTCGCGTGGGGTCGTCCGCGCCATCAACAGCAGGTAGTCGCTGTCCTCGACCCGCGAGATCCACACCTTCTCGCCGTTGATCACGTACTCGTCGCCGTCGCGTCGTGCTCGAGTCTCCATCGCCGTCGAGTCGGAGCCCGCGTTCGGCTCGGTCAGCCCGAACGCCTGAATCGTCTCCTCGCCCGCGGCGACCTTCGGAAGCAGCTCCTCCTTCAGCTCCTCGTCGGCGTACTTCACGATGGGGACGGAGTTGTAGATCCCGCCGTGGATCGACTGGGGCGCCGCGAACCCGCCGCCGCTGGCCGCGATCTCCTCCATCATCACGACCGCCTCGCTGGTCGACATCCCGACGCCCCCGTACTCCTCTGGGATCAGCATGCCGAGCCAGCCGTCGGCCGCGAGCCGGTCGACGAACTCCTGCGGATAGGTGGCCGTGCGGTCGCGCTCCCGCCAGTACTCGTCGTCGAACTCCGAACAGAGGTCGCGGACGCTCCGCCGAACGAGCGCCTGCCGTTCGGTGAGATCGACCGAGTCGCGCCAGTCTCGTGGCATGCGCCCACGTGGGCTACGGCGTCGCATAAGGGTTAGCGTCGTGGCGATCCGTGCGAGCCGGCGGCGGGGCCCGCGGCCGTCCGAAATCCCCGGCCGCGACGGCCGCCGTTTGCCGAGAGCGGACCGCTTATGAATCGGGATGCGGTGCCTGATGGTGAATGGATCGCGCCTACTGGCGGACGGTCTCGCTGGTCACGCTGTGGCAGGTGTCGGCGAGCATCTGTTACTACACCGTCTTCGCGGCGACGCCCTTCTTCCGCGACGAGTTCGGGCTCTCGCGGTTCAGGGTCGGCATCGTCGTCACGACGCTCACCCTCGGCTACGCGGTGTTCCTGCTTCCGGTGGGCGCGCTCACGGACCGGTTCGGCGAGCGGCGGACCCTCTCTCTCGGGCTCGTCGGGCTCGCGGCCGGGATGGTGCTCGTCGCCGGCGCGCCCACGTACGCGCTGCTTCTGGCGGCCGTCTTCCTGCTCGGCTCCGTGTACAGCACCGCGATGCCCGGGACGAACAAGGCGGTGTACGACAGCGTCGCGCCCGGCAGGCAGAACACCGCGATGGGGATCAAGCAGGTCGGGGTCACCGGCGGCAGCGGGATCAGCGCGCTGCTCGTCACCGGGCTCGCGGGCTACTTCTTCTGGGAGATCGGGTTCCTCATCGCGGCCGCGCTCGGCGTCGTCGTCGCCGCCGGCTTCTACGCCTTCTACCGCGGCGCGGGCGGCGGGGCGAGCAGCTACCCGGACCTCCACGGGCTGGCGTCGAACCGCCCGTACGCGCTGTTGGCCGTCTCCGGGCTGTTCCTCGGCGCCGCGCTGTTCACGACGACGGGGTACACCGTGCTCTACGTCGAGGAATCGATCGGCGCGTCGGTCGCGTTCAGCGGCGTCGTGCTCGCGATCGTCCAGCTGTTCGGGAGCGGCGGGCGGCTGCTCGGCGGCTGGCTCTCCGATCACCTCCCCGGCGACCCCCAGACCCGGATCGGCGCGATTCTGCTGGTGCAGACGGTCGCCAGCGCGGTCCTGTTCCTCGTGGTCGCGCGGACCTCGACCCCTACCAACGCCGGGGTCGCGTTCGCGGCGCTCGGCTTCTTCGTCCTCGGCTTCACCGGCGTCTACTACTCCTGTATGGCGACGCTCGTTCCCTCCGATCAGATGGGGAGCGCGACCGCGGGCTGCCAGCTCGCGTTGACCTCGGGTGCGCTGTTCGCGCCGCCGGCGTTCGGCTACCTCGCGGACGTCTTCGACTACCAGGCGAGCTGGACGCTGCTCTCCGGGGTGTGTCTCGTCGCCGCGGTCCTCGTCGTCGCCGTCATCCGGTCTGACCCGCCGGTGGGGGAGACGGCGATGGCGGAGTGACCCCTGCACCCGTCCCCGCCCCCGCGACCGCATCCGCCATCCCCCGCCTCGCGGCAACGGCGGCGGGTACCCCCGGACCTTTCACGAGCGACGGAGAACCGGCTTCCAATGGACTCGGCCGAACGACGGATCGTGGCCTTTACCGCCGGCTCCCACGGGCTCGTCCACACCTACGAGCTGTCGATCCCGATCCTGTTGACCGTGTGGATCGGGGAGTTTTCGACGACTGCGGCCGCCCTCGGGCTCGTCGTGACCGTGGGGTACGGGCTGTTCGGGGTCGGTGCGCTCCCCGGCGGCATCCTGGTCGACCGCTTCGGGTCGAAACCGCTCATCCTCGCGTGTCTCGCCGGGATGGCCGGCTCGTTCCTGCTGGTGAGCGTCGCGCCCAACCTCCTCACGCTCGCGGTCGCGATCGGGGCGTGGGGCGTCACCGCGAGCGTCTACCACCCGGCCGGGCTGTCCCTGCTCTCGAAGGCGGTCGACCAGCGGGGAACCGCGCTCGGCTACCACGGGATCGGCGGGAACCTCGGGATCGCGCTGGGACCGCTGGCGACCGCGCTCCTCCTCTTGGCCTTCGACTGGCGGATCGTCGCGGCCGCGCTCACGGCCCCCGTGGTCGTCGTCGCCGCCTACGGGGCGACCGTCGACGTCGACGACGCGATGCCGGATACGGAGGAAGAGAGCGGCGACGGTGGCGGTAACGGCGGCTCCGGCGGCACCAAAGGCGAGGTATCGGTCTCGACGATCGCCGAGGACACCCGCGTGCTGCTCGCCGGGGGATTCCTGATCGTGTTCGCGTTCGTCACGTTCAGTGGGCTCTACTACCGGACGTTCCTCACGTTCCTCCCGGACCTCCTCGGCGACGTGCTCGGCGGGCTGATCGACGTGCAGCTCATCGACCCCGAGAGCCCGTACGCCGAGGAGTTCGACGTGGGACGGTACCTGTATGTGGCGGTCCTCACCGTCGGCGTGTTCGGCCAGTACCTCGGCGGACGGATCGCCGACCGCGTGCCGCCGGAGCGCGGGCTGATGGCGTTGATGGGAATTCTGGCGGTCCTCGCGCTCCTGTTCGTGCCCGCCGGGCGGACCACGGCGACGTTCGTCACGGCCGCGCTCGCGCTCGGCGTCGCGCTGTTCACGGTCCAGCCGCTCTCGCAGGCGACGGTCGCGGCCTACTCCCCGAGCGAGGCGCGCGGGATCTCGTTCGGCTACACGTACCTCGGGATCTTCGGCGTCGGGTCGCTGGGCGCCGCGCTCGCGGGCGCGGTCCTCACCCGAGCCGGTCCGCGAGAGCTGTTCCTCGTCCTCGCGGGGATCGCGGCGCTCGGCGCGCTCTCGGCCGCCGCGGTCTCGCGGTTCGCGACGCGGCGAGACTGATTGTGGCGACGACCGATTTTAAGAGCGCCCGTGATGAATCGTGGGATATGTACCACGTCCTGTTGCCGGTCGACATCGAGGCGAAGCGCGCGCTCTCGCAGGTCGACATCCTCGAATCGCTCCCCGTCGACCCGGAAGAAGTCGAGGTCACGCTGTTGCACGTGTACGAGTCGGTCGACGCGCCGGCCGATGAGGCCGGGTCGTCCGTCATCGACGAGGTCAACGAGTCCATCGAGGAGCTCCGCGGGATCCCCGACTCGCTCACCGACGTGGAGGCGCGGCTCGACGCGCTCGGGATCGCCCACGACCGGGAGCTCCACGTCGGCGACGCCGCCGAGGCGATCCTCGCGGTCGCCGGCGACCGAGACGTGGACGCGATCGTCCTCGGGATGCGCAAGCGCTCGCCGGTCGGGAAGGCGCTGTTCGGCAGCGTCAGCCAGACCGTCCTGCTCAACGCCGACCGGCCGGTGATCGTCGGGAAGCCGAACGAGGACGAGTAGGGCTCCGGGCCGTCGGCGAACGGTCTCAAGATCGCCGACCGAACCCCTTTTTCAGGCAGTCGCCGCGTCCACCAGCTCCGCGAGCGACCGGTCCCCGAGCGACTCGATCGCCGCCGTCAGGCGGTCGGCGTCGACGCCGGTCCCGGCGAGTAACCCCTCGGCCTTCGCCCGCGCGTCGGCGTCGGACATCGGCTTCTCGGGCTCGCCGAGCGGGACGCTCACGGAGCGCTCGTGCGTCTCGCCCCCGGCGGTCACGGCCACCTCCGCGCCCCACTCCTCCGGGAACCGACGCTCGATCGCCTCGTCGGTCGTCACGGTCGTGGCGTCCATCAGCCGACGGATCTCGGGGTCGTCCCAGCGCGGCGGGTCGTCGAACCGGCCGACGGCGCGCAGGAACGGCTCGGCGCCGGCCGACCCCTCGGTCAGCGTCAGCGCGGCGGCGAAGGGGCCCGAGAACTGGCAGTCGACGAAGCTCTCGGGGCGCCGCTTCGCTTCGATCGGGTCGCCGGTGAGCCTGACGCCGGCGCTCGGGATCGCGATCTCGACCGACTCCACGTCGGCGGGGTCGACCGCGGGCGCGATCTCCCGGAGCCCGTCGATCGCGGAGTGGAGGTAGCGACAGCAGGGGTACGGCTTGCGCCCCGTCTCCGCGACCGCGTCGCGCTCGCCGAGCCGGTCGAACGCCGCGGGGTTCGGGTCGTCGCTGTAGCCCGTAAAGAAGCCGTGCTCGCCGTCGAGGGGGTCGGCCGCGCCGACGACGCCGGCGGCCGCCAGATCCGTCGCCTCGATCGCGCGGCGGGCGGCGAGCCCCGGGTGGAGCCGCTTGTTCCACGCGCCGTTCGCGAGGAACTGGAGGGAGCCGGCCGCCTGGCTCCCGGCGATCCCGAGGGCGTTCCGGAGCGCGTCGCCGTCGAGCCCGCGCGCCACCCCCGCGGCCGCGACCGCGCCGAAGGTCCCGCAGGTGGCGGTCACGTGGAACCCGCGGTCGTAGTGGGAGTCGGGGCCGACCGCCTCGCCGACGGTGCAGGCCACGTCGTAGCCGGCCGCGACCGCCGCGAGGAATCGGTCCGCGCTCGCGTCGGCGGCCTCGGCGGCCGCGAGCGCGGCCGCGACCGTCGGCGCGCCCGGGTGCAGCGAGGAGGGGAGGTGCGTGTCGTCGAAGTCGAGGCTGTGCGCGAGCGCGCCGTTCGCGAACGCGGCGTCCGCGGGCGTCATCAGTTCGCCGGTCGGGAGGACGGTGGCCGTCTCGTCGGTCGCCGGGTCGGGAGTCGGCCCCGCGATCCGGTCGATCCCGTCGCGGACGGCGGGCGAGGAGTCGGCGTGGGCCGCCCCGCCGATCGCGACGGCGAACCAGTCGAGGAGGTGCGCCGGCAGGTCCGGACGGTCGCCGTCGACGGTCGCGCAGTGGTCGACGATGCGGTCGGTAACCATGTCGACGGGTGGAGGGCCGACCGCATCAAGGTTCGGCTGACGGCAGGCGGGGGCGACGGGCGCGAGAAGGCGAGCGCGAAGAGATGTCCGAGACGTTCAGACCGTGTGCTTCGCTTCCTCGGGGTCGTCGACGACCTCGACGCCGCGGTTGTTGACGGCGTGGGGATCGAGGCCGACCTCCTGGAGGAACTGCTTGTAGAGCCGCTCCGCGGTCTCGCCGTCCTTCTGCTTGTCGCTGGCGTGGTCACAGAGTTCGAGGATATTCTCCGGCACGTCGTTCTCGTGGACGATCCAGTGGTTGATCGTGTCCGAGAGCCGGCGGATGGGCGAGGTGAAGTGCCCGTAGATGTCGAAGTTGAGCGCGTGGTGACCGCCGAACGGGTCGTTCATGTACTTCGCACGGGGCATCACCTTCAGCACGGCGCGCTGGATCTTGTTGAGCTGGCGGTCGGGCGACTCTTCGAGGGCGGCGTTGACCGCCTTCCGCGGGTCGTCGCCCCACGCGTCGCCGGGGATGGAGACGCCGTCGAGCTCCTGGATCTCCTTGAGCGCCTCGCTCCACTGATCGGGGGTCGGCTGCGGGTGGACGCGGTACATCGCCTCGACGCCGCGGTCCCACATCAGCGTGTGCGTGACCGCCTTGTTCGCCTTCAGCATCGACTCCTCGATGATGGTGTGTGCGCGGTCCCGCCGGGGGTTTAACACGAGCGAGCCGTCCTCCTTGCGCTGTTCGTGCATGCTGTCGGCGAGCTCGAAGGCGAGCGCGTTCTCCTCGCCGAGCGGGAGCGAGGGGTCTTCGAGGCGGTTCTCACACTCCGAGTAGGTGAGCCGCTCGTCGGAGTTGATGACGGACTTGTAGATGTCGATGTCCTCGAACGAGAGCGTCTCGTCGTCGATCTCCATCTCGACGGTGTGCGCGAGCCGGTCCTCGTTCGGGACGAGCGAGCAGACGGTCTCCGCGAGCACCGGCGGGAGCATGTGGATCGTGTAGTCGGGCAGGTAGACGGTGTTGGCCCGCTGGACCGCCTCCTCCCACATCGCGGTGTCCGGGGTGACGTAGTGGGTCACGTCGGCGATGTGGACCCACAGGCGGTAGGCGCCCTCCTCCCGCTTTATCGAGATGGCGTCGTCGAAGTCCTGCGCGTCGACCGGGTCGGTGGTCCACGTCGTGAGATCGCGGAGGTCCTCGCGCTCGTCGATCTCGGCTTCGATCTCCTCGTACACGTCCTCGGTCCGGGCCTCGGCCTCGCGGATGACCTCGCTCGGGAACTCGTCGCGGATCTCGAACTCCTCGAACAGCTCCGCCCGCTTCTCGGCGAGGCGGTCGGCCAGCTCCGGCGTGATCGTCACGGGCCCCTGGTCCTCCGCGGACCCCGGTTTCGGCTCGTCGTCTGACATACGGTGACCAACGCGTGTCCGTTAGAAAGGCCTGTCGGGGAAGGGAGCAGGGGCGTCCCCGTTCATCCGGCGATCCCGACGACCGCGCCGAGGACCGGCGAGAGCGCCAGCGCCGCGACCGTCAGCGCGACGAGACCGAGGACGACCGGAACCGCCGACCGCCCGACCAGCCGGAGCGCGGTCCGGCGCGCGCTCGCGTCCCCGATCACGAACGGCGAACCGCCCTCGATCCGCGCTTTCACCTCGCCGACCGGAGCCGCCGGGAAGGCGGTCGCGTCGCCGACCACCGTCACGTCGTCGCCGGAGCGGAGGACTCGCTGGCGATACCTGCGCTCGGGGTCGTTTCCGACCGTGAGCGGACCGAGTTTCCAGCCCGCCTCCGACTCGTCGACCGCCTCCACCGCGTCCGTGAACCGGCGGACGCGCTCGGGCGGCGTCTCGTCGGCCGCGACCTCGACGTCCTCGTCGACGCTGAACGCGAAGTCGGCGGCCGCGGGGTCGACGCGGACGCCGACGCCGTCGACGACGACGCGGAACGGGACTCCCGCCTCGCCGGAGTCGATCGACACCCACGACCGACCCTTCCCCTGACTGCGGTACTCCGACACGTCGTAGGAACAACAGAGGCAGTCCTCGTCGGTGAACGGGGCGGGGAGGGTCTCGGAAGCGCCTCCGTCGCCGTCGGGTCCGCCGCGTGCCTCCGAGACGGTTTCGGCGCGCCCGGTAATCTGCACCCGGCGGTCGCCGGCCTGCAGCGATCGGGGATCGGTCGCGGTCGCGCGGGCGACGCGGACGGCGTCGAGGGATCCGCGTCCCCCGCGGGCGAGGAACGCGAGACCGACGAGCAGCGCGGCGACGCCGATCAGGGTCGGGAGGGGATCGATCGCGGTCTGGAGGGGACTCGGAGGGGCCGCGGGCGTGGAGTGGAGGGGCATGCGTCACTCGGGTTTCGAACGGCGGAAGGAAGGCGTGTCGGTCGGGGTCGCTACCGGTCGCGCTCCGAGCGACCGGGCGACTCGCCGGCGTCGGAGACGGCGTCGGCGTAGCGGTCGAGGAACTCCTCGCGGGAGAGCCCGTCCGACTCGATCGAGAGGAGCAGCGATTCGAGCCCGTCGCGCGGCTGGTGGCAGATCTGGTCGTCGCAGTCGGTACAGAGGTACTCGAACTCCTTGTCGCGCCGGTTCCAGCGGTCCCCCTCCTTGTCGTACTCGCGCGCGTCCTCGCGCAGCACGGAGTCGCCGCACGCGATGCAGATCACCGTCCGCCGGTCCCGGTTCTTCCGGGAGCGCCACATGTCCGTTCCCTCGGACCCGGCGCACTTAGCGTTTGGTGCGCGGCAGACGCCCGTCGGACGGAGCGCGGCTCCGAGCCGCTCGGCCGCCGCCGAACTACACTACTAATACCGTGGCCCCGTTTGCCTCCGGTATGCCGATCACGGAATCCGACCTCCCGGGCGTCGGGAAGAAGTTCGAGATCGACCTCAGGGACGGCGAGATGATCGTCGTCATCCACAACACCGGGAAACGCGAGGTGTTCCGCCGGCCGGACTCGGACGCCGACTCCGAGAAGGTGTTCGAGTTCGGCGACGACCTCGCTCGGACGATAGGGTCGATCATCGAGGGGGCGTACTTCCAGCCGATCGAACCGGACTCCCGCGAGACGACCCTGCCGGGGGGAATTCTGCTGGAGTGGTACGAGCTCCCCCCGGGCTCTCCGCTCATCGACGAAACGCTGGAGAGCGCCGACATCGGGAACCGGACCGGCCTCGCGATCGTCGCGATCCAGCGCGGCGACGAGGTCATCGACAGCCCGGACGCCGAGACCACCCTCCGCGAGGGCGACACGCTGATCGGGGTCGGGACGCCGGAGAACTGCGAGGCGTTCGAGGAGCTTCTCACCGGATGAGCGTCGGACTCATCGCGACAGACCCGACCACCGCGGAGGTACCGACCGGTGGCTGACGCCCTCCTCGAACTGGGGATCATGTTCGCCGCGATCGCGGGCGTCGGGGCCCTCGCCAATCGGCTCGGCCAGTCGGTGATCCCCTTCTACATCGTGAGCGGGATGGCGCTCGGCGAGTTCGTGCTCGGACGCCTCTCGCTGCCGGTTCTCGGGACCGCGTACGTCCCCGAGTCGGAGTTCATCGCGATCGGCGCGGAGCTCGGAATCGTCTTCCTCCTGTTTTTCCTCGGACTGGAGTTCAACATCGATCGCCTGCTCGCGCGGCGGCGCCAGATCGGGACCGCCGGAACGATCGACCTGGCGAACTTCGGCGCCGGGCTCGTCCTCGGCTGGCTCGTCTTCGGCGCGTTCCTGCCGGCGTTTCTGATCGCCGGCATCGTGTACATCTCCTCGTCGGCGGTGATCACGAAGTCGCTCATCGACCTCGGCTGGATCGCCAACGACGAGGCGGAGCCGATGCTCGGAACCCTCGTCTACGAGGACCTGTTCATCGCGGTGTACCTCGCCGTCGCGTCCGCGCTCGCGCTCGGCGGCGGCGACGTGGGCGCGGCCCTCGCCGACATCGGGATCGCGATCGGGTTCATCTTCGGCCTCTTGGGGCTCGTGTGGTTCGGCACGCCCGCGTTCGACCGGCTCGTCGAGACGGACAACCGGGAGTTCGTCGCGCTGCGGTCGATCGCGGCCGTGGTGCTCGTCGCGGGCGGCGCGCTCGCGCTCGGCGTCAGCGAGGCGGTCGCCGCCTTCTTCGTCGGGATGGCGTTCGCCTCGACGGAGTACGCCCACGAGATCGAGGCGCTGCTCGAACCCGTCCGCGACACGTTCGCGGCGGTGTTCTTCTTCTGGATCGGGCTCGTCACCGACCCGCTTTTGTTCGGCGGGGTGGCGGCGCTGATCGCGCTCGCGGTGGTCGTGACGACGCCGACGAAGCTCGTTACCGGCTTCCTCGCCGGGCGCGCGTTCGACCTGAACGCCCGCCGATCGACCCGCGTCGCGCTCGGGATGACCACCCGCGGGGAGTTCTCGCTGATCATCGCGACGATCGCGGTGACCGCCGGCGAGGCCGGGGCGTTCGACCCGGCGGTCGCACAGACGATCAACGCGTTCGCGGTCGGCTACGTGCTCGTGATGGCGATTCTCGGCACGACGCTGATGCAGTACTCCGATCCGTTCGAGTCGGTCGCGACCTCGTGGCTGGAACGGGACGCGGGGGACGGCGAGAGTGATCGCTTATAAGCCGTTGATGCCGGATCGGCGGTGAACACCTCCAAACCCCGGCCGTTCGGCGGCGCGGGCCACCGCTGTGGGTTATAAAAATCTCGGAGTACGATCCCGTTCACAGCTCTCGTGACCGCCGCCAGTCCGCCGATCGACCGCCTACGCCAACACCGTGACGGCGAGGAGCATCCCGCCGGCCGCGGCCGGCGGGATGGTCAGGTTGTCGTCGACGGCGACGCCGCGGATGACCGGCGGGAGGCCGTCGGCGACCGCGGCGGGGACCGCGCCGGCGAGCGCGACGGCGACGCCGACGCCGGCCCCGAACGCCGGCACGGTAAAGGGGATCGCCAAGGCGAGACTGACGAGGAACATCGCGATCCACGCGACGGGCCGTTTCGACTCGGTCGCGTCGTTGTCCCCGAGCGCGCCGCTGACGGGGTCGCCGAGCGACACCATCCAGATCGCGGGGACCGCGAGCGTCGGCGTCATGCCGGGGATCCCCAGCGCGGGGACCGCGGCGACCCCGACCGCCGCGGTGCTGACCTGGTACATCGCGTAGCCGGCGACGCTGTCGGACTCGTACTCCCGCGTGAGATGCCGGTAGACGGCGTGATCGAACCCGACGACGAGCCGGAGGAACTCGAGCAGACCGACGACCGCGACGCCGAGCGCGAGGACCGCCGCCGTCTCGGTCCACGTGAGCCACCCGAGCAGGTACGGGACCGGGAAGAGCGTGCCGCTCGCGTGGACCAGCCGTCGCTCGAACTCCACCTCGGCCCGCCACTCCGCCGCCGGGAGGGGCACGGTCAGTTGGTCTCGACGTCGGTCGCCACGGTCTCGTAGCGGTCCAGCAGCGCGTCGAACTCGCCGCCCGCGCGGAGCGCGGCCAGCTCCTCGGCCAGCTTCGCGGCCGGGACCCGGACCTGCGCCGCGGAGTCGCGCTCACGGACGGTCACCGTGTCGTCGCCGTCGCCCTCGATCCCGTCGCGGTCGATCGTGACGCAGAACGGGGTACCGACCTCGTCCTGTCGGCGGTAGCGCCGCCCGATCGAGCCGGAGTCGTCGTACGCGACCGCCAGCCCCGCCTCGCGGAGGTCCGCGGCGACGCGGTCGGCCAGATCGGTGAGCCGGTCGTCGTTGGTCACCAGCGGGAAGACCGCGGCGTCCTGCGGCGCGATCTCGGGCTCCAAGGAGAGGTAGGTCCGCTCCTCGCCGTCGACCTCGTCCTCGCTGTAGGCGTGCGCCAGCAGGGTCTGGACCGTCCGCCCCACGCCGAAGGAGGGCTCGACGACGTGCGGGGTGAGGTGCTCGCCGTTCTCGGTCACCGTCTCGACCGAGAAGTTCGCCACGTCGGCGTCGACCTCGTGGGTCTCGGCGCCGTCGCCCTCACCGACCTCGACCGAAACCGTCTCGCCGTCGAACGCGTCGGGGTCGCGCTCGGCGAGGGTCTCGAGGGCCTCGGCCACCGCGGCGGCGTCCCCGCCGAACGCGGGACCGAGCACGGACATGTCGGGGTCGACCGTCGCGCGC
Organism: Halorubrum sp. CSM-61; assembly: GCF_003781945.1. Classification (GTDB taxonomy): domain Archaea; phylum Halobacteriota; class Halobacteria; order Halobacteriales; family Haloferacaceae; genus Halorubrum. The sequence goes on along the minus strand of NZ_RJJW01000002.1, from coordinate 47,516 downwards.
TCGACCGTCTTCGGCTCGTCGTAGCGCTTGAACACGGTGAAGGCGTCGTCGCCGTGCGCGTCGTGTTTCGAGAGGTCGTAGTCGGACCGGTACGAGAAGCCCGCGATCTCGATCCAGTCGCCGTCGACCTCGCTCTCGGCGTCCCAGCAGTCGGCGGCGTAGTGGGCGCGCTCGCCCGCGAGGTGCTGCCGGAACCGGAAGCGGTCGAGGTCGACGCCGACCCGGTCGTACCACCGCTTCGCGACGCCGAGGTAGTAGCCGACCCACGGGGAGCCGATGACCCCCTCGTCGACCGCCTCGCCGACGGTGGTCTCGACGTACTCGCCGTCCTCGGCCTCCTGCTCGGCGGCGGGGTACAGCCGGACCTCGACGTCGCGCACGCGGTCCAGCGGCGGCTCGTCGTCCTCGGGGTCGATGAACTGCTCGAGTTCGGCCTGCGTGAACTCGCGCAGCCGGAGGAGCCCGCCGCGCGGCGAGATCTCGTTGCGGTAGGCGGGACCGATCTGGGTGATCCCGAACGGGAGGTTCCCGCGGGCGTACTCCTTCAGCCGCGGGAACTCCACGAAGATCCCCTGTGCCGTCTCCGGTCGCAGGTAGCCCGGCTGGCCGTCGCCGGGGCCGATGTCGGTCGCGAACATGAGGTTGAAGTCCTCGGCCGTCACGCCCGCGAGCGCGGTGCCGCAGGACGGGCAGGCGATGTCGTTGTCGGCGATGAGCTCCTCGACCTCCTCGCCGGGCAACGCCTCCGCGTCCTCGATGTCCGTGACCGCCTCGACGAGGTGGTCGGCGCGGTGGGACTCGCCGCACTCGGGGCACTCGACGAGCATGTCGTCGAACCCCTCCAGGTGGCCGGACGCCTCGAAGACGGGCTCCGGCATGACCGTCGGCGCCTCGATCTCGCGGTTCCCCTCGCGGATGGTGAACCGGTCGCGCCACGCGTCCTCGAGGTTCTTCTTCAGCGCCGCGCCCTGCGGGCCGAAGGTGTAGAAGCCGGCGGTGCCGCCGTACGCGCCGTTCGAGCCGAAGAAGAACCCGCGCCGCTTCGCCAGCTCGACGATCTCCTCGGACGCCATCTACAACCCCTCCAGCAGGTCCACGTCGCGCACGATGCCGTCGAGGTCGGTGCCGTTGACCAGCGGGACCTGCTCGATGTCGTTGCTGATGAGCTCCTGTGCGACCTCCTTGGCGGTCCGCGTGCCGCTGACGGTGACGAGGTCCCCGGTCATGAAGTGGCGGACCGCCCCCACCGGAAGCTCCACGTTGCGGGTCGGGAGGTAGCGGGCGCCGGTCGCCTTGATCCCCTCCCACGACCACTCGGAGTCCTGCTCGGCGATGGAGTCGCCCGTGCTGGCCTCGCCCTCGACGACCCGGGCGACCTCCAGCACGTCGACCTCGGTGAGGATGCCGGCGAGTCCGGCGTCGTCGTCGAGAACCACGGCGTAGGGGACGTTCGCTAACCCGATCTCGCGTTCCGCGACCGGCAGCGGGGTCTCCGTGTAGGTCGCGTTGATCGCGCTGGTCGCGAGCCCGCCGACCTCGGTGTCGCCGTCGATCTCGCCGCGGGCGATGGCCCGCACCACGTCGGTGACGGTGATGATGCCGACCAGCTCGTCGCCGTCGACGACCGGGAGCCGCCGGGAGTCCTCGGCGGCCATCGTGGCGGCGGCGTCGCCGATCGCGTCGTCGGCGCCCACCGTCGGCACCTCGCGCATCAGCAGCGCGAGCTGGTCCTCGTCGGGCTGTTCGATCAGGTCGTCGCGGGAGACGAGCCCGCGGTACACCTCGTCGCCGTCGACGTCTTTGACGACCGGCACCGACGAGAAACCGTACTCCTGGATGTACTCCAGCACGTCGTTCCGGCTCCCCGGGATCTCGACGACGACGAGATCCGACCGCGGCGTCATGGCGTCTGATACGTTCATGCACCGTCTTTCAGCGTGGCACCTCTTGTATACTGCGAAGGTGGTCCGTAACTGCGAAGGTGGTCCGTAACCGCGATGGCGGTCCGCGAGTCGCTCCCGCGGGGGAGGGGAGAACGCGGCGATCGCCGGGCCCCGAAGGCCCTCGCGGCGCGTGTGCGTCTCGCCGCCGACGAACCGCGACCCTGACAACGATCCGATCTGTTCGACGGATCGACGCTCTATGCCGACAATTCCCCCGTGATCGACGGCTGACAGGGCGTCTCGTCCCCGATTATCGCCTCGAAACGCCGATCCGCCGACGGCGGACGCCCCCGGTCCGGAACCCTTATACGTACTGTGAACAATTCACAATCATGTCACGGAGTTCCACTCCATGGGACGACCCGGACCCCGATCACCGCCGGACGGCGCTGCCGACGGATCCGGCCCTCGACGCCGACGAGTCGCCGGACGTGATGGCGTCCATCGACTCCTCGGCGTCGCGACCGGAGCTCGTGATCGCGGACGTCTCGCGGGAGAACGCGTGGGTCTCGGTGGACGAGACCGACGCCACCGTCCTCGAAGAGTGGTGTTGACCTCGACGATTCCGCCGTAGAAGTCCCCCTTCTCTGCCGCTCGCGGTCACTCCCCGCCCGCTTCGTCGGCGTCGGCCGCGGGCCGAACGCCGGCACCGACTTCCCAGGCCCTGATCAGCGACGCGACCGTCCGACACGTCGGCGCCGCCACCCCGAACCGGTCGGCGCGCTCGGTCGCGGCGCCGTATATCGCGTCGACCTCGGTCCGGCGGCCCGCGGCCACGTCCTCGCGCATCGACGACCGGTTGGCGGCGGTGTCGGCGGCGACGCGCTCGACGGCGGCGACCGCCTCGTCGTCGCCGAGGCCGACCCCGTCGGCCCGGGCGACCCGCGCGACCTCCCGGGCCGCCTCCCGGGCCGCCTCGCCGCCCGGCCCGTCGAGGGTCTCCCCGTTCGTGAGCCGCGCGAGCGCCGAGGGACCGTTGATCCCCGCGTTGACCGCGAGCTTCTCGTACCGGCGCCGGGGCATGTCCGCGGCGACCGTCGCCTCGATCCCGGCCTCGTCGAACGCGCCCCCGACGCGCTGCGCGAGCGGGTCGTTGCCCCCCGAAAGCGGCCCGACGACGACCTCGCCGACGCCGGTGCAGGTCACCCGACCGGGCTCGACGAACCGGGCGCCGTAGCTCGCGGTGCCCGCGAGCACGGTGGGGTCGAGCGCCGCGACCAGCCGCTCCTCGGTGAAGCCGTTCTGGAGCGAGCAGACCGCGTCGTACTCGCCGGTCGCGAGCGTGCGCGCGGCCGCGTCCGTGTCGTACGCCTTCGTCGTGACCACCGCGAGGTCGGCGGAGCGGTGCGTCCCGTCGGTGAGCGCGCGCGGGCGAACGTGCGCGTCGATCTCGCCGTCGATCCGGAGCCCGTCCTCCCGCACCCGTCGCATGTGGGGGTCGCGCCCGACGAGCGTGACCTCGTGGGCACGCGCCAGCAGCCCGCCGACGAGGCCCCCCAGCGCGCCCGCGCCGTAGACGAGTATCTCCATACCCCTTCCCACGGGGCGAGACCGAAAAGCGATGGCGGTGGGACCGGGGGTCGACGCCCGTCGGTCGCTCCGAGTTACCCCTTCAGCCCGCTCCCGGTCAGGGGGACGACCACGTCGCCGTCGGGCGCGAGGACGCCCCGCTCGCGGAGCTCGCAAAGTGCCGCCGGCGCGACGGCGCAGGTCGGTTCGGTGTAAAACCCCGCCGCGTGGAGCCGGTCGAGCTCGCGCTCGGCCGCCGACTGCGTGACCGCGACGGCGTCGCCGTCGGTGTCGGCGACGGCGTCGAGGATCTCCCGTCTCCGGACCGGCTCGGCGATCTGGATCCCGTCGGCGGCCGCGTTGACGCGCCCCTCTGGATCGGCCGCGTCCGCCCCGTGGAGCTCGCGGACGATCGGCGCGATCCCGGCGGCCTGCGCGCCGAACAGGCGCGGGACCTCGTCGATCCAGCCCGCGCGCTCCAGCCGCCGGAAGCCGCGATAGGCGCCGAGAAACAGGGTGCCGTGCCCGAGCGGGGTCACGACCGCGTCGGGGGCCTCCCAGCCGCGCTGGGCGGCGATCTCGTAGGCGACGGTGGCGGTCCCCTCGAAGAACGCCGGGTTCCACGCGTGGCTGGCGTACCACGCGGAGTCGGCGGAGTCGCCTTTTCGTCCGCCCTCGCCGCCCTCGCCGAGCGCGGCCACGCACGCCTCGGTCACGTCCGCGCGAGAGCCCTCGATCCGGATCGGCTCGGCGCCGGCTCGGCGGATCGCGCGGAGCTTCGAATCCTTGACGTCGGCCGGGACGTACACCGCGGCGTCGATCCCGGCGCGGGCCGCGTACGTCGCGATCGCGGCGCCGGCGTTGCCGGAGGAGTCCTCGACGACGCGCTCGACCCCCAGTTCGCGGGCCCGCGTGAGCGTCGTCGTCGCCCCGCGGTCCTTGAACGAGCCGGTGGGAAAGACGTACTCCAGTTTGAACGCGGCGTTCCAGCGGTCGGCGTCGGACGAGTCGCTCTCGTCGCCCTTCGCCGCCGCGTCCGCGTCGACAAGCGGCGTCATCCCCTCGCCGAGCGTCACCCGGTCGGCGGGGTCGTCGCCGACGGCGATCAGGGACTCGAACGCCCAGAGGCCGTCGCGGGCGTCTACCGCGTCGCCCCCTCCGCCCTCCGAATCCGGGGCCGACCCCTCCGGAACCGGCGGGTCGGCGAACTCCAGCGGGGCGCCGCACTCGCAGCGCCACCGGTCTCGGACGGTCGCGCCGCACTCGGGGCAGGCGAGGGATCGGATCGATCCCCGGCCGGGGTCGCCGGCCATTAGTACGAGTCGACGTTGGTCCCGACCGAGCAGACGTACTCGCCCGCGGCGACCTGCGGGAGGCGACGGGTGCGCCAGAAGACGCCGTCGTCGTCGGCGGTCACCCGCCCCTTGAGCTCGCCGAACACGTCGGTTACCTCGAAGAGAAGGTCCCCGGTGGAGACGCGCTCGCCGAGCTCGCGCTCGAACCGGACCAGCCCGCCCGCCGGCGATCCGTACTGGTCGAAGCCGCGCGCCCTCGTCTGTCGTTCGAGGTCGTGTCCGCCGTCGAGGAAGCCGTAGTGGCGGAGCACGTTGAACACGCCCTCGACGCCGTACCGGATCGACTCCTCGTCCCAGCCGACGCAGCCGCCGAGCTCGGGGTCGACGGTCGGGATGCCGTGTTCCGGTCCGACGCGCGCGAGCTGTCCGTCCGGTCCCTTGATGTCGAGGACGTGACCGCAGCCGAAGGCCTTCGCCAGCTCTAAGCAGTCGCCGTGGAGGTGGTGGCGGATCCCGCAGCGGACCCGCGTCTCGTTTATCATCCGGCTGGTCGATCCCTGGTGGAGGTCGAGGATGAGGTCGGCCCGCTTCGCGGCCTGAAACGTCGCGTGAGCGATGCGCTCGCTCGTCGTTCCGTTCTCGTCGCCGGGGTACCCGCGGTTCATCTTCCGGTCGTCGATCGGGTTCCGGTGCTCGGCGACCTGGAACCCGAAGTAGTTGACGACGCCGACGACGAGCACGGCCCCGGACAGCTCCGCCGGATCGAGCCGGGGGACGACGCGGTTGACGACGCCGAGCCCGTTGAGCTCGTCGCCGTCGCTGACCGCCTGCATGTACAGCGTCTCGCCGTCCTCGGCGCCGTTGACGACCGCCACCGGCAGTCGGACGGGACTCCCGTCCCGCGTCTCGCCGACTTCGAGACGGCCCGTGTCCGTCTCGCCCGGCCGGGCGCGAGCCGTTCCAAGCGTGATCATTACGCGAACGTGGGCCGGCCGCCCCTTTATCCGTTCGGTCCGCGGCGATCCACCGACACAAGCTTTATCGCCGCATCGCTCCAGAATTCGGTAACGACGGCCGCGTCACCCTCGTCGCGTCACCCTCGTCGCGACTACCCCGACGCCGACCGAACGCGGTCCCCCTCATGAGTATCGACATCGACCCGCTGTCCGACGCGGCCGGACTCACCGTCACGGACCACATCGAGAACACGCAGTTCGAGGTGTACACCGACCGACCGGTCGAGCCGACCGCGAGCCCCGAGGACGCCCACTACTTCCCGGTCGACGCGAGCGTGACCGTCGAGACCGGATCCGTCGAGATCCCCCGCGTCGCGGTCGTGGAGACCCGCTCCGGCGACGGGACGCTGCTCACCCGCGGCGACTCCTACGCGATGCCGGCGGGGACGTACCACGTCGGCATCGACCCCGCGCCGACGAAGCTGTACCTCGCGTTCGCGTCGCCCTTCTCCGTGTCGACGACGGAGCGGACGACTCGGATCGACCTCGACGCCCCCGCCGAGGTGACGCTCGGGTTCCGGTCGCTCCACCAGGTGCCGGCGGGGACGATCGAGACGCCGACCGACCCCGAGTCGCTGATGGACGCGGTCTCCCTGCTCGGCTCCGCGCTTCAGACGACGAGCCCGGAGCGCTCCTTCCCCACCCTCCGCGGGCACCCGCCGCTGATCGAGCCGGGCGAAGAGCTCCGCGTCCCCGATCGGGTCGAGCCGCTCGACTCCGGGATTCGGATCGTCGTCCCCCCGGAGTACCGCTACCTCTACCCGGTGGTATCGCTGGCGTACTACTTCGCTGCCGACGTGGTCCCGGGCGACGCGCCCCGAATCGAGGGAGACGGCTGGACCCATCCCCTAGAGCCCGAATTCGAACGTCGGACCGCCGAGGTGCTCCGGCAGGCGTTCCACTTCGACTGCCTCGCGCGCACGGAGGGCTTTTACCCGGTCGACCTCCACGAGCGCGAGGCCACCGACCTCGACCTCGACTGGGGCCGGCTGTACGGCCTCCCGCTCACGGAGCGGCTCGGCGAGTACCTCGCGGTCGCCTTCGAGCGCGTCGAGCCGGAGCTCCCCCAGTGGACGCTGACGACCGACGTGCGCCCCGACCCCGAGAACGTGGAGATGCTCCCGTTCGTGGCCGGCGAGCTGTCGATCGTCCGGTCGCCGGAGACGGTTACCCCCGCGACGGCCGGCGAGGGCGACGGGGTCGGGTTCTTCCGTGGGCCCCAGGCTAACGAGGCACCCCTCGGTCCGGACGAGTTCGTCCGGGGCGGCGCCGCCGGGACCGAACCCACCCGCGGTGCCGACGCCTCGGCGGAGCGCGGCGCGGTGCCGACCGACGCCGACTTCGTGCGGCCCGAGCCCGTCGACACCGTCGAGCACGCGTGGGTCGGCGCCGGCGTCCCGCTCGACGCCAACAAGGCCACCCTCGACGCGTACCACCGTCGGTTGGAGGCCGGCGCGGTCGAGCAGTCGCGGATCTCCGTCCTCGTCGTCTGCAACGACGAGCAGATGCGCGAGGAGGGGGAGGTCGCGGACCTGTACGGCCTCCGCGACATGGTCCAGTTCGACATCGAGGTTCGCCACGACCTCACCCGCGAGGAGATGCGCGAGGCCCTACGGTCCGACGTGGACTTCCTCCACTACATCGGCCACGTCGACGACCGCGGGATGCAGTGTGATGATAGCTATCTTGACCTCACTACTGAGGACCTCGACGTCGGCGTCAGCGCCTTCCTGCTCAACGCCTGCCAGTCCTACCAGCAGGGCGAGGCCCTCGTCCACCGCGGCTCCCGCGGAGGTATCGTCACCCTCTCCGACGTGGCGAACTCGCCGGCGACCCAGCTCGGTCGCATCGTCGCCCGCCTGATGAACAGCGGATTCAACCTGCGCACCGCGCTCCACGTCGCCAAGCGGGAGCTGATCACCGGCCACCAGTACATCGTGGTTGGTGACGGGGGGACGACGATCTGTCAGAGCCGCAGCGGAATCGCAGTTGTGTGCAATGCATCAAAAAAAGATAATTCGAAATGGGACTTATCAGCACAATTTTTCCCAAATAGAAACCATGGAGTGGGATCTCTTGCGTGGCTTAATTTGGATGTAGCCAACTCTAATTATTATGTCCCGGAGAAATTCGAGCACAAGGACGTACACAAAGGAGAACTGTCTGATCTCCTCGACTTGGAGCTAGTACCGGTTTTCTATAATGACGAACTTGTTTGGAGTGAAAATCTAAAATTTGATTAAGGGCCCGGGTTTGCGCCAGCAATGTTCGCCGCCGCGGGAGCCGCCTGCGTCAGCAGAAGGAGCGCGGTGAACAGGACGCCGGCCATCTTCGGGTGCTCTGCCACGTAGTCTGCAACACTTTCGTGCATATTACACAAGATATCGCGTGATATTAACATCGAACCCGTTTTGCGCCAACCGTTCTCAGATATTTGAATACTAAATAAATAATAAATTAATGCTCCGTTTCGAGACGCTACTTGGTCCGTTTCTCCGTCCAGGTTTACGACCCGCATCGTGAAGCCGGTTTCGGGCTCTCCCCCACCGTTTTTTCAGCCTCCCCGGCCGAGGTGGTGCCATGACCGACGTTCACGCCGCGATCCGCGACGCGTTCGAGCACACCGACTACGACCTCGGCGACGTCGCCGTCAACCGGCGACAGGTCCGGGTGCCGGTGCTCCAGCAGGGCGCCGACCCCGACGCGCTCACCGCGGTGATCGAGGAGGCGCTCGGCGCGGACGCGGTCGTCGCCGCGACCGTCGCCACCGAGGCCATCGACGGCGAGGACACCATCGGCACCGTCGTCTCGTTCCGGTACCGACCGTGAGCGGGTCGCGGGCCAGTTCGACGCCGTTCATCATCGCTCCGTCACAGGATAACGCGGTATTGTTAACCGTTCGGTGTCCGTACACGGGGATCACAGGATGACGGCCGACGACGGACACGACGGCGCACAGTACCTCGCCGGGTCACCCGTCCGGGTCGCGATGCTCCGAGCGATCCGAGAGGAACCCCGCCGTCCGGCGGACCTCACGGCCGCGGTCGACGCGACGCGGACGACGGTTCAGCGCATCCTCTCCGGGTTCGGCGAGCGGGACTGGGTCGTCAAGCGCGACGCCGCCTACCGCGTGACGCCGACCGGGAAGCGGGTCCACGACGCGTACGAGGCGCTGCTCGACGAGGTCGAGGTCGCGGACCGGTACGGGCAGTTCGCCGCCGACCTCGAGCGCGTCGGCGCCGACTTCCCGCCCTCGGCGATCGACGCCGGGGAGCTGACCGTCGCGGCCGACCGGAACCCCCTCGCCGCCGTCGATCGGCTCACCGAACTGCTGCGCGAGGGGGGCGGCTCGGAGATATTCGCCGTCTCGCCCGTCGTCATCCAGCAGTTCAACGACGCGGCGGCGGAGGCGATCGACGCGGGCGCCGAGATCGAACTCGTCATCGACCGCGACGTGGTCGAGGAGTCGATCGCGGAGTTCGGCCCGGCGACCGACCGGGCGCTTCACGACGACCGCGCGAAGGTGTACGTCTCCCCGGAGCCGATCGAATACGGGCTCTTCCGGTACGACGACGTCGCGTGCGTGACCGCCTACGACCGCAGAAACAACCCACGATGCGTGCTCGAATCGACGGACCAAGCGGTGATCGAGTGGGTCAACGACCGGTTCGAGTCGTTCGTCTCCGAAGCGCAGTGTCTCTCCGGGGTCGTCGAGAACGCTTAGTCGGGTCAGCTACGCCTCTTCCTCACCGTCGGGCGCCTCGTCGAGATCGTCTTCGGGATCGAAGTTGGCGGGGACGACCGTCGGGTGGTCGATGCCGACGGACGGCTGGCTGTGTGCGCTCATGGCTCTACCTACGCGTACCCGGTCCACCCTCTAAAAATTACCCATGGGCATAACGTATGCCCGGCGCGGGTAGGTATGCCCAACGGTTATGGATCGCGGCGAGTCGGAGCCGTCCGACCCGCAGTCGATCTACCGGAACTCCTCGTCGTAGAGGTCCTGCGCGTGTTCGATCGCGTCCTTGGCGGCCTGCTTGTCTTCCCACCCGAGGGTCTCGACCTCCTTGCCCGCTTCGAGGTTCTTGTACGTCGAGAAGAACTCGTCAATCTCGTCGAGCGTCTGCTGGGGGATGTCTTCGAGGCCGTCGATGTGGTCGAACCGCGGGTCCTCGGTCGGCACCGCGATCACCTTGTCGTCCTGCTCGCCGTCGTCGTCCATCTTCATCAGCGCGACGGGACGGGCTTCGATCACGCAGCCGGGGAACGTCTGGTCCTCGACGAGCACCATCACGTCGAACGGGTCCTCGTCGTCGTAGTACGACTGCGGGATGAAGCCGTAGTCGTACGGGTAGTGGACGTTCGAGTGGAGCACGCGGTCGAGGACGACGCCGGGGATGTCCTTGTCGTACTCGTACTTGTTCCGCTCGCCTTTGAGACACTCGACGACTGCGTAGATCTCGTCCGGCGCGTTCGGTCCCGTCTCGAGATCTTCCCAGAGGTTGGCCATGTACGGCGTACTCCGTCCATCGGTCGCAAAGTCCTTTCGGGTTCTCGCCGTGACTCCCGTCGTCGGTCTCCCTCCTTCACGGCTTTCGGGCGTGGATCTCCCTGTCTCGACCGAACGCCGCACGTTGTGGGAGGAATACGACACTACACGGCTCAAAACCGCGCTCTACGGGTCGATATCGCCCCCCACAACGCCGTATGTTTCCCGTGAGACACGTTGTTTCCGGCGAGATACACCGCTACCACGGGTGACTTATCGTATACAAACGGCCCGATTCCGTCGACGAATTGTCGTGTATCCGCGTTTACGATGGCAGATCACTCGATAGCGAGATAGCGACAAATCGGAGCGCTCGACGCTCCTCCCATAGATATCGGCACGAATCACTGGTTCCACGGGCGATGAAGCATTAAAACGTTCGTGAACCTTGAGAAAGGTTATAAGTTCGGGTTACCTTCATCAAGCTATGTCAGAGGCACAATCAGTTACCGACGACTCGACGACGCGGACGGCGGCGGACCTGACGGCGTTCCAGCAGAATATCCTCGCGATCCTCGCGGAAGAGCCCATGTACGGGCTCGCGATCAAACGCGAGCTGGAGTCGTACTACGGCTCCGAGGTGAACCACGGGCGGCTCTACCCGAACCTCGACGACCTCGTCGAGGACGGGCTCGTCGAGAAGAGCGAGCTGGACAAGCGGACCAACCAGTACGAGCTCACCGAGGCGGGACACGACGCCGTTCTCGGCCAGTTGGAGTGGGTCCTCGACCGGTTCGCCACCGACGAGGAGCGCGCGGACGAGGTCCGTGCGCTGCTCGGCGAGTAACGGCGACCGCCTCGTGGAGGTCTCGCGCGGTAACCGACACTTTTGGCACACGCGCGCGGCGAAAGCCGCGCACGCTCGATCGGCGAGCGTCGGCCCTATCGACCTCCGATCGCCTCCCTCACGACTCCTCGGGACCGTCCACGTCCGCCGCGACCGACTCGATCAGGTCCAGCGACTCGTCGACGACGGCCAGCTGCTCGTCGCTCGGCCAGCCGTTCCGCGGGAAGTACTCCTCGCGGAACTCCGCGCGCACGTTGGGGGCTGCGTCGTCCACCGCGCGCACGTAGTGGTTGCTCATGAACGCCGCGAAGCTCCGGGCGGTCTCGGCGTGCGGCTCGCCGTGCGCGTCGGCGACCGCGTCGGCGACCGCGTCGTTGTACGCGGCGACCTCGCGGTAGCGGTCGGCGTCGCCCGGTCCCGACAGCGACACCTCGACGGCCCGGTCGGTTGTCTCGATCCGGTCGAGCTGCACCGTCCCGTCGTCCATCCACTCGTCGGGGTACAACACGAGCGTGTCGTCCTCCTCGCGGAGCCGCGGGACGTAGTCGTGGCTCTCGACCAGCTCGTCGCGGCGATCGCGGTAGAACTCGGCGGCCGCCTCGTCCTCGGTCTGCCGAGCGAGCCGGGTGAGCCGCTCCGCCTCGTCGACGGTCTCGGCCGGCACGTCGGGGACGCGGTCGTCGTCGGCGCCCTCTGTGCCGTCGTCGTCGGCTCCTCCCGTCTCCCCGTCTTCGCCCGATTCTTCCGCCGCCATCACTTCGCGCGCCCGTTCCTTCGCCCACTCCGGTGGTTCGTCGTCAGTTCGCGTCATCGAGTGCCTCGTTCGCCAGATCGTCGGCGCGTTCGTTTATCTCTCGCGGAACGTGGCCGATCGACCACCGGTCGAACCGCTCCAACAGCTCCCGAACGCGGACTCGCTTCTCTCGGAGCTCCGGGTCGTTGGCGTCCCACTCGCCGCGCACCTGCTTGACGATCAGCTGGGAGTCGCCGCGCACGTCGATCTCGTCGAACCCGTACTCGTCGGCGGCCTCCAGCGCCCGGATCAGCGCGGCGTACTCGGCCTGGTTGTTGGTGGCGCGGCCGATCCGCTCGCCGCCCTCGGCGACGATCCCGTCCGAGGTGACCAGACACCAGCCGACCCCGGCCGGGCCGGGATTCCCGCGCGAGGCGCCGTCGAAGTACACGTGCGCGCGTCCGCCGCCCTCGCTCATGAGGGCCGTCAGGCGGGTCGGATCGCTCCCCTGCACGACGACCTTGTCGTCGTACGCGACGGCGACGGCGCCCTCCCGCTCGGCGCGCCACCGCTCGTGGGCGGTGTTCCCCTCCTCGATCCGGACGCCGGCGTCCGCCAACCGAGAGCGCGCGGTCGTCGGGTCGCAGTCGATCGTCGGCATTCGATCGGGGTCCGCGCTCGCGGGACAAAGGGCTGTCCGTCCGCCGCGCCGATCCGCGGTGCCGAACATGTGCGGAACGGCCGACGAGGTGGCCGCGTCGGCGAGTCGATCTCGCCGCTGGCTGTTTATATCAAGAAGAATTTAGGCGTCACAAACCGCAATTCCCACGAACTTTTAAGTTAATTCGTTTGGATAGTATATAAATGCGATGACACGGCCAACCCGGCAACGGGATCACGACCGGCAGCGTGTGCGGGACGAGGACGCCGACGAGACTGAAACCGACGCCGAGGGGGTCGAGGGGGTCGACGCCGACGAGTTGGACCCCGAGGACTTCGACCCGGAGGAGCTCACCCGGACGGCCGACGGGGAGCTGATACACGAGGAGACGGGGATCATCATCGAGGAGGAGCAGATCGATCCCGGCCCGGAGTGGCGCGCGTTCAACCACTCGGAGCGGCAGTCGAAGTCGCGCGTCGGCGCCCCGACGACGAAGACGATGCACGACAAGGGGCTGACGACGACGATCGACTGGAAGGACAAGGACGCCTACGGGCGCTCTATTTCCTCGAAAAAGCGGTCACAGATGCACCGCCTGCGGAAATGGCAGGAGCGCATTCGGACAAAGGACGCCGGCGAGCGCAACCTCCAGTTCGCGCTCTCGGAGATCGACCGCATGGCGAGCGCCCTCGGCGTCCCCCGATCGGTACGCGAGGTCGCCTCGGTCATCTACCGACGCGCGCTCAACGAGGACCTCATCCGCGGGCGCTCGATCGAGGGCGTCTCCACCGCCGCCCTCTACGCCGCCTGTCGCAAGGAGGGAATCCCGCGCTCGCTGGAGGAGATCTCCGACGTGTCTCGGGTCGAGCGCAAGGAGATCGGGCGCACGTACCGCTACATCTCCCAAGAGCTCGGCTTAGAGATGCGCCCGGTAGACCCGAAGAAGTACGTCCCCCGCTTCTCCTCCGAGCTCGAACTGAGCGAGGAGGTGCAGTCGAAGGCCAACGAGATCATCGAGACGACCGCCGAGAAGGGACTGCTCTCCGGGAAATCCCCCACCGGATACGCGGCCGCCGCGATCTACGCCGCCTCCCTGCTGTGTAACGAGAAGAAGACCCAGCGCGAGGTCGCCGACGTCGCGCAGGTCACCGAGGTCACCATCCGCAACCGGTACCAAGAGCAGATCGAAGCGATGGGGATCCACAGCTAGGCGTCGGCGGCGGCTCCGTCTCCTCGTTGTATCTTCTCTTCGTCGTCGCGCTCGCCAGCAACGTTCAAGCCGCCGCGCCGCCAACTCCGATCCGAATGCGGCTCGACGAGTTCATCGAGTTCGAGGCGAACGAGCGCGCCGAGCGGCGGCGCCTCGCCGCCGAGAAGGACTACGGGATTCTCGACTACCTCGACTCCTTCGAGCGGCGCTTCGAGGAGCACGTCTCCGACGACGCCGTGGTCGGCAGCGTCTCGCCCTCCATCTTCGTCGGGCGCTCGAACTACCCCAACGTCTCGACCGGGCTGCTCTCGCCGGTCGGTCGCGAGGAGCGCGCCGCGAGCTTCGAGACCTCCGCGGCGTGGTACGACGAGGGCGTCTCCATCGCCGACGTGTTCGACCGGCGGACGAGCCTGCTCAACTCGACGCGCGGCGTCGACGTGGCGGACGCCGGCGCGACCGGCGGAGTGAAGTCGGTCGGTGGTGACGGCCCGGCCGAGAGCGTCCACGACGCGTGGAACGGCTGGCTCGGCGTTCAACGCGAGGTCGCGATCGCGGACCGCCCGGTCGACGTGGAGATCGGACTCGACGGCACTCCCGACCTCGACTTCGAGATCGGCGCGGAGGACATCAAGACGCCGACCGGCCCGCGCGCTGCGGCCCGGACCGCCGACTTGGGCGAGAACCCGCACGTCCCCCGCCCGGTGAAGAAGACGCTCGAGGACGACGACTGGCGTGCCGAGGGGGCCATGACGTACCTCTACCGGCGCGGGTTCGACGTGTACGAGATAAACACGATCCTCTCCGCGGGCGCGCTCGGGCGAGGGGAGAACCGACGGCTCGTCCCGACGCGCTGGTCGATCACGGCGGTCGACGACACGGTCGGGCAGTTCCTCCGTGGGTCGATCCGCGACAACCCGACGGTCGACCGGATCGAGGTCCACCGGAACGAGTACCTCGGCAACGCCTTCTGGGTGATTCTCGTGCCGGGACGGTGGGAGTACGAGCTCGTCGAGATGAAGTCGCCCGGCTCGATCTGGAACCCCGACCCCGAGGCGGGCGTCTACCTCGCGGCCGCGAGCGAGGGCCGCGAGGGCCGGACCGGCTACGTCGAGGAGACCGCGGGCGCCTACTACGCGTCCCGGCTGGGAGTTCTGGAGCACCTCGACGACCGCGGGCGACAGGCGAAGGCGCTCGTCTTACGCCACGTCTCCGACGACTACTGGGGCCCCGTCGGCGTCTGGCAGGTGCGCGAGGCGGTCCGGAACGCCTTCGAAGGCGAGCGCGGCACGGCCGAGACGTTCGGGGAGGCGGTCCGCGGCGTCGCCGAGCACCTCCCGGTCCCGTTGGGTCGCCTGCGGCGGAAGTCGACGATGGCGGCCGGACTGCAGGCGAACCTCGGCGACTT
The DNA here is from genome assembly GCF_003781945.1 of Halorubrum sp. CSM-61. Classification (GTDB taxonomy): domain Archaea; phylum Halobacteriota; class Halobacteria; order Halobacteriales; family Haloferacaceae; genus Halorubrum. Next base: position 32,408 of record NZ_RJJW01000002.1, on the reverse strand, counting down.
CGTCGACGCCGGATAGCGACCCTTTTAAGCGATCGAGGCGGTGGCGCGCCGGTTCGCGCCCTTCGGGCGCGAACCGCCCGCGAGGGACGCGGCGACCGGAGCGACGCGGAGGGAGCCGCGAGGCTGGGGAGGCGTGAGGTGCTGTGCGGGGCGGTGCGGGGCGGGACTCGAAGGGGCAGTCGCCGGCGGCTCCGCCGCCGGCTGTCACCGGGCTTCGCCCGGTTGCCCGAGGGACAGTGTCCCTCGCTGCCAGAGGCGCTTTGCGCCTCGCGGCTGGGGCTTCGGGAGCGTTCGTGTCGATCGGCGGTTTCTAAGCAAGAACAGCCTCGTACAGCCGAACGGCTGGGTCTTCGGACGTAGTTACAACGCCACCGATCGCATAAAAACGACCGCCTCTCCGGCTACGACGCCGATTCCCGATCAGTCCTCGGCCCAGTAGTACAGCTCCTCGCGGGGCGCGTCGCAGTTCGGGCAGTTCGCGGGGAGCTCCTTCCCGATCTCGCCCATCTCGCCGCACTCCCAACAGCGCCACATCACGTAGGCGGTGCCGAACACGTCGCGGGCGTCCGTGAGCGTCAGCGGCTCCGAACCGGAGGGCGACGAGACGTAGAAGCCGTCGTCGTCGACGCCGCGAACCGACCCGAGCTTCTCGCCGTCCTCGTCGTACACCGCCTGTCCGATGCTCACGTCGGCGAATACGGGGTCTTCGGAGGCCATGCGCGGCTCTACGCGTCGATCCTTCATAAGTGTGGTAGTCGATAGCGCGACACATCGACGAAGCGTCAGTGTCGGCGACGCCCCGCGTTGACGGCTGAAAGGCTGTGGACGACTGCAAAGCTCTAACCGCTCGGCCATACGTAGTTGATCGCGGATCGACGGTGGACACTTCCAAAGCCCCAGCCGCGAGGCGGGCGCACGCTCGCTGCGCGCTTCAGTCGCTCGCGATGCTCGCTCCCTGCAGTGCTTACGTCGTCATCAGAACGCTCCGCGTTCTGATTGGCTCACGAGAGCTCCGCTCTCGTGAACGCCTGCGCCCGCCTCGCGGCTGCCCCTTTGAGTCCCACCCGACCGCACCGCACGGCACCTCACGCCTCCCCAGCCTCGTCGGCCGGCGCTTATAAGCGCCGGCCGACTCCCTCGCGCGTGCGGCTCGCGGCCTTCGGCCGCTCGCCGGCACGCGCCGCACCGAAATCGCGTGGTCACTCGCCCCTAATACACGTCGCCCTATAACACCGAACAACCGACCCGAACAGACCTCAAACGTCTGTTCAGGCGACCGGCGTGCGCTCGACGACCGTGCCGTTCACGGTCGGGTACTGCTCGACGATCTCGCCCTCCGCTAAGTCGCCGTCCTCGACCATCTCCTCGAGGAGCCACCACGCGACCTCGACGTGCTCGGACTTGACGGTGTAGAACTCCTCGGGGACGCCGAGCGCCTCGAAGCGGTCGGCGTCGGCGAACGCCTTCCCGTAGACGAGGGTGCCGTCGTCGGTCACCTCGTCGAACTCGCGCCGGATGTTCTTCGCCATCCGCTTCAGGCGGTTCCGGTGCTGGGCGGCGTCCTTGAACACCGACGTACAGAAGTACACCTTCTCGTGGCTCGCCATCTCGGAGACGATCGCGTCGTCCTTCGACCCCTCGACGGCGGACATGTGACCCTCCTGCAGTTCGAAGCCCTCCTCCTGCATCCGGCGGTAGTTCCCGTCGGACATCTCGAACTCGTTGATGTTACAGAACTCGGCGGCGCCCTCGTCCAAAAAGTCCAGGAACTCCGGCTCCGCGCGGATGCCGGGGATCTCGAAGGCGGGCGTGAGCCCCTCCTCGCGGGCGATGTGGAGGATCTCCTCCCACTCGGTGCCGTGCATGTCGCCCCACATCTCCAGCGGCGGGTGGAAGCGGATCTCGTCAAGCCCCGCCTCCGAGAGGCGGCGCATGTTCTCGCGCCCGCCCGTGATCCCGGTGTAGAGGTGCGTGTGGTGGTCCTCGCCGAACTCGTCTTTCAGCAGTTCGAGGTACCGGCAGGTCTTCGCCATCGCCTCCTGCGGCTCGCCGCCGGTGATCGAGGTGCCGAGCGCGCTCATGCGCTTGGCCTCTTGGATTACGTCCTCGTCGGACTCGACTTTCCGCTCGTTGGCGTACACGTCGGTGACGTTCTTCCGGTTCTCTCCGAGGGGGCAGTAGAAGCAGTCCCGCTGGTCGCAGTACCCGTAGACGAAAAGCACCATCTTCCCGCCCTTGGCGCACTGTTCACAGCCCTTGGAGATCATCTACCCCCTTCTACCGGCCGCGGCCTCAAAAAGCGTCCGAACCGCGCGTTCCCGGGTGATCCGTTGTCACGGGGAGTCCGCAGGGCCGCGTATCGCTTCCGTTCCCCGAAACGATCACAAAGTATGTACCTCCGCCCGCGCGACGACGGGTATGAGCAGAGAGCCGATCGCCGACGAGACGACCGATACCGGAGCGTTCACCCGCCGCCGCGCGCTCGCCGCCGGCGGCGCGGTCGGCGCGGCCGGCCTCGCCGGCTGTACCGCGCTCGACGTCGCCACCGGCGAGCCGGCCGAGTTCGCCGCGGGCACGGCGACGGTCGCCGACGAGACCCTCTCCGAGACGGGTTACGAGCTCAACGAGGTCTCGGAAGAGACCGTCACGCGCGAGTTCGAGGTGGCCGGTTCGACCCGAGAGGTTCGGGTGACGAACACCGTCGCCGAGTACGACAAGGCGGTTGAGCTGTTCGGCGAGCGCTACCAGGCGGCCGTGTTCTCCGTGCTCGCGACCCCGCGCGTGGAGGTCCTCGGCCAGACGTTCAATCCGGTCGCCGACATGAGCCCGGACGAGCGCGCCGCGCTGATCGCGGACCGGTACGAGGGCGTCAGCGACCTCGAACGCGGCTCCGAGTACACCACGGAGGTGCTCGGCTCGGACGCGGAGGTCGTCGTGTACTCGGCCGACGGGGAGATCCGGGGAACCGGCGTGAGCGTCGAGCTCGAGTTCCACGTCGGGTCCGCCGTCGAGGCCGGCGACGACTACGTCGTCCCGCTGGCCGCGTACCCGGCGTCGTTCGGCGACGGCGAGAACGTCCGCGCCATGATGAACGGGATCGAACACGAGCAGTCCGACGAGAACTGACGAACCCGGCGAGAACCAGCGGAGCGCGACGAGAATTGACGGAAACGCCGAAGCGGTCGGCGGATTTGCGACGCGTCGCGCCGAGCCGAAAACATATGCCGACCCCCCGCGTACCTTCGTACGATGCTGCTCGTCCTCTGCGTCGACCTCGACGACGACCTCGGCCGGAAGACGGGGATCCCCACCCCCGTTATCGGCGCCGACGAGGTCACCGAGGCCGCGGTCGCGCTCGCGACGGCCGACCCGGAGGACTCCGACGTGAACGTCCTGTTTCAGGGCGTCAACGTCTACGACGAGCTGGCGGCCGGCGGCGAGGCGGTCGAGGTCGCCGCGGTCACCGGCGTCGACGGCTCCGACGTGAAGGCGAACCGCGCGGTGGGACAGGAGGTCGACCGCGTGCTCGCGGAGCTGTCGACCGGCGAGGAGGTCTCGGCGGTCGTCATCACCGACGGCGCACAGGACGAGTCAGTGCTCCCGGTGATCCGCTCGCGGATGCCGATCGACGGGATGCGCCGGGTGGTCGTGCGGCAGGCGCAGGACCTCGAGTCGCTCTACTACACGATCAAGCAGGTGCTCGCGGACCCGGAGACCCGCGGCACGATCCTGGTGCCGCTCGGCGTCCTCCTCCTGATCTACCCGCTCGTCGTCGTCGCCAACCTGTTCGACGTCGCCGGCGCGGCCGTCCTCGGAATCCTCTCCGGGGTCGTCGGACTCTACTCGCTGTTCCGCGGGCTCGGACTGGAGGACACCGTCGACGGCGCGGCTGCGTCCGTCCGCAACGTGCTCTACACCGGGCGGGTGACGCTCGTCACCTACGTCGTCGCGCTCGCGCTGATCGTCGTCGGCGGCGTCCAGGGGATGGAGACGATCGATACCGTCCGCGGCGTCCGCGGCGGGGGCGTCACCGTCGGCGTCGCGCTCGCGGCGTTCGTCCACGGGTTCGTCCAGTGGCTCGCGGTCGCCGGGATCACCTCCAGCCTCGGCCAGATCACCGACGAGTACCTCGCGGGTCGGTTCCGGTGGCGGTACCTCAACGCGCCCTTCTACGTGCTCTCGATCGCGGTCGTGCTGTACGCCGTCTCCGGGTTCTTCCTGCCGGCGGCCCCGGGCGTGACCTCGCTCGGACTCCCCGACCTCGCGATGGCGCTCGCGGCGGGAACGCTCACCGCCGTGTTGAGCACGCTCGCGTTCGCGGTCGCGGAGTCGCAGCTCCCGTCGGCGGATCCGGCTTGAAAAGGCGACGACTCAGGCGCCCGCTTCCGACCGAGTCACCGCGGCGTCCACTCCTCGCAGGCGTCCATGTCCTCCATCAGCGCGTCGTGGTGCCCGCAGTACGGCTGCATCCCCTGATCCGTGCGCACGTAGTCGAACTGGGCGCAGTTCCCGCAGTAGGTGTCGCCCGGGCCGTCGCGCGCCTCGGGCGAGACGCCGGGGGTGACCGGCCCGTCGGGACCTGACGGGCCGTCGGGATCGGTCCCGCCGCCCGTTCCGTCGAGCGGGGACCGGATGTCGGTCTCGGTCGCGCCGCCGTCGCTCACGCCGGCCGGCCGGCTCGTCCCGGCCGAGCGCGATCCGCCGGCGGACCCGTTCGAACTGGAGGTGCCGGGGGAACCGGAGGATCCGGTCGAGTTCGATCCGGACCGCGAGTCGGAACCGGACCCGGAGCCGCTCTGCCGGTTCGTCTGCGTCTCCACGTTGCCGTCGGGAGTGCCGCCGAGCAGGCCGACGCCGCCGCCGCGGTTGAGATCGGCGCGGTCGACCTCGATCACCTTCGTCTCGCCCTTGTGGGTCACCTGCATCGTGACGGTGCCGCCGGGGTCGTTCCGGGTCTTGAAGTTGGCGACGCCGACGAACACGCTCCACAGCGTCGTCGCGGCGCCGACGAAGTACAGCCCCGCGGTATGGAGGGTGAGGTTCGGGAGGTCCGGGCGGGGGCCGCCGACCCATCGCTCGGGGTACGCGTACGCGAACAGCGCGACGCCGAGACACATCACGCCCGCGCCGACGATCGCCGCGACGCGGGTGTTGCGGTCCGCCGGGAGGACGGTCATCACGCCGAGCAACACGAGGGGGACGCCCACGCCGCCGAGCACGCCGCCCAGCTGCCGCGCCTCGCCGGAGGTGTAGCCGCTCGGGAGGACGACCTCCGCGGCCACGAGGATTCCGGCGACGAGGAGCAGCGTTCCGGCGACGAACGAGCCCACACCGAGGTACAGTCGGCGCGGGTCGACCTCGGAGCGCCCCCGCCCGCCGTACGCCTCCGAGAGACTGGTCATACGAGCCCTACGTCGTCCTCACTGAAAACAGTATGTCAGACGTTCGCCCGCGACGGGGGACGCGAGGGGGGTGCCCCCCGATCGGCGGCCGGTCCGCCTCGGGTCACCGCCTCAGACCAGCGCGTCCACGTCGACGTGCGCGCCGAGCAGCTCCGCCATCCGGTCGACGGTGCGCGCGTCGCGGGTGCGACCGCCGCGGACGATCCCCTCGGCGCGGTCGATCGCGGTGACCGTGTCGGTGTTCACCGCGAGGACGGGCTTTCCGGCGTCGGCCGCCTTCCCGAGCACGGCGCCCGAGGGGCGGTGACCGCCGGTCAACACGAGGCAGGCGACGCCCGAGGCCTCGAGCGCCGCGGTCTGCACGTCGGCGCGGTCACCGCCGGTGATGACGGCGGCGTCGCGGGCGCGTCGGAAGTAGCGGAGCGCCTCGTCGCCGCCCATCGCGCCGACGAGGAAGCGCTCGACGAAGCCGTCGGTCGGGGCGTCGGTGAGCAGCTCCGCACCGAGCTCGTCGGCGAGCTCGCCGACGGTGACGCCGGCCAGCTCCTTCTCGGACGGGACGGCGCCGAACACGGTGATCCCCTTCGACTCGAGGAACGGGATCCCGTCCTGATCGAGCGACTCGAACGCGTCGTCCGAGACCTTGTTGAACACGACGCCGGCGAGTCGGTCGCCGAACGCGTCGGCGGCCGCGAGCACCTCGTCGAGGTCGTTCGGGGAGTCGTACCCGGCGACCAGCACGACCCGCGCGTCGAGCAGCTCCGCCACGTCCACGTCGGTGAGGTCGACGACGCCGCCGGTGGTCCAGCGCCCGCCCCCCTCGATGAACATGTGGTCGCGGTCGGCGGCGAGCTCCTCGTACTCCTCGCGGATCCGGTCGCGGAGCGCACCGGCGTCCTCGGTGCCGCGGATCGCGCCCTCCACGAAGGTCGGCGAGTAGACGACGGGCTCCATCTGGTGCATCTCGGCGTCGAGGCCGAGCACCTCGCGGGCGAGCATGGGGTCCTGGTCGAGCGTCTTGCCGACGTTCGACTGGAGCCGCGTCCCCTTCGGCTTCATGTAGCCGACGCTGCGGTCGCGGTCGGCGGCGAGCCGCGCCAAGGCGACGGTGATCGCTGTCTTTCCGGCGCTGTCTCCGGTCGCGGTGACGAGTGTCGTGGTGGTGTCTGTCATTGGTCGAGTTCCTCCGAGTCGAGTGTGTCGAGTTCCTCCGGGTCGACGGTGAGTCTCACGTCGACGGCGGCGGCGTTCGTGCCGCCGTCGGCGTCGGGCAGTGCGACGAGCGGGTTGATGTCGAGTTCGAGAATTGCCGGGAAGTCGGTGACCAGCTGCGAGAGCCGGCCGATCGTCTCGATGACGGCGTCGACGTCGACCGGGTCGCGGCCGCGGGCGCCCCGTAGCAGCGGCGCCGACTGGATCTCCTCGGTCATCTCGCGGGCCTCCGGCTCGGAGACGGGCGCGACGCGGAAGGTGGTGTCCTCCATCACCTCCACGAAGATGCCGCCGAGCCCGAACATCAGAAGCGGGCCGAACTGCGGGTCGCGGTTCATGCCGACGATCGTCTCGACGCCGTCGTCTAAGTCGACCATCTCCTGGACCTGGACGCCGAGCACGGTCGCGTCCGGCTGGTAGTTCCGCGCGCGCGTGATCAGGTCCTCGTAGGTGTCGGCCACCTCCCCGTCCTCGACGCCGACGGCGACGCCGCCGATGTCGGACTTGTGGAGGATGTCCGGCGAGACGATCTTCATCACCACGCCGCCGTCGATGTCGGCGGCGACCTCGCGGGCGCGCTCCGGCGAGTCGACGATCTCGCCGGCGGGAGTGGGGATGCCGTAGGCGTCTAACAGCTCCATCGCCTCGACGCCGAGCCGGTTGTCGTCGCGGTCGCGCACCGTGCCGAGGATCTCCCGGGCGCGCTCGCGGTCGACGTCGAACTCCATGGGGGGAGCGTACTCTCGCTCCTTGATGTCGCGGTACTCCGCGAGCGTCGCGAGGCTCTCGATCCCGCGAGCGGGGTCGAAGTAGGAGGGGATCCCCTTCGACTGGAGCCGCTGTTTCGGCTCGCGCGTCCGGTCGCCGCCCATCAGGCAGGCGGCGACGGGCGCGTCCATCTCGTCGCTCACGCCGGTGATCGCGTCCGCGAGCTCGTCGAAGTCGATGGTGGCGGTCGGCGCGGCCAACACGAGGGCGGCGCCGACGTTGTCGTCGGCGACGGTGATCTCTAAGGCCTCGCGGAACCGCTCCACGTCGGCGTCGCCGATCACGTCGACCGGGTTGTGGATGTTCGCCTCCTCCGGCATCGACTCGGCGAGGGCGTCGGTGGTCTCGGCCGTGAACGACGCCATGTCGAGGTCGGCGTCGCCGACCGCGTCGGTCGCCATCACGCCGGGGCCGCCGGCGTTGGTGACGATGGCGACGCTGTCGGTGTCGGGGAGCGGCTGGCTCCCGAGGATGCCCGCCGAGTCGAACAGCTCGTCGACCGACTCGGCGCGGATGACGCCCGCCTGATCGAGGCCGGCCTCGTACGCCTTGTCGGAGCCGGCGAGCGTGCCGGTGTGCGAGGAGGCGGCCTGCGCCCCCGCGCTCGTCCGGCCGGACTTCACGGCGACGATCGGAGTGTCCTGCGTCGTCTCGCGGGCGGTCTCGATGAACTCGCGGCCCTCCTCGATCCCCTCGAGGTAGCCGATGATCACGTCGGTCTCCTCGTCGTCGCCCCAGTGGTCGACGAAGTCGGTCTCGTCTAAGACCGCCTTGTTGCCCAGCGAGACCACGTCCTTGAAGCCGATCCCGTTGTCGTTGGCCCAGTCGAGGACCGCGGTGACGAACGCGCCGGACTGGCTCATAAAGGAGAGCCCGCCCGGGAGCGCGTTCTCCGGGCCGAACGTCGCGTTCATGCCCGAGGGCGTCGACATGATCCCCAGGCTGTTGGGGCCGACGAGGTTCAGGTCGTACTCGCCGGCTAGCTCCGCGAGGCGCCGTTCCCTCGCGGCCCCGTCCTCTCCCGTCTCGCCGAACCCGGCGGTGATCACGACGACGTTCCGGACGCCGGCCTCGCCGCACGCCTCGATCGCGTCCAACACGATCGACGGCGGCACGACGATCACGGCGACGTCGGCGTCGGCGTCGGCCACCTCGTCGACGCAGGCCGTCCCGAGCACCTCGTCGTAGTTCGGGTTGACCGGAACGGTGTCGCCGTCGAAGTCGTCGAGCAGATTCGACGTGACGGCGCGCCCGACGGCCCCCTCTCGGGCGGTCGCGCCGACGACGGCGACCCGGTCCGGGTCGAACAACTCGTTGAGCGTACCCATCGGTACGTGAGTATACGCACCGACGGCTTAAGATCGACGGGAGCGTTCTCATCTCCTGAATATTAATGAACGACCGTTCGAATCGCTCCCGGCTCGCTTGAGGATCGGCGAGGCGTCTACACACTCCATCTCGCATTCTCACGTTTCGGATCTCCCCTCGTTCTCGCGCCGCCGAGCGATCCGACCCGCCGTTCAGTCCGCGTCGTCGCCGCCCTCGGGCTCCGCACCGCGGTCGGGGTCCGAAGGCGCGGACCCGTCCGTTCGCATCCGGAATCCCGATCCCTCCGCACCCGCGGTCAGCGGGCGGTTCGAGGGAGTCGCCCCGAGGGAGCCCCCGTCGGTCGCGTCGCACTTCGCGTTCGGGACGGAGAGGGTCACGACGTTCCCGTCGGCGTGGGTGTCGAAGGTCAGGTCGCCGCCCGACCGGTTGGCGACCCAGTACACGAGCCACAGGCCCATGCCGCCGGTGTGACGGAGGTCGTCCATCTCCCACCGGTCGGTGATGACGTACCGCTCCTCGACCGGGATCGGCGGGCAGTTATCGCGGATCGACACCTCGACCGCCTCGTCCGTCTCGCACACGTCGATCCGGACCCGCGGCGTCGACTCCGCGTGTTCGAGGGCGTTCTCGACCAGTTCCGCGATCGCGTAGTCCAGCTCCGGGTGCGTGAACGCCCTCGCGTTCGGCGGGTACGAGACCGACACGTGCGGGAGTGCCGCGTCGCCATCCGCCGTCCCCTCGCCCGCCGTTCCCTCGTCGGCCATCCAGCCCCCGATGTCGGCCCCGTCTCCTGGACCGGTCTCCGCGGCGTCCCCGTCGTCGATCGGGTCGCGATACGCGACGTCGATCGCCTCGCCGCAGTCGTCGACGACCATGCCGAGCGCCTCCTCGACCACGGGCGCGACCTCGACGGTCCGGGGCGACCCGCGCTGTCGCAGCAGGTCGATCACGCCGCGCTGCTTCTCCGCGGTCGTCAGCAGGTCGGAGGCGACCCGGCGGATCGTCTCCGCGTGCTCCCGGACGTCCGCGCCGAGCTCGGCGAGGGCGTCGGGGTCGACCGCGTCCGCGGCGTCGATGGAATCGGCGATGCGCTCCGCGGTCCCGTCGACGATGTTCATGTCGTTGCGGATCGTGTGCCGCAGGAGGTTGTCCATCACGGCGAGCTGTCGCTCGCGGCGGTACTCGTCGGTGACGTCGCGCGCGAACCCCGTGACGGCGACGACTTCGCCGTTTTCGATCACCGGCTCGCCGGGCACCCGGACCCACTTCGTGGTCCCGTCGGCGGAGCCGAGCCGATAGTCGATCAGCGTCGACTCCCCGTTCGAGAGCCGCGTCATCGCCCGCTCGACGTACGGACGGTCGTCGGGATGGACCGCGTCGAGAAAGCCCTGGGGTCGCCGTTCGAGCGTCTCCGGCGACACGCCGAAGATCTCCTCGACGGCGTCGTTGACGAACAGGAGCTCGTCCCACTCCGCCGAGAACATCCAGAACACGTCGGACGACACGGACGCGATCGTCTCCAGTCGCCGCCGGGACTCGACCTCGGCCGTGATGTCCCGCGAGGTCATCACGTAGCCGTCGATTCCCGTCTCGTCGGGCGGATGAACCGTCGTCCGGAGCCACACCCACTCGTCGTCGGCGGTGCGGTACCGGTACTCCAGCGACTCGACGACTCCCAGCTCCCCGTCGACGACCCGTGCGAAGGTCTCTCGGAGCCACTCTTCGTCGTCCGGGTGCGCTCGCGCCAAAGCGTCCGTCCCGACGAGCTCGTCCGATCGAAACCCGAGCAGGTCGGCGACGGACGCGTTGAGGTGGCGGTAGATCCCGTCTTCGTCGAGAACGGCGATCTTGTCTCCGGCGAGATCCAGGAGGACGGCTGGATCCGGAGACTCGGCCATACGGGTACCGCTTTCCGAGGCGATTGATAAGGCTACTCGCCCGATTATCACGTGAGAAATTTCTCGCCGCTCAGTCGGCCGAGACGCCGGTGGTGTCGAACGCGGCGTTCACCGGGTCGGCCGCCGAGTCGTCGACGGTCAGCGTGACGCCGCCCTCGCCGAGCTCGACGGCGGCGCCGGTCGCGCCGCGCGTGTACTCCGCTGCGTGGTCGCCGTCGGGGTCGAAGCGGACGCCCTCGACCAGCAGGGGCGTCTCGCTGAGCCGCTCGACCTTGCGGTACGCGGTCGAGAGCGCGATGTCGCACGCCTCGGCCAGCTCGCTCGTCGTCATCGCGGTGTCGGCGGCCCCGAGGATCGCCCGGCAGTCGGGGTCCGCCAGCGCCTCGAACGTGTCGTCGAGGGTCTCGTCTCCTTCCGTCGCGGTCGTCGGTCCGGTCGACTGCGGCGCGTTTCGCTTCATGGATGTAGGTACCGGCTCCGTCCTCCCCAACACCGGCCCTGTATATGTGGGGTGCTTTATAAGGAAGCGCCGATCGGCGACCTTCGAAGACGCGCGCTCCGTCCCCGCCGACGCGCGGACGGCGTCAACGTTTTGCCGGGGGGAGAATACGAACGGACGCAGGTGACATCCTCCCCGCCGTGACCGGCGGGGCTTCCCCTACGAGGGGAATCTGGCTTGGCAGGTTTCAGTCCGAGTGCGCCGAGAGCGTCATCTACGAGGGTGTCTCGCTCCTCTCTCGGTGGACTGTGGCGCTGTCACGGGCGCTCCCGTCCTGTGGCGAGTCATCGTGTCCGGGTTCCCAACGGACGCTCTCTCCCCACGGGTTGACGCGACGTGCGATGTTCGCCGCCGCGTTAATATCTGCTTGAAACTCTGATACGTGGCAGTCGTCATGCGGACACACCGAACTCCGCTTGTTGACTCCGCCGACCGAGATGACCGCAAGCGTGGCAGATCTGCGAGGTGTACGCCGCGTTGACGTACTCGACGCGAATTCCCGCTTCAGTCGCTTTGTCTTCGATCCGACCCTGTAGCCGAGCGAACGCCCACGAGTGGAGGCGTCGGTTCATCCACTTGCCGTAGTCCAGCTGCTCGCGGATATACGACAGGTCTTCGAGAACGATAACCGGATTCTCGAAGGAACGGGCGTATTCGATGGCTTGTCGAGAGGCTTTCTCGACAATATCGGTCAGTGCGTTTTGGTAGTGGTCGAATCGTTTGTCCACGCGCCATTCGGCGGCGTCTCTCGACTGGAGCCGCCGGAGCGTAGTGAACATCTCTTTGCGGAGGTGTCGTGCTCGACTGCCGCTGACGAGCATCGGTTTCCGTGGTACGTCGCGTTTGAGGGCACAGCCCGTTATCAACGCGCTCTCGCCTACGTCGAAACCGATGTACGTCTCATTGTCCGAGTCGGTCGGTTTGTCAACCGAGTATTTGACGGTGACATGCAACTCCCACGACGTTCGGTGTCGCTGTAGCCGTAATTCACCCGCCTTCGCGTCTCCGTTAAGCAGGTCGAACCACAGCGATTCCTGTTCGGGATTGATCCGAAGTGGAATCCAGAAGTTCGTCCCGCGTCCGGGTTGCGGAACCTGCCACACAAAGCCGTGTTTGCGCTCGTCAGAGTAGTCGAATTTCGCGGCTCGATTAACGAGTCGAAGTGGATGCTCGTCGTCTAAATCCTCGGCGTTGTACGTCGAGCGGAGTTTCGAGACGTAGGATTTGAGCGCGTCTTTGGCCTGATATGGCAGGTCGTAGGGGGTCACAACGTCGTTGACGGCAGACATTGTGTCCGCCCGGTTATCGAAGGCGTCGTGGAGTGCTTCCCGATAGGTGTCCAAGAGTCGCTGTAGGCGTTGCTCTTTGCCCGTCGTGGGCGTTGCAAGCGTGGCCTGTAGCGTCTTTGTCACCGCCTCGGACACAATGCTACGATAGTGTTAGTTACACTTAACACCATCGGCCATAAACCATGAGACGTGAAGAACATCAACATCGAGGTAGACGAAGGACAGTACGAGAGTCTGAAAGACACAAAAAAGCGTCACGGGCTGACGTGGCGCGGGATGCTACTCCATGCGCAACGGGAGTTAGATTCCGGCCCTGCTATCGAATAATGGTCACTCAGTACAGTGTCGCATTCCCTCCCGGCCTGAAGGCCCGGATTCCCTGCTTGAATTAAGATGGGATCCGGAATCAGGGCGGAGGTCTCGCTTCCGACGGCGGCGCCCGCCCCGTTCGACGGCGTGGTCGACGGGTCGACGCCGATCTACAGCGTCGCGCGCAGCGCGTCGACCGAGGACCCGGAGACGGTCGTCCTCGAGTTCATCGCCGACGCGGACCTCACGGTCCCCGACGGCGTCGAGGTCGTGTTCGACTACGGCGCCAAGGCCGCCTACCGGTTCGAGGCGCCGTGGGTCGAGGCGTCGCCGTTCGCGGTGCTCGACCGGCACGGCGTCCCCGCCTCGGAGACCACGATCCGGGACGGGCGCCTGCTCGTCACCTTCCACGCGACCGACCTGCCGACGCTCCGCTCCGTGCTCGACGAGTTCCGCGAGTCCTGTGCCGACATGCAGGTGTTGCGGCTGCTCCAGTCGTCGTCGACGCCCGAGGAGTCGGACCTGGTCACCGTCGACCGGAGCGAGCTGACCGAGCGCCAGCGCGAGGTGCTCACCGCCGCCTACGACGCCGGCTACTTCGACCACCCGAAGGGGGCCAACGCCGGCGAGGTCGCGGCGTCGCTCGGCATCGACCGGTCGACGTTCTCGGAGCACATGGCGGCCGCACAGCGGAAGCTGCTCTCGACGCTGCTCGACTAGGTCGGGAGAGCCGCCCGGCGGTCATTCGGGCCCTCAGTCGGGCGATCCTTCACCTTCGATCCTCATGATCAGTCGGATTCCTGTGGGTTCGAAATCCGAACCATCCTTCATGTGGGTCGGTGACGTACTCGGGAGTATGAGCCCACGGACGCACACTTTCGTCTGCCCGGAGTGTCGCCGCTCGATCGAGGTGGACGACGAGATGCGGGCGACGCTGATCGAGACGGGCTGTGTCGTCTGCGGCGCGCCCATCACCGAGGGCGACATCGGGGAGCCGCAGACCGCGTAGGGATCGTCGCCGGGTCCGCCCGGATCCCTCGCTCTCGTCGCGGGTCCCCGCCGCCGCGGATCCCGCCCCACCGCAGATCCCCCCCGCAGCCGCGGACCGGTTCCGCGGCCCCTCCCTCCGTCGACGGCCGCCAACGGCCGCCGGCTCCGTCTCGCCCGGTCTCGTGTCCTTTATCCCCTCGTACCCAGAGAGATAGCGTATGGCGACGAGAAGCGAGGTCGAGATGTCCGACGCGGAGGTCGACGCGCTCCTGTCCCGGCACGAGACCGGAGTGCTGTCCCTCGCGCGAGACGAGACCCCGTACGCGATCCCCATCTCGTACGGGTTCGACGAGGAGTCGCGGACCGCCTTCCTTCGGCTCGTGTCGACGCCCGACAGCGAGAAGCGGGAGTTCCTCGCGTCCGACCCGCAGGCCCGGATCGTGGTGTACGAGGAGGGCGGCGAGGGTGACCGCGAGGAGTACGCGAGCGTCGTCGGCGTCGGCACCCTCCGCCGGGTCGAACTCGACGATCTCACGCCCGAGACGATCGCGCAGTACGGCGAGGCCCAACGCCCCCTGTTCGAGATCTGGGCGGAAGGGAAGGCGGACCTCGACATCGAGCTGTACCGGTTCGAGCCCGAGCGACTCACCGGGCGGACGGTCGTGGTGGATCGCGACGCAGAGTAGGAATCCGTCGGTTTGAATCGGTTTTTCGCCGATCGCTTATAAAAGGACTCCGGTGACACTGCGGTGAACACCTCCAAAGCCCCAACCGGTGAGGCGGGCGCACGCTCGCTGCGCGCTTCAGTCGCTCGCGGTGCTCGCTCCTTGCAGTGCTTGCGTCGCCTGCGCCCGCCTCGCCGGCTGCCCCTTTGAGTCCCACCCCGCACCGCACAGCAACCGCAGCCTCATACCTCCCCAGCCTCGCCGCTCGCTTCGCTCGCGGCGTCCCTCGCGCGGCGCTCCTCGCGCCCTTATCAGGGCGCTCGGAGGCGCGCGCCGACGGCAGAATCTGTTTATAAAGAGTCGCTACCGGTGTCGCTCAGTCGTCCGCGGCCGCGGCGTCGGCGGTCGGCTCGTACAGCTCGCCGGCGCGCTCGCGTTCGGTGAGGTACGCGTCGACGTCGAGCGCGGCCTGCACGCCCATCCCGCTGGCCGTGGCCGCCTGCTGGTAGTGGAAGTCGACCACGTCGCCCGCGCCGAAGAGGCCCTCGACGCCGGTCGCGGTCTGGTTCCCGCCGCGGCCGCCCTCGGTGATCAGGTAGCCGTCCTCGTCGGTCTCGATCCCGGTCCCCTCCAGGAAGTCCGTGTTCGGGGTGTGGCCGATGGCGAAGAAGACGGCGCCCACGTCGAAGTCGTACTCGTCGACCTCGTCGGCGGTGGCGGGGTCCTCCAGTTTCTCCTTCGGGTGGCCGTCCGGGTGCTCGACGAGGGTCACGCGGTCGATCCCGTCCTCGGGGGTGCCGTGGATCTCGGTGAGCTCGGTGTTCAAGAGGAGCTCGATCTCGCCGTCCTCGACCTTCTCCATCGTGCGCTCGATCCAGACGTCCTCGGCGCGGAACTCCTCGCGCCGGTGGGCGACGTAGACGGTGTCCGCGAACTTCGTCAGGAAGTTCGCCTCCTCCATCGCGGCGTCGCCGCCGCCGACGACGAGCATGTCCTCGTCGCGGAAGAACGCGCCGTCGCAGGTCGCACAGGTCGAGAGCCCGTACCCCATCAGCTCGTCCTCGCCGGGGACGCCGAGGGTGCGGGCGCTGGCGCCCGAGGCGGCGATGAAGGCGTCGGCGGTGTAGACGTCGCCGTCGGAGAGCTCGACGCGGAAGTGGCCCGCGGGCTCTTTGGTGACGTCGACGATGACCCCGTTTCGGGTCTCGGCGCCGAACTTCGTCGCCTGCGCTTTCATGTCGTTGATCAGCTCCGGCCCGGAGATCCCCTCGGGGAAGCCGGGGTAGTTCTCCACGTCGGTGGTGAGCGTGAGCTGGCCGCCCGGCTCGTCGCCCTCGATGAGCAGGGGGTCGTTGTTCGACCGCGCGGCGTAGATCGCGGCGGAGAGCCCCGCGATTCCCGTGCCGGCGATCATCAGTCGGCGGTGTTCGACGGTGTCGTCGGTCATGGATACCGCTTCGCCGTCGCGAAGTATGTAGGTTGCGCCCTCGGACGCTGGCGGCGGCAAACCGGGATCCGCGTCCGAGACGCACCGACTCAGTCGGTCGGGAACTCCGGCAGCCCGCCCGTCGGCGGCGAGGGGGCGTCGTCGAGCGCCTCGAAGAAGCGCCCGGCGACGAACGCCTCGACGACGTCTTCGAGCGACTCCTCGTCCGAGACCTCTTGGAGGATGCCGAGCGGGACCTGCGCGCCGGCCATGGTCGCGTGGCCGCCGGCGGAGCCCACCGGATCGAGCGCGTCGCGGAGCAGTTCCCCAACGTCGAGGTCCGCGCTGCGCGCCCGCGCGGACCCGTAGATCACTCCGTCCGTGTAGCCGAACACGAACGTCACCGCGATCCCCTCCAGATCGAGGAGACGATCGGCCGCCTGCGCGAGGGCGTCCCGGTCGGCGATCTCGCCGACGCAGGAGGCGACGGTCGAGCCGCGGACGTCGCGTCCCTCGATGGCGCGCGCGAGCACGCGGAGCGTCTCCGGGCTCACGCTCGGGCTCTCGACGCGCTCGAGCGTCGACTCGTCGGCGTAGGTCGACAGCGACGCGGCCGCCTCGAAGTCCGGGATCGAGGTCGACCGCGTGAAGTCCTTCGTGTCGATCCGGATCCCGTACAACAGCGCGGTCGCGAGCCCCCGGTCCGGCTCGACCCCGAGCCGCGAGAGGTACTCCTCGATCAGCGTGCTCGTCGCGCCCGCGTCCGGCCGGATGTCGACGAACTCCCCGGCGACGGGCCCCCGCGGCGGGTGGTGGTCGACGACGATAGTGACCGGATACCCCTCGGGAAGGCTGTCGTTGATCCCGGCGCGGGAGTGGTCGACCAGGGCGACCCCGTCGTAGTCGTCGAGGTCGATGTCGTCGAAGGTCCGCAACGAGAGGTCCAGCAGGTTCACCATCGCGCGGTTCTCCTGATGGGCGATCTCGCCGCCGTAACAGGCGTCGGCGGGGACGCCGACCTCTTCGGCGACCCGCGCCAGCCCGATCGCGCTCGCGATGGCGTCGGGGTCGGGGTTGTCGTGCGCGACGACGAGGAGGGGGCCGGAGAGGTTCCGGAGCGCTCGCAGCAGCCGGACCGGCTCCTCGTCGGCGTCGACGCCGGTCGCCTCGCGGACCCGGGAGACGACGGCCTCGACGGGGTCGACGACGCGGTCGGCGACCGCCTCCAGCGCCTCCTGCTGGGCCGCGGTCGGGTTCGTGCCGACGTGCGCGACGATCATCGCGTCCGGGTAGCGGCGCCGCGCGGCCTCCGCGGCGGCGACGTTCCGCGCTGGGTCGTCGCTCGCGACCAGCACGACAGCGGCGCTGTCGGGGTACGTCGCGGGGTCGGTCGGATCGGCCTCCACGGTGGCGACGTTGCGGTCGCGCAGGGTCGAGACCCACCCGGTGTCGTCGGTGATCGCGACGAGCTCGCCGCGCTCCTCGCGGGTGCGCTCGACGAGCGTGTTCCCGACCGCGCTACAGCCGAGCAGCAGACGCCGGGCCATACCGGCGAGAGGGGTCCGCGACGCAAAACGCTGCCGTCATTCCGCGGGGCCGTTCCCCTCGGCGTCGTCTTCGGGGCCCTCCCTGACCCCTCGCTCCCCGCCCCCGCGCAGGGACCCGTTCACCGCGGCCGCGACGTCGACCGCGGCGCGGTTCTCGGCGACGTCGTGGACTCGGACGATGTCCGCCCCCCGATCGGCGGCGAGCGCGGTCGCGGCGACGGTGGCGTGCTCGCGGTCCTCCGGCCCTCGGTCGACCGCGCCGTACATCGACTTGTGGGAGTGCCCGATCAGCACCGGGCAGTCGAGCGCGTCGAACTCCCCGGCGCGGTCGATCAGTTCGAACGCCTCGGCGGCCGACTTGCCGAAGCCGATCCCCGGGTCGACGATCACCTTCTCGCGGTCGATCCCGGCGGTCTCGGCCAGCGCGAGCCGCTCGCGGAGCGCCGCGATCACGTCGTCGACGGCGTCGTCGTACTCGGGGTCGTTCGTTGGGTCGACCGGGGCGTCGAGGCTGTGCATCACCACGACCGGGCAGCCGGCGTCGGCGACGACCTCGCGCATCTCCGGGTCCGCCAGCCCGGTCACGTCGTTGATGACGTCGGCGCCCGCCTCCAGCGCCGCCGCCGCGACCGCCGGCTTCCGCGTGTCGACCGAGACCAGCACGTCGCCGTCGGCGACCGCCGGCACCGACCGGATCGCATCGATGGTCGGAACCACCCGGTCGATCTCCTCGTCGACCGGGACGGGCTCGGCGCCCGGTCGCGTCGACTCGCCGCCCACGTCGACGACGTCGACGCCCGCCTCGACCATCCGCTCGACGCCCGCGACCGCGTCGTCGAGACCGGCGTGTCGTCCCCCGTCGTGGAACGAGTCGGGCGTGACGTTGAGCACGCCCATGACCGCGGTGCCGTCGGTCCAGGGGTAGTCGTCGGGGGCGGAATCGTCGGCGTCGGAGTCGTCGTCGCCGACAGCGCCGCCGTCGGAACCGCCGATCCCGAGCCGGTCGGCGATGTCGTCCGCGATCCCGTCGAACCCCTCCCCCTCGCGCTCGCGGAGCCGGTCGAGCAGCTCGCGGTACTCGGCCACCGTCCCCGCGAGCGTGACCGGCACGCGCTCGCCGCCCGGAACGCGCCCCTCGCCGGCGCCGAGCCCGCCGATCGCGGCGGCGCCGCCGACTCCGCGGAGGGCGGCGGCGATCCGCTCCGCCCGGTCGCCGCGGAGCCGGAGGGAGAGGACGCGGTGGTCGATCCCGTCGCGTCGCCGTCGGTTCGCGCCGGATTCGATCTCGTCCGGCGGCACTCCCCCGGCGTCGAGCGCGCGGGCCGCCTTCGCGGCCGGGTCGTTCCCTCCCCCGACCGACCGCGGCGTCACGGTCCGCATGCGCGCCGCGCGCGCCTCCGCGACCGCGAACAGCGAGCCGACGAGCAGCACGCAGTCGTCGGGGCCGGCGCGCTCGACCGCGGTCTCGAGGGCGGCGGCCACGTCGCCGCCGGCGGTCACGCCGTCGACGCCGGCGGTCCGGAGCGCGGCGGCCAACACCTCGGGGTCCTCCGCGCGGTCGAGGTCGGGGCGACAGGTGACCGCCGAGGCGGCGTCGGGGAGCGCGCTCGCGGCGCTCGCGTGGTCCTTGTCGTGCATCGCGCCGTACACGAGGTGGAGGTCGTCGTAGTCGTACTCGGCGAGGGTCCCCGCGAGGGTCCGGCAGGCGGCCGGGTTGTGCGCGCCGTCGAGCACCGTCAGCGGGGCGGTGTCGACGACCTCGAACCGGCCGGGCCACGTCGCCCGCGCGAGGCCGTCGCGGACCGCGGCGTCGGGGAGGGCGGGGGAGGAACCGCCGGATCTGCCCCCGAGGGCGGCCACGGTGCGCCGGGCGAGCGCGACCGCGATCCCCGCGTTCGTCGCCTGATGGCCGCCGACGAGGGGGATCCGGTAGGTCCCGGTCACCTCGCCGGACAGCGTCACCTCGGCGTCGGTCGGGCTCACGCGCCCCTCGTAGGCGACGGAGAGGGCGGGGTCGGCCTCGTCGTTCCCGTCCGCGTCCCCGCCCTCGCCCGCCCTCGCGACCGTCGCGACCGGGGCGCCCGCGTCGTCGGCGACCTCGCGGACGACCGAGAGCGCCTCGCCCTCGCAGGCGGTGACGAGGGGCGCGCCCGCGCCGGCGATCCGCGCTTTGGTGCGGGCGATCTCCGCGATCGTGTCGCCGAGGACCGCGGTGTGTTCGAGCGAGACGTTGGTGACCGCGGTCGCGACGGGGTCGACCGCGCTGGTGGCGTCGTACTCGCCGCCGAGCCCGACCTCCAAGACCGCCACGTCGACCTCGCGGCGCGCGAAGTCGTGGATCGCCATCGCCGTCACGACCTCGAAGAAGGTGAGCGGTTCGCCGGCCGCGGCGCGCTCGACGAGCCACGGTTTCGCTTCTTCGACGAAGTCGGCGATCGCCGCCTCGGTCATCGCCAGCCCGTCGACCCGGATCCGCTCGGCGAGCGCGGAGAGGTGCGGGGATGTGTAGAGGCCGACCGAGAGCCCGGCCTCGCGCAGGACCGACTCGGTCATGCGCGCGGTGCTCCCCTTCCCGTTCGAGCCGGCGACCTGCACGAACGACACGTCTTCTTCCGGGTTCCCGAGATGGTCGAGGAGGGCCGCCACGCGCTCGGTCCCCGGCTTCACCGAGAAGCGGCGGAGGTCGAAGAGGAACGCCGCCGCCTCGTGGTAGTGCATACGCCGTGGGTCGGCTCGCCGTCGCTTATGCGTAACGGACCGGGGCGATCGCGGCCCTACGCCCCGGCTTCTCTCGTCGACCCGCCCCGCTCGGAAGAGCAACCCTTACGCGCGCGGCATCCCGACGCGTTCACATGAACGAGAGTGCGGCCGCGTCGACGTCCGCGGCCGAGGACGGGGACCCGGACCGCGACGCCGACGCCGCCGGTTCCGACGCCGCCACCGACTCCTCCCCGGTCGTCGTCGGCGAGGGCGTCCGCAAGACGTACGGCGAGGTCGTCGCGCTCGACGGCGTCGACCTCCGGGTCGAGCCCGGCGAGGTGTTCGGGCTCATCGGTCCCAACGGCGCGGGGAAGACGACCTTGGTCCGCGCGCTGACGGGGACGACCGAGGCCGAGGGCGACCTGCGGGTGTTCGGCGCCCCGCCGCGAGAGGTCGCCCCGCAGCGCATCGGGCTGCTCCCGCAGTCGTTCGACCCGCCGGAGCGGCTCACGGCCTCCGAGCTGGTCGACTACTACGGCGGGCTGTACGACGCGGCGCGCGACACCGACTCCGTCCTCCGGGACGTGGGGATGGCCGACGACGCCGACGCGTGGTACGAGACGCTCTCGGGCGGACAGAAGCGCCGGACCTGCGTCGCCACCGCGGTCGTCAACGACCCCGATCTCCTTTTTTTGGACGAGCCGACCACGGGGATCGACCCGGCCGGCCGGCGGTCGATCCACCGGCTGATCGAGCGGCTCGCCGACGACGGGACCACCGTCTTCCTCACGAGCCACGCGATGGACGAGGTCGAGCGGCTGGCCGACCGCGTCGCGCTCCTCCGGGACGGCGCGGTCGTCGCGGTCGGCGCCCCCGACGAGCTGGTCGCCGAGCACGGGGGCGAGCCGAGCTTGGACGTCACGCTCGACGGGCCCGCGTCCGAGGCGGACGCCGAGGCGGTTCGGGAGGCGCTTCGGGGGACGATCTCAGAGGGGGTCGCGGGCGCGTCCTCGTCTGCAGTCGAGTCCACCCGCGCGGGCCTCCGGATCGCGGGCGTCCGACCCGAGGGGATCGGCGACGCGGTCGACGCGCTGGAGGCGGCCGGGATCGCCTTCGAGTCGCTCGCGTGGTCCGAGCCCTCGCTCGAGGACGTGTACCTCCGGCTCACGGGCGAAGAGTATTCGCCGCGGTCGGGGGCGGTCGATGAGGAGAGCCCCGACGGGGGCGACCGATGAGCCGGTTCGGGCGGATCGCGACCGAGGCGAGCGCGGCGTCGCGGTCGTTCCTCCGCCGGCGGACGGCGGTGTTCTTCACCTTCTTCTTCCCCGTGATCCTCGTCGTGATCTTCGGCGCGCTGGTTCAGACGCAACCGACCGGCGGCGGGCTGTTCGCGGAGCCGGCCGGCTACTACGTCCCCGGCTACCTCGCGGTCGTCGTGCTCTTTACGCCGCTGTCGCGCGTCGGCTCCGAGATCGCTCGCCACCGCGACGGGGGTCGGTTCGAGAAGCTGGCGACGACCCCGCTCTCGCGCGCCGAGTGGCTGCTGGCACACACGCTGGTCAACGTCGCGATCATCGGCGCGGCGAGCCTGCTCATCCTCGGGCTCGTCGTGGTCGTGACTGACGCGGAGCTCGTGATATCGCCCGCGCTCGCGGCGCTCCCCGTCTTCGTCGCGGTCGCTGTCGCGCTCTTTTGCGGGCTCGGCGCGTTACTCGGCGCGCTCTCGGACTCGCAGGACGGCGTGATCGCGGCAAGCAACACGGTCGCGCTCCCCCTGCTGTTCCTCTCCGAGACGTTCGTCTCGCCCGAGATGCTGCCGGAGTGGTTCCTGCCGGCCGTCGCCGCCTCGCCGCTGACGTACTTCGCGCGGGGGACGCGAGCGATCGTCTACGAGCCGGGGCCGTGGGTCGGCGATCTGGCGGTGCTGTCGGGCCTCGCCGTCGCGTTCCTCGCGCTGGGGGCGTACGCGGTCCCGCGGACGGACTGAGAGACGGGTCGGTCTGGGAGCTCTCGGACGCGAGCGCCGCGGTTCCTCTCGATCCCGACGCGGGATTTTCAGGTCCCGACACGGAAGCCGGTCATTTATATCGGCCGACGCCGTCCCCGACAACCAGAGGGAAAGCGTTGCCCACCGTTCAATTCACCTGCTCGGACTGCATGCAGACCATCGAGGTCAACGACGAGATGCGGGAGACGATCCTCGCCACCGGCTGCCCGGTCTGTACGACCCCGGCCAGCGAGGAGGACTTCGACGACGAGTAGCGGCTTTAGCGTCGATAGGCGGGTGATTTTGCGCTCGGCTGTTTATAAGTGATCGCCGATGTTGCGGTGAACACGTCCAAAGCCCCAGCCGCTCGCTTATAAGTGGCTGCTGTCAACTGTTCACACGTCGTCAACCACGCGGTGAACACCTCCAAAGCCCCAGCCGCTCGCTTATAAGTGGCTGCTGTCAACTGTTCACACGTCGTCAACCACGCGGTGAACACCTCCAAAGCCCCACCGGCGACGACTCGCGCGACTCGCTGTGCTCCTCACTCGGTCGCTCACGCTGTTCGCTCCCTCGTTGCGGTGCTTACGTCGTCGAGCGTCGCCCTCGCCGGCTGCCCCTTTGAGTCCCACCCCGACCGCGCCGCACAGCACCTCACACCTCCCCAGCCTCGCCGCTCGCGCTTAAAAGCGCTCGCGGCGTCCCTCGCGCGTGCTCCTCGCGCCCAGAGGGGCGCTCAGAGGCACGCGCCACCGCACATATGTTTATAAGTAGTCGTCGGAGTTCACGAGAGGATCTCGACCACGTACCCGTCGGCTTCGAGGGCATCGACGATGTCGGCGGCGTGCTCGGCGTCGTCGGTCTCCAGTTCCAGTTCCAGTTCCGCGGCGTTGACGGCCACGTCCCGCGAAGTCCGGTCGTGGTGGACCGCGTACACGTTCGCGCCGGTGCGCGCGACGATGCTGGAGACCCGCTCCAGCTCCCCCGGGCGGTCCTTCAGGTCGATCGTGATCTTGAGGTACCGGCCCATCTGGACCAGTCCGCGCCGGATCACGGTGCCGAGGCGGTTGAGGTCGATGTTGCCGCCGCAGAGCGCGGCGACGATCGTCTCCTCGTCGTCGTACTCGAACGCCTGCGAAAGGACGGCCGCGAGCGCGACCGCGCCGGCCCCCTCCACGAGGGTCTTCGACCGCTCCAAGAGGAGCGTGAGCGCTAAGGCGATCTCGCGGTCGTCGACCGTGACGACCTCGTCGACGTACTCCGCCATGACTTCGAGGGTCTGCTGGCCGATCGACCGGGTGGCGATCCCGTCGGCGATCGTGTCGACGCTGTCGATCTCGTGGACCTCGCCCTTCTTCAGCGACTCGCCGGCCGAGGCCGCGCCCTCGGCCTGCACCCCGACGACCCGCACGTCCGGGAGCTGTTCTTTGATCGCGACCGCGACGCCCGAGATGAGCCCGCCGCCGCCGATCGGGACGACGACCGTGTCGAGATCGGGGCAGTCGTCGACGATCTCCAAGCCGAGCGTCCCCTGCCCGGCCATCACCAGGGGGTCGTCGAACGCGTGGACGTAGGTCCGGCCCTCCTCGCGTTCCAGCTCGTGAGCGTACGCCTGCGCCTCGTCGTAGTCGACGCCCTCCAGACGGACGCTGGCGCCGTACCCGCGGGTGGCCTTCACCTTGGAGACGGGCGCGAACTTCGGCATCACGACGGTGGCGTCGACGCCCGCGCGGTCGGCCGCGAGGGCGACGCCCTGTGCGTGGTTGCCCGCGCTCGCGGTGACCACGCCGGCCTCGCGCTCGCTCTCGGAGAGCGTCGCGATCCGGTTCATCGCCCCGCGGATCTTGAACGCGCCGGTGCGCTGGAAGTTCTCCAGCTTGAGGTGGACGTCCGCGCCGCTCATCTCGGAGAAGGTCCGCGACCGCTCTAAGGGGGTGTGGCGGGCGGCGTCGCCGACGCGCTCGCGCGCCTCGCGAACGTCGGAGAGGCTGATCATGCGCGGGTATCGCTACGCCGGGCGCTAATCGGTTCCGGTCCGTTCCGTCTCGCCGCCGAACGCACGAACGGGGCGAGCCGAGACCGCGCGGAGGCCGATCCGCGGGCTCGCCGTCCGTGACCGAGCCAAAGGCTCGCCGTTTGTGAAAGGGGGAATGCACGCGTGTGACGTGCAAGTAGAACGAAACGTGCCGAATACAAAAAGGTAGGGCTAGCGGAGTGAAAGTGAAACCGCACGACTGCGGCGCCGTCATACCTCCGTCAGACGGGATCTCAGGGGGTCAGACGGACCCGGACGTCCTCTCGTTTTAGGTAGCGATCGACCCGCTCGGCGAACCCGAGACTTTCGCGGCCGCCCTGGCCACCTTCGCGGTAACCCTCGCCGCCGTCGCTCTCCGCCGCTCCCGCTTCGCCGTCCACCTCGCCCGGCCACGTCGCGTCCGCGTCGAGCCGATCCGGGTCGCCGACGTACACCGCCGCCTCCTCGGGATGCCCATCGGACGCGTCGAGCGGAACCGATATCCGACGGTAGAGACCCTCTCCGACGCACTCGTACTCGTCGAGGGTCTCCAGCTCCTCGGTGCGGAGGAGCCGCCCAGCCGTCTCGCCGCCGGGCGCGAGCGTCGGATATCGCCCTTCGACGAGACGGAGTCCGAACAGCGTCGCCGGCCCGACGTACACGTACGAGTCGAGCACCTCGGCGACCCGCTCCGGCTCGGTGAGCGTTCCGTACACGAAGACGTCCATGTTCCATGTGTGTCGTTCACACGCTTCAACGTTCTGGCGGCGCGGCGTCTCGGAGCGGAGAGCGAGCCGCTTTCGGCGAGCGAGCCGTATCGGCGGGGGCCGCCGGCTCCGACACGTAAAAACCCCGGCCGTCCCTCCGCGGTGACACATGGACCTCCCGCGGCTGCGGCGCGTCTGGACGCGCGTGTTCTCGCTCGCGTGGCCGGTCATGGCGGAACAGACGTTCCGCACCGCGATGCGGACGACCGACGTCCTCGTCACCGCGCTGTTCTCGCCGGCGGCCGTGGTCGCGATCGGCCTCGCCGACCTCTACGCCCGGTTTCCCCTCCGGATCGGGCTCGGGCTCGGCGGCGGGGCGATCGCGCTCTCCTCGCAGGACACCGGCGCCGGCGCGACCGACACCCGCGACGAGGCGGTGACGCAGGCCATCCTCGTCGGCGCGCTCGCGGGGATCCCCTTCGCGCTCTTCGGGCTCCTCTTCGGCGAGCAGGCGATCGACGTGTTCGGGCGGCTCGTGGGCGAGCGGACCTCGCCGGAAGTCGTCTCCCTCGGCTCGACGTACCTCGGGATCGTCTTCGCGACGGCCCCCGCGCGCCACGTCGCCCTGGTCGCCGCCCGCGCGCTGCAGGGAACCGGCGACACCCGAACCCCGATGTACGTCAACGTCGCCGCCAACTCCGTCAACATCGCCGGGTCGGTCGCCCTCGGGTTGGGGCTGTTCGGCCTCCCGCGGCTGGAGGTCGTCGGCGTCGGCCTCGCGACCGCCGGCGCCAACGTGCTCACGGCCGGGCTCCTCTGTCTCGCCATCCGCGGTCCGTGGACCGAGGCGTCGTTCGCGCGTCCCCGGGACCTCACGATCGCGAGCCAGCTCCTCCGGGTGAGCGCCCCCCGCGTGCTGGAGGGGTTCGGCTCGGAGATCGCCGAGTTCCCCTTCAACGCGCTTCTCTTGGGCTTCGGCGAGTCGGTCAACGCCGGGTTCCAGATCGGACGGCGGGTGTACCAGCAGGTGACCGGGCCGCTCTCTCGCGGGTACAACGTCGCCGCTTCGGTGCTGGTCGGGCAGTCGCTCGGCGCTGGCGACCCGAGCGAGGCGCGGTTCAACGGGTGGGCCGTCGCCGGGCTGGGCGCGCTCACTGTCGGGGCGATCGGGCTCGCCCTCGTCGCGCTCGCACCCCGGCTCGTCCCGCTGTTCACCGACGACGGCCCCACGATTGGGTACGCGATCGACTTCGCCCGCGTCTACGGGCTCGCCGGCACCGCCTTGGTCTGCTTCTCCGCGCTCTCCGGAGCGCTACAGGGGGCGAGCGAGACGCGGATCCCGCTCGTCGCCCGCGTCTCCGGGATGTTCGGCCTCTTCCTCGGGGCATCGTGGCTGCTCGGGCGCACGGCCGGGTTCGGCCCGCAGGGGGCGTATGTCGGCGTGTTCCTCGCGTACGCGTGGATGGCGCTCGTCGTCGTCGCCGGCTTCCGGTACTCCGAGTGGGCCGATCGCGCCGCGGAGATGATGGCAGAGCGCGGGAGCGGCGACGCCGGCGACGGGTCGTCGGCGGACGGCCCAGCGCCGGACGATCCGCCGGACCGCGCCTCGGAGTGACCGACCGAATCGCTCGGGTTTCTTAAGTACCGGACGGCCGAACCGGTTCGCATGGATCTGTCATCCGCGGTCTCCGCCACCGCCTCGACCCTCCGACGGCGCCCCGCCGACCTGCTCCCGTTTTATTTCCTCGGCATGTCGGTCCCCGTCGTCGCCCGGATGGGCCTCTTCGTCGCCCTCGCCGGGACGTACCTCCACTACGAGCTGACCGGTCGGCTCGACGACGCGCGCCGGGCGCTCGCCGAGCTAGATCTGACGCCGCCCGACGCGCAGGACCCAGAGGCCGTCCAGGCCTGGGCCGAGAGCGTCGCCCCGGCGCTCGAACCCCTCGCGTCGCCGACCGCGATCCTCCTCGTGACCGTCGGCGCGCTCGCGACCCTCCTGTTGGCGATCCTCACGTACGCCGCGGTCTCCGCCGGGCAGATGTCGGCGGTCGCGGGACGCGTCCGCGGCGGCCGCGGGCTCACCGCCGGGATCGCCGGCGTGCGCGGACGCTGGCTCACGTTCCTCGGCCTCTACGTCGCCGAGCTCCTGCTGTGGGTGGGGGTGTCACTGCTCGCCGGACTCGCGATCGCCGGGGCGTTCCTCGTCAATCCCTTCCTCGGCGCGCTGGTCGCGCTGGTCGCGCTCTTGGTCGGGCTGGTCGTCCTGCTCCTCGTCCGCGCGGTGTTCGCCTTCGCGCCGGCCGCGGTCGTCATCGACGAGGCCGGCGTGGTCGGCGCCGTCAAGGGCGCGGGCGGATTCATCCGGTCGAACCCCGTCGACGCCCTCGCGTACCTCGTCGTCGCCGTCGGCGTGCTCGTGGCGATCTCCTCGGCGGCGTCCGCGCTCGCGTTCCTCGGGGGCGGAGCCGTCGTCGCGCTCGTCAGCGCGGTCGTCGTCGCCCCCGCGCTCGACCTGCTCAAGACCGTCCTGTACGGCGACCACCGCGGCGCGGTCGCCCCGGTTGAGCCGGTCGACGCCCGCCTCCGCGACCAGTTCGTTGGCGGCGTCCGCCGCGGCTGGCGTGAGATGACCGGATTCGTCAGACGAACGCCGGGGCTACACGCGATCACCATCCTCGTCGGCGTCGGATTCGGCGCGCTCGGCTGGCTCGCCGTCGATCCGTTCGTCGGCGCGGTCACCACGTCGATCGAGGCGCGGCTGGTCGGCCATCTCCCGCCGGCGGCCGCGCTCAACTTCTTCGGAAACAACTGGTCGGTCGCGATCGCGACCTCCTTCGGCGGCGTCGCGCTCGTGGTCCCCGCGCTCTCGTCGATCGCGTTCAACGGGCTCGCGCTCGGCGCCACCGCGGCGTTAGAGGAGAACCTCGCCGCGCTGCTCGCGTTCGTCGTCCCCCACGGGATCCTCGAGATCCCCGCGCTGTTCGTCTCCGGCGCGCTGGGGATCCACCTCGGGATCGTCTCGTGGCGGGCGTTCCGCGGCCGCCTGTCCCGCGAGGCGTTCGCCGACGCGCTTGAGAACGGCTTCTGGGTGCTGATGGGGGTCGGCGCGTTGATCGCTGTCGCCGCGCTCATCGAGGGATTCGTCAGCCCCTACTACTGGCGGCCGTTCCTCTAAGGGCCCGGCGCCTCGCGGTCCGCCGCCGCCCGTTTCCGCGCGTTCGACGCGTGCCTTCGACTCCCGCCCGTACGTTCAAGTCTCTCCGTCCCGAATCCTGACCTGTATGACGCGACGCGATCCGTTCACCGAGATAGAGGACCTGATCGAACGAATGGGGCGGGAGTTCGAGGAGCTCGGCGGCACGCTCGACGCCCCGGGACCCGGCGTCCCCGGATACCCGGCCGGCCGCGACGTCGCCGTCGACGTGATCGAGGACGACGAGGAGATCACCGTGCGCGCCGACCTCCCCGGCTTCGACACTGACGAGATCGAGGTGGAGCTCCACGACGACGCCCTCTCGATCGCGGCCACCCGCGAGGAGACGCGAGACGCGGAGGCGACCGTCGGCGAGAGCGACGCGACCGAGGGTGACGCAGCAAGCGACGGGGACGTTCGCTACCACCGCCGCGAGCGCCGCCGTCGAGCGGTGTCGCGACGGATATCCCTCCCCGAGCCGGTCGACCGCGACGGGACGACGGCCTCGTACGACGACGGCGTGCTCACCGTCACCCTCCCCAAGCGATCGCCGTCGGACTCCGCCGGCCACAGCATCGACGTGAACTGATCGGCCCGCGATCGGATTCTCTCGTCGCCGTCGTTTCGCGCCCTCCGAGCCGGCTGACGCGAGCTATCACTTATCCTGTCGTCTTTAATACCACAGAGTTCGTCTATAGGGTGAGCAATTATGAACAGAACCAACCCCTTCGACGAGATCGAGCAGTTCCTCGGCCGCACCTCCTTCGGCGGCGACCGCGCGTGGGGACGTGACCTCCGGACCACCGACATCGACGTGGCCGAGTACGACGACGAGTTCGTCGTCATGGCCGACCTCCCGGGATACGACCGCGAGGACATCGACGTGCGCGCGACGGACGGGCGGCTCACGATCACCGCCGAGCGCGACGCGGAGCGAGAGGCCGCGGAGAGCGAGGACGCGGACCGACGATACCTCCGACGCGAGCGACGCCACGAGTCGATCACCCGGTCCGTCGACCTTCCGGGACACGTCGTCGACGAGGACGCGAGCGCGACGTACCGCCACGGCGTGCTCACGGTCACGCTTCCGAAGGCCGCCGACGAGGCAGACGGCGGCCACCGGATCGACGTGGCGTAGGACCGGTCTGTCCCCGCCTCCCGCTTTCTCCCCTCCCCCGACACTTTCTCCACGCGTCGCGTGCTACATCGACCCATGGACGACGCCGACTACGACGCGGCGCGCCGCGCGCTCGTCGCCGGGCTCCGCCGTCGGCTCGACGTCGACGAGCGGACGCTCGCCGCGATCGAGTCGGTGCCGCGACACGCGTTCGTCCCCGAGCGCGACCGGTCGCGCGCCTACGCGGACCGGCCGCTTCCGATCGGCCACGACCAGACGATCAGCGCGCCCCACATGGTCGCGGTCATGACCGATCTGCTCGACGTCGGACCCGGCGACCGGGTGTTCGAGGTCGGCACGGGCTGCGGCTACCACGCCGCTGTCATCGCCGAAGTCGTCGGGCCGGGAAACGTCTACAGCGTCGAGTACGTCCCGGAGCTGGCCGAGACGGCCCGCGAGCGGCTCCGACGACTTGGGTACGACGTGACCGTCCGTGCCGGCGACGGGCGGACGGCGTTCCCGGACGAGCCCCCGTTCGACGCGGCGTATCTGACCTGCGCACCGACGGGGGGCGTTCCCGACCAGATCGTCGACCGCGTGCGGACCGGCGGCCGGATCGTCGCCCCGGTCGGCCGCGCCGGCGCACAGCGGCTCGTCAGACTGACGATCGGCGATGAGGGCGTCGACCGCGAGGACCACGGCGGCGTCCGGTTCGTCCCGATGCAGTGAGGCGCGTGGTGGCAAGCGACACGGCGCCGAGCGAGCGGTTTTAGAGGACCGAGCACCGAGTCGGGCCATGGACGAGGCGTCGCTTCGGGCCGACATGATCGAGGGGCTCGAACACCAGATCGGCGAGACGCTGGACGAGCCCGTGCTGGCGGCGCTCCAGCGGGTCTCCCGGGACCCGTTCGTCGACGACGCCTCGACGACCGGGGACGAGACAAGCCCGGGAGGCGGGGGCGGCGGGAACGGAGACCGGTCGCTCGAGCTTTCGACCGTCGTGCGACTGATCTCCGCGCTCGACGCCGCCGAGGGCGACGAGGTGCTCGTCGTGGGCGCGGGCGTCGGCTACTCGGTCGCGCTGCTCGCCGAGATCGCGGGCGCGAAGCGCGTCCACGCGGTCGACATCGACCGCGAGGCGGTCGCGATCGCCCGTTCGAACCTCTCGACCGCCGGATACGGCGCCGTCCTCGTCGACCGGCGCGACGGTGCGAACGGACTCCCCGAGTACGCCCCGTACGACCGGATCCTCCTCGAAGCCGGGGTCGTCGAGCCGCCGCGCGCGCTCCGCGACCAGCTGGCCGAGAGGGGTCGGATCGTCTACCCCCGCGGGACCGCGGTCCAGACGATCGCCGCGATCGAACCCGATCCGGAGGGAGCGGCGTCCGGCGGCACGGCGGACGACGATGACGCACCGAAAGGGTTCCGGACGGTGGAGACGGGCGGCCCGGCGCGGCTCCAGCCGATGCTCGTCGACGGCGAGCAGCGCGGCGTCGAGCGGAACCGCACGCGCCGCGAGGACGCCGAGCGCGCCGAGCAGGGCCACTTCGCGCGCCACGGCTGGGAGCAGGACTGGATCGACTGGGACGACCGACTCTGATCACTCCGCGACCACCAGCTCTGGTCACTCCGCGACCACCAGCACCTCGGTGTTCCCGCGCTCGTCGACGTAGTCCCCTTCCGCCGGCGGTTTCACCTCGACGGTGAGCGTGCCGTCCGGCTGGTTCGGTCCGAGCTCCGGGTCGACGTCGATCGTCGCGACCCCGTCGGAGTTCGTCGTTCCGGTGGCCACGCCGTCTATCTGCGCCGATCCGCTTCGCACGATCACCGTCGCGTCCGCGACCCGAGACCCGTCCGGATCGAGGACGGCGACCTCGATCGATTGGTCGCCCGGCGTCGTCACCTCCGGCTGCGGCTGCGCGTCCAGCTCCGTCGCCGACAGTCCCTCGATGTCGCCGATCATCCCCATCATCACGCTGAGGCTCGCGACGCCGACGACGAGGGCGATCACCAGCCTGACCGGCAGGCCCTCGATGGCCCGACGGTCAGAGCGAAACGATCGGTCGTTCGCGGTGCGTCCGTCCCGTTTCGAGTGCGACATACCGTCGGTGGCCGCGGTATCACTGATAAAGGGTCGGACGGATCGGTAGGCGTCCGGTCCCGACCTTTTTGTGCGATACCGCGGCCACCGCGGCTATGCACGTGCTCGGACGCGACTCCGGTTCGGACGACGGGGACGCCCCTGATGGGACCGCCTCTACCGGCGCGAGTGACGGGACGGACGGAGAACGGCTCCCGACCGTCCGGCTCGGATCGTTTCTCGCGCGCGACGGCAGCGCCGGCGCCCCGGTCGGCGTGGACGCCGACGGCCCGCACGCCGGCGTCGTCTTCGGCAAGCGCGGCACCGGGAAGTCGTACACGCTCGGCGTCCTCGCGGAGGGGCTCGCCGCGTTGCGCGGCGTCGCGCCGGTCGTGATCGATCCCATGGGCGTCTTCGGCGGGCTCCGGGCGGCCGGCGGCGAGGTGGTCGAACCGCGGGTCCGTCCGGCTGCGATCCCACCTGAGGCGTGGCCGGATCTGCTCGGCCTCGATCCGTCGAGCGGCCCGGGGAGCCTGCTGTGGCGGGTCGTCGCCGACGCCCTCGACGCCGCCGGCAACGCTACCGGAGACGGCTCGGAGGGGTCCGGCGAACCGTCGCTCTCGATCGCGGCGCTTCGCGATCGCGTCGACGACGCGGACGCGCCCGCGGCGGACCGCCGTGCGGCCGCGAACCACCTGCGGCTCGCCGAGTCGTGGGACGTGTTCGACGCGGACGCGCCGCCGATCGTCCGACTCGTCGGCGACGGGGACCCGACCGTGCTCGACCTCGCCGGCGCCCCGGAGGCGGCCGCGGCCGCGGTCGTCAGGGCGGTCGCTCGCGGGCTCTACGACGCTCGGATCGACGGCGACCTCGGCCGGCTCCCGTGGCTGCTCGTCGACGAGGCGCACGCCTTCTTCGGCGGGGTCGCCGACCCCGCGCTCCGGACGCTTTTGACCCGCGGCCGCGCGCCCGGCGTCTCGCTCGTCTGTGCGACGCAGCGCCCCGGCGCGCTGCCGAGCGTCGCCGTCTCGCAGTCGGATCTCATCGTCGCTCACCGACTCACCGCCGAGCGCGACCTCGACCGGCTCGCCGAGGCGGAGGCGACCTACCTCGCCGGCGACCTCGCCTCCCGTCTCCCGGGCGGGACTGGCGAGGCGCTCGTCGTCGACGACGCGACCGAGACCGCCCACACCGTTCGAGTCCGCGAGCGGCGGACTCCGCACGGCGGCGGCAGCCCACGCGCGAGCCGTGCAGAGGCGGGCBCGGGGGSCCCCCC
>NZ_RJJW01000003.1 GCF_003781945.1 Halorubrum sp. CSM-61 | reverse complement strand
GGCTCGGAGATGTGTATAAGAGACAGCCGCTGGACGATGTGTTTTGAGAGCGTGTGGAAGTAGTGAGTACGGCGAGCTGACTTCTTCTGGTTTAGCCGCGTGGCCTGCTCGGAGTTCGAATCGTCACACCGAGCGATTCGCTTGCTGAAGTAGTAGTCGTCCTGTTTCAAGCAATTCAGCGGGTATAGCTCGCTGTGACCGTCTTCATAAGCGAGCGCAGCGAAGTTGTTGATACCGAGATCAACACCCACGGTTTTCTCACCCGGGGCTTCATCTACGTCGATTTCGACCTTACAGACAAATTGTAGTTCCCACTCGTCGCCCGTCCAGACAATCTTGACTTGTTGAACGTTCTCCACGGTGGAAAGGTCAACGTCGGGGCGGGTCTGGTACTTACACAGGACGAAGTCCGACCAGTACTCCTTGAGGTTCGAGCCTTTTGAGAGTCGGACTCGGTCGTACTGAGTGTCGAGTTTGAAGCCTTTCTGCTTGAATGTGACCGTTGAACGCGGGTGTTCGTCGCCGTGTTTGCGGTAGCCGGGCGGGTTCGCTTTCGTATCTCCGTTTTGTTGGTTGCTGTACCAGCCCTTGAACGCCTCAGCGAGTTCTTGAAGGACTCGCTGACTTGACTGAGAATGTAAGTCATCGTAGCGTTCGTGGGTTTTGAGGTACGCGGTGAGTTCGGTGTGGTTGGGGATGTGACCGATTTCATCCCAGAGCCGACTGCATGTCCACCGTCCGACGTTCCAAATTTTCGAAGCTGCGAACCCGAGCGAATCAAGGTCGTCCGACACCCGTGACTGGTTCCGAATGGAAGCAGTGTGGGTGCGAGTAACGACCTGTTTCGCCATACGTAACCTATATAGACAAAATTACTTGAAGGTGTGCATTAGCGCAGCGTGGAATATCCACGCATGCCATCAAACGGTGGACTGTGAAGGGTAGTGTCGGATTCATCCCCGCGCTAAAGCGCGAGGCTTTCTCCTCGATTCTCCGTAACCAAAGACACTTATTTTCCGCCTGAGTCGTCGATGACGATGTCCCCGATACTGCTACAGGGAGGAGCGGGCGCGCTGTTCCTCCTGTTCAGCCTCCTCGTGCTGCTCGTACAGCTCGGCATCGTCGTCTGGATCTACTCCGACGCCCAGCAGCGCAGCGACCAGCCCGCGTTCCTGTGGGCGATCGTCGCGTTCCTCGCGCCGCTTCTGGGGCTCGTGTTGTACCTGATCCTCGGTCGGAACCGGTACTGAGGGTCGGCGCCGGCGACGGAGGACGACTAACCCTTTAAACTCCTCTCAGCACCGTCGTCGCCCCGACCGTCTCCGCGACCACCCACGCGACGAACAGGAGGTACGCGACCAACAGGACGGACGACTCCCGATCGGTGAGCGACAGGTCCGTCCGGAGCGTCGCGAACAACAACACGGTCGCCACGGTAAGCACGCCCAGCATCGGGACGGCGGTCGAGAAGTTCACGTCGACGCTTCCGACGATCAACACCCCGACGGGGATGGCGACGAGCAGGTCGAAGGTGTTCGACCCCAGCACGTTCCCGAGGCTCGTCCCGCCGCGCCCCTCGCGCGCGGTCCGGACGCTCACGAGGGCGTCCGGGAGGCTCGTCGCGGCGGCGACGACGGTGACCCCGGCGAGGAACTCCGGGACGCCGAACGCCGACCCGAGCGACTCGACCGACCCGACCAGCCGCTCGACTGCGACGCCGATGAGGAGCAGGCCGGCCGCGAGCTTCCCCCACTCGCGGCGGACGCCCACGCCCTCCCGCACGCGCTCGATCGCCGCGTCGCCGACGTCCTCGTACTGGATGAACAGGTAGAGCCCGTACAGCGCGAGCGGGATCGCCGCGACCGGGCGGGTGAGCTCCCCCGCGATCGGGTCCGACGAGACGGGGTAGTAGATGACCGCGAGCGAGAACGTGACCACAAGCGCCGACACCGCGATCATGTAGAACTGCGCCTCCTTGTACACGATCGCGCGGCTGGCCTCGAGGTCGCCGTCGGCGCCGAACCCGGAGAGGCCGGGGATGACGAGGATGTTGAAGATGGCGGAGCCGACGAGCGCGCCCACGCCCATATCGAAGACGCCGGTGGCCGCGGTGACGACGACGCTGGCGAACTCCGGGAAGCTCGACCCGACGGCGACGACGATCGACCCCTGCACCACCGCCGGGAGCCCGTAGTACTCGGAGAGCGTCTCCGCGGCCTCCTCTAACCAGCCGCTCCCCACCCAGATCGCGCCGGTGGCGACGGCGATCACGGCGACGTGGAGGACCGAGCCGTCCGCGAGGCTCCAGCCGGGCATCGATTATCTGACGTGGTCGCCCGCGAGCTCCCACAGCCGGTCGGCTATCTCGTCGTCGAGCGCGTCGCGGCGGACGCGCCACTCCCAGTTGCCGCCGAGGGTGCCCGGCTCGTTGAACCGCGACTCGCTCTCGAGCCCGAGCAGGTCCTGGACCGTCGTCATCGCCACCACCGCCTCCGAGGCCCACATCTCCTCGATGATCTCCCACTCGGTCGGGCGATCGCCCTCGGCGCCGACGTTGTACCGGAAGCACTCGCGCTGGCGCTCCGGGAGGTCCTCGAAGTACCCGACCCACGTGTCCGTGTCGTGGGTCGACGTGTAGCCGACGACGCCCTCGGGGTAGTGCATCGGCTGGTACTCGTCGCCCTCCGCACACCAGTCGGCGTACTGCGGGACGCGCATCCCGGGGAAGCCGAACTCCGCCATCAGCTCGTCCATCTCCGGCTCCTCGAACCCGAGGTCCTCGGCGATGAAGGGCGCTTTCCCCAGCTCGCGCTCCACGGTCTCGAACAGGTCGCGACCCGGTCCCTCGCGCCACTCGCCGGCCGCGGGGTCGTCGCGGTCGGCCGGGATCGCCCAGTACTTGACGAACCCGAGGAAGTGGTCGAGCCGCGCCACGTCGGCGAGCTCGAACAGCCGCCGGAACCGGGCGATCCACCAGTCGTAGCCGCGCTCCGCGAGCCGGTCCCAGTCGTAGACGGGGTTCCCCCACCGCTGGCCGGTGTCGCCGGCGTTCGGCGGCACCCCCGCGACCGCGGCGGGCCGGTTCCCTCCGTCGAGCCGGAACGCCTCGGGGTTCGCCCACACGTCCGCGGAGTCGAGCGCGACGTAGATGGGCACGTCCCCGACGATCGACACGCCCTCCTCGTCGGCGACCGCCCGGAGGTCGCGCCACTGCCGGTCGAACGTCCACTGGAGGAACTCGCGGAACCGCACCTCGGTCGCGCGGCGCTCGCGGGCGTCGGCGAGCGCGTCCGGCTCCCGCGTCCGGAGCGGGTCCGGCCACTCGGTCCACGTGTCCTCGTCTCTCGCGGCCGAGATCGCGCGGAACAGCGCGTAGTCGTCGAGCCACGGCTCGCGCTCGCGGAAGGCGTCCAGCGCCGCGCGGTCGTCCGCGGTCGCTCGCCCCTCGAACCGCTCGAACGCGGTCCGCAACAGCGGCTCCTTGTACCCGCGGACCGCCTCGTAGTCGACCCGGTCGTCCGGGAAGTCGGGGACCGGTTCGAGGTCGGACTCGTCGAGCCAGCCGTCGTCGACGAGGCCGTCGAGGTCGATCAGGAGGGGGTTGCCGGCGAACGCGGAGGGCGACTGGTACGGGGACTCCCCGGCGGCGTCCATCGTCGGGCCGAGCGGACAGATCTGCCAGTGGCGCACGTCGGCGTCGCCCAAAAAGGAGAGGAACGCCTCCGCGCCGTCGCCCAGGTCGCCGATGCCGTGTCTCCCCGGGAGCGAGGTGACGTGACAGAACACGCCGCCGGAGCGGTCGAGTCGCATGCGTTCCCCTGCGCCCCCCACCGACTCAAGCGTTGCGTCCGTTCAGTCTCGCTGACGGTTTCAGTTCTCGATCTCGCGCACGACCGCGACGTCGTCGACGCGGATCCGCTCGGTCCCGTCGCCGTCGACGACCACGCAGGGCTCGCCGGTCACGAGGTTCCGGTCGCCGTGGTCGACGCCGACCGAGACGCTCGCCGGCTCGGGCGCGAAGTTGAGGACGACGACCAGCGACTCCTCGTCGTCGCTCCGGCGGAACGCCACCACGTCGTCGGGGTGAACCTCCCCGCTGGCGACGATCGGCCGCTCGGAGAGGTCGCCGCTGGCGACGTGGTACCCCA
Source organism: Halorubrum sp. CSM-61 (assembly GCF_003781945.1). Lineage (GTDB taxonomy): Archaea > Halobacteriota > Halobacteria > Halobacteriales > Haloferacaceae > Halorubrum. The sequence continues at coordinate 466,217 of NZ_RJJW01000003.1, read as the reverse complement.
CCCGGTCGAGGTCGCCGTCGGGCCCGAGCGCGGAGTGCTCGGCGCGGACCGCGAGCAGCCGCTCGTAGCGGTCGCGGACCCCGTCGCGGGCGTGCTCCCACGCGATCGCGTCGCGCCGGCCGCGCTGACCGATCTCCTGGCCGGCGTAGATCATCGGAACGCCCGGCAGGGTGACGATCGCCGCGCCCGCCGCGGCAGCGGCGGCGTCGCCGCACTCGACGCGGTAGCGCGTCTCGTCGTGGTTCTCGATGTACTGGAGGAACTCGGCGTGGTCCGGGAAGCCGATCTCCGCGCGCTGGTCGATCGCGTCGAGCAGCGACGCGGCGGGGTCGACCCCGCGCCCGATCTGCCGGAGCTGGAAGTACAGCGTCGCGTCGAAGTGCACGTCGAACATCCCCTCGTGGAAGCCGGGGATGTACGGGATCGTCTCGTCCATCAGCAGGAACTCCCGGTCGATGTCCTTCACGCGGTCGCGGAGCTCGCGCCAGAAGGAGTCGGGGACCGCCCACGCCATGTCGCAACGGAACCCGTCGACGAGGGGGGCCCACTCGTCGATCACGTCGAGGAGGAACCGCCGGACGTCGAGGTTCGCGTGGTTTAAGTTCGCGATCAGCTCCCAGTCGAAGTACGTCCCCGGCTCGCCGGACTCCTGCCACTCGTAGCGGTCGCGGTACGGGGAGTCCGGGTTCCCGTAGGCGTCCTCGAACCACTCGTGGTCGCGCGCGGTGTGGTTGGCGACGAAGTCGAACAGCACGCGCAGCCCGTGGTCGTGGGCCGTCTCGACCAGCGCCTCGTAGTCGTCGCGGTCGCCGAGGTCCTCGGCCACGTCGAAGAAGTCGGTAATGTTGTAGCCGTGCGGCTTCCCGTCGTGTTTGAGGACTGGCGTGAGCCACAGCGTGTCGACGCCGAGATCCGCGATCGCCGGGATCCGCTCTGCGATCGCGTCGAACGTCTTTCCGCGCTCGTCGTCGCCGCCGTCGCTCCCCCCGCCATCCCCGTCGGCGAAGGTCCGGACGTACACCTCGTAGACGGACGCGTCGCGGGTCCACGCCGGCGGGTCGTTGAGCCGCACAGTCTCGAAGTCGGAGCCGTTCGGCCCGCCGATCGGCCCGCTCTCGCCGTCCCCTCGCCCTCGCTCGACGCCGTCCCCGCTCCGCTCGACCGCGACCGCGTCGGCGACGCTGACGCGCGGCTCCCGTCCGGGCTCCGCGGCGACGGCGACCCCGTGGACGCGCAGGCGGTCCGCGACCGCGGCCGCGGGAACCCGGATCTCCCGCCCGTCGCCGCTCGTTTCTAAGGCGTCGCGCGGGTTGGTCCGTCCCTCCGCGACCGCGCTCGCGACGTCGCGGTCGTCGACGACGAACGCGACTCGCAGGTCGTCCGCGCCGAGCGAGGAGTGCGGGTTCGGGGTCGGCGTCGCGCGGACGACGATCTCGGGGGCGCCCGCGTCGCCGTCGCCACCGGCCTCGCTCGACACCACGCTCGCGTCTAACCGCACGCGCGGGCGCCCGGTGCCTGCGTCGGCGCGGCCTTCGGCGTAGTCGACGGGGGCGTCACCGGCGGTGCGGTCGCGGATCGCCGTCCCGCTCCCGCCCTTCACGTCGACGCCCTCGTAGCTCGACGGGAACGCGCGGACCGTCAGCAGGTGGTCGCCGTCCGGCGCGTCGAGGCCGATCCGGTAGCGTCCGGGTACGTCGGGGGTGAACTCGGTCACCGAGTCGCTTCCGACCGTCGCTTCGCTGTCCGGGGGCGCGTCGACGACGCGCCACGCGTAGGACGCGCTCGGGTCCGGATCTCGCGGCGCGAGCTCCGTGGTCTCGCCGGTCGCGAGGAATCGCGGGGGTCCGGGATGGTGCATGTAACCCCCATCGGCGCCCGGGGCCTTCGGTGTTGCTCCTGTGCGGATCGTCGCCGACCCGGGCGAGGGACGGCGCAACCCTCGGCGCCGGGGCGCGCAGACGGCCTCGGTCGTCAAGGCTTTCACCTCGGCAATCGCAGGGAACCCATGCGACTGCGAACCGCTCTCACTGAACACGAACGTCGGCGCGGCGAGCGCTACCCGGCGGAGCGACCCACCACCGCCGGCGCGTTCACGGGCGACGACGGTCGGCTGGTCCACGTCGGGCCGAACGGGACCGTCCACGACTGTTCGTACTCCCTCTCCGGGGTCGGCGGCGCCGACCGCCTCCGGATGGGGATCACGGCCGGGCGGGGCGTCCGCTGGTTCGACGACCTCACGACGACCCGCCAGCACTACGACGGCGACACGCCCCTCGTCGAGACCGAGTACGACGCCGGGCGCTACACGATCCACCAGTTCGATCTGGTCGTCAGCGACACCCACCTCACCCACGTCGAGCTGCGCGGCGCGCCGCCGGCGGACGCGGAGCTCGTCGCGGCCTGCGCGTTCTCGCCGGACATGGTCGAGGGGCGCGTCGGCAACCTCGTCCACGAGGCGGCCGGCCCCGAGGACGGCAGCGTCGTCGAGGTGTACCACCGGACCGAACACGACTTCCTCACCGCCTCGACAGGCCTCACGGCCGCGCACGGCCAGCGGCTCCGTACCGTCTCCGAGCTGCTCGGCGAGAGCGGCGAGGGGTTCCCGCACCGCGGCGAGATCGACCAGCGCGAGGACTCCCGGCTCACCCCCGACGTGGTCGTCCGCGCCCCCTTCGAGCGCGACGGCCGGACCGAGCGCGTCACGCTCGCGAGCCGCGCAGTCCTCGACAGGCGGGAGACCCGCGAGACGGTCGACGACGCCAAGGACGCGATCTCGGACGGCCCCGACCGCCAGCGCCGCATCGACGAGCTGTCGCGGATCGCGACCGCCTACCCCGACGCCGACGACCTCCGCGAGGCCGCCGAGGGCCGCGGCCCCGCCGTCCCCGACGACACGCCGCGCCGGTCGGTAGTCGCCAGCGACCTCCGCGCGCTCGACCTGCTCACCGCCGAGTCCGGCGCGCGGATCGCCGCCCCGGAGTTCGACCCCTTCTACTCCACGTCCGGCGGCTACGGCTACACGTGGTTCCGCGACGAGGCGGAGGCGTCGCTGGCCCTGCTCGGCGCGAGCGACGAGCTCGGCTTAGACGCCGACGAGGAGCTGCTCGCCACGGCCTCCTTCTTCTGTCGCACGCAGGACGCCGACGGCTCGTGGCCCCACCGGGTGTGGGCCGACTCCGGCAAGGTCGCGCCCGGCTGGGCGAACGCCCGGATCGAGGGCGCGAACGGCACCGCGGGCCCGAACGACCAGCTCGACCAGCCCGCGTCGGTCGTCGCCTTCCTCGCCCGGCTCCGCCGGACCGAGGACCTCCCCCCGGAGTGGCGCGAGCGCGTTGACGACACCCTCGCGGACGCCCTCGCGTTCCTCCGCGAGACGACCGAGGACGACGGGCTCCCCCGGCGGTGTCAGAACTGCTGGGAGAACGCGCTCGGCCGGTTCACCCACACGGGCGCGACGTACCTCCGCGCGTTCGCCGCCGTGGCGCGCGCGCCGCTCCCCGACGACGTGCGGGCCGACGCGGCCGACGCGGCCGACGCCGCACTCGCCGGCCTGCAAGACCGGTGGAACCCGGACACGGAGCGGTTCCCGCAGCGCGCGAGCGCGGAGAGCCGCGACGACCGCCCGGACGCCAGCACGTTCGCGCTCGCGGGCGCGGCGACCGAGTACGCGTCGCTGCGCGACGAGCGTGGCGAGGCGACCGACGGGGGTGCCGCCACCGCCACCGCCGCCGAAATCGACTTCGACGCCTTCCTCGACCGCGTGACGACGCACGTGCTGACGACGATCGGCGATCTCCGGCGCGAGACGGCCGACGTGGAGGGGCTCGTCCGGTTCACCGGCGACGACTGGCGCACCGCGGAGCAGGGCGCCGCGAAGGTGTGGTCGATCGCGACGCTTTGGGGGTCGACGGCCGCCGCCGAGCTGGGCGGGCTCGTCCGCGAGCGAGACGGGGACGCCCGCGACCTGTTCGGCGCCGCGCGCGACCTCTACGCGCTCTGTGAGCCCGACGGACCGTTCGTCAACGACGCCGGGCTCATCGCCGAGCAGGCGTTCGACGACGGCGACCTCGACGGCGCGACCCCGATCGCGTGGTCGCACGCCCTCCGGATCGACGCGACGGTGACGCTCGCGCGACACGGGGCGCTCCCGGTCCCGCACGACGAGCCGCGCGGACCGGACGAGGCGCCTCACTGGACGACCGGCCGGAAGTTCGGCGTCGGCACGCCCGCCGACCACGAGGCCGCCGACCCCGTGCCGGTCTGGTTCACGCTGACCGAGGGCGCGCTCACCGAGGCGCGGTTCCCCCGGATCGACGTCATGAACGTCCGGACCTTCGACTTCCTCGTCGCCGACCCGGAGACGGGGTACACGGTCCGAACCTTCGACGAGACCAGCCACGTGACGGCGACGGAGACGGTCGAGCGGAGCACGGAGCCGACCGTCGACGACGCCCTCGCGTACACGCAGACGATCCGCGAGACCGGCGACGGCCACGGCCACCGCTGGACGCTCACCGTCGAGTACGCGGTCGACACCGACGGCGACGCGGTCCTCGCCGACGTGTCGTTCGAGGGGAGCCGCGAGTACGACGTGTACGCCCTCGTCGACACCACGATCACGAACGTGGGGACGAACGACCGCGGCGACCGGGTCGGCGGCTCCGACGGCTACCACCTGCTCGCGCGCAACGACGACGCGGCCGAGCGCGACACGGGGAAGCTCGTCGACGACGAGGGCGACTCCTTCGAGGTCGCGCTCGCGCTCGACAGCGCGGGCGGCTTCGACTGGGCGAGCGTGCTCGCGGCGGGGAGCGACGCGTCCGACGCGCTGTTCGCCGACGGCGACCGCGGCGAGGGGACCGAGTCGGCCACCGGCAACGTCGTGCTCGCCGGGCTCGTCGGGAGCGGGACCGAGGTCTCGGACGCGGTCGCGCTCGGGTTCGCCGAGAACGCCGACACCGCGGCCGCGCTCGGCGAGGCACGCGGCGCGGTCTCCCGCGGCTTCGCGACCGTCTCCGAGTCGTACGTCGAGACGTGGCGCGAGTGGCTCGCGGACCGGCAGTTCCCCGACTCCGTGACCGGCGACGCCGACTTGGAGACCCAGTACCGGTTCGCGCTGATGACGCTGGCGGCGGTCGAGGACAAGCGGCACGACGGCGCGGGGATCGCCAGCCCGTCGGTGCCGTGGGGCGAGACGGAGTACGCCGCCGAGGACCGCGGCTACGGCTACAACTTCGTCTGGTCGCGCGACCTCTATCAGGTGTTCACGGCGTTGATCGAGGTCGGCGAGGTCACGCGCGGCGCCGACGCGCTCGCGTACCTCTACAACACCCAGCAGGACGACGACGGGTTCCTCCCGCAGAACACCTACATCGACGGGCGCACGCGGTGGGGCGGCGAGCAGATGGACAACATCGCGTTCCCGTCGGTGATGGCGTGGCAGCTGTACGAACACGGGATCGCGCCCGGCGACGCCGACTACACCTACGATCAGGTCCGCCGCTCGCTCGGCTACATCGCCGCCAACGGTCCGGAGACGGCCCAGGAGCGCTGGGAGGAGGAGGCCGGCTTCTCGCCGTCGAGCATCGCCGCCGAGATCGCGGGGCTCGTCTGCGGGGCCGCGCTCGCGGTCGCCGAGGCCGACCGGATCGAGGCGGGCGGCGTCACCGCCGGCTCCGGGTCGGCGACCGACCCCGAATCGCTCCGCGCCGACGCCCTCGCGTGGCTCGCGCTCGCCGACGACTGGGCGGTCCGCGTCGAGGAGTGGTGCGCGACCGCGACGGGCACCGAGCGACACGGCGAGACCCCCTACTACGTGCGGGTCACCGCCGACGGCGACCCGGAGATCGGTCGCCCCCGGACGATCGCCAACGACGGCCCCACCTACGACGAGCGGGAGATCGTCGACGGCGGCTTCCTCGAACTGGTCCGGCTCGGCGTGAAGCCCGCGGACGACGCCGTCGTCCGGAACTCCGTCTCCGTGGTCGACGACTCGATCCGCGTCGACACCCCGTACGGCCCCGCCTGGTACCGGTACGTCGGCGACGCGTACGGCGAGATCGCGCGCGGCGACCCCGGCGGCCCCTGGGCCGGGAACGGCGACGGTCGCGGGCGCCTGTGGCCGATCTTCACCGGCGAGCGCGGCGAGTACGAGCTGCGCGCCCGCGCCGACGGCCCCGACGCCTTCGGCGGCACCGACGAGGACGCCCTCGAACCCGACGCCCTCCTCGAGACGATGGCCGGGTTCGGCAACTCGGGCCGGATGTTGCCCGAGCAGGTGTGGGACCGCGAGCACCCGACCGACTACGGCTGGGAGTTCGGCGAGGGCACCGGGGGGGCCACCCCCCTCGCGTGGTCGATGGCCGGCTTCATCCGGCTCGCGCACGGCGTCGACGCGGGCGAACCGGTCGAGACGCCGACCGTCGTCCGCGACCGCTACGTCGAGCGCGACCGGGCGGCGCCGCCGGAGCTGACGGCGACCGTGGAGTACGTCGACGACGCCCTCGTCGTCGCCGGCGAGACCGACGCGGACACCGTCGCGGTGTACACGCCGGACGGCTCTGAGCTCGCGACGCCGGCGGACGGCAAGTACGAGTTCCGCCTCGACCCGGCGCTCGACGCGAAGACGCTCGTCGTCGCCGCCGCGAACACCGGCGGAGTCGGGAGCAGCGACGATGACGCGGACGACGAGACTGTCGACGCCGAGACGGTCCTCGACGAGTTCTCCGGCGCCGGAACCGCGGTCGAGCGACTCCGGCTGTAGCCGAGTGCGGTTTTCAACCGGTTCCGGTGAGCGATCCCGTTTCAGACGGATTCTCGGCCGGACCGGTTGGCCGCTGGAGTATTCTCGATCGATAGCGGGAGTGGGTATAGTAAAACGGTGGAGCGGTTGTTTATAAGCGATCGAGTGGTGTTGCTGGCGGCTGTTTATAACTTATCGACGCTACTGTGGTGAAGGTCTTCAAAGCCCCAGTCGCTCTCGGCTCCCACAGCTCGCTGCGGTCCTCGGTCGCTCCGCTCCCTGCGGTCCTTGCGTCGCTGGGGTTCGCCGAGAGCGACTGCCCCTTTGAGTCCCACCCAACCACACACCACCGCGCCTCACGCCTCCCCAACCTCGCGGTTCGCGCTCTGCGAGCGCTCACCGCATCCCTCGCGCGTGCTCCTCGGCCGCGAAGCGGCCTCGGAGGCACGCGCCACCGCACTTATAAACGATCGTCGCTGTCGCTTACGATAATTTAAATACTCCTCACCCACCACCGATCTGCAATACCCACTCCCGGCGTCAATCGTTCATCCAAGGGCGGTCACGTCGACTTCGACGGCCCGCTCGTCACCGACGTCGAGTTCGACGCCGTCGACCACCGATTCGCGGACCGCCTCGCGCCACGACTCGACGGCGTCGGTGTGTCGCTTCCGGCGGGTTTCCACGTCCGCGTCCGGGTTCTCCGCCATCGTCTCGTCCACCTCCGGATAGGGGGGAACGTCCGAGACGAGGTCGCGCGGGTCGACGTGGATCGGGGCAGGGCCATCGCCGCCGGACCCCTCCTCGTCGCCTCCGTCGACCGCGTGGATCCGAGCGCGCATCCGTCCCGAGAAGGGCGGCGTCACGCGGAGCACGACCTCGCGGTCGCTCCGCAGGGTCGCCTCCAGCGCGGTCGCCACGTCGTCGCGGTGGACCGCGATCGACCGGATTCGGTCGGGGCCGCCGGTCCCGGACGGGTCCCCCTCAGTCATCGCCCCTCGACCACTCCGCGTCCGAGAGGGTGCGCTGGACCGCCTCCTCGCCGACCGCGCCGGCGAGGTGTTCGAACCCGGCGCGGACGCCGCGGTCCGTCGCGTTCGCCACCAGCCGCGAGACGATGAACTCCGGCGTCGACTTCCCGACCGTGCCGAACCGCGGCTGGTAGTCGACGCGGAGGTCCAGGTCGTTCGTGAGCCCCTCGGCGAAGATGCCGTCGATCCGGGCGGGCTCCGGGAGCGGGCTCAGATCGTCCGCGAGGTGGGTGACGTAGACGCCGAGCGCGCCCCGGTCCACGGTGAGCGTCACGAGCCCGTTCAAGAGGTCCGCGGCCCGCCCCGGCTCCGTGATCGCCTCGAACTCGTCGACGAGCATGAGGGTCCGGCCGTCGGCGACAAGCGGCGGCACGACCGACTTCAGCGTCGACTCTAACACGCCGGCGTTGAAGGAGGCGTGCCGGCGGTGGAAGACGATCCGGTCGAACGCGCCGACCTCCGCCTCCTCGGCCGGGACCGGGAGCCCCATCGAGGCCAAAAGGGCGACCGCACACAGCGTCTCCAACAGGGTGGTCTTCCCGCCGGAGTTCGCCCCCGTCAGGACGCTCACGCGGTCGCCGGTCGGCGGGGCTTCGGCGTTCGAAACGCCGGGATCGCCCGCCAGCGAGTGCGTGCCGATCGCGTACGACACCGGCTGCACGTCGCCGTCGATGAAGAGGTTGCGGGCGTTCCGCACCGCCACGCCGTCGTCGACGAGGGTGGGTCGCGTCAGATCGTACGCGACCGCGAACCGCGCGAGCGACAGGAGGAACGCGGCGTCGGAGACGGCCGAGACCGCGCCGGCGACGGTGGTTGCGCCTCCTTCGTGCCCGCCCCCCTCGCCTCCTTCGTGCCCGCCCCCCTCGCCTCCCTCATCTCCGCCCCGCATCCCGCCGATCCGCTCGCGGATGTCGGCGGCGACGGTCTCCTCGCGCTCCGCGACCGCCCCCTCCAGTTCCGCGACCAGATCGCGGAGGGTGGCGGAGACGAAGTCGGCGGCGTCGAGCGCCTCGTCCGGCGCGACCGACCGCACCGTCGCCGGGTCGACGACGGTCTCGCTCGCGACGTGGTCGATCGTCGCCGCCTCCAGCGCCTCGAAGTCCCGCAGGGAGCCGTCCCGGACCGCGTCGAGCACGTCGAACGCCGAGTTCGAGAGCTCGCGTGCCGCGTCGAGCTGGTCGCGCCGACGGTCGAGCTCGTCGTCCGCGCCGCGCGCGACCTCGATCTCGCCGTCGCCGCCGGGTCCCGTCGGGTCGATCGCGCCCCGCACGTCGGCGAGCGCGTCGGCGGCGTCGCGCAGGCGCTCCCCGTCGAGCGTCCCAATCTCCTCGAAGGGAGTCTCCGTGAGACCGGCCTCGCGCAGCGCGACGGCGGTCTCGACGGCCGCCAGATCCGAGCCCTCGGCGGCGTCGTACTGGTCGAACGCCTCGGTCACCCGCTCTCGCTCGCCGTCGTCGAGCGCCGCCCACGCGTCGCGGGCGGCGACCACCTCGTCGAGCCGGGACTCGACCGCGTCCCGGTCGGTGAGCGGTGTCAGGACTCGGATCCGGTCGGCGGCGTGGGCGGTCAGCGCGTGGCTCGCCGCCAGCGTGAGGAGGTCGTCGTACACGGAGCGCGTGTCGCCGGTCGCGAGGACGTCCATGCCGGCCTCGCCGTTCGCCCGGCGGAGGATCCGGGTGGCTCGCCCGCGGTGAAGCCCGGCGTCGACCAGCGCCCGTACGTCGGCCGACTCGATCGCTTCGATCGCCCGCTCGGTGCCGAGCGACTCCGTGAGACGCTCGCTCGTCTTCGGGCCGATCCCCCAGTAGTCCTCCAGTCGCATACGTCGTGGTGTCCCCCCGGCGTCTTGGCGTTTTCGTCGGGGACCTCATCCCGAGGAGGCTGTCACCTCACCGCGACTGCCGGTAGATCAGGTTCCGCTGGATGTCGTTGGCGCCCTCGTAGATCACCGGGATGCGCACGTCGCGGTAGACGCGGGCGATCCGGCGGTCGGTGAGGATCGAGCGTCCGCCGTGGAGCTTCATCCCCTTCTCGGCGCAGTCGGTCGCGACCTCGGTCGATTTGGTCTTCGCGAGGGCGGCCCAGTACCCCGCGTCGTCGTTGTCCGCGACCTTCTCGCAGGCGCGCCAGTTGAGCGCGCGCGCCGACTCGAAGCCGATCCGCATGTCCGAGAGGGTGTGCTGGACGGCCTGGAACTCGTTGACGGTGCGGCCGAAGGCGTTGCGCCCGTGAACGAACTCCTCGGCCTCCTCGATGGCCGCGGCCGCGAGCCCGAGCCCGTGGCCGCCGACGATCACGCGACCGTGGTTGAAGAAGTCGGCGAGCACGTAGAAGCCGCCGCCCTCGCTGCCGACGACGTTCTCCTCGGGGACGAAGCAGTCCTCGAAGACGATGTGGCCCTGCTTGGAGGCGCGCATCCCCATCTTCTCCGGGATGTGCTCCGCCTCGTACCCGTCCGAGTCGGTCTCGACGATGAACAGGGTGTAGTTCGAGTAGCGGTCCTCGCCGTCGCCGGTCTTGGCGTAGACGGTGAGCCAGTCGGCCTCGACCGCGTTGCCGACCCAGTACTTCTCACCGGTGAGCTCGTAGCCGCCCTCCACCTTCTCGGCGCTCGTCGTCATCCCCGCGAGGTCCGATCCGGTCTCGGGCTCCGAGACGGCCAGCCCCGAGATCTGGTCGTTCTCCGCGACGGGGCGGAGGTACTCCTCCTTCTGTTCGTCGGTGCCGTACTGCTCGACCATCTCGCAGCCGAAGCTCGCGAGCTGGAGCGTGAGCGCGATGCCGGCGTCGGCGCGGTAGAACTCCTCCGCGATCGCGAGCACCTGCGCGAGGTCGAACCCCTTCCCGCCGTACTCCTCGCCGATGTCCTGCGCGACGAGCCCGGCGTCCATCCCGGCCTCCAGTATCTCCCACGGGTACTCGCCCGACTCGTAGTACGACTCGGCGTTGGGGGCGATGTGCTCGTCGGCGAACTCGCGGGCCTCCGCCTTCACGTCCCTCGCGCGCTCCGGGACGATGCTGTCGTCGAGTAGATCCATGGGTCACGTGTGGACCCCGTGGTCAAAACGTTCGTGGAACAACGGAGAACACCGGGACAGTTTATGCGCCGTCGCGGTCGTTCGACGCTTCGTCGGCGTCCTCGTCGTTAGTCGTCTCTTCGTCGCCGTCGTCGTTGGCCGGCGTTTCGTCTCCCCCCTCTCCCGTAGTCGCCGCTTCGTCACGTTCGCTACCCTCCTCTCCGCCGGCGTCATGCTCATCATTGCCGTCGTCGGTACGGTCGCTATCGGCGGGATCCGAGTCTCCGCCTTCGGCGTGGTCGTTCGCCGCGTCTCCCGCTGTCGGCGACTCGTCCGGATCCGCCGCTTCTGCCGGATCGACCGGTTCGGCCTGCTCGATCAGTTCCGCCGCTTCGGCCGCTTCGGTCTCCGCGTCCGCTCCGGCCGGTTCGGTCGGCTCGGCCGGCTCGAACCCGGCCGTCTCCAGATCGGCGTCGCCCCGCGGGTCGTGCCCGCGCTCGCGGAGGATACGGCGCACCGCCTCCCGGTCGACGGTCCCCGACACGGTTCGGGGGAGATCGTCGACGTACGCGACGGTCTTCGGAATCTTGAACCCCGAGAGCCGCTCCCGCGCGAACGAGACGAGCCGCTCCTCGTCCACGAGCGGCGGCGCGTCGCTCGCGATCGGTTCGGCCGCGCCCGCGGACTCGCCGCCCGTCTCCCCGTCGCCGGCGTCTCGCAGCAGGTCGTCGACCGCGAGCAGCGCCGAGACGCGCTCGCCCCACACGTCGTCGTCGAGCCCCACCACGGCGGCGTCCTCGACCGGCGGGAACTCCCTGAGCACGTCGACCACCTCGCCGGGCTCGACGTTCTCGCCGCCGGTGACGATCCGGTCGTCGAGGCGGTTGAGCACGTAGAGGAACCCCCCGCCGTCGACGCGACCCACGTCGCCGGTGTGGAGGCCGTGTGGACCGAACGCGGATCGGTCGAGAGTACCGGTATTCGGCTCGTTTCCGTCGCTTTCGCCCGCTCGGTCGTTCCCGTCTCCCGCGTCGATGTACCCGGGGGTCACCGTCGGCCCGTCGACGGCGATCTCGCCGGACTCCCCGCGCTCGACCGGCGTCCCCTCCTCGTCGACGATCGTCACGTCGGTCCCGAACAGGGGGCGGCCGACGGTGCCGAGCCGGTCCCTCGTCTGTCGGGGCGTCGCGGTCGCGATCTGGGAGGCGGACTCGGTCATCCCGTAGGTCGGGTACACCGGGATCGAGTAGTCGCGACAGCGCTCGATCAGCTCGTCCGGGGCGGGCGCCCCGCCGAGAAGCACCACTCGGAGCGTGTCCGAGAGGGTCCCGCGCCGGTCGAGCATCCGCTTGAGCATCGTCGGGACCAACGAGATCCCGGTCACGTCGTAGGTGTCGATGTCGTCCGCGGTGCCGCCCGGGTCGAACCCTTCGCGGAGCACGAGCGTCGTCCCGTACAGCGCGGAGCGGTACACCGGGGCGAGCCCGCCCATGTGGTGAAGCGACAGCGACACGAGCCACCGGTCCCCGCGGTCGACGCCGAGTCGGAACGCGGAGGCGACCGCCGAGCTGTACACGTTGCCCGCGGTGAGCGGGACGGGCTTGGGGTCGCCGGTCGTTCCGGAGGTGAACAGGACACAGAGGTAGTCCGACTCCGTCCACTCCGCCGGATCGACCGGCTCCGGATCGACGGCGTGTACCGCCGCGACGTCCTCGGCGACTGGATCGTCGACGGAGAACACCGGTACCTCGCTATCCGTATCACAGCCGTCGACGGCACCGAGCGCGGCCTCTTCCGTCGGCTCCGCACAGACCACCGCGTCGAGATCGGTCCGCTCGACGCGCTCGGAGAGCTCGCGTTCGGTGAGTTCCTGTCCCAGCGGGACGAAGGTCGCCCCGATCCGCATCGCCGCGTGGACGAGCCCCACCGTCCCGACGTACGGCGGCGTGAGCACGCCCAGCCTGTCGTCCGCCTCGATCCCGTGGGCGACGAGCCGCCCGGCGGTCTCGGAGACGAGCCGGTCGAGGTCGGTGTAGGTCCACGCCTCGCCGTCTTCGGCCCGGATCAGGGCGGTATGGTCCGGCGAGGAGACGACGCGGTGTGACAGCCAGTCGCGCATCGTCGTCACCGTCGGCTACTCATCGGCGGGCTGGCGCACCGTCAGCACCGGTACGTCCGACGTGCGGACGACCCGCTCCGTGACGCTGCCGAGCAGGTACCGATCGAGCCCCTTCCGACCGTGGGTTCCCATCACGATCACGTCGATGGCGTTCTCGGCGACGTAGTCGCGGATCGACTGGTAGGCGGTGCCCGTGACGACCGTCGTCTCGCAGTCGACGCCCGCGTCCGCGGCGGCGTCGGCGACGCGGCGCGTGGCCTCTTTCCCCTCGGATTCGAGCGCCTCGACGACGATGTCGGCGCCGGCTTCGAGCGTCGAGTACGCCGCTCCGTCGACGACGTAGAGGGCGTGCAGGCGAGCGTCGTACTGTCGGGCGAGGTCGATCGCGTGCTCGATCGCGGCGTCCGAGGCCGGACTGCCGTCGGTCGGCACGAGGATCTGAGAGTACATCTCGTCACGGGATACGCCCGGTATCGATTAAAAACCCGATCACCGCGGACTTTCGTCGCAGCCGACCTTACGGGGAATCGAGGAGAAAGCCTCGCACTTCAGCGCGGAGAGGATGTCAACGGAAGCCCATCGCTTCGATCTGCTCTTGATACCGGTTGCGGATGGTGACTTCGGTGACCTGCGCGACGTCGGCGACCTCGCGCTGGGTCTTCTTCTCGTTACACAGCAGGGAGGCGGCGTAGATCGCGGCGGCGGCGAATCCGGTCGGCGACTTCCCCGAGAGGAGCCCCTGCTCCGCGGAGACGTCGATTATCTCCGTCGCCTTCGACTGCACCTCCTCGCTGAGCTCCAGCGAGGACGCGAACCGGGGGACGAACTGCTTCGGGTCGACCGGCTTCAGTTCTAAGCCGAGCTCTTGGGAGATGTAGCGATACGTGCGTCCGATCTCCTTTTGCGGGACGCGCGACACGTCGGCGACCTCGTCGAGCGAGCGCGGGATCCCCTCCTGACGACAGGCGGCGTAGAGGGCGGCGGTGGAGACGCCCTCGATCGAGCGCCCGCGGATGAGGTCCTCGTTGAGCGCGCGTCGGTAGATGACCGAGGCGACCTCGCGTACCGATCGGGGGACGCCGAGGGCGCTCGCCATGCGGTCGATCTCCGAGAGCGCGAACTGGAGGTTGCGCTCGCCGGCGTCCTTGGTCCGAATCCGCTCCTGCCACTTGCGCAGGCGGTGCATCTGCGACCGCTTCTCGGAGGAGAGCGATCGCCCGTAGGCGTCCTTGTCCTTCCAGTCGATCGTCGTCGTCAGCCCCTTGTCGTGCATCGTCTCGGTGATGGGGGCGCCGACGCGCGACTTCGACTGCCGCTCCGAGTGGTTGAACGCGCGCCACTCCGGGCCGCGGTCGATGTTCCGTTCGTCCAGCACCAGGCCACAGTCCTCACAGACGAGCTCTTGATCGGCGTCGGTGACGATCTCAGTGGAATCGCACTCCGGGCAGGAGAGCGTTTCCTCGTCCGACTCGTGCTCCGTTTCCCGCTCCTGTTGGCGCTGGCGGCTCGGACGTTCCATTATAAGGTTTCTGGTTACTCCCGCATTTAAACCTTTGTCTGAACTCGACCGTTGCTCTCGTCGCGCCGATCTACAGGACTCCGTTCAAAACGGCTCTCCAACCCGTATACGGCGTGTCCTGTATCTGTCATTCTTCCCAGTATACCGCGGGATTTGACCGACACGAACTCGAATTGAACACGAAACGTGACCGTCTAGGTATTACTATTAAGCATTCAACAAAGCTTTTGTATTACTAATGCATATAGCAGAGTATGAGCACGACGCAGTCCGACGGGATCGAAGCCACGCTCCGCGGCTGTCGACCGGCGGAGATCGACCCCATCGTCATCGACGCCGCCGACCTCGAAAGTACCGCCCCCGAACACCTCCGCGATCTCAAGGCCGAATTCTCCGCCCGCGGCTACCAGCCCGCGACGCTCTCCGTCGCGGCCTGCTTCGACTGTGACGACGCGCTCTCGACCCAGCGCGAGGCCGACCGGCTCCGCGAGTACGTCCGCGCCGCGTCGTTCCTCGGTGCCGGTCGGATCGAGGTCCGGCTGGACGAGGTCGCGGACCGAGGGGCGGCCGAGCCGGCGCTGTCGGCGCTCGCAGAACGAGCCCGCCGGGAGGGCGTCGAACTCGTCCGCGTCGACGACGGCTCGCTCGCCCCCTGAGCGGATGGCGTCGAAGCGATCGCTCGCGACCAAGCTCGGCGTCGTCGCCGGCTTCGAGGCGCCCACCGCCGCGCTCGAACAGTACCCGACGCCCCCCGATCTGGCGGCGCACGTCGTCCACCTCGCCGACCTCCACGGCGACGTCGACGGCCGGACCGTCCTCGATCTGGGCACCGGAACGGGGATGCTCGCGCTCGCGGCGGCCCTCCGCGGTCCCGCGCGCGTGTTCGGGATCGAACTCGACCGCGGCGCGCTCTCGACCGCGACCGAAAACGAGCGCCGGGTCGCCGCCAGCGCCCCCGTCCACTGGATCCAGGCCGACGCGACGCGGCTCCCGCTCGACGTGCCGGACCCCGTGACCGTCGTGATGAATCCGCCGTTCGGCGCGCAGGACGGGAACCGGAACGCCGACCGCGGGTTCCTCGCGACCGCGAGCCGCGCGGCCGCCGTCTCCTACTCGGTCCACAACGCCGGCAGCCGCGAGTTCGTCGAGGCGTTCGCGGCCGACAACGGCGGCGACGTCACCCACGCGTTCGCCGCCGACTTCGCGATCGAGGCGCAGTTCGACCACCACGCCGACGCCGCCCGCGAGATCGACACCGAAGTGTACCGGATCGAGTGGGAGTGACGGCTCGGCCTCGCGTCGCGGGCGCGGTTCTCGCTCGGCTGATTGCTTTTAAATACTGAGCTGGTGATCCACTTCGACCCGATTTCGGTCAGTACAGACACTGTGACGATCGATTACGGGAGTTGGTATATCGATATGGTGGAGTGGTTGTTTATACGTGATCGAGTGGTGTCGCTGTCGGCTGTTTATAAGTCGTCGACGGCGCTGCGGTGAACACTTCCAAAGCCCCAGCCGCTGCGGGCGCCGCACGCTCGCTGCGCGCCTCACTCGGTCGCTGCCGCTCCCTCGTTGCGGTGCTTACATCGCCTGCGGCGCCCGCAGCGGCTGCCCCTTTGAGTCCCACCCGCCCCGCACAGCACCGCAGCCTCACGCCTCCCCAGCCTCGTCGGCCGGCGCTTATAAGCGCCGGCCGACTCCCTCGCACCGTCGGTTCGCGGCCGCCGATGGCGGCCGCTCACCGGGGCGCGCCGCCGCACGCCATTTATAAGCGATCGTCGCCCATCACTTACGATCGTTTAAATACCGAACTATCCCCACCGATCTGCAATACTCACTCCCGCTATCGCTCAAGAAGCACCTTCAGCGACCAATCGTTTCGGAAAGAGTCCGTCTGAAGAAGTAGATCCAAACAGCACCGGGTCACCTCACTGCCGCCCCTCGTACGTCTCCCGCTCAGCGATCCGCACCCGCGTCTCCCCGCGCTCCGCGAACACCGCGTCGCCCTCCCGGATGAACGCGACCCCACGCAGTGTCACCGACTCGTTCGCCGCCGGGAGCGGTGCGGTCTCGGTCTCTTCGCCCCCGTCTACCCGCAGCTCGAACCCGCCGTCGACGGCGGCCACGGTAACGTTCCGACCGTCGATCCGGGGCTCCGCCCGCACCGACTCGCTCGCGTACAGCGTCGTGCGCGTCTCGTCGCGCACCGCGTCGACCCGGTAGGTCGGGCCGCCGTTGGCCGCCACCCACCCGGTGCGCTGGACCCAGACGGTCTCGCGCCAGCCGGTTCCGCCCACGTCGACCGCGCGGTACCCCCAGAACGCGAGGTTCCCCTTCGAGACCGCCGTGGTCCAGATCTCCCGGTCGGCGTTCGCCACGATCACCCCGGAGGTGTTGACGCTCGTCGTCCGGCCGAACGCCTCCAGTTCGACGACGCTCACCACCCGATTCTCGACGTTCTCGGCGTACGTCACCTGATACCCTTCGACCTCGACCGGGTCGCCGGGGAGCTCGTCGTCGTCGACGGCGACGAGGTTCGGACCGATCCCCGGGCCGGCCACGACCGCCAGCGCCGCGACGAGTAACAGGAGGCCGACCGCGGCGGGCGTCACGGACCGGATCCCCTCCCGTATCGTCTCCGGTTCGGGAACCGCGAGGTCCGGTCGGATCGGCTCGTCGCGCCCGGCGACCGCGAGCGCGACGATCGCCGCGAGGACCGCGAGCAGCCCGAGTCCGATCGCGCGGTACATCTCGAACCGCTCGTCCCCGAGGTACCAGTAGACGGCCCAGAGCCGGCGAGACGCGCCGAACAGCAGGATCGCGCCGAACGCGACGAGCGCGCTCGTCCCGGACTGCGGATCGATCCACGCGGGAAGCGCGTCAGACGCGGAGGACGCGTTCCCCGCGTTCTCCGAGCTCCGCCGCCGCCGGACGAGCCACACCGCGGCGAGGATCCCCCCGATCAGCCCGATAGCGTGCCCCTGTATCGCGATGTTCGCCCAGCTCGGCGGACCGTACGACCCGCTGGCCTCCGAGACCACCACCGGATCCCGGATCGCCCGGTAGGCGACGTTAACCAGCGTCGCCCCGGCGAGCCCGGCGAGCGTCCCGATCGGGTAGAAGACGAGCGCGAACCCCCAGAGCGCGAACACCACGCCCGAGAAGCCGATCACCGGGCCGAGCGCGAACAGCGACGAGAGGACGCCGAACGCCAGCATCGCCCCCGGAACGACGACGAACGCCCGGGCGTAGGGGTTCGCGGAGAGCGCTCCGCGAGAGAGCGATTCGCGGGAGACCGATTTACGGGAGAACGACCCGACGGAGAACCTCCCGATCGAGAGCGACTCTCGAAGCGAGGCGGGATCGGAGAGCGACTCTCGAAGCGAGGCGAGGGAGAGGGCGGCGGCCGACGACTCGATCGACGACCGCGAGCCGACCGACGGGAGCACCGACCGCACGGTTCCGCGGTTCGCATCGGTCCCGTCGTCGACGTCGCGGCCGCCGGGGAAGTGCCCGTAGGCGTACTCGGCCAGCGCGCCGGCGACGAGCGTCGACAGGAGATTGCCGGTGATGTGCCCGCGTCCGGAGTGCGCGAGCCCGGACCAGAGCATCCCCTCCGGGTAGAAGTACGACCACGACCGGAAGGGGATCACGACGGGCCGGTTCGGGTTCTCCAGCCCGCTCTGCACGAACAGGTACACCGCGACGACCGCGGCGATCGCGACGAGCGTCCCCCATGGGACGCCGAAGAGGAACCGGGAGCGAAGCGCTCGGGTCCACGCGCCCCGCGGCCTGTCGGCCCGATACACGAGAGCGAGCGCGAGGGCGACGAGAGCGCCGCCGGCGACGAGGTGAGCGGTGTCGGACGAGAGCGCCTCCGCGACCATGTTGGTGGGGAGGCGGCCGGGCGCTTAAGGGTTCGCGGGGCACCTCGGTTTCGGTCGCGCCCACCCCGACCGATTCGGCTCCGGGCTACCGTCGGCTCAGATCTTGCTTTCGGCGTCGTCGGCGAGCTCCTCCATCCGCTTGCCGACGCGACCGGCGGGGGAGAACTCGTCTTCGCTCATCGCGTTCGCGAGGGCGTTGCCGAGCACGAACACGGCGTGTTTGTGTTCGCTCTTCGATTTGTGGACGTGGGAGGGATCGACGTCGAGCTCGTCGTACGGGTCGAAAAGCGAGGCGTCCACGGTCTCGTGGTTGCGGAAGTGCTCCATGATCGTCACCATCTGCTCGTGGAGTTCGAGGAGCTCGTCTTTGTGCATGCCCCTTGCTACGGGCCGTGTACCCTTTAAGCGTTGTTGAGGGGTATACGCACGGTTCTGCAGCGTTTCGATCCGCACGACCGAACCGCTCGGAACGAATTGGGGGACGGGGACAATACGGGGACGGCGCGAGGACGACGCGGACGAAAACACCGTGGCGGGTTCGATCTCGGACGGGCGATCGGAATCAGAGGAACGATCGGAACCGACCGGAACGGAGCGGTTCGTTCCCTCAGAAGACGTACTCGTCCTCGTGGCCCATCATGCCCTCGTCTTCGAACCCGCCGGAGTCCTCCTCGTCTCGCGGACCGCTCGTCTTGAACGCCTTTATGCCCGTCGAAAGGAGCTCTTCGACCGCCTCTTCGCGGTTGAGGAACTCCCCCTGCTCGACCATCTGAGCGATCTGCATCTCCAGATGCTCCGGCACGGTAATCTCTACTTGTGGCATTTCCTGTCCGGGAGTAATGGGAATGGGTATATAAATGTGGCGTCGATGCTACGGCTATTAGAAACCGATTTCGGGCGTTATTGGAACCCTAATTTTGATTTTTAGAACTCTACTTTCAAATATCGAAATTCGTGGAGAACTTCTAACAGTTCTGTGAGGCGCTCTCCGGACCGCGTCCGTCACTCGTCGCCCCGAGAGCGACATCCATAGGTGACGCCGAGACGTAGAGGGGACCATGACCGAAGCCGCCGAGACCGACTCGATCGAGGACCTCACGGACCTCTACCGCGAGTACGGCGACGATCGGCTCCCCCCGGGACAGCGCGAGACCGACCGCTTCCCGGTGCTTTCGAAGAGCGGAACGCCATCGTGGGACCCGGAGACGTTCGAGTTCGAGGTGTGGGGGGCCGTCGAGGAGCCGCTCTCGTACTCGCTTTCCGCCTTCCGCGAGCTCCCCGCGGTGACCCAGCGACAGGACTTCCACTGCGTGACCGGCTGGAGCAAGTTCGACTGCGCGTTCACCGGGGTCGAGTTCGAGGAGATCGTCGAGCGCGCGGGCGTCCGAGACGACGCCGACCACGTCCTCTTCCACGCGCTGGACGGCTACACGACGAACCTCTCGCTGGAGGAGTGCGCCCGCGAGGGCGTGCTGTTCGCGTACGGGTTCGACGGCGACGACCTCCCCGCCGACCACGGCGGCCCGATCCGCGTCGTCACGCCGCACAAGTACGCGTACAAGGGAGCGAAGTGGGTCTCGGGCGTCGAGTTCCTCACTGAGAAGGAGCTCGGCTACTGGGAGAAGCGCGGCTACAGCGACACCGCGAACCCGTGGAACGAAGAGCGGTACAGCTGAACCCCACCCGCACTCGCCCCCGCGGCCGCGAACGTTCCGGATAGTCAGGATAAAGGTTCCCCGGACCCGATCGATCGGCAATGGAACGGGTGCGTTCGTCCCCGACGGCGACTCTCGTCAGCCGGACGACCGGGATCGACAGGCCCGCGTTCGCGGCCGCCTTCGACGCGCTCCCGGCGCCGCGGACGACGTGGAACGCCCCCGACGACGCGCTCGTGCTCGCCAGCGGCGCAGCCGCGACGCTGACCGCGAGCGGCCCGGCCCGGTTCGCCGAGATCCGGGCCGGTGCGGACGACCTGTTCGACTCCGGCGACGTCCACGCCGGGACCGAGGCCGCCCGTCCGCGCCTGTTCGGCGGATTCGCCTTCCACGAAGGAGGCTGTGACGGCGACCCCTGGGGGCCGTTCCCCGAGGCGCGATTCGTGCTCCCGCGCGTGCAGGTCACGTTCGCGGACAACGGCGCGTGGCTCACGGTGAACGCGGTGGGCGACGACGCCGCCCCCGACGCGGTCGAGGAGCGTCTCGCCGAGGAACGCGATCGGCTCGTGGGACTCGGGGGGCCGTCGGGCATCTCGGCCGAAGACCGCCCGCCGCGGCCCGGAATCGCGGCGACCCGCCGGACGACGAGCCGCGAGGCGTGGCGCGAGAGCGTCGAGGCCGCGGTCGACCGGATCCGCGGCGGCGACCTGCGGAAGGTGGTGCTCGCGCAGGCGTTGGAGGCGGACCTCGCCGCGGAATTCCCCCGCGCGGCGACGCTCGACCGGCTCGCGGAGAAGTACCCGGACTGTCACCGGTACTACTTCGAGCCCGACGCCGGTGGGAGCGCCTTCTTCGGCGCGACTCCGGAGCGGCTGGTCGCGCTGCGCGGCCGCACCGTCGAGACCGACGCGCTCGCGGGGACGACCGGTCGCGGAGAGACGCCGACCGAGGACGAGTGGCTCGCGCAGGAGCTGCTGGACGACGCCAAGAACGTCCACGAACACGAGCTCGTCGCCGACACGGTCCGCGAGCAGCTGGAGCCGTTCGCGGCCTCTATCTCCGCGGGCGAGCGCCGCGTCCGGCGGCTCGCCACGGTCCAGCACCTCCACACCCCGATCACGGCCGAGCTGAACGCGGACCGTCACGTCCTCGACCTCGTCGAGGCGCTTCACCCCACCCCCGCGGTCGGCGGGCTCCCGCCGGACCGCGCGCTGGAGACGATCCACGACACGGAGCCGTTCGACCGCGGCTGGTACGCCGCGCCGGTCGGCTGGATCGACGCCGCCGGCAACGGCGCGTTCGCGGTCGCGATCCGGTCCGCGGTGGCGACCCCTCGCCGCGCGACCCTTTTCGCCGGCGTCGGGCTCGTCGCCGACTCCGACCCCGACCGCGAGTGGGACGAGGTCCAGCTCAAGTACCGGCCGATCCTCGACGAGCTCGAGGACGGGGACTGACGGGTCGCCTCCGGCCGAAATCGAGGCCGATCCTCACTGGAACATCTTCAGCGGCTCCGCCTGCGAACTCTCCTCGGTCGCCTCTTGCATCCGCTTCGCGAACGCCTGCTTCGCCTCCCGGATCTCGCCCGCCTGGTCGACGAGCCCGTCGGTCGGCGTTTCGGTCCCCGCGATCGGGTCGATCCCCTTTTGAATGAGGATCCGCGCGGCCTCGGGGTCGGGGAACTGCGGGTCCGACTCGACGACGAGTCCGACCGCGTCGCGGTCGCGCTCCAGGGCTTCCGCGAGCATCGCGCCCGTCGGCCCGGAGACGAGCCCGGCCTCGGGCGGGTCCTCGACGTCGGCGCGATCGAGGGCCTCGCCGCCGTTCCCGGTCGCGATTCCGTAAACCGCCGGCGGCGCCTCCCCCTTCTCGCGCCCCAGCCCGGAGAGGAAGATCGGGAATACCCCGGTTTCCGCGAACCAGCTCTCCAGGCAGCCGGCGACCTCGGTCGCGGCGCCGGGGTTCACCGGTACGTCGCTGCGGAGCGCGACGAGGTCGCGCTCCTCGTCGGCGTACAGCCGCACGGGCGTCGTCACCGCCCGATCGTCCTCGCGGTAGACGGCCACCCGCGGGAGCCCGTCGCAGTGGACGTTCGCGTAGTGGACCATCTCGTGGGCCTCGATCATATGATCGGTCGCGATCTTGCCGACGAGGCCGACGCCGGGGAACCCCTCCACCAGCGTCGGCTCGTCTAACGACACCTCGTCGTCGAGTACGGAGATGCGTGCCATGCGTTCGCGTACGCCGGGCAGCGACCTAAAGGTACGGCGCGAGGTGGCGACCGCGTGGGGCGGTCGCTCGCCCCCGTCCCGAAACCGACTAACCGTCCGGCGCGCAAGGGGCGCCATGAATCCGTTAGAGCGGTACGAGCCGCTCGTCGACGACGCGGCGGCGTTCCGCGCGGCCTGCGACCGGCCGCTGCCGTCGGTCGTCCGCGTGAACGAGATGGCGGCCTCGCCGGCCCGGGTCCGCGAGGCCTTCGACGACGAGGGCGTGGCCTACGAGCCCGTCGACTGGCACGACGGCCTCTTCCGGCTCCCCGAGGGCAATCCCGGCGGGAACTGGCCGTACGTCCACGGCTGGACCCACGGACAGGAGGAGGTCTCCGTGTTGCCAGGGCTCGCGCTCGATCCGCAACCCGGCGAGCGCGTCTGGGACGCCTGCGCGGCGCCGGGCAGCAAGACCACCCAGATCGCCGACGCGATGAGCGACGAGGGGACGGTCGTCGCCAACGACAACAACCTCGGTCGGCTCTCCGCGCTCCGGCACAACGCCGAGCGCCTCGGGATCACGAACGCGATCGTCACGAACCAGGACGCGCGCAACTTCTCGACGAAGCCGCTCGCGTTCGACGAGTTCGACCGCGCCCTCGTCGACGCGCCCTGCTCGTGTGAGGGCACCTGCCGCAAGAACCCGGACGTGGTCGACCAGTGGACGCTCGATCACGTCCACGCGGTCGCCGGGATCCAGAAGGGAATCTTGGCCCGCGCCGTGCAGGCGACCCGCCCCGGCGGCACCGTGGTCTACTCCACCTGCACGTTCGCGCCCGAGGAGAACGAGGCGGTGCTCGACCACGTCCTCGCGAACGAGGACTGCGAGATACTCGACTTCGACCTCCCGCTCGACACGGTCCCCGGCGTGACGGAGTGGGACGGCGAGACCTACGACGAGTCGGTGACGCGCGCGCACCGCGTCTACCCGCACCACAACGACACGGGCGGGTTCTTCTGCGCGAAGCTGCGGGTCGGCGGGGAGGGCAACGAGACCGCGGCCGCCGACGGAGAGGTGGGCGCATGAGCGACGACGCCGAGTCCGCCGGCGAGGCGGACGCCCCGACCGCCACCAACGACGGCCAGCGGTTCGACCGCCTCCCCGAGACCCCCGCCGACCGCGAGGTCGAGGGACGCGCGAGCCGACGAGAAGTGATCGACTGGTGGGAGGAGCGGTTCGGGATCGACCCGAGCGCCTTCGAGGAGTACACCTTCTGGGAGAAGGGTGCGGGGAAGGTCTGGATCTTCAACGGCGAGGCGACCGACCCCAGCGCGGTGGAGGCGATCGGGATGACCTTCCTCCGGACGCGACAGGAACACTGGAAGCCGACGACTCGGGCGGCGACCCGGTTCGGGGGGCTCGCGACGCAGAACGTGATCGAACTCGACCCCGAGCAGGCGGTGGCCTTCGTGGCCGGCGACGACCAGGACCTCCCCGAGTGGGACGGCGACTGGGGGTACCTGATCGCGACCCACGAGGTCGCCGGCGAGTCGGCACCGATCGGGGTCGGGCTGTACCTCTACGACGAGTTACGATCGGTGGTTCCGAAGGGGAGCCGGGCGGACCTGCCGGTCGTGGAGTAGACGCGCGGTTCGACCGCCGACTACTCCTTCTTCTCCCGCACCGTCCCGCCGCCGAGCCCCTCCCACTCGACGCGGTAGCCGAGCCGCGAGAGCGCGGCGCTCGCGTCGTCGATCCCGCGCTCGTCGAGGACCGCCTCGGCTTCCGAGAGTGCCATTCCCGCTTCCAGTTCCTCGCCCGCCGCCTCCAACACCGCGGGGCGCACGAGGGTCCGACCGATCCGCTCGTGGTCCGGGAACGACTTGTCCTCGATCGCCTCGACGCTCACGCCGTACTCGTCGGCGAGCTCGTCGAGCCCGATCGCGTCCGCCTCCGGCGAGAGCGACTCCGGGAGTTCCGCGGCCGCGTCGGCGACGAACTCGGCCTCGTACTCGCGCAACACGTCGACGATTTCCTTCACGCGGACGGTCCCCGAGTAGCTCACCACGCGGTGGTCGCGCGCGGCGATCTCCTCGCCGACGCCGAGGCTCTCGTCGACGGCGACCAGCAGGTCCACGTCCTCCACGTCCGCGAGCTGGGAGAGCTTCTTCTCGACGTACTCTGGGGTCCAAAAGCCCATGACTTCGAAGAACAGTCGGAAATCGGCGTGGTCGTAGTCGAACGCGAAGTCGGGGATCATCACCCGCGTTCCGGTTTCGAGCGGCTCCGGCTCGCGGACGAGCGTCCAGTCGAGGTCGAGCCCGCGGAACCGCCCGGCGAAGTCGGCCTCGACCCCGCTGTCGAAGTCGGGCTCCGCGACCGGCTCGACGCCCGGCACCGTCACGTCGCCGTCGGAGAGGCGCATGGTGCGCTCGCGCCCGCGGTCGTCGATCGTCGCCGACAACTCCCAGTCCGCCGACTCCGCGACGGTCCGGAGCAGTCTCGCGAACGCGGTCCCGTAGCGACGGGTGCGCGAGAACAAGGCGTCGGGCCCGGTGACGACCAGTTCGCGGCCCTCGGGGGTCTGCTCTATCTCGTACATCAGCCGAAGCCGCTTGACCGCGGAGACGAGCCGCTTCGGGTCGTTCGACCGTACCCGGACTTCGGTGGCGTCGAAGAGCGCGGTCTGGGCCAGGGAGAGGTCGTACTGTTCGAGGAGGGAGTCGGGGTCCCACCGCACGTCGGCGTCGACGAGGACCTCGTTGACGTCGCGGTCGGCGTACAGCGACGCCTCCACGTCTCCGGAGCCGATCCCGAGCGCGTCGGCGGCGCGGTCGACCGCCTCGTCGCGCTCGCTCTCGCTCGCGACGCCCACCGCCTCCGCGGCCTCGAACGCGGCCCGCCGAACGCGACGCGGCGGCACGGGAGCCCGCGTCTCGAACTCGCACTCGCGCTCGACCAGGGCCGCGAGCCCGCGGACGAGCTTGAAGTCGCCGCCGGACTCGGCGGCGTCGGCCTCCAGCGCCGCCAGCGCGTCGTCGAGATCGCCGCGCCGCTCCCCGACGTGAGACTCGAAGGTCCCGAGCACCCGCGCCGCGAGCGGGCGGTGCTCGCGGGTCGCGAAGCGGGGGCGGTAGCCGCCGCCGGCCCGCGAGACGCGCAGGAGGTCCTTGCGTAGCACGCTCTCGTGGTTCGGTCCGGTCGACCTAAAACGAGCGGATCCGGTCGACGACCGGGAGGCGCGTTCGAGAGCGGATCAGTCGTCGGCGTGCCCCGTTTCCGGCGTGAAGGTGACGCCGCCGATCTCGATCTCGTCCGGAACGCGGCTGGCGTCGTGGGTTCCGACCGGCGGGACGTTCACCGCCGCGGCGGCGGACGCGTCGAGGTCGGTCTCGCCGTCGATGGCGTCCATCTCGCCGTCCGCGTCTCGCGCGTCCTGATCGATGCGCATCGAGCAGAACTCCGCGCCGCACATCGAGCAGAACCGGGCCTCCTTGTAGTTGTCCCCGGGGAGCGTCTGATCGTGGTAGGATCGCGCGCGTTCCGGATCGAGCGCGAGGTCGAACTGCCGGGCCCAGTCGAACTCGTAGCGCGCCTCCGAGAGGGCGTCGTCCCAGTCGCGCGCACCCGGAAGCCCGTTGGCGACGTCGGCGGCGTGGGCCGCGATTCGATACGCCGCGAGACCGTCCCGCACGTCCTCCGCGTCGGGGAGACCGAGGTGCTCCTTCGGCGTGACGTAGCAGAGCATCGCCGCGCCCGCTCGCGCCGCTTCGGTCGCGCCGATCGCGCTCGTGATGTGGTCGTATCCCGGGGCGATATCGGTCACGAGGGGACCGAGCACGTAGAACGGCGCGCCGTCGCACACCTCCCGTTGCCGATCGACGTTGTCGGCGATCTCGTCCATCGGGACGTGGCCGGGGCCCTCCACCATCACCTGCACGCCGTGATCCCACGCGGTCCGGGTGAGCTCGCCGAGGGTCTCGAGCTCGGCGAACTGCGCCTCATCGCTCGCGTCGGCGAGGCAGCCGGGGCGGAGGCCGTCGCCGAGCGATACCGTCACGTCGTGTGCCGCGAGGATTTCACAGATCTCCCCGAACTTCGCGTACAGGGGGTTCTGCATCCCGTTCTCCTCGATCCACTGGGCGAGGATCGAGCCGCCGCGGGAGACGATCCCGGTCTTGCGACCGTCGGTCAGCGGCAGATGCTCCAGCAACACGCCCGCGTGGATCGTCATGTAGTCGACCCCCTGTTCGGCCTGTTTCTCTATCACGTCGATCAGTAGCTCGTGAGTGATATCGGCCGGGTCGTCCGCTCGCTTCACCGCCTCGTATATCGGAACCGTCCCGATCGGAACCGGCGAGTACGCGACGTTCGCCTCGCGGGTCTCGTCCAAGCGCTCCCCCGTCGAGAGGTCCATGACGGTGTCCGCTCCGTAGTGGACGGCCGCGTGGAGCTTCCGGAGCTCCGCGTCGAGGTCGCTGGTCGACTCGCTGTTGCCGATGTTGGCGTTGACCTTCGTCGAGAACTCCCTGCCGATGATCATCGGGTCGAGCGAGTCGTGGGCGTGGTTGTTCGGTATCACCGCCTGTCCGTCGGCGACCTGCCGACGGACGAACTCGGGATCGCGGTTCTCGCGCTCCGCCACGCGCGCCATCGCGGGCGTTATCTCTCCATCTCGGGCCCGCTGGATCTGTGTCGCCGCCATTGATTACTTAGTTATACTACTAGTTAATATACTCTGGGATCGACGGTTCCGCGCTCCCGATCGGGGCTCGTGCGACACGCTTAACTCCGAAACCCGTCGATCGAAGCGTAATGAGTACCGACGCGGCGAGTGACGCGGACGCCGGAAGCGAGGGGGGCGACGGTGGGGGCGGGAATTCCGACGGCGACGAGCCCGAGGCGTTCGTCCGGGCCTGCGAGCACCTCGTCGACCGGATCCTCGCGGGCGAGATCGACCGCGACGATCTGGAGTCCGCCAAGCTCGACGCCTGCTCGGAGTTCTCCTCGTCGAAGGTCCCGAAGAACACGGAAATACTGGATCACGCGCCCCCGGAGGCCCGCGACGACGTGATCGAGGTCGTCCAGCGGAAGCCCGTCCGGACCGCCTCCGGCGTCTCGCCGGTCGCGATCATGACCTCGCCGAAGCTGTGCCCGCACGGGAAGTGCCTCTACTGTCCCGGCGGGCCGGCATCGGAGTTCTCCTCGGCGCAGTCGTACACGGGCCACGAGCCCGCCGCGGCCCGCGGCGAGCAGAACGACTACGACCCGTACGGCCAGGTCACGCTCCGGCTCGAACAGCTCCGGAAGATCGGCCACCCGGTCGACAAGGTGGAGCTCATCCTGATGGGCGGGACGATGACGGCGCGGTCGCACGACTACCAGGAGTGGTTCGTCAAGCGCGCCTTACAGGCGATGAACGACTACGACCTCGAGAAGGAGCCCGAACCGGCCGAGGAGGAGTCCTTTGCACCCGCCCCCGAGGAGACCGAGTTCGAGTATCTGGAGGACGTGATCGCGGAAAACGAGACCAACGAGATCCGCAACATCGGCACCACCTTCGAGACGAAGCCGGACTGGTGCGATCCGGAGCAGATCGACCGCATGCTCGATCTCGGTGGGACCAAAGTGGAGGTCGGCGTCCAGACCACCTACGAGCGGATCAACCGCGAGATGCACCGCGGGCACGGCAACGAGGCGAGTCGCAACGCCAACCGCCGCCTGCGCGACGCCGCGTTCAAGGTCGGCTTCCACATGATGCCGGGCCAGCCGGGGATGACCCGCGAGATGTGTATCGAGGACTTCCGACAGATCTTCGAGAACCCCGACTGGCGGCCGGACTACCTCAAGATCTACCCGACCCTCGTCGTCGAGGGGACCCGGGTGTACGACCGGTGGCGCCGCGACGACTTCGAGCCGCTGTCGAACGAGGAGGCGGCCGACGTCGTCGCCGAGGCGATGGACCACATCCCGAAGTACACGCGGCTCCAGCGCGTCCAGCGCGACATCCCCGCCGACTTCATCGAGGGCGGCGTCTGGAAGTCGAACCTCCGGCAGCTCGCCGATCAACGGGCCGAGGAGAAGGGGATCGTCCAGCGCGACATCCGCGCCCGCGAGGTGGGTCACAACGACGCCGATCCGGACCCGGACGACGTGGTGCTCGACGTGATGACCTACGAGGCCGGCGGCGGGACGGAACACTTCATCTCGTTCGAGGACCCCGTCCGCGACCTGCTCGTCGGGTTCTGCCGCCTGCGGTTCCCCTCGTTCGCGCCCGAGCAGCCCGGCGCGCCCGGCACCGAGGACGACCCCATCCGTCGCGAACTGGCGGACGCCGCGCTGATCCGCGAACTGCACGTGTACGGCAGCGAGGTCGCCATCGGTGGCGACGGCGACTGGCAGCATCAGGGGTACGGGACGAAGCTCCTCGAACGCGCCGAGGAGCTCGCCCGCGACGCCGGCTACCGCAAGATGGCGATCATTTCCGGGATCGGCGCCCGCGAGTACTATCGGAACAAGCTCGGCTACCACCAAGACGGGCCGTACGTCTCGAAGCGGCTGTAGGCGGAGTCTAGATAGCACCCCCCAAAACTAAGGTATTACGAGAAGTATTACTGTGTATGAGCAAGTCAACACGGATCACGGAGAAGGGGCAGGCGACGATCCCGAAATCTCTCCGCGAGAAGTACGACTTGGCGCCCGGCGACGAGGTGATATGGATGGACACCGACGAGGGAATCGTCGTGAAAAAGCGCACGCGTACCGGCGGGCGAGGGATGCTCGTTCCCGAGGACACTTCCCGAGAGGAGCGGGAGGCGGTCGCCGAGGAGTTGGCGGAGCGCGTCCGAGATCGGCGTGACCGCAACTACGAGGAGGCCTGACGTGTCGGTGTACACCGCCGACGCGGTTTCACTTCTCTCTTATCTCGTCGACGCGCTCCCGCGCACGGCTGATCGGATCTTCAGCGAGGCGGAGGCCGGGGAGACGATCGTTCAGGCCCCGAGCACGGCGCTCGCAGAGGTGTTGTACGCGGTCTCCCGAGACGAAGACGTTCGAGGTGTCACCCTCACTGGGACACCAGAAGACGCTCGTCAGGCGCTGGTCGGTAACGGACCGATCTCGGTCGCGTCGATCGACGACGCCGAACTGGCGGAGTACGTTCAGATTATCGACGAATTGAGTATTCACGACGGCCTGCTAGTCGCCAGTCACCGGGTGCGGGAGACGGACGCGATCATCACAAGTGACGGCGTCATCGCTGACGCCGGCTACGAGACCGTCTGGAACTGAGTTCGGCCTGCGGCAACGACCGAACGACACGCCTTTTTCCGGGCCGGCGGTTTCTATCGAGTATGGACCAGAAGCGGGAGCTGTCGAGCATCGACCTCGGCGCGCTCGTCACCGAGCTCAATCGGTACGAGGGCGCGAAGGTCGACAAGGCGTACCTCTACGACGACGACCTGCTCCGGCTGAAGCTCCGCGATTTCGACCGCGGCCGAGTCGAGCTCATGATCGAGGTGGGCGACGTCAAGCGCGCCCACGTCGCGGATCCCGAGCACGTCGCCGACGCCCCCGGTCGGCCGCCGAACTTCGCGAAGATGCTCAGAAACCGGATGTCCGGCGCCGACTTCGCGGGCGTCGAGCAGTACGAGTTCGACCGGATCCTCACCTTCGAGTTCGAGCGCGAGGACCAGAACACGACGCTCGTCGCCGAGCTGTTCGGACAGGGGAACGTCGCCGCGCTCGACGAGACCGGCGAGGTCGTCGGGGCGCTCCAGACCGTCCGACTCAAGTCCCGGACGGTCGCGCCCGGCTCCCAGTACGAGTACCCCGCCTCGCGGCTCAACCCCCTCGACGTGAGCCTCGGCGGGTTCGAACGCCACATGCGCGAGTCCGACAGCGACGTGGTGCGGACCCTCGCCACGCAGCTCAACCTCGGCGGGCTCTACGCCGAGGAGGTGTGCACTCGGGCGGGCGTCGAGAAGGAGACGCCCATCGAGGAGGCCACCGACGACCAGCTCCGGGCGCTTCACGAGGCGCTCGAGCGCATCGGCGAGCGGCTTCGCTCGGGCGACGTCGACCCGCGGGTGTACGAGGAGGCACTGGACAACGAGGGCGACGACGACGACCGCGAGCCCCGCGTCGTCGACGTCACGCCCTTCCCGCTCTCCGAGCACGAGGGGCTCCCGAGCGTCGGCTTCGACTCCTTCAACGCCGCCGTCGACGAGTACTTCTACCGGCTCGAAGGCGAGGAGAGCGACGCGGGCGAGGCCCCCGCAGACGCCAGTCCGTCCCGCCCCGACTTCGAGGAGGAGATCGCCAAACAGGAGCGGATCATCGAACAGCAGAAGGGGGCGATCGAGGGGTTCGAACAGCAGGCCGAAGAAGAGCGCGAGCGCGCGGAGCTGCTGTACGCGCAGTACGACCTCGTCGACGAGGTGCTCTCGACGGTGCGAGAGGCACGCGAGAACGAGGTCCCGTGGGACGAGATCGCGGAGACCCTCGACGCCGGCGCGGAGCGGGGCATCCCGGCGGCCGAGGCCGTCGTCGACGTCGACGGCGGTGAGGGCACGGTGACGGTCGCGCTCGACGCCGATGGCGACGAAGAGAACGGTGACGGGGGCGACTCGGTCCGCGTGGAACTCGACGCGAGCGCGGGCGTGGAGGTCAACGCCGACCGACTCTATCAGGAGGCCAAGCGGATCGAGGGGAAGAAGGAGGGCGCGACGGAGGCGATCGAGTCGACCCGGAAGGAGCTCGAGGCGGTCAGAGAGCGAAAGGCCGAGTGGGAGGCGAAGGAGGCGGCCGACGACGGCGACGACGCCGGCGGCGACGGCGGGGACGACGAAGACGAGGAGGAGTACGAGACCGACTGGCTCTCCCGTTCCTCCATCCCGATCCGGAGCCCCGACGACTGGTACGACCGCTTCCGGTGGTTCCACACCTCGACGGGGTACCTCGTCATCGGCGGACGCAACGCCGACCAGAACGAGGAGCTGGTGAAAAAGTACATGGGCAAACACGACCGGTTCTTCCACACGCAGGCGCACGGCGGGCCGGTGACGCTGTTGAAGGCGGCGGGGCCCTCGGAGTCGGCCGATCCGGTCGACTTCTCGGAGGAGACCCTGCGGGAGGCCGCGCAGTTCGCCGTCTCCTACTCCTCGGACTGGAAGGACGGGCGCGGCGCGGGCGACGCCTACATGGTCGAGCCCGATCAGGTGTCGAAGACGCCCGAGAGCGGCGAGTACATCGAGAAGGGGAGCTTCGTGATCCGCGGGGACCGCACCTACTTCGAGGACGTGCCCTGCCGGGTCGCCGTCGGCGTCCAGTGCGAGCCCGTCACCCGCGCCATCGGCGGACCGCCCTCGGCGATCGTCGACCGCGCGGCGACGAGCGTCACGCTGGAGCCGGGGATGTACGCGCAGAACGACGCCGCGATGATGGTGTACCGCGAGCTGAAGGGACGCTTCGCCGACACGTCGTTCGTGCGGAAGGTGGCGAGCGCCGATCAGCTCCAGGAGTTCCTGCCGCCGGGAGGGTCGGACATCGTGGACTGAGGCGATCGGGTCGGCCTCGGTCGAGCGTGCCGAGCTACCGGCGCGAGGCCGACCGCCGTCGGCGGTTCGCGTCCGCTTCCTGACGGAGGGCCTCTCGGTGTTCGTCCCAGGTGGCGTACGTCCGCTTCGGCGTCGGTCCGGCCCGGACGCGGGTTTTTGTATGCATGGTATTTCACCACATATTATTCTACTCGTCAGGATATAATCTCTTTTCTCGATCCCGGATACGTTTTTCCTGACTATCTCCCGCGCCGGTACGCCTCGGAGCGCGACCCTTTCAAGCCTCCGCCCCCGATTCCGCCCATGAGATTCGAGGCGCTGCCGGACGGCTGGCGGGTGTGGAACGAGGAGCCGAGCGGCCGGGCGATCCTCGTCTACCGCCCGGACGTGTTCGGCGGCGACGACCTCCCGTCCGAGTGTCTCCCGACGATCTACCTGACGAACGGCGCGCGCAACTCTCGTCCCGGCTCGGGCCAGTACGCCACCGACGAGTGGCACGTCGTCCTCTTCTTGGAGCCCGAGATCGAGGCGGTCGCCGAGACGTACGAGAGCCGCGAGGCGGGCGCGGCCGCCGCCGTCGACGTCGCGGAGCGGTTCGCCGCCGGCGACGTGAACTACCGGGCCGCCTACCAGGTGCCGCGGGAGGCGTACTTCGAGCGATTGGACGAGTTGGTCGGCGGAGCGTGAGAGGGTCGTCCGCCGGCGGGAAAAGAAGGTCGTCGGGTCGGCGAGTTCTCCGGGGTCGATCCATTCTCGTGCATACTTCCGTGTTTTAAACGGGCTATTGTGCCACGAACACGAGGGTTTTTATCGACTCACGCCCCACCGAGGAGTATATGCAAGCCGGTGGGGACAACACCGCTGACGAGCCGCGAGAGAAGTGCGGCGTCGTCGGCGTCTCGCTCGCCGACCGCGAGGCCGCGCGACCGCTGTACTACGCGCTGTACGCGCTCCAACACCGGGGACAGGAGTCCGCGGGGATCGTCACGCACGACGGGTTCCAACAGCACAGCCACGTCGAACGCGGGCTCGTCGGCGACGCGTTCGACGAGGGCGATCTGGAGTCGCTGTCGGGCGGCACCGGGATCGGTCACGTCCGGTATCCGACCGCCGGCAGCCTCGACAAGAGCTGCGCGCAGCCCTTCTCGGTCTCGTTTAAGTCCGGCTCGCTCGGGCTCTCGCACAACGGGAACCTCGTCAACGCCGACGAGGTGCGCGAGGAGCTCGCGGCGGCGGGCCACGCGTTCACCTCCGACGGCGACACCGAGGTGATCGCCCACGACCTCGCGCGCAACCTCCTCGAAGAGGACCTCGTGCGGGCGGTCAAACACACGATGAGCCGCATCCACGGCTCCTACTCGCTGGCGATCACCCACGACGACACCGTGTTGGGCGTGCGCGACCCCCTCGGAAACCGCCCGCTGTGTCTCGGGAAGATCGACGGCGGCTACGTCCTCGCCAGCGAGTCGGCCGCGATCGACACCCTCGACGGGGAGCTGATCCGCGACGTGCGCCCCGGCGAGCTGGTCGTTCTGAACCCCGACGGGACCGGCTACGACACCTATCAGCTCGTCGAGCGCGAGTCGACCGCCCACTGCTTCTTCGAACACGTCTACTTCGCGCGCCCCGACTCGGTGATCGACGAGAACCTCGTGTACGAGGTGCGTCGAAAGCTCGGTCGGAAGCTCTGGGAGGAGTCCGGCGTCGAGTCGGACGTGGTGATGCCCGTTCCGGACTCCGGGCGGGCGTTCGCCTCCGGCTACGCCGACGCCGCCGGCGAGACGACCGCGGACGGGGAGCCCCGTCCCGAGGGCGACGGCGGCATCGAGTTCGCCGAGGGGCTGATGAAGAACCGCTACGTCGGCCGGACGTTCATCATGCCGACCCAAGACGAGCGCGAGCGCGCGGTCCGACTGAAGCTCAACCCGATCAAGTCGACCGTCGAGGGCAAGTCGGTCACCATCATCGACGACTCGATCGTCCGGGGGACCACCTCGACGCAGCTCGTCGAGCTCGTCCGCGAGGCGGGCGCCGAGGAGGTCCACCTCCGGATCGGCGCGCCCGCGATCGTCGCGCCCTGTTACTTCGGCATCGACATGGCGACCCGCGAGGAGCTGATCGCCGCCGACGCCTCGACCGAGGAGATCCGGGAGGAGGTGGGCGCGGACTCGCTGTCGTACCTCTCGATCGACGCCGTCGCCGACGCGCTCGGCGAGAGCCGCGCGGACCTCTGTCTGGGGTGCGTCACCGGGGAGTACCCGTTCGACGTGGCGGGCGAGGAGACCGACCGCGACGTCGAGGGCGACGCGCCCGGCCCGACCCCGGCCGACGACTGATCCGGCTGTCGCCTCTCCTTTCGGCCGCGTTTCGTCCCGGACCCCCGCCGTCGCGTTCTCACGGCGCGGCGTCGGGATCGGGAATTTAAATACGCCGACGCCGGGAGATACGCGTATGACTTCCGACGCCGACGAGACGACGATGACTCGCCGCGGACTGTTCAGGGCCGGCGCCGCGGGGGCCGCCGTCGCGACGGGGCTCGCCGCCGGATCCGGGGGAGCGGCCGCCCAGTACGACGGCTGGCTGGACGACGTCGACAACTACGACGGCACCCACGACTACACCGGGCAGGACGAGGTCACGGTCGCGGTCGGCGCGGTCGACGGGCTCAAGTTCGGCCCGGCGGCGATCCTGATCGACCCCGGGACGACGGTCGTCTGGGAGTGGACCGGCGAGGGCGGCGCGCACAACGTCGTCGCCGACGACGGGACGTTCGACAGCGGCGAAACGGTCAGCGAGGAGGGGACCACCTTCGAGTACACCTTCGACGACGCCGAGGACGGCGACACGTTCAATTACCTCTGTACTCCCCACGAGGCGGTCGGGATGAAGGGCTCGGTCGCGGTCGGCTCGGTCGACGACGACCTCGTGACGCCCGGCGACGGGGGGGACGGTGACGACGGATCCGCCGGAAACCAAACTGACGACGGAAACGCGACCGACGGCGATAATTCGACCGACGGCGAGTCCGCCGGTCGCGACCTCACCGCCAACGACATCGGCGCGCTTTCGCTCGCGTTCGGCGTCGCCGGTGCGCTGCTCGTCCCGCTGTTCTACGCCGCCCACAAGATGGCGAACGAGGAGTAGCGAGAGCCGTCGGCCCCTCGGCCCCGTCGGCCCGTCGGATCGATACCGCGATCTTTCTCAGAAGGCGTGATACAGCATGAGGTAGACGCCGATCCCCATGGCGAAGGAGACCAACCAGAGCACCGCGGCGACGGAGCCGACCTGCGCGTGACGGGTGTGGTACAGTTCTTGATAGGGACGGGTAGCGGCGAGCAGCAGGGCGTAGAAGACGAACGGGATACAGACGATCGCGAACAGGACGTGGATCGCGAGGAACGGGAGGTAGACGTACGTGTACACGGTCTCCGGCCCGGGGAACTCGACGGTCCCGACGAGGATCAGCCGGTAGAGGTAGCTCGCGAGGAACGCGACGAACAGGCCGAACGACGAGAGCATGAGCGCCCTGTGGCGACCGACGTTTCCGCGGGCGATCGCCCGCCAGCCGAGCAGGATGGTGACGATCGCGCCCGCGGAGATCGCGGCGTTGAGGTGCGGGAGCGCGGCGAGGACCGCGTCGCTCGCGCGCGGCAGCACGCCGCTCGGGATCGCGCCGCCGACGGCGCCGAACACCAGGGCGAGCGCGACGGCGGACAGGAGGCCGGTTAAAAACGGGACGTTCTCGCGGGCCCACTGGGACATGGGCGATCGGTGGGGCGCCGCTCCCAAACGCGTGGCGGTTCCGGCCCGCCGGTCCGGCTGGCAGGGTTCCGGCGGGCCGGATCCGGCGACCTCTCGTCGCGCGTGTAGTCGATCGATCGGTGGCAACCTCCGGCACGGTCCCGCCGAATGGAAGGGCTTTTAATTAGGGGAAGGGTACGTGGAGACGCGACAGAACACCGCGAGCGTGGGTAGCCAAGCCAGGCCAACGGCGCAGCGTTGAGGGCGCTGTCCTGTAGAGGTCCGCCGGTTCAAATCCGGTCCCACGCATCGCACGGGGCACACCCCCACGATGCACGGTGTTGTCTACACGACAGCACCCACGCACAATTCCTTTCGAACGTTACGCGCTGAGTGATGACTCTACCGTGTCGCGTCTGTTGCGTCTCGTCTATCGGACGCTCGCGAAACTCCAGCCGCTTGCTTATAATTCGTTGACGCCGGATCGACGGTGAACACCTCCAAAGCCCCAGCCGGGAGGGCGGCGCACACTCGTTGCGCGCTTCGGTCGCTCGCGTTGCTCGCTTCCTGCAGTGCTTACGTCGTCTGCGCCGCCCTCCCGGCTGCCCCTTTGAGTCCCACCCCGCACCGCCCAGCACCGTAGCCTCACACCTCCCCAACCTCGTCAGTCGCCATCGCTTCGCTCGGCGACTGACTCCCTCGCGCGTGCTCCTTGTGGCCTATCGGCCACTCGGAGGCACGCGCCACCGCCTCGTTCACTTATAAATCACGTCGCCGGCGTCGGTTTCCACCGCTCTCTCCCACGGCCGATCGCTGTTCGCGCGAACTGCCACCCTTTTAGTCGCGCGCCGTCGGAGTGAGGCGTAATGAGTACGGACGCGACCCCCGAGTACGACTACGAGGAGCTGGGGCTCGTCGCCGGGCTGGAGATCCACCAGCAGCTCGACACGGCGACGAAGCTGTTCTGCGACTCCCCGACCGTCGAACGCGACCCCGAGGAGGCCGACCGGTCGATCACCCGCCGGCTCCACCCGACGAAGAGCGAGCTCGGCGAGCTCGACGACGCCGCGATGGAGGAGAGCCGCGTCGACCGCGAGTTCACCTACCTCGCGTACGACACCACCTGTCTCGTCGAGGAGGACGACGAGCCGCCCCGCCGCGTCGACGGGGAGGCGCTCTCGGTGGCGCTCCAGATCGCCGACCTGCTCGACATCTCCGTCGTCGATCAGGCCCACGTCATGCGGAAGCTCGTCATCGACGGCTCGAACACCTCCGGGTTCCAGCGCTCGATCCTCCTCGGGCAGGCGGGCGAGATCGAGACCAGCGAGGGCCGCGTGTCGATCGCGGACCTCATGCTCGAAGAGGAGTCGGCAAAGCGCGTCGAGGAGACCGAAGACGGGGTTATCTACTCGCTCGACCGGCTCGGCGTCCCCCTCGTCGAGATCGGGACGGG
The DNA here is from genome assembly GCF_003781945.1 of Halorubrum sp. CSM-61. GTDB lineage: Archaea > Halobacteriota > Halobacteria > Halobacteriales > Haloferacaceae > Halorubrum. The sequence goes on along the minus strand of NZ_RJJW01000003.1, from coordinate 429,288 downwards.
GCCGGACATCCGGAGCCCCGAGGGCGCCCGCGAGGCCGCCGCGCGCATCGGCATGCTGCTCCGGTCGACGGGCGCGGTCAAGCGCGGGCTCGGTACGATCCGACAGGACGTGAACGTCTCCATCGCCGACGGCGCCCGCGTCGAGGTGAAGGGCGTCCAGGACCTCCAGGGGATCGAGGACATCGTCCGCGGCGAGGTCGGGCGACAGGCCGAGCTGCTCGATATCCGCGACGAGCTCCGCGAGCGCGACGCGAGCGTCGGTGACGTGCGGAACGTGACCGACACCTTCGCCGAAACCGAATCGGGCGTCATACGCGGTGCGCTCGACGCGGGCGGGGAGGTGACGGCGGTCCCCCTCTTCGGCTTCGACGGGCTCGTCGGCCGCGAGATCCAGTCGGATCGGCGGCTCGGGACGGAGCTCTCGGACCACGCGAAGCGCCACGGCGCGGGCGGCATCTTCCACACCGACGAGCTGCCGGCGTACGGCGTGACCGATGAAGAAGTGTCTGCCCTCCGCGACGCGGTCGGTGCCGGCGAGGAGGACGCGGTCGCCATCGTCGCCGCCGATCCCGAGACCGCCGACCTCGCGATCGAGGCCGCCGCCGACCGCGCCGAGACCGCGATCGAGGGCGTTCCCGAGGAGACCCGCGGCGCGAACGACGACGGCACCACCCGCTACCTCCGACCCCTGCCGGGCGCCGCGCGGATGTACCCCGAGACGGACGTGCCGCCGGTCGAGCCGGACCCCTCCGACGTGGACCGGCCGGAGCTCCTCGACGAGAAGGCCGAGCGGTACGCCGAGGAGTTCGGACTCGACGCCGGCCTCGCCGAGCAGGTCGCGTTCGGCCAGCGGTTCCCCCTGTTCGAGACCGCGGTCGACCGCGGCGTCGACCCCACCTTCGCGGCCTCGACGCTGGAGTCGACGACGACGGAAATTCGCCGGGAGGGGGCGGCCGTCGAGAACCTCACCGACGAGCAGTTCCTCGACCTCTTCGACCTCGTCGAGGGCGGCGACCTCGCGAAGGAGGGCGTTCCCGAGGTACTGACGACGCTCGCCGAGAATCCCGAGTTGTCGGCGGCCGAGGCCGTCGAGGAGGCCGGGCTGTCGGGCGTGAGCGAGGCCGAGGTCCGGGAGGCCGTGGTGGCGGTCGTCGAGCGCAACGCCGACCAGATCGAGGAGGAAGGAATGGGCGCCTTCTCCGGGTTGATGGGCGAGGCGATGGGCGCGCTCCGCGGGAAGGCCGACGGCGAAGTCGTCTCCGACGTGCTGCGCGAGGAGATCGGCAAGCGGTCGTAGATCTCGGCGTGTATGGCGTCTGTTTATTTGTAGGCAGTTGGTGTGTATTCGGTCTGTTACGCGTTCCTGTGAGTCGTTTATAAGCGGATGACTGTCGATCGACGGAGAACACCTCCAAATCCCCAGCCGCTCGCTTATAAGTGACTGGCGACAGATCGACGGAGAACACCTCCAAAGCCCCAGCCGTGAGGCGGGCGCACGCTCGCTGTGCGCTTCAGTCGCTCGCGTTGCTCGCTCCTTCCAGTGCTTGCGTCGCCTGCGCCCGCCTCACCGACTGCCCCTTTGAGTCCCACCCCGTACCGCACAGCACCTCCCGCCTCCCCAGCCTCGCCGCTCGCTCGGGGCTCCCTCCGGTCGCCCACGTCGCTCGCGGCATCCCTCGCGCGTGCTCCTCGCGCCCTGGGGGCGCTCGGAGGCACGCGCCACCGCACCTCTGTTAATAAGTGACCGCCCTTCTCCCAATTATGCTTAAAAATGCCGCCGTTGCCCCAGCGAGACCGCCTTTCCTCAGTCGGTCAGCTCCTCGATCAACGTGTCGAGGTCGTAGGTCGCCGGCGCGCGGGACTCGTCGCGCAGGGTCGAGATCGTGAACGTCGAGTTCGTGCGCTCGACCTGCGGGATCGCCTCGAAGTCGCTGATGAGGCGCTCGACGGTGTCGGACGACGAGAGCCGCGCGAGGACGACGAAGTCGGTCTCGCCCATCGTGAAGAACGCCTCCGTGACGCCCTCGACCGCGAGCAGCTCCTCGGCGAACTCCTCGTAGGGCCCCTCGTAATCCGCGAGCACCTCGACGATCACGGTGACGCCGAGCCCGAGCGCCTCGTGGTCGAGGTCGTACAGGTCGTTCTCGATCACGCCGTCCTCCCGGAGGTTGTTCAGTCGGTAGTGGATCGTCGACACCGGGATGTCGGTCTCCTCGTGGAGCCGCTCGGGACTTCCGGTGCCGAGGTCCGAGATCGCCTTCAACAGCCGCACGTCGCGCTCGTCCATACGACCCATTTGAGTGATGGTCTGTTATATATTACGACCGATATACTTGAAGCCAAATTCAAAATTAGCTCTCGTTTCGGGACCGATTCGCAATAGATTCGTATGTGTGATTGTTCATTTCCAATTCGAGGCGATCCGAGAGAATAGTTTAACTATCTCTGCCAATTTCGAATAGATAGCCAATGAATCTGCGGACCCTCATTTCCACTCCCGAATCGATCGTCGCCGCCTTCGTCCTCCTCGCGACGCTGTGGGGCACCTCCTTCGTCGCCATCGAGGCCGGACTGCACTACTTCCCGCCCCTGCTGTTCGCCGGCGTGCGCTACGCCGTCGCCGGCGCGATCGTGTTGGGCGTCGCCGCGGTCATGTCCGGCAGGACGGTCCCCGAGGGCCGCGACGAGTGGCTCGGTGTCGCCGTCGCCGGCGCCTTCGTGATCGCCGCGTACCACGGGCTCCTGTACGTCGCCGAGCTCCACATCACGGGCGCGGTCGCCGCCGTGGTCGTGAGCCTCTCGCCGGTGTTGACCGCCACGTTCGCGGCCGTCCTCCTCCCGAACGAGCGGCTCGGCCCCCTCGAGATCGGCGGGTTCGCGCTCGGGATCCTCGGCGTGATCGTGATCGCCGATCCGATGGAGGCGGGGATCGGCAGCGCCGCCCTGCTCGGAGTCGCGCTCGCGTTCGCCGGCGCGGTCGCCTTCTCGCTCGGCGCGGTGCTGCTCCGCCCGCTCCGCACCGACCTCCCGATCGCCGCGCTGCAGGGGTGGGCGATGGTCTCCGGCGCCGGGATGCTGTTCGTCGGCGCCGCCCTGCTCGGCGAGTCGTCCGCGGCGATCGTCTGGAACGCGACCTCGGTCGCGTCGCTGTCGTACCTCACGTTGCTGTCGGGCGTCGTCGCGTTCCTGATTTACTTCGCGCTGCTCGACGAAGTCGGTCCGGCCCAGCTCCACCTCGTCGGCTACGCCGAGCCGGTCGTCGCCGCGGTCGGGAGCTGGGTCCTGCTCGGGAGCCTGATCGACGCGGAGGCGATGGTCGGCTTCGTCGCGATCCTCGCGGGCTTCGTCGTGCTCGAACGCCGCGAGATCGCCGCCTACGTCGATTTCGACGTCGAAGAGGCGCTTCGGGCGCGCTGAGACCGGTCGATCGTCGCCGAGAACTCCTTATCCGCCGATATCCGCCGTCAGTCCCGCCCGAAGGTCTCGCCCGAAGTAGTGACCGAGCAGCGCCAGCCCCAGCCCTAGCCCGCCGCCGACGGCGAGCAGCGGGAGTCCCCACTGCTGGAGGTAGTCGACCCCGATCGGGAGGAAGCCGACCCCGAGGACGCTTGTCACGGCGGTCCCCGCGCCCGCCGCGGCGCCGGCGAGCCCCGTCTCGACGTACCTCCGCGCCGAGAGGACCAGCCCGACGAGGAACGCGGCGAGGAACACCCCGGCCGCGGAGCCGATCGTCCCGCCGATGATCGGGATCGCCCCGCCGGCGAACACCCCGATCGCGACGGCGACGAGCGCGACGACGAACGACTTCGCGGAGAACCAGCGTCCGTCCATACCGACGCGACCGCGTCCGGATCCGCCCGTCTCCGAACCCGTTCGGCCCACGCTCTCGGCGTCCGACGAATCGTCGGCGCCCGCCGTGGAGCCGCCCCCGCCGTCCATGAGGTCGTCGTCGAGGAGGTCGTCGAGGTCGTCCATCGGGTCCCCGTCGGACGACTCCCGCTCCTTGGAGGGTTGCATACCCGAGCGTTCGCCCCTGAGACCTTGTGTCTTGCGCCGAGCCGGATCCTCGCCCCCCGATCGGAGAAATCGTTGATCCCGCCGTCGTCCCGTGCGATTCGGTAACGCTCGCCGTTTCACCGGAAACCCGGTGTCTCCCATGTCCCGCCGTTCCCGGTTCGGACTGCGGGAGGGAGGCGCGGTCGCCGACCCGGAACGGCTTTGCGCGTCCGCGACGATTCCGACGACATGGACACGCGTCGCGCGCTGCTCGACGCCCTCGGCGACGGCCCCGTCTCCGGGCCCGCGCTCGCCGACGACCTCGACGTGTCGCGGGCGGCGGTCTGGAAGGCGGTCGAGTCGCTCCGCGAGGAGGGGTTCGCGGTCGAATCGACGCCGGAGGGGTACGTCGCGCCCGCGGACCCCGGCTACTCCGCCGCCGGCATCGAGTTCGGACTCGACGCGCCCTACGCGGTCGAGTACCACGACACGCTCCCGTCGACCAACGACCGCGCCCGCGAGCTAGCGGCCGAGGGCGCGATCCCAGTAGGGGGCGTCGCCGTCGTCGCAGACGAGCAGACCGGCGGCCGGGGGCGGCTCGACCGCGAGTGGGTCGCGCCCAGCGGCGGCGTCTGGCTCTCGCTCGCGGTCGGACCCGACGTGCCGCCGGCCCGCGCGCCGCTCTTCACCCTCGCCGCCGCCGTCGCGACCGCCGACGCCTGTCGGGAGGCGGGCGTCGACGCCCACATCAAGTGGCCGAACGACGTGCTCGTCGGCGGTCCCGGAGCCGAGGGCGATGGCAAGGACGGATCGGACGACGACCGCGACGGCGACCGCGGCGGCCGCAAGCTCGCCGGGATCCTCACCGAGATGGAGGGCGAGGCCGACCGCGTCTCGTGGCTCGTCGCGGGGATCGGCGTCAACGCCAACGTCGACGCCGAGAGGCTCCCGTCGGGCGCGACCTCCCTGCGGGAGGAGCTGGGCGAGCCCGTCGACAGGCGTCGGTTCGCCGCGACCCTCCTCGAACGCTTCGCGGCGCTCGCGGGGACGCCCGACCGGATGGACCGGATCCTCCCGGCGTGGCGCGAGCGCGCGAGCACCCTCGGCCGCCGGGTCCGCGTCGACACCCCGAACGGTCCGGTGACGGGCACCGCGGTCGACGTGGAGCCGCCGGGCGCGCTCGCCATCGAGACGGACGACGGAGTCAGACGGGTTCACGCCGGCGACTGCGAACACCTGCGCGACGCCGGCGACTGAGGGTCGGTCGACACGCTCGACCCGAAACGGATCGCGAAAACGGCGGCTTCCGGCTAGCTGTGGCCGGTCGCTTCCGGCTCTCCGTCGGTCGACGGGTCCCCCTCGCCCGGCGTGCCGCTTTCGGCCGGGGCACTCCCCTCGGCCGGAGCGCCGCTCCCGACGCCCTCCGCTTCCGGAATGTCGCCGTCCAGCCGCACCGTCAGCACTGGGACCTTCGACCCCCGGACCACCTTCTCGGCGACGCTCCCGAGGAGGAGTCGATCGATTCCCCCCCGTCCGTGCGTCCCCATCACGATCAGATCACAGCCGTTGCCCTCGGCGTACCGGATGATCTCCTTGCTCGGGGAGCCCTCCACGACCGCCGTCTCGACGGCGAGGTCGGTCTCGGCCGCGAGGGTCTCGACCTCCGCGACCGCCTCGCTCGCGTCGTCCCGCAGGAGGTCCCCGAGTCCCTCCCACGAGCTCTCCATCGGCATCCCCGCGTAGCTCGCCGTGTCGACCACGTACAGCGCGTGGACGCCGGCGCCGTGAGCCGACGCGAGCTCGAGGGCGTGCGCGACCGCCCGCTTCCCCTCGGCGGAGCCGTCGGTCGGGACGAGGATCCGGTCGTATAGGGCCATATGTTCACATACACCACAGACTTGCCGGCACATAACTCTTTGCGCGTTTTGCCGGTACTTTCGCGGTCGTATATGTCGGAATTCGGACGTGTAGGGGCGCTTAAGGTCTCACGCCCCGATATCCAGCCATGACATCCGAGATCCACCTCTCGCGCCTCGAAAACGAGCTGCAGGACTACTCCTACCCGATCGCCCGCGACGACCTCGCCGGGTCCTGCGCGGGCACGACCGTGCTGTTCGCCGACGGCGACGCCGATCTCGGCGACCTCGTGGCCGACGTCGATCAGGAGCGGTTCGAGAGCGCCGAGGACGCGGTCGCCGCGCTCCACAACGTGCTTCCGATCGAGGCGGTCGGAGAGCCGGGGCAGTCCGAGGGCGACGCCTGACCGGGTCCCGAGCCCTCTCCCCTCGTCACCCGTCCCCACGCCACGGCGCGTCTCGCATCGCTTTTCACCGTGGATCGCGCACTGGTGGTAATGAGTTACCGGATCGGTCTCGTCGGCAAGCCTTCCGTGGGGAAGTCGACGTTCTTCAACGCCGCGACGATGAACGACGTGCCCGAGGGCGCGTACCCGTTCACCACGATCGACCCGACCGTCGGCGAGGCGTACGTCCGCGTCGACTGCGCCGCCCCCGAGTTCGACGAGACCTGCACGCCGAGCGTCGGCGTCTGCCGCGACGGCACCCGCTTCGTCCCCGTCAAGCTGGTCGACGTCGCCGGCCTCGTCCCCGGCGCCCACGAGGGGCGCGGGCTCGGCAACCAGTTCCTCACCGACCTCAACGAGACCGACGTGCTGATCCACGTCGTCGACTTCTCCGGCAAGACCGACATCGAGGGCGAGGCCACCGAGGGCCACGACCCGCGCGAGGACATCGACTTCTTAGAGAAGGAGCTCGACGCGTGGTACCTCGACGTGTTGGAGAAGGGCCTCGAGAAGTTCGAGACGCGCTACCACGGCGCGGACGCCGCCATCGAGGCGGAGCTCGCCGACCAGATGTCCGCGTTCGGCATCGACAAGGACCGGATGAAGCGGGTGATCTTAGCCGAGGGGCTCGATCTCGACCCCGAGACGTGGGACGAGACCGACAAGGCCGACCTGGCCCGCGAGATCCGCAAGCGCACGAAGCCGATGGTCGTCGCCGCGAACAAGATGGACACCTCCGAGGCGCAGGCGAACTGGGAGGAGATCACGGCGGATCCCGACTACGACCACCTCTCCTTCGTCCCCGCGAGCGCCCACGCCGAGAAGGCCCTGAAGAACGCCGACGACGCCGGCGTCGTCGACTACGCGCCCGGCGAGAGCGACTTCGAGATCGTCGGCGACGTCTCCGACGAGCAGGAGGCGGGCTTAGAGCAGATCGGCGAGTTCGCCGCCGAGTACGACGGGACCGGCGTGCAGGGCGCGCTGGAGGAGGCCGTCTTCGACGTGCTCGGCTGTATCGCGGTCTTCCCCGGCTCCGCGAACGGGAGCAAAGACGAGAAGGGCGTCTTCCGGGACTGCTTCATCCTCCCCGAGGGGTCGACGACCGAGGACTTCGCGTTCCACATCCACTCGGACATCGGCGAGGGGCTCCTCCACGGCACCGACTGCCGGAGCGGCCGGCAGGTCGGAACCGACCGCGAGCTCTCCCACCGCGACGTGATCGAACTGGTGTCGACGAAGCAGGCGGCGCCGTAGGTCGGTCGGCGCCTCGGATCTCGGCGCGCACTACTTATAAGACCGTTCCGCGCCCATCGAGGCCTATGGAACGTACCGTGACGGTGGTGCCGGAGGCGGGCCTGCACGCGCGGCCGGCCTCGAAGCTGGTGCAGGCGGCGAACCGGTTCGACGCCGACGTGTCGATCGGTCGCGCGGACGACGGCGACGAGGGGCTCGTCCGCGCCGACAGCATGCTCTCGGTGAGCGGGCTGAACGTCGCCCACGGCGAGTCGGTCCGCGTCGTCGCCGAGGGGCCGGACGCGGCCGACGCGCTCGACGCGGTCTGCGACCTCCTGACGAGCGAGGTCGACGGGGACGCGAACGGAGAGGACGACGCCGAGAGCGCCGCCGACGGCGGTGACCCGACGTGAGGGTCCTCACCGGCGTCGGGAGCACGCCGCTTTCGGGCGTCGGCGCGGCGCGCTGGTACCGCCCGGAGGCCGACCTGACGCTCCCCGACCGCCCCGACCCGTCCGCGGTCGACGCCGAGGCCGAACTGGCGCGGTTCGGGGACGCCCGCGACGCGGCCCGCGAGGCGATCCGAGACGCCCGCGACTGGGCGGCCGAGCGCGTCGGCGGGGAGGAGGCGGCGGTGTTCGAGGCCCACGAGCAGTTCCTCGACGACCCCGAACTCGTCGAGGACATCGAGGCGACCATCGGCGACGGGACGCCGGCGGAACACGCGGTGAGCGACCGCTTCGCGGCCGCGGTCGAGCAGTTCGAGGCGCTGGAGGGCCCGATGGCCGAACGCGCCGACGACCTCCGGGACGTGCGGGACCGCCTGCTTCGCGTTCTTTTAAGTGCCGATGCCGGAGCCGTCGCCGACCGACCCGACGCAATCGGTGATCTCCCGGCCGGAACCGTGCTGCTCGCCGAGCGACTCACCCCGAGCGATACCGCGGAACTGGACCCGGACGCGGTCGCCGGAATCGCCACCGTCGCCGGGGGGCGGACCGCGCATGCGGCGATCATCGCGCGGTCGCTGTCGATCCCGGCGGTCGTCGGCGTCGGCGAACGCCTCCGCGAGATCGCGGACGGAACCGAACTGCTCGTCGACGGGGCGGACGGGCGGGTCGTCGTCGACCCGGACGCGGCGACCCGCGAAGGGGCCGACACGGACGCGCCGCCGGCGGTGACCGAGCGCGTCTCGACCGCCGACGGCCGACCGATCGAGGTGGCCGCGAACGTCGGGAGCGAGGCGGAGATCGCACCCGCGGCCGATCGCGGCGCCGACGGGATCGGGCTGTTCCGGACGGAGTTCCTCTTCTACGACCGCGAGGCGCCACCGACCGAGGAGGAGCAGCACGAGGCCGTGACCGCCGCCCTCTCGGCGTTCCCCGACGACCGGGTCGTCGTCAGGACCCTCGACATAGGCGGCGACAAGCGGGTCCCGTACCTCGATCTCCCCGAGGAGACGAACCCGTTCCTCGGCCGGCGGGGGATCCGGCTCTCGCTCGACGAGCACCGCGACCTGTTCGAGACGCAGCTCCGGGCGCTGCTGCGTGCGGCCGCGACCGAGGGCGGCGAGGGCCTCGCGGTGATGTTCCCGCTCGTCTCCCGGATCGAGGAGGTGGAGGCCGCGGTCTCGGCGGTCGAATCGGTCGCCGCCGATCTCGACGGTGAGGGGGTCGAGCACGCGGTTCCCGAGCTCGGCGCGATGGTCGAGACGCCGGCCGCGGCCTTCCTCGCGGACCGGCTCGTCGACCGGCTCGACTTCCTGAGTATCGGGACGAACGACCTCGCGCAGTACGTGATGGCGGCCGACCGCGAGAACGACGGCGTCGCCGCCTACCACGACCCGCTCCACCCGGCGGTGTTGCGCGCGATCGACCGCACCGCGTCGGCTACGGAGGGAACCGACGCGGCGGGGACCGACGCGTGGGTCGGGATGTGCGGCGAGATGGCCGGCGATCCGGAGCTTACCGAACTGCTCGTCGGGCTCGGGCTCGACGAGCTCAGCATGAGCGCGGTGACCGCGCCGGCGGTGAAAGAGCGGGTCCGCGAGATCGATTCCGCGGAAGCGAGCGCGCTCGCCGACGAGGCGCTCGCCTGCGAGACGCGGGCCGAGGTGCGGGACGTGCTCGGCCTCGACGGGGAGTGAGCGCTCGCCGTCCTCCCGCTATAGCTTCTCCATCCCGCGGGCCGCCTCGGCCTGCTCGCGGACCGAGTCGAGCGTGGCGGACGGGTCGGTGGCGGCGACGGCGGCGTTGACCGCGCCCTCGAGCACGGGCGCGTCGGCGATGACGGCCTCCGCGTCGCTCAGCTCGATCGCCACGTCGGCGTTCATCACCGCGCTGCCCAGATCGACGAGGACGACGACGCCCTCGTCGTCGTCGGCGGCGTCGACGGCCTCTCGGATCGCGTCCGGGACGGTGCCGATCCCCCCCTGCCCGTCGCCGCCGACGGGCTCGATGCGGGTGTCACCGGCCATCTCGGCGGCGATCTCGACGATTCCCTCGGCCGCCCGCTCGCTGTGGGAGACGACGACGAGGCCGACCATCAGTCGCCGTCCCCTGACGCCGCGTCGCCGTCCGCGGCCTCGGCCGCCGATTCGTCCGGGATCGTCGGCGAGGTCGCGTCGACGTCGGGCACCTCCTCGCCGAGCGCGTCGGCGGCGACCGCGAGCAGCTCTTCGAGGATGTACAGCGCGCTCGTCGCGCCGGGGTCCTGATGGCCGACGGACCGCCAGCCGAGGTAGGAGGCCCGGCCCTTCCGAGCCCGGATCGGGACCGTGAACGCGACGCCGCGTTCGGCGGCGTCCACCGCCTTCGCGAGGGCATCCAGCGGCGGGAGGCCGTCCGTCTCGACCGATTTCTTGAACGTGTGGACGGCCGGGGTGAGCGCGTCGACCACCGTCTGGTCGCCGACTCGGGCGTCGCCGCGGTCCTCGACCTTCTCCAAGTAGGTCTCGGCGAACGCCACGGCGCTCTCGGCGGTGACCCCGTCGTCGAGCTCGGCGCCCGCGAACACGAGCGAGCCGCCGAACAGGGGTCCGGAGGCGCCGCCGACCTCGGCCATGAGCGTCTTTCCGACCGTCTTACAGACCGTCTGCGGATCCGGGTCGTCGAGCTCGCGGCCCGCCTCGGCGGCGGCCGCCCAGCCCCGCGCCATGTTGCCGCCGTGGTCCGCGTCGCCGATGGCGGAGTCGAGTTCGGTGAGGTAGTCGCGCTCGGCTTCGATGCGCTCGGCGACCGCCTCGACCGCCGCGACGACGGCGGCGCCGTCGGAGTCGCTCACGCCCGACTCGTTCCCGCTCATCGCGTCCGAGTGAGCGCGGGGGTGTCGGCCGGCGCGCCGAGCAGTTCCTTCAGCTCGTCGTCGACGGCGCAGACGGTGACCGACGCGCCCGCCATGTCGAGCGAGGTCATGTAGTCGCCGACCCACGCGTCCCACGTCTCCAGGCCGCGCTCGCCGAGCAGCTCCTGTAGCCGACGGTTGACGACGAACAGCTCCATCTGCGGGGTCCCGCCCATCCCGTTGACTATCGTGAGCACCTCTTGGCCGGAGTCGAGGTCGAGGTCGTCGAGGACGGCCTCCGTCAGCTCCGTCGTGATCTCGTCGGCGCTCATCACCTCGGTGCGCTCGGTGCCCGGCTCGCCGTGGATCCCGATCCCCAGCTCGATCTCGTCGTCTCCCAGATCGAAGGTCGGCTCGCCCTTCTCGGGGGTCACACAGGAGGTGAGCGCCGTGCCCATCGTGCCGACGTTGTCGATCACCTTCTCCGCGACGCGTTTGACCTCCGAGAGATCGGCGCCCTGCGCGGCCTTCGCGCCGGCGGCCTTATGGACGAGGATCGTCCCGCAGACCCCCCGACGGCCGGAGGTGTACAGCGAGTCCTCGACGGCGACATCGTCGTCGACGACGACGCTCTCGACTTCGACGCCCTCCATCTCGACGAGCTCGATGGCGGTGTCGAAGTTCATCACGTCGCCCTCGTAGTTCTTGATGATCGCGAGGACGCCGTCGCCCGCGTCGCAGGCGTCGATGAGCGCCTCGAACTCGTCGGCCGTCGGCGAGGAGAACACGCCGCCCGCGGCGGCACCGTCGAGCATGCCGTCGCCGATGTAGCCGGCGTGGGTCGGCTCGTGGCCGCTCCCGCCGCCCGTCACCAGCGCCACCTTCCCCTCGACCGGTGCGTCGTCCCGGACCATCACCTGCGTGTCCGGGAGCCGTCGGATCCGGTCCGGATACGCCGCGGTCATCCCGTCGAGCATCTCGTCGACGACGTCGTCCGGATCGTTGATCAGCTTCTTCATAATCAACGTCAATGACACTCTCTGCGCCATTAAAGATACCCTCCGAGAGCCCGCGGTCCGCGGCGGGAGGGTCACCGCGAAGCCGACTACCCGTCCAACTCGGCCACGATCCGCTCGCGGACGTCCCCGGCGTCGACGGGCGCCCACGCCTCGATGTCGTAGGTCACGTCGGCGAGGACCTCCAGCCGGTCCGCGTCGCCCGACTCGATCGCGGCCACCGCGTCCTCGGACAGCCGAGCCAACACCGCCTCCGAGAGCGTCTCCCGGTCCACGTCGCGCTCGGATACGTCGAGGATGTGCGGGAGGTCCTCAGCGTCCGCCGGCAGCGAGGGGAACGCCGCCGGGCCGACCGCGAGGGCGACCGCGTCCGCGGCGTCGTCTGCGTCTCCGGGGTCCGCCACCGCGTCCGGTTCGCTCCCTCCTCCAACCTCCGAGAGCGCCCGAGGCGGCGCGGGGACGAGCGCGTACTCCGCGACCGCGACGTCGATGGCGGCGGCGATGGCCTCGTCGTCGACCTCGGCGCGCTGTTTGAAGGCGAGCTCCGAGAGCGCCTCCGACAGCTCCTCGCGGGTGAGCCACTCGAACAGGTCGACGACGCCGGCGAGGTCGTCTCGGGCGGCGACGCTGGGGGCGTTACCGCCGAGTCCGCCTCCGTCCCCCATCGGTCAGTCCTCCCCCGGCGCGGCGTCGGCGCTCGGGTCCGCGGGTCGCCGATCGTCGGCCTCTCTCGGCTTCCGGTTCGTCCGACTCGACCCCTTCCTCCGTACCACCGCGAGGTCGGCCCGCGCCGCGTCGGCGACCTCGGCGGGCGTGACGGGCGCGTCGCGCCACGCCGGCAGGCGGGTGTCGGGCCCCGGCTCGCCGAGGGCGTCGGTGTAGGTCGCGACCTGCTCGCGCTCGTCGGCGCGGTCGTAGTCGAGGCCGTTGAACGCGGCGTCGGTCTCGTAGCCGCGGATCAGCCCGTCGGCCGCCTCCCGGTACCGCTCGGCGAGCGCGCCGTACTCCACCTCGACGCCGGCGTTCTCGACCGCTCGGAGGGTCGCCTCGCCGACCGCCCGGCTCATGTCGGCGAGCCCGGTCGGGCCGTCGACGGAGCGGTGGTCGTGCTCGTACCGGCCCAGGTCGACCTGCGCGCTCTCGGCGAAGCCGGCGTGCGCGAACGCCTCGCCGAGCGTCCCGACCTCTAACCCCCAGCCGCGCTGGACGCGGAGCCGCGAGACGAGGTCGCTCGTCGCCGCGAACTCCCCGGCGAGCGCGTAGCGGAACGCGTCGAGGTACTCCAGAACCCCGGCCTCGCGCCGCTCGGTGGCGTCGGCGAGCGCGCGGACCAAGGGCCTGAAGAACAGCCGGAACAGCCGCCCGTACAGCGACCCGTCCTCGACGCGGGCGTAGTACCCCTTCGAGAACTCGTGGCCGCGTGAGAGCGGGAACAGCAGCCGGTTCACGAACGCGGGCGAGTACGTCTTCGTGTCGGCGTCGTGGACGACGACGAACTCCTCCTCCAAGGCGCGGCCGAGCCCGAGCCACACGTCTCGGCCCTTCCCGCGGTCCCCGTCGAGCCCGCGCGCCGCGAGCAGCTCCGTGAGTCGCGGGCCGCCGCACCAGAGCGGTTCCACGTTCACGTCGAAGCCGTCGAGCCAGTCGGCGAAGGGCCCGACGCGCTCGGCGGGCGCGCGGAGGGGAACGACGACGCGGGCGGGGTCGACCGACTCCAGCGCCGTCAGGACCCGATCGGCCGCGAGCGTCCCGTACTCGCGTTCCGTCATCGGCACGACGACCGCCGCCCGGCCGGTCGGCGCGTCGGGTCGGTGGTCGGTCAACGCGTGCAGCGTGGTCACGCGCTCTTGGACGTACTCCATCTATCCGGTACACGGACGGGACGCCCTAAATAGGTGCGATACCCGTGCTCCCGTGCCGGTCTCGGTCGGCAGCGGACTGCCGACCGCCCTCAGCGCGCCGGCTCCGCGCCCGCGGCGCCGCCGGGAACGCGTCCGGCGTACTCGAGCACCGCGTACGCGACGACGACGAGCGCGAGCCCGCCGGCGAGCGTGAGGAACACCGCGTCGTAGCCGGCGCCGGCCTCGATCGCCTCGCCGACGACCCACGAGCCGGCCGCCTGCGTCGTCATCATCCCGGCGGAGAAGACCGCGTACGCCGACGCCCGCGACTCGTCCGGCAGCGACGCGAGCAGGTAGGTGTCGCCGGCGGGGAACAGCATGTGGATCGCGAAACCGACGACGACGCTGGCGGCGACGACCGCGACCAGCCCGGAGGAGACGATCACGAGGACGACTCCGACGAGGAACGTCGACACGATCCCGAGGAGGTACGGGACGTGCGGGAGCCGGTCGGCGAGGTCGCCGGAGACGAGGAACGCCGGGACGCCCGCGGCGAAGATCACCGTCAGCAGGTTTCGCGCGGTCGCCTCCGCGATCCCCTTGTCGATCATGTACAGCTCGTAGAAGTTGAACAGCCCCTGCCAGACGAAGCTCGTGAGCCCCATCAGGACGACGCCCGCGAGGATGAGCTTCCACTCGGAGAGCGCGCCGGCGACGAAGTCGGTGTCGCCCGCGCCGGCGTCCGGGAGGTCGGCCTGCCGGGCGAAGACGACGAAGACGACGGTGGAGGCGGCGGCGGCGAGCGCGAGCCCGTAGAAGGCGAGCCGCCAGTCGTACCAGAGCGCGACCGTGACGACCGGCGCGGCGGCGACGGCGGCGAGCTGGCTCGACATCCCGTGAACGCCCATCACGCGCCCGACGCGGGTCGGGAACAGCTCCGCGATGAAGGGGTTGGCGGCGACGAAGTAAACGCCGGACGCCAGACCGATCGCGAACGCGGCGGTCATCAGCGTCGGGACGCCCGGGGCCAGCGCGACGCCGAGCGCGCCGAGGGTCAGCATCGCGCCGGAGACGAGGATCACGAACCGCCGAGAGAAGCGCGTCAGCGCCCAGCCCGCCGGGAGTCGCGGGGCCGCCGAGCCGAGCCACGCGAGCGTGACGATCAGCCCGGCGGTCCCCTCGCCGATCGCGAACTCGGCGATGAACTCGCCCACGAGGGGCGCGAACACGACCCGCGCGAAGTTGACGAGGAAGACGATCGCACACAGCGATCCGAACAGCCGGCTCCGTGACACGGACGTCGTTGTCGGCGGCGGGAGACAAGGGTTGCGAAAGCGGCCGCGGCGCTCGACCCGCCGCGTCCGACCGGCGTCGTACGGGGTTTTTATACGGTCACGCGATCAACTTCGAGCCATGAAATCGACGCGGAAGGGGCTTCGCGACGGCGACCTGTTCAAGGACACCTACGAGCGGCTGAACTGCGCCGACTGCGAGAAGGTGCTGAAAAAGCAGAACGACCCGGACGAGGTGTTCTCCGTCCGCGTCTGCCCCGAGTGCGAAGCCACGTTCAAAGAGCTGCGCTGACCCGTTCTCCCGCCTGCTCCCGAAGCGTCACCGAAACCGATCGCATCGCGTCCCTCTCGTGTTGTCTCTCCCCTCCTCCTCGCGTCTTTCTCCGCTACTCGAACACCGCGTCGAACGCCGACGCGCCGAGTGGGTCGAAGGTTCCGGCGGCGACGTTCTCGCGGAGGTGGTCGAGGTCGCTCGCGCCGACGAGAGAGGAGGTGACGCCCGGCGCGCTCCGCGCGAAGTTGAGCGCGCGCTGGGCCGGCGTCTCGCCCGCGAGCGTCGCGTCGACGTCGTCCGGGATCGCGTCCTCGACGGCGAGTTCGCCCTGCCCGATGCTCGCGCTCGTCACCACGGAGAGCCCGGCCTCGTGGGCGAACTCCAGCGCGGAGACCGGCTCCGCGCCGGTGTCGCGGTCGGCGTCGCCCTCGGGCGCGCGGTGGTTCCGCCGCGTGAACGCGTCCGCCATGGCGACGTTGAAGGGGAGTTGGATCGCCTCGAACCCGTGGTTGTCGTCGGGGCCGACCGCCTCGCCGGCGGCCTCGGCCCGGGAGAGCACCGCGGCGAGCGAGAGGTACCGCTCGTCGCCCTCGGGGACCCGGAACGCGTCCCACGTCGCGACGCCGTAGGCCCCGATATCGTCCGCGGCGCGTCGGCGCTCTAGGGCCTCGAAGGCGGCCTCCAGCCGGTCGTACACCGCCTCGCGAGACCGCGTCGCCAGCTGCGTCTCCGGGTTGTGGACGTAGTAGCAGTCGACCGCGTCGAGGCCGAGCCGGTCCAGCGAGCGATCGAGCGACCACTCCAGGTAGTCGGGTGCGATCGCGTGCGCCCCGTTCGCGAGGTCGTCGGGTGCGACGATCCCCGGTTCTACAAATTGCTCTCGGACGAACGCGGCGGGATCGTCGGGGCGCTCGCCGTCGAACGGGAGGAACCCCCCCTTCGTCGCCACGACGACCGCGTCGCGGTCGATCGGGGAGTTCCGAACCGCCTCGCCGACGACGCGCTCGGCGCGCCCGCACCGGTAGTTGACGGCGGTGTCGACGTGGTTCACGCCGGAGCGCAGCGCGAGGCCGATCGCCTCGCGGTACGCGTCGTCGACGGCGGCGGTGGGATCGCCGAGGTAGGTGCCGATCCCGACGCTGGAGACCACGCCGGGGCCGAACCGGCGGAAGTAGGTGCGCCCGAAGGCGTCGCCGAACTCGTCGCGGTAGTCCCAGAGGGCCTCGCGGGTCGCCATGTGCGTCCGGTAGTCGCCTCGGGGCTAAAAGTCGCGCGGGAGGTCGTCCGATGCCCGTCGACCGGACGATCGTCGAGAGACGCCGGTCCGTTCGGTTAACCCGTTTATAATTACAAGACCGCTCCCTCCACAGTGGAACAATGTACGGAAAGGGAGCGATTCAGACGCTCGAGAAAATCATTCTCACCGGACTCGCGATAGTCATTCCTCTCCTCTTAACGCTCTACTTCATCTGGTTCGTGATCGGGCGGATCCGGCAGAGCCTCGGCCCCGTCGTCGGAATGCTCGAGACCGCGGGAGTCATCGGGTTCTTCCGGCGGCGCGCGCTCATCGCCTTCCTCCTCGAGACGGGCGTGTACACCGACGTGATCGGTTTCCTGAGCGAGATCATCGCCATCCTCCTGTTCCTGTTCCTGATCGTCGCCGTCGGTGCCGTCGCGCGGTACCGGTACGGCGAAGCCCTCGTCAACGTGCTCGATTATCTGATCGCGTCGATCCCCGGGATCGGGACGGTGTACCAGACGCTCCGTCGGGTCGGTAACCTCGTCTTGGGCGACGACGTCGACAACTTCGAGGCGGTGAAGCTCGTCGAGATGCTCTCCGAGGACACCTACCTCATCGCCTTTCAAACGGCCGCGCCGCCCGACGCAGTCGACGAGGCGACCGGCTCCGAAGAGATGATAACCCTCTTCGTCCCGATGGCTCCGAACCCGGTCACCGGGGGATTCTTAGTGTACGTTCCGCGCGACCGGGTCTTCGACGTGGACCTCACCGTCGACGACGCCGTCAGAGCGATTCTCACCAGCGGACTCGCCACCGAAGAGGCGGATCAGTTCGGATCGGCTCTGACGACCGACAACCCCTCTCCCGGGATCGGCGCCGCCGCTTCGGAATTCGAATCGGTCGGGACGGCAGCGGATCCGTCGGTCCTCGGCGACCTGCTCGGCTCCGTCGACGCTGATTCGGTCGGCCCCTCCGACACCGGCTCGGTCGGCCCCTCCGACACCGGTTCGGCCGGCTCTTCCGACCACGACGAAAGCGGCGGGGGTCGGTGACGCTCTCACCGCTCGTCTGACGCGCGCACGACGCCGACACAACGACTATACGTCGGCCGAGAGTCCGTGAGAGTAATGGCCTCGCTCACCGATCACCTGTCCGATCTCGTCGAGGACGCGGACGCCGTGTTGCTGTTCTCGCCGACCAGCTCGTTCTACAACCGGTTCGAGGACGGCGACACGGAGATCGTCGTCATCGCCCCCGACAACGACGTCGACGCGGAGGTGTTCGTCGAGCTTCCCCTCCCCTTCGACAACGTCAAAGACCGGATCCGGTTCGGCATCGAGGGAGCGATGGACGCCGGCCTCGTCTCCGAGGGCGACGAGGTGGCCTGCATCGCGTCCGTCTTCGACGGCGGGTCGGACGCGGTGGTCCGCGTCACCGTCGACGAGACGGTCCACACCGGGATATACGACCTCTTCGTCAACTCCCGGGCGGAGCCGAGCGTGATCCGCGACGTGTTCGAGGTCGCGATCGAGCTCGGACAGAAGGGGCAGAAGGGGAAGCCGGTGGGCGCGCTGTTCGTCGTCGGCGACGCGGGGAAGGTGATGAACAAGTCCCGCCCGCTGTCGTACAACCCCTTCGAGAAGTCGCACGTCCACGTCGGCGACCCCATCGTCAACGTAATGCTCAAGGAGTTCTCGCGGCTCGACGGCGCGTTCGTCGTCTCCGACTCCGGGAAGATCGTCTCCGCGTACCGCTACCTCGAACCCGGCGCGGAGGGCGTCGACATCCCGAAGGGGCTCAGCGCGCGCCACATGGCCGGCGGGGCGATCACCCGCGACACGAACGCGACGGCGATCGTGCTCTCCGAGTCGGACGGGCTCGTGCGGGCGTTTAAGGCGGGAGAACTCGTCTTGGAGATCGATCCGGAGGAGTACTGATCGCCATGTCCGCGGTACCGACACCCCTCTCCGAGTTCGTCGCAGCGGTCCCGGACCGGATCTGGCTCGCCCTGTTCGTGCTGCTGTTCGGACTGTTCGCGGCGTACCTCGTGGGCGTGATCAATCGCCGCCTGCTGACTCGCGCGGGCGTCCCGGAGGTGATCGAGGGGACCGCCTTCGAGCGCACCGCTCGCGAGTTCGACACCTCGACGGTGCGGATCCTGGCCCAGCTGTCGAGCTACTTCATCGTCGCCGTCACTATCATCGTCGCGCTGACCGTCGCCGACGTCAACTACCTCCAACGGTTCTGGTCGGACGTCGCCGCGTTCCTCCCGCGGCTGTTCGTCGCCGTCATCGTTCTCATCGTCGGGATCGTCGTCGGCGACAAGGCGGAGCTGCTGGTCGCCGAGCGGCTCCGCGGGATCAAGCTCCCCGAGCTCGGCGTGTTACCGCCGCTCGTGAAGTACAGCGTCGTCTACGTCGCCGTCCTGATCGCGCTCGGACAGGTCGGCGTACAGACCATCGCGCTTGTCGTGTTGCTGGCGGCGTTCGCGCTCGCGGTCGTGCTGTTCGCCGCGCTGGCGACGAAGGACCTCGTCGCCAGCGCGGCCGCCGGGGTGTTCCTCCTGCTCCGGCAGCCGTACGGGATCGGCGACGAGGTGCGGGTCGCCGGCGAGCGCGGGATCGTCCAGGAGGTCGACCTGTTCGTCACCCGCATCGAGGCCGACGGCGAGGAGCACGTGGTGCCGAACCACTCGGTGTTCCGGGACGGGATCGTGCTGATTCGGGAGTAGCGTCCGACCGGAACACCCCGTTGCGGCGCCCGCCCCGTTCCCACGCAGTGGGACCAGCTGTCACGATATAACTCCGCGGGGGACCGACCGTCAGGTATGAGCCACGACGCCACCGTCGCCTGCGACGGCTGGGACGGCAGCGAGTGCGAGGGGACGGTCCACTGTCCGCCGCGCTGTCCGCGCTTCGTCGACAAGCGGGGTGCCCGGTGGACGATTCGCCCCGCGGTCGGGGCGGACGCCGCGGCCCTCGCGGAGATGTACGAGGGGTTCGAGACGCCGGACCGCGCGCAGGGGCTCCCGCCGGTGACCCGGAGTCGCCGGGCCGACTGGATCGAGACGATGCTCGACGAGGGGAGCAACGTCGTCGCCGAGCGCGACGGCGAAGTCTTCGGCCACGCGGTGTACACGCCGAGCGACGCGCCCCGCCCCGAACTCGCCGTCTTCGTCCACCCCGAGACGCAGGGGCGCGGCGTGGGGACGGAGCTCTGCCGCCACGTCATCGCCGACGCCGCCGCCGGGGGGCGCGAGGGGCTCGAACTCCACGTCGAGAGCGGGAACCGGGTCGCGCGGAGCGTCTACCGGACGGTCGGCTTCGAACTCGCCGACCGGAGAGGGGACATCCGGATGACGCTCGACCTCGACGACCCGGTCGCGACCGAGGTGCGCTGGCCGCCGCTCGCCCGCGATGGACCGGACGACCCGCTCCCGCGGGAGCCGATCCCGATGGAGGTCGGTGGGAGGCGGGTCGCCGGCGCCGACGACTAGAGAGCGGTCGAGGCAGACAAGAGCGAGCAATTGCGGGAGTGGGTATAGCACGCTTGTAGAGTGGTTGTTTATACGTGATCGAGCGGTGTTGCTGGCGGCTGTTTTTAAGCGATCGGCGACACTGCGGTGACGACCTCCAAAGCCCCAGCCGCTGTGGGCGGCGCACGCTCGTTGCGCTCCTCACTCAGTCGCTTCGCTCCCTCGTTGCGGTGCTTACGTCGCCTGCGCCGCCCACAGCGGCTGCCCCTTTGAGTCCCACCCGACCGCACAGCCTCCCGCCTCCCCAGCCTCGTCGCTGGCGGCTGTCGCCGCCAGCGACTCCCTCGCACCGTCGGTTCGCGGCCGCCGATGGCGGCCGCTCACTGGGGCGCGCCACCGCGTTGTTCTTTATAAGCGATCGTCGCCGCCGCTCACGGATCCTTTAAATACTGATTCGCCACCACCGATCTGCAATACCTACTCCCGTAATCGACCGAGACCACCTTCGACGCTCAGCGTTTTCGTTCCGAACGGACTCCGTACCGACCGCAACGATTAGGGCCGACCGACCCCACGATACCGTAGCCGTGGAGGACGCCATCGAGTGGCTGCGGAACCGACCGTTCTACGAGGGACAGATCGCGGAGCACCGCCGCCTGCCCGCCCGCGAGCCCGAATTTCGCGACGTCGATCTCGCGCCCCGGATGGCCGACGCGCTCGCGAAAGACGGGATCGACCGGCTCTACCGCCACCAGGCCGAGGCGATCGAGGCGGTCCGCGACGGCGACGACGCCGTGCTCGCCACCGAGACCGCGAGCGGGAAGTCGCTCGCGTACACCGTGCCGGCCTTCGAGGCGGCGATGGACCACGGGGGTCGAACCCTCTACGTCGGCCCCCAGAACGCGCTGATCGCGGACCAAGAGGAGAGCCTGAGCGACCTCGCCCACGGGCTCGGGTTCGGCAGCGGCGTCTCCGTCGAGTCCTACACGGGGCGGCTCTCGCGGTCGGAGAAGCGGGAGGTGCGCGACCGCGAGCCGACCGTCCTCCTCTCGAACCCGGACATGCTCCACTACGCCCTGCTCCCGTACGCGGGGCGCCTGTGGGACTGGTTCTTCTCGTCGCTGGAGTACGTCGTGATCGACGAGGTCCACAGCTACCGCGGGGTGTTCGGCTCGCAGGTCGCGCTGACCCTCCGACGACTCGCGCGGACCTGCGAGCGGTTCGAGTCGAGCCCGCAGTTCGTCTGCTGTTCGGCGACGATCAACAACCCGGTCGAGCACGTCGCGACCGTGACCGGACGCGACCCGGAGGGGATAACTCTGATCGACGAGGACACCTCCGGCCGCGGCCCGCGCGACTGGGTGCTGTGGAACCCGCCGGAGTACGACGACGACTGGCAGGAGCGCGGGAGCGGCCGGCGGAAGTCGAGCCACGCCGAGAGCAAGCGGCTCTTCTGCGATCTCGTGACCGCGGGCGCACAGACTCTGGCGTTCACGCGGGCCAGACAGACCGCGGAGCAGTACGCGACCGACAGCGCGAGCGACCTCCGAGAGCGCGGCGAGCGCGACCTCGCCGGGGCGGTCGGCGCGTATCAGGCGGCCTTAACCGACGACCGGCGCCGCGAGATCGAGGCGGACCTCCACTCCGGGGAACTCCGGGGCGTCTGGTCGACGAGCGCCCTCGAGCTCGGCGTCGACGTGGGCGGGCTCGACGCCGTCATCCTGGACGGCTACCCCGGGACGCGGATGTCGGCGCACCAGCGCGCGGGGCGGGCGGGCCGCGGCGACGACCCGGCGCTCGTGGTGATGGTCGGCGGCGAGGACCAGCTCGACCAGTACCTCATGCGCAACCCGAGCGACTTCTTCGAGGCGCCGCCGGAGGACGCGATCTGCGACCCCGAGAACGACCAACTGCTCCCGGGGCACGTCGCCTGCGCCGCCGACGAGAGCTGGCTCTCGCCCGCCGACGAGCGCTTTTTCGGCGAGTCGTTCCCGAACGTCGTCGCGGACCTGACCGACGAGGGAACTCTGGAGAGGCGGGAGGTCGCCGACGGGATCCGATGGACGTACGCCGGCTCGTCGAGCCCGCAGCAGTCGGTGAGCCTGCGGACCGCCGGCGACCGCGAGGTGGATCTGATCGACTCGTCGCGCAACGAGACGGTCGCCTCGCTCGGGTTCGGCGACGCCTTACGCGACGCGCATCCCGGCGCGATCTACCACCAGCAGGGCCGGACCTACGAGGTGACGGAGCTCGACCTCGACCGCGACGTCGCCGAGTTGCAGTCCTCGTGGGCCGACTACTACACTCGGCCGCTCACCGAGAAGGACATCGTCGTGAACGCGGACCTCGGCGAGCGCGAGCTGTCGGCCCGCCCGGACGTTCCGGTCCGGTTCGCGGACGTGACCGTGACGGAGCGGATTACGGGGTTCGTCCGGAAGGACGCCAAGACGGGCGAGTCGCTCGGGGAGTCGACGCTGGACCTCCCGGAGACGACGTTGCGGACGAAGGCGCTGTACTTCCCGGTGCCGGCGGATATCGAGTCGGAGATGCGCGCGCTCGAGGGGCCCGGCGGGAACGACGGCGGCGCGAGCGAGGCGGTCGCCGACGGGGAGACGGCGACTGACGGTGGCGACGGGGAAGCGACGACCGACGGCGGCGAGGGCCTCCCGGGCGGCGAACACGCTTTCAACGGCGGGATCCACGCGGCCGAGCACGGGCTCATCTCGCTTTTCCCCTTCCACCTGCTCTGTGACCGCGCCGACGTTGGCGGCATCTCGACGCCGTACCACCCCCACACCGACGCTCCGGCGGTGTTCGTCTACGACGGCCACCCCGGCGGCGTCGGGCTCACGCGGCGCGGTCACGAGCGGATCGAGGAGCTGATGGCTCGCACGGCCCGCCTGATCGAAACCTGCGACTGCGAGGGCGGCTGTCCCGCGTGCGTCCAGTCGCCCCACTGCGGAAACGCGAACGAGCCGCTGGCGAAGGCGCCCGCGGTGCGGCTGCTGGAGGCGCTGACGCCGGGCGAGTGACGGATCCGGCGGTTCGCGACCCGGTGGTTTCACGGTCCTCGCACCCCTGCCGATCCCATGGAGCTGTTCTGGCACCGGCGGGACCTCAGAGTCGCCGACAACGTCGGGCTCGCGGCCGCGACCGGGACGCGTGACGACGACCGGGGACCGACCGCACCCGTGTTCGTCTTCGACCCGGACGTGCTCGACCACGCGAGCGACGTGCGGGTCCGTCGCCTCCTCGACGGGCTCGCGGCGCTCCGGGACGAGTACCGCGAGCGCGGCAGCGACCTCCTCGTCGCCCGCGGCGATCCGGAGGTCGTTCTCCCGGAGCTGGCCGACGCACTCGACGCCGACCGCGTCGTCTGGAACCGCGACTACTCGGGGCTCGCACGCGAGCGGGACGCGGGCGTCCGCAGGGCCCTCAACGACGCCGATATCGAGCGCGAGGCGCACCACGACGCGGTCCTGCACGAGCCCGACTCGATCCGGACCAACGCCGGCGACCCCTACTCGGTGTACTCCTACTACTGGAAGAAGTGGACCGACCGTCAGACCGACGACCCGACGCCGACGCCGGAGGCGAGCGATCTCGTCGATGTCGACGTGCTGACTGCGGCGGTGGACGGCGACGACGCCATCGCAGACGGGGGCGTCGAAACCGCCCGCGTCGCCGTCGGCGACCTCCCCGCGCCCACCGATCTGGGGTTCGCGGAGCCGGAGGCGGCGATCGGTCCCGCGGGCACCGCGGCGGCCCGCGACCGGCTCGACGACTTCCTCTCCGAGGCGGTGTTCTCCTACGATGCGGAACGCGACTACCCCGCACAGGAGGGAACCTCGCGCATGTCCGCGTTCCTGAAGTACGGTGAGATCGGGATCAGAGAGGCGTACGAGGCGACGAAAGACGCGATGGACGCGGCAGCGGAGGAGGCCGGCGGGGAAGGCGAGGGCGGCGACAACGGTGGCCCCGTTACCGCGGTCGAGGAGTACCAGCAGCAGCTCGCGTGGCGGGAGTTCTACACGCAGGTGCTGTATCACAACCCCGAGGTGGTGACAGAGAACTACGAGCAGTACGAGGAGGGGATCGCGTGGCGCGACGACCCCGAAGAGATCGCGGCGTGGAAGCGCGGGGAGACGGGGTACCCCATCGTCGACGCCGGGATGCGCCAGCTCCGCGAGGAGGGGTTCATGCACAACCGCGTGCGGATGATCGTCGCCTCGTTCCTCACGAAGGACCTGCTCGCCGACTGGCGCCACGGCTACGACCACTTTCGCGAGCACTTGACCGACCACGACACCGCCAACGACAACGGCGGGTGGCAGTGGGCGGCCTCCACCGGAACCGACGCCCAGCCCTACTTCCGGATCTTCAACCCGATGACGCAGGGGGAGCGCTACGACCCCGACGCGGAGTACATCAAGACGTACGTCCCCGAACTGCGGGACCTCGACGCCGACCTCATCCACGAGTGGCACGATCTGTCACCCACCCAGCGCGCGAACGCGGCGCCCGACTACCCCGCGCCGATCGTCGATCACTCGGAGCGGCGCGAGGAGGCGTTAGCGATGTACAAGCGGGCGCGCGGAGAGGATCCGGACGGGTAGGCGGAAGCCGGTGACGAACCGCCGATCCGATCTAGAACAGCGCCTCGCTCTCGTCGAGGACGCGCGCCGGGCCGCCGACCTCCCAGACGTCGGTGTCGACGCCGATATCGCTGATTCGGTTCTCGACCTCGTCGACGTGGTCGGCGAGCGTGTTCACGTACACGGAGGCGCCGGTGTCCGTCGAGAAGTAGACCGGGACGCCCTCCTCGCGGAGTTCGCGGACCGCGTTGAACACGGCGATCGTCTCGGGCTGCCAGTACACCCACCCCGAGGGGCCGGTCATCGTCGTCGCCGTCAGCGACAGCGAGTCGTGCTCGGCGGTCTCGAAGATCCGGTCGAAGTCGCCCTCGCGAAGCGCGTCGGTCATCTCGACGAGCTGGTCCTGCACGTGGGCGGTCCGGGCCTGCATCATGTGGCTCGCGGCGGCCTCGCGGTGGGCCTCCTCGGTCTCCTTGTACGCGGGGACGTGCGCGGCGACGATCCGGAGATCCTCCTCGGGGTCGAACCCGTCGTCGCTCACGCCCGCGTCGAGCCGGTACGAGCGGCAGTCCTCGTCGTTGAGCCCGGCGTCGAGCCGCGAGTACGCGCCGGTGACCGCGCGGGCCGCGGAGGAGGAGCCGCGGCGGGCGACGGTGGAGACCTCGGGGAGGGTCAGATCGAGGCCGGCGGCCTCGGTCAGGGCGAGCGCGGCGGCCGCGAACCCGGACGACGAGGAGCCGAAGCCGATGTTCGACGGGAAGGAGTTCTCGCTCTCCAGCCGGACCGCGGCGTCGACGCCGGCCAGCTCGCGGACGTGCTCGACGACCATGTCGATGCGCTCGGCGGCGCGCCCGTCGACCTCGTCGCCGCCGATGACGTAGGTGTCCTCGCTCGCGTCGGGCTGCCACTCGACGGTGGTCGTCGTCGCGGTCGGGGCGGTACAGAGGCTGATGCTGTCGTGGTACGGCAGTCGGAGCTGCTCGTCGCGCATCCCGTGGTACTTGACGAGCCCCTGGATCGGGTGGGCTCGCGCGGTGGCCTTCTCGGTCATACCTCGGGAAGCGTCCGGCGGGGGATTAGTCGTTGCGATGGGCGGGAGGGTGAGTGTAGCAGGTGTGGCTTGAGACACGATGAGTCGATCGAGACAGATGCGGTGGCGCGCGCCTCCGAGCGGCCGCTTTTAAGCGGCCGTGAGGAGCGCCGCGCGAGGGAGTCGGTCGCCCGGAGCGAAGCGACGGGCGACCGACGAGGCTGGGGAGGCGTGAGGCTGCGCGGTGCTGGTGGGGCGGGACTCAAAGGGGCAGTCGCGAGGGCGAAGGCGCGGGACGCAAGGACCGCAAGGAGCGAGCGACGCGAGCGACTGAGGACCGCAGCGACCGCACCGAGTCCTCGCGACTGGGGCTTTGGCGGTGTTCACCGCCGGTCCGTCGTCAGCCACTTATTGCCGAGCGACTGGGGCTTTGGCGGTGTTCACCGCCGGTCCGTCGTCAGCCACTTATTGCCGAGCGACTGGGGCTTTGGCGGTGTTCACCTCCCTCATAACGCCACCGACAGATCGACGCGAACTGGACGGAACGCCACCGCTCACGTCTCCTTCCGTCCCCGCGACGGCAACGCGGTCGAGGGGAACCCTTTTTGACGGGTCGGCGGGTACACCGCGCTATGACCGAGTACACCGTCGAGTTCGTCGGCACCGGCGAGACGATCGAGGTGGCCGACACGGAGACGATCCTCCAGCCCTGCATCGAGGAGGGGATCGCACAGGAGTACTCCTGTCGCGTCGGGATGTGCCTCGCCTGCTCCGCGGAGATCGTGGAGGGCGAGGTGACCCAGCCGGCGGCCCGCGGGCTCACCGACGAGGAGGCCGACGAGTACGCGCTCACCTGCATGGCGCGGCCGCAGTCCGACCTGAAGCTCGACCGCGGCAAGTACCCGCCGAGCATCGAGGACGACGCGGCGACGGACGCGGGTGACACGGATTCGGACGGGGTCGCGGCCGACGACTGATACGCAGTCGGAGAGCGACTCGTTCTTTGTAAGCGAGCCGTGGTTCGTCGCGGATTGGTCGATCGTTTATAAGTGCCTGACCGCGGATCGCGGGTGAACGCCACCCAAGCCCCAGCCGCTCGGCAATACGCGGTCGATCCCTCCACGCTGAACGCCACCAAAGCCCCAGCCGCGAGGCCGTCGCACGCTCGCTGCGCGCTTCGGTCGCTCGCGGCGCTCGCTCCCTGCAGTGCTTGCGTCGCCTGTGACGGCCTCGCGACTGCCCCTTTGAGTCCCACCCGACCGCAACCGCACAGCGCCTCACGCCTCCCCAGCCTCGTCGGTCACTCTCCGCTTCGCTCCGAGTGACCGACTCCCTCGCGCGTGCGGCTCACGCCCTTCGGGCGCTCGCCGGCACGCGCCGACCGCCTCGTTCGTTTATAAGCGATCGCCGCTCACGTCTCGAACCCGTTCTCCGCGACGATAGTGCGGACGCCGACGTACGCGACCGCGGCGAGCCCGACGTAGGCGACCACGAGGGCGGTCGTCGTCGCGTCGGCGCTGTCGATCGCGAGCCGCGCGACCGCGTTCGCGGGACCGCCGGCCATCGCCGTGGCGCCGCCGAAGAGGACCAGCACGCCGATCGAGTAGAGGAACTGCGCCGCGCGCCGGTCGGGCGCGAGCGCGGAGATGGCGAGCGCGAGCGCGACCACGAGGGCGGTGAGCGCGGTCATCAGCACGAGGATCGACGGGACGTTGGCCACGGGCGTCCCGTTCGCGCGGAGCAGGAGGAGCCAGAGGAGCGCCTGTCCGGGGGCGATCGCGACCGCCGCCAGCGCCTTCCCGTCGACTATCTCGCCGAGCGTGACGGGCGCGACCCGGAGCAGCTCGAAGGTCCCCTCGTCGATCTCCTCGCTGATCGAGTCGACCACGAGCGACCCCGAGATGAAGACGGGGAGGAACACTAAGACGGGGATCAACACGGTGTACGTGAACGTGAAGTACGGGCTCGTGCCGGTACGTTCGGGGAGGGGAAGCGGCGACTCGCTCAGGAACGCGGCCCGGTCCGCGCGCTCCTGACGCTCGTAGGTCCGGAGCAGGTCGCGGAGCTGGACGACGATCACGGTGGTCTCCACCGTGGCGTCCGGGGCGGTGACCACGGCCGAGACCCCGCCGTCGTCGTTCCGGTTCGCGACCACCACCGCGTCGGCGGCGTTGCGGTCGAAGGCGAGCCGCGCCGCCCCCGCGTCTTCGTAGCGCGTGACCGAGGCCCCGTCGACCTCGCTCGCGGCGCGTTCGAGGTCGCTCACGGCGTCGCCCGCACCGGCCACCTCGACCTCCGCGCCGCCGAGCGATCCCGGGTCGTACATCGAGACGAGCCCGACGACGAGGAACGACGAGAACGCGGCGATGAACAGCTGGATCCCGATCGCGAGCAGGATCGTCTTCTCCGTGCGCAGGCCCGACAGCTCCCGCCCGGCGATCGTCAGGCGGCTGTCCGTCGGCCGGCCGCCCCGACTACGCATAGACGCGCACCACCCCGAAGTTGTACGCGGCGTGGATCAGCGTCGCCAGCGCCAGCGTCAGGACGTAGTACGTCCGCCCCCGGCTCGCCCCCACCGCGGCGACCGTCGTCGAGAACCCGTGAAGCAGGAGGGGCGCGAAGAACAGCCCCGCCACCGCGATCGGCGGGAGCCCCTCCATCCCCGCCACGCTCCCGAACGCGGCGCGGCCGACGAACAGCTCCGTGAGCCCGACCGCCTGCACGACGGCCGTGACTTTCTCCGCGAGGAAGAAGCCGACCGCCGAGGCGCACCCGACCGCGACGGCGACCCGGTCGGTCCGGGCGAAGGCGCCGCGCTCGAAGCCGGCGTAGAGGTGGACGCTCTTCGCGACCTCCTCGATGAACGCGATCGTGACTAAGAGCACGGGGATCGACACCGTTACCGGCAGCGCGAAGAGCAGCGCGACGGCCAAAAGCTCCGCGACGAACACGAAGGGGATCGTGCAGGCCGTGAGGACGGCGATCGGGACGAGCGCGCGGAGGCCGGAGCGGGAGCGGAGCGTCCCGGCACCCGCCTTCCCGACCGACCGGAGCCGCACCGCCAGCGCGTCGAGGAACTTCCGCCCCACCGGTTTCTGCGTGAACATGTCCTCCTCGCGGTAGACGCCGAGCCCGAGCCCGAACAGGAGCGCCGCCCCCGTCGCCATCGGGACGGTCGAGAAGAGGGCCTCGCCGAGTCCGACCGCCTCGCCCTGCAGGTCGAAGACGACCAGCGTGAGCGGCGACACGAGCGCCACGGGCGTCACGTTCGTGAAGATCGCCGGCACGAACGCGTACGTCGTGAGGAGGACGCTCACCCCCACCGTGACGAAGGTGAGCTCCTTGAACGACCGCGCGAACATCGCGCCGACGAAGGTGGCCCCCAGGAACGCCAGCGCCACCGGGAGCACGGCGATCACCGAGAGCGCCCCGCCGCCGACACCGAGGGCGATGCACGTCGTGACGAGCGCCGCGACCGCGACGTACGGGAGCGTCTTCCCCGCGACGATGTCGACCGGTGACAGCGGCGTCACGAGCAGGGGCTCGCCGCGCCGGTTCGTCCGCTCGTCGAGCACCGAGGAGCCGTACGCCTGGATGAGGAAGTTCATCGGGACGAGGAAGACGAAGGCCAAGAGCAGCGAGACGAACGGGAAGGGCGGCGAGATCGACCCCGGTGACCCGACCGTGTCGGCGCCGAACGCCGCGCCATCGACCGAGGGGACCGCGAGTCCGCCGTCCTCGTTCGCTCCGTCGTCGCTCGCGGTGTCGCCGCCGGTTCCGCCGCTCCCGCCGGAGCCGCCACCGCCGCCGTCGGACCCGTCGCCGCCGTCTCCGGAGCCGTCACCGCTTTCGCCGCCCCCGTCTCCGTCGTCGTCTCCGCCGAGCGTCGAACCCTCGTCGAGTCCGCTCGTCCGACCGACGTACTGGAGTGCGACGGTGACCGGGAACGCGGCGGTCCGGTTCTCCTCGGCCGCCATCAGCCGCTCGTTGTGCGCCTCGACCGCCTCCCGGAACTCGGCGGCCGCGGCCTCGCCCTTCCGCGTGTCGCTGGCGCGGACGGCGACGGTCTCGACCGTCCCGCTCCGGCTGCCGTCGACCACGACGAGGTCGGCCGTGTCGCCGAGGACCGCGCCGTCGACGGGGGCGCGCGTCAGCGCCGGCGCCTCCTCGACCGCGTCCGCGTACGGGGAGTCGTCGTTCACGGCCACGCGGTACACGTCGCGGTCGACGTCGAGCCCGACGACGCCGGCCGCGAGTCCGCCGCCGAGGACGCCCCCGGCGACGAGCAGGAGCGCGAGCGCCGCGAGCAGAGTTCGGCGGTCGACGCCGCCGCCCGCGCGGACCGTCTCCCAGCGGGCGACCCGGAGGATCCGTCGGAGTCGGTCGATCACTCGGTCCCCTCCGGCGGCTCCGCTGCTCGCGACTCGTCGTTTGACGGCTCTGCGTCTCCCGCCTGCTCAGCGTCCTCGTCGTCGGAGCCCTCGCCGGCGGCTCCGCCTCCGGTGTACCGCCCCGGCATGGGCCGTCCGACGATGTCGAGGAACACGTCCTCCAAGCTCGGCTCTCGGGTGCGGATGTCGACGACCTCGCCGCCCGCCGCGGCGGCGGCCTCGCGGACCGCCTCGACCGCGTCCATCGTCGGGACGGTGGTGCGGAACCGGTCGCCGACCTCCTCGGTCGCAGCGTCGAGGGCGGCGTGATCGCCGGAATCACCGAACATTTCGACCAGCGCGTCGGTCCGCGCGGGTGCCACGTCGGTGA
Organism: Halorubrum sp. CSM-61; assembly: GCF_003781945.1. Lineage (GTDB taxonomy): Archaea > Halobacteriota > Halobacteria > Halobacteriales > Haloferacaceae > Halorubrum. The sequence continues at coordinate 398,954 of NZ_RJJW01000003.1, read as the reverse complement.
AGACGCGGTACGTCGTCTCGCCGTGTCGCTCGCGGATCCCGTCGACGCTCCCGCGGGCGACGATCCGGCCCTCGTTCATCACCGCGACGCGGTCGCAGACCGACTCGACGTGATACAGGTTGTGCGCGGAGAAGACGACCGTTTTGCCCGTCTCGCGCAGCTCGCGGGTGAACTCCAGCACGGAGTTCGTCGTCACCGGGTCGAGCCCCGAGGCCGGCTCGTCGTACACGAGCACGTCGGGATCGTTGACGAGCGACCGGGCGATGGCGACCTTGCGTTTCATCCCCTTCGACATGTCGCCGAGCCGGCGCTCGCGGTGGTCCAGTTCGAGCCGGTCGAGCGCGGCCTCGATCCGTTCGTTCGCGGTCTCCCGCGGCACGTCGTACAGGTCGGCGAAGAAGCGCAGGTACGACAGCGGCGTCATCTCCTCGTATAAGGGCGACTCCTCGGGGAGGAAGCCCAACTGCCGGCGCATCTCCGGGTCGTCGGAGGCGAACCCGGCGACCTCGACCTCGCCGTCGGTGGGATCGACGAGCCCGGCGAGCACCTTCAGCGTCGTCGTCTTCCCGGCGCCGTTCGGGCCGACGACCCCGAACACCTCGCCCTCCGCGACGGAGAAGGTGCTGTCGACGACGGCGGCGAAGTCACCGTACGTCTTCCGCAGCCCCTCCACTTCGATCATGCGCTCGGGTCCGCCGTCGGGCGGGTTAAAGCCACGCCCGCGGCTATCACCCGCGAGAACGCGGACGCCGTGGCCGACCGGCGCCCCCGTCCCCTCGCCGGTACCCTTACGGCGTCGGTTCGAGAACGTCTCCCGTATGAGCGATCGACGGGGGGTCACGGGGGGTCGCGACGACGCCCCGGACGAGGCCGGCGGCGCCGCCGCGTCCGATCACCCGGGCGAGCGGGCCGAGGACGCCGCGTCCGATCACCCGGGCGAGCGGGCCGAGGACGCCGCGTCCGGAAATACGGGCGGAGCCCTCGGGAAGGGCGGAGACGCCGGGGAAAGCGGCGACCCCGCGATCGATCCCGCGGTCGCGGCGGCGACCCGCGAGGAGCTGCGCGCCACGTTCGACTACCAGGTCGAGCGGCTCCGCGAGATCGACAACAAGGCGATCGAGATCCTGAAGGCGAACCTGCTTCTCATCGGGATCGTCGTCACCGGCGGTTCGATCGTCGTTCAGACCACGGTGGACCTGGCCGTCTTCTTGAACCCCTTCACCGTGGTCGGCGGGCTCCTCCTGCTCGCGTCGACCGGGCTGGCCGCGGTCACGTACACCGCATCGGACCTCCGCGGCGGGCTGGATATCAAGGCCGTCGACGCCGTGATCGCCGCCGAACGCGGGCAGGGAGAGGGACCGTGGGGCGCTGGCGACGGCGAGCCCGAGTTCGACGAGCGACTCCTCCGGAGCTACGCCGAATGGATCGACTACAACGCCCGCGTCACCGCCGTCAACGACCTGCTGGCGACGGTGACGGTCCTGTTGATCTTCGTCGCCTTCGTCTACGTGATCGCCGGCGTCGTCGTGGGGGCGGCGGGTCTCACGACCACCGAATCGTTGGTCTCCTTCGCCGTTCTCACGGCCTTCGCGACCGCATTTACATGGGTCTCCACGCACATGGACCACCTCGGGCCCGAGACCACGCACCCGGCGGCGGCGTTCGCGGGGATCCCGCTCTCGAAGGGCGGGGATCGGCGGCAGGCGTGGTCGTCGCTGCGGGCCATGCTCGGGCGGGCGCCCACGGAGGACGAAGAGCTTGGTATCGCGACGGTCGAGACGGAGATCGAGGCGGGGGAGAACGGGGACGCCGAGGGACCAAATCCGAGATAACGAGGCGGACGCCCGACGACAGACGACTCAGTCCGTGTACGGCTTCTCGATGTTCGCGTCGGCGCTGATGTACGCGTTCATCCGACGAGTGATCCCGTCGAACAACGTGATGAGCGGGGAGAGGATGCGCTCGACAAGTCGGATCGGGGACGCGATCCGCAGGGACCACCGCTCGGCGTTTCCGAGGCCGAACGCCTTGGGGACGATCTCGCCGAACACGAGGACGAGAAAGCTCGTACACAGCGTCGTCACCACGACCGCGGCGCCGGAGGGGAGATAGCTCGCGACCAGAACGGTCACGATACTCGAGATCGCGATGTTGACGACGTTGTTCCCGACGAGAAGCGTCACCAGCAGCCGGTGTGGATCGTCGTAGAGCTCTCTCAGGACGTGCGCTCGGGGATCGTCCGTGGCGGCCTGCCGTTCGAACCACTCCGCCGGCAGCGAGAAGATCGCGGTCTCCGAACTCGAGAAGAACGCGCTGAGCGCCAGTAGCACCGTTACCGTCGCGATCCCGGCCAACCCGAGTGTGACTCCGACCATACGACGTATATAAAACCGACGTCAAAGAGGGTGCCGGCCGGACGCCGGCGATCGAAGCGGACGCGCTCCGCTCGTGCGGTCGATGCCCGAAGCGGTGCGAGTCACGAACCCCAAGAGTCAGAAATCGCGGGGACGCGCTACTCCTCCTCTTCCTCGACGGGACCTCGTCCTCGTTCCCAGACGGCTTTCGCCGACGTGTCGTTCGGTGCCGTGTGCGAGACGTCTTTCATGGTGTCGCGGTCGTCTGCCATCTTGACGCAGGCTAGCGAGGATCCGCGTATTAACCCTTCGTGGAAAGAGATAATGAGACCTGATACCATTTAAGGAATTAATATGTGTCGGTTTAACTACGACGATATCGTTGAACGGATCGTGAATTCTCGGTCTCATACCGGCGACGAATCGGACGTGCGTTTCGATCGGGGGGTGTGCGCCGGCGGGTCGGCGACGGTCGTCCGCGAGGGGACGACGCTCGCCGTGGGCCGCGACGTCGCGGTCGCGCCGGCGGTCGCCGCGGAGGTCCTCCGCGACACCCGGCGCTGGCCCGACTGGGGGCCGGCGATCGACGCCGTCGAGAGCGACGACCGGTACGTGACTCGCGGGACGGCGGGGCGAGTTCGCGTCGCCGGCGCGTGGCTCCCCTTCCGCGTGACCGCGTGCAACGACCGCCGCTGGGACTGGCGCGTCTCCGGGATCCCCGCGACCGGCCACCGCGTCGACCGGTACGTCGGCGAGCCGGACCGCAGCCGCGTCGTCGTCGAGGTGCCGCTGATCGCGGCGTGGTACGTCCCCGTCTGCCGGCGCGCGCTGGACCGGTTCGCGGCGCTGATCGAGGAGCGGTCGGGCGAGGAATCGGCCGACCGCGCGATCGACGTCGACGCCGTCGACGACGACTGAGGTCGCCGGTTCGCACTGCGGCGCCGCTTAGCTCTCGTAGCCCTCCGCGAACGGGTCGATCTCCTCGCTGCCGGGCTCCTCCTCGTCGCGGGTGAATCCCGGCCCCTCGGTCGCCAGCTCGAAGACGAGCCCGTCGGGGTCGCTGAAGTAGATGCTCTTGAAGTAGGTGCGATCTTTCACCTCGGAGACGCGGACTCCCTGCTCGCGGAGGTGCGCCTGCCACTCGCGGAGCGTCTCCTCGTCTTCGACGCCGAACGCGAAGTGGTGGCTCGCGCCGGGCCCGGGCGCCCCCTGCGAGCCCGGGTACTCGAAGTAGGTGACGTTGGTCCCCGGCTCGCCTTTCGGCGTCGACGAGAAGTAGTAGTGAGGCGTCCCCGGATCGTCGTAGTTCTGCGTCCGCTTGACGGTGTGCCATCCGAGCGCGTCCTCGTAGAACGCGACGGTCTCGTCCATGTCGGTACAGATGTTCGTCACGTGGTGCAGTCCGGTGGTGGGTGGGGCGTCGGTCATGGCTGTGTGATCGGTTATCGGGAGGAAAGTTAGTGGTGAGGGTGGTCGAGGGGCGAGTCGGCGTTCGTCAGGCTCGTCGGCTCAGAACAGACCGAGGCCCACCGCGTACGGCCACGCGGTGCCGCCGACCGCCAACAGCGCGAGCGCGGCGCCGGCGCCGTAGACGTTCTTGAGGAAGCTCGTCATCTCGCTCTGCTTCTCCTCGGGGTCGTCGATCGACCAGAAGTCGTGCATCGTCACGGCGGAGACGAGCAGAAAGGCGGCGAGCGCGCCGGCTGCGAGCACGGGGAACGCGCCGGCCGCGACGCCGAGCCCGCCGAGGACTAAGACGAGCCCGGAGGCGATCACCGAGAAGCGCGGCGCCGGGAGGCCCTTGAACTCGGCGTAGCCGGCCATGGTGTCGACGTCCATGAAGTGGTTCAGCCCCATGAACGCGAGCGTGGCGCCGAACAGGATCCGGCCGAGCAGGAATGTCTCGCCCGCGAGGGGAGTGTCGAACTGTAGCGGTAGCGTCGTGAATTCAGCTAACATCGTGTAACTACGTATACGGACGTAACCTATTTATCGCTTCCCGGACAATAGCGTCAGTAGGTAACCCCGATGTCATCGCAGGAACTCGCCGGCTCCGACCCGGCGGAAACGACCGACGCAGAGCCCGACGCGGACGCGTCTACCGCCTCGGACGCGTCTTCGGCACCGGACACGCCGTGTCCGGTCGTCGACTCGCTCGAACAGATCGGCTCGCGCTGGCGGCTCGTCGTCCTCCACGAGCTGTTGAACGGCGAGTCCCGGTTCAACGAGCTGAAACGCGAGACCGACGCGAACGCCCGGACGCTCTCGCGCGTGCTCGACGACCTGCAGGAGACCGGGTTCGTCGACCGCCGGCTGGAGGAGGACTCGCCCGTGGCGACCTACTACAGCCTCACGCCGAAGGGGGAGTCGCTGGCGCCCGTCTTCGAGGAGATCGACGACTGGGCCCACGAGTGGCTCGCCGAGTGCAGCGGGTAGGAAATCGTTGGTGAGACCGTCGATCGTTTATAAACGGTTGTCGTCGGGACGTACACCTTCAAAGCCCCGGCCGCGAGGCGCTTCGCGCCTCTGGCAGCCGGCGGCAAAGCCGCCGGCGACTGCCCCTTTGAGTCCCACCCCGCACAGCACCGCACCTCACTCCTCCCCAACCTCGCCGCTCACGCCCTACGGGCGCTCGCGGCGTCCCTCGCGCGTGCTGACTCGCGACCGCCTTCGGCGGCCGCTCGCAGGCACGCGCCACCGCCTCGATGATTTATAAGCAACCGACGCCCCCGTTCGTGCCTGTTTATATACTGTGACGCCACTGACGATTTCGCCTGTGAGCCTCTCACCGCCGAAACGCACACCACCTTCCGACCCCTACGGACCGGCGTGTACGCCGGCCTGAAGAACACCCCCTGTTGCCTGTGCGGGCGCGACGACACCCACACCCGGATAGCCGTGCCGCCGCGAGCGATCGGGCTGATGAAAAACGGCGATCCGATCTCGTGGCGGGACGTGGTCGGCACCGTCACGCTCCGCTTCTGTGCCGACGACTGGGACCTCGTGAGCGATCTGGCGATCGAGATGGACACCCACCCGCTCTCGCGGTGCAACGCGGCGCACGTCTCGCTCGACCTCCGCGAGGACCACGAGGCGCTGCTGTCGGCGGTGAAAGGCGAGACCGATCAGACGGAACTGGAGGCGCGACTCGAGTCGGAGGCCGAAGCGACCCTCGACGCCGTCGACGACCCCTACACCGAGGAGCGCGACGTGGTCGAGGCGATCGTGGTGTTGCGCGCGTTAGAGGAGCTCGGCGTGCGGGACCCGCCGGGAGACGTCGCGGCGGTCGCGGACGACGACTGACCTCCCCGTTTTACCACCTGACTTCGAACCCGTCGAGCCCCTCCGGCTCTTCGTAGGTCGCGTTGACGTCGTCGACGTCGGCCGCCTCGCTCCCCGTCTCGCACCACTTGACCATCTCCTCGACGGCCGCCTCCGGCCCCTCGAAGACCGCTTCGACGCGCCCGTCGTCGAGGTTACGCACCCAGCCGTCGACGCCCGTTTCCCGGGCCGTATCGCGGGTCGTCGCGCGGTAGTAAACTCCCTGCACGCGTCCCGAGACGTACACGTGTGCTCGCGTTCGGTCGGTCATCGGGTGGTGGGTGCGTCCGCCGGACTGTTAAGCGTCGCGGGGGCGGTTCGAGAGTCGCCGGCGCCCGTGACCCGCAACCGACGACTTCTAACGGAACGCGGGCGACACCGGAGGTATGGACTTGTTCGGAACCGCGGGGATCCGCGGCAGCGCCGAGACCCGCGTGACGCCGGAGCTCGCGCTGGCCGTCGGCCGCGCGGTCGCGGCGGAGGTACGGGAGGCCGGATCGGAGGACGGAGTCGCCGAAGTCGTGCTCGCCCGCGACGGTCGCGTGACGGGCCCGGCGATCGCGGCCGCGACGGAGTCGGGGCTCGCGTCCGGCGGCGTCCGCGTCCTGCGCGCCGGGCGGCTCCCCACCCCGGCGCTCGCGCACGCCTCGCAGGGGCGGTACGGCGTGATGCTCACGGCCTCGCACAACCCGCCGGCTGACAACGGGATCAAGCTGTTCCGGGACGGCAGCGAGTTCGACCGGGAGGCGGAGCGCGCCGTCGAGGAGCGCGTCGCGGGCGAGGAGCCGCCGGCGACGTGGGACGAGTGGACCGAGGCGGAACGCGTCGACACCCTCGGCGGCTACCTCGACGCGGTCCGCGCGTACGCGGAGCGGTTCGGGGGCGACCTCGACGGCCTCCGGGTCGCCGTCGACTGCGGGAACGGGATGTCCGCGCCCGCGACGCCGGTCGTCCTCCGGGAGCTCGGCGCGGAGGTCGTCACGCTCAACGGGAACGTCGACGGCCACTTCCCCGGCCGCGGGAGCAAGCCGACCCCCGAGACCCTGCGGGACCTCCGGGCGTTCGTCGCCGACGCCAACGAGGGCGTCGAACGCCCGGGTCGCCCGGGCGCGGACGGCGGAGACGATGAGGGCGCCGAGAGCGCCGGCGACGCGGGAGCGGACGGGACCGAGGGGTTCGCCTTCGGGATCGGTCACGACGGCGACTCGGACCGGATCGTGATCGTCGACGCCGACGGCGAGGTGGTCCACGAGGACACCGTCCTCGCGCTGCTCGCGGAGCGGTACACCCGCGAGAGCGACGCCGCCGACCCGGTGGTCGTGACGACGCCGAACGCCTCGGGCCGGATCGACGAGCGCGTCCGCGAGGCCGGCGGCCGGGTCGAGCGCGTTCGGCTCGGCGCGCTCCACGAGGGGATCGCGGCGGTGCGCGCGGAGGCGGCGGACGGCGACGGCGGGGCCGCCTCCGACACCAGCGTCGTCTTCGCCGCGGAGCCGTGGAAGCACATTCACGTCGGCTTCGGCGAGTGGATCGACGGGGTCGCCTCGGCGGCCGTGATCGCCCGGCTCGTCGCCGAGTCGGGGCTCGACGCGCTCCGCGCGCCGATCGCGGAGCGCCCGTACCGCAAGGTCAGCGTCGACTGCCCGGACGAGGCCAAGACCGGCGTGATGGAGCGGCTGGAGACGACCCTGCCCGACGCCTTCCCGGACGCGGCCGTCGACACCGACCACGGCGTTCGGCTGGAGTTCCCGGACGCGTCGTGGACCCTCGTGCGTCCCTCCGGCACGGAGCCGTACGTGCGGGTGTACGCCGAGAGCGACGCGGTCGACGAGCTGATCGCGGATGTCGAGGCGGTCGTCGAGGGCGCGGTGGTCGCGGTCGCCGGCGGCGAGTAGCCGCTTGCCCCGCGGGTGACGAGAACGGTGTGCCATCGAATCCGATTGATCGTTCCTGATACACCACGAACATGTGTACGATTCGGGTCGATCGCGGCGGATAGGTGACGATATTTCCGCGGTATCTCGCGAACGTGCAACACCGAGACGGAGAGAGCGACGAATTTATGCCGCGTACCCGCCCCGTTGTAGGTGACATGGCATCCGACTTCGATCGGCGGCGGTTCCTCAAGGCGGCGAGCGCGGCGGGCCTCGTGGGCCTCGCCGGCTGTAGCGGCGGCCCGAGCGGCGACGGATCGGACGGGTCCGACGGCAACGACTCCGACGGATCCGACGGAATGGACGGCGACGACGGCTCTGACGGGTCCGACGGCGACGACTCTGACGGGTCCGACGGCGACGACGTCCCCGCGACGGTCGGCATCGTTTACTCCGACGGCGGGCTCGGCGACAACTCGTTCAACGACGCGGCCAAGCAGGGCATCCTCGACGCCGAGGAGGAGTTCGGCATCGCGTACGACGAGTCGGAGCCGGACGGCACCGGCGAGTTCGGACAGTACCAGCAGCGCTACGCGAGCTCGACGGATCCCGACTACGACCTGGTCTCCTGTATCGGGTTCAACCAGGGCGACGCGCTCACCGAGACCGCGCCGCAGTTCCCCGATCAGGACTTCATGGTCGTCGACACCGTGGTCGAGGAGTCGAACGTCGCGAGCTACCTGTTCCGCGAGCACGAGGGCTCGTTCCTGATGGGCGTGCTCGCCGGGAACCTCACCGAGACCGACTTCTCCGCGGGCGCGGGCTCGACCGCCCCCGACTCGACGAACGTCGGGTTCATCGGCGGCGTCGACAGCCCGGTCATCCGCCGGTTCCAGGCCGGCTTCGAGGCCGGCGTCGACTACGCGTCCGACGACGTCGACGTCACCACGAGCTACGTGGGCAGCTACGCCGACCCTTCGGGCGGACAGGAGCAGGCGCTGTCGATGTACCAGAGCGGTGCCGACATCGTCTACCACGCCGCGGGCGCGACGGGCGTCGGCGTCTTCCAGGCCGCACAGGAGGAGGGCCGGTTCGCGTTCGGCGTCGACCAGGACCAGTCGATCACCGAGGACTCGTTCGCGGACGTGATCCTGGCGTCGATGGTGAAACGCGTCGACACCGCGGTGTACGAGTCGATCTCGAACGTCATCGACGACGACCACCAGGGCGGCTCGACGGTCGCGCTCGGGCTGGAGTCGAACGGGGTCGAGTGCGTCTACGGCCAAGAGATCGGCGACGAGGTGCCCGACGAGGTCGTGACCGCGGTCTCGGACGCGCGCGACGAGATCATCGAGGGGAACATCGAAGTGCCGGAGACCACGAGCAACTGATCGCGGCGAGCGACTGAAGGCAGACCGCGACTTTTCCACCGATCCGATCGATCGAACGACAGTTCCGCCCCCGTCAGTCGGGAATCCGCGCTCTTTTAGGCTCCGACGCGGAGTTACGGGTGAATGAACCCGGCGGTCCACATGGACGGCATCACGAAGCGATTCCCCGGGGTCGTCGCGAACGACGACGTGGATCTCGCGGTGGAGCGGGGGAGCGTCCACGCCCTCCTTGGCGAGAACGGGGCCGGCAAGACCACGCTGATGAACGTGTTGTACGGCCTCTACGAGCCGACCGAGGGGACCGTCTTCCTCGACGGCGAGCCGCAGTCGTTCGACTCGCCGCGCGACGCGATCGACGCGGGCGTCGGCATGATCCACCAGCACTTCATGCTCGTCGACCCGATGACGGTGTGGGAGAACGTCGTCTTGGGCAACGAGCCGAAGACGTGGGGCGGGCTCCGCGTCGACGAGGACGCCGCTCGCGAGGCGGTCGTCGACCTGAGCGAGCGCTACGGCTTCGACGTGGACCCCGACGCCCGGATCGAGGACGTCTCGGTGGGCGTCCAACAGCGCGTCGAGATCCTGAAGGCGCTGTACCGCGGCGCCGACGTGCTCATCCTCGACGAGCCGACCGCGGTGCTGACGCCACAGGAGGTCGAGGACCTGTACGACGTCTTCGAGGAGCTCACCGACCAGGGGAAGACGATCATCTTCATCTCGCACAAGCTCGGGGAGGCGCTGTCGGCCGCCGACGAGATCACGGTCCTCCGCGACGGCGTCAACGTCGGCACGGTCGCGACCGACGGGGTGACCCGCGAGGAGCTCGCGGAGATGATGGTCGGCCGCGAGGTGCTGATGGACCCGGCGACGACGCCGCAGGAGCCGGGCGACCGAGTGCTGGAAGTGACGGACGTCCGCGCCGAGGACGACCGCGGCGTCGAGGCGGTGTCGGGGGTCTCCTTCGAGGTCCGCGCGGGCGAGGTGTTCGGAATCGCGGGCGTCGACGGCAACGGGCAGTCGCAGCTCGTCGAGGCGATCACCGGGATGCGCGAGGCGACCGACGGGTCGGTAACCTACCTCGGCGAGCCGATGGCCGGCGCGAGCCGCCGCGAGCACATCGACCGCGGGATGGCCTTCATCCCCGAGGACCGACAGGAGCGCGGGCTGGTGATGTCGTACGACCTGACCGAGAACGGCATCCTCGGGAGCCAACACGACCCGCCGTTCGCGTCGGGCGGCCGGCTCGACTGGCGGGCCTCGCGGGAGCACGCGGAGTCCGTGATCGAGCAGTACGACGTGCGCCCGCCGAACGCCGACGCCGAGGCGGAGTCGCTCTCCGGCGGCAACCAGCAGAAGTTCATCGTGGGCCGGGAGTTCGAGCGCGACCCGGACCTGGTCGTGGCGATGCACCCGACGCGGGGGGTCGACATCGGCTCCACGGAGTTCCTCCACGACCGCCTGCTCGAACTGCGCGCCGAGGGGAAGGCGGTGCTCTTGGTCTCCTCGAAGCTGGACGAGGTACAGGGGCTCTCCGACCGGCTCGCCGTGATCCACGAAGGGGAGTTCACCGGGGTCGTCGACCCCGCCACGGTGACCGAAGAGGAGATCGGCCTGCTGATGGCCGGCGAGACGCTCGACGACGACTCCGTCGAGGGGGCCGCGGTCCACGACGCCGCGACAGATCCCGCCGGTGACGCCGAGACAGATGACGACGCCGGCGGTGAGGAGGTGGACGCGTGAGCCGCTCCGACGCCGGGGCTGACGGCGGGAGCGACCCCGACCGGGTCCCCTCGATCGCCCGCCGAGTCGTCGCGCCGTTCGTCGACCGATCGGTCGCCGAGCGCCTCCTGATAAGCGTCGCCGCGATCCTGCTCTCGATCGTCGTCGGGTTCGTCATCGTCCTCATCTCCGGCCGGATCGCGCAGTGTAGTACCGCGGCGTGGACGATGCCGCTCACGGGGCTCGGATTCTGTTACGACCCGGTCGAAGTGTACGTCGTCCTGTTCAACGGCGCGTTGGGCTACCCGTTCGCGGTGGGCGAGCCGGGACTGTTCGATCCCAACTGGACCCCGTTCAACCTCTCGTTCGGGCTGACGCTCTCGGAGACGACGCTGCTGATCTTCACCGGGCTCTCGGTCGCGGTCGCGTTCCGCGCCGGGCTGTTCAACATCGGGACGCAGGGCCAGCTCGTCGTCGGCGCGCTGGCGACCGCGCTGACCGTGCTCGCCGCGGCGCCGTTCCTCCCGGAGGGACCCGCCGCGGGCGTGGTCCTGATCGTCGTCGGCACCCTCGCCGGCGCGGTCGGCGGCGGGTTCTGGGGCGCGATCCCCGGCGCGCTGAAGGCGTACGCCGACGCCAACGAGGTGATCACGACGATCATGCTCAACTTCATCGCCGCGAACATCGCGTACGTCCTCGTGTTGGAGGTGTTCCGCGCCGAGGGCTCGTCGGTCGTCGCGACCCGGTACGTCCCCGAGCACGCTCAGTACCTCCCGTGGTTCTTCCCGGAGTCCAGCGACTTCGCGCTGCTTGCGCTGCTCGTCGGACTCGGCTTCATCGGCGGGCTCTACTACCTCGTCGAGCACACCTCGTTCGGCTACGACCTGCGCACGAGCGGGGTGCAAGCGGCCGCCGCCAAGTACGGCGGCGTGAACGCCAAGGCCACGACCGTGCGGGCGATGACGCTCTCTGGCGCGGTCGGCGGCGTCGGCGGTTCGGTATGGGTGCTGATGTCCGAGGGGCGGTGGATGGCGTCGGTCCCCGCGCTCGGCTTCGACGGGATCACCGTCTCCATCCTCGCCGGGAACAACCCGCTGGGCGTGTTGCCGGCGGCGTTCCTCTTCGGCATCCTGAAGGGCGGCGCCCTGGAGATCGGCTTCCGGACCGACGTGCCGACACAGCTCGTCGGCGTCCTCCGCGGACTCATCATCCTGTTCGTGGCCATGCCGGAGTTCTTCCGGATGGCCGGCCGGTTCATGGGGATGGGCTCCTCGGGTCCGGGCGGGCCCGGCGGGTCGGCGTCGACCGCGGAGGAGACGGGCGACGATTCGGCCGCCGTCGGCGGGGGTGAGGCCGATGCGTAATCCGCTCGCGGACGTCACGATCCCGATTCTCGACGACCTGATCGAGTCCGACTACGTACGGTCGCTGATCGTCGGCACCGTCGGGGTGCTCGGCGCGTTGCTGGTGTTCGGCGCGCTGTTCCCCGACTCCGTCGCGGGCGACCTCTCGGGGATCGTCTTCTCGTCGAGCACCGCGGCCTCGACGTCGCGGCTCGCGGCCCCGATCGTGCTCGCCGGGCTCGGCGGCATCTTCGCGGAGAAGTCCGGCGTCATCAACATCGGACTGGAGGGACTGCTGATCATCTCGGCGTTCGCCTCCGTCTACGTCGCCTCGGTCGTCGGGATCGGCAACGCGGTGCTCGGAATCCCAGCCATCTGGGTCGGCTTCCTCGCAGGGGTCGCCGCGTCGACGGCGCTCGCCGGCGTGTTCGGGGTCGTCTGCATCGAGTTCAAGGCCGACCAGATCATCGCCGGGCTCGCGGTCTGGCTCATCGCGTTAGGGCTCGCGCCGTTCATGTCGACGGTGTTCTTCGGCGGCGTCAACACGCCGAACCTCGGCGCGCGCGTGAGCTGGCGGTACTCCGCGGTGATGGTCGTGGTCGCGACGTTCGCGTCGTGGTGGGCGCTGAACCGCACCGCGTTCGGCAAGCACCTGCGGGCGGCCGGCGAGAACCCGAAGGCGCTCGACACGGTGGGCGTCTCCGTCTCGAAGGTGCGTCACGCCGGCGTGCTGCTGTCCGGCGTGCTCTCCGGCGTCGGCGGCTCCGCGCTCGCGCTCTCGATCGGCCAGTTCGTCGGCTCCGGCGAGACGATGGTGCAGGGGAAGGGGTTCATCGCCATCGTGGCGTACCTGTTCGGCAACTACAACCCGGTCGGGACGCTCGGGGCGGGCGTGCTGTTCGCCGGGCTCGACGCGGTCCAGATCCGCCTCCAGCAGCTCGGCTACGCGGTCCCCGACACGCTGGTCCAGACGATCCCGTACGTCGTCGTGATCGTCGTCCTCGCGCTGGTCGGTCGCACCCGGCTCCCCGAGGCCGCGGGCGAGCACTACGAGACCGAGGACTGAGGGCGGCTCGTCGCCCCGGTCGCGCTCGCCGTTTTCCTTTTCCCCGTCCCGACCGCGCTCGTACCGTGCTCGCACCACGCCCGTCTCGCCCCCGTACCGCCCTCGTGTCGGTCCGAAAGCGACCGAATCGGGAACAAAGAGTTTTGCCACAGGGGCGACCACGCACGTGGTATGAGCATCGACGAGTACGACGTCGTCGTGGCGGGCGCCGGGACCGCCGGCTGTTACGCGGCCGCGACGATCGCGAACGAGGGGCTCGACGTCGTCATCGTCGAGCGGAAGGACGCGGAGGAGGCCGGCCACATCGCCTGCGGGGACGCGCTGAAGGGCGCCGACGCCTTCCCGGAGGCGATCCCGAAAGACCGGCTGGAGCCGGCGTTCACCAACACCGGCGTCGACCACGGGCGCTTCGAGATCCCGCAGGAGGACACGATCCTCGAAATTCCCGTCCCCGGCGAGCTCGCCGTCATCGACCGGTGGGAGTACGGGCGACAGATCATCTCGGGCGCGGAGGACGCGGGAGTCGACTTCCACTACGACACCGTGATCAACGACGTGATCCAGACCGACACCGGTCGGGTCACGGGACTGAGCGCCAAGCGCAAGGGCGACCCGGTCACCTACGAGGCGGATCTGGTCATCGACGGCGCCGGGTCGCTGTCGCTGTTACAGGACAAGGCGGACTTCGAGGAGACGACCTTCGACACCAACGTCCGGTACTCCCAGTTCTGCTCGGCGTACCGCGAGATCGTCGAGGTGCCGGAGCCGGTCGAGTGGGACGACGCCCTCGTGTTCAAGGCGACCGACCGCGCCGCGGGCTACCTCTGGTACTTCCCGCGGACCGCGACCGAGATCAACGTCGGGCTCGGCTTCCAGATGAACGAGGAGCCGATGCAGCTCGTCGAGGCGCTGAAACGCGATCTCCGGAACCGCGACGAGTTCGCGGGCGCCGAGGTCAAAGATAAGCTCGGCGCCGCGCTGCCGACCCGCCGCCCGTACGACTCGGCGGTCGCGCCGGGGTACATGGCGGTCGGCGACGCCGCGGGCCACGTCAACCCGACCACCGGCGGCGGCATCGCCGGCGCGGCGTACGCGGGCAAGTACGCCGGCGAGCAGGCGGTGAAGGCGGTCTCGGACGGCGACGTGAGCGAGGAGAACCTCTGGCGGTACAACACGCGCGTGATGGACCACTTCGGCGGCCGATACGCCGGCCTCGACGTGTACAACGTGCTCTCGACCGCGGTCGACGTCGACGACCTGATGGGCCTGCTCGCGGCGCTGCCGGGCGAGAAGCTCGCTGAGGCGCTGTACGAGGGGTCGACCTCGATGTCCTTCGGCCTGAAGCTGAAGGCGGCGGTCAAGAGCTTCGGGTACTGGGGGACGATCCGGAACTTCTACCAGACGAAGACGCTCGCCGACGAGCTGCTCGACCACTACGAATCCTACCCGACCAGCCCCGCCGCGATGGCGAACTGGACCCGCGAGCGCGACGCGATCATGGACCGGATCTACGAGACGACGGGCGCGGACGCGAAGTACTGAGTCGCAGTCTGATCCCGGGGGGCGAGTCCCTCCTCCGCGTCCCGGCGAACGCTTTTGTCTCGTCGCCCCCTCGTACGAGGGACTATGGGGCTATTCACCGAGCTCGGCCGGCAGGTAGAGACGTTCAAACAGTCCGCGAAGAACGCGGCCGAGAGCGCCGAGACGTTCCGGTGTCCCGCCTGCGGCGAGGAGTTCGACGGTTCGCGGGAGCAGTGCCCGGAGTGCGGGGAGGAGATAGACGGATCGGCGGAGACGACGGAATAGCCGCCTCTAATTTTCGTTTTCCCCGTTCTCTCCCGGCTCAGGGCCGCGTCTGGGCGACCTTCCGGATCGCCCCGGAGAGCACGCCGATTCCGATCGCGATGTCGCCCTCGACGGTGTCGAACGTGCTCGTGTGGTGGCCGCCGGGGTGGTCGGTGCCGACGCCGACGTAGCAGGCGAGCCCGCCGCGCTTTTGAACCGACTGCATCAGGTAGGTGGCGTCCTCTGACCCACCGAGGTCGGCGCTGTCGACGATCTGCGTGACGCCCGCCACGTCGCCGGCGACCTCGCCGACGATCCCGGCGAGCGCGTCGTCGCTCGTCGCGCTCGGGGCCTCGCCCTTCGTCGAGACCTCGACCGCGCAGTCGTGCATCTCCGCGGCCGACTCCAGGATCCGGTCGGCGTGCTCGGACATGGACGAGGCCAGCTCGGTCGTCGCACCTCGGAGCTCGCCCTCGATGAGCGACTCCTCGGGGATGACGTTCGTCGCGGTGCCGCCGCCGACGATCCCGGCGTTCACCCGGGTCGGACCGTCGGCGTGTCGGGGGATCGCGTAGAGGTTCTGGACCGCCGCCGCCATCGCCTGCACCGCGTTCCGTCCCTGTTCCGGACGCGCGCCCGCGTGGGCCGGCTCGCCCGTGAACTCCGCGAGGAAGTGCCGCACGGCGAGGAACCCGTCGACGCCGCAGACGACCTCGCCGGATGGGTGATCGAGGCCCACGTGGACGGCGTAGAGGTAGTCGACGTCGTCGAGGTGGCCCGACTCCGCCATCGGCTTGCCGCCCGCGACCTGCTCTTCGCCGGGCTGGAAGAACACCTTGAGCGTGCCCGCAAAGTCGGAGTCGAGAACCGCGTCGAGCGTTCCGAGCCCCATCGTCGCGTGCGCGTCGTGGCCGCACGCGTGCATGTACCCCTCCCGCTCCGATCGGAACCCCTCGGCCGCGGGGACGTGGTCGGCGTCCTCGGACTCTGTCACCGGGAGCGCATCGATGTCGACCCGGAGCCCGATCACGGGGCCGGGACCGCGCTCGGCGACCGCGACGCAGCCGGTGTACCCGCCCGAGAGCCGGTCGACGATCTCCGGGTCCGCGCCCGCGTCGCGGGCGCGCTGCTCCCACTCCGCGAGCTCCTCGTCGTCGGGGACGTTCATGCGGTCGTCGGTCGCCAGCGCGTCCGGGCCGACGTACAGCTCCGTGAGGTCGCGCTCGCGGAGCTCCTCGACGATCCGGGCGGTGGTGTAGAACTCGCGCCACGCGGGCTCGGGGTGGCGGTGCAGGTCGCGGCGGAACGCGCGGTACGCGTCGTCGTCGAGAGCGCTCATACCGCCGCGAGGCTTCGACCGGGCTTAAACGATCGCGTGGCGGTTCGACTCTCTCGTTCTCTCCGCGTCGTCAGTCGTCGCTTTCGTCTCCGTCCTCGATCCGGTCCGCGTACCGCGTCAGCGCGGCCGCGACCGTCCTTGCCTGCTCCGGCGTGAGATCGACCCTGTCGGCGTGGTTCGGAAGCCGGTCGACGTCGAGGCCGTCGAGCTCGAACTGCAGTTCGACGCGACCCGGCTCCTCGTCGGACGCTGTGACGTTCAACACGCCTGTGGCGTCCTCGGTCCAGTCGTAGCCGACGGCCGCCCCGTCGACGAGGTCCAGCGTCGTGTACGCGGTCACCGACGTGATCCGCTCGTTCATGTCCGGGCGGACGGCGGGAAGCGACATGGGCCTTGCGACGGGGAAAGAAGCGGTCACGTCGGGCGAGGAGCGCTCACTCCGACTCGGGCGTCCGAACCGTGAACACCGGCACGTCGGCGGTCCGGACGACCTTCTCGGTGACGCTGCCGAGCAGGTACTTCTCGATCCCGCTTCGCCCCCGCGTCCCCATGACGATCATGTCGGCCTCGCCGTCGGCGTATCGCGTGATCTCCGTGTGGGGGTCTCCGTCTTCGATCCGCGTGATCACCTCTACGTCCTCGTCGCGGAGCCGCCGCTCGAACTCCTCGGTCACCTCCTCGCCCTCCGCGCGGAGGGAGTTAACGTTCTTGCCGCCGCCGGCGCCGACGCCGGCGTACGTCGTGTTCACCACGTAGAGGACGTGGACCCGCGCGTCGAAGGCCTCCGCCTGACTCACCGCGTGCGGGAACGTCCGCTTCGATGCCTCGCTGCCGTCGGTCGGGAACAGAATTTCGTCGTACATGTGATGGAAGTCGCTCCGGACCGATCTACCAGCCGAACAGCTCCGGCGCGACGTCGGCCGACGCGTGTTGCGCCCGGTCCTCCGTGTCGCCCTCGGCGGCGATCGTGCGGTCGTCCGTCCCCGAACCGATCGCGCGGTCAGTCATCGGACGAGACCACCTCTGGATCCGCCGCCGTCGTCCCCTCCTCGGCGAACGGGTACCACGACTGCTTCGCGTCGGTGAGCGTCGGATCGACGTAGTCGGTCTCCTCGGGCTCGCACAGCTCCGCGAGCGTCTCGTCGTCGGTCGCGGCCACCCACTCGCGGAACGTCTGGCCCGGCGCCCGGCGCTCCCCGAACGCCTCGATCAGGTTCCGGATCGCGCCTGGGGCCTCGTCGGCCGGCACCCGCTGTCGGACGTAGTCGACGAAGGAGGGGTCCTCGCCCATCCCGCCGCCGACGCCGATGTCGACCGCCTCGACCATCTCCCCGTCCTTCCGCGCCCGCATGCCGAGCAGGCCGATGTCCGCCGTGTTGGCCTGGCCGCAGTCGGCGGTACAGCCGGAGAAGTGGACCTTCAGCTGTTCGACGTCGTCGGGCAGGTCGACGTTCTCGCGGAACCAGCGGAGCATCGTCGCCATCCGCGTCTTGGTCTCGACGAGCGCGATCGAGCAGAACTCGGTGCCGGTACAGGCCATCGCACCCCGGACGAACGGGTTCGGCTCCGGGCGGTGTTTCGCGAGCAGCGACTCCGCGAGCAGCTCGTCCACCCGATCGGGCTCCACGTCGACGATGATCGGGTTCTGCCGGCGCGTGAGCCGGATCTCGCCGGAGCCGTACTCGTCGGCGAGGTCGGCGAGCTCGATCGCCTCCTCGGCCGGCAGCCGGCCGACGGGGACGCTGAGGCCCACGTACCGCTTGCCGTCGCCCTGTTCGTGGACGCCGGTGTAGTCCTTCTTACCCTCCTCGGGGGCCGACCCGGCGTTGTAGGTGTACTCGTCGCGGATGTCCTCGCCGGCGGTCCGGAGGTCGGCGTCGACGTACTCCTCCTCGAGCAGGTCGCGGATCCACTCGGTGCCGTGCTCGTCGACGAAGAACCGCGAGCGGTTCTTCGCGCGGACCTGCCGATCGCCGTGGTCGTGGTACAGCTCGACGAAGCCGCGGACGACCTCGTACGCCTCGTCCGGCGTGACGAACACGTCGAGGGGGCGAGCGACCCGGGGCTCGCGACCGCCGAGCCCGCCGCCGACGCGCACGTTGAAGCCGAGCGTCCCCTCGTCGTCAATCTGCTTGCTTGCGGGTTCGAGCCCGATGTCGTTGATCGCGTCCTGCGCGCCGCCCTCGGGCGTCCCGGAGACGCTGATGTTGAACTTCCGGGGCATGTTACAGAGGTCGTCGTCGCCACGGATCTCCTCTTGGAACCGTTCGAGCAGCGGGAGCGTGTCGATCACCTCGTTCGCGTCCTTGCCGGCGACCGGACTGCCGGAGATGTTCCGCATCGTGTCCCCGCCCGAGGAGCGAGTGGTCACCCCGACCGATTCGAGCTTCTCCCAAATTTCCGGGATGTCTTCCAGTTCGATCCAGTGGAGCTGGATCGACTGTCGGGTCGTCAGGTCGATCCACCCGTCGCCGAACTCGGGGTTCGACACCGGCCCCGACGCGTAGTCGCGGGCGACCTCGGCGATCGCGCGGAGCTGACCGGGCTCTAAGATCCCGTTGGCGTTGGTCAGCCGCATCATGAAGTACCCCTCCTGGCCCGAGCGCTGGTGGAACACCCCCCAGAACTTGAATCGGGTGAACCACTTCTCGCGCTCGTCTTCCGGGATCGACTCGAGCCCCGTCTCCGCGAACTCCAGTAGCTTCTCACGCACCTCGTCGCCGTACAGCTCCGACTTCCAGTCCTCCTTTTTGTTGGCCATCACCGATCACTCTCCTCGTTGGTGTGGAACTGTTCCGGGTTTATATTGGCCGAATGGTGGTCCATATCGGGTAGAAGTTTACAGGGAATCATAAAATAGTTCGGTTTTTATAAAATCACAAAATAGAGAGCATAACGAAGCGATCGGAAAGGCGTCGCTCAGAGCAGAATATATTTCTATCTATAACCAACGAAATTATAAATGGGGTAGCGTAGCCGGAGAGAAGTTCACAAATTCAACCGGGCCGTCGCAGTGTGGCGCGAGTCGGAGTTCACTCGTATCGATCGGGTGTCCGCTCCGAGCGAGCGTCACGGTTCGCGACAAATGGGTCACGCGTCGCGTGATCGACCCGTTGGTCGCGGAGATCGCCGTTCGCCGAGCGTCTCGGACCGCACGCGTTCCCGTCCGGCATCGAGGACCCACGCGGGTGCGTCGGCGGCGCGTGCGTGGGCGTCGACGCCCGCCCAAGTATGCGCATGTTTATTTAGAAATACCTTGAATTACTGTGCGTTCCTTTTCTAATACGCGCTATTCATCCATACCAAAACAATTATAGCGCTGATTGGGTATGTGATATTCAGAAACTAACTGATGCGAAACCACGTGTGCGGGCCACCTGTTTCGGACCGGTCACGGATCGGAACCGCCGGCGGATCGACCGCTCTAGCGGGGCGCGGGATCACCACGGAGGAGTCGCACCGCCGATGAGCGAGTGGACGCCGACCACGTGTATGCGGTGTGCCGTCGGGTGCGGGCACCTCCAGCAGGGGTACGCCACCCACTACGGGCTCGACACCGTCCGCGGCGACGCCTCGCATCCGGTCAACCGCGGCCTCGCCTGCCAGCGCGGCATCGACGAGACCGCGAACCCGGACGGCGACTGGCTGACGCGGCCCCTTATCAGGGAAGACGGCACCCTCGTGCCCACCAGCTGGGAGACGGCGATCGGGACCGTCGTCTCGCATATCGAGGACGCCCTCGCCGAGAGCTCGGACGGCGTCGCCGTGTTGGGGAGCGGCCAGCAGACGAACGAGGCGGCGTACGCGCTTGGGAAGCTCGCTCGCGGCGGCCTCGGCACCCGGTACTACGACGCCAACACCACCCTCTGTATGGCCTCCGCCGTCACCGCTTACTACCAGGCGTTCGGGAGCGACGCGCCGCCGCCGACCTACGAGGACGTTCCCGACGCACAGACGCACGTGATCTGGGGCGCGAACCCCGCGGTGGCGCATCCGGTGATGTACCGCTGGATCGCCGACAGCGCGAGCGACGACGACAGCGAGCTGATCGTCGTCGATCCCGTCGAGAGCGAGACCGTCGACGACGCGGACTGCCACGTCCAGGTGGACCCCGGCACCGATCTGGCGTTCGCCCGGGCGGTGTTGGCGCAGATCGTCGCCGACGACGCCGTCGACAGCGAGTTCGTCGCCGAGGCGACGACGGGGTTCGAGGCGACGGTCGACGCGTTGCCCTCGGTGGGAGAGGCCGCCGAGGCCGCCGGGGTCTCGGTCGAGACCGTCGAGCGCGTCGCGGAGGCCGTGACTGACCCGACGCTCGTCTACTGGGGGATGGGCGTCAACCAGAGCGTGCAGGGGACGGCGACCTCGCGAGCCCTCATCGACCTGTGTCTCGCGACGGGGAACCTCCGACCCGGAAGCGGACCGTTCTCGTTGACGGGCCAAGCGAACTCGATGGGGACTCGCGTCTGCTCGTCGAAGGGGACGTGGCCGGGTCAACGCGGGTTCACTGATCCGGAAGAGCGGCGGTTCGTCGCCGACGCGTGGGGGATCCCGCGGAGCCGGCTCCCGGACGACCCGGGTCCGGGACCGGTCGGCATCGTCGACGCCGTCGCGGACGGCCCGCCAGAGGTGTGCTGGACGGTGGCGACGAACCCGGTCGCGGGGATGCCCGACGCGAGCCGCGTCAAGGGCGCTCTCGAAGACGCCTTCCTCGTCGCACAG
This sequence comes from Halorubrum sp. CSM-61, assembly GCF_003781945.1. Taxonomy (GTDB): domain Archaea; phylum Halobacteriota; class Halobacteria; order Halobacteriales; family Haloferacaceae; genus Halorubrum. Next base: position 378,040 of record NZ_RJJW01000003.1, on the reverse strand, counting down.
GACGCGTTCCGGACCGAGACCGTCGAGCTGGCCGACGTGGTGCTGCCGGCGGCGACGTGGGGCGAGTCCGAGGGGACCGTCACCAACATGGAGCGCCGGGTCTCTCGGGTCCGCGCCGCCACGGAGACCTCCCCGAAGATCAAGCAGGATCTCGACATCATCGTCGCCATCGGCGCCGCGATCGACGGGGAGCTGTTTCCGGAACCCGCGGTCTCGCCGGAATCGACCTTCGACGAGCTCCGCGAGCTGACGGCGGGGACGCCCGCGGATCTGTCTGGGATCTCCTACGACCGGCTGGAGGCGGAGCGCGCGGTCAGGTGGCCCGCGCCGTCGCCCGAGGCGGAGGGCGGGTACCGCTACGTCGGCGACGACGGGTGGTCGTTCCCGACGCCGTCGGGCCGCGCGCGGTTCTCGACGGGGGTCCACGACGGCCTCGCCGAGCCGACCGACGACGAGTTCCCGCTGACCTTAACGACCGGCCGAGAGCCCGGCGCGTACAACACCGGGGTTCGGAGCCGCGGGGTCGAGGCCGACGGGCCTCCGACCGCACGGATCCACCCGGAGACGACGCTGGAGTACATCGAGGCGTTCGACCGCGGGAAGACGGTCGTCTCGTCGCGGCGGGGGTCCGCGACGATAAGGGTCAACCCGGACGACGGCGTGCCGAAGGGGGTGGTGTGGCTGCCGATCCACCACCCGGCCGTGAACGTCCTCACGCTCCCGGTCGTCGATCCCGAGTCCGACGAGCCGAACCTCAAGCAGTGCGCGGTCGACGTCCGGGCGCCGCAACCGTCGAACCCGTTGGTCCACGAGGGTCGTCCCACCGCGGACGGCGAGCCCGCCTCCTCGGACGACTGACTTCCCTGCCCCCGTCCCGGTTCCGGCGGACGAGCGAGCCGCGAGCGTTCCGCCCACAGTATACTACACGGTTATTCATGCGAAAAAAGAATTATACCGGACGGGAAAAAACGGAGAGCCAGATCGACACGAGAACAGCGTACGAATGAATGTGATTATCTGTTTAATCGAGACGGTTGCGCACTATAAACGCAAATGACTGATCGAAGGCCAACAACGTGTATGCGATGCGCGGTCGGGTGCGGCTACCGACAGCGCGCCGGCGACGACGGGCGACTCGGCGTCCGCGGCGACGACGGTCACCCGACGAACGGGGGCGAGACCTGCAGTCGGGGGGTCCGCGAGACGGTCGAGCCGAGCGGCGAGCGGCTGACGGAACCCCTGATCCGCCGCGGCGGGACGCTCCGGCCGACGGACTGGGACACCGCTCTCGGGACGGTCTCGGTGCGGATCGTCGAGGCGCTCAGGGACGGGAACGACAACGTCGCGGTCTTGGGAAGCGGCCAGCAGACGAACGAGGCGGCGTACGCGCTGGGGAAGCTCGCGCGCGGTGGCTTCGGCACCCGGTACTACGACGCCAACACCACCCTCTGTATGGCCTCGGCGGTGCAGGCGTATATGGGGGCGTTCGGGAGCGACGCGCCGCCGCCGACCTACGAGGACATCCCCGACGCCGAGACGCACGTGATCTGGGGCGCGAACCCCGCGGTGGCGCATCCGGTGATGTACCGGTGGATCGCCGACAGCGCGAGCGACGACGACGGCCGACTGATCGTCGTCGACCCCGTCGAGAGCGCGACCGCCGCCGACGCCGACTGCCACGTCCGACCGGAGCCGGGGACCGATCTGGCCTTAGCGCGGGCCGTGCTCGCGCAGGTCGTCGAGGACGGGCTCGTCGACCGGGAGTTCGTCGAGCGGCACACCGAGGGGTTCGAGGCAATAGTCGGATCGCTGCCCGAGGTCGACGTTGCCGCCGAGACCGCCGGCGTGTCGGTCGAGCGCGTCTCCGAACTCGCCGCGGCGTTCGACGATCGGACGCTCGTGTACTGGGGAATGGGCGTCAATCAGAGCGTGCAGGGTACCGGAACCGCCCGCTCGCTGATCGATCTTTGTCTCGCGACGGGGAACGTGGGCCCCGGCAGCGGGCCGTTCTCGCTGACCGGGCAGGCGAACTCGATGGGGAACCGCGTCTGCGCCTCGAAGTCGTCGTGGCCGGGGTACAGACCGTTCGACGACGCGGCGCACCGCAAGGCGATCGCGAACGCGTGGGGCGTTCCCCTGCGCCGGCTCCCCGACTCGTCCGGCCCGGGGTTCGTCCGGATCGTCGACGAGCTGGCGCGGGACAACGTCGACGTCTGCTGGACGGTGGCGACGAACCCGGCCGCGGGGATGCCGGACGCGAACCACGTCGAGAGCGCGCTCGAGGACACGTTCCTGATCGTCCAGGACGCGTTCCGCTCCGACACCGTCGAGCTGGCGGACGTGGTGTTGCCGGCGGCGACGTGGGGCGAGTCCGAGGGGACGGTGATGAACATGGAGCGCCGCGTCTCTCGGGTCACCGCCGCGCGAGAGCCCCCGGAGGGCGTCCGGCGGGACGTGGACGTCATCGGCGCGGTCGCCGACCGGGTCGTCCCCGAACTGTTCGAGTCGACGCGGCTCGACCCCGAGGCGCTGTTCGACGAGGTCGGCGCGCTGACGCGCGGCACGACGGCGGACCTCTCGGGGATCTCCTACGACCGGCTCGCGGAGGAGCTGGCCGTCCGGTGGCCGGCCCCGGACGGGACCGCCGAAGGCGGGTATCGGTACCACGCCGGAGGTTCCGAGAACGACGGCGAGAGCCCGTGGTCGTTCCCCACCGACTCCGGCCGAGCGCGGTTCTCGAGCGCGACTCACGGGGGCGTGCCGGAGCCGATCGACGAGTCGTACCCGCTCACGCTCACCACCGGTCGGCGTCCGGACGCGTACAACACCGGGATCCGGACCCGGTTCGACGACGGTACCGGTGACGACGGCGACAGCGCGACCGCGGCGCGGATGCACCCCGAAACGATCGCCGACAACCTGCGGGCGTTCGACCGGGGGGAGACGGTGATCGAGTCCCGCCGGTCCGCGGTGACGGTCCGGGTCGCGCCCGACGCCGACGTGCCGCCGGGGCTCGTCTGGCTCCCGGTCCACAACCCGGCGGCGAACCGGCTCACGCTGTCCGCCGCGGACCCGGAGTCCGCCGAACCGAACCTCAAGCAGTGCGCGGTCGCGCTGCGGGCCCCGAACGGTACCACTACCGATATCGCCGGCGGCTCGGGTCAGCCGAACGGGACCGGCTCGTACTCCTGATCGGGTCGCCCGCCGCTGGCTGCCTTTCTGCCTGCAGTCCGTCTCCTTCCGACCAGTCGCGTCGCCGTCTCTCGTGTAATCGTGTGCCCAGTACCCATGGAATCGTGATTAAAGAAGTAAAACAGATCAGCGAACGATCGGACAGGTCGTTGTTCTTTCGAGAATAGATCGATTAGATTCGCATTTTTTAATTTCTCTCATTTATCTGGGAATGATTCTCTGTGAAAACGCTTCTTGAGGATAGCACACCACGGCCGCCTAGAATATAATTTTGTCAACCAATTTGTTTATTAATATCTAGTCTGTGTTGTTGTTTTGTAAGAAATACCATGCTCACCCAATTCGAATCGCAATCGGTGTGCGATCCGGACTCCGACGCCGCCAAACTCTCGCCGAGGTGCGCACCCCGGCGTGAGAACGCGGTCGATCGGGGGATCGAGGTTCGCGATCGTCCAGACGCCAACGATCGTTCCTCAGGGGGTGTCTCGCGGTGAAGGCGACCGACCTGCTGTACGGCAAGTACCGGAACCTGATCCTCGCGACGGCGATGTTCAACCTCGGGTTCGTGATCTGGTTCTCGTTCGCGCCGTTCACCGGCGGCATCGCCGCGGAGTTCGGTCTTTCTGTCCAACAGCTCGGGATCGTGGCGAGCGCGGCCGTCGTCGCCGTCCCCCTCGGCCGCATCCTCGTCGGACCGCTGACCGACCGGTTCGGGGCTGACGTCACCGGCGGCGTGACGCTCGTGACAGTCGGGGCGTTCGCGATCGCCAGCGCGTTCGTACAGACCTACGAGGTGTTCACCGCCTCTCGGATCGTCGCGTCGCTGTCGGGGATCACGTTCGTCATCGGCATCCAACACGTCTCCGAGTGGTTCGAGGCGGAGAACCTCGGAACCGCTGAGGGGATCTTCGCCGGGATCGGCAACGCCGGGGCCGGACTGGGCGCGTACTTCACGCTCCCGCGGATCTTCGGCGAGGGATACGTCGACCCGATATTCGGGACCGGGTTCCTCGCCACCTCGTCGAACTGGCGGGCGGCGTTCTTCTACACGGGCGTGCTCGCGGTGCTGCTCGGGGTCGTCTACTACGTCTTCGGCGCCGCCGCGAAGAGCGAGACCAAACGAGAGGCGACGAAGGCGGGCGTGAGCTGGGACCAGTGGCGCTTCATCGCCACCCGCTACGGCGCGGTCGTCCTCTCCGTCGCGTACGTGATGTCGTTCGGGCTCGAACTGGCGATGAACGGCTGGCTGGGAACGTACTACCGCGAGGCGTTCGGCCAGGGCGACGTGGTGATCGCGGCGACGTTCGCCGCGACGTTCTCGGTCGCCGCCGGACTCTTACGGCCCATCGGTGGCTACGTCAGCGACGTGGTCGCGCGCAACGAGCGGGACATCCTCCCCTTCTTCGCCGGGGAGTACCGCAACCAATGGACGTTCGCCACGCTCTCGTTCGTGGTGCTGTCGATGTTCGGCATGACGCTCGCCGGGCTGACGGGGAACATCTACGTCGCCGTCGCGGCCGGGTTCCTCGTCGGGACCGGCTGCGCGTTCTCCGAGGGCGCCATCTTCGCGCAGGTGCCGACGATGTTCCCCGACAACTCCGGGTCGGTCACCGGGATCGTCGGTGGGATCGGCACCGTCGGCGGGGTCGTCTACCCGCTGGCCTTCTCCGCCGCGTTCCTCCCGAACCTCCACGTCGGCTACGCGATCGTCGGGGCGTCGATGCTCCCGATCCTCGGACTCGCCGCGTGGGTGTTCCAGCCGAGGATCGCTGAGCGCGCGAACGACGACGGGTGGCTCGTCTCCGGCGAGCGGATCGTCGCGACCGGCGACGACGACTGAGCCGTCGGTCGCTCCAGCGGTTTAAAAAATCAGTCGCGGCGGTGACCGAGCGGTTTCTTCTGATCGACTTCGACCTCGACGTGGATCGAGTCGGGGAAGTCGCGGGCGACGACCTCGCGGGCGATGTCGTCGGCGCCGTGGATCTCCATGGAGCGCTTGTACACGTCGTAGCTCCACGGCGAGAACTCGTCGCCGGCGCGGAGCTGCTTGTAAAGCGGGACGCGGACCGTCTCGGCGGGCGTGGCGTGCGGGCCCTTACACTCCGCGCCCTTGCGTTCGAGCGTCGACTTGAGTTCCTCGACCGTCTCGGCGAGCACGTCCCGGTCGCCGGAGGCGAAAGAGAGTTTCGTGACGAAGGTCATGGCTGGGGGTTACCGGTGATGGTGGCCCGAGGACCAAAAACGCATCTACCGAGGCGGGAGGCTACATGCAGCGCCCAGATCGGCGTATAAAAATCTCGACACCGAGGGTTAACGCCGCCCAAATCAGCCGAAGAGGGCCGCAACGGCCGGTGCGTTCGCGACTCCGACACCCTCTTTAGGGGTGCTCGCTTACCTGACGCTAATGACGGTCGAAGCGACCAGCGCTGGAGCCATCCTCTTCCGCGACACCCGCGGCGAACGGGAGTACTTGCTCCTGAAGAGCCGACCGGGGGACTGGGAGTTCCCCAAGGGCGGGGTCGAGGGGGACGAGGAGCTCCAGCAGACGGCGATACGGGAAGTCGGCGAGGAGGCCGGGATCGAGGATTTCCGGCTGATAGACGGCTTCCGCGAGGAGTACGACTACGTGTTCGAGGCGAACGGCAACACCATCCACAAGACGGTCCACCTGTTCATCGCGCGCTCGTTCGAGGCGAGCGCCGAGATATCGAACGAACACCGCGACCTGCAGTGGCGCGACTACGATCAGGCGCTCAACACGATCACGCAGACCGGGCCCCGAGAGATCCTCGAAGACGCTCACGAGTACCTCGACGAGCGGAAAGACGACGAGACGGGCGAGTACGTCTGACCCTCGGGCGACCGTGACGATCCGCTTTTCACTCCGGCGTCGGCGATTCCGACCGTGACTCCGGACGCCGAGTTCGGCTACGAGCTCCTCGTCTGTCGGTACGCCGAGCTCGCGTGGCACCCGAGCGACGGTCCCCGTCCCGCGGTCGTCGCCCGCCAGCTCGGTACCAAGAAGCGCCGCTGGGACACGGTCGTGATCGAGGTCGATCCGGCGGCGTTCGCGGCCCGCCGCGCGTTCGGCGACCGGACCATCGATTCCGATCTCCTCCACGTCGTGCGCCACGCCCCGGCCGAGTGGGCGTGGTACCGCGACGCGCTCCCGCACCCCGGCTACCCGTGGCGCTACGTCCGGCAGGCGGTGCACCGGGCCGCGGGCCGGAGCCTGATCGAGAAGCGCCGGCGGAACAACCGGATCCAGCTCCGCCGGACGCGACCGTACCCGGACTGGGTCGAGCGGATCGTCGCGATCGAGAACAAGCCGGACCTGGACCGCTCCGCCGCCGACCGCCTCGCCGACCAGCTCGCTCACGACGTGGAGGCCGGCCTCGCGGACGAGGCGTGGCTCGCGACCGAGACGACCGGCGAGCGCGTCGAGCCGGCGCTGCTCCGCGAGATGCCCGTCGAGGCCGGCATCCTCGCGACCGACTTCTCCGAGGGGGTTCGCGCCGACGCGGCGAGCGTGGCGTGGCACCCGAGCGATCTGGGCCCGCAGGGAAGCGAGCGACGCGATCCCGAGATCGAGACGCTCCGGCTGGAGATCGCCGAGCGCGCCTACGGGAAGGGGTGGCGCTCCTTCGCCGACACGATGCGCCCGGACTGTCGGCACTTCGAACTCCGCCGGGAGGGTCGAGCGCTCGTCCCGTACTGCGCGGCGAAGGACAAGGTCCCGACCGGCCGGGAGTGTTCGGGCTCCTGCGCGGAGTTCTCACCCGAGCCGCCCCAGTGGCGCACGAAGGGCTGGCCGATCGAGGGGGGTCCCGGGAAGGGACTCGAACTGGTCTTGGACCGACGGCGGGAGCGAGAGCGCGATCGGGTCGAAGGAGGCGAGTAACTTGATCGAGTGCGGGAGTGAGTATTGCAGATCGGTGGTGACAGTTCGATATTTAAACAGCCGTGAGCGACGGGGACGACCGCTTATGAATGAACGGCTGTGGCGCGCCCCGGTTCGCGGCCGCCATTGGCGGCCGCGAACCGCCGGTGCGAGGGAGTCGCTGGCGGCTGTCGCCGCCAGCGACGAGGCTGGGGAGGCGTGAGGCGCTGTGCGGTTGCGGGCGGGTGGGACTCAAAGGGGCAGCCGCTAAGGGCGTCGCAGGGGACGCAAGCACCGCAACGAGGGAGCGAACACCGTGAGCGACCGAGTGAGGCGCGCAGCGAGCATGCGTCGCCCTTAGCGGCTGGGGCTTTGAAGCTGTTCACCGCAGCACCGTCGATCACTTATAAACCGCCGCCAGCAACACTACTCGATCAGTTATAAACAACTACTCCACCATATCGCTATACCTACTCCCGCTATCAATCGTCACCGGACCGATATTGACCGGAACGCTTGCGCCCGTGGCTTTTGAGAACGACTCCCCGTTCGGTTCACGGGGGAGTCCCCCGCCGGGATCGCCCGCCTACGCCAGCGCCGCCGCCAGCTTCTCGACCGGATGCGGCGGTTCGGGGGCGCCGCCGTCGCGCTCCTTCAGTTGGCTCCGGCAGGAGGCGCCGGGCGCGACGACCTCGTCGCCGTCGCTCGCCTCGACCTGATCGAACAGGATCCGACCGATCGCCTTGCTCATCGAGTAGTGCTCGGCCTCGTAGCCGAACGAGCCCGCCATCCCGCAACAGGAGGTGTCGAGCGGGTCGACCCCGTACCCTGCCCGTCGGAGCACACCCACGGCGTGGTGGTCCTTCTTCGTCGCCTTCTGGTGACAGTGGCCGTGGTAGGTGAGCGACTCGGTTGGCGCGTCGAGGTCGATCCCCTCGTCGAGCCGGTGGGCGTCGACGTACTCCATGATTCCGTAGGTGTTCGCCGAGACCGACGCCACGTCGGCGTCGGGCACGTCGCTGGCGTCGCCGTCGAGCAGGTCGTGGTAGTCGCTCTGGAGCATCACGGCGTCGGTCGGCTCGACGACGACCACGTCCCAGCCGTTCCGCGTCTCGGGCGCGAGCGTCTCGACCGCGTCTTCGGCGGCCTTCCGGGACTTCTCGAGCATCCCCTTCGAGTGCGGGGGGCGACCGCTCCCGTCCACGTCCGGGATCCGGACGTGGCAGTTCGCGGCCTCCAGCACGCGTACCGCGGCCTTCCCCGCGCCGGGGTTCGTGTAGGTGGTGTACACGTCTGGGAACAGCAGCACGTCGCGGTCGGCCTCGGCGCGGGCGATTCCCGCGCCGCCGCGGGCCTCGAACCAGTCGGTCAGGCTCTCCGAGCGGAACGTGGGGAGGTCGCGCTCCCTCGCGATCCCGAGGGCCTTCTCCATGACGAGGCCGGCGCCCGGGAGCTTCCCGGGGAGGTTCGAGAGGGGGGCCAGCTTCGATCCGAGGGGCGCCAACCGCTCGAAGTTCCCCAGCACCCGCGTGCGGAGGTCGATCCCGTGCTCCTCGTGGTGGGCGTGCTCGACCTCGGCCTTGAGCTTCGCCATGTCGACGCCGCTCGGGCAGTCCACCGTACAGCCCTTACAGCCGACGCAGAGGTCCATCACCTCGGTGACGAACTCGTCGTCGGTCGGGTCGTCGGGGAGCTCGCCGTTCATGGCTCCGCGGAGCATGTTCGCCCGGCCGCGGGTCGCCTGTATCTCCTCCTCGGAGGCGCGGAAGGTCGGACACATCACGCCGCCGGTGGTCTCCTGCGGACCGCGACAGCCCCCGCAGCCGTGGCAGAGCTCGACCATCCCCTGCATCCCGTTGTCGATCGCCCACTCCATCGCCGGGTCGAAGCCGGCGTCGTACTCGTAGTCGGCGTCGAACCGGAGGTTCTCGCGCATGTCGAAGTCGCCGCAGACGTTCCCCGGATTGAGCAGCCAGTCGGGGTCGAAGGCGGTCTTCAGCTCGCGGAAGGCGTCCCACAGGTCCTCGCCGTACAGCTTCCGGTTCCACTGGGTCCGGGCGCGGCCGTCGCCGTGCTCGCCAGACACCGACCCGCCGAGCCGGACCACGGCGTCGGTGACGCGGTCGGCGATATCGACCATCGCGTCCACGCCGTCGACGTCCTTCGTGTTGATCAGCGGTCGGACGTGGAGCACCCCCGGCCCGGCGTGCGCGTAGAACGTCGCGAACGTGTCGTTGTCCTCCAGAATCTCCTGGAACTCGCGGGTGTACTCCGGGAGGTGCTCCGGCGGGATCGCGCAGTCCTCGATGAAGGAGATGTGCTTGTCGTCGGTGGTGCGCGACAGCAGGATCGGGAGCCCCGCCTTGCGCATCTTCCAGAACCGGTCGCGCTTCGCGGGGTCGTGCGCCTCCATCGCGTCGACCGCGCGACGGGGCTGGCTCGTGACCGCCGCGGCGCCGTCGCTCGGCTCCGCCACCGTCGCCGGTCGGGGTCGCTCGGCCGTCGCGCCCGCCCGGTCCGCGATCAGGTCCGCGACCTTCCGTTTCCCCTCCGCGTCGCTGTCGGCGTAGAACTCGACGAGGAGCACGGAATTGGTTCCCTCGGGAAGCATTCCGACGACCTCCGCGAACTCCGGCGTGTCGGCGGCGAGCCCTAAGAGGACGTCGTCCATCACCTCGACGGCGGCGGGGTCGTGTTCGAGGATCGGCGCCACGTCCTCCATGGCGTCGAGGAGGTCGTCGTACGTCAGGAGCGCCACCGCCTTCGTCTCCGGAATCGCCACGAGCGAGACCGTCGCCTCCGTCACCGTCGCGAGCGTCCCCTCGCTGCCGGCCATGAGGCGAGCGAGGTTGACCGCGCCCGCCTCGCCGTGATCGCCGCGGTACTCGGCGAGCAGGCGGTCGAGGTTGTAGCCGGAGACGTTCCGCTTCATCTCCGGGAACCGCTCGTCGATCGCGTCCGCCTCCTCGTCTAAGATTCGGACGACCTCGGCGTAGATTCGCGGCAGGAGGTCGTCGGCGTCGGGATCGGCCGACTCGCGCAGCTCCTCGACGGCGACCTCCCCGAAGGTCGTCACCGTCCCGTCCGCGAGCACGACCTCCGCCTCCTCGACGTAGTGGTCGGTCTTCCCGTACTTCAGCGAGTGCGAGCCGGTGGAGTTGTTGCCGATCGCGCCGCCGAGCGCGGACTTGTCGCGCCACGCCGGGTCGGGCGCGAACTTCAGCCCGTGGGGCTCGACCGCGGCGTTGAGATCGCCGACGTACGCCCCCGCCTGCGCCCGGGCGGTCCCCGCGTCCGGGTCCGTCGACAGCACCGCGTCCATCGAGTCGGTCAGATCGAGGACGACCGCCTCGCTCACCGTCTGGCCCGCGAGCGACGTGCCGCCTCCGCGCGGCAACACCGGAATTCCCTCCTCGAAGCAGTACTCGTGAACCGCCGCCACGTCCGCCGTCGACGCCGGCATCACGACCCCGATCGGCGTGACCTCGTACGCCGACGCGTCGGTCGCGTACAGCCGCTTCGAGTAGTCGTCGAACCGTACGTCGCCGTCGACCCGGGCCTCCAGCGCCTCGACGAGGTCCGGGCGCTCCACCGCCCCGCCCGTGTAGTCGAAGTCCCCCCCGTCCCGCGGATCCGGGTCCGGCGTGTTGGTTGCCATGAGAGTCCCTCACGGTCGAGCTATGAAAAATCTCCTGACCCGGCATATCGAACGGGAACCTCCCGCCCAGCCGCAAGCTCGAACGGGGTCCCCGAAACCCGGCACAACACCCATATGTATCCCGTTGAATGATGACGTATGTCACTCGCCGACCGCTCGACGTTCAAGCGCCGGCTGGACTCCCTCGGAGTGACCGTCACCGAGGGGCCGCCGAGCGCGTGCGGGGAACTGATCGACGAGGCCGCGGGGGACCCGGCCGTCGGGGTCCCGCTCGGCGGAGGGGGCGACGACCCGACCGACGCGCCGGTCGCGCTGCCCGACCGGGTCGAGACCGACCCGACGACCGCAGAGCTCCGCGCGGCCCACACCGGCGTCACCGACGCGGAGCTCGGGGTCGTCGCGTACGGGAGCGTCGCGATCGAGGCCGACCGGGCGGGAACCGAGCCGGTGAGCCTCTTCGTCGACCGCCACGTCGTCGTCCTCCGCGAGGCCGACCTCGTCCCCGACATGCCGGACGCGTTCGAGTGGCTCGGCCCGAAGGCGCGCGACGAGTCGGCGGACGTGGTGTTCGCCACCGGTCCCAGCGCGACCGCCGACATGGGCGGGCTCGTCCAAGGGGCGCACGGCCCGAAGGAGGTCCACGTGGTGCTGTTGCGGGACGACGAGGCGGCCGACTCCGCGGATCCCGGGGTGACCGCCGATGAGTAGCGACGCCGCGAAGGCCGACCGCATCCGCGAGCTGATGGCGGCCGAGGGCGACGCGGTCGCCGCGAACACCCGCGGGTTCAACGAGGGGCGCTACGAGTCGACGGGCCGGCTCGACGACTACGAGGAGCTGAAAGGCGAGGCCCGCGCCATCAAGGAGGACGCGATCGGCCGCCTGCCGGAACTGATCGAGCAGGTGAGAGAATCGGTCGAAGCCGACGGCGGGACCGTCTACGTCGCCGACGACGCGGCGGACGCGAACCGGTACATCACGGAGCTGACCGCCCGGGAGCGCGACGCCGACCGCCTCGTGAAGTCGAAGTCGATGACCTCCGAGGAGATCGAGGTGAACGAGGCGCTCGAAGCGGAGGGCGTGGAGGTGGTCGAGACGGACCTCGGCGAGTGGGTCCTCCAGCTCGCCGACGAGGCGCCCTCGCACATCGTCGCGCCGGCGATCCACAAGTCCCGCGAGGGCATCTCGGAGCTGTTCGCGGAGCGGTTCGACCTCGACGACCCGCCGGAGACCGCCGAGGAGCTCACGGTGTTCGCCCGCGAGCGGCTCGGCGAGCTGATCGAGGACGCCGACGTGGGGATGACGGGGGCGAACTTCATCGCCGCGGACTCGGGCACGATGCTTCTGGTCACCAGCGAGGGCAACGCCCGGAAGTCGGTGACCGCGACCGACACCCACGTCGCGGTCGCGGGCGTCGAGAAGCTCGTCCCGACCGTCGAGGACTTCTCGCCGTTCGTCGAGCTGATCGGCCGGTCCGGGACGGGACAGGACGTGACCTCCTACATCTCGACGCTCACCCCGCCCGTCGATTCCCCCATTCCGGACTTCCAGGGCGACGAGGAGCCGCTCGCCGACGGCTCGGGCGACGACCGCGACTTCCACCTCGTCCTCATCGACAACGGGCGCATGGCGATGCGCGACGACGAGGAGCTGAAGGAGACGCTGTACTGCATCCGGTGTTCCGCCTGCGCGAACGCCTGCGGCAACTTCCAGAGCGTCGGCGGCCACGCGTTCGGCGGGGAGACGTACTCCGGCGGCATCGCCACCGGCTGGGAGGCCGGGATCGAGGGGCTCGACGTCGCCGCCGAGTTCAACGACCTCTGTACCGGCTGCTCCCGGTGCGTCCCGGCGTGTCCCGTCGGGATCGACATCCCGTGGATCAACACGGTCGTCCGCGACCGGATCAACCGCGGCGAGGTCGACTCTCGACAGACCGACTGGCTGTTCGAGGAGCTGGTGCCCGACGAGGAGCCCGCGGGACTCGATCTGGGGACGCGGGTCGTCGGCAGCTACGAGACCGTCGCGAAGCTCGGGAGCCTGACCGCGCCGATCGCGAACCGGCTCGCCGACGCGGGCCCGCTCCGCGCGCTCGCCGAGCGCGTGACCGGGATCGACCGCCGGCGCGACCTGCCCGAGTTCGCGAGCGAGCCGCTCGTCGACTGGTTCGAGCGCCGGGGCGGCGCCGCGGTCCCTGCGGACGAGGCGTCCCGGGAAGCCGTGCTCTACCCCGACACCGCGACCAACTACGTCGACATCGACCGGGGAAAGGCGGCGGTGCGCGCGCTGGAGGCGCTCGGCGTCCACGTCCGGGTCCCAGACCTCTCGGGGAGCGGTCGTCCGCCGCTCTCGCAGGGGATGGTCGCGACCGCGCGAGCGTCGGCCGAGGACGCGTACGCGGGGCTCGCCCCCCACGTCGACGCCGGCCGCGACGTGGTCGTGATCGAACCGAGCGACCTCGCGATGTTCCGGCGCGAGTACGAGAAGCTCCTCCCGGAGCGCTCGTTCGAGCGACTCGCCGACGCCGGCTACGACGTGATGGAGTACTGTTTCGGCCTCCTGGAGAACGGCGGCGACCCGGCCGCGCTCCGGGCGCCGGCCGAGGGGACGGGCCCGGTGGCCTCGGGGACGCGCGTCGCCTACCACCCGCACTGCCAGGCGCGGACGATCGGCGTCGGCGAGCACGCGACCGCCGTGATGGAGCGGCTCGGCTACGACGTGCGCGTCTCTGAGACGGAGTGTTGCGGGATGGCCGGCTCGTTCGGCTACAAGACCGACTACTACGAACTGAGCATGGACGTGGGAGAGCCCCTCCGCGAGCAGTTCGGCGACACCGACCGGACCGTCGTCGCCTCGGGCACCTCCTGTAACGAACAGCTGGACGCCCTGCTGGAGTCGACGCCGATGCACCCGGTGGAGCTGATCGCGCCGCGGGAGTGAGCGGGCGCGGGACGGTCGCGACGGGCCCCGCCCCACCCGTCCCGTCTGACGGGCGTCGTTCGACAACGAACGCTTAATAGGCGCGCTCGTGACCGTACCGCATATGAACGCTGCTCCGGAGGAGATCACCTCCCTCGTCGGTCGCGAGGTCTACTCGAACAACGGCGTCTTCGTCGGCGAGATCGAAGACGTGCGCCTCGATCTGGACGCACAGGCGGTGACCGGGCTCGCGCTCGCGGAACTCAACCACGAGCTGTTCGCCGGGCGCGTCGACGGGAACACCGGCGTCATCCTCCCGTACCGCTGGGTCCGCGCCGTCGGTGACGTCGTGCTGATAAACGACATCATCGAACGGCTCGACACCGGGAGCGACGAGACGGAGGGCGAGGCCGAACTGGAGGTCTAACGCGCTCTCACGCCGTCAGAAGGGGAGCGCGTCTCGCAGGCTCGTCAGGAACCCGCCGCCCTCCCGCCGCTTGCGGTCGAACACCGGGTACAGCGCGTCGAGGAACTCCGTCTCGTTCTCGAACCGGCTCTGCGGCACCTCGTCGAGCGCCTCGCCGAGCGCGATCGTCCGGCCCTTGGCGTCGTAGGGGATCTCACTGTCGCCGAGGGCGTCGCGGATCTCCCCGGCCGTCGCCGGGAACGACACGTCCGCCTCCTCGATCCGGCCGTCGAGCACGGCGATGCCGAACTCGATCGCGTCCGGCTCGGAGGATCCGCCGCCGGGTGGGCGTGCTGCCATTGCGGGAAGATACTCGCTCGGGGCTTTTTAAACTCATGCTCGGAGCCTGCCGGGACGATTGTCTCCCTTCACTCGGGAAGCGACTCCTCCGGCGGCGCCGCGTCGAGGACCGCCAGCTCGATTCCGTCGCCGGCGCGGTCGAACGCGGCGACCGCGTCGTCGTCGTACGGCGGCACGGCCACGAGCACGATCGCCGCGAGGTCGTCCGTCTTCGACACGCCGAGGAACCCGTTCGGGTGCGAGACGAACCGCGCGCCGCCCCGCCCCGCGGGCGTCCCGATGTCGACGCCGAACACCGCGTTCACCGAGCCGCCGACCTCCGCGGGCGTGAAGTGAGTCAACACCGGCATCTCCGGGTCGAGTCCGGTCTCCTCGTCGAACTCGCCGGCGCGCGTCGCCGAGAGCTTCAGGCTCGTCTCGTCGGGGTCGCGCTCGGCGGCCAGATCGAGGAGCACCGTCAACAGGTCGCGCGTGACGTGGATCACGGGCATACGGGCGTCGACACGGTCAGATCCCGAGCGCCGAGCGGAGCGTCTTCGCGTACAGCCCGGGCGCCTTGCGGCGCGACCCGGAGAGCGCGTCCTCGACGGCGAGCGCGCCGCGCTCCGCTACGCCGACGCCGTGGCCCACGCGCACCCGCTCCGGATCGAGCCCGGAGAGCGCCTCGGTCGGCGGAAACAGCCGCAGCATCGGGTGGACGCCGAGCCGCTCGCGGTCGCCCCGGAAGTACGGAGCGGAGCCGAGCGACTCGGGGACGATCAGCGTCTCGCCGTCGAAGAAGCCGACCTCCTGCCACGGGGGGACAGTCGAGTCGCGGATCCGGAACGCCTCGAACCCCGAGTCGGCCAGCCGCGAACCGAACCGCTCGACGGGCGCGTCGATCTCGTCGGCGACGCCGGTCATCCACTCGGCGACGTAGACGGGGACGCCGTGTCGCGTCGCGATCGCGGCGCTGTCGCGCTTGTGGCGGTCTAAGCCGATGACGACGCCCGCGACCGTACCGAGCTCGTCCAGCAGGTCGTCGACGCCGGGGGCGTCGACCGGGTCGAACACCCAGACGTCGTCCGTCTCGCTCTCCTCGTTCGGGACCGCGACCGCGTGGCTCGCGCGCTCCATCTCCTCGTCGGGGTACGCGATCCAACCGACGCCGCGGCCGAAGCGGTCGATCTCGTGGAGCTCCGCGTCGCCGTCAGCTTTCATTCCCATATCACGTGTTCGGTCCGGACCCTTTTTAACCCGTCTCCGGCGGAAGCGGCGTCGAGACCCGCTGGCGACCCCTTCCGCTCACCCAGAGAACTCCGACTCGCTCACCCGGACGACCACCGTCTCGTCGACGTCGCGGAGGTCGTACTCGGGCGTCTCGCCCTGCGTCCGGCGGACGTAGAGGGGTTCGACCGGTCGCCCGTCGACGAGCCCGAACACCTTCAGGCGCTGGTCGGTCTCTTCCGGGGGGACCGCGCCGTCGCGCACCTCCCGAGCGAGGTCGCGCGAGAGCCACTCGTCGGGGGAGACGGAGGGCTCGCGGACGAGCGCCTCGTCGACGAAGCGCACGAGGTACCAGTTGAGGTCGTTTAAAAGGGACACTGCAGCGCCGAGGCTCACGGTGTCGACGGCGACGCTGTTCTCGAAGGGCTCCTCGATCTCGTAGGTCGCGAGGGCGTCCCGGGCCGTCTCGCGGGACAGCAGCTCGTAGGTGAGGTTCACGTCGGGGTCGCCGAGGAGACACACCCGCGTCACACGCTATCGCACTCGGCCGCTCCACAAATCGGTTGCGGTCACGCGGACCGGGAACCGCTCGGACCGCCGAGCGCTCTCACTCCGTCTCGAAGACGAACTTCGCTCCGCCCTCGTCGCTCTCCGCGATCGACACCGTCCAGCCGTGGGCGTCGGCGATCCGCGAGACGATCGCGAGCCCGAACCCGGTCCCCTCCGCCGCGGTGGTGTACCCGGCGTCGAGCACCGATTCCCGCTCGTCGTCGGGAATTCCGGGGCCGTCGTCGGCGACGAAAAAGCCCGTCGGCGTGGCGCCGACCGTGACGACCACCGATCCGTCGGCGCCGCCGTGCTCGATCGCGTTGCGAAAGAGGTTCTCGAGGAGTCGGCGGAGGCGAGACGGATCGGCGTCGATTGTGGCGTCGCCCGCGATCTCAAGCCTGTTCGCTTCGTCTCCGGTGTCCTCGACGTTCGCCGTCGTCGACCACGCCTCCCGCGCCAGCGCGCCGAGCGAGACCGACTCCGTTTCCGTCGCTTCCTCCCCCTCCCGGGCGAGCGTCAGGGTGTCGTCGATGATCTGTTCCGTGCGATCCAAGGCGCCCGCGATCCGGTCGAACGCCTCCTCGTCGCCCTCGCGGGCGAGGGGGAGGTATCCCTGCGCGACGGAGAGCGGGTTCCGGAGGTCGTGAGCGACGACCGACGCGAACTCGTCCAACCGACTCCGCCGGGTCTCGCTCTCGCGAGACGTGCGTATCGCGGTCCGTCGCTGGTGATCGTACAGCCCGACTAAGAGCCCGAGCAGCGTCCCGCGTACGAAGGCGTTCACCACCGTGAGCCGCCGTTCGGTGAGCACGACCCCCTGCGTCTGCTGGTAGAGGATCGTCGTGCCTTCGATTCCGGCGATCACCGTCCCGCAGAGCAGACACCAGGCGACGACCCGACGGGTGATCGTCGTTCGCTCGTCGTACCGGATCCACCACAGCAGCGCCAGCAGCGCGGCACCGAATCCGAGCGGGATCAGCGATCCGAGAACGACCGCTACCGGGTCGTCGGTCGGAGACGAAGAGAATTCGACGACGCGAGCGACGATCCCGACCACCGCGACGAGCGCGAGGACCGGCCACGCGCGGGTCGAATCCATTACCGAACGTCACCCGTCAAACCGCAAATAACTTCTGAGATCCGTTACGTACCGCTGCGGCGGTACCCGGCTCAGAACGTCGACACGTCGCCGTCGATGACGCTGCGAGTCACGTCCGTGACGTCGGACAGCTCCTCGTCGACGATGGCGACGACCTCCTCCTCGATGTCGTCGATATCGAGCCCCTCCTCGGTGACGAGCTGCGCGTCGGCGACGTGAGGCTCGTCGATCGGGCGCCCGATCTGCGAGAGCAGGCGGACCTGCAGGTCGCGGATCCCGTCGACCTCGTCGGTGACGGACTCCGCGATCCGGGTCGACAGGAGGTTGTAGATCTTCCCGATGTGGTTGACGGGGTTCTTCCCGGAGGTCGCCTCCATCGACATCGGTCGGTTCGGAGTGATGAGTCCGTTCGCGCGGTTGCCGCGCCCCACGGACCCGTCGTCGCCCTGCTCGGCGGAGGTGCCGGTGACGGTGAGGTACACCGAGCCCTCCTCGTAGTCGTCGGCGGTGTTGACGTCGACGTGGACCGCTCGGTCCGTGCGCGCCTCGGCCAGATCGGTGACGAACTCGCGCACGTCCTCGACGGCGTCGTCGTACTCGTCGAGATCGTCGACGTACCGGTCGACCATCGCCGCCGCGACCGTGATGTCGATCCGGTCGCCCTCGCGTTTGCCCATGATCTTCACGTCCGGTCCGAGCTCGGGGTGGTCGTCGTGGTAGGTCGTGTTGAGCTCCCGCTCGGCCTCGTAGACGATCCGCTCGGTCTCCGTCAGGGGCGCGTGGCCGACGCCGAAGGAGGTGTCGTTGGCCATCGGAACCTGCTGGGTCTCCTCGCCGAACACGTCCTGGAGGTCGCCGGAGCCCTCGCCGAGCCTGGCGTCGACGATCACGTCGGTGCCGTACTCCAGCTCCGGGATCGCCTCGGAGAGGTAGTCGCGGGCGGCCGCGAGCGCGGTCGAATCGACGGGGAGCTGCTCTCCCTCGTACTCCTTCGTCGCGCGGCCCACGATGAGCACGTAGAGCGGCTCGACGACCTCGCCGCCGCCGTAGGCGGGCGCGGCGCGGCCGGCGACCAGCTGCGTCTCGTCGGTGTTGTAGTGGAGCACCTTCCCGACGCGGTCCAAGTAGAGCTGCGAGAGCGCGCGCGACACCGACTCCGCGATACCGTCGCAGATCGAGTCGGGGTGTCCGATACCCTTCCGCTCGACGATCTCGACCTCCTGGTCCTCGACCGCTCGGCGGTCGAGGCGGCTGACCTGAATGTTCCGGTCCATTACCAACCGGTACTTCATCGGCGACAGTATAACTTGCGGAAACCTCCCGGGACTGACTAATGCTTTGAGGTTATCGTTTGGCAGGTGTTGCCCGTATCTGCGTCATGTCGCGGCTACTTCACCGCCTCGTAGGCGTCCGCCATCACGTCGAGCGCTTCCCGGAGCTCGCTCTCGTCGGTCGCGTACGAGATCCGGGCGTGGCCGCGCCCGCCCTCGCCGAACGCCTCGCCCGGCACGACGACCACGCCGCGGTCGAGGCACTCGTCGACGAACCCCTCGGGAACCCGCGGCATCGCGTAGAACGCCCCCTGCGGCGTCGGGCAGTCGATCCCGATGTCGTCGAAGCCCTCGAGGAGGAGGTCGCGGCGGCGCTCGAAGGAGGCGGTCATCTCGTCGACGACCCCGCGATCGCCGCGCAGCGCGGCCTCGGCGGCGTACTGCGCCGGAGCCGACGCGCAGGCCTGCGCGTACTGGTGGACGCGGAGCATGCGGTCGACGCGCTCGGACGAACCGTACACCCAGCCGAGCCGCCAGCCCGTCATCGAGAACAGCTTCGAGGCGGAGTTGACGACGACGACGCTGTCGGTCTCGGCGAACTCCATCGGGGAGTAGTGGTCCCCGTCGAAGACGGTGTACTCGTACACCTCGTCGGAGACGCAGAGCACGTCGTGCTCGTCGGCGATCCGCGCGAACTCGCGCACGTCTTCCTCGGAGGAGACCGCGCCCGTGGGGTTGCCGGGCGAGTTCACCACGAACGCCGCGGTGTCGTCGGTGATCGCGTCTTCGATCGCCGCCGGGTCGATCGTGAGGTCGTCGCGCAGCGGGACCGGGACCGGCTCCGCGCCCGTCAGCTTCGTCAGCGCGTCGTAGGAGACGAACCCCGGGTCCGGGATCAGCACCTCGTCGCCGGCGTCGACGTGCGCCTCCAAGGCGACGTGGAGCGCCTCGCTGCCGCCCGCGGTGGCGATCGCGTTTCCGGGGTCGAGGTCGACCCCCTGATCCGCCCGGTGTTTCTCGGCGATCGCCTCGCGCAGCGACCGGGTCCCCTTGTTCTCGGTGTAGGCGTCGGCCTTCCCGGCCTCGATGGCGTCTACCGCGGCCTGTCGCGCGCGGTCCGGCGTCGGGAAGTCGGGCTGTCCGAGCCCGAGGTTGATCGCGTCGTCGCCGGCCGCCTCGAACACCTCGCGGATCCCGCTGATGGAGATCCGCTCGACCCTGTCGGAGAAGTTCGGCATACCCGTTCGGGGGCGCCGCCGGGAGTTAGTTCTTGTCACGTCGCGCCCGCTCCCACACCGGTCGGCGCTCGTCGCGTCCGGGGGTCTCGCGGACCCGCCCGTCCTCGTCGACCGGGAGCGCGAACCGCCCGCGGAGCACGCTGAGCACCTCTACCGGAGTCGCGCGGAGCAGCGCGTCGTCGACGGCGCGAAGCCGGAGCTGGGGCCGTCCGTCGCCCGCCGGAACCTTGATCGCCTCGATCAGACCGCGCCGCACGAGGGCCTTGCGGTCGTCGGTGAGGTCCTGGCCGGCGGCGATCCCGACGCCCCCGTCGAGGTCGGCGCTCTCGTCTCCTTCGTCGCCATCGCCGTTTCCGCCGCTATCGTCGCTCCCCCGGCCCGACTCGTCGCCGATCCACCGCCTGAGGTCCCACAGCAGGTGGTCGTGCCGCGCCGCCAGCGCGAGGAGGAGGGTCCGATCGGTGACCTCGCCGGTCCGACCGACCGCGCCGTACGGGAGCGCGTCGAGGGCCGCCGCCACGTCGTCGGCGAACCGGTCGTCGAGCGTCTCGCGGGCGGCCGCGAGCAGGCGGCTTCGCGCGGGCATGTCGACGCTCGCGGGCGTCGCCGCCGCGAACCGCTCGCGCACCGCCCGGGACGCGGGCGCGACCCGGTCCGGCGTCTCCTCGGCGACGAGCGTCCGGTTCCCCTCCGGTCCGGCGACCGCGTCGACGCGCTCCGGGGACGCGAACAGGACCCGTCCGGCGTCGCTCTCGTTCGCTCCCGTCCGGGGACCGGCCCCCGTCCGGAGTTCGATCGCTCCCGCCGCGACCGCCTCGGCGACCGCGGTGCCGAGGACGAACGCCCGTCCGAGCGCGTCGACGACGCCCGGTCGACAGGCGACCCGCCACGGCGTGTCGTCCTCCGTCCGCTCCCGGGCCGCGAGTATCGGCGGGAGAAGCGCCAGTGGAACGCCGACGGCGACGACTTCTGATCGGCCGGTGAGCGCCGATTCGACCGCGTCGACGAGTCCGGCGTCGGTCCCGTCGATCTCGACGGCGACGTCGGAGGGGTCGTCTCCGAGCCCGTCACGTTCGCTGGGGCTGTCGCCGGCGGCGATGTAGCCGCCGGTCGTCGGCGAAGCCATACGCTCCGTGGCAGCGGAATCGGAAAGAACGTTGCGCCGCTCCGGCTACGGGGCCCGACCGAACACCAGATACCCGGTGTGGCCGACGCCCGCGGTGGAGGGACGGGAGCCGCGGTCGGAGAAGTCCATCTCGCGCTGGATCGTTTCGAGCGTCTCGACGCCCTCGAAGCCGGCCTCGCGGGCGGCGAGGGCGGCCTCGCGGGTCCCCTCGACGAAGGGGGAGTAGACGGCGAGGCGGCCGCCGGAGACCAGCAGGTCGTCCGCGCGCTCGACCACCGCCGGGGCGTCGCCCGTGTCGAGTGTCAACACGTCGAAGGGGTCCTCGTCGGCGAGCGCGTCCAGTTCCTCGCTGAGGTCGCCGGTGCGGACCTCGACGCGGTCCGACACGCCGGCGGTCGCCATGTTCCCGCGGGCGACCTCGGCGAAGTCGGGGTCGATCTCGTAGGTGGTCACGTCGGCGCCCGCGCGGCCGAGGTACGCCGCGAGGATCCCCGTCCCGGTGCCGGCGTCGAGCACGCGGTCGCCGCCGGACGCGCCGGTGTGGCCCATCACGAGCCCCACGTCGCGGGGCATCATCGGGGCGCCGGTGCGTTCGAGGTGGTTGAAGAGATCCGGGCCGCGGAGCTCGCGGACCTCGAAGACGGTTCCGAGGTGGGTCTCGACGGTGTCGCCGCCCTCGACGTCGTCGGGGACCTCGAGCACGCCGAGGTCGGTGCCGAACTCCTCGCCCGGCTCCAACAGGTACTCCCGGTCGTCGTGGACCAGCAGGTACGCGGCGTCCGTCACGCCGGATCAGTCACTCCAGGTCCGCGATGGCGGCCGCGAGGTCGCCGTCGACCTTCTCTAAGGCCTCGCGGGCCGCGGACTGCGGGACGCCCGCGCGCTCGGCGACGAGCGCCACGTCCTCGTCGGGAATGGCGTCGGTGACGCCCGCGTCGCGTTCCGTCGCGTCGGGCGACTCGTCGCCCTCCTCGATCGCGGAGGGGCTCCCGCCGGCGCCGGCGTCGGCGACCGTCTCGGGGGAACCGACGATCTGGTAGGTCTCCTGTCCCTGGGCGTCCATCTTGGTCACCTGGGCGCCGTCGAAGACGAGGTCGTCGCCGTCGGCCGTCTCGATGACGACCCGGTCGGCGTCGAGCTCCTCGACGTCGATCCCCATCTGTTTCATCATCTGTTTCATCTTTCGCGGGTTCATGCCGCCTCCTCCGAACATACCTCCGAATTCGGCGGGACGACACAAAAAGGGTGGCGACACGGGTCGACGGCGTCGGTCGGGGCGCTCGCTCCGGGATCGGGACCGCCGCTCCCGGCGAGCGCGACCGAGAAAGCGGGTTTCATACGTCCCCGAACCCGGAGGTCGGGTATGTATCTCGCCGACCACACGTGGCCGGAGCTCGGGGAGGCGCTGGCGGACGCGTCCGTCGCGCTCGTCCCGCTCGGCTCCACGGAACAGCACGGCCCGCACCTGCCGTTGGCGACCGACCACCTGATCGCCGAGGCGCTCGCGACCGCGGCCGCCGAGGAGACCGGCGCCGTCCGCACGCCGACGGTCACCGTCGGCGTCAGCCCGCACCACCGGCAGTTCCCGGGGACGATGTGGGTCGACCCGCCGGCGTTCCGCGACTATGTGGAGTCGTTCACCCGGAACCTCGCGTACCACGGGATCGACCGCGTCGTGTTCGTGAACGCCCACGGCGGCAACGTCCAGCACCTCCGGGAGGTCGGGCGACGGCTCCACGAGGACGAGACGGCCTACGCGATCGAGTGGATGTGGGACGAGTCGATCCCGGGGCTCGTCGACGACCTGTTCGAGCACAACGGACCCCACGCGGGCCCGAAGGAGACCGCGATGATCACCCACATCGCCCCGGAGCTGGTCGACGCGGACCGGCTGGAGGACGCCCGCGACGACGGGCTCGTCCACCTCGACGAGTCGGACGCGGTGGTCCACGGGGCCCGTACCTACTACGACTCGATCGACAACTCCCCGAACGGGGCCTTCGGCGACCCGACCGACGTGACCGAGGAGAAGGCGGAGCGGCTGTTCGAGGCCGCGAGCGGTCAGCTCGTCGAACTGGTCGAGTGGCTCGACGCGCGCGACCCCGAGGAGCTGCTGCCGAAGGACCGGGTGGCGTAGCGCGCTCCGATCCTCTTCCGAACTACCCGTCGCCCCCGCGGAGGATCGGATCGAGCGCGTCGTCCAACTCCCCGCGCCGCCCGTCCAAGATATCGAACCGCTCGTCGCGGCGGCGTTCCAGCCACCGCAACAGCCGCGCTGCCCAGTCGAGCTTCCGCGCCTTCGTCGGGTTCACGTCCGGGTCGTCGAAGTCCCAGCCCGGGAAGACGAGGCGCCCGACGCCGACGTGGTCCGCGAGGAAGGCGGCGCGGTCGCCGTCGGTGAACCCGCCGAGGTTTCGGACCGGGCCGACCGGGGCCGCCTGCGTCGTCGCCAGCGTCGCCTCGTCCGCGAACCGGGGGAGCCACTCGCGGACCGCGGGGAGGTTGTCGCCGTGGGCGTGGGCCGCGACCGGGACTCCCTCGCGGGTGAGCGCCGCCGCGGTGTCGGGGTTCTTGTCGAGGTCGGTCACCATGCAGTCGACGGCGACGCCGCGGTCGCGGAGGACGTCGGCGGCGGTGGAGGCGGCGACGACCGCGTCGGCGTCGCGGGCGACCTCGATCTCGTCCGCCAGACGCGGGGCGGCGCCCGCGATCGCCACGGTGTCACCGCGCCAGTCGCCGAGCCGGTCGAGGGGGAACGGGGTCGCGATCTCGGCGGCGACGTCGCGGGCGCGCTCGTCCGCGGCTCGGTCGAAGCCGAAGTCGGCGAGGATCGCCTCGTAGACGGGTTCGAAGGTCTCGAAGTTCATGGGTTAGACCACCATACCGACGCGACGCTACCGCGTCTCGGCCGCGACGAACGGCGCCGCCGCTGGGGGCGAGGAATATGGTATGGGCCGGAGTAGCACAGAGTACCCCTACCCGCGTGCCCCTCCGGCGTCCACTGAACGGGTTGTCTACACGACGGCATAAACTTTCTCTTACTTGGAGGTTTCCCCGATCGGTTCCAGTGCGGCGTCGAGCGCGCCTGAGACGCCAGAAACGGCCGATCGAACCGCGGACAGCGCGGTCGGCGTTCCGACGAGGAGCCCGTACCCCCCGTCGGCACCGGTGCGCTCGGGCGTCCCGCCGTCGGCGGCGGAGGGGCGAACCGCGGCCTCGTGGGCGGGGGAACCGGCGAGAGCGAACGCCGCGGCGACGCCGGGCTCCGCGGTCGCCGCCCGGAGCGCGCCCACGGCCTCGTCGGTGAGCCCGCGCAGCTCGTAGGTGCGGACGACCGCGTCACCGGCGACGGACTGGTCGGCGCCGAGCCGGTCGAGGTGGCGCTCGGCCTCTCGAACGGTCGTCACGTCCAGCTCCTCGAGGGCGACCTCGCCGGTCTCGGCGTCGTCCTCCGACCGGACCCGATTCCGGGCGAACTCCGCGCCGACCAGCGCCGCGTCGCGCGTCTCGGCCACGTCGTGGGTTCGGATCACGTGGGCGCCGCGTTCGACCGCCATCGAGGTGGCCGCCAGCGACGCCGGAAGGGCCTCCTCGGTGCTGCGTCCCGCGATCGTCTTCAGGAAGCTCTTGCGGTTGATCGAGACGAGCAGCGGGCGACCGTACCCCCGGAACTCTCGGAGCCGGCGGAACGTCTCGCGATCGTCATCGTGGGTCTTCTCGACGGACCAGCCGCCGAACGCTGGGTCGAGGATCGTCTTGTCGGTGAACCCGTTCATCGAGAGCGCCTCGTAGATGTCGTCCGCGTAGCTCCAGCTACGCTCTGGACTGGCGGCGCTCCGCGCCGCCCAGTCGACGTCCTCGATCGCGCCCGGCCGCTCCAGATCGGGCGGCGAGGCCATCTTCGAGACCGCCGCGTCGTGCTCGCGGCAGACCCGCGGCATCTCGGGGTCGGCGAAGCCGCAGATGTCGTTGACCATGTCGAAGCCGCGCGCGAGCGCCTCGTCGGCGACCTCGTGGTAGCGGGTCTCGATCGACCAGACGGCGTCGCCGGAGGTCGACTCCAGCGTCTCGACCGCGGTGTCGAGCCGGTCCAGCTCCTGTTCGGCGGAGAGCACCGCTAAGTCCTTGTTGGCCGACTCGAGGCCGACGTCGACGATATCGGCGCCCTCGCCGATCAGCTCCTCGTCGACGTACTCCGCGGCCTCGCCGGGGTCGTCGTACACGCTCGGGTCGTACGGCGACTCCGCGGAGACGTTGAGCACGCCCATGATCCGGGGCGGGTGGTCGTCGCCGATCCCCAGCCCCGCGGCGTCCACGTTTCGCATACGATCACCACGGACGCGAGCGACATAAACGGGACGAGTACCCGACGCGTTCGCCGGCGGATCGGCGCTCGGGGCCTCGGTGGCCGTGATAGTGTGAGACGTGACGGCAGGCTTCGCGCACGCGTTAATGCCGTCGAGCACGGAACTGACGCATGCAGACGAAAGCGGAAGATCGGTTGCTCGGACTCGCGCTGGCCGCCCTCCTCGCGACGATCGGAGGCGAACTGCTCGGGAGTCAGGCCCTCATCACGGTCGGCGTGATCGCGTGCGTCCTCGCGATCGCGGCGCTGTTCGGGGTCATGAGCGTCGTCCTCGCCGTGAGCGTCGCTCGAACGTCGGAGCTGAACGCCCCGGATCCGACGGCTATCGAGAGAGTCCGATAACCGCGGTCACAGCTCGAACGCGAGCGTGTCCCCGACTTCGACGTCGCGTCGATCGGTCCACTCGTAGGGGACTTCGAGCACGTACTGTCCGGAGCCGGGATACCGCTGCTCGCTCCCGTCCTCGTTCGGGGCGGGCTCCGGCGCGTTGTGGATCCTGGTGATCGTCCTCTCGGCGTCGACGTAGACGATGTCGATCCCGAAGTCCATCTCCGGCATGATGAACGTGAGCGAGTCCCGCGGCTCCGAGTACGCGAATAGCATGCCGCCGTCTTCCGGGAGCGCCTCGGCGTCGCTGAGGCCAAGAGGACGCTTTTCTTCGTCGTCCGCGATCGCTGCGGTCACCGACCCCAGCTCCTCGCCCTCCGGACTCTCGACGACCACGGTCGTCGTCTCGTAGTCGGCGTACGTCCCGGCCGGCCACTCGATGTCGGTTTCTTCATCCCCGTCACCGTCCTCACCGTCGCTCTCGCCACTCTCCCCGTCGGCCGTCGGCGCGCCCCCGCCACAGCCCGCGAGCCCGCCGGTCGACGCGACACCCATCGCCGCGAGGACTCCCCGTCGTCGCATTGATGGGGGGTACGGACCGCGTCCGTATATGCCTCGCGAACGGGACGCTCGTGCCCGGAAGGACGCGCTTTTATCCGCGCTTCGCGTAGCCTCGCGCATGGCGAAAGTGAGCATCGGCCTCCGAGGGTGGCGCTTCGACGAGGCGGAGATCTTCACCGACGACGAGGAGCTGAAGCCCCTCGACGAGATCCCCGAGGAGCCCCGAGAGCGTCTCGTGCGGCTCGTCGGCCTCGTCGAGGAGCCCTGCGACGTCTGTTACCTCGACTACGGCGAAGCGGAGATCCACCGCTGTAACCAGGCGGAGATCGTCTACGGCGAGCCCAACGGGGAGGTGCTGCTCTGCCCCGAACACGAGCCGGACCTCCTCTACTGGTTCCGCGAGGAGGGCGGCAGCGAGCACGCGGGCTCGCTGGAGTTCGGCGACCGCTTCCACGAGTGGGTCGCCGCGGGCAACGAGGCCCCCGAGGGGTACGGCTCGGTCGAGCACGTCGAGGAGGACCCCGACGGGCTCCCGGACCTGCCGGACCAACAGGACGTACAGGAGCGCGTCGAGCGGGACTTCGACGGCGACCGGATCGACATCCTCGAGCTCGCCGGCGAGAGCGACGAGGAGGGCGACGAAGACAAGCTGAGCGAGGACGACTTCGACGACGTCGACCTCTCGACCGACTACCCGTCGAACCGATGAGCGGAGCAGACGAGGGCGACGATCGCGACGACTCACGGGCCCGCCGAAAGCCGGTCGTGGTCGTCGTCGAGCCGGAGACGCCGGGCAACGTCGGCACCATCGCCCGCGCGATGAAGAACTTCGGGCTCACGGACCTCAAGCTGGTCGACCCGCCGGAGCTGAAGGAGGACGGCGAGGCGTACGGCTTCGCCGGCCACGCCCGCGAGGACGTGCTCCCGAACGCCGACGAGGTGACCTTCGACGAGGTCGTCGCGAACTACCACACGGTCGGCACCACCGCGATCACCGGCGAGGACGACCGGAGCCACGAGCGGTTCCCCTTCAAGACGCCGACCGAACTGCGCGAGTCGCTGCAGACCGTCGACGCGCCCACCGCCATCGTCTTCGGCCGCGAGGGACGCGGGCTCAACAACGAGGAGCTCTCGCGGCTCGACGAGGTGTGCTCGATCCCGGCCGACGACGACTACCCCGTCCTGAACCTCGGGCAGGCCGCCACGGTCCTCCTGTACGAGCTCCGCGATCTCACCGTCGACGAGACGCAGCTCCCCGACACCGAGGTCACGCGCGCCCCCGAGGGCGACGTGGAGCGCTTCCACGACTTTTTCGGCGAGTTCCTCGAGGTCACCGGCCAGCGCGAGCACGTCCGCGAGAAGAACGCGCTGCTGATGCGCCGCCTGCTCGGTCGCGCGCACCCGACCGAGCGCGAGATCCACTCCCTGCTCGGCACGTTCCGCAAGGCCAACGCGAAGCTGGAGCACGCCGACCACCTCGCGGCGAAGCACGACGAGCCCGTCTACCCGCGAGAGTGACCGTGGACGGAGACCTCCTCGACGGCGACGCCGCCGACCCCTCCGACGGCGACGCCTCTGCCCCGTCCGACGGCGACCCGTCCGGCCTCACCGACGGCGACATCCGGGCCGGCGTCCGGGACGTGTCGCCGCTGCTGCTCGGGATCGCCCCGTTCGCCCTGATCGCCGGGATCGCCGCCGTCGACGCCGGGCTCGGGCTCGCCGAGGCGGTCGGGATGTCGGTGATCGTGTTCGCGGGCGCCTCGCAGCTCGCCGCGATCGACCTGATCGGGTCGAACGCGCCGCTCGCGGTCGTGGTCGGCACCGCGGTCGTGATCAACCTCCGGATGGTGATGTACTCGGCCTCGATCGCGCCCCACTTCGCGGACTACGGTCGCAGGTTCCGGGCGGGCCTCGCGTACCTGCTCACCGATCAGGCGTACGCGCTCTCGGTCGCGGAGTTCGAGGCGAACTCGGAGCGCAGCCGGTGGCGCTACTACTTCGGGGCGGCCGCGGCGCTGTGGGTCGTCTGGCAGATCGGCACGGTGGTCGGCGTCGTCGTCGGCGCCGGCGTCCCCGACGCGTGGGGACTGACCTTCGCGGTCCCGCTGGTGTTCCTCGCGCTCCTCGTCCCCGCGATGAAGGACCGACCGACCACCGCCGCGGGCGTCGCCGGCGGGACGATCGCGGTCGCGGCCGCCGGGCTCCCCCTGAACCTCGGGCTGCTCGCGGGCGCCGTCTCCGGAATTGCGGTCGGCCTGCTGACGGAGGTGTACGGGTCGTGACCGGCGGATCCCTCATCCCCTTCGGCGGCTCGCTCGAGGTCTGGCTCGCCATCGTCGTCATCGGGCTCGCGACGTACGGATTCCGGCTCTCATTCATCCACCTCTTCGGGCGGATCGACGAGGTGCCCGCGCGGATCAAACGCCCGCTCCGATACGTCCCGCCGGCGGTGCTCGCGGCGCTGGTGCTCCCCGATCTGGTGACGGTCCGCCCCTCGGTCGCCGCGACGCTCGCCGACGAGCGGCTGATCGCGGGCGCCGTCGCCGGCGTGATCGCGTGGCGCACGGAGGACGTGACGGCGACGATCGCCGGCGGGATGGTCACGCTGTGGCTGTTCCGGTTCGTCGTGTTCGTCTGAGACGTTGGTCTGCCTCAAACGGCTAGTTGGTAAACTACCCCACCCTACTTCGCTCACCGCATACGCGGTTCGCTCGTTGAGGGTGGGGCTTTGATGTGGATTCCCGGCAATCAGTCGCCAGCAATAGGCTGGTGACTCTCACCGTTCAACGTTCCACCATTCACACGCACGTCTACTGGTGCGTCTCCGCTCCCCGACTTGGGCGAGGAACGGAGGCTGTGTTCCTGTTTCCGGGCGTATCGCACCCCGATATTCTTCGCTGCATTGTAGTCCGCATTGACCTTATACCCGCACTTCTGGCACTCAAAGTGTTCGCAGTCACGGTTTGATTCGTGCGTGAACCCACAGTCCGTCCGAGAACAACGTTGGGACGTGTGGTTCGGCGCAACCTGCTTCACCGCAACGCCTCGTTCAGTGGCCTTGTACCCGACGTACTCATAGAGGCGACGGAATGCCCAGACGTGGTGCCACTTCGCCTGTGGAAGCCGCTCACGGATGTCTGTTAAGTCCTCGAACACGATCACGTCGCACCCGTTCTCGACAGCTTCCGTGACGATCTCGTTGGCAACCGTGTGGATGTACTGTTTCCGCCACGATTCTTCGCTCTTGCCGAGGCGAAGGACTGCGTTGTGCGCGGCTTGCGTGCCGCGCTGTTGCATCTCACCACGCCGCTTCTCGAACTCGCGGCACCAGTGATCGTAGTCGTCACCTTGCCAGAACGTGCCGGTCGAAGCTACTGCAAGGCTGTTGACGCCGAGGTCGATACCGAGGACTGTTTGGTGCCCGGTATCTGCCGAACCCTCGGACTCGTCGTCATCGTACTTCCGGGTCGTAATGTGAAAGTAGAACTCGTCGGTCGCCTTGTCGTATTGGAGTGTACTCGCCCGGAACTCGTACTCGTCCGAAAGAACGTACTGTTCGTAGGGTGTCGGGCTGTCCGCCGGGAGTTCAAACTCACACTCAACGCGGCCGTTGACGGTTGACAGCGAGACTTCGTTTCGGTAGAACGTCGCACTCCGCTTGTCATAGAGCATACTCCACGACGTGAACTCAGGCTGGCTCACACGCTTGCCCCGTTTCCACCGCTCGACGCACCCCTTCGTCGCTTGGACCGCACGTCGGATGGCTTCTTGGACGAGGTTCGCGGTGAGTTCAGTTTCTTCCCGTAGCTCCGCGTAGAGTGCGTCTCGCGCAGTTGAGTTTGCCGTGACGCAGTTCGTGTAGGAACGGTCGTCCCAACAGAACTCGGCAGCACGATTCGCGCAGTGAAGGAACTGGCGAGCTGACTCGTGGAGGTCGTCGCGTCGCTCATCGGGAACGACGAGTTTGACCGGCGCGGTTCGACGCACCTCAATACTTCAGATTACTACTTGAGGGTATTTATAATCTCAGGAGTCGGGTGGCTACAGTCATGCGGTTTCGTCATCGTTTGTCGGTTTCCTCTCCGACCTACTCGCTCGTTACACTCGCTCTCTCCTCACGGGCCGCAGGCCCGTTCGGATGGTCAGCGGGACCTTCGGTCCCGCACGACTTGAGGTCGGAGGCTCCACCTTGAATTATGCTGAACGTCTGTATAACCACGACCGAGTCCGGTCAGTCCCGCCCGTCGACGAACGCCGCGATCCGGTCTGTGGCCTCCTTCAGTTCGCGCATCGAGGTCGCGTACGACACGCGGAGGTGGCCCTCGCCGCCCTCGCCGAAGACGGAGCCGGGAACGACGGCGACGCCCTGCGCCTCCAGCAGCTCCTCGGCGAAGGCCTCGTCGTCGCCGCCGCAGTCGGGGAACGCGTAGAAGGCGCCGCCGGGTTCGAAGGTGTCGAGGCCCATCTCGTTGAACCGGGAGACGACCAGCCGTCGCCGGCGGTTGTACTCGTCGACCATCTCTGTCACCTCCTCGTCGCAGCGGTCGAGGGCTTCGATCGCGGCGTACTGCGGCGTCGTCGGCGCCGACAGCATCGTGTACTGGTGGATCCGGTTCATCGCGTCGATCGCCTCGGCGGGGCCCAGCGCGTATCCGAGGCGGAGGCCCGTCATCGCGTACGCCTTCGAGAACCCGTTGACGACGACGGTGCGCTCGCGCATTCCCGGCTGCGTGGCGATCGACGCGTGGTCGGCGCCGTAGGTGAGCGCGGAGTAGATCTCGTCTGCGATCACCCGCAGGTCCTCGTCGCGGCAGAACGCGGCGACCTCGGCGTACTCCTCTTCCGTCATCGTCGCACCCGTCGGGTTGTTCGGGTAACAGAGGACGAGCAGGTCCGCCTCCGCGGCGCCGGCCGCCTCCAGCGACTCCCGCGTGAGCGCGAAGTCGTCTCCGGCCCGCGTGGGGACCGTCAGCTGCTCGCCGCCCGCCAGTTCGATCCCCGGGCCGTACGAGATGTACGTCGGCTCGTGGACCGCGACCGTGTCGCCGGGGTCGACCAGCGCGCGGAACGCCAGGTCGACCGCCTCGCTCGCGCCGGTCGTGACGAGCACCTCCTCGGCCGGATCGTACGACTGATCGTAGCGCTCGTGGTGGTCGGCGATCCGCTCGCGGAGGGCGGCCATTCCGCGGTTCGAGGTGTAGGAGGTCTTCCCGCGCTCTAAGGAGTCGATCGCGGCGGTGCGGGCGGCCCACGGCGCCGAGAAGTCGGGCTCGCCGACCCCGAGAGAGATCACGTCGTCGCGCGCCTCCGCGAGCTCGAAGAACTTCCGGATCCCCGACTCGGGGAGGTCTCGCGCGCGGTCCGAGAGCCTCATGGCGAGACGGAGAGGCGGTCGTCGTCGTCGCCGTCCTCGAACCGGATCCCGCCGTCCTTGTAGGTGTCCATGATGTAGTGGGTCACCGTCTGCGTGACCGCGGGCATCGGCGCGACCTGCTCGGAGATGAACTCGGAGACGTCCTGCATGTTCTCTCCGAGCACCTCGACGGCGAAGTCGTAGTCGCCGGAGACCAGATGGAGGGCGTCGACCGCGGGGAACTTCGCGATCCGGTCGGCGACCTGCTCGTAGCCGGTCTCGCGGTCGAGTTCGACGTTGATCTCGACTATCGCGCGGATCTTCCCCTCGTCGACGCGGTCCCAGTCGACGACGGCTTGGTAGCCGTGAACCACGTTGTCCGCCTCCAGCGCGTCGATCGCCGCCGCTACCGCGTCCGCGTCGAGGCCCGTCTGGGCCGCGATGTCGTCGATGTCCTCGCGGGCGTTCCGCGCCAACACGTCGAGTACCTCGCGCTCGGCGTCCATGCTTTACGATCGCGCGGGGGCGGTTTATGAGTAGCGACGCGCGCAAGACGGGCGAGGAATCGTAGCGTGGAAAGGTCACAGTCGAGGCGCGTCCCCTTCCGCCATCCCCACGGCTTTCCGCCTGGCGAGCGATCGTTCGACCATGGCTTCAGACTCCACCGGCAGGAGCGATACGTTCGACATCGGCGGCGACCTGACCGTCGACCGCCTCGGCTTCGGCGCGATGCGGATCACGGGCGAGGATATCATCGGCCGACCCGCCGACGAGGAGGGGGCTAAGGCGGTGCTCCGGCGCGCGGTCGAGCTCGGCGTCGACTTCGTCGACACCGCCGACTCCTACGGGCCGGGCGTCTCGGAGCGCCTGATCGGCGAGGCGCTCGGCGACCCCGACGACGTCGTCGTCGCCTCGAAGGCCGGCCTGCTCCGCAACCGCGAGGGCGACTGGCTCCCCCGCGGCGACCCCGACTTCCTGAAGAACCAGGTGCTGTGTAGCCTCGATCGGCTCGACACCGACACGATCGACCTGTACCAGTTCCACCGCCCGGACCCGGACACCGACTTCGAGGAGTCGGTCCACGCGTTCGCGGAGATGAAGGACGCCGGCCAGATCGCTCACGTCGGAGTCTCAAACATCACCGTCGAGCAGTTAGAGACGGCGACTGAGATCGTCGACGTCGCCACGGTCCAGAATCAGTACAACGTCGGCCACCGCGACGACGAGGACGTGCTCCGCGCCTGCGAGGAAAAGGGAGTGGGGTTCATCCCGTGGGGTCCGATGTACGCGATCGGCGGAGACGAGACACCCGACGCGCTCGGGGAGGTCGCCGACCGCCGCGACGCGACGGCGCGGCAGGTCGCGCTCGCGTGGCTGCTCGATCACTCCGACGTGACGCTCCCGATCCCGGGCACGTCGAGCGTCGACCACCTCGAGTCGAACCTCGCGGCGGCGGACCTGTCGCTGACCGACGAGGACCTGCGCGCACTGAACGAGATCGACCCGCAGTGAGAGGCTCATCGCGGCGGCCGACCAGCGGTCACTCGACGGTCTCGACGTCGGCCATCTCGGCGACCTTCAGCGCGACCGCGACGTTGAACGCGAGGCCGAGCGGTGCGGCGACGACCGCGGCCAGTACCGCCCCGACCGGTCCGACGCGCGTCAGGAGGCTCAGGGGGGCGGAACAGACGGCAGTGACGATCGCGACGAAGAGGAAGAATCCGAGCGGCTGGTGACGTCGCACGAGTCCGCGCGCTCGGCGGGCCGCAGACTCGATCCCACGGTCCTCCAACACGAGGACGTACACCGTCGGGAAGAACAGGTAGGAGAGCGCCAGCGCCGCGAGGACCGCGGCCACGAACAGCGGCGGGACCACGATCAACGGGAGGAAGACCGCAGCCAGCGCGACGACGACGAGCGCCTCCAGCGCGATCATCCGGACGCCGAACCGGCGGACGCTCGCGGCGAAATCGTACCGACCGGTCGTGATCCCCGCCGCGATGCCGCCGAAGTACCCCGCGCTCAGCGCGCCTGAGACGACGACGTACGCCGCGAGCGCCGGAACGAGAAGCGGAAGCGACTCCAGCGTCCCGAACGGGACGGAGACGGACAGCCCGTCGCCGGTCGGAGCCTCGACGAAGCTCCAGAGGTCGTATCGGTACACGGGAAACGACGCTCGGATCGATATCCCGTCCGTCCGCGACGCGGCCAGCAAGTCGCTGGCGTTCATCAGCGCCGTGACGAGCGGGACGAGCGCGAGCGGAAGCAGCCGAGAGAGGTGCGCGAAGGTGCGTTCGAAGATCGGCTCCGGCGGGGACGACGCGTCGGCCGACGAGCCGTCGGAGGGTTGGGCCATATCGGCGGTTCGCGTCCGACCCTCAAAACTCGGGGGGCCGCTACTCGTCGAACGGGTTCGTCAGCTCGACCGTCTCCTCGCGGTCGGGGCCGACGCCGACCGCGTAGATCGGGGTGTCGATCTCGGCGGCGACGAACTCCAGGTACTCGCGGGCCGCCTCGGGGAGCGCGTCGTAGCCCCGCTCGGCGACCGCGGCCGAGTCGAACGGCTCCCACGTGTCGAGGGTCTCGTAGACGGGCTCGCAGCGCTCCCACCGATCGGTCGTCGTGGGGACGGTGTCGAGCGTCTCTCCCTCCAGCTCGTACCCCGTACACACCTTCAGCTCGTCGAGCCCGGCGAGCACGTCCACGTGGTTGACCGCGACGCCCGTGAAGCCGGAGACGCGCGCGGCGTGCCGGAGCATGGGGAGGTCGAGCCAGCCGATCCGGCGGGGGCGGCCGGTGACGGTGCCGAACTCGCCGCCCTTCTCGCGGATGTCGTCGGCGAGCGCCTCCTCGTCGGCGTCGCCGTCGAGCTCGGTCGGGAGCGGCCCCTCGCCGACCCGCGAGAGGTACGCCTTCACGATTCCGACGACCTCGCCGTCCCCCACCGTGGTGACGCCGAGCCCGGAACCGACCGAGGCGGCACCGGCGGTCGGGTTCGAGGAGGTGACGAACGGGTAGTTCCCGTGGTCGATGTCGATGTGCGTGCCCTGCGCGCCCTCGAAGAGGATCTCGTCGCCCGCCTCGCGGCGGCGGTGGAGGTAGTCGGAGCAGTTGACGGTCATTCCCTCGTCGGCGAGGCGCTCGCCGATCGCGGCGAACTCCTCGTGGAGCGCGTCGACGTCGAACGCCTCGGCGCGGTCATCATCAAGATCGAGCCCGTACACGTCCTCGACGAGCGCGCGCTTCTGCGGGACGACGTACTCGAGCTTCTCGCGGAGCACGTCGGGGTCGAGCAGGTCCGCGATCCGGATCCCGCGGCGTCCGGCCTTGTCCTCGTAGGTCGGGCCGATGCCGCGACCGGTGGTGCCGACCGCGTCGCCGGCGTCGTCGTCCGCCTTGACCTCCTCCTCGATCCCGTCCAGCACGCGGTGGTACGGGAGGATGACGTGCGCCCGGCGGGCGACCCGCACGTCGGGGTCGAGCCCGCGCTCCCGCAGGTCGTCGATCTCGGTGAACAGCGTCTTCGGGTTGACGACGCAGCCGTTGCCCAGGATCCCGGTCGTGCCCCGGACCGCGCCGCTCGGCACTAGGGACAGCTTGTACTCGACGCCGCCCTCGACGACGGTGTGGCCGGCGTTGTCGCCGCCCTGATAACGGACTACGACGTCCGCGTCCCCTCCCCACCGGTCGACGAGCGCGCCCTTGCCCTCGTCTCCCAGCTGGGAGCCGACGATGGTGAGTGTCATACGACCCGGTGGTTCCGGGCGGGGGGTAAAACCGATTACGGTCCAGTGCCGAGAATACACCACGAACGTGCATTGGATCCGAGACGTGTACGTGTCGGTATCGTCGTTCGTGCAGGTCTTTGTGGTTCGGACGGATGGTCGTCGGCAGGACGTGGCCGTTCACGCGAGTCGCCTCCGCGATCGGCGACGACGGATCGACCGATCGCTCCGGGGGCGCCACGATCGAATGCGTTAACTACCCCCACGTCAAAGCCTCGGGTCGAGCGATTTCGGACGTCCTCCGACAGCAACTTTTAAACCGGGGCATGACGAGTTAACATGTGCCATGATAGATCGACTAGAGAAGGAGGTAGACATGCTGGAACGTCACCTCCAGGTCCTGCGGATGGTCATCGAAAACGAGCCGATCGGCATCGTGAAGATGTCGAACGAGACGGGATACCCCCATCACAAGGTCCGCTACTCGCTGCGCGTGCTCGAGGAGGAGAACCTCATCGAGCCGTCCAGCCAGGGCGCGATCACGACGGAGCGCACCCACGAGTTCGTCGACGAGCTCGACGAGAAGCTCGACGAGACGGTCGACAAGCTCGGCTCCATGCGGAT
Source organism: Halorubrum sp. CSM-61 (assembly GCF_003781945.1). Taxonomy (GTDB): domain Archaea; phylum Halobacteriota; class Halobacteria; order Halobacteriales; family Haloferacaceae; genus Halorubrum. Next base: position 342,185 of record NZ_RJJW01000003.1, on the reverse strand, counting down.
CGACGACGCCGCGGAGCTCGAGAACTGAAACCGATTCGACTTCGCGCGAGGCGACGCACGGACCGCGTTGTGACGGCTGTAAAGCGGCGTTTAGGTGGTGTTTTGATGCGTTCGAATCGCATTTAAACCGCGCTTCGATCGGTTTTCGATCGGCTTTGCAGTTCGGTCCCGCCAGCCGCGTTCTCCCGGATCGACGCTTCTCGTCTCGGCCCCGCCGGCTACAGGTCGGGGACAGTCATGTGGAAGCCGCCGTCGCGGGCCTCGACGAGACAGAGGTGGTACCCCTGCTTGCGCGAGAGCTTCACGAAGCTCGCGCGCTTCGACCGGCTGAACAGCCCGCCGCCGACCGCGTCGCTCGCGGTCTCTAACGCGCCCGGTTCGAAGAAGCTCTCCGTCACCGCGAACGCCGCGGCGAAGGGCTCGTTCGACTCGGCGATGTCGCGACCGTTCTCGACGAGCGACTCAAGGGTCCCCTCGGCGGTCGGGTCGCGGCTGTCGTTGAGGTCGGCGACGAAAAGCGGGTTCCCCATCCGGTCGCGCAACACCAGATCGAACGAGCGCTGCTCGCGCGTCTCCTCGCCGTTCTCCCGGATCGCGATGGACACGGAGCCGCCGATCTCGGCGCGGTCGATCTCCGGGATGGCGTCGTACAGATCCCGGAGCACGCCCTGGTTGCCGGTCCCGCTCACCTCGAACGGGAGGTCCTCGACGAGCCACCGGGTGAACCCGTACTCGATGGTGTCCTCCAGGAACTCGTCGTACGGGCGACCGTCGACGACCAGCCCGTCCGTCTCGAAGCTCGTGTGGTGTTCGATCCGGAGGTTCTCGCGGAGCGCGTCGCGGTCGACGGTCCCGTCGTGAGCGTCTTCGAGGGTCGCGCCGCCCTTGGACTCGTACCGCACGAAGAGGTTCGTCCCGCTCCGCGCCTCCGTCGGCGAGATGGACCGGTCGCTCTCGGGGAGCCGGTCGCGGGCTGACGACAGCTCCGATTTCAGTCGGTCGCGCTCCTCGCGGAGCGTCGACAGCTCGGACTCCAGCCGCTCGACCTCGGACTCGAGGTCGTCCCGCTCCGCGGCGATCTCGTCGCGGTCGGTCGCGAGCTTGTCGCGTTCCGCCGCCAGCGACGCCCGCTTCTCCTCGGCGGCCTCGAGCTCGCTCCGGAGCCGTTCGACCCGATCGCCGCCCTGCTCGTCCGCTCTCGCCCCCCTTCCCGAACCCGAACCCCGCTGGGAGACTGCCGAGCGGTTCGACCGGCTCCGGTCGGTGGAGCGCGGCTCCGGAGACCGGTCGTCGTCGGGCGCGGCGGAACCGGCGTCCCCGCTTCGGTCGGGGTTCGGGTCGGCCTTCCCGGGGCGCCGTCCGCTCCGCGGATCGCTCGCTTCCGACGGGTCGAGCGCGGGGATCGACTTCTGCTCGCGCCACTGCTCCTCCTCGGAGAACACGTCCTCGTCCGGGCGGTCCCCCTCGGGGTCGGCGGTGGAAGCGTCGGCCGCGTCGGCCGCGTCGGCCGCGCTCGGCGCGTCGGACGACGCGTCCCCGGTGGAGGGGTCCGGCTCCGCGGCCGCTTCCGCGCCCTCGACGGCGTCCGTCGTCGGTCGGCTCCCGTTCGGCTCGCCGGCCCGCTCCCGCGGCGGGTCCGACGCCTCGTCGGACCGCGTCGAGGCCTCTCGCGGCGTCTGCTCCCCGCCGCGAGCCGCGCCGTCGGTCGGCTCCTCGTCGGGAGTCGCGTCGCGAACGGGCTCGTCGTCGGCGGTCTCGGCTCCGTCGGTGATCCCGCGCTCGGCGACGTCGCTCTCGGCCGGCTCGTCCCGGACGGATCGGTCCTCGACGGACTCCTCCTCGCCGGCCGCGTCGTCGTTTGACGCGTCGTCGTTCGTCGCGTCGCCGTCCGGTCCGTCTTCGTCGGCCGCCTCGCCCTCGGCGGCGGTCGCGCCGCCGGCCGAACCGGAGTCGGGGATCTCCCGCACGTTCAGATCGACCTCGTAGACGGTGTAGATCCCGACCTCGTCGTCGGCCAGTTCGAAGGCGTCGTCGCCGGTCTCGAGCCGGCGCGAGTTGCCGACGTACGCCGCGGCCATCGACTCGCCCGCGGTGTAGGTGACGTAGTAGTCGCCCGAGAGCACGTTCTCCGACAGCTCGACGTAGCCGGTGAACCCGCCCTGCGAGAGCTTCCGATCGGCCTCCGAGAGCGGCGTGTCGTTCGTGTAGTACTGCGCCCGCGGCTCCCCGCCCCGCTCCTGCATGGCGAACAGGACCGGGAGGACCTCGGCCGGAGCCTTGTAAATCGTCCCGGAGGCGTCCGCGAACGCGTCGAGGTCGGCGCCGGCGGTGCCGACGACGCGGCCCTCGAACACGAACAGCCACCCCGTGCCGTTCGTCACCGCGCCGGAGAACCCCCGGTCGACGAGACGCCGGAGCCCCGCGAAGCCGTCCGAGAACTCCCGAGCGTCCCACCCGGTTATCTCCGCTCTTCGCTCTGCGTCCATTCTTGCGTTTACGTCGCCTGCAACGACCCAAATACCTTCCGGAGCGTGAGACGGTCGTCTGACGCCGGCCGTCGGTCGATCTCGCCTCGACGTCGGGTTTGTCCCCCCTTCGTTTCCGACTACGCCCCGTCGACCGCGGCGATCGCCTCCCGACCGAGCTCGATCACGTCGCGCTGGAGGTCGCTCTCGGCCAGCTCCGTCGGCGTGTACCAGCGCCAGCCGTCGGGGTCGACCTCGTCGGCGCCGTTCGGCGCGATCTCGCGGGAGTCGACCCGCGCGTAGTAGAGGTGGTCGACGTGCTGGTGACCCACGGAGCCGTCCGCGTGGACGTTGATGTCGTGGAGCATGAGGTGGGCGGGCTCCGGGAGCCCGCGGGTGTTCGGCCCCTCGATCGGCGACTCGGTCGCGACGAGCTCCGCCTCCAACCCCGTCTCCTCGCGGACCTCGCGGAGCGCGGCCTCGTGGGGAATCTCGTCGCGGTCGACGTGCCCGCCCGGCGGGAGCCGGATCCCCAGCCGTTCGTGCGCGTGGAGCGCGGTCGCGCCGTCGTTGACGACGTACGTCGTCGCCGTGAAGTGGCGAGTGGTCTCCATACCCGTGGCTCGGCCCGGGGCGGTTTGGACGTTCTGGAAAAAGGGCGAGGCGTCGACGACGAGGGATCGGGTGGATCGGTTCGCCTCGGACCGGAGCGCGGCGTCAGTTCAGCGCGACGCCGTCCTCGGCCTCGAGGAGCTCGTGGTACCGGTTCCGGATGGTGACTTCGCTGATGTTCGCGACGTCGCTGACCTCGCTCTGCGTCACCTTCTCGTTGACGAGTAGCGCGGCGGCGTAGACGGCGGCGGCCGCGAGCCCCACGGGCGACTTGCCCGAGTGGATCCCCTGTTCCTTCGCGGTGTCGAGCAGGCTGCGCGCCCGTCGCTCCGCCTCGTCGGAGAGCCCGAGGTCGGAGGCGAACCGGGGGACGTAGCTCTCGGGGTCGGCGGGCTGGATCTCCAGCTTGAGCTCGCGGACGACGTACCGGTACGTCCGGGCGATCTCGTCCTTCTCGACGCGGGAGACCGCCGCGATCTCGTCGAGGCTCCGCGGGGTCCCGGCCTGCCGGGCGGCGGCGTACAGCGACGCCGTCGACACGCCCTCGATGGAGCGGCCGGGAAGCAGGTCGTCGTCGAGCGCGCGGCGGTAGACGACCGAGGCGGTCTCGCGGACGTTGTCGGGGAGCCCGAGGGCGCTGGCCATGCGGTCGATCTCGCCGAGCGCCTGTTTCAGGTTGCGCTCCTTGGAGTCGCGGGTGCGGAACCGCTCGTTCCAGGTGCGGAGCCGCTGCATCTTCTCGCGCTGGCGGCTGGACAGCGACTTGCCGTAGGCGTCCTTGTCCTGCCAGCCGATGTTCGTCGAGAGCCCCTTGTCGTGCATCATGTTCGTCGTCGGGGCGCCGACGCGGCTCTTCTCGTCCTTCTCCTTCGAGTCGAACGCGCGCCACTCCGGCCCGCGGTCGATCTCGTCCTCCTCGACGACGAGCCCGCAGTCGACACAGACGGTCTCGCCGTGCTCCGTGTCGGTCGCTAGCTGGCCGTTACACTCCGGGCAGCGGAGCTCTTCCTCCTCGCTTTCCGACTCGGTCTGGCTCTCGTCGTCGACGTGCTCGGTCGTGTAGGTTCGAAGGTTCTCGCTCATTGGTTTAGTACGTGGAGGGAAAGACGAAACCGAGAGACGGATCTCGGTGTTTTCCTCACCTTCGGGTAAGTGCCGAACGCATTTAAATATTCGCCCGAAATGTGTTACTAAAACATGGCCAAAAACGACGTTTACAACCGTTATAATCCGTATTTCGTAGAAATATGGGGCGATCGGTATCGCAGGCGGGATCGCCGTCGGTCGGATACCCGTTCCGTATATATCTGTTTCGTGATCCCTCTCGGCGAGCCGACAGTCTCGTTTGATCTGTATTCGCGGGCGTTCCCGCGAGCCGCTCGCGGTTCCGCGAGGACAACGGATTTGGGGGTCGGCCGAGCAGGTGTCCCATGAACCGCGCGCGACTCGACGACCGGCTCGCCGACCTCGACACGGACGGCTACCTGATCGACGCCTCACAGGACGACGCCAACCAGCTGTACCTCTCCGGGTTCACCGGTCCCGACCCGTTTCTCACGCTGTACGCCGACGGCGAGATCCACGTGCTGGTCGGCGGGCTGGAGTACGGACGCGCGAAGAAGGAGGCGAACGCCGACACGGTCGAGCGCCACGCCGACTACGACTACGAGTACGGCGGCCGCGAGGCCCGCAACGACATGTACGCCCGCTTCGTTCGCGACAAGGGCGTCCAGTCCGTCTCGATGCCGCCGCGGGGGCCGGTCGGCACCGCGGACGCGCTCCGCGATCGCGGGATCGGGGTGACCGTCGACGGCGACGACCGGCTCGGCGAGGTCCGCGCCGTCAAGACCGATGCGGAGGTCGACGCGATCCGCGAGGCCCAGCGCGCCAACGAGGCGGCGATGCGGGCCGCCGAAGAGCTGATCGCGGGCGCCGACGTGGCCGGCGACGGCGACGACGCGGAGACGGGCGTCCTGCTCCGCGACGGCGAGCCGCTCACCAGCGAGCGGGTGACCGAGGAGATCGAGGTGACGCTGCTCCGGCGCGGCTGCGCGCTCGACCAGACGATCGTCGCCGGGGGCGCGCAGGCCGCGGACCCCCACGACCGCGGGTCGGGACCGCTCCGCGCGAACGAGGCGATCATCGTCGACATCTTCCCGCGGTCGAAGGCGACGAAGTACAACGCCGACATGACCCGGACGTTCTGCGTCGGCGAACCGAGCGATCGGCTCCGCGAGTGGTACGACCTCACCGAGCGCGCGCTCGACGCCGCGCTCGACGCGGTCGAGCCGGGCGCGACCGGCGAGGACGTGCACGCGGCGGCCTGCGAGGTGTACGAGGACGCCGGCGAGCCGACCTTCCGGACCGACCCCGAGACGGAGACGGGGTTCATCCACTCCACCGGCCACGGGGTCGGCCTCGACGTCCACGAGTCGCCCCGGCTCGCGAGCGGCGGGGAGGAGTTAGAGCCCGGCCACGTGATCACCGTCGAACCCGGGCTCTACGACCCCGACGTGGGCGGCGTCCGGATAGAGGACATTGTCGTCGTCACCGAGGACGGTTACGAGAACTTCACGGAGTACCCGATCGAGTTCGTGGTCTGACCGCACACCACACCCGGTTCGGCTGGCCGCGACCGGAACCCGCTTTGACCCGGGTCGAGAACGGCGACCGTGAACTGGCGGTACAAACACACCGCGCTCGCGCTCTGTACGCTCGCGTTCACCGCGACGATGGTCGCGCGGCTGGTCATCAGTCCGCTTATCCCGCGGATCCGCCTCGAGTTCGGGGTCACCAACGCGACCGTCGGGCTCGGGCTGTCGGGGATGTGGCTGGCGTACGCACTCTCGCAGTTCCCCTCGGGCGTGCTCGGCGATCGGTACGGGGAGCGGACCGTCATCCTGACGGCAGTCGGCGCCACCGCGGTCGCCTCTCTGCTTATCGCCGTCTCCCCGTCGATCGTCGCGTTCATCGTCTTCGCCGTGATCCTCGGCGCCGGCGCCGGCCTCCACTACTCGGTGGCGACCACCTTCCTCACGCGGCAGTTCGACGACATCGGCCGCGCGATCGGCGTCCACGTCGCCGGCGGTCCGATCGCGGGGCTCGCCGCCCCGCCGCTGGCCGCGCTCGTCGGGTCGCGGTACGGCTGGCGCGCCGGCATCGCCCTCGGCGTCGCCGCCGCCGTCCCCGTGTTCGTCCTGTTCGCGTGGCGCGTGGAACCGACCGAGCCGCTCCGGCCGGACCAGGCGATGCGCGAGCGGTTCGCGCTCGGGCCGCTCGCGGAGCTGCTCTCCCGGCCCCGGATCCTCTACACGACCGCGCTGGCGACGATGGGCGCGTTCGCGTGGCAGGCGACCGCCTCCTTCCTCCCGTCGTTCCTGGAGTTCGGAACGGGGCTCTCGACCGCGCTGTCGGCGCTTCTGTTCTCGCTGTACTTCCTCGTCCACGGCGCGACCCAGCCGGTGACGGGGTCGGTCTCCGACCGGATCGGCCGCGACGCGACCGTGATGGCGACGATGGCCGCCGGAGTCGTCGGTTACGGGCTGCTCGTCGCGGCGGCGGAGTTCGGGTTCGGTCGCCCCGCGATCGTCGCCGGCGTCGGGTTCGTCGGCCTCGCGATGTCGTGGGGCGCGCCCCTGCAGTCGCGGTTCATGGACCTCCTCTCCGACCGGGAGCGCGGCGCCGGCTTCGGGCTCGTCCGGACCGCCTACATGGTGATCGGCGCGTCCGGGAGCGTCGTCGTCGGCGCGGTCTCGGACGCCGCCGGCTGGTCGGTCGCGTTCGGGTTGCTCGCCGGCGTAATGGGCGTCGGACTCGTCGCGCTGGCGGCGAACCGGGCGCTGCGACTCGGCTACTAGCGGGCCGGTCGGCGGTTAAAAGGGTCTGGTTGCCGGCGACCTCGACTACAGGCGGTCGTCTTCGAGGCTTCCCGGATCCTCCGCCGTGTCGAACATGTTGTTCTCGGCGCCGTCCAGCATCTCGTCGCGGGGCTCGTCGTCGACGACGCTCACGTTGTACGCCTCGATACCGGACGCGATCAGGTCCTCCGCGGCCTGCTCCTCGGAGACGAACTCCTGTTCGGCGAGCTGCTGGAACTCCGCGTACACGTCGTCGGACAGGTTCAGCTCGAAGGTGGGCATACGCACTCGTTCCGGCCGGATGCTTTTAAGCGTTCCCTCGCCGGTGACCGTCGCGCGCAACCGCGACCCCGTTCCTTACAGATCGCGCCACGCACCGAGGAACCGCTGGACCGCAGTCAGGTGGCCGACCGCCGCGAACAGCGCGAGCAGGAGACCGACGACGTTCAGGCCGGCGACGATCGGCGCGGCGTACGCCGCGGCGACGACGCCGACGATCCCCATCAGCGCGAGTCGGTCCGCCCGTCCGAGCAGGCCGCCGTACTCGCGGCCGATGCCGACCGCCTGGATCTGGGTGCCCATGTACGAGGTCATCAGCACGCCGGTCACCGCCGCGAAGCCGAGCGCGTACGCCCCGATCCCCACGGTGAAGCCGGCGATCACCGCGATGTCGGCGTAGCGGTCGAGGACGTGATCGAGGAGGTCGCCGCCGTCGGATGAGACCTCGAGGTGGCGGGCCAAGGCGCCGTCGACGAGGTCGAGCCAGCCGTTGAGCAGGACGCAGACCGCCCCGACGATATAAAAGGCGGGTTCGCCGACCGCGAACGCGCCGGCGGCCGCGACCGCGACGCCGAACGCGAGGACGCTCACCTGGTCCGGCGAGAGCCCGATCTTGGCCGCGGCGCGCACCCACGGGCCGAGCAGGCGGTCCGCGACCGACCGGTACTGGTCGAGGGTCATCTATCGATCCGACCGTCGCGGCGGGCTTATATATAATCCATGAAGTCGACGGTGCCCGCGCTCGGCTCGCGGTCGCCCTCGATCGCGGCGCGGATCTCGTCGGCCACGGCCGCCGGGTCGCGGTCGGTGGTGTCGATCTCGTAGACGTTCTCGACGCCGTGTTCGCCGACGGCCTCCGAGAGGATCACGTCGAGCGCCTCGCTCTCCGCATTTTCCTCGGCGGTCGCGCCCGACTCGCCGCGCTCGCGGAGGCGCGTCTCGACGGTCTCCGGGTGACACCGGAGGACGACCACGCGGTCGACGTCGAACCGGTGCGCGAGGTGCGAGTCGAGCACGCCGGACCAGTCGCCGAGGCGCTCGCGGACCGCGTCGAGGTCGGCGACGAGCGTGTCGCGGTCGGCGTCGCGCTCGGTCCAGAGGTCGTCGTCGCCCTTGATCCGGTCGTTGAGGTGGATCACGTCGTACTCGTCGGCGAGCAGTTCCGTCGCCGTCGACTTGCCGGTTCCGGGAGTGCCGGTGACGGCGACGCGGTCGGCGGTCATGGCCGAGCCCCCAGCCCGAGGTCCGCGAGCGTCTCGTTGAGCCGGTCGACGGCCTCGCGGGTCCCCTCGCGCGTGCCGGTCGAGATCCGGACGTGGTTCGGGAGCCCGAAGGAGGTGCAGTCGCGGACGATCACGCCGCGTTCCTGCGCCGCGTCGGCGACCCGCTCCGCGTCGCCGACCTCGGCGAGCACGAAGTTCCCGGCCGACTCGACGGTGGGGGCGTCGAGCTCGTCCGCGATGTACTCGCGGGCCCAGCGCGCCGTCTCGACAGACTCCGCGACGTGTTCCTCGTCGTCGAGGGCGGCGAGCGCCGCCCGGCACGCCAGCTCGCTCGCCGCGAACGGCGTGTTCACGCGGGCGTACGCCTCTCCCCACGCCTCCGGGACGACGCTGTAGCCGATCCGGAGCCCGGCGAGGCCGTACGCCTTCGAGAACGTGCGGAGGACCGCCACGTCGTCGCGCTCGTCGACCAGCGGGATCGCGCTGTCGACCGCGGCGAACTCCCCGTACGCCTCGTCGACGACGACGAGCGTCTCCTCGGCGGTCGCGTCCGCGATCGCCCGCACCTCGTCGAGCGGCATCACCGAGCCCGAGGGGTTGTGCGGCGAGGTGACGTAGACGATCCGCTCGCCGCCGTAGGCGGACAGCACCGTCTCGGCGTCCTGCGCGAAGCCGTCGTCCGGGGTGAGCGCGTACTCGGAGACCTCGCCGTGGTGGTACCGGGCGGACATCGCGTAGTAGGCGAAGCCGGGCTCCGGGACGAGCACCTCGTCGCCCGGCTCCAACGCGGCCCGCGAGAGGTAGTCGATCGAGCCGTCGGCGCCGGGCGAGACCCAGACCTGCTCGGTCGACACCTCCCACTTCGCGGCCAGCTTCTCGGTGAGATCGGTGTGCGAGGACTTCGGGTACTGGTGGACGCGGTCGGCGTGCTCGCGGATCGCCTCGACGGCCGCCGGGCTCGGGCCGTGCGGGTTCTCGTTCGAGGAGAGCTTGATGAGGTCGTCGGGGTCGAGCCCGCGGTCGCGGGCGACCTCCTCGACGCCCCGGCCCGGCACGTACGGCGAGTGATCGGAGAGATCCCGTGGTTGCATGCGCGTGGATCCGGGCGGGGCGCTCTTAAGGGTGGCCGAACCGGTCGTTCACCGGAAACCCGGTGTGCAATCGGGCGGCAGGGAGCGAGACGGCGGGAGTTCTCCCAGGCGGTCAGGGAACCCGCACGTCGTGTTCGAGCGTCCCGACGCCCTCGACCTCGACCTCGACGGTGTCGCCGTCGGAGAGCGCGCCGACGCCCTCGGGGGTCCCGGTCGAGATCACGTCGCCGGGCTCTAAGGTGAGGTAGGTCGTGATCTCCTCGATCAGCGTCGGCACGTCGAAGATGAAGTGCTCGCGGTCGCTGGACTGCTTCGTCTCGCCGTTGACGCGGAGCTCGACGCTCGCGTCGGCCGGGACCTCGTCCGGGGTCGCCAGCACGGGCCCGAGCGGCGCGGCGCCGTCGAACGCCTTGCCGCGCACCCAGTTCTGCTCGCGGTTCTGGTCGTCGCGGTTCGACACGTCGTTCATGCAGGTGAAGCCGGCGACGACGTCCATCGCCTCGTCGGCATTGACGTCCTTGCACTGCTCGCCGATGACGACCGCGATCTCGGCCTCCCAGTCGATCCGGTCTTTCCCGGCGGGGACCGTAATCTCGTCGCCGTGGCTCGCAAGCGCGTTCGGCGGCTTCAAGAAGAGCAGCGGCCGGTCCGGCACCTCGTTGCCGAGTTCGGCGGCGTGGTCGGCGTAGTTGCGCCCGATACAGACGATCTTCGTCGGCTCGGCGGGCGGGAGCACGTCGATCGCGGGGTCGTCGAGGGCGTACTCGTCGCCCGCGAAGGCGACGGCGTCGGTCTCGGGGTCGTAGGTCCCCTCGCGGATCGATCCGGCCGGGTCGCGGAATCGCACGTGGTGCATGTCTCCGCAATCGGGCGGCCGCCCGAAAAGCGTTCCCGGAGAGGCAATCCGGACGGGACCATCGGTCGCATTCGACCCCGGACTCGGCGTCGTTCCGCTCGGAGGGGTATCGACGAGCGGTTCGTGCGGCGGGCGGTGAACTCCTCCCCCGGGGGGCGAGGTGACCGCGGCGTCGGCTTTTATTACGACTCGCTGAGACGTACCACGCGTACCATGGAACTCACCTGGCACGGCCACTCCACGTGGCACGTCGTCGTCGACGACACGGAACTCCTGATCGATCCGTTCTTCGACAACCCGAAGACCGACGTCGACCCGGAGGAGCTCGACCCCGACTACCTCCTCTTGACCCACGGCCACTCGGACCACATCGGCGACGCCGACCGGTACGAGGGCGCGACGGTGGTCGCCACCCCGGAGCTGACCGGGTACGTCCAGGACACCTTCGGCCACGAGGACGCCGTCGGCGGCATGGGGATGAACATCGGCGGCACCGTCGAGTGCGGCGACGCGTGGGTGACGATGGTCCGCGCGGACCACTCGAACGGGATCGACACCGGCTACGGCACCTCCGCCGGGATGCCCGCCGGGTTCGTGATCGGCGACAAGAAGCCGACCCAGGAGTCCGACGCCGACTGCACGTCGTTCTACCACGCCGGCGACACCGGGCTGATGTCCGAGATGGTCGACGTGATCGCGCCGTACCTCGAACCCGACGCCGCCGCCTTACCCGCGGGCGACCACTTCACGATGGGGCCCGCGGGGGCCGGCATCGCCGCCGACTGGGTGGGCGCCGACGTCGTGTTCCCGATGCACTACGACACGTTCCCGCCGATCGAAATCGAGACGCGCGAGTTCGTCAACGAGGTGAAGGCGGCCGGCGCCGCGGCCGAGCCCGTCGTCCTCGACGGCGACGAGACGTACGTGCTAGATTGACATCCTCTCCGCCCTGAAGGGCGAAGATTCCCACGGCACCGTGCCGCCGGTTTGGGATGTTCAAGGTTTGTAGTCGCCTCGATGACGGCTACTGGCTGTGCCAATCAGCCGTTACTCCTATCCCGCCATGGGATTCGGAGGTACTTTTTACTGCTACACCCCTGTTCCGACACGGAAGAGGGTGTCTTCCGTTTGGAATCAAGGGAATCCCGATATTGTCCGATTAGTGGGGCGGTAGACCGCCTCGGTTGAGTGTTGATATACGGGAACGCAACTTAAAACATCCGTCCGGCACGTTGAATATAGTTCGCGTAGGAGTTGTCGGATTCATCCCCGCGCTGAAGCGCGAGGCTTTCCCCTCGAACTTCCGTAAGCCGCCATCGGCGGAAGCCGCCAGCGGTACGTTGCCGCGTGCGCCAGACCGCATCCAGCGCCGGCACTGCCGAGCAATCCGGCGGTAGCTATTTATGCTCTTCGAGAGTGTTAGAAATATGAAACGAAAGGCCGAACGGCGGTGTCACCTGCTGCTGGCCGTCTCGTTGGTTCTCCTGACCATCGGCGTCGGGTACGACCTGGTCGTCGGCACCAAGTTGGCCGATTTCCTGGTCATCATCGCGGGACTGCTCTTCGGCTGGATCGCGTTCCTCTACTGTTTGGGGAACACCGAACTGTGGAGGGCGTAGGCGTCGACGGCGTCGGTTTCCGCCTACGCCTCCTCGTAGATGAGATCGACCTCGTCGGCGAAGCGGTCTAGGATGTTGCGCCGCTTCTTCTTCATCGTCGGCGTGAGCAGGTCGTTCTCCTCGGTGAACTCCTCCTCGACGAGCCGGAACTGCTTGATCCGCTCGTACGGCTCGAACTCCTCGTTGACGCGGTCGACCTCCTCCTGGATCCGCTCGCGGACCCGATCGTCGCGGCAGATCTCCCTGTGACCGTCGGGGAGGTCGACGCCGCGCGCGTCGGCCCACGCCGCCACCTTCTCGAAGTTCGGGACGATCAGCGCGGAGACGAACTTCCGGCCGTCGCCTAACACGACGCACTGCTCGACGAACTCGTTCGCGGCGAACCGGTCCTCGATCGGTCCCGGCGCGACGTTCTTCCCGGTCGAGAGGACGAGCAGCTGCTTGGCGCGCTCGCGGAAGGCGATGTACCCGTCCGGTCGGAGCTGGACGATGTCGCCGGTGCGGAACCAGGGATCGTCCGGGTCGCCGTCGCGGTCTTCGGGCGGGTCGCCCGCCACGACGGCGTCGTCCGGCAGCCGGTCGGGCTCGGTGAACGCCTCCGAGGTCGCGTCCGGACGGTTCCAGTAGCCGTCGGTCACCTGCGGGCCCCGCACGAGCAGCTCGCCGACGTCGCCCGACAGATCCGCGACCTCCTCGCCGACGACGGTCCCGTCGATCGCGACCTCGGTGTCGACCACCGGCGGGCCGATGGTGCCGACCGTCGGCTCCTCCGGCGGATTGACGCTGATGACGGGCGAGGTCTCGGTGAGCCCGTACCCCTCCAGAATGGGGAGATCCATCGCGTGGTACAGCGCGCACAGCTCCGCCGACAGCGACCCGCCGCCCGAGATGAAGAAGTCGACGTTGCCGCCGATCGCCTCCCGGACCGACGAGAACACCAGCCTGTCGGCGACCGCGCGCTTGGCGTCGAGCAGCGCGCCCGGGTCGTCGGCCTCGTGGTGGGCCTGCCCCACGCCGACCGCCCACTCGAAGATGCGCTCTTTGACGGGCGATTCGCTCGCCTGCTCGCGGATCGCGTCGTACAGCTTCTCGTAGACGCGCGGGACGCTCGTGATCGTCGTCGGACGCACCAGCCCGAAGTCCTCGCGGAGGGTGTCGGGGCTCTCGGCGTAAGCGACGGTCGCACCCGCCGCAAACATCATGTAGTGGCCGGCGAGCCGCTCGAAGACGTGCGCGAGCGGGAGGAAGGAGAGCGTCGTCGACTCGGCGCTGATCCCCGGCGCGTCGGGGTCGCGGTCCGGGCGGTCCGCGAACCGCCGGTAACACTGGTTGACGTTCTCCCGGAAGTTGGCGTGGGTGAGCCGGACGCCCTTGGGCTGACCCGTGGTCCCGGAGGTGTAGATGAGGCTCGCGAGGTCCCCGACGTCGACCGCGTCGATCCACGACTGGTAGGCGTCTTCGTCGAACGCCTCCTCGCCGAGGGCGTGGACCTCGCCGAGGGTGTACACGTCGTCGACGGAGAGGCCGGCGCCGTCGCCGTCGCCGCTGATGTCGTCCGTACCTTCCATCTCCGCGTCGAGATCCGCCGCGTCCACGTCGTCGAACGTCACGACCGCGTCGAGCTCGTGTTCGAGGTCGTCGGCGACCCCGAGCACCTCGTCGAGCAGCTCGCGGTTCTCGGCGACCACGACGGTCGCCTCCGGGTCCTCGATCAGGTACCGGACCTGCTTCGGCGACGAGGAGGCGTACACGGTCGTGACGGTCGCACCCGCGGCCAGCGCCGCGAAGTCGGTCTGGGCCCACTCCATCCGAGTCTGCGCGTACAGCGCCACGCGGGTGTCAGCGTCGACGCCGAGCTCGCGGAGCCCGGCCGCGAGCCGCCGGACGATCGCGCGCATCTCGGCGTAGGTCACGTCGGCGTACTCGCCCGCCGAGGCGGGCGGGAGCACGCCGCTGGAGATCAGCGACCGGTCGTACACCCCGCCCTTGTACCGCTGGGCGAGCCGGTCCGCGTTGCGCTCTGCGGACCGCTCGAACGTGCGCGGGAGCGTCTCTCGGGCGACGACGTCGTCCGCGAACTCCCGCTCCGCCTCTCGCCAGTTCATACCACGATCTCCCGCCCGAACCGTATAAACGATCGGGTAGTTTCGAGTTCATTTCGTGACGGCCTCAAGCGAGGGTTTAATTCCGCGAGCGCGCCAGTGGCAGTCGTGGACCCCGATCGGATCCCCGCCGAGTTCCCCGCCCCGAGCTTCCGGGGGGCACAGGAGCGAGCGCTCGCGGACATCCGCGACGCGTTCGCCGCCGGAAACGACGTGGTCTTGGTGCGCGCGCCGACCGGCAGCGGCAAGTCCCTCCTCGCGCGGGCGATCATGGGCGCGTCGGCGACCGTCGACGAGACCTCCCCGAGCGAGGCGACCGGCGCCTACTACACGACCCCGCAGGTGTCGCAGATCGACGACGTGGAGGCCGACGACCTGCTCGACGACCTGGCGGTGATCCGCGGGAAATCGAACTACGACTGCATCCTCCCCGGCGAGCACGACACGCCGGTCAACCGCGCCCCCTGCGTCCGCCAGCAGGGGTTCGACTGCTCGGTGAAACACCGGTGCCCGTACTTCTCCGACCGCGCGATCGCCTCAGGGAACCGCTACGCGGCCATGACGTTGGCGTACTTCATGCGCACCGCCGGCTCGGAGGTGTTCCGGAAACGCGACACGGTGGTGATCGACGAGGCGCACGGCCTCGCGGAGTGGGCGGAGATGTACGCGACGATCGAGCTCTCGCCCGACCGCGTCCCCGTCTGGGACGAGGTCGGCGTCCCCGACGTGGCGGCCGACGCCGGCCCGGAGGAGGACGCGCTCGACCGCACCGCGCGGTTCGCCGCGTCGCTCCGCGACACCGCGAAGCGGGCGAAAGACGAGCTGACCGGCCGGCCCGAGCTGGACCGCGAGGAGGTCGCGCGCCGGGACCGCTTACAGGAGCTCATCAGCGAGCTCGGCTGGTTCCTGGAGGACTACCGCGATCCGGAGTCGCCGACGACGTGGGTCGTCGACCAGCCGGACGGGGAAGGGTCGGCGCTCGCGATCAAGCCCCTCGATCCGGCCCGCTACCTCCGGCACACGGTGTGGGACCGCGGGAACACGTTCGCGCTGCTGTCCGCCACCATCCTCTCGAAGGAGGCGTTCTGTCGCGGCGTCGGCCTCGACCCCGCGAACGTCGCCCTCGTCGACGTCGAGCACACGTTCCCGCTCTCGCACCGCCCTCTCTACGACGTGACGCAGGGGCAGATGACCTACGAGCACCGCGACGAGACGGTGCCGAAGATCGCCCGCCTGATCGTCCGGCTGATGGCCGAACACCCCGACGAGAAGGGGCTGATCCACGCGCACTCCTACGACATCGCCGGCCGGCTCACGGAGCTGCTGGGCGAGTTCGGCGTCGCCGCGCGCGTCCGCCGGCACGACCGCGCGAACCGAGACGCGGAGCTGTCGGCGTGGAAGGCCAGCGACGACCCGGAGGTGTTCGTCTCGGTGAAGATGGAGGAGGCGCTCGACCTGAAAGGCGACCTCTGTCGCTGGCAGGTGGTGTGTAAGGCGCCGTACCGCAACACCAACGACTCGCGGGTCGCCCGCCGGCTCGCCGACGACCAGTGGGCGTGGTACCACCGGACCGCGCTCCGGACCGTGATCCAGGCGTGCGGGCGGGTCGTCCGCGCGCCCGACGACCGCGGCGCGACGTACCTCGCGGACGACTCCCTCTTGGACCTCTTCGACCGCGCGGAAGCCGACACGCCCCCGTGGTTCCGCGACCAGATCGACGCGATGACGACGCCGACGCTGCCCGATTTCGATCCCGCCGCCGCGCTCGCCGGAATCGACGCCGAGCCGTCCGGGCCGTCGCGAGCGGCCCGCCGCGGAGGGTCGGCGCTCGGCGGGGGCGGATCCGGCGGAAGCGGAGGCATCGGAAGCGGCGGCTCGCGGGCGAACGGCTCGGGATCGTCAGGCGGGTCGGGGACGGGGGCGACCGGAAAGGGCGGCGGGAGCAATACGACGCGAACGCGCTCGGAGGCGGACGCGGACCGTCGCGACGACCACCCGCTCTCAGACGTGTGGGGCGACGGCTAGGGATCGCCGGTAGGGAGTCGGAAGCGGTGGCGGTCCACGGGGGACCGCGATCGGCTGATCGGGTTTTCGGCCCCGTTTTCGATCCGGTTCCGTTCGGCGCTTACAGGAGCGTGACGCCCCACGCGGCCATGGAACTGACCATGAGGAACGCGAAGAACAGCGCGAACAGCTGTTGTCTGTCCATACCCCGGCTACGACCGCAGAGCGTGATAACTCCTGCGGGCGCGGGTCGACGACCGGTCCGATCGGCGCCCGGCGTTGCGTATCGATCGAGAGGCCATCCGGAATGCATTATACTCCCACGGACTGATCAACCGTCAATATATATCGTATAAGGTGTATCAGGAGCCTCAATCGATTAGTAACCTTCATAAACCATCACGGTAGTAGGGTAGATATGGCAACGAAGGGGCTGGCGACCGCGCTGACGCTGTACGGGGCGCGAACACTGACGCTCTCTCAGGCCGCCGCGCAGGCCGGCCTCAGCGAGCCGGAGTTCGTCGATCAGTTGGAGCGCCGCGGGATCGACGTGACCGAGTCGGAGCGCGCCGCCGCGCTCGGAGAGGAGCGTTCGGTCCACGCCGACTGATCGGAAACGACGCGAACGGTCGGCAGTTCGGCCTTTCGACTCCGGTTCGATCCCACTCTTGAGGCCCGCTTGCGGTCGAAGCGGGTACCGCTGAAAGATGTTTTCTGATCGATAGCGGGAGTACGGGTTGCACGTTGGCTGATCGGTCGTTTATACGTGATCGAGGGGTGTTGCTGGCGGCTGTGTATCCGTGATCGACTCTGCGGTGAAGGCCTCCAAAGCCCCAGCCGCTCGGCTATAAATCGGTGACTGCGGATCGACGGTGAAGGCCTCCAAAGCCCCAGCCGCTCGGCTATAAATCGGTGACTGCGGATCGACGGTGAAGGCCTCCAAAGCCCCAGCCGCGAGGACTCGCGCGGCTTGCTGCGCGCTTCAGTCGCTCGCTTCGCTCGCTCCTTGCAGTGCTTACTGCGCCGTGCTTCGTCCTCGCGGCTGCCCCTTTGAGTCCCACCCGCCCCGCAACCGCACAGCACCTCATGCCTCCCCAGCCTCGTCGCTGGCGGCGACAGCCGCCAGCGACTCCCTCGCGCGTGCTCCTCGCGGCCGCCTTCGGCGGCCACTCGGAGGCACGCACCACCGCACGGTTCTTTATAAGCAATCGTCACCGTCGCTCACAGTTCACTTAAATATTGTCTCGTCGCCACAAACGTGCGAGACTTACTCCTCGGGGACGAGGTGGACCTCGCCGCCGTGCTCGAACGCGAGCACGGAGCCGGCGTCGCCGTCGACGAAGTCGGGATTCGGGACCGTCTTCGCCTCGTAGGTGACCGGGTCGAGCACCTGGATCGCGTTCTCGTCTTCCACCGTCACCACGGTCGTCTCCGCGGCGTCGTCCCGCCGGCCGAGCCGGACCGCGTCTGGGGCCGCCCCGTCCTCGAACTCGGAGGTGTACTCCGCGCCCGTGGCGAGTCGGACGCCGCGGAGCCGGCCGGAAACGCTCGTGATGAGCACGGGGCCGTCGCCGTCCTCGGGGTCGATTATCTCGCCTTCGGCGTAGCGCGGGAGGCGGACCGCGAACGTCACTCGGTACACCTCGTTGCCGTCGCCGTCCTCGGTGACGAGGGTCGGGTACGACTCGAAGCTCCCGCCGAGCGCCTCCGTGATCCGCGTCGCGACGTTCTGCGCGAGCCGGTTCGACGAGAGCTTGACGTTCGGTCCGTCGTCGGTCTCTTTCACCTCCGTGATGAACGCCTCGCGGTCGCCGTCGGCCTCCTGATCGGCGACGTACGACTCGGCGATCTCGAGCGCCTCGGCGCGCTCCGCGGGCGTGAGCTCGCGCTCGTCCGCGCGCACCTGTACGACCCCCGCGTAGTAGCCGCCGGCGATCCGACCGCAGCGGTCGCAGGTCCCCCGCGAGATCTTCACGGGGACCGTCACCTCCGCCGAGCGGAGCGTCCCGCGGACGACCCCCGAGAAGCGGCAGTGCATCCGGACGTTGTTCTCGTCGACCTGCTCGGGCTCGACGCCCCACTCGACGTCTTCGGCGTCGACGTGGACCCCGAGCGCCTCCGCGACCTCGTCGACGGCGACGTCGGTGTAGTCGCGCGCGCCCACGTCCCGCCACGACTCGCCGCGGCGGACCGCGCCGCAGCCGGAACAGACCAGCACCTCGATCCGGTCGGGCGCGTCGACCAGCTCGAAGTCCTCGAAGTAGCAGTCGTCACACAGCAGCGCGTCCCGCCCTCGGGGGTCGCCGGGAAGCGGCTCGCGCCGCTCCGGGACGGCGTCGCCACACCGGGGACAGAACTCCCGCGACTCGCTCATTACCGGCGGCTACGCCGAGGAGGCGTTTAAGCGGCGCGGACCGGCCTCGCCGGACCTCGTCGAGCCGCCGCCGGAGACGCTTCCGGTCCGATCCCTCCGAAATCGTTTTTCGCGCGGACCGAGAACGGGTGCGTATGAGCGAGAACCCCGACGACGAACGGCTCGAAGAGCTGCGAGAGAAGAAGATGCAGGAGCTCCGCGAGCGCGAACAGGGCGGCGGAGCGGACGCCGAGGCCCAACAGCAGGCTCAGGAGCGCGCCGAGGCCCAGCAGGAGGCCGTCCTCAAGCAGTACCTCACGGACGGCGCGCGCCAGCGGCTCAACGCGGTCGCGATGTCGAAACCGGAGTTCGGCGACAAGGTGAAACAGCAGGTCGCGGCGCTCGCGCAGAGCGGGCGGATCCAGGGACAGATCGACGAAGACCAGATGCGCGACCTCCTGAAGGAACTCCAGCCCGACCAGCAGAGCTTCGACATCCGGCGGCGATAGATGGAGCTCGCGCTGCTGTACAGCGGGGGGAAGGACTCCTCGCTCGCGGCCCACCTGCTCGACCGGTTCTACGACGTGCGCTGCGTCACCGGCAGCTTCGGGCTCACCGACGACTGGCAACACGCCGAGCGCGCGGCCGCGGAGCTAGGTTTCCCCTTCGAGCGCGTCGACCTCGACCGCGAGGTCGCCGAGGAGGCGATCGAGACCATGATCGGCGACGGCTACCCCCGAAACGGGATCCAGCGCGTCCACGAGCACGCCCTGGAGACGATCGCGAGCCACGAGGTCGACGCGATCGCCGACGGCACGCGCCGCGACGACCGCGTTCCCACGGTGTCGCGCGCGCAGGCGCAGAGCCTGGAGGACCGTCACGGGATCGACTACATCTCTCCGCTCTCCGGGTTCGGCCGCCACGCCGTCGACCGCCTCGTCGAGGAGACGTTCGACGTCCAGCAGGGGCCGAGCGAGGAGGTTCCCAAGGCCGACTACGAGGACGAGCTCCGGACGCTCATCGCCGACGAACACGGCGAGGAGACGGTCGGCGAGGTGTTCCCGGACCACGACCAGACGTACGTGCACGGTCGGAACGACTGAGTCGCGACCGGTCGGCCGCCGCTCTTCGCGGACCTCGACTGCGGCCCGAAAGGATGCTTTCAAGCGGGCGCTCGCCGAATCGACGCTCATGTACGACGGCCTGAAGGGATTCCGCGACTTCTACCCCGGCGAGCAGTCCGCCCGCCGCGAGGTGACCGACGCCATCGAGGACGCCGCGAGCCGGCACGGCTTCCGCGAGATCGCCACCCCCGCGCTGGAGCGGACGGAGATGTACGTCGACAAGTCCGGCGAGGAGATCGTCGAGGAGCTGTACGCCTTCGACGACAAGGGGGGCCGCGGCGTCTCGATGACTCCGGAGCTCACGCCCACCGTCGCCCGGATGGTGGTCGCGAAGGGACAGGAGCTGTCGAAGCCGATCAAGTGGATGTCCACCCGCCCGTTCTGGCGCTACGAGCAGGTCCAGCAGGGCCGGTTCCGCGAGTTCTACCAGACGAACATCGACGTGTTCGGCTCCTCGGCGCCCGAGGCCGACGCCGAGGTGCTCGCGGTCGCCGCCGACGCGCTCACGAGCCTGGGGCTCACCGGCGACGACTTCGAGTTCCGCGTCTCGCACCGCGACATCCTCGGCGGTCTCGTCCGGGCGCTCTCCGACGACCCCGACGCGGTCGACGCGAAGGCCGCGATCCGCGCGGTCGACAAGCGCGAGAAGGTCGACGACGGCGAGTACCTCGGACTCCTCTCCGACGCCGGGCTCGACCGCGCGACCGCTCGCGAGTTCGACGACCTCATCTCGGACGTGGAGACTCCCGACGACCTCGACGCGGTCGCCGAGGCCGGCGGCGACGAGGTCGAAGCGGCGGTCGAGAACCTCCGGAACGTGCTCGCCGCCGCCGACGACTTCGGCGCCGGCGAGTTCTGCGAGGTGTCGCTGACGACCGCCCGCGGGCTCGACTACTACACCGGCGTCGTCTTCGAGTGCTTCGACTCGACCGGGGAGGTGTCTCGCTCCGTCTTCGGCGGGGGGCGCTACGACGACCTCATCGAGAGCTTCGGCGGCCAGCCGACGCCCGCGGTCGGGGTCGCGCCCGGCCACGCCACGCTCAAGCTCCTCTGTCAGCGCGCCGGCGTCTGGCCCGACGAGGAGCTTTCGACCGACTACTACGTCCTCTCGGTCGGCGACACCCGCGCCGAGGCCGCCGCGCTCGCCCGCGACCTCCGCGCGCTCGGCGACGACGTGGTCGTCGAGGGGGACGTTTCCGACCGCTCGTTCGGCGCGCAGCTCGGCTACGCCGACTCGATCAACGCCGAGACCGTCGTGGTCGTCGGCGAGCGCGACTTAGAGAACGGCGAGTACACGGTGAAGGACATGGAGAGCGGCGACGAGACGACCGTTCCGGTCGAGGAGTTCCCGCCCGAGGAGGGGCTGCCGACCTACGAGGACTACGAGTAGCGACCGGTTTCGAACCGACCCGCCTCAACGCTTTTCAATCGCGCGGCGAGACCCCGACACGATGATCCCGCTCGCGACCGCGATGCCTCCCGGCGAGATCGGTCTGCGCGTGGCGGCCGGCGTCGCCCTCATCTTGATCAACGCGTACTTCGTGGCGATCGAGTTCGGACTGACCCGCCTCAGACAGTACCCCGAGTCCGACATCGACACTCCCGGACTCCGCCGCGCGTGGGAGATGACGGACGATCTGGAGTTCTACCTCACGACCTGTCAGATCTGGATCTCGGGGACGAGCATCGCGCTCGGAATCGTCGCCGAACCCGGGCTCGCGGCCGTCTTCGCGCCGCTCTTCGAGAACACCGCGCTCGCGTCGGCCGGTGCCGGCTCTCTATTGGCCTTCTTTCTCATCAACATGGTCCACCTCACGCACGGCGAGCAGACGCCGACGTACCTCGGCGTCGAGCGCTCGAAGCAGGTCGCCGAGTACGGCGCGCGCCCGCTCTACTGGTTCGCGTGGCTCATCTCCCCGCTGATCACGTTCGGCGACTGGGTCGCGAAGGCGACGCTCCGGCTGTTCGGCGTCGAGATGACCGGCGCGTGGACGGAGACCGAAGGGGACGTGTTGGAGACGCGAGCGCAGCTCCGCACCCGCCTCGGTTCGATGATGGAGGAGATAGAGCTGCCGGAGGAGCGCCGCCGGGAGGTCCTCAACGCGCTCGATGTCGACGAGGTCCCCGTGAGCGAGATCATGACGCCCGACGACGACATCGTATCGCTGTCGACGACCGCCTCGGTCGAGGAGAACCTCGACCGGATCAGCGACACGCCCCACAGCCGCTTCCCGCTGTTCGGCGCGGACCGCACCGAGATCGAGGGGATCGTGTACGCCCCGTCGGTCG
Organism: Halorubrum sp. CSM-61; assembly: GCF_003781945.1. Taxonomy (GTDB): domain Archaea; phylum Halobacteriota; class Halobacteria; order Halobacteriales; family Haloferacaceae; genus Halorubrum. Next base: position 320,311 of record NZ_RJJW01000003.1, on the reverse strand, counting down.
TCACCCACTTCGCGGAGCTCGCGGGCGGGTCGCTGACGTTCGCGGACGTCGCGGCGCCGCCGATGACCGTGGCCGCGGACGCGAGCGTGAGCGACGCCTACGACCGGTTCCAGGCGGAACACCAGGAGCTGGCGGTCGTCATCCACGACGGCGAGGTCGTCGGGCTGATCACCGCGACCGACGCGATGGAGGCGGTCATGGGCCAGTTGGAGGACCCGTTGGACGCCGGCGACTTATAAAAAAACGACCGCGGCTCCGGAACCGTCTCCGGGTCTTCGCTCAGTTCCTGTACGCCTCCCGCAGGAACACGAGCGCGCCGCCGAGCATCGCGAGGTTCCCGAAGAAGGCGAGCCGCTCGCCGCTCCTGTCGTCCTCGTCGGCGTTCCAGAAGTCGTGCATCGTCGCGGTCACGACCGTCAGAAAGGCGACGGCCGCGCCGGTCGCGACCCGCGGGAGCCGCCAGACCGCGATGCCGACGCCCGCGGCGACCATCATCCCGGACGCGAACGGGGCGGCGAGGTCGGGGGCGGGCACCCCCGCGGACTCGGCGTACTCGATCGTGTCCTCCATGTCGCGGAAGTCCTCCGAGGCCTGCGCGGCGAGGCCGACGCCGAGCAGGACCCGGCCGAGCCGGGAGGGCGCGCCGGTGTCGTCGGTGTCATCGATGCGGCCGGTGTCATCGACGCCGTCGGTGTCGTCTTCGGTCATGCCTGTACGCACGGTAGCATGACACATAAATCGACGTGCGGGAGGGGTTGTTTCACACGTGATGACTCGTGTCCTGTGTGCAGCTGTCACATCGGTCTGTGGTATCGTTCTGAATCGGGCGAACGTAGACGAGGCTGTCCGAGTGAACGATGACCCTGTGACCAGCGTACGGGAACGTGACCGTCACATCGCGGGCTCGGTCGTCCGTAACGATCGCCTCCAGTCCCTCGAGGTCAACCGACTGAGAGAGCGGGGGTAACTCCTCTATCGGCGTGCTCAACGCGTCGGAAACCGTCTCGGCGATACTCAGAAGCAGTTCTTCCGAAGACTCACTCATGACTCACTATCGTTATTCTTCCCCAGTAGTAACAGATACCGTATTACGTATAACCTGACATTACTCGAAACGCCGTCTCTGAGCCCTGTACTCTCTCTGAAATAGGCCTCCCTAATCTCGCTTCGAGTATACTACTTGTATTCAGAGCTGCCGTCGAAACGGTACCCGATAGATTCTCTCCGTGAACCGATAAATAATGTATTCGCAATCCCGGCAGCCTGCCGTTATAATATAGTTTATTTGAAATGTAGTGCTTCGATAGACGCGATCTGTCAATCGAGGGCGTCGGCAGAGCCGACTACCCCCAGTTCCACCGTGTGTGAAGCCGACGGACGGATAGGTCGAGCCAGAACCCGATAAAGCCGATCACCAGCATGATCGCGGGGATCTCCGCGTAGGAGAACCGATCGCGGGCGTCTAAGATGAGGTAGCCCAGCCCGGTGTTGACCCCGAGCATCTCCGCGGGGACGAGGATGATCCAGAGGATGCCGATCGACAGGCGGATCCCCGTGAGCATGTCCGGGATCACCGCGGGGACGACGACCCGGCGGAGCAGGGCGCGCGTGTCGCCGCCGAGCGACTCGCCGACCGTGATCCAGTCGTCGTCGATCGTCGCGATCCCGTGGGCGGTGTTCAACACGATCGGCCAGAGGCCGGCCATGAACATCACGAACACCGCCGACCGGGTCCCGACGCCGAAGACGATGATGGCGATGGGGAACCACGCCAACGGCGAGATCATTCGCATGAACTGGAAGAGCACGGTCGTCGCGCGCTCTGCCGCCTTGAAGTAGCCGACGACGATCCCGATCGGGAGCCCGACCGCCAGACAGAGGCCTAAGGCGATCGCGAACCGGTAGATGCTGACGAGGACGTGGTCGTAGAACGCGGGCGAGACGACCAGCTCCGCGAGGACGGCGAACGTCGCCGCCGGCGCGAAGTTGGTGATGATGCCGCTGCCGAGCGCCGTCACCGCCCACCAGACGGCGAGGCCGCCGAGGAGCCCGACCGCCGGCAGCAGGCGGCCGCTCTCCCCGACCAGCTCAGAACCGTATCGTCTCCTGTCTCTCGTAGCCATTGTCCTCGGGAACGTCGAACGCCGGCGGGCCGCCGGCCGCTTCCAGCGCTGTGCGAACCGGGTCGTACGCGACGAGGTCGTCGGCGACCTCGGCGGGGTCCAACTCGTCGAGGAAGGCGTCCTCGCCCTCCACGCGGGTCTCGCTCATGCGGCGCACCAGCTCCTCCGTGTACGAGGGGTACGGGTACGGGTAGAAGCCGATCCGGTCGATGTCCCAGTCGGCGTTCCGGATCGCGCCCGAGTCGAGGTACGGCTGGTGCTCGTCGTAGTGCGTGAGCGCGCGGTCGATCGGCTCGGGGCCCTGCGGGAGCAGCCCGCTCCCCTCGGAGGAGAGCAGCTGCGCGGCCTCCGACCGGTTCTCGCGGAGGTACTGCTGAGCGTCGACGATCCCGCTCATCACGTCGGTCGTCCACTCCGGCCGCGACTCCACCAGCTCCTCGCGCATCACGACGACGCAGCAGGCGTGCTCGCGCCACACGTCGCCGGTGAAGCGCAGGATCTTGCCGCCGGCGTCGAGCTCGCCGATCGCGTTGAACGGCTCGGCGACGATGTACCCCTCGATGGAGCCGTTCTCGAGCGCCGCGGGCATGTCAGGCGGCGGCGTCACGACGAGGTTGACCTCGTCGTCCGCCACCTCGTCGGCCGAGGAGTCGGTCCGGGGCGTGAGCCCGTGCTCGCGGAGCCCCATCTGGAGGATGACGTTGTGGATGGAGTACCAGAACGGGACGGCGACGGTGCCGCCGCCGAGGTCCGCCCACTCGTCGATCTCCTGTTGGACCGTCAGCGCGGAGCCGTCCGTGTGGTCCCACGCGACGACCTTCGCGTTGGCGTCCAGCTCGTCGCCGTAGCGCATCCACACCGTCATCGGCATCAGGAAGTGGGCGACGTTGACCTCGCCGGAGAGGAACGCCTCCGCGAGGTCCGACCAGCCGCGGAACAGCGTCGGCTCCGCGGCGTCGACGCCGTGGTCCGCGAAGTGGCCGTTGGCGTACCCCGTAAGCAGGGGCGCTGCGTCCGTGATCGGGAGGTAGCCGATCTCCGCGGTCGGTGGACCGCCGTCGCCGCTCCCGCCGCCGAGACAGCCGGCCGTCGCGCCGACGCCGGCCGCCGCGAGCGACGCCAGCCCCGACTCCTTCATGAACTCGCGTCGAGAGAGCCCGCTCGTGCGGGCCTTCTCCGATGGGTTCCGCCAGCCGGCGCCGCCGACGAGTTCGCGCGCGCTCGCGGCGACGTCGGGGTCGACCTCGTCGTCGCGGTCCGCGCCGTGGTCGTGCCTTCGGCCGCTATCGTGGTCGCGCGTCATTCGAGTCCCACCGCCTCCAGCTGCTCGAAGGTCGCCGCGCGCTCCTCGAGGAACGCCTCGTCGTCGCGGGAGCGCGTCTCGCTGTCGATGCGCTCGACGTGTTCGATGCCCGCGGGGACCGGTCCCATGATCGCGACGCGGTCGCCGAGGTACACCGCCTCGTCGATGTCGTGCGTGACGAACACGGCGGTGACGCCGAGCTCGTCGACGATCCGGAGCAGCTCGTCCTGCAGCTCCATCTTCGTCAGCTGGTCGAGCGCGGAGAACGGCTCGTCTAAGAGCAGCACGTCGGGGTCGTTCGCGAGCGTCCGCGCGAGCGACGCGCGCTGCGCCATCCCGCCCGACAGGTCCGCGGTGTCGGCGTCCGCGAAGCCGTCGAGCCCGACCAGCTCTAACAGCTCGTCGACGTGGTCGGCGTCGGGCTCCCCGCCGCGGAGCCGCGGGCCGATCTCGACGTTCTCGCGCACCGAGAGCCACGGGTACAGCAGGGGGTCCTGAAAGACGACGCCCCACCGGTAGTCGGGCCCCGTCACGGCCTCGCCGTCGATCTCGACGCGGCCGTCGGTCGGGTCCTCGAGTCCCGCGAGTAGGTGCAGCAGCGTCGTCTTGCCGCAGCCGGACGGCCCGAGCAGACAGCAGACCTCGCCGGGGTCGACCCGGAGGTCGAGCCCGTCGAAGACGAGGGTCTCGTCGTACCGCTTCGTGAGGTCGCTGGCGGCGATCGGCGCGGCGTCGGCGGCGCGACGGCCGGCCGTCTCGGCGTCGGCGGTACCGTCGGCTCCGACCGCGGACGCGGAGTCGGACTCGGAGTGCGAGCCGGATTCCGCCTCGGATCGGGCGTCCGACTCCCCGTCGTCCTCGGTCGTCGCCGCGCGGGACTCGATCGACATCGATCAGTCCGCCGTCGCCTCGGGCTCGTCCTCCTCGGACTCGGCCTCGTCGTCCGGGAGCACGCCCTCGTTGTCGAGCTCCTCGGCGGTCCCGATGTCGGCGTCGTCCGGGACGAAGCCCTTCTCGCGCATCCAGTCCGTGGTCGCGTCGATCCGCTTCTCGTCGGGGGCGCGCACGGGGAGGAACTCGCGGAGCTCGAACTCCTCGCGGAGCCGCTCGAAGTTCACGTCGTCGAACGCCGGCTTGTCGCCGGCCTCGTCCTCGAGGAGCTCGACGTACCGGTCGGTGAACCCGTCGAGGTCGTCGTTGATGTCGGCGACCGCGCGGTTCAGCGCCGCGAGGAACCCCTCCAGCTTCTCCGGCTCGGGCTGCTCGCGCGTCGTGATGGCGGCGCGGCACGGGCCGTCGAAGACCTCCTTCAGCTCCTCGTCGTAGCGGCCGAGCGTGACGAACGGCTCCAGCACCGCGATGGAGTCGACCTCGCCCGCTTTCACCGCGTCGAAGCGCTCCTCGGCCTCGCCGACGTGCTCTAAGACGATATCGTCCTCGTCGAACCCCTCGTTCTCCAGCATCTCGCGCATCGAGTAGAAGGAGGTGGCGTACTTGTTGATCCCGACGGAGCGACCGCGCAGGTCGTCGATGGTCTCGGCGTCGTCGTCGGCGTCGACGAAGACGACGCGGTCCCACTCGCTGTAGGAGCCGACGATGTCGCGGTCGGTCTCGGAGACCTCCTGGACCGCGTTCCACTCGCAGACGCCGTGCGTGCCGCCGTCCTCGTCCATGTCGTCCCACCAGTCGGCGTCGAAGGCGTTCTCGCCCTCGAAGTCCTGCGTGCCCGGCGCGAAGTACGAGAGGTCGGCGTCGACGCCCTCGTCCTCGAAGTATCCGTTCTCTTCCGCGACGTCCTGGACCAGCCTCCACGTGAAGTATTCGTGGGAGACATTCAAATCTGACATCGAATACCTCTTGGTTTTATTGTAAGGTATAACTCCGGAAACCGACAAGGATGAGCGGTGAAACCATCTTCGCGCAAATATTGCGACGACCGAACGTGTTCGGTCGCCGATTCGCCCGTCGATATCGCGTTTTCCCCGCTTTAACCCGTCCGAAAGGCGTCGTTCCGTCCGTTTCGCGACCGAAGCCGTCAGAGGTAGCCACAATATTTGTTCGTTCCTCCCGTGATCGCGAAAAGCGGCTTCTCAGGCCTTCTCGATGCGTTCAAAGAGACTTTCCGCCGCGTCGGCGTCGAACGCCATAGGTCGCCGCCACCACGGCCCCTTCCCCGAGTCGCTGGAGAGCGCGGTGACGAGGCGGTTCGCGTCCGCGCCAGCCTCCGGCGTACTCAGGGGGACGACGCGCTCGAACGCCCCCGAGGTCGCCGGGTCGCCGTCCTCGATCCCGCCGCGACGGCTCCCCTCGTCCGGGCCCGCCCAGCCGTGCGGCCGCAGCGACAGCGTCGCGTAGAAGAGCAGCCAGTCGCCCGGGCCGAGCCCGGCGATCCGGCCGGCCTTCACGCCGTGGGGGTCGCCGTAGGTCGCGCGATCCCGCCCGTGGACGCGGGGGAGCTCCGGGTCGAGGTGGACCGGAGTCTCGCGCAGGTCGGCCGGCACCGCGAAGGGGAGGTCGAGGTCGCTGTAGGTCGGGGGCGGCTCGTCGACCGGGAACCGCTCGCGCGGGAGCGTCGCCGCCGACTCGGGGATCGGCACGTAGGCGAACGACCCGTCGGGGTAGACGGGGCCGCGGAAGCCGGGCTGGTTCGTGTTGGCGGCGACGTTGACGGCGACGGCGCGGGGATCGGCCATGAAGAGAAGTAGCGAGCGCGTCAGTCCGCGGTCGCCGCGGGCGCGCCGTGCTCGATCTCGGTGCCGAGCAGGTCGAGGAACTGCGCGATCCACTCGGGGTGATCGGGCCACGCCTGCCCGGTGACGAGGTTCCCGTCGGTGGTCACGCCGTCGACCCACGAGCAGCCCGCGGCCTCGACCTCGGGCCTGACCGCGGGGTACGCCGTCATCTCGTAGCCGTCGAGCACCCCCGCCGCCGCGAGGATCTGCGGGCCGTGACAGAGCGACGCGACCGGCTTGTCGGCCTCGAAGAAGTGCCGCACCGCGTCGAGCACCTCGTCGTAGCCGCGGAGGTACTCGGGCGCGCGCCCGCCGGGGACGACCAAGGCGTCGTAGTCGGCCGGGTCGACCGCGTCGAACCCGTGGGTGAGTTCGAAGTCGTGGCCGCGCTCTTCGAGATAGGTCTGGTCGCCCCGGAAGTCGTGGATCGCCGTCTTGACCGTCTCTCCGCCCTCCCTCTCCGGACAGACCGCGTGGACTTCGTGGCCGACCGCCCGAAGCGCCTGGAACGGGACCATGATCTCGTAGTCCTCGCCGAAGTCGCCGACGATCATCAGTATCCGTTGTCCAGTCATGTGTGCAACACCACGCTGGCGTACGCTCCGCGACCGCATAACGGTACTGGCGAGTGGTACCGCGACGCAAGCGACCGCGGCCGCGCTGGCACCGACCTCACTCGACGCAGACCGCTTCGAGCCAGTCGAACTGGGCCGTCAGCTCCGTCCGTCGCTGCCGCTCGATGACCGTCGCGTCGAGCACGTCGCCGACGATCGCGACGTCGGGCGTGAACGCCGTCGTCGCTTCCACCTCACTGCCGTCGGGCGCGGAGGAGACGGCGTGCGTCGTCCGCATCTCCTCGAAGATCCCCTCGCGCTGGTCGTAGGCGAGGTCGGCTCCGGGGCGGTCGACGAGTTCGAGCGCGAGCTCGATCGTCGTGATTCCCCACCTCGTTCGCGACGCGGACCGCCTCGCCGTCGACGGTCACCTCGTCGAACCCCGACGCCCGAATGAACTGGCCGATCCGCCTCATCGACTCGCGGACGGTCACCGGGGGCGCGTCGATCCTCCGGGAGAGCGTCACCGAGTTCATGGGCCGCTCCCCTCGTCGGAACGCGACGAGCGTCTCGGATGTGTGGCGGTCATTCGACGGTATACAGAGGATGCTCCGACCCCTTCGTGCGTGTCTCGAACACGTTCGGGTATCTCAGACGACGCCGAGCGCGTAGGCGACCTGTCCGACGCCGGCGACGACGAGCAGGGCGCCGGCGACCGTGGTGAACCGGTCGACGCCCCCGGCGACCGCGCCCGCACCGACGCGGTGGCCGACCGCGGTCGCGACTGTCACCGCCAGCATGAGGCCGGCGAAGCTCCCCGCGTAGCTCGCGAGGACCGCGGCGGCGCCGGCCGTCCCGAACGTCATCGACTGGACCGCGACCGCGAGGAACAGCGGGAGCACGCAGGCGGTCGCGGCCAGCGCGTAGAGGCCGCCGAAGAGGGCGAACCCGAGCACGCTCGTCCGGCGCTCCGGGAGCGAGACGTGCGCGCCGAGGCTCCGGCCGGAGAGAACGACGCCGCCGAGGGCGACGAGCGCGACGCCGACGAGCGGCTCGACGACGGGGAGGAGCCGCTCGACCGCCTCGGCGGCGGCGAGCGCGATCCCGGAGAGGACGCCGAACGCGAGAAGCGCGCCGGTCGCCGCCGCGAGACCGCGGACGGCCGCGTCGGCGATCGGGACGCCCCCGTCGTCGACTGCGGCGGCGTAGTAGCCGACGTAGCCGGGGAGCAGGGCGTACGCGCACGGCGAGAAGAACGTCGCGGCGCCCGCCCCGAGCGCGAAGGACGCGGTCCCGGCGAGTTGGGCGTTCATGGGCTCACCTCGCGGCCGCGAGTCGCTCCCGGAGTCGCTCCGCGGACTGGTGGCCGCGGGCGGTCGAGACGATCCGGTTGTCGGCGTCGAGCACGACGGTGTACGGGACGCCCGCCGCGTCGAGGCGTTCGGTGAGCGTCAGCTCCGGGTCGTACGCGACCGGCCAGTCGCCGTCGTGCTCGCGCCACCACTCGGCGACATCGTCCTCTGTCACCGTCTGCCCGACCGGCTCGTTCGTCACGGAGACGACCTGCGCGTCCGCGACGCTCGCGGCGACCTCGCTCAGCGGCGCCATCGAGCGCGCGCAGACGCTACACCACGTGGCGAACACCTCCACGAGGGTGACGCGGCCGGGCTCCGGGACCGTCTCGGTACCGGGCGGGCTTCCGGGCGCCTCGATCCGAGGGAGGTCGACGGAAGCCATCGCGTCGTCGCCGCCGAACACGTCGCCGTAGACGGCGCCGGCGCCGAGGCCGGCGACCCCGATCCCCGCCGCGCCCGCGAGGAGGTCTCGTCGGCGCATCCTACCACCTCTCCCGAAGCGTCCGGACGTCGTCTACGACGTCGGCGGGGTTCGGCGGCCGGCCGGTGTAAGCCCGCTCGACGTAGCCGTCGGCGTTCGCCAGCAGGACCGTGTTGGCGTGGACGTACGCCATGTTCTCCGTCTCTCGGTCCTCCTCCGGAACGCGCTCGAACGCGACGCCGAACGCGTCGGTGACGACCTCCCGTGCGCGGGCCTCGCTCTCCGGCCGGAGGAACCACCAGTTGCCGGCGTCCCAGTCGACGCCGCGGTCCTCGCCGTACGTCTCGAGTTCGGCCGCGGTGTCGTGTTCGGGATCGAACGTCGTCGGCAGGAACGCGACCTCGTCAGCGAACCCCTCCGCGACCGACTCGGCCTGTACCTGTACGAGGTTGGCGGTCAGGGCCGGACACGTCATCGAACACCGGGTGAACACGAAGGTGAGCATGACGTGGCGCTCGCCGACGAACTCCCGCGTCGACACCTCGCGGTCGTGTCTCGGCGCCGGGACCGAGACCTCGGGCAGCCGCTCGCCGTGAATCGGGTACGGGAGGTCTCGCTCCGCGAGCGTCTCGTAGTTGTCGGGCGCGTCCAACACGGCGTTCTCGGCGGCGCCGGTCGATCCGATCGGCAGCCCGGCACAGCCGGCCAGCGAGGCGCCGAGCGCGGCCGCGCCGACGCTCCGAAGCATCGTTCGCCGATCGACGGTGGGTGTCGGTGACATGGGTGCGTGGATCCGCGTTCGTCGGTTCGGTTTGATCAGGGGCTCGGTCCGCCCCGGTCGGTATGATGAGACGCGTCACGGAGACCTACTCGCCGAGCGTCTCGCGGCACCGCTCGTCGTATTCGGCCATGGTGTCCGCCGCGAGGCCGGGTAGCTCGTCGGGGCCGCGTTCGATCGCGGGCGCGCCGTCGAGGTCGGGTTCGCCAACCACGACTCGGCCGACGTTCCCGAACGACTCGTGAGTGCCACAGAGCACGACCGTGTCTGCGTAGTCGTAGATCCCCTCCCGCTCGAACGTCACCGAGAACCGGCTCCCGTCGCGGAGGAGGTCGCTCGACCACGGCTCGGCGCCCTCGGGAATCCGTCGGCCGTCGCCGTGCGTCTCCGGGTGGTAGGTCGCGACGGCGTTGCGCTGGCCGTCGCCGACCCACGTGACCGTCCCGCCGGCCTCGACGTGGACGATCCCCGGCTCGATCGACGGGCTCGGGATCGAGGCGATCGACACCGCGACCTCGGACGCTGGCGCGCCGAGTTTCCCGGCGGCGCCGTCGCTCGCCGCACCGCCGGACGCGTCTTCGGTCGCCCCGTCGCCGGCGCTGTCGACTCCGTCAGCGCCCGTTCCGCCGTTCGCGCCGCCCGCGGCGCTCCCGAGACAGCCGGCGAGACCGAGCGCGGTCGCCGACCCGGCGAGTCCGAGCACGCGGCGCCGAGTGTGAGTGTTCGACATGGGCCTGTTGGGTGGTTCGAGGGCTGTCCCGCGGCGATCACTCGCCGCCGGAATCGCCGTCGGGATCGGGGTCGTATATCTCCGGCTTCTGTTCGCCCTGCACGTCGAGGACGCCGAGCATCCCCTTACGGACCACGCGGGTCAGCGCGTGGTCGACGAGCTTGATCGGGCCGGGGACCGGCGTCTTGATCTCGGCGGCGGTGACGGTACCGGGCGAGACCGGCGTCGTCTCCACGAACCGGGCCGGGTCTGAGACGAGGTCACCGTCCCGGTAGAGCTTGTCCCAGACGTTGCCGATGGCGTGCCACGAGCTGCTGAGGTTCGGGCCGCCGTTGGACACGAAGATCCGGATCCGCTCGTCTTGGTCGACCTGGACCGGGCCGTACCCCGACTCGGTGAAGGCGTACGCTTCGCCGTTGTAGGTCACGTACGTCGGATCCTCCGACTTCGCGGCCTCGAGGCTGAACTTGTGGTGGCCCTCCTCGCCCGCCCCCTTGTCCGTGTAGATCTCGTGCTGGCCGAAGTAGAGCTCGCGGTCGACCTTCGGAAGCCCCTCCTTCGGCTCGACGAGGATGGCGCCGAACATGCCCGCGCTGATGTGGTGGTCCATGTTCGGGACCGCGCAGTGGTAGATGTGGCTACCGGGGTAGGTGGCCTTGAACTCGATGGTGGCCTCCTCGCCCGGAGCGATCGTCGTCGCGTCGGCTCCGCCGCCGGGCCCGTAGACGGCGTGGAAGTCGATGTTGTGCGGCATGTCGCTGTCCTCGGGGTTCCGCAGCGTGAGGTTCACCGTGTCTCCCCGACGGACGCGGACCATCGGCCCGGGGACCTGCCCCTCGAAGGTCATGTAGTCGAAGGTGACCCCGGGCTCGATCTCGGCGGTCACCTCCGTCGTCTCCATCGTGATGTCGTGCGTGCGCGGCTCGTTCCAGTCGACGGGATCGGGGATGTCGGTCGGGTCCGCGGCGATCCGGTCCACGTCGACCGACGCGGCCTCGGACGAGTCCGACGTCTGGGCCGCGTCGGTCGTCGCGGTGGGGGCGCTGTTCTCGGCACAGCCGGCGAGCGCGGCCGCGCCGCCGAGGCCCGCCACTTTCAGGAACGAACGCCGTTCGATGTTGGGTAGTAGCGTCATTGGCTCTCCCTCTGGTTACGGATTGGAGGCTACACCCAGTATAACACCACAATTATTCTCATTTCGTGAGCAAATTCCTGAACATCATCGCCGTTTTGACTTAAAGGGTGTCCGGGTGTGATACCGGAGGTCCGAATACGTTCGGTCGGCGGGTAGTCGCGACGGCTCGTGGCCCCGCAGATCGGAGGGGACCGAACCTCAGTGGCCCGTCTCGCCGTCGTCGGTCTGCGGGGGGAGATCCTCGACGAACCGCTTGACGGCGATCTCCTCGGCGCGGTGGAGGGCCTCGCTGCAGGTGGACTTCGCGACCCCGACGCGGTCGGCCAGCTCGGTGAGAGAGCAGGCCCGCGGCGTGTCGTAGTACCCCTCCTCGATCGCCCGGAGGAGCAGCTCTTGTTCGGTCTCGGTCAACAGCCCGCTCGCCGACAGCCGCTCGCGGACATACTTGACGCGGAACTCCAGGTCGAGCTCGTCGAACTGGCGGCCCAGTTCCGCGATCCGGTCGTGGGCTCCGGTGACGTCGATGATCGCCTCGCCGTCGCTGATCTCGACGGGCATCTCGATGGGGACGCCCGACCGCTTCGCCGCGAGCTGCAGCAGCGGCGCCGAGGTCTCGAACTGCACCGTCGCCTCGCGGTCGGACCGGTCCATCACCGAGGTGTCGGTGACGGCCGGGTGCGACTTCATGGCGTCGAGGACCGCGTCGATGTCCGGGGCGGTTATCCACACGAGCGCGAACCCCGGACCGTCCCCCGGGAGCGCGGCGATCACCCGAAGCGTCGCCGCCGGGAACTCTCGGGAGACGTCGGCGGCCCACGGGCCGTCGGGGAGCTCGACGACGAGGCGTGCTTGTGTCATGGGTCTCGCGGGCGAGGTGTCGGTTCGGGCCGCGGTCGCGGGAGCGGTCGCCCCCTCCCCGACCGCCGGGACGTGAGCGTGACGCGTCGTCGGTCGAGGTCGCGTTCGGCCATCGTCGGACGGGTTCACGTACGGCTCGAATTAAAAGGGTTCTCCGGGGGCTTTTCACGGAATGACACCGTCGACCGAATTATTCGAGGCGTTACCCTATACCCGCCTCTGGGCGGAACTGGCTCGCCGCGACGGCCCGCCTCGGCGGGGAAGACGCGGCCCTCGACGCGGCCCGTTCAGTCGAACAAGGGGCGGACGCGGCCCTTTCAGTCGAACGAGGATTCCACGTGCGATTCGAGCATCGACGCGTTTCGCTTGTTGACCTTCAGGACCGCGTCGATCAGCGTCCCGAGGACCGGGACGGAGCCCAACGCGAAGTCCACGCCGACGAGGAACAGCATCGTCGCGAGCGTTCGGACCGGGGCGCCGGCGCGGAACGCCTCGACGACGATGTACAGCGACGCCGCCGCCGCGACCGAGTCCCCCGCGACCGGCAGGATCCCCACCACCGGGTCGAGTCCGACCCGATAGCCCAGCCCGGGGATCGTGAACGCCTCGTCTAAGAGCCCGCTGACGCGTCGGCTGCGCTCGACCGCGCGCTCGGCGTCGGCGCGCGACATCGATTCGCCGCGGGACGCGAACAGCTCTCGGAGCCGCTCGAGGCCTCCAGTCTCTCCCGTTCGTTCTCGGTCGATGGTTCGATCGGTACCGACGGTCGACTCGGTATCAGGGGTCAGTACCGTCACGTCCGTCTCGTCGCTGTCGTCCATACTCCCGGTTGGAGACGAACACGGAAAGGTACCCGACACGGCTTTAGACGGGCTCTCCGGCGTGTCCTTGCGTGCGCAAGCGTCCCGCGGTCGCGGCTCGATCGCGGACGGATTACTCGGCGGGCGCGATCGCTCCGCCTCCCGGATCGTCCTCGCCTCCGTCACCCGGGCCGTGACCGACCCCGCCCGTCGGGCAACCGGTCGAACATGTTCGCGGATAGCCACTCGTGGGTGGCCGACCGATCACGGGTGATGGGACACTGTCGGCTCTGTGACCTCCCGACTCCGGACTCACCCGTCACGGCGACCGGCGTCGACGGCGAGTTCTGCTGCCGCGGCTGTCTGGAGGTGGCTCGCCGGCTCGACGACCCCGACGACCCCGGGACGGAGCCGGAGGGGACCGGCGAGGCGAGGCTCGGCGGCGATCCGGAGACGGCGAAAAACGACCGAGCGGCGGACGAGACGGGCTTTCCACCGGACGCCGCCGAGGCCTATCTGGCGGTCGACGGGATGCACTGCACCACCTGCGAGGCGTTCCTCGGCGTGCGCGGCGACGACTGCCCGGGAGTCCGCGCCGTGGAGGCGAACTACGGCACCGAGACCGCCCGCGTCGTCTACGATCCGGAAGAGATCGAACGAGCGGAGCTCCCGGAGTCGCTCTCCGGATACGGCTACACGCTCCGGTTCCGAGACGGAGCGGGGACGGACGAGGGATCGGGGGCCGGAGACGAGGACTCGACAGCCGGCGACGATCGCGCGGGAGCGCGCCCGGACGATCGTACGATCGAACGGCTCGTCGTGGGCGGCTTCCTCGCGATGCTGGTGATGCCGTGGTACGTCCTGTCGCTGTACCCGAGCTACCTCGGCGTCGAGACGAACGTCCTCGCGATCGACACGACCACCGCCGCGGGGCGGTACCTGCCGCTGGCGTTCATCGCGCTCCTCACGACCGTCCTGCTGGCGTACACGGGCGCGCCGCTCCTCCGAGGCGCGTACGTGAGCGTGCGGGCGCGCCGGCCGAACATGGACCTGCTCGTCGCTGTCGCCGCGCTGTCCGCGTACGCCTACAGCACCCTCGCGCTCGCGACCGGGAGTACGCACCTGTACTACGACGTCACGGTCGCCGTCGTGATGGTCGTCTCGCTCGGCCGGTTCTACGAGGGGCGAGTCCGGGCGCGAGCGACCGATCTGCTCGAGACCGTCACGGCCGCGCGCGTCGAGTCGGCGACGCGAGTCACCGGAGCGGGATCGGAATCCGTCCCGATCGCGGACCTGGAACCGGGCGACCGAGTCCGGGTCACGCCCGGCGAGCGCGTGCCGATCGACGGCACCGTGATCGAGGGGGCCGCCGACGTCGACGAGTCCGTGATAACGGGGGAGTCGCTCCCGGTGCGGAAGGGACCCGGTGAGACGGTGATCGGCGGCGCAACCCTCCTCGGCGACGCCCGGGAGACCGACGGGGGAGCGGTCGACGGACGGGCGATCGAGGGAGGCGAGTCGGCCGGCGCGATCGCGATTCGGGTCGGCGAGGACGCCGAGAGCACCGCGGACCGGCTCGCCGCCGCGCTCTGGGAGGTCCAGACCGCCACGCCGGGTATCCAGCGGTTCGTCGACGCGCTGGCGACCGCCTTCGTCCCGGTCGTGCTGACGCTCGGGCTGCTCGTCGCCGGCTGGGGGCTCGCGACCGGGGAGCCGGTCGCCGCCGCGATGCTCGCCGGGCTGACCGTGCTCGTCGTCTCCTGTCCGTGCGCGATGGGGCTCGCGACCCCGCTCGCCGTCTCCGGCGGGCTCCGCGACGCGCTCGACCGCGGCGTGGTCGTCACGGACGCCTCGGTGTTCGAGGTCGCTCGGGAAGCGGAGACGGTCGTGTTCGACAAGACCGGGACCCTCACCGCGGGCGAGATGCGCGTCGGCGAGACGCACGGCGACGACCGGACGCTCCGCCGCGCCGCCGCGATCGAGCGCCGCGCCGACCACCCCGTCGCGGACGCGATCCGGGAGGCGGCGGCCGGAGACGAGACGGCGACCGACACCCTCTCCGAGGAGGTGCAGGTGGAGTCGTTCGCCCGCCACCCCGGCGCGGGGATCTCGGGAGAGATCGTCGCCGCCGACCCGGAGGGGTCCGACTCCCGGGCGACCGCGGCGCGCGTCGTCGTCGGGACCGCGGACCTCGTCGAACGCGAGTGCGGCCCGATGCCCGACGACCTGCGGGAGCGCGTCGACGCCGTCGCGGACCGGGGCGCCCTGCCGGTCGCGGTGGGGTGGAACGGCGCGGCCCGCGGGGTGATCGCCGTCGAGGACCGCGAGCGAGAGGGGTGGGACGCGGCGCTCGAGGCGTTCGCCGACCGCGAGGTCGCGGTCCTGACCGGCGACGAGGGCCCCCGAGCCGACCGGTTCCGGGACCACCCCGCGGTGGACGAGGTCTTCGCCGGCGTGCCGCCGGACGGGAAGCTCGAGGCGGTCCGCGGGTTCGCCGCGTCCGGGACCACCGCGATGGTCGGCGACGGGACCAACGACGCGCCGGCGCTCGCGGCGGCCGACCTCGGGATCGCGATGGGCGACGGGACGGCCCGCGCCGTCGAGGCCGCGGACGTGGTGATCGCCGACGAGGACCTTCGCGCGGTCGAGACCGTGTTCGACCTCGCGGCCGGGACGCGGCGGCGCATCCGCGAGAACGTGGCGTGGGCGCTGTGTTACAACGCGGTCGCCATCCCGCTCGCGGTCGCGGGGGCGCTCAACCCCTTCTTCGCCGCGCTGGCGATGGCCGCCAGCAGCGGTATCGTCGTGACGAACTCGACGCGGTCGGTGCTGTGAGGGCGGCCCTGCGAAACGGGGGATCGCGGCTCTGTTGAAATCCTCAACAAGCGACATATTCTGCCCCAGCAGCGGTCAATATAGGGTCTTCAGTAATCAAGCCGACCGTATACGCGTCGCCATCCATCTGATGACGGACCCCGCAACGTAGCCGGTCGTTCCGACGATGACCGCAAGCGCCAGTCCAAAACTAACGCTTGTTTCGAGTCCCCCGAGTAATTCGGCGCGGGCAGACCCGTATGCGAACCCCAGCATTCTCGGCGAGGTGTACCGGCCCACGCCCATCCACTCACCAGTGAGATAACCGACGAGTGGTGGAAAGGCGTACCCCCAGAGGCTGATCAGCCACAGTGAGCCGACAGTTGGGACTAAGCCCGCACCGAGAATCCCCGCGATGACAGCAGTTCCCGGAACGATCACAAGCCAGCCCCAGAACTCGTAGAGGCGAACACCCATCCCGAGGAGGAACGCGACAGACGCGAGACCCAAGAGACCGACAACAGAACCGAGAACAGCCCGACGAGGGAGACGGTCACCGAAGAGAGACCTCCAGACCCGACCACCGTCGATATGTTCCATACCTGTTGTTTTCCTACGGTATTGTTAGTTGTTCGGTCAAGTGTGCGTCTCTCATCGACCGGCCGTTCCAGGTGAAAATCTATCTGGAGAATGGGATTTCAACAGAGCCGAGATCGCTAAACGGCGTCGGTTAAACGACGACGGGAGTGAGTGTTGCAGATCGGTGGCGGAGAGGACGTATTTAAAGCATACTGAGCGACGGCGACGATCGCTTATAAATAACGAGTACGGTGGCGCGTGCCTGCGAGGCCGCTTCGCGGCCGAGCAGCACCGCGCGAGGGAGTCGCTGGCGGCGACAGCCGCCAGCGACAGGGCGAGAGCGAAGCTCTCGCTAGCAACCGGACGTAGTCCGGTGACGAGGCTGGGGAGGCGTGAGGCGCGGTTGCGGTGCTGTGCGGGGTGGGACTCAAAAGGGCAGTCGCTGCGGGCGGCGCAGGCGTTCACGAGAGCGGAGCTCTCGTGAGCCAATCAGAACGCGAAGCGTTCTGATGACGACGCAAGCACCGCAGCGAGCGTGCGCCGCCCACAGCGGCTGGGGCTTTGAACGTGTTCACCACAGCGTCACCGATCACGTATAAACAGCCGACAGCAACACCACTCGATCGCTTATAAACAACCGCTCCCACAACGTACTATACTCACTCCCGTAATCGATCGTCGCTGCCCCTCACAGGAGCGGTGGAAGGCACACAAGTAGCGTGTCGGAGCGCGCGGTCACCCAGTGAGAGCCGCGCGGCCGAATCCGAGCTGATCGCTCCGATCGTATCGGAACGAGAGACTCCCTGATGTCCTCCCTACACCGTCCGGATGAACCGCCGGAGCGTCTCGCCGTCCGAGTCCCGGAGCTCGATCTCGAACTGCTTCCCGGACGGCCCGTCCGAGAGCGACTCGCGGGGCGCCGACACCGCGTACGGCGGCTCGTCGCTGCGGTCGATCTCCTCGTCCCCGGAGAGGAGCACGACGTGATCGACCCCCTCGGCGGTCTCGAGCTCGCAGGTGACCGGGTCGCCGTCCGTCTCACAGACGAGGTCCGCGGTCACGTCGCCGCCGTCGGCGCCGAAGCCGGACGAGAAGTCGAGCAGCATCACGCCCGGCGCGAGGGTGCCGACGACCGCGACGATCACGAGGAACGTCGTGAAGTTGATCTTCGACCCGTTGCGGACGATCCGCCGCACCGTGGGGTTCTCGGCGGTGCGGCGCAGCCGGATCACGGTCGGGACGACCAGCACGTGGGTGAGCGGCCCCCACGCGATCAGGACGAAGCCGTAGGCGATCGCGTACCGGAGCGCGACCGCGTCTATCCAGTAGGCCGCCAAGACGTTCCCGCCCATCCACAGGAAGAGCCCGAGGAAGACGAGCGCGCCGCTCTTGAGCCAGCGCCAGACGGGCGTGTTGGCGTAGTACACGCTCAGGAAGTCGCGCCACGTCTGGCGTGCGATACCGCCGAGTCGCGTCAGGGGATTTGTCCGAGACGTATCGGTCATTCGTGGTGTGTCTCGCGGTCGTTGGGTCGGGTTCTCTGGGAGTGATACGGGCGGTCGGCGCCTACGCGCCGATCGCCCAGAGCTGGGTCAACAGGTACCAGTTCAATATGTAGACGGCGGCGAAGACGCCGAGGAAGATCAGACAGAGCGCGAAGGTCCCGCGGAGCTCGACCGCGTGGATCGGCTCGCCGCCGTCGGCGTGGAGCCCGCCCTCGGGGAGCATCCCCCCGTCGTCGCCGACGGGAAGCCGGTCGCCGAACAGCAGCGACCCGACCGAGACGCCGACGAACAGGACGCCGGAGAGGATCGCCAACAGGGCGAAGATCCCGAAGATCATGAATATCGGGATCGCGGCCGAGAAGCTGAACTCCGATCCGGGGATGTTCCTGACGACCTCGGCGGTCCGGCGCGGCACGCCGTAGAGGATCCCGGCGTACATCAGCATGAGCGTGGCGACGCTCATCGCGGCCCCGTACGCGTACGGGATCGCGGACGCCAGCGTGTCCGAGACGTAGTCCCGGCGGAACATCGTCTTGATGACGAACAAGACGAGTCCGAAGAACGCGAGCGTCGTCCCGAGCGCGACGGTCGCGTGGAAGTGCCCGACCGTCGCGAGGGTGTTGTGCCAGGTCATGTTCACCTGCACCTGTCCCATCACGACGCCGGTGATCCCGCCGAGGAACCCGAAGAGGATGATGCTGAACATCGTCGAGGCGAAGACGGGGTTCCGCCACGGCGCGGAGGTGAGCCAGCCGAAGAGCCCGCCGCCCTGCCCCCGACGGCGGCGGCCGGCCTCGATCCCGGCCGGGATCGCGAACGCGTGGATCATGCTCGCGAAGGCCGCGCCGTAGAAGGCGTAGGAGGTGTTCCAGATGCGCCAGCCCGCGGACATGCCGGGGTCGACGAGCAGGTGGTGGGCCGCCCCGAGGTTGATGAAGAAGAGGTAGAGGATGAAGGCGGTCCGAGAGACCTTCTCGGAGATCACTACGGCGCCGCCCACGACGTGCGTCAGGAAGTACCACACCGTGATCATCGCGAGTAAGTTGATCTGCTGGGTCCCGTGGCCGACGATCCAGTAGAGCTGTCGGTAGATCCCCGGGTCCACGGAGGCAATGAGGTCGATCCGCCACGCGAGCGCGTACGCGAACGCCGCGATCCCGCCGAGGATCGCCTCCACGGCGATGATCCCGGTGATGAACGCGCCGAAGGCGACGAGCGGGAGCGTCCGGCCGCTGTCGCGGGTCTCCGACCAGATCGTCGCGAAGAACGGCAGCGCCGCGATCGTGGTTCCCAAGAGGAAGACGATTGCGGTGCCGTAGAACCACGGCGAGACGGGGAGGGGGACGTACGCCGTCAGGAGCGGCGCCTCGTTGGGCGCCTCTGCCAGCCAGATGGACGCGTTCACGCCGACCGCGCCGGCCAGCATCGTGACGTATCCGACCGTCGCGAGCCGCCGAAGCGGGAGCTTTCGGCCGAGCACCATCGGACCGCCGACGTAGAGGACGGCGATCTCCATGAACACCATCCAGAAGATGAGCAGGTTCCACGCGTGGATGCTCAGGTGCGTGTAGTAGCTGCTCGGGTCGATCAGCCCGACGAACTCCCAGCGGGTCATCGCGACCGAGAACGCGAAGCTGCCCCCGACCGCGAGCGCGATCACCGCGGTCAGCCCGAACAGCTTCACGTAGTTCTCCACCGACCGGTGGACGTCGAGTCCGGTGACCGAGCAGGTCCGGAAGCCGTCCGCGTCGTAGTCGTTCCGGAACAGGGAGGCGATCGCCGACATGCTACCCCTCCACCACCGTGAAGCGGCCGTGCATCGTCCGGTGCCCCTGTCCGCAGAACTCGTTGCAGACGACGTGGTAGGTGCCCGGCTCGTCGAAGGTCATCGGGATCACCCATTCGGAGCCCGGGAACACCTGGAGGTTGATCTGCTTGTTCAGGTTCTCCTCCGGCCGGACCGAGAAGCCGTGTTGCACGTCGTAGGCGCCGAGGTGGATGTCGTACTCGCGGCCCGCCTCGAGGACGACCGGGAGCCCGTCCCAGTTGAACCGCATCGCGCCGACGTACACGTCGTCCTCGGGCGGGACCAAGCCGTCTTCGGTCTCCTCGGCGGCCTCTTTGTACTCGCCGACGCGTTCCTGGTACTCGTCGGGGTCGACGTCGTACGTCGTGCCGATCGGGTTCTGGTCGCCGAACTGCGTGAACCCGGCCATCCACGAGAAGATGCCGAGCGACCACGCGCCCGCGAGCCCGAGCCAGATGCTCTCCCGTCGGTGCACCGGGGTGTTCCACCAGTCGTCGTCGGGGTCGTCGAGTGGGTTGCTCATGCGTCGATCACCTCACGGGAAGCGACAGGAGGTCGAGCAGTCCCCACCCGACGTAGGCCACGAGAAAGAAGGCGATGGCCGCCGCGGCCAACAGCCAGATGCGGTTATAGAGGCGTTGCATCGCAGGGACGTCTCCGCCGTCGGATGTCGTACGGTTGCTCATCGGTCGCTCACACGGCCCGATACACGGATACGCATGGTGAGCGTTCGCCCGCACATGTTCGCGCGCGGTTCGGGCCCGGTGCGCGCGCCGGCGTCACGTCGGTACCAGTGCGAGCGTCTCCACGAGAATCGCGGCGAGGACGGCGCCGAGGTAGGCGTTCGAGGCGTGGAAGCTCCGGTAGGCGGCGGCCCGTTCGTCCTCGTCTCCGGATCCCCGTCCGGCGGCGTCGTACTGGCGGACCACGCTTCGCACGAACAGCGCGCCGAGCGCCGTGGTGGTGACCGCGTAGAGGAGGCCGAGGTCGGAGACGCTCCCCAACAGGACCGCGGCGATCAGGGTGACGCCGAGCCACGCGAGGATCCGCCGGCGCGCGGTCTCGACGCCCGCGACGACCGGCAACATCGGGTAGTCGGCGCGCGCGTAGTCCTCGCGGTGGGCGATCGCGAGGTTGTAGAAGTGCGCCGGGGTCCAACAGCAGACGACGACCGCGAGCAGGACGGCGGGGAGCCCGACCGTCCCGGTCACCGCGGCGTACCCGATCAGCGCCGGGAGGGCGCCCGAACCGCCGCCGATCACGGTGTTCCACCGGGTCGTCGGCTTCAACAGGACCGTGTACACGTACGCGTAGTAGACGACCGCCGCCGCGGTGAGCGCGGCCGCGAGCGCGTTGACGAACGCGAGCATGACCGCCATCGAGGCGACGACGAGCGCGACGGCGAAGCCGGTCGCGCGCCGGACGCCGACCCGATCGGTCGCGATCGGTCGGTCCGCGGTCCGCCGCATCTTGCGGTCGCGGTCGCGCTCGTACACGTGGTTGAACGCCCCCGACGCGCCGGTCGCGAGGACGCCGCCGCCGAGGGTCGCGACGACCGTCACGCCGTCGAGTTCGGTCCCGCCGGCGACGGCCAGTCCCATCCCCGCCAGCGCGAGCAGGCACAGCAGCCACATCAGCCGGGGCTTGGTCAGTTCGAGGTACGCCCGAACCCGGCCGCGAAGCCGGATCGTGTCGCTTCCCGACGCCCGAGGGTCGGCATCCCCGTCCAGCGCAGTCGGCGTCCCGGGGTCGACCGACCGGGTCGGAGCGCCGTCGTCGCGGGTAGACGCGTCGTCGTCTGGGGTCGGCGCGTCCGCGCTCTCTTCAACCCTGATCACGAGCGTCGCGAGGAGGACGGCGAAGACCGCGATCCCGCCCAGCAGGTGAGCGCCGCCGTCGAACGGCAGGACGCCGGTGCGACCCGCGAGCCCGACACCGGCCTGCGCTACATAGGCGATCAGGACCGCGATCGTTCCGACGCGGACGCCGCGCGAGGCCGCCGTTCGGTGGGCGAGAAGGGCGGCGGCGGCGAGCAGGACGCCGACGGCCACCGCGGAGGCGTAATGGAACGCAGCGAGCGCCGCGCCCGCGTCAGCGGCGGCGGTCGCTCCGAGCGCGACGAGCAGATACGTCCCCACGACTGACCAGGTCAGGAGCGTCGCGAGCCGTGGTCGGTCCATACGTCGGCCTCGCGTTCCGTCCCCGCGTTTCTTCTCCCGAACACGTTCGACGGGCCGGACCGACCCCGCTCACCGCTACGAAAACGAAACCGACGGGACCCGATCTGTCCCAGTCGTATCCGGTTACAGGAGATATTTAATATCCCACATATGGGGGTAGAGAGCCGATCTCGTCTCGGTGTTAGGGAACAGTATATACGCTATATGTCACGAGGTCGCCTCCGTTGAGACAGAGAAGAATCATGTCACAAGACCTCAGCAGGCGGAAGATGGTTGCAGCGCTCGGGAGCGGGGCGGTCGGCGCGGTGGCCGGCTGTATCGGTGCGCCGGTGAACGCGGAGACGCCGCCGCCGGAGGACGCGAGCGAGGACGTCGCCCCCGAACTGGACCCCGCACGCGACGTCGACGTCGGCCGGATCGCGGCCGACCCGACCGACGTGCCGGCTCCCGTCGACTGGGACGAGCCGCGCGAGCACGACGTCACCCTTCGGACGAAGGAGCTCGTCGCGGAGGTCGAGCCGGGCGTGACGTTCAAGTACATGACTTTCGAGGGGCAGGTCCCGGGGCCGACGATCCGCGTCCGGCGGGGCGACACCGTGAACCTCCGGTTCGAAGTTCCGCCCGACGACAACGACGACATCCACAACGTGGACTTCCACGCCGTGTACGGGCCCGGCGGCGGGGCCGTCGACACGACGCTCGTGCCCGGCGACGACGCGGCGGAACTCAGCTTCCGCGCCGAGTTCCCCGGCCTGTTCACCTACCACTGCGCGGTGCCGGCGATGGACCACCACGTCAGCGCCGGGATGTTCGGCGCGATCCTCGTCGAGCCCGAGGCGGGACTGCCCGCGGTGGACCGCGAGCTCTACCTCGGTCAACACGAGCTCTACACCGAGGGCGAACTGGGCGAGAAGGGCCACCACGCGTTCGACCACGGGGCGATGCTCGCGGAGGACCCGACGTACGTCGTCTTCAACGGCGAGCACCACGGCTTCACGACGGACCGCCTCGGCGCGATCGACGCCGCGGTCGACGAGACCGTCCGCGTGTTCTTCGTGAACGGCGGCCCGAACCTCAGCAGCTCGTGGCACCCGATCGGGAACGTCTGGTCGCGGCTGTACCGCGACGGCGACCTCGTCTCCCCGCCCGGCCGATACGTCGAGACGACGCCGGTCGCGCCCGGGACGGCGACGGTCGGCGAGATGGACCTCGCGGTTCCGGGCCCGATCAAAATCGTCGACCACGCGCTCTCGCGGGCCGGCCGTCGCGGCGCGCTCGCGGTCGTCGACGTCGACGGCGAACCCAATCCGGACGTGTACGACCCCGGCACGGACGAGTAGGGACCGATAGTTCGCCGTGTCGTATTTTTCACCCTCGTGAACGACCACGACCCGAAGCCGCTGTACCACCAGTTCGAGACTGAAGCCGGCCCGGAGTTCTACTGAGAATACCGCAAGCGTGATCCCGGCGAGTTCAGGGTGCTGATCGGAAAGGCCGAAGCACACGATGGTGGTGATTCGACCGTCTCGAAGGATCCGAACGCCCCGTTCTGACGAGGCGATTTCGAAGACGGACGGATCCGGAGCGAGACCGCGGATCACGGTGCCGACCACGCAGTGACCGCTGTCCCGGCCGACCGGCTCCCTTCAGAACGGTGCGTCCGGCGATCCCCGGCTCGGCCCCTCGTTCTCCATCGAGCGTTCCATCGGGTTCGACCCGATTTCGGTGCCGCCTTCCGGGTCGGCGGTCACGTCTCCCGTCTCGAGATACGTCCGCTCGAGGTCGGCGAGCTGCTCGTTGATCGCCCCGCTCTGATGGTGCATCGGTGCCGCGCGGACGCGGATGAGGTCATACTCGTGCCGTTCAGAGAGCCCATTCCACGCGCGGAACGATCCTATCGTGAGCGTGTGGGTCTGCGGACAGAACGGGGTCGTCGGCGTGAACTCCGCGCGGAGTACGCGGTCGATATCGTCCGATTCGACGGCGTCGTCGGCGTCGTCGCGTTCGTCGGCGTACCGGTAGCCGGCGCTCGTGTGACGCGTGTCGAGGTTCAGCCGGGCGAGGTTGTAGTTGAACGTCATATCGTACACTTTTCGCTCCTCGAAGCAGTCGCGAGTGAGTCGGTGAAACGCGACGTGATCCGCTCCGGTGAGCAGGCGGTGAGAGTCGAGGAACTCGCCCGGTCGCGGGAGGTGATCCGAAGCGAACTCGTCGTAGCCGTCGAACAGATCGCTGTCGTCGGATCCGAACGGAGACGGAAAGCTGGGCATACCCGTTCGTTCGCGATCGTGGAGGGTACTCCTGCTCCCGCACATGTTCGGATGGTGGCCTCGTCGTCGGGGGCGATCGGCGCTCGCCGCCGTGAAGCGTTGTGTCCACATCCGGAGTCCAGCTGATCCCGCGTTCGTGAGTGTTCTCAGAAGTCCTAGACGATTATCGGGCTTTCTGCTGGCAGATCTAGTCGTCGGCCGCCTCGTCAAGATCGCGCACTCGGCGCGGCGAGAACGAACCCAACACGATTCGATCGATCGCGTGTGGGCTGTGACGGACTAACACGAGTAACATGTTGGACACGAACGCCACGACGCCGCCGCCCACTAGCAGTCCGCCGAGGAGCGCCGGTGTTCCGGCGACCTCCAGTAGCTCTGCGCCTACGATCAGTGCGCTTCCGGCCCCGAGGAGCATCCCGTCGATCGCGGCGATCCGGTCGTCGTAGAGGTCGTCGATCATCGGGACGTCCTCTAACCCTAACAGATCGCTGTACCGGTTGACCCAGATGACGAAGGGAATGATGTGATACAGCGTTCCCACGACGACGAACCCGATCGCTCCCAACAGGAGCAGATGGCCGGCGTTCGCCGCGCCGAGCAGGTGATCGCGCGTCAACGGGTCAGATATCCACGCGGGTACTGTGACGGCGATCCACAGCACGAGCGCCCCCACTGCCACCATGTACCGCGTGTGCATCGGGGTCCGTTCGACCTGCATCTCGTACAGTTTGCGTACCAGGATGAGACAGAACGCCGACGCGGCGAACAGGATCAACAGACCGCCGACCCGCGCGGCGGGGGCGTGAGCCACGAGCCGACCGACCGCGAGTACGACGACGCCGGTGGGGTGCGCGATCTCTTCGACGGAGCGGAGCTGGTGGTCGATCCCGTGGAGCTCCGTCTGTGTGAACATCGTTCCGAGCTGGTACACCGCGCCGTACACCGTCGTGAGCACGGCACCGAACACCGCGAGGGTCGCGTGGGCGCCCACCACCCCGGACCGGCTGACGCCGATCCGCGAGAACGTCGGAACCGTGAAATCGATCGCGAGGAGGACGCCCAGAACGGTCAACAGGAGGAACAAGCCGAGCGCCCCGAGGAAGTGCCGCTCGGTGACGTCGTACTCCTCGACGGTGCCGAGCGTTCGGACGATGTTGTACGCGAAGGCCCAGAAGCCGACGAGCATGAGCGCTGCGAACGGGATCAACCACCTCATCTCGACCAGGAGAAACGCGACGACGAATCCCGAGAGACCGGCGACGACCAGCCCCAACTGCAGATTCGCGAGTCGCCGCGAGTAGAGGGTCGCGCCCGACCAGACGGGCACGAACTGCGTCATCGCCCCCATGATCGTGATACATATCCACCCGGCTAACAGGAGATGGACGTGAGCGAGCCGGCCCAGTCCCGGAACGGCGTTCAGGTGTAAGCCGACCCCGACTCCGATACCCGCGACGAGAAAGACGAGGCCGACGACGAAGTGTCGTAACGGGACCGTCATCGGGGGCTGTTGGTCCGTCTCGATGGTACCCGGGATCGCGCCCATGGATGCGGGTACGGTCTCCGCACACCTGACGGTACCACCGAAGATGTTCCCCTTCCGTCGGTCGCGGGTTCTACTGGTACGCGAGCGGAACGGTACGTCGACGAGCGTGGGCGAGATCTGAAATCGACGACATGCGGGAACATGTTCGGAGGTATCCTCATGTCCTGAGCGTGTCGAACAGACGATAATGGCTATCGACCACGCACAGATGGACGTCTGCGGCTGCGCGCGACCCACCGCCTGCGTCGATCGGAACGGCGGGCTGTATCTTGTCACCGTCAGGCGGCTCGGTACCGACCGCGACGACCGGGTTCGGACCGGGGAGGTGAGCGACCGCCTCGGTGTCGCGCCGTCGAGCGTGACGGAGATGTTCGAGCGACTCGCCGCCGCTGGGCTCCTCCGACACGAGAAGCGAGCCGGAGTCGAGCTCACCGATCACGGGAGGGAGGTCGCGTTGGAGCTCGAGGCGCGCCAGTGTGCAGTCCGAACGTTCTTTGGTCGTCGAACGGGGTTCGATATGCCGCTCGAAGTGGGGTACCGAATCGGATACGTGCTCCCGGACGAGGCGATCGAACGCCTGCGAGTGCTCGTAGACGGAACGTCGAACACGTGTGCTGCGACCCCATCAACTGGATTCGAACAGTGCCCGTTCGCAGGAACGGAGTGCTGAAAGCTACCGACGGGTACGTCCCCGAATACGTTCGGAGGGATACGCACCTCCTGATCGACGCGTGAACAGATACGGCCACTGAGCGAAACGAGACCGATCGACGCCTGGAGGTCCGAGAGGTCGACGGCGAACCGAATCCGGACGTGTACGACCCGGGGACCGAGGGGTCGGCCTGAGCGGGCCAACTCTCAGAGCTCTTTATAAACAGTCGCTCAAACGCCGCGTCCCTGCAGCTTCTCCTCGTCGGTCATGTCCTCGTTGGACTGACCCTTCATCCCCTTGCCGATGCCGGAGGCGATGTCGGCGAGCTCGTCGGGATCGTCCCAGTTGTTGACGGCCTCGACGATCGCCGTACCCATCGACTCGGGGTCCTCCGCGCCGAAGATGCCCGAGCCGACGAAGATGCCGTCGCAGCCGTGGTGCATCATCAGCGCGGCGTCGGCGGGCGTCGCGATGCCGCCGGCCGCGAAGTTGACGACCGGGAGCCGGCCGGCCTCGGCCGTCTCGTGGACCAGATCGCGGGGGGCGCCGTGCTCGCGCGCCCACTTCTCGCGCTCCTCGTAGTTGAGCCCGGTGAGCGTCCGGATCTGGTTCTTGATGGTGCGCTGGTGTTGGACGGCCTGGTTCACGTCGCCGGTGCCGGCCTCGCCCTTCGTCCGGATCATCGCCGCGCCCTCGCGGATCCGCCGGAGCGCCTCGGGGAGGTTCCGGGCGCCGCAGACGAACGGCGACGCGAAGTCGCGCTTGTCGGTGTGGTACTCGTCGTCGGCGGGCGTGAGCACCTCCGACTCGTCGATCATGTCGACGCCGAGCGACTCCAAGATCTCCGCCTCCTTGCGGTGGCCGATCCGCGATTTCCCCATCACCGGGATCGACACCTCGTCGATGATCTCGGTGACGTTCTGCGGGTCGGGCATCCGCGCGACGCCGCCGCGCTTGCGGATGTCGGCCGGGACCGCCTCCAGCGCCATCACCGCGACCGCGCCGGCGTCCTCCGCGATCCGCGCCTGCTCGCGGGTGACGACGTCCATGATCACACCGCCCTTCTGCATCCGCGCGAAGCCGCGCTTCACCAGGTCGGTCCCCCGCTTCAGCTCCTCGAGATCCGTGGCCTCTGCCATGTTCGATCCCTGGACCGCCGGCCACTTAACGGGTCGCTTTGCCGGGAGTTGGGGGGACCGCAACCGCGAAGTCCCCCGGCGTCCAACCGCGCCCCGTGACCACCGGAGCCATCCTCGCCGGGGGGCGCTCGACGCGCTTCGGCGACCGCGACAAGGCCGTCGCCCCCCTCGCGGGCGTGCCGATGGTCCGCCGCGTCGCGGACCGACTCGCGGGCGACGACGACCCCGTCCCGCCGGGTGCCGACCGCGCCGCCGGCGGCGACCCGATCGTCGACGAGATCGTGGTCAACTGTCGGCCCGATCAGCGGGAGGCGTTCGCGGACGCGCTCGACGGTCTCCCGCTCCCCCTCCGCTGGGCGGTCGACGACCAGCCCGATCTCGGGCCGGTCGCGGGGATCCGGAACGCCTGCCGAGTCGCCGACGACGAGTACGTCGCCGTCGTCGCCTGCGACACCCCGTTCGTCGACCCGGGGTTCCTCAGGTCGCTCCGCGAGGACGCCGCGGGACGCGAGGGGGCGATCCCGCGGCTCGACGACCGCTGGCTCCAGACGACGCAGGCGGTGTACCACGCCGAGGCGATGGCGGCCGCCTGCGACCGCGCCCTCGCCCGCGGCGACCGGAAGGTGCTGGCGCCGATCGACGACCTCGACCGCGTCGTCGTCGACGACGCCGAGATTCGCGATCGAACCACCGAACGGACGTTCACCAACGTCAACACGCGGTCGGAGCTCGCGGAGGCGGAGACCGCGATCGCGGATGCGCTCGGCGACGCCGACGCTCGGTGATCGGCGGGCGGAGCGGAGAATCGCGAGCGGAACCGCAGTCAGTCCGTCAACAGCTCGTACGCCTCGTTCAGCTCCTTGAACGCCGCCTCGTCGCCCTCCTCGCCGTCCGGGTGGATCCGCTTCGCCCGCCCCCGGTAGGCGGACCGGATCGCCTCGCTGTCGGCGGTCCGGTCGAGCCCGAGCGCCGCGTAGGCCTCGCGCTCGGACATCCCGCTCGTCGGCGGAGCGCGGTCGCGGGGGTCTCCGGCCTCGGGGCCTCCCGGTCCGGACGCGGCTCGGCGCCCACGACCGCGGCCCCCTCTAGCGGCCCCGCGACCGAACCCGCCGTCCGTCGCCCCGGCGGACCGGCGGTGTTCGGCGGCTCGGGCGCGCTGACGCGCTCGTGCGTGCTCTCCGGGACCCACCTGCGTGGCCTCGCGCCGGACGCGGTCGCGGAGCCGGCCGCTGGCGTGGTACCAGAGGAAGTACGAGACGACGCCGAACGGGACGGCGACCGCCAGCAGGACGGGGGAGACGACGACTCCGGCGACGAGCAGGAAGGCCGTCAGTCCGATGAACGTCGCTGCCATGCCGACGACGATCGCGCGGTTCGTCACGGGTTCTCTCGGGGTTCCAGCGTTGTAAGCGCTCGGGCGCCGCGGATCGACCGGACCGGTCGACCGGTCGGTCCCACCGCCCGGCTCCGCACCGTTTATGACCGCGGGCGCCCGGATCCGTGGTATGCCGACTGCGGACCGCGAGACGGTGACCGGGCTCCCGCCGGGGATCGCCGACGCCCGCGAGGAGCTGACGCCGATGCTCTCGCAGTACGCCGACCTGTGTGCCGCCCACGAGGACGCCCTCGTGCTGTTCCAGGTCGGCGACTTCTACGAGGCGTTCTGCGAGGCCGCCGAGGCCGTCGCCCGCGTCTGCGAGGTGGCGCTGACGGAGCGCTCCGACTCCACCGGCGACTACCCGATGGCGGGGATCCCCATCGACAACGCCGCGCCGTACCTCGAATCGCTGCTCGACGCGGGCTACCGCGTCGCCGTCGGCGACCAAGTCGAGGACGCCGAGCAGGCGTCCGGGCTCGTCGACCGCGCCGTCACCGAGGTGATCACCCCCGGGACCGTCGTCGAGGACGAGCTGCTGGAGGCCGGGACGACGAACTACGTGGCGGCGACCGCGAGAGAGGGAGAGACCGTCGGCCTCGCCGCCGTCGACGTCTCCACCGGCGAGTGCCTCGTCACGTCGGGCGACCGCGACGCGGTCGCGGAGGAGCTCGACCGGATCGCGCCCGCGGAGCTGATCGCGGGACCGGACGCCCCCGCCTTCGAGCTGGCGGACGCCGAGCGCGGCTGGACGACCCACGCGTACGACCCTGGTGCCTTCGAGCGCCGGGCCGCGACCGACCGGCTGGAGCCGTACCTCCCCGCCCCCGACCGCCGGTTCGACGGCGACGCCGAACTGCGGGCGGCGGGGGCGGTGCTCGCGTACGCCGAGTACACGCAGGGCGACGACGGCCCGCTCTCGTACGTCACCCGGATCCGGCGGTACGACCCCCGCGACCGGCTCCGGCTCGACGCGGCCGCCCAGCGCAGCCTCGAACTGTTCGAGAACCGCGGGCTGGGCGCGAGCGACACCCTGTTCGGCGCGCTCGACGAGACGAGCTGCGCGCTCGGCCGACGGTGTTTAGAGCGCTGGCTCCGGCGCCCCCTCGTCGACGCCGACGCGATCCGGAGCCGCCACGACGCGGTCGGCGAGCTGGTCGACCGCACCCTCGTCCGCGAGGAGCTGTCCGACGCGCTCGGGGCCGCCTACGACCTCGAACGCCTCGTCGGCCGGATCTCTCGGGGGCGCGCCGACGCCCGCGACCTGCGCTCGCTGCACGCGACGCTCGCGGTCGTGCCGAAGCTGAAAGCGACGCTGGCGGGGGCGGACGGGGAGGCGGGAGCGGGAGACGGCGCGGACGGAGAGGATGTCGGCGACACCGACGCCGCCCGCCCCCGCACCGACCACCTTCGCGACCTCCGCGACAGCCTCGACGAGCTGACCGAGGTCCGCGAGCTGATCGACGACGCGATCGCCGCGAACCCCCCGCCGGAGATCACCGACGGCGGCGTGATCGCCTCGGGATTCGACGACGATCTCGACGACCTCCGCACGACCGAGCGCGAGGGCCGGGAGTGGGTCGCCGACCTGGAGGCGAGCGAGCGCGAGCGCACCGGGATCGACTCGCTGTCGGTCGGCCACAATCAGGTCCACGGCTACTACATCGAGGTGACCGACGCCAACCTCGACCGCGTCCCAGACGACTACCGCCGCCGACAGACGCTGAAGAACAGCGAGCGCTACTACACGCCGGAGCTGAAGGAGCGCGAGGAGGAGATCGTCGGCGCCGCGGAGCGCGCGGACGCCCTGGAGTACGAGCTGTTCGTCGACGTGCGCGAGCGCGTCGCGAGCGAGACGGAGCGGATCCAGGGGCTCGCGGACGCGATCGCGGCGCTCGACGCGCTCCGCTCGCTGGCGACCGTCGCCGTCGAGCGGGACTACGTCCGCCCGGAGGTCGTCGACGACCCCGACGCCGGCGTCGAGGTCGAGGGGGGACGCCACCCGGTCGTCGAGCGCGCCGAGGAGTCGTTCGTCCCGAACGACGCCGACCTCCCGCGCGGGTCGATCGCGGTGATCACGGGCCCGAACATGAGCGGGAAGTCGACGTACATGCGGTCGGTCGCGCTCGCGGTCGTGCTCGCGCAGACCGGCTCGTTCGTCCCCGCGCAGGCGGCCACGCTCCCCGTCTTCGACCGGCTGTTCACCCGCGTCGGCGCCTCCGACGACATCGCGGGCGGCCAGTCGACGTTCATGCGCGAGATGAGCGAGCTGACCGAGATCCTCCACGACGCCGGCCCGGACTCGCTCGTCCTCTTAGACGAGGTGGGCCGCGGCACCGCCACGACCGACGGGCGCGCCATCGCCCGCGCCGCCGCCGAGTTCGTCCACGACGAGCTCGGCGCGACCGCCCTCTTCGCCACGCACTACCACGACCTGACCGACCTCGCCGACGAGCGCGAGCGCGCCTTCAACCTCCACTTCACGGCGACCCGCGAGGACGGCGACGTGACGTTCCTCCACCGGGTCGTTCCCGGCGCCTCCTCCTCGTCGTACGGCGTCGAGGTCGCCGAGCTCGCCGGTGTCCCGGCCCCGGTCGTGGACCGGTCCCGCGACCTCGTGGCCGCGGAGACGGGCGGCGCGGAGGGGGTCAACGCCGAGGGGGTCGACGCGGAGACGGACGCGTCCGATCCCGCGGTCGGCAGCGACGAGGGCGACGACCCCGACGCGTCACTACGGGAGTTCCTCGCGGAGGAGGAGACGGAACGGGAGGCAGATCCGAAGGGGACAGAGGACGCGAGCGCCGCGACCGACGGCGACTCCGCGGCCGACGGCGACCCCCGGACCGACCGGTCGGCCGGCGCCCAGACCGAACTGACCGCTGCCCTCCGCGACCTCGACCTCGCCCGAATGACGCCGATCGAGGCGCTGAACGCCCTCCACGACCTCCAGTCGCGGGTCGACAATGACGGGTGAGGAACGGCCTGCCGGGGGAACCAACTCCGAGGATCCGGACCGCGTCCGCCGGCTCGACCCCGCCACCGTCGGCCGGATCGCCGCCGGCGAGGTGGTGACCCGGCCCGCCCGCGTCGTCGGCGAACTGATCGACAACGCGCTCGACGCCGGCGCCTCGCGGGTCGAGATCGCGGTCGAGGGCGACGGCACCGACCGGATCCGGGTGGCAGACGACGGGCGGGGGATGAGCCGCGAGGACGCCCGGCTCGCGGTCGAGCGCCACGCGACGAGCAAGCTCGCGCCCGACGGCGACCCCGTGGGCGCGGGCTCGCTCGGCTTCCGCGGCGAGGCGCTGGCGGCGATCGCCGAGGCCGCGCGGCTCGAACTCGTCACCGGCGACGGCGACGCGGTCGGGACGCGGGTGGTCGTCGACGGCGCGGCGTCGGGCGGCGGGTCGGCACTCGACCGCGGTTCCGAGGGCCCGACCGTCACCGACGCCGGGCGCGCCCGCGGCACCACCGTCGTCGTCGAGGACCTGTTCGCGACCCGCCCCGCGCGCCGGGAGTCGCTCGCCGGGTCGGCGGCCGAGTTCGCGCGGGTCTCCTCGTTGGTCGCGGACTACGCGCTGGCGAACCCCGGCGTCGCGTTCACGCTGGAGCACGACGGGTCGCGGACGCTGTCGACGCCGGGATCCGGGATCACGGAGGCGCTGCTCGGCGTGTACGACCGAGAGACCGCGAGCCGGTCGACGGAGGTCGCGGCGAGCGCCGAGATCGAGGGGGCGGGGGACGGAGACGAATCCGCGTCGATCGACGTCGCCGGCGCCCTCGCGTACCCCTCGGTGACGCGCTCCTCGCGCGACCACGTCCGGGTCTCGGTGAACGGGCGCCCGGTCCGGAACGACCGGCTCGCCGCCGCGGTCCGCGCGGGATACGGCCGCCTGATCCCGGACGGTCGCGAGCCGGTGGCGGTCGTGGACGCGTCGCTGCCGCCGGTCCGCGTGGACCCGAACGTCCACCCGGCGAAGCGGGAGGTCGGGCTCCGCGACGCCGACGCGGTCGCGGACGCGGTCGAGTCGGTCGTCGCCGACGCGCTCACTGGCGCCGACCTCCGGCGGAAGGCCGAGGTCGACACCGGGCTCGAAGGCGCGCTGGAGCCGGTCGGCGGCGACGAGGGCGAGCGCCCGGCGGCGTTCGCGGACGCGGAGCCGATCGGGACCTTCCGGGACCTCTACCTCCTCGCGGAGGCCGGCGACGAGCTGCTCGTGATCGACGGCCACGCCGCCCACGAGCGCGTGAACTACGAGCGGCTCGCCCGGGCGTTCGACGGCGAGGCGGTGCCGACCGCCCCGCTCGACCCGCCGGCGACCGCGTCGCTGTCGGCCGACGAGGCGGCGGCCGCGGAGGCGCACGCCGACGCCCTCGCCGCGCTCGGGTTCGAGACGGAGCCGTTCGGCGGCGGGACCGTCAGGCTCCGGGCCGTCCCGGCGCCGTTCGGGCGGGCGGCCGACGCGGACGCGTTCCGCGACGCGCTCGCGACGCTCGCGGACGGGGAGTCGCCGCGGAATGCCCGCGAGACGCTGCTCGCCGACCTGGCGTGTCACCCGTCGTTGAAGCGCGGAGCGATCGGGGAGTTGACGCGTGAAGAGCTCCGGTCGCTGCTCGACCGACTCGGCGAGTGCGACCGCCCGTACGCGTGTCCGCACGGGCGGCCGACCGTCCTCTCGGTGGACGAGCCGACGTTCGCCGCGGGGTTCGGACGAGATCGGTGAATGCGATACGGGACGGATCGGCGGGACGGAACCTCTCGATGATACACCGATAGAGGCCGAGTAGCGGCCTTCTAACGCGGCGTTCAGCCGGCACATAACGATGACGCTCTGGAGAGTCGCATTCGTTGTCATGCCAAGGGAAGCGAACCCACCGGACGACGCGCAGGACGGATACTCGCGGCGGAAGTTCCTCCAGCGGGGCGTCGGCGGGGGGTTCGCCTTCGCCGGCATCGGGGGCGTTCGGACGGGAACCGTCGGCGACTACCAGCTCCCGAAGACGATCGCCGAGCCGACCACCGTCGACGAGTCGGGGAGATACCTCCTCGAAGACGACGTCTCCGCGGCGGGCGAGGGGATCGAAATCGCCGCGAGCAACGTGACGATCGACGGACGAGGACACCGGATCGAGGGGGACGGGGAGAGAACGGGGATCAAAGTGCGGGACGGCGCGCGCGGCGTCACCGTCGAGAACCTCACGGTGCGGAACTTCCGGCGAGGCGTCGACGTTCGCTGGGGCGCCTCTCTCACGCTCGATTCCGTGACGGTCGAGGGGAACGCCGCCGCCGGCGTGCGGAGCGAGGGCGGGGCGGAGATCGCGTGCGCGGACTCGGCGGTCCGTGGGAACGGAGGTGTCGGGATAGCGGTGGACGACGGCCGCGTCTCGATACGGGACTGCGAGATACGGGAGAACGCCGGACGAGCGCTCGTCGTCGAGTCGGGCGCTCGCGCGACGACGGTCGTCGAGGACTCCGTCGTCGCGGACAACGGCGGCGGCGTCCTGCTGCCGACGACCGCCGGATCGAGCGTCGAGCGGACGCTGATCGAGACGAACGACGGCCCGGGAGTGGAGACGGCCCCCGTCGGTCGCTCGCGGACCGAGGGTGACGACGGCTGGGCAGGCAAGACGACCCTCGTCGCCCGGTCGCCGATCGAGGCGACCGGCGGCTCGGGAGTCGAGAGGGCTCCTCCCGACGGTCCGCAGCTCGACGATCCCGTCCTCGTGCGCCGCTGCGACGTTCGGGACAACGCCGGCCCGGGCGTCGAGCACACGAACGGCTTCCTCGAAGTGCGAGGGTGCGTCCTCGCCGGGAACGAGGCGGGGTACAGACTGCGGGCGGCCGCCGCGTTCGAGGCGCGGCTCCGGCGCAACGTCGTCGAGGGCAACGAGGCGGGCGGTGCGGTCGCGGACGCGGCGTCGTTCCCGAAAGCGGTCGATGCGACGTGTAACTGGTGGGGCGACGAGACGGGCCCCAGCCACCGAGACAATCCCCTCGACGACCCGAGCGGGCAGTCGGTGAGCGACCGCGTCGAGTTCCTGCCGTGGAGCGCCGACCGGCCCGAAAACGCCGGTCGATCCGAGGACGCCGACCCGGCCGAAGACTCCGACTCCGCCGAGGACTCCGACCCCGCCGAGGACTCCGAACGATCCTGCACCGGCGGTCTCGAGACCGGCGAGGGCGGCGTCGGCTACGTCTCGGAGAAGTCGTACCGACGGATCACGGGCGCCGATCCGTACGGCGGGGGGTGCTGGGACGGGACGTTCTACCTGACCGATCCGTCGGATATCGAT
The DNA here is from genome assembly GCF_003781945.1 of Halorubrum sp. CSM-61. Taxonomy (GTDB): domain Archaea; phylum Halobacteriota; class Halobacteria; order Halobacteriales; family Haloferacaceae; genus Halorubrum. The sequence continues at coordinate 285,361 of NZ_RJJW01000003.1, read as the reverse complement.
CCCAACGGATACGGTGATTCCGGCGCGATCGTCGGAGAGGACGAGCGGTTGGCGGAGGGGCACGTCATCCGCGCCGAGGCGGATGCGGTTCCCGTTACGCTCCCCACGTGGGGCGGCGAGCGGGGCGACTGCGAGTCCGTGCTGTTCGTCGAGCTGAACCAGCCGCTCTCCGCCGATCGCGCGTACCGAATCGCCGACGTTCACGGCCCGTCGCCCTATCGGGAAGACGTCGACACGAACGGGTTCTCTGAGACGGTCGACGCCGTGGTGCGGATAACGTTCGAGCCGGTGGAGCCGGAAGCGTCGGTCGACGGCGCGACGCCGCTCAGGTAGGGCGGTCGCTCGCGCGTCCGACGCTGCCGCCGGACGAGCGCTCGTCGTCGGCGTCGACACGCTCGACGCGCTCGACGGTCTCGTCCGTCTCCGCCGTCCCCGGCGGGTACGACACGGTCCGCTGCGGGTACGGGATGGAGATCCCGGCGTCCGCGAAGCGGTCCTGTATCATCTCGACGGCGGTCGCCTTCGAGCGCCACCGCGCCTGCGGGGTCGGCGGCTCGATCCAGAAGCGGAGGTCGAGTAAGATTGCGGAGTCGCCGAAGCCCGAGGGGATCACGTACGGCTTCGGGTTGTTGGCGATGGTTTCGATCTCGGTCAGGACCGCCTCGGCGATCTCGCTGGCCTCGTCGGGGTCGTCGTCGTACCCGATCCCGACCTCCATGTGGATCCGGAGCCGGCCCTCGCGGCTCCGGTTCGTGATCGCCTGGTTGGTGACCAGGTCGTTGGGCACCACGACGTACTCGCCGTCGAAGTTTCGCATGTGGGTGTTCATGATGGTGATGTCGGTGACGAACCCCTCCTCGTCGCCGATCTCCACCCAGTCGCCGATCTCGAACGGGCGCGCGAACATCAGGACGAAGCCGGCGATCAGCGACCCGAGCGTCTGGCGGGCCGCCATCCCGAGCACGATCCCTAAAAAGCCCGCCCCGACGAGCAGCCCGCCGAGGTTCACGCCCCAGATCCCGAGGACGGTTACCCCCGCGATCACCAGCACACCGACCTGCATGATCCGGCTGAGGAGCTGCTCTTGGTGGGCCGTGATGCGGTCGCTGTCGGCCGAGAGGTCCTCGACGTACTCGTCTAACACGTCGCTCGCGACGTAGGCGGCACCGAGGAGCAGCGCGGAGAGGAACGCCTGCGCGCCGATCGCGAGCGCGTTCTCCGCGACCGGAAGCACCGCGATCACGATCGCGAACCGTCCCCACAGCGCTAAGATCGCGACGGCGGCGAGCGCGAACAGCGCGAGCTGGAGGAGGCCGACGAACAGCCGCAGCGCGAACGAGACCGGAACGGCCTCGCGCATCGTCTCTATCGAGCTTTCCGCCCGCCCGTCGAGGAACCGTTCCAGCCAGCGCGTCGCGACGCGCTCTGCGGCCCGGACGACCCGAGGGAGGAGCAGCCAGCCGACGGCGAGCGTCGCGAGCAGGATCCCGGCGGTCACCGCGACGCGGGCCTCCGTGGTCGCGACGCTCCCCAACAGCGCGTCGAGGCGCGTCAGTTGTGCGGTCACTGTCCGACGGTTTTCCCTCGTAGTTAAAAATGGACTCCTGCAACTATCGCCCGAGAGAACCGGGGGCGGAAAACCGGGGGCGGAAAGGCCGGATCGGCGAGCCCGAGATCACCGACCGCCGAGCCGGGGTCAGCGACCGCGGCGGAGCTCCTCGATCAGCTGTTCGATCAGCGCGGACTGCCTGTCGAGGCGCTCGGACTGCTGCTCGACTGTGTGGCGCAGCTCGGCCACTTCGGTCGCGAGGTCCTCTCCCTCGACGCCGGCGCTCTCGAACGGCGAGCCGTCGAAGGCGTCCGCGTCGGCCGGCCCGGGTTCGTCCGGTGCGTCGGCGGCGCCCGCCGGATCGGCCGCCCCGGTCGACGCGATCTCCTCCGCAGTCGCCTCTCCCGCCGCGTCGTCCGCGAAGTCGGTCGTCGATCCCGCCGCCGGGTCGGCCTCGGCAGCCGAGTCCGTCACCGGGTCCGCGACCGAGTCGTCGGAGAGCGGGTCGTCAGCCAGCGGATCGTCGTCGAGCGGATCGTCGCCGAGCGGGTCGGAGTCGATCGCGCGATCGGCGGTCGATTCCTCGACGGTACCCGTTCCCGCACCGACCGCACCCTCGTCTACCGACGCCCCGCTTCCGGACGCGGGTTCCGTCCCGTCCTCGTGGGGCGTTTCGGGTTCCGCCTCCGCCACGGATCCGGCTTCCGGGGTCGCCCCGGATCCCGACTCCGGAGCCGTCTCGTCGCCCGATTCCGGAGGTGCGTCGGCCCCCTCCGCTTCCGCCTCCGCGTCGGCGACCGGCGACGCCGACAGCGGGTCGGGGCCCTCGCCGAAGTCGGTGGTGCCGCCGGCGTCCGCTTCCCCGGCGGCCGCCTCGTCGTCGCCTTCCTCGGCGACGGTCACGCGGAACTCCTCGAGGCTGTCGACGCCGTGATACGTGCAGACGGCGTCGACGAGCGTCTCCCGGACCGCCCGGGCGGACTCGTTGGGGGCCTTGAACCGCTCGGAGCGCCCGCCGTGGGTCAACACGACGGCGGTGGCGACGGTCCCCTCCTCGAAGTCGAGGTCGGTGATGTCGTCGTAGGCGAACTCCTCGAACTCCTCGTCCCAGACGGCGGAGCCGACGTGTTTGACCAGCCGGTCGCTGGTGACGACGAGCGTGAGCTCGGAGAAGCGGAAGGTGCGGACGACGGACTCGCCGGGCCCGGTGACGCCCGTCGCGGAGAGGACGCCGGCGAGGATCGGGTGGAGCACGTCGTCGGCGCGCTTGGCCGGCACCGAGATCGTCTCGTCGCCGTCGAGGCCGTAACCGAGGGTGAGTTTCGCCTTGCGGCGACCCGTCGAGACCGCGATGCGCTCGACGTCGTGGGAGTACTCCGCGACCGACTCGTCCGACAGCAGGCCGTCGCCGCGATAGACGAGCGTCCGCGTCGGCGTGACCGCGAGTCGGTCGGCTCCCCCGAGCGGGACCTCGGCCACGACCTCCTCGTCGCCGACGGTCCCCGCGAGCAGTTCGGGAAGGCTCATACCGCGGAGATCCGACCCGTCGGCCATAAATCCGCGGGGTCCGCGTCGACCGTGGTCGCGGAGGGGTCGGAATCGGATCGATCTCGCCGCCGGATCGCCCGCGGCGACTCTGTCACGGGTTCGCAACCTTCCGACGGATGGGAAGGTTAAAGGGTATCATCGCGGTACGAAAGGGTGAGGCCGGGTGGCTTAGCTGGACATAGCGCCGCACTCATAGGGTTCGGAGATTCGGTGCGGTGACGCCTTGGAAGCGTCCGCGTCCTTCCCGTGGCTCCGCCGAGCCTCGGACCTGGGACATGCGGAGATCGTGGGTTCGGAGCCCACCCCGGCCACTCAGTTTTCATATCCCGAGCGGCGTCGACATCTCGTCGCGGGTCACGACCGATTCTCCGAGCGCGACGTCGGCCGATACGCCGGCCGAAACGCCTACCCATCAGCGACGCGACGGCGACCGTATGCAAGCTCGCGACCTGATGGAGTCCGACGTGAAGACCGTCTCGCCGGACGACGACGTCGCCGACGTGTTCAAGAAGTTCGCTCGCTACGAGTTCAGCGGCTTCCCCGTCGTCGACGACGAGGACCGGCTGGTCGGCGTCGTCACCGAGTCCGACCTCGTCGACCTGTTCGAGCCCGACGACGAGACGCTGTGGATCCCGATCGGGCTTCCCCCGTTCGTCGACACGCTCACCTATCAGGTGAAGGCGCCGTGGGCCGACCTCGACCTGGGCGTCGACATGGTCCGGAACGCGGACAAGCCGATCTCCGAGGTGATGAGCACCGACGCGGCGACCGTCTCGCCCGACACCGACGTGAACGAGGTGCTCGATCTGCTCTCCGGCGACGACCCGAACATCAACCGGGTGCCGGTCGTCGATGATGACGGGAGAATTGTGGGGATCATCGCCCGGCAGGACGTCATTCGGGCGTTCCGCGATAAGCGACTGGCGTGAGGATCGGTGGTGTAGTGGATCGGCGGTGAACACCGCCAAAGCCCCAGCCGTTCGCTTATAAGCACCTGCCGACGGATCAGCGGTGAACATCTCCAAAGCCCCAGCCGCGAGGCCGTACGTGAGTGACGCTATCGGTGTCGCCGACGAGACCTCCAAAGCCCCAGCCGCTCGGCCGTACGTGAGTGACGCTATCGGTGTCGCCGACGAGACCTCCAAAGCCCCAGCCGCGAGGCGGGCAGACGCTCGCTGCGCTCCTCACTCGTTCGCTCCACTCACACGTTGCGATGCTTGCGTCGCCTCTGCCCGCCTCGCGGCTGCCCCTTTGAGTCCCGCCCCGCACAGCACCGCAGCCTCACGCCTCCCCAGCCTCGTCGGGCGCGTCTGTCGGGCTCCCCTCGGTCGCCCTCGTCGCGCCCGACTCCCTCGCGCGTGCTCCTCGCGCCCTTATCAGGGCGCTCGCAGGCACGCGCCACCGCATTCATTTTGTTCACCGATTGACCCCTCAGGGATCGACGCGCACCAGCCACGCCGCGGGATCGTCGAGTTCGGCGCGTGTCGGGAGATTCTCGGGACGCTCCCAGACGGCGCCCGCCGCCTCGATCCCCCGGGCGTCGACGACCTCGCGGAAGAAGGCGGCGCCCTGCTCGTACTGCCGGCGCTTCAGTCCCAGCCCGAGCAGCCGGCGCGCGAGCCGCTGAACGGGGTTCCCCCCGCCCCGACGCTCGTCGAGCTTCCGGCGGAGGTCGGCGTACTCGCCGTCGAACGCGCGGTCCATCAGCACCTCGGCGTACCCCTCGACCGCCGTCATCGCCGCCTGCAGCTCCGCGAACGGCTCGGTGTCGAGGGCGTCGACCGGGAGATTGCCCGCCGTCAGTCCGCCGCGGCCGGCCTCTCCCGCGCCGCCCGTGAGCCCCTCGATCCCCTGCTCGACCCGCGATTCGAGGTACTCGGGAAGCCACGGCGCCGCGCCGAACTCGGCCGCGTGCGTCACCTCGTGGAAGGCGATCCAGCGCCTGAATCGCGGGAAATCGACGTCGAGCGACCTCGCGACCTCGACGATGTTCGGGTGGACGAAGTAGAGCCCGTGGTCGGCGTCGGGCTCGTCGGCCAAGAGCAGCGGGTCGTACTGGCCGAGCACGTTGCGCGCGAGGAAGCCGAGCGTGAACGCCATCGATCCCGTGTTCGCGACCCGCGAGACGTCCCGGACGAATTCCCGCGTGAGGTCGCCGCTCGGGAGGCCTACGGGCCCCCCGGTGGGCTCGACGATCCCGCCGCTCGACCCGCCGACTCCGCCGGCTGGGTCGCCGATTCCGTCGGTCGCCCCGATCGACTCCCCGTCCCCGGTCGCGGCCGCCTCGATCGGCGCCATCACGTTCCGGAACGTGCCGACGCTGGCGTCGATCCAGTGATGACGGTTCTGCACCTCGATCGCGTCCGGCACGTCGAACTCGAGCCCCGCCACCTCGCGGAGCCGGGCCCGCGCATCGCGCACGTCGGTCGCGTACCCCGCCCGGTCCGCGTCGGTGAGCGCGAGCGATCCGGGGTCGGTGCCCTCCTTCGCGGCGGCCGCCGCCCGCTCCCAGTCGACGACGCCCGGCCCGCTGGCCTCGGAGACGGTTCGGAGGCTTCGGAGAATGTCCATGCGAACCGGAGGGGAGCACGCCTCAAGTCCCTTGTGTCGGTGGAGCTGTCAGCGCGTTCCGCGATCTCGCCGCTCCGACGCTCCGAACCCTTCCACCGTCTCGCCGCCCCGTATCGGCGGTTTCTTGCCGACCGCCGGATTCAGCCACGCGTATGCGCGGCTCCCAGAGAGCGTTCCTCGACGATCTGCTCGCGACCGCCAGCCCCTCCGGCTTCGAGACCCCGAGCCAGCGGGTCTGGACCGACTACGTCCGCGGCTTCGCCGACGAGGTCTCCGTCGACGCCTACGGCAACGCCGTCGCCGTCCACGAGGGCGACCCCGACGCGCCCACCGTCGCCCTGACGGGCCACGCCGACGAGATCGGCTTCATCGTCCGCGACGTGCTCGACGAGGGCTTCCTTCGAATCGCCCGGATCGGCGGCTCCGACCGAACCGTCTCGAAGGGCCAGCACGTCACCGTCCACGCGGACGAGCCGGTCCAGGGCGTGATCGGGCAGACCGCGATCCATCTGCGCGACGCCTCGACGGACGAGTACGAGGAGATCGCCGGCCAGTTCGTCGACATCGGCGCGACCGACGCCGAGGAGGCCGGCGAACACGTCGAGATCGGCGATCCCGTCACGTTCTCGACCGAAGTGGAGGAGTTGGTCGGCGACCGGATCGCCGCCCGCGGGATCGACAACCGGACAGGCACGTGGGCGGCCGCGGAAGGGCTCCGGCGCGCCGCCGAACGCAACGCCGACGCCACCGTCTACGCCGCCTCCACGGTACAGGAGGAGGTCGGGCTCAAGGGCGCGCAGATGGTCGGCGTCGACCTCGACGCGGTGGACGCGTTCGTCGCCGTCGACGTCACCCACGCTACCGACAACCCCGACGTCGACCGCGAGCACCAGGGCCCGGTCGAGCTCGGCGCCGGCCCCGTGATCGCTCGCGGCAGCGCGAACCACCCCGTCCTCGTCGACCTCGCGCGCGACGCCGCCGACGCCGCCGACATCGACGTGCAGCTGCAGGCGGCGGGCTCTCGGACCGGCACCGACGCCGACGCCTTCTACACCTCCAGAGGCGGCGTCCCGTCGCTCACCGTCTCCATCCCGAACCGCTACATGCACACGCCGGTCGAGGTGGTCGACACCGGCGACCTCGACGCCGTGGCCGACCTCCTCGCCGCGATCGCCGAGGACGCGGGCGACGCCGCCCCCTTCGCGGTCGACGTGTGAAGTCGACGTGAGCGACGCGTTCCGTCGGCGACAGAGAGACTTCTGGCCACGGTAAACCGGGACATGGCGGGGGCGAAACGGAACTGTTTTACAATATCCTGCCGTACCCGTAATTGCGTCGAACGGACGTGCGCTCTGGTGGTGTAGTCCGGCCAATCATATCACCCTCTCACGGTGATGACCTGGGTTCGAATCCCAGCCGGAGCATCCTCATTCGACCCCTTCTCCCGATTTTCGTCGTGAATAACCGGAGGTTAACCCGGGTTCTGGATCGTTTCCAGGAACGCGAAAGAACCGCTCGGCGACCGGCAGTTCCTCGACGCCCGAAATAAACAGAAGCCGCGATGAGGCGGGTGAGCCCGAGGCGATCAGTCGAGCGATCGCGCCCACGTGTTGCGGAACTGCATCCGGCTCCCCTCTTCCGTGAGGCGGAGCGGCAGCTCCGAGTCGTGGGCCTCGTACTCGTCGAGCGAGCCGTCGGCGTTCGGCCCCTCGACCTGCAGTCGCGTCTGGACGGCGACGCCGTTCAGGAACGCGGTGGTCTGGGCCTCCCGTACGAGGTCGCCGTCCTCGAACCGCGGCCCCTGCCAGACTATGTCGAGCTGCTGCCACTCCCCGGGGCGACGGACGGCGTCGTGGTGGGGCGGCGCCTGATCGACGTACGCGCCCGCCCACTCGTCAAGGTCGACGCGGTTCATGTAGGTGTCGAGGATCTGGAGCTCGTACCGCCCGAACAGCAGGACGCCGCTGTTGCCCCGGTCCGTGCCGTCTCCCTCGACGTCCTCGGGGACGCGGAACTCGACGTGGATCTGCGCGTCGCCGTACGCCTCGTCGCTGGTCCAGTCGCCGTCGCCCGGTTCGAGCGTGAGCTCGTCGTCGATCAGGAGGTCGGCGTCGCTCGGCGCGTCGCCGGGCTCCTCGCCGGGCTCGATCTGCTCGGGGTGGTCCGGGTGGTCGAGGTCCGTCGCGGCGTCGCGGTCCGGCCAGTCCTCGCGCTCCTCCCAGACGCCCCGTTCGCTGTCGTAGTCCGGCACGTCGCTCGGGTCGTCGATCTCGACGGGCGACTCGGGCAGATCGCGGTACCAGACGTTCCGGTAGTGCACCTCGTCGGTCTCCGCGCCGTGGTCCTGCAGAACGAGGGGCGCCTCCTCGAGGAAGTTCCCGTCGTCGTCCTGCGGGTGCGGGTTGGTATCGTTGTCGAACTCGTCTTCGAACAGATCGACCCAGTAGTTGGGTCCCGGAACGTCGAAGTGGTTGATGACCGCGACGCCGTTGAAAAGCACCGTTAGCTGCGGATACCGCTGTAGCTCCCCGTCGTCGAACCGGGGGCCGCGCCAGAGGACGTCGTACGCGTTCCACTCGCCCGGCGGGTTGATCGGCAACACCAGCGGCACGGCGCCGCCCTCGGGCGAGGCGAGGTAGAACGACCCGGCGTAGCCGCTCGGGTAGGTGGGGTTGTCGTGGCTCTGGAGCACCTGAATCTCGTAGGTCTCCATCAGGAAGACGCCGCTGTTCCCCGGGGTCTGTCCGTCGCCGTCGTTCTCGACGTCGACGTAGCCGTCGTACTCCTCGGGGACGCGCCACTCGAGGTGCAGGTGACAGTCCCCGAACGCCTCGCCCGTCCGAACGTTACCGGAACCGAGGTTCACCTCGAAGTACTCGCCGTCCTCGGCCTCGTTCCACTCCGCCTCGCTCCCGTCGGTGTGCTCCCAGCCCTCGAGCGTCGCCTCGTCGCCGTCCCAGAGGACCGTCGCGTCCGACGGCGGGTCGCCGCTCAGCCCGTCGTCGCCCGGAACGACGCGCGGGGGTCGCTCCTGTGGGCCGTTTATCCGGTCGAGGTACTCCGCGCCGTAGTAGAGGGAGTGAACCGGCTCGGGCGCCCCGTCGTACTCGTAGATGAGGTAGTCGACGTCCGTGTTGTTCCGGGCGACGTTCGCGAGCGCGGTCATGTTAACGTCGCCCTCGCCGATCTCGGTGAACTCCCCGTCGGCGGTCATGTCCTTCATGTGGAGCGACCCGACCTTGTCCCGGTGTCTGTTGAGGACCGCGACCGGGTCGGCGCCGCCGACGAGCGCCCACCCGACGTCCAGCTGCAGGTGGACGTTGTCGTTGACGTGCTGGGCGAAGATGTCGAACCCGAACGTCCCGTCTATCGTCTGGAACTCCTGGTCGTGGTTGTGGTAGCCGAACTCCATCCCCTCCTCGGCGACCCTGTCCGCCATCTCGTTGACGCGCTCGGCCCATTCGACGATACCGTCTTCGCTCTCCCACGTGCCGTCGCCCTTGTAGGCGTGGATCAGCGCGTCGGCACCGAACTCGGAGTACGTCTCGATCGTCTCCTCGAAATTGTCCTCCAGTTGCTCGATGCCGACGTGGGCGCTGGACAGTTCGAGCCCGGTTTCCTCGAGCGCGGTAGCGACTGCCTCCTCGTCGTCGATATAGTACGGTTCGACGGTGTCGTAGCCCGCGTTGGCGCTCTCGTAGACGAGCTCCGCGACCGACAGGTCGGAGTTGTTGTACGTCCAGAACTGGGTGGAGGTCGGGATCTCGCTTCTCCCCCGTCCGGGATTCTCACTCCCGCGCCCCCGTCCCTCGCCTTGCCCCTCGTCGGGCTGTGCCGTTCCGAGTCCCGCGAGGGAACCGCTCATTCCGACAGCGCCGATTCCCTGCAGCACTCTCCGGCGGTTCGCCGTTTTTCGCCCGTTTCCACTCGCTTTCTCCGTTTGATCTGAGTCGCTCATGTTCTTGCTGGTAGCACCCGACCCCTCCGTCGGGCAACACGTCCATCAGGAAAATACGTGATAAGTATAGGCTGAATTACTACTTTTCAGTAGGTGAAAAATCTGCTAATCTCGACGTATCATCCTGTTGCAGGACGTGAGATCGGGGTCGAGGAGAAAGAGATCGCTCGCGTGCAGCTCGCCCGCCACGCCGTCGATCAGGATGGTACATCCGGTTCCGCGCCGCGATGGTGACCGCGACGCCCCGACCGTGGGTGAGTACGCATGAGCAGCGGAATAGAGACATACCAAATTGGCATATACAATATATTTCCGATACTTTTCTAGACGACTGCGTACCGAGCGGGATTCAAACTCGGGACCGATCTACCTCGGCTCGTCGAGAAAATCGCTTTAGACGGTTGTAGACGAGAGATACCGCCGTGATTCGTCTCCTCGGTCGATCGTTTTCAGCGTTATTTTTAAGAATATTTAGATCCCTTCCAGATGGCCTTAATCCACTATTATAACCGCGTATACTGGTCGAATATGCGATATTCAGAAGATATGAGTGAATTATACAGACCTATTCGCGACTATTAATTGAATAAGTTCAGTATGATTTGCTGATTTGGGAATACATATTTAAAATCATATGATCACACTATTACCTGCTTTCATATGAATTCCGCGCTCCAGAGACGCCGGAGCGGAAACTCGATCGCTCGGGTCCGATCGAATCGGTTGGCGAGTCAGTGCGAGCGCCTCACTCCTTGTCGGCGGCGTCGAGGAGCGTGATCGCGCCGCCGAGCAGCGCGAGGTTCTTCAGGAAGTTGATCTTGTTGTCGTGGCGTTCCTTTCCTTCCATCGTCCAGAAGTCGTGGATCGCTGGAGTGGTGCCGATGAAGAACGTGACGAGCGCGCCGGCCGACAGTCGGGGGAGCTTCCAGAAGACGACGCCGAGGTTGGCGACGAACAGCATCCCCGTGACGAACGGGACGAGCACGTCGGGCATCGGCACGCCCTTCGCTTCGGCGACCTCGACGCGCTTTGCGTTGTTCTTGAACCCGTCGAGCGCCATGTACGCGAGGACGCCGGCGTACAGCGCTCGACCGATCGCGGACGGAGGGTTGCCGGTCGATTTCGGGTCGGCGACCGGCTTCGACTCGCCGGTCCGCTCGCCGTCGGTCACGCTCACACCACCTCGATGCGGCTGACGTTCGCGTCGATGCGTCCGACCGTCTCGTAGCTCCCGTCGTCGGTCCGGCGCATGATCCGGCCCTCCACGTCGTCGCGCTGGTCCGGCACGTCGAACAGCCCCGACCCGCAGATCACGTCGCCGTCGTACACGTCCCACGTCTCGACGATCTCGTGGGGCTCGCCGGGGAAGGAGACGCGCTCGAAGTCGCGACCGAAGTTCGTCGACTCGAACAGCGCCACCCCGTGGTCGTCGTTCACCCAGGCCGGCGGCGCCTCCTCGCCGCCGCAGAAGAAGACGGTGCCGTCGTGGACGAACACGCGCCGGACGTACGAGAAGTCGTTGCCGGTGTCGATCCGCGTCCACGACTCGCCCGCGTCGGTGGTGCGCCAGAGCCCGCCCTCGCCGACAGCGTGACCCAGTCCCAGATTCTCCAGGTTATGGTCGAGGTATCCCGTCGCCGCCAGCCAGACGTCCTCCGAGATCGGCAGGATCTGGTGGACGTCGTCGACGATCGTATCTCGTCGGTCGGTCCACGTCTGTCCCCCGTCCGCGCTCAGGTGGATCCCCCCCGCCTCGACGCCCGCGATCAGCCGGTCCGGACGGCCGGGAACCGCCTGGAGCGCCCGCAACCGAGCGTAGTGCGGGTCGATCGGCGACTCCCAGTGACCGCGCGACGGGAGCTCGCGGAACCCCTTCAGTTCGGTCCACGTCTCCCCGCCGTCGACCGAGCGGAAGATGTACGGATCGTTCGTCCCGGCGTAGAGCGCGCCGTCCGCGGTCGCGAGGATCGACCAGACCTCGCTCTGTCCCGCGTGCCAGAACCGGTCTCCGAGGGGAACGCCGAGGTCCGCCCACGTCTCGCCGCCGTCCAGCGAGCGGTACGCCCCCGTCGAAGATGCGACGAAGACGCCCTCGGTGTGGTCCCACGACTTCACGGCGGTGACGACCCCGCAGTCGAGCACTTCGCGCGCCTCGCCCCGATCGAACGGGACGCCGTCGACGCGGTACAGACCGCTGTCTGTTCCGATCAATAGTGGCATATCCGATGTGAGACGAGGAGCCACAATAAAGGTTCTCAATGTGTACACCTAAGTGGTCTCGGGGCAAGACGGAGGTACACCGATCACGGGGCGATTCGCCTCGCTCGGACCCACAACTCATGACGGGCTCTCACCCGACGAAACGCCCGACTGACGCGGCGTACTTAGACGAGCGAGACGGCGGCGATGCCCCGACGCTCGACCCGCCGCGGGAGCTCCTCACCCTCCCGTGGATCGACATCCACAACCACGCGCACACGCTCTCGTGGGACGACCGGGAGCGGTACGCCCTCTCGGGCTGTCGGTCGATGATGATGGTCGCGTCCGGCTACCACTGGACCCCCTATAAGCCGGTCGAGGCCGACGACATCCGCTTCCTGTGGGACGACGCGATCAACCGCCGCGAGGCGATCGAGCGCAACCACTTCTTCGAGGCGAAGCTCGGGCTCGGCGTCCACACCGGCGTCCGCATCGAGAACCCCGACGAACTGCTGGACGCGATGGACGACTACTGCGCGCTCGACGAGGTCGTCGCCGTCGGCGAGACCGGCGTCGTTCCCTCCCAACACGTCGAGCGCTGGGGGGTAGAGGAGCAGCAGGCCGTCGTGCAGGCCCAGATGGAACTCGCGCGGGACCACGACCTCCCCGTCCTCCTCCACACGCCGAACACGTCGACCGACGCGAAGCGCTCCTACCGCGACGGCCTCGGGGTCACCCCCGGCTACGAGAAGAACACGGGCCTCGGCGCCGACCCGGTCCTCGACGGCGACAACCCCGCGCTGGAGTCCGTGAAACGCGACGTGGCGGCCGCGCGCGACGCCCGGCTCCCCGAGGAGCGCGTCGTCGCCTCGCACGCCGACGCCAACAACACCGCGTACCTGATGGAGGAGACCGACTGCTACCTGAGCTACACGATCGGCCACTCGTGGCTGGTCGGCGTCGACGCCGCCGACGTGGCGAACGCCATCGACGAGTACGGCCCCGACCGGGTCATGGTCGACACCGACTGCGCGAACGTCCTCCGGACCGACCCGTACGCCCTCAAGCGCGCGATCTTCGAGCTGTACCGGTACGGGATCGACGTCGACGACATCCGACAAGTGGTACTGGAGAACCCCCGCGAGGTCTTCGGGTTCGAAGAAGAGTAGTCCGCGATTCTCGCCGGTGGACCCCCTATCGGCGTCTCGTTCTTCGCGCAGATATTTGAGTGACAGCGACGATCCCCTATAAACCGACACTGTGCGGTGGCGCGTGCCTGCGAGGCCGCACCGCGGCCGAGCAGCACGCGCGAGGGAGTCGCGACCGAAGGGAGCGACGAGGCTGGGGCTTTGGAGGTGTTCACCGGAGAGGAGTCGAACACGTTGTACCGAGCGGCTGGGGCTTTGGAGGTGTTCACCGGAGGGGAGTCGAACACGTTGTACCGAGCGGCTGAGGCCTTGGAGGTGTTCACCGCGCTAGCAACGAGCCATAAACAGCCTCCGACGAGGCCACTCAGACACTTATAAAGAGCCGACGCGCCGTTTACTCCCCGTCGAACGCGAACTCGGTCGTCAGCTCGCCGACCTCCTCGACGCCGATCGTGACGCTGTCGCCGTCCTCCAGCAGAACCGGCGGCTCGCGGTACACGCCCACGCCCGGCGGCGTGCCGGTGAACAGCAGGTCGCCCGGCGTGAGCGTGAACGCCTGACTGCAGAAGGAGACGAGCTCGTCGATCCCGAAGATCAGGTTCGCCGTCGTCGACTCCTGGAGCCGCTCGCCGTTCACGTCGGCCCAGATGTCCAGGTCGTGCGGGTCAGACACCTCGTCGGTCGTGACGAGCTCCGGCCCGGTCGGCGCGAACGAGTCGAGGCTCTTCCCGCGGACCCACTGCCCGTCGCCGTGCTGGAGATCCCGCGCCGACACGTCGTTGCCGACGAGGAAGCCGGCCACGTGGTCCATCGCCTCTTCGGGATCGACCCGGCGCGCCTCCTCGCCGATGACGACGACCAGCTCCGCCTCGTAGTCGACCTTCTGCGTGAGGTCGGGGTCCCACGAGACCGTGTCCTCCGGCCCCGCCACCGTCGTCGGGAACTTCGAGAAGAGCACGGGCTCGTCGGGGATCTCGTTGTCGCCCTCCTCCGCGTGGTCGCGGTAGTTGAGCCCGACGCAGACGACCTTCTCCGGGTCGGAGACGGGCGCCGCCCGCGAGAGGTCGGCGGCGTCGTAGACGCCGACGCCCGTCTCCTCGGCGTACTCGATCGCCAGCTCCGCCTTTCGACGACACTCCCACGCTTCGAGGAGGTCGCTCGTCTGCGGTCCGAGGTCGACGCCCGCCCCGGCGCCCGCCTCGGAGAGCTTGACGACCGTCTCGTCTCCCGTCGCCACGCCACACCACGGCTGTTCTGCCGGCTCCGCTCGGTATTGTCCGACGCGCATACGTGTGGTACTGATTCGGTGGCGTAATAATAGTGCCTGTGCGAGGCGGCGGACGGGGCACCGACCCCGAGCGGTCGTTCAACGCCGACCGATCACTCCTCGTCGGCGATCGCGGTCAGTCGCGGGTCCGTCGCGTCACCGCCCTCTCGGAGTCGGTGCGCGCCCGCGAACGCGACTCGGTCGCCGACGGCGACGTCGCCGTCGACCAGCTGCGCGGTCAGTCGGACCTTCCCGAACCGGGCGATCCCGAGGTGGTTCGGACTGCGGACGTCCGGGGGCGTCATCTCGACCGTCGTCCGGGCGACGAGCACGCCCTCGCCGAGCTCGTACGTCCCGATCGTCCGGCCCGAACAGTCCGGACAGCGGTGTCGGTCGTAGTACCACCTGGCGCCGCAGTCGTCGCAGACGAACGCGCGGTCGACGGGGACGCCTTGCTCGGCGGGTCGCTCTCCGCCGGTGCGTCCGCCGGTCGTCTCACCCATGCCGGACCACCGTGCAGACGCTGTTGTTCCCGAACCCCGCGACATTAATCGCGAAGCCGACCTCGGCGTTCGCCACTTGGCGCTCGTCGGGGAGGTCGCCGCGGAGCTGCCAGACCAGCTCGACGAGCTGGGAGAGCCCGGTCGCGCCGAGCGGGTGCCCCCGCGCTTTCAACCCCCCGCCCGGGTTCACCGGGAGCGAGCCGTCGATCGCGGTCTCGCCGTCGAGCGTGGCCTCCCACGCGGTGCCGGGGTCGTAGAACCCCAGCTCCTCCAGTTCGAGGAGTTCCAGGATCGTGAACGCGTCGTGAATACACGCCACGTCGACGTCGTCGACGGTTAGTCCGGTCCCGTCGAACGCCCGCTCGCCGGCGGTCCGAACGCTCTCGATGGCGAGCGGATCGTCGCGCTCGGCGACGGCGTGGGTCCCCGTCGCGCTCCCGATCCCCTCGATCCGGACGCTCCGGTCGCCGCGGCGGCCGTCCCCGTCCCCGGCGCTCCCCTCGGGCGAGAGGACCAGCGCGGCGGCGCCGTCGGTCATCGGACAGCAGTCGTACAGCCGGAGCGGGTCGGCGACGACGGGGGAGTCGAGCGCGTCCTCGACGGTGATCTCCTTCCGGAACTGCGCGACGGGGTTGGCGCTCGCGTTCCGGTGGTTCTTCGCCGCGACCGCCGCGAGCGACTCGCGGGGCGCGTCGTAGCGGTCGAGGTACGCCCCGGCCGCGAGCCCGCCGAACGACGGGAGGGTGAGCCCCTGCCGGTACTCGCGGTCGTGGACGAGCCGGCTAATCGATTCGGTGACTTCGGGGGTGTCGCGGACGGACATCTTCTCGACGCCGACGACGAGCGCGACGGATTCGTTGCCGCCGTCGACCGCCTCCACCCCGCGGTGGCACGCGCTGGCGCCGCTGGCGCTGGTGTTCTCGATCCGGTCGGCCGAGACGCCCTCGACGCCGAGGGCGGAGGCCAGGGCGTTCGCGACGCCGGCGCGCGTCCCGAGCGACTCCGCGAGCGCGTTGCCGACGTGCAGCGAGGTGACCGCCTCGCGCGAGTGGTGCGAGTCGGCCAGCGCGCGGTCCGCGGCCGTCGCGGCGAGTTCGAGGATCGACGCGTCGGCGGCGGCCCGGAACTCGGTCATCCCGACGCCGGAGATGGCGACTCCGGTCATCGCTCAGCGCTCGTCGTCGGAGCCGAACGCGCCCGCGTCCGCGAGCTCGTCGATCTCGGCGTCGGAGTAGCCGAGCTCCCGGAACACGTCGCGGTTGTGCTCGCCCAGCGTCGGGGGCGCGCGGTCGAACCCGCTCTCCGCGTCCCCGTACCGCAGCGGGTGTTCGATCACCGGGATCTCGCCGAGCTCCGGGTGTTCGATCTCGGTCACCGTCCCGCGCGCGTCGATCTGGGGGTTGTGCAGCGCCTCCTCGACGTCGTACACCGGGCCCGCGGGGACCCCGGCGTCCTCGGCGATGATCTCGATCCACTCGTCGGTCGTGTGCTCGGCGAGCGTCTCCTCGATCTCGGCCTCCAGCTCGTCGAGGTGGTCGACCCGGTCGGCGTTCTCCTCGAACCGGTCGTCCTCGGGGAGGTCCGGCCGGTCGAGCGCCTCGCACAGCTCCCCCCATAGCTTCTCGTTGAGGATGCAGATATTGATGAACCCGTCCTTCGTCTCGAACGTCTGGTACGGGGCGAGGACGGGGTCCTTCGTCCCCATGCGTTTGGTCTCCTCGCCGGCGAACACCATCCCGGCCTGCTTGGTGAGCCACGGCAGCGTCGCTTCGAGCATCCCGAGGTCGATGTACTCGCCCTCGCCCGTCCGCTCCCGGCGATACAGCGCCGTCATCGTCCCGAACGCGGCCCACATGGCCGTGATGAGGTCCGTCATCGGCAGCCCGACCTTCACCGGCTGACGACCCTCCTCGCCGGTGACGCTCATGATCCCGCTCATCCCCTGAATGAGGAGGTCGTACCCCGACCGCTCGCGCCACGGTCCGGTCTGGCCGAACGCGGAGATCGCGAGGTAGATCAGGTCGTCGTTGTACTCGCCCAGCGTCTCGTGGTCGACGTCGAGCCGCTCTGCGGTCCCCGGCCGGAAGTTCTGGATGAACACGTCGGCCTCCTCGACGAGTTCGTAGAGCGCCTCCTTGGCCTCCGGGTTCTTCAGGTCGAGTTCGAGGCTCTTCTTCCCGTAGTTCAGCGACCAGTAGTACGGCGATTCGCCCTTGATAAAGGGCGGCCCGGAATGGCGCACCGCGTCGCCGTACCCCGGCTGTTCGATCTTCACCACCTCGGCGCCCTGATTCGCGAGCATCGCGGAACAGAAGCCGCCGGTGACGAAGGTGGAGAGGTCGAGGACCTTCACCCCCTCGAGTATCTTTCCCGTGTCGGTCATGTTCGGTGCCCCTCGGTAGTTGCGTGCGTCGCGTGTTCGCGTGTCATGGGTTTGTGTCGTGAGCTCGTGTGTCGTGAGCTCGTGAGCTCGTGTGTCGTGAATTTGCGTGTCACGGTCTCGTGCGTCACGGACTCGTGGACGGTCGCGGGTCGGGTTCTGATCGTCGCGCGCGAAGCCGGATCCGCGATCTTGTTGGATTCCGTGTACGACACGTCGGCGTATCGGGTAGTAAAACTATCGCCGGCTACGTGTGTTCGATGTGGAGTTCGAGCTCGTTGGCCGCCGCCAGCACCGTCTCGCGGATCTCGTTCTCCAGGCGGTCGGTCCGAAGTCTCGTTCCCGGTCCAGAGACGCTCAGCGCCCCGATCACGTCGTCGTCTCGCCCGCGGATGCACGTCCCCATGGCGTGGACGCCCCCCGTCGACTCCTCGATGTTCAGCGCGTACCCCCGATCGCGGACCTCCGCGAGGGCCTCCCGAAGCTCCTCCCGGTTCGTGATCGTGTTCGGCCCCGTCTGCTCGAACTCGAAGGCGTCGACGAGCGGCTCCCGCGTCGACGCCGGCAGGTTGGCCAGGATCGCCTTCCCCGCGGCGCTCGCGTAGAGGGTTCCCCGCCGACCCATGTGCGCACCGGTCTGTACGGGATTCTCGCCGGTCTCCGTGTAAATGTACACGCGTTCGAGCCCCTCCCGCACGATGAACTGCGCCCGCTCGCTCGTCTGCTCCGCGAGGTCGTCCACCTTCGATTTGATCATCTGATATTCTGGGATCTCTCGCTGTAGATCGCCGCCGACGGTGAGGAACTTGAAGCTCAGTCCGTACTCGTTCCCGTCTTTCACGACGTACCCGTGCTCTTGGAGGGTGAACAGGTGCCGATGCGCCGTACTTCGGGTCATCTCGGCCTCGTTACCGACCGCTTCGAGCGTGAGCGGTCCCCGATCGAACAGCAGTTCGACGATCTCGAGGCTCTTCGCCGTCGTTTTGACCGTCGACGCGGGCGGGTTGTTCATACCGTTGTTACCGGCTAATCGTACTTAAACATCCCGTATATTCAGATATAAATAAAAATCGGTGGCAGTGAGCGTGATCCGAATCGATCCGAGACGACAAAAATCGCATATACTCGGACACCCGTTCGGTTCAGGGTCGATCGACGCCAGCCGTCGCTCCGTGCGCTCGACACCTCGAACCGGCGTCGATCGACGTCTGCCAAGCCGGACGGCAGTAACGACGATAGAAATTACAAACATATGTGTGTAATGTTTGAGTCAACTAATCCGATACATAGATCCCGTATTCTGAACGACCGATATCGGCCTTGGTACCTATAGAATTCGGGACTAAATTACACAAACCGTAGATCAACGGATTGCAATCTGTCTCAATATGCGGGATTATGCCTTTCGAACACACCGATTCCGTCGGTTCGGGGAATCGGGTGACGCGAGGTGTCGGGAGAGCGACCTCCTCGTGTCGCTGCCGGACCCCCGTGAGTGGCTTGAGGGCGTGGCTCCGGCCGGGCACAACGTTAAGTCGGTGCGAGTGAGACTCACAGCCATGCACTTGGCGGTACAGACGCTACCGTTCGAGGAACCGCTCGAATCCACGCTCGAATTTCTCGCCCCGTTGGGCGTCGAGAGCATCGATTGGCGCTGTGATCCCGACGAGTATTTGGACGCGGAGACGGACCAAGCGGAGCTTCTCGAAACGGTCCGCGCACACGGGATGGAGATATCGATGCTCGGCGTGACCGGCTACAACCCGCTTCACCCCGTGTCGGAGCAGGCAGACGCGGCCGACGAGCGACTCCGGAAGACGATCCGACTGGCGGATCAGCTCGGCGTCGACACCGTCTCCGCGTTCTCGGGCCTGCCGGGCGGTCACCCCGACGACCGGACCCCGAACTGGACCGCGACGCCGATACCGCCCGGCGACCAGCGGGAGCGCTTCGACTACCAGTGGGAGGATGTGGCGATCCCCTACTGGACCGATCTCGGGGCGTACGCAGACGACTACGGGATCGACGTCGCCATCGAGATCCACGTCAACACGCTCGTCAACAGCCCGGCGGCGCTCCGGCGGCTCCGGGACGCCACGCACGACCGGATCGGCGGGTACCTCGATCCCGGCCACCTCTGGCTCCAAGACATCGATCCCGTGGCCTCGGTCCGGTACCTCGCGGAAGACGACGCGCTGTTCCACGTCGAGGCGTCCGACGTGCAGACCCACGAGGCGAACCTCGCGGTCAAGGGGCGGTGGGACATGACGCCGCTCGACGACGCCGAGAACCGCCCGTGGTCGTTCTGCCCGATCGGGTACGGACACGACGAGGAGGCGTGGCGGGAGATCGTCACCGCCCTCGATCTAGTCGGCTACGACGGGCCCGTCAGCATCCAACAGCTCAACACGCCGCAGCCGCTCCACAGCGGTATGGAGCATTCGACCGCGTTCCTCGACCGGGTGTTGATCTGATGGTTCGATCGGACGACTCGTCCATGCTCGGGGACACCACCGCGTTCGTCACCGGAGGGAGCCAGAACATCGGGCGGCGGATCGCGCTGACCCTCGCCGACTACGGGGCGAACGTCGCCGTCGCGGCCCGCGGCGAGGGGATCCACGAGACGGTCGAGCTGATCGACGATCCGGACCGGGCGATCGCGGTCGAGACCGACGTGACCGACGTCGATTCGATCGAGTCCTCGGTCCGGGAGACCGTCGAGGCGTTCGGCGGCCTCGACTGCGTCGTCAACGACGCGGGGATCGCCGGCCCCACCGCGCGTATCGACGACACCACCGTCGACGACTGGGAGCGGACGCTCGACGTCAACCTCCTCGGGCAGGTCCACACGGTGCGGGCCGCGGCGCCGCACCTCCGGGAGAGCGCTCGCGGGCGGGTCGTGAACATCTCGTCGACGGCGGCCAAGGACGTGCTTCCGAGCCGGTCGCCGTACAACGTCTCGAAGATGGGCGTCATCGCGCTCACCCGCTCGCTGGCGCTCGACCTCGGCGACGACGGCGTCACGGTCAACGCGGTCTGTCCCGGCGCGACCTCGGGGGACCGGATCGATAACTCCATCGAGCAACAGGCGGCGAATATGGGTGTCTCGTTCGAGAAGGCGAAGGAGCGCCTCTTCACCGGCGACGCCGCCCTCGGAACGCTCGTCGACGAGGAGGACACCGCGGAGGCGGTGGCCTTCCTCGCCTCCGAGCGCGCGCGCGCCACATCTCAGGACAGGCGATCAACGTCGACGCGGGGTCCTGCTGGGAGTAGCGTCCGATACCTCAAGGCGAAGGTTTATCATATATCACTATTATTGATTCGTTATGCGACCGAGTGACAATACGCGCAGACGCACCGTTCTCAAACGCGCCGGCGGCGGCGCGCTCGGCGCCGCCTCGCTGTCGCTGCTCGCGGGCTGTGCGGACGACGGAGGCGGGGACGGAGACGGAGATGGAGACGGAAGCGGAAACGGCGACGGAGACGACGGCGACCTCAATAGCGGCGACGTGGGCGACAACCCCGTTCGGATCGGCTTCCTCATCCCGCAGACCGGCATCTTCGCCGCCCAAGGCGAGGCCATGGAGCGCGGCGCGGAGACGACGCTTCACCAGCTCAACGAGGAGGTCGGCGGCATCCTGGACCGCGACGTGGCGGGGTTCATCGAAGACACCGAGGGCGACCCCGGTCAGGGGCGGGACATGGCGCGTCGACACGTGGAGACGAACGACGTGGACGTGCTCATCGGGGCCGTCTCGGGCGCGGTGAACCTCTCGATCGCGGACTACGCCCACGACGAGGGCGTCCCGTACTTCGCGTACGGGGGTCCCGAGGAGATCACGGGCAGCGAGTGTCGCCCCACCACCTTCCGGTACCAGTACTCCGACAGTCAGATCGCGCGGACCGGCGCGAAGTGGGCGCTGGAGAACCTCGGCGAGAACGTGTGGATCCACGTCGCCGACTACGCGTTCGGCCAGTCGATCAGTCGCGAGTGGAAGAAGGCCTTCGAGGCGTCCGACCTCGAGTACAACATCGTCGACGAGACGCAGACGCCGCTTGGTCACGACGACTACTCGTCCGTCCTCAGCCAGATCCAGTCCTCCGAGGCGGACTGGGTCCTCCAGGGGTTCAGCGGGTCCGACGCGGTGAATTTCTTGAGCCAGTCAACCCAGTTCGGCCTCGAACAGGACATCATGAGCACGACGAACACCTACCGCCCGCTCCGGGAGGGGGCGGGGAGTTCGGCCGTCGGGACCTACACCACGATCCGCTACGAGCCGACGTACGATACCGAGGCGAATCAGACGCTCGTCGACCTTCATACGGAGCTTCACGACCAGCCGCCCACCGACTTCGCGCTCGTGATCTGGAGCAGCCTCCTGCGATACGCGGAGGCCGCCGAAGCCGCTGGCTCGGTGGAGACGGAAGCGATCATCGGCGAGCTCGAGGGGATGGAGAGCGAGGAGCCGATGGGCCCCGCGACGATGCGCGAGTGCGACCACCAGGCGATGCGCAAGGGGTTCGTCGGCCGGATCACGGAGCCGAACGAACACGACTGGCCGGGTCAGGAGATCGTCGGCGAACTCGGTGCCGAAGAGGTCACCCGTCCCTGCACCGACACCGGCTGTGAGATGCCGGACCTCTAGCGGCCCCCGCCATGATCGCATCTCAATCGCTGCCGCTGTTAGCCTTCATCAGCGTGGAGCAAGCGGCGTTTCTGCTCTTAAACGGACTGGCGCTCGGCGTGCTGTACGTGTTGATCGCCGCGGGGTTCGCCGTTATCTTCGGGATCACGGACGTACTCAACTTCGCGCACGGCGCGTTCTACATGGTAGGCGCGTACCTCACGCTCGCGGTCGTCGACGCCACGGGGAGCTTCTTCGTGGCCCTCATCGTCGGTCCTATCGCGGTGGCGGGGATCGGTGTGGTCGCCGAGCGGCTCACCCTCTCGAACATCTACGACCGGTCGCCGCTGTATCACGTGCTCATCACCTTCGGCGTCCTGCTCATCGTCACCGAGCTGGTGGAGATCGTCTGGGGGACCGGCACGCAGTTCTTCCAGACGCCGGAGCTCCTCGCCGGGGCGGTCCAGGTCGGTCCGATCGCGTACCCGAAGTACCGCCTCTTCACCATCCTCGCGGGCGCGGTCATCGCGCTCGGCACGTGGCTTCTGATCCGGTACTCGCGGTTCGGCCTGATCCTCCGTGCGGGCGCACAGGACCAGGCGACGGCGCGTCTCATGGGCGTGAACATCAAGAAGTACTACACGCTCACGTTCGCGCTCGGGACGTTCCTGGCCGCGATCGCCGGCGGGCTGGCGAGCCCGTTCCTGAGCGTCAACCCGGAGATGGGGAACGGCGCGCTCATCATCGCGTTCGTCGTGGTCGCGATCGGCGGGCTCGGGAGCTTCGCCGGGGCGGTCGTCGCGGGGCTGCTCGTCGGGTTCACCCAAGCGGCGGTCGACACGTTCGTCCCGGCGCTGTCTGGGTTCGTGTTCTACATCCTGCTGCTCGCCGCGCTGCTGATCAAACCCGAGGGGATCCTCGGCGACTACGAGATCCGAAAGCACGCGGCCAAGCTCTCGTACGACGAGCGGATCCCCCCGGTTCCGCTGACCGACCGCCGCGTCCTCGCGCTTCTCGGGGCGCTCCTGCTCCTCCCGGTGGTCGGGCTCAACACGGTCATGAGCAGTTACGGCGTCGGACTGGTGGCGCTCATGTTCATCTGGGGGATCTTAGCGCTCAGCCTCGACACCGTCACCGGGTACACGGGCCTGATCTCGTTCGGCCACGCGGCGTTCTACGGGGTGGGGAGCTACGTGGTGGCGCTGACGACGCTGAACGTCACGAACTCCTTCCTCCTCAGCATGGGCGCCGCGATTCTGGTCGCGGCGTCCATCGCGTGGCTGGTCGGCGCCATCTCCGCGCGGCTCTCCGGGCTCTACTTCGCGATCATCACGTTCGCGATCGGGCAGCTACTGTATCAGATGTCGGTGTCGTGGAGCGGCCTGACGGGCGGGAGCAACGGCCTCTCGATCGACCGCGTCGAACTGCTCGGGTTCGTCGACGTGTCGGACACGGTCACGTTCTACTACCTCGCACTCGCGATGCTCGTCGCGTCCTACTACGTCGCGAAGCGCATCATGGACTCGCCGTTCGGGCTCCAGCTACAGGCGATCCGCGAGAGCGAGCGTCGCACGACGTTCCTCGGCTACAACACGAACATGGCCAAGCGACGGATCTTCGCCGTCTCCGGCGCCCTAGGAGGGGTCGCCGGCGGGCTGTTCGTCACGCTCCAGACGTTCACCAGCCCGGAGACGCTGTTCTGGGTCGTCTCCGGGGACGCGCTGTTCGCCATGGTCCTCGGCGGCGTGGGAACCCTGTACGGACCGATCATCGGCGGAGCGGTGCTGATCGGGCTCGACCAGATCCTGACGATCTACTTCGATCACTGGCGGATGCTGCTCGGGCTCATCCTGATCGTGATCGTGCTGTTCGCGCCGCGGGGGCTCGTCAGCTTCTACGCGATCGGAGCGGAGCTGCTCCGCGGGGAACGGGGGCCGTTTGGAAGCGCCGAACCGGAACCGGTCGAAGAGAGGGGTGACTGACAGATGTTGGAAACACGAAACCTCACGAAGACGTTCGGTGCACTGACCGCGGTCAACAGCGTCGACCTGACGATCGAGCGCGAGGGGATCCACTCCATAATCGGGCCCAACGGCGCCGGGAAGTCGACGCTGTTCCACCTGTTGACGGGGTACCACCAACCGACCGAGGGGACGATCCGGTTCGAGGGCGAGAACATCGAGGGGAAATCCCCGCGGACGATCGTCGACAAGGGGATCAGCAGATCGTTCCAGATATCGGATCTGTTCGACGGCCTCACGGTCGAGGAGAACGTCCGGATCGCGACGCAGTCGCTCGACGAGAACCGCAACTCGGTCTGGAAGCGGTCTGACTCGATCGACTCGACGCGGAAGGCCGAGACGCTCATGGAAGACCTCGACCTGACGGAGTTCGCCGACACCCGGGCGGACGCGCTCAGCCACGGCGACCGTCGGAAGCTCGAGGTGGGATTGGCGATCGCCGTCGAGCCGGACCTGATGCTCTTGGACGAGCCGACCGCCGGGATGGGGAACGAGGGATCCGCCAAGATGGTGCAGACGATACGGCGGATCGCGGACGAGCGGGACATCAAGCTCGTCCTGATCGAACACGACCTCGAGATGGTTATGGAGATCTCCGACCGGATCACCGTACTCAATCGCGGCGCGATACTCAAGGAGGGCGATCCCGAGACGATACAGGCGGACGAGGACGTGCAGGAAGCGTACATCGGCACCGGGGAGGGGGAGTGACGATGGCGCCCGACTCCCTCCTCGAAATGGACGGCGTGTACGCCTCGTACGGCTCCGGACACGTGCTGTGGGACGTATCGCTCGACGTCGACGACGGCGAAGTCGTGGGGCTCCTCGGACGGAACGGCGCCGGGAAGACCACCACGCTCCGGACGATATCCGGCGTCATCAAGCCGACAGAGGGCGCGGTCCGCTTCGGCGGCGAGGACATCACGGCGGTGCCCGACTACGAAATCAGCCAGCGCGGAATCAGCTACGTCCCGGAGGGACGCGACGTGTTCCCCGACCTCACCGTCCACGAGAACCTGCGCATGGGCGGCGTGACGGGGAGCGAGGGTATCATGACGATCGAGGAGATCCTCGAGTGGATGCCCCGCCTCGAGGAGCGGAAGTCGCTAAAGGCCTCGAAGCTCAGCGGCGGCGAACAGCAGATGCTCGCGATCGGGCGCGCACTGATGAGCAAGACGGAACTCCTGCTGCTCGACGAGCCGACCGAGGGACTGGCTCCCCAGATCGTCGAAGACGTGATCGAGACTATCGAGACGATCAAGGGCCGGGACATCCCCATCCTGCTCGTAGAACAGAACCTGAACACCGTGTTAGAAGTCGCGGACCGAGTGTACATCCTCGATCAGGGCCGGGTCGTCTACGACGGTTCGATCGACGAACTCCGAGCGGACGAGGACGTGCAACTGGAGTATCTCGGCGTCGGGACCGACAGGTCTCAACAGCTCGACTGACGGGGTTGAACGGTTTCGGGCGTCACGGCAATCCACCCTTCTCTCTGTTACCTGCGCGAGTGCGGAGACCGATCGAGGGAAACGACGGCCCGAGGGGTGGTTCGGTCCCCGAACCCGACCAAGATATATAAAATAAATATAATACATTGGAAACTGATGACTTACCGCCGTACTACCGCCACCGTGTTCCAACCAGCGAGCCGGCCGCCGGCTCACTCGTCGCCGGCGGTCTCGGACTCCGCCGCGCAGCCGCAGCCGCCGCGCCGGATCAGTTCCCCGACGGGCGAGTCGGCGCCGCAGTTCGGGCAGACGGCGCGCACGTCGACGAGCACGTCGTAGTCGCCCCGGTCCAGCTCCTCGGCGTTCGCGAGCGAGGAGATGGCCGACTCGGCGACCGCCGAGACCCGTCCCTGGAGCTTCTCGATGGTCTCGACCTTCCGGTCGGCCATGTCGTCGTCCGCCGCCGGGAGGCTCGCCTCGCGCTCCTGCGTGAGGTACGTGTGGATCGCTTGGTGAGTGACGAAGTCGCCGGTGAGCTCGTCGACGTCGATCCCCTCGCGTTCGAGGCGACGACGCGCCCGCGTCGCGGACGACCCCGACTCGCCGCGGAGGGCCTCGTACGTGCTCGACACGTCGACGTTGAGCGACGAGACGCCGACCTCGCGGAGGGCCGCCTCCAGCACCGCCTCGTTGAACTCGTCGGCGAGGTCCCGCAGGCTCGTCCGCTCGCCCGCCTCGCCGGTCCACGCGGCCTCCAAGTTCGCGCCCATGCCGTCGAGGTCGTACTCCCGGATCACCCGGGCGACCTTCGTGTTCGCGCCACTCGCTTCGGTGGTCATACCCTGGGTTCGACCCCGAGCGTGACAAAATCATCGGTGTACCGCCCCACCGGTCGTTCAGGGGGAATCGAAGGGAGACGACGGCCCGTGGCCCCGGCAGCATTCATTACGATATTCGTATAATTCTTCAAATTGGTAATTTTTCGTATGTGTGTTCACAGGTCCCGAGCGCGCGCCGAGCGTCATCGCCAGCGGGCGTCGGCGGGCGTCGCTGGCCAGTGTCCCACCGTTCAGCACGCTTATATACTCTCAAACGAAATTCCGTACATGGCCACTCAAGATCCGGTCCCGGAACCCACGGCGTATCCGGATCCGGAGACGGCGGACCACGTCACGTACAACCCCTCGTTCGCTGAACTGCGCGAGCTGTCGGCGGACGAGGAGGTGACGACGGAGTACGGATCGCCGTCGTACGTGAGCGACTATCGGTCGCGGAGCGCCGAGGCGACGGCGAACACCCTCGACGACGACTTCGACGACGAGGATTACGGCGTGTTCGCGCGCGGCGTCGAGTGGGTCAACGACCCGGAGAACGACGTGGTCTGCGTCGACCGCGTCGTCGGTCGGCACCCGGACACCTCGTACGTGTGTCGGCTGTTCCTCCCCGCGGAGTACGGCCGGATCGCGCTGTCGTGGGCGAAGCTCCTCGAACCGTCTCACGGTCGGTCCCCGGACTTCGTCACGGTGCAGCTGCCCGACGCGACCGACGATCCGCGGATCCGGGTCCACCCGGAAGACGGCGCCACGACGGTTCTCGGGAGCGATTACACGGGCGAGGCGAAGAAGTCGTTCCTCCGGCTGTTCATGCACCGCGCGAAGCGACAGGGCGGACTGGGCCTTCACGCGGGGAGCAAGCGCGTTACGCTCGCCGACGGGGACGACACCCGCGACGTGGGACAGCTGTTCCTGGGGCTCTCCGGGACGGGGAAGTCGACACTGACCAGCCACGGCCTCTGGCTCGACGACCCGGAGGGCGTCGAGATGATCCAGGACGACGTGTGCGCGCTCCTGCCCTCCGGGACGGTCGCCGGGAGCGAGGGCGGCGGCCTCTACATCAAAACCATCGGCCTCGACGCGTCCGAACAGCCGGAGCTGCACAGCGCCGCGACGGACGAGAGCGCAGTCCTCGAGAACGTCGCCGTCGACGACGACGGCGCGGTCCACTTCGACGAGCCTCGCTACGGGAAGAACGCGCGGGCGACCATCCGACGGAACCGGCTGGAGAGCTCGGCGGACGACATCGACCTGGATCACGTCGACCAGGTGTTTTTCATCACCCGGAACCCCCTGATGCCGCCGATCGCGCGCCTCGACCACGAGCAGGCCGCGGTCGCGTTCATGCTCGGTGAGTCCGTGGAGACGAGCGCGGGCGACCCCTCGCGGGTGGGTGAGCCGATCCGGGTCGTCGGCACCAACCCGTTCATCGTCGGCTCCGAGGGCGAGGAGGGGAACCAGTTCCGCGATCTCATCGCCGACCTCGACGTCGAGTGTTACGTCATCAACACGGGAACGGTGGGAACCGACGATCCGATCGACGTCGGCGTCGAGGAGACCGTCGCCGTGCTGGAGGGAGCGGCCCGGAACCGCATCGAGTGGGAGCGCGACGACGACCTCGGACTGACCGTTCCGAGCGAGGTTCCGGGGATCGACGTCGAGCGGTTCGCCGTCACGGACCGCGTCGACGACTTCGAGGCGGCCCGCGACGCGCTCCGCGAGGACCGCCGCGAGTACCTCGCCGAGTTCGAGGACCTCGACGACGAGATCCGCGACGCGATGTACTAGTGGAGCGCTCCGAGCAGACGAGCGATCCGTGGCCTCTCGTTACCGTCTCGCCACACTGAGGGCCTGTCGAACGCATACCGGGTATTGATTCGACGATTACATTCCCTCGCTCGACGATAGTCGATTAGCTCCGGGCTTACTACGTGGAGCCCGCCCGATCCGGTCGGGCAGCCCGCCGATCCCTCCGTCGCTCGCCGTAAACGGGACCCCGTACTCCCGAACGTCGTTCTGTATCCCAGAACGCTTATCACCGCTTCGTATCTTGATCGATCACCATGGACGCCAAGCATCCGGTGCGAACCACCGAGAAGACTCTCGCGCTGGTCGACGAGCTGATGGACCGGGGGCCGTGCGGAGTGACGGAGCTGGCGGAGGGGGTAGAGATGGGGAAGAGCGCGGTACACAACCACCTCACGACGCTCCAAAAGCACGGGTACGTGCTGAAGACCGGCGAGAAGTACCAGCTCGGGCTGAAGTTCCTCGAGGTCGGCGGCTCCACCCGGAAGTCGATGGAGTTCTATCAGGTCGCCGAGCCTGAGGTGAAGTCGCTCGCGGACGAGACCGGTGAGCTCGCGAACCTCCTCGTCGAGGAGCAGGGGATGGGCGTGTACCTGATGCGGTCGAAGGGCGAGGAGGCCGTCGACCTCGACACCTACGCCGGGCTCCGGACCAACCTCCACACCACCGCGCTCGGGAAGGCGGTCCTCGCGCACCTGCCTGAGTCCCGCGTCGAAGAGATCATCGAGCAGCGCGGGTTAGAGCGAAAGACCCCCCGCAGCGTCGGCTCCCGCGAGGAGCTGTTCGACGCGCTAGAGGGCGTCCGCGACCGCGGGTACGCGATCGACGACGGGGAGCGCCTCGAGGGGCTGCGGTGTATCGCGGCCCCGGTCAAGGACTCCTCGGACGAGGTGCTGGGCGCGATCAGCGTGTCGGCGCCCGCCAGCCGCGTCAGCGACGACGACCTCCACGGCCGGCTCCCCGAACGCGTGCTCAGCGCGGCCAACGTCGTCGAACTGAACATCAACTACTGACCGTCGTTCCGTCATTCAGAACGCCTTTCGGCGGCTTTCACGCGCCGATGCGAGCAGCACTACTGCTAATTGCGACGGATATCGGTCGATCGAGGTCGGTTCCCGCGATCAGAACTACAACCGTGCTTTTTTGACATCCTCTCCGCCCTAAAGGGCGAGGATTCCCCGAAGGGGATATTCAGGTTGCGCGTTTCCTCGGGTTCAAGTACGCTTTCGCGTGACCCGTCGAAGGTCGCCACTGAGTTGTGACCAACGGTGTGCTTTCCAGCGCGCACTCGGCCATCCTCTCGACCGATCCGAACCGACCGAGCGGGGTGCGGTGGCGGAAGCTCGGACCGCGCCTTCCCACCGGTCTGCACTACGGTGCCTTCCCACCGGTCTGCACTACGGTGCCTCCCCACCGGTCTGCTCTAACAGACCCCTCATGTACCCGATCGCGAACAGCCGCCCCATGTCGGTGTAGCCGGCCTGCGCGTCGTCGCGGTGGCCCTCGTCGAGCATCCGCGGAACGTGGTCGGGACGGATCGGGCCGTCGAAGCCGATCTCGCGGTACGCCTCCATCGCGGCGAGCATGTCGGTGGGCCCGTCGTCCTGCCACGTCTCGACGAACTCCTCGGGGGTTCCGTCGACGTCTCGGAAGTGCACGAAGTGGATCCGGTCGCCGAACCGCCGGATCGTCTCGGGAACGTCGGCACCCATCGCGGCGTAGTTGCCCTGACAGAACGTCAGCCCGTGGTTCGGGCTGTCGTGAAGGTCGAGGATGCGCCGGACGTTCTCCACGGAACTGACCAGCCGCGGAACCCCCCGCAGAGAGTCGACCGGCGGGTCGTCGGGATGGAGCGCCAGCTTCACGCCCGCCTCCTCGGCCACGGGGACGACCTCCTCGAGGAAGTGCTCGAGGTTCTCCCAGAGCTCCGCCTCGGTCACGTCGACCGGGTAGTCCGACGCGCGCTCTGCCTGCTCGTGGTCGTAGGCCGTCGTCCGGGAGTCGCCGCGCAGCGGGACCTCGTCGGCGGTGCGGAGGACCCCGATCGGGTTCTCCGTCCAGACCCAGCAGTAGACGCCGATGCCCGCCCGGCCCATGTTCCGAACCAGGCGCTTGACCGTCTCGATCTCCTCGTCCCGGCCCTCCTGTCCGAGAACGGTCTTCGTCATCGGCGGGCGGTCCTCCACCACGTCCAGCGAGAGCCCGTGGGCCGCGAACCGGTTTTTGGTCCGGAGGAGCGAGTCGTACGTCC
The DNA here is from genome assembly GCF_003781945.1 of Halorubrum sp. CSM-61. Taxonomy (GTDB): domain Archaea; phylum Halobacteriota; class Halobacteria; order Halobacteriales; family Haloferacaceae; genus Halorubrum. The sequence continues at coordinate 255,251 of NZ_RJJW01000003.1, read as the reverse complement.
ACCACTCGTCTTCCCCCCAGAACCGGACGACGGCGGTCGAAACACCGAGCTGACGGGCGAGGGTCCACCGGCGGTCGGGACGCGGCGGCAACATGACTGTCGTGTCCATGCGACACCTTCGCGACGCGCCGCAATAGTGGTTGCGTGAACGAATCGGTAATCCGGTGGTGAATCATATTGGGGAAAATTACTTATTACAAGCGAAACGTTTTGCTTGTACGGTCGAGTGCCACAAGTCACCATCTATCAACTCGACCGTGTCTTCCGTCCCGCCGAGCGATCGGTATCCCGACGATTCGGAGCCGTCAGTTCGTGCGAACGGTGACGAACCCGGAGAAGTTGAGGATGAGCTGTTGGGTGGTGTCGCCGAACATCGCTTTCCCCGTCGGGGACCGCCGCCGTCCCGTGGTGTACACGTGGTCGCAGCCGTGTTCCTCCGTGAGCTCGATGACCCGGCTCGCCTCCATCTCCTCGGTCACGTCCGTCAGGACCGTGTACTCGATATCGAAGTCCGCGAACGGCTCTCGGACGATGTCGTCGACGAACTGCTTCGCGACGGCCTGCGCGTCCTCGTCGGCGTAGTCTTTGTTCTCCACGCGACCGATCTCGTCGAGGGCCGTCTGCGACTCCTCGAACTGCTCCGGCGTCAGCGGGAGGTACAACACCAGGTCGGCGTCCGTCCCGGCGGCGTACGCCGCGGCCTCTCGAAGCATGTCGCCGCTGTGGTCCGGATCGTCGATGGCTACGAACGCGTTCTCCATGGACGCGTTCACGGACCCGTCCCGTATAAAACTCCTCTCTCGGAAGGAATGTGGACCGGCCGTCAGTGGGACAGACGCGGCCGGTGGTTTCGGGACGATACTGTGGAGATACGGGGCGGCGACCGGCTCAGTAGTTGTCGTAGACGGTCTTCTCGATGGTGTAGAACTCCAGCCCCTCGTCGCCCTGTTCGCGCCAGGTCTCTGAGGAGGAGCGCTTGAAGCCGCCGAAGGGGACGTGAAGCTCGAGGCCGGTCGTCTTCTCGTTGACCTTGACGACGCCGGCTTCCGCCTCGTCGATGAACCGCTTGGCCTCCGTGTGGTCGTCGGTGACGACGCTGGCCGAGAGCCCGTACTCCACGTCGTTGGCGACGCGGAGCCCCTCGTCGTAGTCGCTCACCTCGATGACGGCGATCACCGGGCCGAACACCTCTTCGCAGGCGATCGTGTCGTCGTTGTCGACGTCGGTCAGGACGGTCGGCTCGACGAAGTGGCCGGTCTCGACCGCGTCGCCGGTGGGCTTCCCGCCGCCGGCCGCGACCGTCGCGCCCTCGTCGCGGGCGATGTCGACGTACTCGAGCGTGGACTCCATCTCGTCGGCGCTGACCTGCGGTCCCATCTCGTGGTCGAGGCCGGGGCCGATGTCGATGGCCTCCGCGGCGTCGACGAGCTCGTCGACGAACTCGTCGTACACGTCCTCGTGGACGATCGCGCGGGAACACGCGGTACACGACTGGCCCGTCGTTCCGAAACCGCCGGAGGCGACGATCTCGGCGGCCTCGGCGGGATCGGCCGAATCGGCGACCAGCGTCGGGTTCTTCCCGCCCATCTCCGTCTGGACCCGCTTGCCGGCGTCCGTGGCCTGATCGTAGACCATCTCGCCGACCTGTCCGCTGCCCGTGAAGGAGACGGCGTCGGTGCCCTCGTTCGTGATGAACTCGTTGCCGACCGAGCTTCCGGGGCCGGTCACGACGTTGAGCACGCCGTCCGGGAGCCCGGCCTCGTCTAACGCCTCCGCGATCGCGAAGACGACGCCCGGGGCGGCGCTCGCGGGCTTGATGACCACGGTGTTGCCCGCGGCGAGCGCGGGGGCGAGCTTCCACGCCGGGATGGCGATGGGGTAGTTCCACGGCGTGATCAGCGCCGCGACGCCGACCGGCTCCTTGCGCGTGTAGAGCGTCGTGTCACGGCTGCTGGAGCCTTTCACCGTCCCGCCGAGGTCCGAGGCCTTCCCGGCGAAGTAGTGGAAGATGTCTATCGCGCGCTGTACCTCGCCGGCCGCCTCGGGACGGGCCTTCCCCTCTTCCGCGACGAGCGTCTCGGTGAGCTCGTCCTTCCGATCGGCGAGGATCGTCCCCGCCTGCCGGAGGACCCGACCGCGCTCCGGACCGGGCGTGGTCGCCCACTCCTCCTGCGCGTCGGCCGCCGCCTCGACCGCCTCGACGGCGTCCGCCGTGTCGGATTGCTGGTAGCTCGCTATCGTCTCGTCGGGGGCCGCGGGGTCGTGAACCTCGAACGTCTCTCCCGTCTCCGAGGAGACCCACTCGCCGTCGACGTAGTTCTGATTGGGCTCAGGCACGCCTCCACCTTCGAGGCCGACCCATACCATTCTTACGGTTTTAGCGATCCGCGAGACGGCGTCGGCGGCGTCCACCGAGAGTGGGTCTCGTTCCCCGCGAGCCGCGTCGTCCAATAGGCTTTTGCAGATAGCCGCGAACGTCGAGCCATGGCAGCCGCCGACTATCTCAAGAGCGTCAGAGATCGGGACTGGGAGGAGTTGGAGTCGGGAACGCTCCGGATCGCGATGATCAGCCTCGGCTGGTGGACCCGCGAACAGGCGATCCCCGCGGTCGCCGACTCGGAGTTCTGCGAGACCACCGTTCTCGTCAGCCGGAGCCGCGAGAAGGCGACCGCGGCCGCAGAGGAGATTCCGACCGTCGAGGCCGCGCTCACCGACGAGGAGTTCGCGGACGGCGAGGCGACCGACGCGTACGACGCGGCCTACGTCTGCACGCCGAACGCGCTCCACCTGCCGTACGCGGAGGCCGCCGCCGAACACGGAAAGGCCGTCCTCTGTGAGAAGCCCGTGGAGTCGACCCGCGAGCGCGCCGAGCGCCTCGTCGAGGCCACCGCGGACGTGCCGCTGATGGTCGCCTACCGGATGCAGACCGATCCCCTGGTCCGCCGAACGCGCGAGCTGATCGCGGCGGGCGCCGTCGGCGATCCCGTAAGCGTCCACGGGAGCATGAGCCAACAGATGCAGGAGACGGTCTCCGGCGACCCCGACCAGTGGCGCCTCGACCCGGAGCTCGTCGGCTACGGCGCGAGCGTGATGGATCTGGGCATCTACCCGCTCAACACCGCGCGGTTCGTCCTCGACGCCGACCCCGTCAGCGTGACCGCTCAGATGCGGTCGGTAGACGAGGCGTTCCGGGACGTGCCCGACCAGTACGCCGCCTTCACGATCCGGTTCGACGACGGGACGCAGGCGGCCTGCACGGCCAGCCAACACGCCGCGTACACGGGGCACTTCCGCGTCGTCGGCACCGACGGTGAGCTGGTCCTCGAACCGAGCTTCCTCGGACAGCCGGAAGGGACGCTGACGCTCCGCAGCGACGGCCGGCGCTTCGAGCTTGACGACGGCCGGCGAGACGTGATGAGAGACGAGATGACCGAGGAGTTCGACTACTTCGCCGACCGCGTGCTCCGCGACGCGCCGATCGGCCCCGACGGCGACCACGCACTCGTCGACATGCGCGCCCTCGAAGCGATCTACGAGGCCGCCGAGACCGGGACGACCGTCTCGCTGTAGACGTCGTCGTCTCCGGCCGGCGGACAGCGGTCCTACCGGGACGCGTCGGACTCCTCCTTCCCCCGGCGCGTCGAGGATGTCTAACGGCTCGTTCGCGAACGTGACGGTGCGGAGCGGTACCCCGTACCGCTCGGTGCTCGCGTCGTACTCGCGGAGCTCGTCGATCGTCTCGCCGGTGTGCGGAAGGGCCGTCACGGTCTCGTGAACGTTGATCGTAGTCGGCGTTTCACTCCCGATCGAGATGGGGAACGGAACCCCACCCACAAGCTTTACTATCGGGTTCTGGGATATACGGACGCTAATGGTCGATCACGCGAAGCTCCGCGACCCGAACGCGGAGTACACCATGCGGGACCTCTCGGCGGAGACGATGGACATCACGAACTCGCGGGGCGGAGTCCGCGACGCCGAGATCACGGACGTACAGACGACGATGGTCGACGGCAACTACCCGTGGATCCTCGTCCGGGTCTACACCGACGCGGGCGTCGTCGGCACCGGCGAGTCCTACTGGGGCGGCGGCGACACCGCCATCATCGAGCGCATGAAGCCGTTCCTCGTCGGGGAGAACCCCCTCGACATCGACCGGCTCTACGAGCACCTCGTCCAGAAGATGTCCGGCGAGGGCTCGATCTCGGGGAAGGTCATCTCCGCCATCTCCGGCATCGAGATCGCGCTCCACGACGCCGCCGGGAAGCTCCTCGACGTGCCCGCCTACCAGCTCGTCGGCGGGAAGTACCGCGACGAGGTCCGCGTGTACTGCGACCTCCACACCGAGAACGAGGCCGACCCGCAGGCCTGCGCCGCCGAGGCCGAACGCGTCGTCGAGAACTTCGGCTACGACGCCATCAAGTTCGACCTCGACGTGCCGTCCGGCCACGAGAAGGACCGCGCGAACCGCCACCTCCGCAACCCCGAGATCGACCACAAGGTCGAGATCGTCGAGGCGACCACCGAGGCGGTCGGCGACGAGGCCGACGTGGCCTTCGACTGCCACTGGTCGTTCACCGGCGGCTCCGCGAAGCGCCTCGCGGAGGCCCTCGAGCCGTACGACGTGTGGTGGCTCGAAGACCCCGTCCCGCCGGAGAACCACGAGGTGCAGGAGGAGGTGACGAAGTCGACGACGACCCCCATCGCGGTCGGCGAGAACGTCTACCGGAAACACGGCCAGCGGACCCTCCTCGAACCGCAGGCGGTCGACATCGTCGCGCCGGACCTGCCGCGCGTCGGCGGGATGCGCGAGACCCGCAAGATCGCGGACCTGGCGGACATGTACTACATCCCGGTGGCGATGCACAACGTCTCTTCGCCGATCGGCACGATGGCGTCCGCGCAGGTCGGCGCGGCCATCCCGAACTCGCTCGCCTTGGAGTACCACTCCTACGAGCTCGGCTGGTGGGAGGACCTGGTCGAAGAGGACGACCTGATCGAGGAGGGCCGCATGGAGATCCCGGAGGAGCCGGGGCTCGGCCTGACGCTTGACCTCGACGCCGTCGGGGAGCACATGGTCGAGGGCGAGACGCTGTTCGACGAGGAGTAAAACGACTCGTCGAGCCAGATAGACGAGCGCAGCGAGTCTATCGGTGTTTGACGAGGCGTAAGCCGAAGCCGAGCCAGCGAATCTTCGCTTCGCGTCGTCCGATCCGGCGAAACCGGCAGAGTGCGAGGAGGCGATCCGGGCGGACGGTCGTACTGGCGGTACTCTTATAACGGCGACTGCGTATCTGTGTGGTATGCGGTATTACCGACTCCCCGGCGGAGAGCACAGCGCGGGGTCCGACTCGCTGGTCGTCGTCGACGACGGCGACGCCTACGACCTGTCGACGGCGTCGGACGATCTCGGGTCGTTCACGGAGCTCGCTCGCGCCGCGAACGCGTGCGACGAGTCTATCGACTCCATCGCTCGGGACCGGATCCCCGACGCGGATCGGGTGGACCTCGACCACGACGACGTGCTCCTCCCGGTGACCCCCGACGAGGTGTGGGCCGCGGGCGTCACGTACCAGATCAGCGAACAGGCGCGCGAGGCCGAGAGCGGCAAGCCCGAGGTGTACATCGACGTGTACGACAGCGAGCGCCCGGAGCTGTTCTTAAAGGCCACCCCCTCGCGGACGGTCGGCCCCAACGACGCCGTCGGGATCCGCGGCGACTCCACGTGGGACGTGCCGGAGCCGGAGCTCGGCGTCGTGCTCCACCGCGAGGAGGTCGTCGGGTACACGATCGGTAACGACGTGTCGAGCCGGTCCATCGAGGGCGAGAACCCGCTGTACCTCCCGCAGGCGAAGGTGTACGACAAGTGCTGTTCGATCGGCCCGTGCGTGGCGACCGGAGACGCCGTCGGCGACCCCCACGACCTCGGGATGTCGCTCGCCATCGAGCGCGACGGCGAGGTCCTCTTCGAGGACTCCACCTCGACGAGCGAGATGGCGACCACCTGCGAGAAGCTCGTCTCCTACCTCCGGCGGCACAACGACCTCCCCGAGACCGTCGTCCTGCTGACCGGCACCGCCTTAGTGCCGCCGGAGTCGTTCACGCTCGCCGAGGGCGATCGGATCGCGATCGACATCGACGAGATCGGACAGCTCGTCAACGGCACCGTCAACGTCTGACGACCCGATTTACGCTCGAACTACGCGTCGTCCGCGACCGCCCGAATTGCGCGCCGCCCGCGACTACCCGACCTACACCTCGTCTCCCACCCGCGTCTCGGTGAAGTACGTCCGCCCGTTCTCCGGCACCTCCTTCGTCCCGGTGACCTCGAACGCGGCGGTGTCGGCGACGTCGGCCGCGGAGTGACCGACGCGGAACTCGTAGGGACCGGCCTCGACGGCGAGGTCCATGTCGCGGTCGTGGTACGCGAGCTGCGTGGCGTCGACCTCGAAGGCGACGCGCGCGCTCTCACCGGGGTCGAGGGCGACGCGCTCGAACCCGACGAGCTCCTGCACCGGGCGGGCCTGATCGGGGTTCTCGGCGCTGGCGTACAGCTGGACCACGTCGCGGCCCGCCGTGTCGCCGACGTTCTCGACGGTCACCTCGGCGGTGATGGCCCCCGCGGGCGGCAGTTCGGTCGCCGACAGCGAGAGGTCGCCGTACTCGAAGTCGGTGTAGCTGAGCCCGTGTCCGAACGGGTACAGCGGGTCGCTCTCGGTGTAGACGTACTCCTCGTTGGCGGTGTTGGGCTTCCGACTGTAGTGGACCGGGAGCTGGCCGACCGACCGCGGGATGGAGACGGGGAGGTGGCCGGCGGGATTGTGCTCGCCGAACAGCACGGAGGCGACGCCCTCGCCGCCGCGCTCGCCGGGGAGCCACGCCTGCACGACCGCGGGAACCGACTCCGCGATCGACTCGATCGAGTGCGGCTTCCCGCTCACGACGACGACGACGAGCGGCGTGTCGGTCTCATGGACGCGCTCGACGAGGTCGCGCTGGACGCCGGGAAGCCCGAGGTCGACCACGTCACACCCCTCGCCGCTGGTGGCGACGCTTGGCTTGTTGACGCGGTCGCGGTCGGAGTCGGAGAAGTCGACGGCCGAGCGCGCGCCGACGAACGCGAGCGCGGCGTCGGCGTCCGCGGCGGCGTCCGCTGCCGCGTCGAAGCCGTCGGTCTCGGGGCCGGTGGTCGTACAGCCCCGCTCGTAGGTCACGTCGAAGCCGTGCTCGTCGGCGCGCTCGCGGACCGCGTCGAGCGGCGTCGTGGCGTCGAGCTCGACCTCCGCCTCGGGGTAGTGAGCGGGGTAGGCGTAGTCGCCCATGAGCTCCTGTGCGTCGTCAGCCTTCGGCCCGAGGACCGCGACGGAGTCGGTCTCCGCGCCGGCGAGCGGGAGCAGGTCGCCCTCGTTTTTCAGGAGGGTCATCGACTCCCGGGCCGCGCGCTCGGTGAGCTCGCGGGCCGCGTCGGTGCCGTAGGGCTCGGCGGCCGCCTCGGCGTCGACGGTCGCGTCGTCGAGGAGCCCCGCGTCGGCCTTCGCGCGGAGGACGCGCCGGACCGCCGCGTCGAGCGTCGCCTCGGAGAGCTCGCCCGCCTCGACCGCGTCGACGAGGTGCTCGCCGTAGCAGTCGGTGTAGGGGAGCTCCACGTCGACGCCGGCCTCCAGGGCCGCGGTGCCGGCCTCGCGCTCGTCGGCGGCGACGCCGTGCTCGCTCCGGAGGAACTCGACGCTGTAGTAGTCGGAGACGACGGTGCCGTCGAACTCCCACTCGCCGCGGAGCACCTCCGTCAGCAGCCACTCGTCGCTGGCGCAGGGAACGCCGTCGATATCGTGGTACGCGTTCATCACGGACTCCGCGTTCGCGGTGCGGACCGCGGCCTCGAACGGGAACAGGTGCGTCTCGCGCAGCTCGCGGCGGCCGACGTTGACCGAGCTTCGGTTCTTCCCGCCCTCGCCGACGCCGTGGCCCGCGAAGTGTTTGAGCGTCGCCGTGACGCCGTCGCCGCCGTCCTGTAACCCCTCGACGTAGCCGCACGCCATCGACGCGACGAGGTACGGGTCCTCGCCGAACGTCTCCTCGACGCGTCCCCACCGGAGGTCGCGGGCGACGTCGAGGACGGGCGAGAGCGCGTGCGCGGTGCCGATCGCTTCGAGCTGCTCCCGGACGGTGTCCGTGACCGACTCGAGCAGCTCCGGCGACCACGTGCTCGCCATCCCGATCATCTGCGGGAACGTCGTGCCCGCGGGCCCCATGTACCCGCTCAGACACTCCTCGTGGGGGATCGCCGGGACTCCGAGCCGGGTCTCCTCGCGGAGGTATTGTTGAAGCTCGTTCGTCCGCTCGGCGGCCGCCTTCGGGGGGAGTCCGCCCTCCCCGCCGATCCGCGTGAGGTGACCGATCCCGTTCGAGAGGTGCTCGTCGACGGCATCCTCGTCGAGCTCGCCGTCCTCGGTCAGGATTCGGTCGGCGTTCACGGAGCCGAGCTGCGCTGCCTTCTCCGCGACCGTCATCCGGTCGAGGAGCCGATCGACGCGTCGTTCGGTCGGTGTCTCGGCGACACCGCCGTCTGGACAAGTTCGCATCACCGGACACCTCTCGATCCCAGATATTAATGATTCGGGTGTCGGCGGGCGTCGGCCCGGACGGGCATCCCAACGGGACCGCCCCGTGACGTATTCCCACTGGACCGCCCCGTGACCTATCCCAACGGGATCGTCCCCGTGACGACGACGGCAGCTTCGTTCTCGGTGTCAGAACTCTCGTGCTGATAAAGGAGACATAATTTCTCAGATTCGGCGCGGTCAATCCGGTTTCGCGTCGGAATTCGGACGCTTCGCGACGACGTTTCAGACTGATGATTTATACGGCGTCGTTCTGTGATAGAGAACGGAAGAATGCGATGCACGCGGCTCGGATCGGACAGCGGATCGGGAGATCCGTCGTCACGCCCGGAGGCGACCGCCGCAGTACTTTTAAATAGTACGGCCGGGAGGTGTCGATCATGGACGACCGAGCCGAGCCGCCGACGTACCGGCAGGGCGGCGCTTCGACGGACGAGCGGATCGACGACCTCCTCGACCGGATGACGCCGGCGGAGAAGGCCGGACAGGTGACCGGGACGTGGGCGGGGACGCTCCGCGAGACGCACGACCTCGACGACGTGAAGGCGGCGATCGACGAGCGTCACCTCGGCTTCGCGGCCCCGTTCGGCTGGGGCGGGGCGCTCGCGACGACTCCCGAGGACGCCGTGGCCGCAGTCGAGGAGCTCCAGACCTACGCCCGAGAGGAGACGCGGCTGGGAATCCCGCTGCTGTTCAGCGTCGACGCGGTCCACGGGCACGCGTACATCTCGGGCGCGACGGTGTTCCCGAACGGGCTCGGGGCGGCGGCGACGTGGGACCCGGAGGGGATCGAGGCCGCGGCCGCCGTGACGGCGCGAGAGGTCCGCGCGACGGGCGCCCACCAGAACTACGGGCCGACGGTCGACGTGGGGCGCGACCCGCGGTGGGGGCGCGTCTTCGAGACGTTCGGCGAGAGCCCGCACCTCGTGGGAGAGCTCGCGGCCGCGAAGGTCCGGGGGTATCAGGGAGAGGACCTCGGTGACTCCGCGGCCCCCTCCGATCCCGACCGCGTCGTCGCGACGGCCAAGCACTTCCCGGCGTACGGCGAGCCGGAGCGCGGCGAGGACGCCTCGCCCGTCGACGTCTCCGAGTACAAGCTCCGGAACACGTTCGTCCGCCCGTTCGAGCGCGCACTCGACGCGGGCGTCGCGTCGGTGATGCCGTCGTACAACTCGATCAACGGCGAGCCCTCCCACGGCTCCGCGGCGCACCTCGACGGCCTGCTCCGCGAGGAGCTGGGGTTCGAGGGGCACGTCGTCTCCGACTGGAACGGGATCCGACACCTCCACGAGGACCACCGCACCGCCGCCGATCACGCCGACGGCGTCCGGCAGGCGCGCGAGGCGGGCGTCGACGTGGCGTCGGTCGGCCACGCGCCCCACGCCGAGCGGGTCGTCGAACTGGTCGAGGACGGCGACCTCGACGAGGCGACGCTCGACCGGGCGGTGCGGCGCGTCCTCCGCGTGAAGTTCGACCTCGGACTGTTCGACCAGGACCCTGAGGACACCGCCGACGAGGCGGCCGCCGTCGAGACGCTGGGCGCGTCGGCCCATCGCGATCGGGCGTTGGAGACCGCGCGGGACAGCATGACGCTCTTGGAGAACGACGGACTGCTGCCGCTCTCCGGCGACGAGGACGTGTTCGTGGGCGGCCCGAACGCCGACGACCTCGTCGACCAGCTCGGCGGCTGGAGCGTCGCGCGCGACGACGGGGTCCCGGGGGAGACGATCCGGGAGGCGATCGAGGACGCGACCGCCGGCGACGTGGCGTACGCGCCGGGGACGACGCTCGACGAGCCCGTCGACGTCGACGAGGCGGTCAGGGGGGCGCGCGAGGCGGACGTGGCCGTGCTCGCGCTCGGCGAAGGGTGGTACATCCACGAGTTCGGCCCGGAGGCGCTGGCCGGGAGCGAGACGGGCGACTGGCCCACCAGAGGCGATCTCCGCCTCCCGGAGGCGCAACGGGAGCTCGTTCGACGGGTACACGAGACGGGAACGCCGGTCGTCGGCGTCCTCGTGGCCGGCCGACCGCTGATCGTCGACTGGATGGCCGAGCACGTGCCGGCCCTCCTCATGGCGTACTTCCCCGGCACGGAGGGCGGCGTCGCGGTCGCGGAGACGCTGTTCGGCGGGAACGGCCCGAGCGGTCGACTGCCGATCTCCGTGCCGCGCGACGAGGGCGATCTCCCGCAATACCACGACGCACTCGCGCATCCGACGCCGATCGGGGCGGACGAACACCCCGACTCGTACGACCCCCTGTACCCGTTCGGCCACGGGCTCAGCTACACCGACTTCGAGACGACGGATCTGCGCGCGACGGTCGAGAAGGGCGCCGAGGGCAAGGGAGCGGCCGACCCCGCGGAGCGAACGGTCCGGGTCGCGGTCGAGGTGTCCAACGTCGGCGACCGCGCCGGCACCGAGACGGTACAGGTGTACGCCAGCCAGCGGCACGCGTCCCGCGTGCGACCGGTCCGGTCGCTCGTCGGGTTCGACCGCGTGACCCTCGATCCCGGCGAGCGCGAGCGCGTCGAGGTGCCGGTCCCCGCGGAGCGACTCGGGTTCCACAAGCCGCGTGAGGGGCGCGTCGTGGAGTCCGGAGCGTATCGGCTCGACGTGGCCGAGGAGTCGACGACCGTCGACCTGTAGCGTCTCGTCCGAGAGTCGCCAACCGTTCTGGAATTCGGAACGGTGAGAGGACAACCGTTACAAGCGTATCAGTGTAATAGAGAGTTCGGTCGCTCAGTCGATCTGTTCGACGTAGGCGTACTCCTCGGGGAGGGCGGCGGCGTCTTCCGGAAGGAGCGCGGCGACGAGATAGTCGGCGTGCGTCCGGAAGTAGTCGACGACGCGCGCGATCCGGTCCGAGTCGATCGCTTCCAGCGAGTCGAGCAGGACGAACGGGACCGACTCGTAGACGTCGTGGACGAGGTAGCCGGCGAGCGCGAACACGAGCCCCGTCACCTCCCGTTCGCTCTCCGAGAGGTGGTCGACCGTGTCCTCGTAGGCGGTCCCGTCGGGCGACGAGCGGACGATGTGCAGGTCGAAGCGGGTCCGGGTGACCTTGCGGCGGCCCTCGCGGACCTCGGTCTCTCGGCGTTCGATCCAGATCCGGTCGAGGTTCTCGTACTCCAGGATGTCGAGGACCGTCTCCATGTGCTCGTTGAACTCCTCGACGGCGGTCTCCTCGATGCGGTCGACGCGCGTCCGCAGCTCCGTCAGGCGCTCCGCGAGCTCCTCGCGTTCGGCCTTCAGCTCCTCGCGGCGCTCGATCGCGGCCTCCCGCTCGTCGATCTCGTCGTCGATCTCGTCGATCTCGTCTTCGAGCCGCTCGACCCGGAGCTCGATCCCGTTCGCCTCGCGGTGGAGCTCCAACGCCTCGTCGTAGCCGTCGACGTCGACCGACTCGGCTTCTTCCTCCAGCTCCTCGATCTCCGCCTCCTTCGACTCGATCCGCTCTTCGAGGTCCGCGATCCGCGACTCGGTCGACTCGATCTCCGTCCCGACCGCGTCGAGCCGCTCCTCGGCGCGCTCGATCTCGCGTCGGGCCTGCTGGATCGACGACTGCCGGTCGGTGAGCTCCTGGATCTCCGCGCGGATCTCGTTGCGCTCGTCGAGCTTGTCGGACCGGAGCTCGCGGAGCCGGTCGAGGGTCGCCTCGATCTGGTCCGTCTCGACCTCGGACCCGCAGGTCCAACAGACCGTCTGGTCGCCCGCGGTCAGCGCGTCGGTCGGATCGTCGCCGGGCGTCCCCTCGTCGATGTCGATCCCGGAGCCGTCGACCATGTCCTCGTTGAAGCCGATGACGCTGCCGAGCTCGTTGATGTCGTCGTCGAGCGAGCGCTTCCGGCGGCGCAGTTCGTCGATGCGACCGGCGAGCCGGTCCGCGTTCTCGTCGGGCTCCTCCGCCTCCTCGACGGTCTCCCGAAGCTCCTCGCGCTCCGCCTTCAGCTCCGAGATCGTCGAGCGTTCCGTTTCGAGGTCGAACTCGAGGTCATCGAGGTCAGAGCGGGCGTCGCGGACCCGCTGGAACGCCTCCTCCATCTCCTCTTTGCGCGTCCGGCTCTCCTCGACGCCGGCATCGAGCTCGTCGAGCTCCCCGCGGACCGACTCGAGCTCTTCTTCGGCCGCCTCCAGCTCCTCGACCTTCTCGCGGCGGTCCGCTTCGAGGTCGGGGAGGTCGCGTTCGAGGCTGTCGAGCTGCTCGATCTCTGACTCCAGATCGTCGCGCTCGCGCTTGCACTCGCGGATCTCCGCGTCGATCGCGTCGGTGTCGATCGGCCGCATGATGATCTCGCGGAGGTCGTCGCCGCGCGCCACCGCCCGCCGCGCCTCGTTGTTCTCGAGCAGGAACGCGAACAGGTCGGCCAGCTCCGGGTCGTCGAGGTACGGGTCGCCGCCGAACGCGACGGAGTCGCCGCGGCGCTGCAGGGTTCGCGTGTACGTCTCGTCGCCGAGTTCGAGGGTCACGTCGCCCTCCTCGGCGTCGCCCTTCAGCGAGCTCTGCCGGCTGCCCAGCCCGGCCATCAACGCCTGCAAGAAGGAGGTCCGGTTCGTCGCGTTTCGCCCGGTCAAAATCGAGACACCGTCGGAGAGTGTGACCGACGCCTCGTCGATGCCACCGATGTTTCGGACGTCGATGCGGACGGCGGATTTCGAGATCTGAGCCATCGATATGGTCGGAGAAGGGTGGTCAGGGTGTTAAGTGTATCCTTCGCTCACGAGTCGCGGTATTTCGAATCAAGTGCGTCTGCGTCGCTCGCCCACCCGAAGCTGCTCTCGATCGAACGATACCTCCTCCGAAAATAGATACTATACCCGATGTATTAGAAATAACATAAGACTAAACAAATATTCTCCGGCGGAGCCGATCCATCGGCCCGATCGGGCATCGAAGCGATCTCTCGATACGCCCACGGGCCCGTCGATTCCGACGGTGAAAGCGTTCGACGTTTCACTCGGGGCGTGTCCGTCCTCTGTCGGAAAAGAGAAGGTTCGGCCACTGGTCAAAATTCCCTCCGTGTGGGCGTCGATACGAGGGTCAAAAACCGGGTTACACTCGGTCTCGTCTCACGGGAGGCGGGTTCGGCGCCGTCCCGACTTCCACGCTCGCCGCGAGCGTCGCCTTTCGCCCGTAGTGAATCGGTCGACTGAGGACCGACGACGGGAACTGTCGGCGTTGTTGAGCGCCGTCTTCGCCGGCCCCCCTCGCCGATCGCAGCGCCGTTCCGATTTCGATCGATTCCCTACGGTCGATCCCGCTCCGGGACGAACCGCGAACGGCGTATAGGATTAAATACATATCAAAATACGACATAATATTGAAAACAGAGAGGATTGAAAATCAGATCGAATTCACGAGCAACCGCCGCGATTTCTCGATTCGCCCGGACCTCCGCGTCAACACGGGGGCCGTCGGCGAGCGATCCGAACTGCTACCTTCCCTCGCCTCTCACGCCCGGACATGGACCGTTTCCGGAACACGGGACAGCCGGACTGGGACTGGTGGGGACGGGTGTGGCCGACGCCGGGCGCCACCCTCCGACGGCTCGGCCTCGCGCCCGGGGACCGCGTCGCCGAGGTCGGGAGCGGGAACGGCTACTTCGCGCTGCCCGCGGCGCGGATCGCCGACCCGGCGACGGTGTACGCCGTCGACGTCGACGGGTCGCTGCTCGCCGAGCTCGACGCGCTCGCGGCGGACCAGGGAGTCGACAACGTCGCGACGGTGGAGGGGGACGCCCGGGCGCTCCCGGACCTGCTCCCCGAGCCCGCGGACGTCGCGCTGCTCGCGAACGCGTTCCACGGGATCGAGGACCGCGCCGCGTTCGTCGAGGGCGTCGCCGCCGCGATCGCTTCCGACGGCCGGTTCGTCGTGGTGAACTGGCGCGACCTGCCGCGCGAGGAGACGACGATCGGCGGCGAGCCCCGGGGGCCGCCGACCGACCTGCGGCTCTCGCCGGCGGCGACCCGCCGGGCCGTGGAAGACGCGAGCGACCTGCGCCTCGCGCGGGAGGTCGACCTCCCGCCGTACCACTACGGGCTCGTCTTCGAGCGCTGAGGGGACCGACGAACGCCGGGGAGAACCGAGCGCCGGCCGGCTTACGTCCTGTCGGCCGCCCGCCGTCCGCGGCGATACGCTCGCACGAGCGCGTACGCCAGCCCGATCAGTGCCCCGACGCCGAACACGCCGGGACCGACGCTGAACGAGATCTCGTTCGGCGCGTTCACGAACTCGAAGAGGTAGGTGACCCGTCCCGGCGTTCCGACGACGATCGACTCGACGCCGAGCGCCGGAAGGAGGAGCGGGCCGCCGACCGCCAGCGCGAGGGCCGTCGAGACGACCGCGACGGCCGCGCCCGCGAGGGCGTCCCACGCGACCGCGGTCACGGAGGGCGTCCGCGGAGCGTCGCCGGCTCGACCCACGATCCGAGCGCCGGTCTCGTGATCGACGATCCGGACGTGGGCGGGGTACCCCAGCACCGAGACTGTCATCCAGAGGTCCGCGACCGCGCCGGCCGCGTTGAGCGTCAGCGGGAGGGCCAGCCACCCCCACCCGAACGCGAGCATGAGGGGGACGCCGACCGCCGTCATGACGACGAGGGGGGTGAGGAGGACGACGACGAACTGGTTCCGAGTGAACTCGTGGTCGGTCGTCGCGTACGCGTACGGGAGGACGAAGTGGGCGACGCCGACCCCGTACCGCGGCTTCCCGCCGTAGTACCGGATCGCGAGACCGTGCAGCCACTCGTGGGGGACGAGAAAGAACGTTCCGAGGAACGCGATCACGAGGATGTTGACCGGTGTCGCGATCCACCCGAGCGTCGCCGGCGCGAACTGGAACCCGATCGTCTCCCCGGTCGCGAACCGGAACAGCCCGGCGAAGAGGATCCAACCGGCCACCATGCCGAGCGTGCCGACGGCCGTCATCTGGACCGTCAGCGCTCTGGTGAGCGTGAGCTCGCCGAGGACGCGATCGGTGCCGTCGTCGTCGGAGGTGGCCGAAGCGGGGGAATCGGTCATACGCCTCCAGACGTGTCGAACCACTAAGAAGTGTGCCGTCCGAACCTCGGCCGCCGGGACGCGAACGCGTCAGTCCAGCGCCGCCAGCGCCTCCGCCGCCTCTCGGGCCGCCCGCAGGTGGTCGCGGGCGCGCCGCGGGTCGTCCGTCTCCTCGGCCGCGCGGGCGAACCGCGCCAGCGTCCGCGTCAGCGACGCGCGGGCGTCGGCGACGGTTCCCGATCCGGCCGGCTCGGCCGGTGGAGTCGCAGTCGGCTTATCACGCGACGCCTCGGCGTTCGGCGGAGGCGAGGCCGCGTTCGAAGTCGCGGCGTTCTGCCTCGCGCTTGAGGGAACCGACTGCTCCGCAGCCGAGGACGCAGACGCGTCTCCGGGGTCTTTCTGCGGCTGGCTCTCGTCTTTGTCCCCGGTCCTCACGACCGTTCGGGGCGCGTTCCCCGCCTCTTCCAGATCCGCGGTCTGCGCGCTCTCCTGTGAGCCGCCCTGCGCGCTCTCGTCCGATCTGGTCGCCTGACACGTCGGACAGAACTCCTGCCCGTCGTGGCGGAAGATGGGGTCGCCGCAGTCGTCGCAGTGGCGGTTCGTCATCGTCGCGCCCTGCAACAGCAGTTCGGACATCCGCTGGGTGTGTTCTCGCTTCTGGTCGTCCTCCGCGAACTTCTCGCGGAGCTTCTCGCGTTCGGCCTCCTTGTCGAACCCGTCGCTCATACGCGGACGAACGTGACTCACGAGCAAAAGTCCCGTGGGCTCGGGACGGGTGGATCGGACCGAGAGAAGGGGACGGAGCGGATCGAGGCGATTCGGTAGCGAGGGACCTACTCCTCGGTGATCGTGCGGTCGTCGGGGTCGAGCTCGCCGCGGTGGATCTTCGAGCCGTCCTGCGCGACCTGGCGGCCGAGCACCGCGCACTTCACGCGCATGGGCGAGATGTCGACGCCGAGCATCTCGGTGACGTCGTCGGTGTCGAGCTCGTCGAGCTCCTCGATCGACATCCCGTGGAGCCGCTCGGAGAGCATGCTCGCCGAGGCCATCGAGATGGCGCAGCCGTCGCCGGTAAAGCGCACCGCGTCGATCGTCTCGCCCGCGTCGTCGAGGGCGATCTGCATCCGGATCGTGTCGCCGCAGGAGGGGTTCTCGCCGACGTGCGTGAAGTCGGGGTCCTCGAGCTCCCCGTAGTTGCGCGGGTTCTTGTAGTGGTCGAGGATCTGCTGCCGGTACATGTCCGAGCCCAGTCCCATATCGGTCTCAGGTAGGCCCGTGCGAGTCAAAAGGGTTCCGTCGCCTCGAGAGGCGAGCCACTCCTCCGAGCGGCGGCGCAGTCACTCCTCCAAACGGATCGGCCCCGAAACACTTGACGCGTCGTCGGCGGAGAGGGATTCCGCGGGCTCGCCGCGGCCGGCGCCGCGCTCCTCGACGAGTGTCCGAACCCGGTCGAGGATGCGCTCGTACTGTCCCGGGGCCGGCCGTTTCTCGAAGTACGCGTCCGCGCCGGCGCCGAACGCCCGCGCCTCCACCCGCTCGCCGCGATGGGTGGTGTGAAACACGACGGGGAGGTCCTCGCCGTCGCGCCGGAGCCGATCGACGAGTTCCACGCCCGACCCGTCGGGAAGTCGCTGTTCGGTGACGACGCAGTCGGCGTCGTCGACCGCGGCCAGGGCCGCCTCCGTTCCTCTCACCGTCCGGACGGACACCCCGTCCGCGAAGTGCGCCGCGAACGTCGCGAAGAGTTCCGTCGATCGCGGGTCGGGCTCGACGTGAAGCACGTCGATTGTCGGCTTCTCGTCGGTCAGCGGGCTCGGTTCGGAGATATCTGACGGCGTGGACGGGTTGCGGTCGGTCATTGTTGGATACGGGCGACAACTCATCGGAGGACTACAACGCGAGTTGTTATTCTTCTTCAAATGAATGTTTACTCGGTAGATAATAAATATGGTGCGAGCGTCGTTGGCACGACTCGGTACAACCGGTCACACCGGGATCGCCTCACAACCGAACTCAGCACCTCATCGACCGCTACGCTTGCGGTTGCTGGTAACTTCGGTGGGATCGCGACCGGAATCGAAATGGACCTCCGGCATGTCGACGTTCGGGACCAGCTTAGCACTCCATCCGTGTTCCGGCGAATGTTCAGGTGCGAAATTTTATCAATAAATCTATACCAAACCCGGTTCACCGAAGAGTATGGAGTGCGACCACTGCGGTCGCGAGTTGAAGGCCCTTGAGTATACCTGCAGTCGGTGTAACGGCACATTTTGTACCAAGTGTCGACTACCCGAATCGCATGATTGTGTCGCTCTTGAAGTTGAGAAGGCAGAACGCCGACTGAAGCGTGAAGAGGGAGATGTAGGGCCGTGGTTTAAAGACGATTTTCGGTTATCAAACGTCGACGCCTCAGACTCCACGAAACGCACTCGAAAACACCCTGCCGACGAGAAGCCGAAGTCAACAGCCGAGTGCCAAACCTGCGGAACACCGCTACGCGATCATGAGATCGCGGGCTGTCCGTATTGTGGGGAGGTGTACTGCGGTGAACACATCGGCGCACACCGCTCGGAGTGCTTTGATCCTCCCACGGCAGGTGCCCCAACCGATCAACAAGAAAACGATGTTGATACTGCAGGGTCACCTGATGTCGCACCTGATGGATCAATAATTCGTGATAGTTCAGACAAAAACCAGATGTCTAAAGATGAAAACTCCGAGAGTAGTGGGTTCTCAAACGCTTTTTGGCTCGTAGTGGGTGTGCTAATGTGGTTGGCCTCATCAGTGACCGGTTTCGTAAAACGCGTATTTACATATCCAGCTGACAGCGTCTGGAAAGCGACTAAACTGGCCCTAATAATCGGTGTCGCACTCTTACTCGCTGGTCAGATAGGCGTGGGTCCTGTCGGTTCATCTCCCGGGGAGATCGTCTCCCCGCTGGCGGATACAGCGTTGAACGCTACCGAACCGGGACAGCTCGACGAGCAGAAAGTCGAGCGGCTCGTTCGAGAGGACATCAACGAGAGAAGGGCAGAGAGGGAATTGTCGAGACTTTCATCGTCGGTTAGTCTGCAAGAACAAGCCCGGTTACACAGCGTTGATATGGTCGAACATGACGAACTAGCGCACGATCTCCCGGGATCGACCACAGATGAACGTCTCGCAATGGCAAATTGCAACTTCGGCGGTGAAAACGTTGCACAGTCGTGGTACCAAAAACGAGTAGAAACATCGGAAGGAGAGGTATACATCGGGGATGAAGAAACTCTCGCCGAGGAACTCGTTACTCAGTGGATGAACTCACCGGGACACCGCGAAAATCTGCTTCGACAAGAGTGGTCACAAACCGGAATTGGTATCGAACTCACAGAAGACGACAAGGTCTACGCGACGCAGAAGTTCTGCGCCTGAATTGCTAAATCTGATTATATACCGTATGTCCGCAGTTGTTACACTCTGTTGGTTCTGAGCGGTATTTTTTCCCGCAATTGGCACACTCCCACTTTTTAAATCGGTCAAACAAACCCATACTAGGCGAACTAAATATATAATATATAAAATCTTTGATTAGGTAGACAACCTCCGCTCCGTCTCCTGACTGGCTCTTTTTAGTATCCACCCGTGTCTCAACTGAGGAATGCCGACTCACAAGCAAACGACTGGGCCCCGAAACGATCTGCGTCGAGCGCGCTATCGGTGTCCGAAAGGCCGCGCTTACGCGAACAGGTCGCGCGCCTCGCCGACCGCCTCGATCAAGGCGTCGACCTCCTCGACGGTGTTGTAGAGGTAGAACGAGGCGCGCGCGGAGGCGGCGACGCCGAGCTCGTCGTGGAGCGGCTGGGTGCAGTGGTCGCCGGCGCGGATCGCGACGCCGTAGTCGTTGAGTATGCTGGACAGGTCGTGAGCGTGGACGCCCTCGACGTTGAACGCGACGAGCCCGCCGCGGTCGTGGCCCGGCGGGCCGTAGATCTCCACGCCGCCGAGGTCGGTCAGCTCGTCGTACGCGTACTCGGCCAGCAGGTCCTCGTGGGCCTGCACGTTCTCCATGCCGATATCCTCTAAGTACTCGATCGCGGCCGCGAAGGCGATCCCCTGCGCGATCGAGGGCGTGCCGGCCTCGAACTTCCACGGCAGGTCCTCCCACGTGGAGTCCTCGAAGGAGACGCGCCGGATCATGTCGCCGCCGTAGAGGTACGGCTGCATCTCCTCTAAGATCTCCTCGCGGCCGTACAGCGCCCCGATACCGGTCGGGCCGCACATCTTGTGGGCGGAGAAGGCGAGGAAGTCGACGCCGAGGTCCTCGACGTCGACCGGGCGCGTCGGCACCGACTGCGCGCCGTCCGCGAAGACGTACGCGTCGTGGTCGTGAGCCATCGCCGCGATCTCGGGGATCGGGTTGACGGTGCCCAGCGTGTTCGAGACGTGGACGACCGACACCATCTGCGTGTCGTCGTCGATACACTCCGCGGCGTGCTCCATGTCGAGCCGCCCCTCGTCGGTCACCTCGATGAACCGGGCGTCGGCGCCGGTTCGCTTGCCGATCTGCTGCCAGGTGACGAGCGACGCGTGGTGCTCCATCTGCGTGAGGACGACGTTGTCGCCGGGACCTAACTCTTCGAGCCCCCACGCGTACGCGACGAGGTTCATCGCCTCCGTGGTGTTCTTCGTGAAGACGATCTCCTCGCGGCCCGACGCCCCGATGAAGTCGGCGACGGTGTCGTGTGCCTCCTCGTAGGCGACGGAGGCCTCCTGGCTCAGCTGGTGGATCCCGCGGTGGACGTTGGCGTTGTAGCCGCGGTAGTAGTCCGCGATCGTGTCGACGACGGGGTCCGGCGTGTGCGACGTCGCCGCGTTGTCGAGGTAGACGAGCGGGGTGTCGTCGCCCGGCCCCTCGCCCGGCGTCTCCGGATCGCCGCCGACCTTCCGATCGAGGATCGGGAAGTCGGCGCGGACGGCCTCGACGTCGAACGGGTACTGTTCCTGAACTCCCATTACCCGGAGTTGGGCCCCGAGCACTAACACCCCTTCGGTCCGGTACGTGTTGCCAGTGTCTCGGAGGTGGATCTAGAGAGCTTCACCGCTGGTTCGTCCTTATAAATCTCGTTATGATCTCGCGTACGAGAGAGTACGTTTCGTGTGTTCTGTGAAATACGAGAACACTTTGGTTGGCGGTGTTGAAATACTATCCTTCGGAGATATCATCGTCTGAAACAGCTGGTCGATGAGATCTGCGAATTGATCGCTGAGAATCCTCCCAGTTTGAGACGACCCGACTACGCACTCGCGGGGGCGCTGTCGGCATCGCCGTTATCGATGAGCGGGTAGTCGATGTGGACTTCGATGCGGTCGAATGGGACGATCGGTTGTATCGCGCCGCTGGGGCCGCCCGCTTCGAGCGTCAGGATACCCAGTACTTCCAACTGCTTCAGGTCAGAGTGGACGTCGGATACGTCTCGTTCGACGAGCCGTGCCGCTTCGCGCATGCTTTCGGGAGCTTCCTCAGCGATCGCTCGGATGAGCTCTAGGCGGAGCGGGGTGAGACTGTCGACGAGGTCATCGTAGGTTCCGAACTGGAGCGTCGCTTTTCCGTCCTGGTCGTCGAGATCGTCGGCCTCGACGCCTTGGACGAATTGGAGTGCGTCCTGACGGGTCTGTTCTCGGTCGCCGACGGTGATGTGGAGTGTGGTCATGGTCGGGGTGGCGGTGGGTCGGGTGGTGTTCGATCAGTGTGGCCGGGGCGGGTCGCCGCCGACAGCGTCCCAGTACTCGTCCGCGCTCGCCCAGAACTCGACGAGCAGCTCCTCCATCCCGGGGAACTCGACGCCGTCGAGATCGCCGGCTGCGGTGTGATGCTCGTGCCCCTTCGTGTCCTCGTGGGAGTTGTCGTACCGGACGAGCGTGAGATCGTCGAGGGTGCCCAGATGGAGCGTGTACTTCCAACCCGAGGGGTACGTCTCGGTGTCGTCAGTCGGCCGAAGCACGACGTTCTCGACGAGGCCGGCTTCGACGTGCGTGTATTGGAAGAGCGGCTCTGGGGGCATCCCTTACGTGTTGGGACACACCCCAACGCCATAAGCGTTGGGCAGAAGTCCAACACTGAGCAGAAACGCCGCTCGTCGGCGACATCTTCAGTGGATGTTAGCTTGTTTGTTGGTTATTTCGCGTCAAATCGGACGAATCACCAGTTCGGTGAACGGGCGTACTGAGCGTTCAGTGAGTCACCTGTATTGACTGCTGCTCTCGGTTTTCTACGTTGGTTTCTCGAGAACACACGAAATGTACTCTCTCACTTCACTCACTTCGAGCGGCTCGCCTCGAGCAGCTTGCAGATCTAGGGTATCCGACACGCCACACAACATCCCAAGAACACACGAAACCTACTCTCACGGTTCGCGGGATCGAATATCCGACACGGACTGCAACCGCCTCGGAGAACACACGAAATGTACTCTCTCACTGTCATCGACGACTCAGACGGCTTAGCGCTCGTGATACGTACACACGCCCCGATCCCGTATTCCGCTCCCGCGCCAACGTCACGCCCGAACTAGTGCCCTTTTGAACGCGGGGAACCTCAGTCCGGGTATGACCGATACGCTCAGGCTCGCGACGCGCGGATCGGACCTGGCCCTCCGGCAGGCCGGGACCGTCCGCGACGCCCTGTCGAGCCGCCGACGCGACGTGGAGATCCGGCGCGTCGAGACCCGCGGCGACCAGATCCCCGACGAGCTGATCCACCGCCTCGGTAAGACCGGCGCCTTCGTGCGCGCGCTCGACGAGGAGGTGCTCTCCGGCGACGCCGACCTCGCCGTCCACTCGCTGAAGGACGTGCCCACCGAGGGGATGGACGACGTGGTGATCGCCGGCGTCCCCGAGCGCGCGCCCTCCGGCGACGTGCTCGTCCACCCCGACGGCCTCGCGATCGAGGACCTCCCCGCGGGCTCGGTGGTCGGCACCGGCTCGCTCCGGCGGACCGCCCAGATCAAGGCCGCCCGGCCCGATCTCGTGGTCGAACCCCTCCGCGGCAACGTCGACACCCGGATCGAGAAGCTGCTCGCGCCGGGGTTACAGGCGGAACACGAGCGACGGCTGATCGCCTCGGGCGAGGCGCGCGCGGCGACGGCGGAGGAAGGTGGAGAGAGCGGCGAGGGAGATGACGGCGAGAGCGACGCCGACGAGCCGAACTGGGACGCGCTCGGCGACGACGAAGGCGACGGAAACGACGGAAACAACGTGGAAGCGGGAGACGAGGTCGACGAGGAGTTCGACCGGAGCGTCGAGGAGTGGTTCGACTCGCTCTCGGACCTCGAACGCTCGGCGATGGAGCGGAAGGTCGAGACCGAGTACGACGCCATCGTCCTCGCTGAGGCCGGGCTCCGGCGCTCGGAGCTGTTCTACGAGGTGCCCACGACGCGGCTCCCCCGCGAGGAGTTCGTCCCCGCGGCCGGGCAGGGCGCCATCGCCGTCACCGCGACCGACCCGGACGTGATCGAGGACGTTCGCTCCGCGGTCGACCACCCGCGGACCCGCGTCGCCGTCACCGTCGAACGCACGATCCTCGGCGAGCTCAACGGCGGCTGCGTCGCCCCGATCGGCGTCTCCGCGCTCGTGCAGGGCGAGCACGTCCACACCCGCGTCCGCGTGCTCTCGACCGACGGCACCGAGGAGGTGGCCGACACCCGCGACCTCCCGATCCGCTCGCACGCGAAGGCGGCGGAGGAGTTCGCGGCGGACCTCGCCGACAGAGGCGCCGCGGACCTGATCGAGACGGCGCGCGAGGAGACGGAGGCCGAGGCGGACGAGGGGACCCGGGAAGGGACGGAGGAGGAGGCGAACGATGAGTGAGGGGGACTCCCTCGGAACGGTGTACCTCGTCGGCTCAGGCCCGGGCGACCCGGACCTGCTGACGGTGCGGGCCGCCGACCTGATCGAGTCGGCCGACGTGGTGCTCCACGACAAGCTCCCCGGCCCGGAGATCCTCGGACGGATCCCCGAGGAGAAGCGCGAGGACGTGGGGAAGCGGGCCGGCGGCGAGTGGACCCCGCAGGAGTACACGAACCGCCGCCTCGTCGAGCTGGCGCGGGAGGGGAAGTCGGTCGTCCGCCTGAAGGGCGGCGACCCGTTCGTCTTCGGGCGCGGCGGCGAGGAGGCGGAACACCTCGCGGACGCCGAGATTCCCTTCGAGGTCGTCCCCGGCGTCACCTCCGCGATCGCGGGCCCCGCGGTCGCCGGGATCCCGGTGACGCACCGCGACCACGCCTCCTCCGTCTCCTTCGTCACGGGCCACGAGGACCCGACGAAGGAGGAGTCGGCGGTCGACTGGGACGCGCTCGCGGCCACCGGCGGCACCCTCGTCGTGCTGATGGGCGTCGGCAAGCTCCCGGCGTACACCGCGGAGCTCCGCGACGCCGGGCTCGACGGCGACACCCCCGTCGCGCTGGTCGAGCGGGCGACGCGGCCCGACATGCGCGTCGCGACCGGCACCCTCGACACTATCGTCGAGGTCCGCGACGAGGCGGGGATCGAGCCGCCCGCGATCACCGTGATCGGCGACGTGGCCGCGACGCGCGACCGCGTCGTCGGGTACCTCCGGAACGACGACGCTGAGCGAGGTGACGGGGCGTGAGCGACGGGGACGAAGCTCGCGGCGACGCTGACGCCCCTGGCGATCCCGACGCCCCCCGCGTCGCCGTCTTCCGCCCCGCCGACGAGCGGATCGAGGACGCGGAGGAACTGTTGGCGTCGCTCGACGCCGAGACGGTCGCGGACCCGATGCTCGCGGTCGAGCCGACGGGCGCGGTGCCCGCCGCGTCCGGGGCAGCGCCGTACGTCGTCCTCACGAGCAAGACGGGCGTCGAACTCGCCGCCGAGGCGGGCTGGGAACCGGGCGACGCGACGCTCGTCGCCATCGGTCCCGCGACCGCGGACGCGGCGCGGGCGGCGGGCTGGACCGTCGACCTCGTGCCGGACGAGTACACCTCCGCCGGGCTGGTGGCGGCGCTTTCGGGTCGCGTCGACGGCGAGCGCGTCGAGGTGGCGCGGTCGGACCACGGCAGCGACGTGCTCTTGGACGGGCTCCGCGAGGCCGGGGCGACCGTGACCGAGACGGTGCTGTACCGACTGACGCGCCCGGAGGGAGCCGGCGAGTCCGCGGCGCTGGCCGCCGCGGGCGACCTCGACGCCGCCGCGTTCACCTCGTCGCTCACGGTGACTCACTTCCTCGACGCCGCCGAAGATCGGGGAGTCCGCGACGCGGCGATCGACGGGCTGAACGACGCGGTCGTCGGCGCCATCGGGCCGCCGACCGCGGAGACGGCCGCCGAACGCGGGATCGACGTCGACGTGGTCCCCGACGACGCCGACTTCGAAGCGCTCGCGCGGGCCGTCGTCGAGGCGGTAGACGGGGACGGGGAAGCCGGCCGCGACAAAGCCGAGGACGGGGCGACCGAGCGTCGTCGATAGCGGCTGCGACTTATAAACCGACGCTCACCGCCGACGGGAACTGTCAGGTGGCGACGGACGGCGCTATCGACGATCGAGCGGATTACTCGTCGAACGCCTCTCGTGAGGCGGTAGGTCTCACGACCGATACCGAGGTGCGGAGCAGTTATCGAATCGGAGAGACGGGCGTGAGAGCCGATGTGAGCGCCCTTTGAGCGCCATTCGGAACGACCACTGACACTTCTTGATTATCATAGTAGATATCTAGCCCCGTACATTTATCAGCCGACAGGTGAGAAGAAGTGACATGGAACCGAGCGAGCGCTGGTCGATCCGGGTCGACGACGGGGTGCTCGTCGTCGAGCTCCCGCACGGGACGGGGCTCTCCCCGTCGGACGGCGAGGCGCTGCTCGATCGGTGGCGGGCGCTGGCGGCCGAGCGACGAGTGACCGCCGTCGTGCTCGTCGTGCGGACGACGCGACCCTGCTCGGACGCCGGCCGCCGGACCCTCCGGCTCGCGGCGCGGGCCGCCGCCGAGCGCGGCGTGACGCGGTTCGCGGTGGTCGCGGAACGCCCAAAGCGGCGGTACCTCGAACGGACGATGGACGTCAAGGGGGTCGACGCCGAGCCCTTCAACGACGCCGCGGCCGCGATGCGGTGGGCGAAGTGCCCCTCGGAGCCGGCGGCGTCCGCCGTCACCGAGTGATCGGTCGGCGTCGCTGACGGGTGTCTTGCTCTCGAACGCCTGCGATCCTCCCTACCGCCCGCTCTCGACCGCGACGTACATGTCCGTCGCGAGCCGTTCCGCGCGGTCGGCGTCGGCCGACTCGGCGTAGATCCGGATCTTCGGCTCGGTGCCGGAGGGACGCACGAGCACCCACGCGTCGCCGTAGTCGAGCCGGTAGCCGTCGGTGGTGTTCGGCTCCGCGTCCGCAGTCTCCACGTAGGCGCGCGCGGCCGACAGCATCTCGTCGCGCTCGTCGTCGTCCGCGTACTCGACGTTGCGCCGCACGAAGTGGTAGTCGGCGTAGGGGGCGACCGTCTCGCTGACCGGGCCGTCGGCGGCCGCGAGCAGTTCGAGGAAGCGCGCGCCGATGTACGCGCCGTCCCGGGAGAGCCGGTACGGCGGGAAGAACAGCCCGCCGTTCCCCTCGCCGGCGATCGGTACCCGCACGCCCTCCTCGTGGAGTTCGCGCGTTCGGGTGATGATGTTCGTCGCCCCGATGGGCGTGAGCTCGAGGTCGGCGTCGTTGGCGTCGCAGACGTCGACGAGCCGCTGTGAGACGTTCACCGCGCTGACGACGGCGTCGCCGGGGCGGAGGCAGGCGTCCGCCATCGCCGCGAACGAGGTGTCGCCGTCGACGAACTCTCCGTCCTCGTCGACGAACACCGCCCGGTCCGCGTCGCCGTCGTGAGCGATCCCCACGTCGGCGTCGGTGGTCGCGACGAGCCGCCGGAGGTCCTCGAGGTTCTCCGAGACCGGCTCCGAATCCCGGCCGGGGAAGTGGCCGTCGGGCGTCGCGTTCACGGTCAGCACCTCGCAGCCGAGCTCCCGGTAGATCCGCGGCGACGCCACCGACGCCGCGCCGTGACCGGGGTCGACCGCGACCGTGAGGTCCGCGTCGGCGATCGCCTCGGCGTCGACCGCGTCGATCAGCTGGTCCGCGTAGTCGTCGACCGCGCCCTCTACCCGGGACGTGGCGCCCGCGTTCCGCCAGTCCGTGTGGTCGTAGTCGTCGTCGAGGACCCGCCGCTCGATCCGTTCGAGCACGTCGACCGACAGCTCCACGCCGTCGTCCCCGACGAGCTTGATCCCGTTGAACTCCGGCGGGTTGTGCGAGGCGGTGACGAGCACGCACGGGACGCCGGCCGACTCGCAGTAGTTGCCGGCCGCGGGCGTCGGGACGACGCCCAGCCGGTCGACGTCGCAGCCGACCGCGGCGAGCCCGCTCGCCGCGGCGTTGGCGAACAGCTCGCCGGTGGTGCGGGTGTCGCGGGCGACGGCGACCCGGTCGGCGTCCCAGGTCGTGCCGGCGGCCTTCGCGATCTCGAGGACGAGCTCCGGCGTGAGGTACCGGAGCGCGACCCCGCGAATGCCGCTGGATCCGAACAGCTCCATGGGCGGCCATGCGCCGGCCGCCGGGAAAGCGGTTCCGAACCGGCGCCGGAGCGAGACCCCCTGTCACGACCCTTTGAGACCACCTGTCACGCTCCGAACCGACGCGTGCGGTTCAAGCCGGCGGCCTCCCAACGGGTCGCATGGAGCGCACGCGACGGGATCTGTTGGCGACGAGCGCGGCGACCCTCACCGCCGTCGGATCGGTCGGCGTCGCCGGGTGCCTCGACTTCGCCGCGGGAGACGGGCCCCAGGGCCCCGAGGGGATCCCGGAGACGCTGACCTGCGAGGACGACGCGTTCGTCCGGCTGACGGCCCCCTTCGACGAACCGGTCGAGGGGACCATCGTCGACGCCGGGGAGACGCGGTTCGAGCTGTCGGCGGAGGGGAACGCCGAGACGTACGGCCAGTCATTGCGGCTCGTGTTCCGCAACACCGGCGACGAGCCGGGGACGGTCCTCGGGAGGCACGCCTACTCGCTCCAGCGCGAGACGGGCGAGGGGTGGCTGGACGTCCGGGGGTCGGCCGCCGGCGAGGCGGTCGAGCTCCCCCGAGACGAGGAGACGCTCGACCCGAGCGGCGCGTACATCTGGTCGATCGACTTAGAGGAGGCGGCGATCGCGTCCGCGGTCCCCGACCGGGACCTGAGGGTGTGCCCGCCGCTCGGGGCCGGCACGTACCGGTTCGTCTACTGGGGGATCGTCGACGCCCCGCCGCTGGCCGCCGAGTTCGAGCTGATCGGGTGATCAGGGGAAGGAGTCCGATCCGGGTGCAGTCAGTACAGCCACCGCGGCGAGCGATAGCGGAAGTGGATGTTGCAGATCGGCAGCGTTGAGACGATATTTAAAAGACTGTGAGCGACGGCGACGATCGCTTATAAATTCGGTTGCGGTCGGCGCGTGCCTGCGAGGCCGCCTCGCGGCCGAGCAGCACCGCGCGAGGGACGCCGCGAGCGGAGCGAGCGGCGAGGCTGGGGAGGCGTGAGGCTGTGCGGTACGGGCGGGACTCAAAGGGGCAGCCGCTGGGGGCGGCGCAGGCGACCCAAGCACCGCAGGGAGCGAGTAACACGAGCGACCGAGGAGCGCAGCGAGCGTGCGCCGCCCCCAGCGGCTGGGGCTTTGGAGGTCTCCTCCGGAGCGAAGTCGATCGCTTATAAACAGCCGACAGCAACACCACAATCCGGCTTATAAACAACCACACTCACAACGTACTATATCCACTCCCGCTATCGATCAAGAAGGCCGCTTCAGCGATCGACTATTTCGGACGAGAACGTCTCTGAAGAGGGTTTCAAAAGATCCCGATCCCTAAAACGAGGTCCACTCCGAGGGCTGCCCGACTCGACCGCGGACGCGGAACTCCCGGGCGTCGCCCTCGACACGGGTCTCGGCGATCACGTCGAACGGCTCGTGGAGGGTGTGGACCACCTGCTCGTCGTGGGCGGTCGAGTTGACCACGCCGACGAACGGCCACCCCTCGCCGGAGGTCTGCGAGGTCATCACGCGGGTGAACCGGTAGATTCGCTCGGGGTCCCAGTACATCAACAGCTGAGACAGCGAGTAGACGCCGACGGCGCGGTCGCGGCCGGCGGAGGACTCGACCACGTCGGTGAACTTGATCCCGATGTCGGTGAGGTTGCCGGCGCTGGCGACGTACTTCGTCGTCGGCGTGTCGTCGCGCTTGTCGCCCTGCTCGTGGGTGACGCAGTCGATGACGACCACGTCGTCGCCGTCCCTCCCGGTGATCGACTCGTAGTCCTCGCGGACCTTCTCCGCGGTGCGGCCGGTGGAGATGACGACCGGTCCGGTCGACCACTCGGCGAGCAGTCGGTTGAACAGGTCGTACTTCCCGCTCATCGGCGGCCCGGTGACGAGCACGCTGTCGGCGTCGCGGACAGCGTCGGGAAGCACGGTCATGTGTCTGGCATGAGGCGGTATCGGGTAAAACCCTTCCGAGGGATCACTTCCGAAGCATCGACGGGAAGTCAAGCGAGGACGGGGGACCCTCGCGGGGCCGCCTCGTGAGTGTCAGTTCCGTTATCGCTCCAGGGAGCGCCGCCGACACGGGCGAACCGCGGGGGGAGCCCCCGCCGTCGACGAGCCGGTTCCAGACCGCCTCGGCGTCGTCGGCCTCGGCGGCGATATCCAGCGCCTTCGTCCGTCCCTCGTCGTACGAGAGCTCGATCAGACTCCGGTCGTACGCGTTCTCGAAGTTCTCCAGCACGCGGTCGAGCTCGGCCGGCCGCTCGCTGCCGACGCCGTCCGCGACCCCGAGCGCGAACGCGCGCTCGACCGCCTCCTCGCGGTCGAGATCGTCCCACTCCGTGCCGAAGGTCCGGTCGTACATCAGCGGTCCACCGCCGCGGCCTCGCCGACCCGGAGCCCGCCGTCGGTGAACTCGACGCCCTGGATGTCGGTGTCGAGGTCGGTCCCGCGCATCTTCAGCACCTGAATCCCGCGCTGCATCCCGCCGTCCTCGAGGTAGTTGTGCATGAAGACGACGCCGTGCGCGAGGTAGTGCTCCTCGGAGTAGGCGCTCGGATCGGTCATCTCGGAGATGAGCAGCGTCGTCGCGTCCGTCCGCTTCAGCGAGGAGAGCAGCTGGATCATCGTGTCCTCGTCGTCGTCGAGCAGGAACCGCAACAGCATGGTGGAGTCGAAGACGACCCGGTCGATGTCGCGGGAGTTGATGAAGCCCGTGAGCCGGTTCGTCACCCCGGAGTGGTCGCGTCGCTCGCCCGGTAGGCCGAAGAAGCGTCGACCGTCCGAGGAGAAGGAGTCGAGGAAGGTGATCCGGTCGGAGTCGAGCGCGCGGTCGAACCCGAAGTCGTACCCGCCCATGTCGCGACGGATCCCCTCCTTCGTCTCGTGCATGCTGATGTACAGCACGTCCTCTCCGTTGCGGGCGCCCTGCGCGGCGAACTGCGAGCAGAACGTCGTTTTCCCGCTGCCGGGAGGGCCGCTGACAACGTACAGGCGGTTCTCCGGGAAGCCGCCGTCGACGAGGTCGTCGAACCCGGGAACGCCGCTTGAGGCGCGCATACGGATCGACTCGTCGGTCACCGGTTAAGGGTTGGCACCCGGTTCTCACGGGTGAGAACGATCGGGGATCGATCGCCGGACGGTCCGCGAACGGTCGGCGGCCGGCGACCGACGCCTTACGCCTCGGCGTCCTCGCTCTCCGCGCCGAGCTCGGCGGCGTCGAGGTCGGCCGCGTCGAGGTCAGCGATCTCGTCGATGTCGGGCGAGACCCAGACCACGAAGCGGTCGTCGGACTTGACGATCCCGTTGACACCCTCGTCGTCGACGGTCGTCGCCTGATCGACGTTCTCCGGGGCCACGTCGCGCACCTGGAACACCTCGTCGACCATCCAGCCGACCGTACCGCCCTCGTCGATCTCCGCGTCGTCGAAGACGACGATCCGCTCGCGGGGGCCCTCCTCGTCGATAGAGAAGAGCGTCTTCGGGTCGACGATCGTGGTCGTGCGCCCCCGCAGATCCATCACGCCCTCGACGTGGTCGGGGGAGTTGGGGATCCGCGTGAGCTCGCCGGCGTCGACGATCTCGTCGATGACGCCGATGTCCAGACAGTACGTCCCCTCGCCCAGTCCGAACTCCAGCACCTTCGTGGGTTCGGCGTCCGTCTCGATGGCTGCCATGGACGTGTCTGCGGCGAAGGGACCAATAACCGTGTCCCCTGAATTATCAGGCGTGATTACCGGGTCCGTGCATTTATGCTGATTCTGGGCCCGCTTCCGTACATGAGTAGGACGACGGATCGGCGAGGCGGTCGCGACGACTCCTTGCGGGTGGTTGTCGTCGACGACTCGCCGTTCATGCGAGGGTTGATCTCCGACCTCCTGACCGACGCGGGGGTCGCGGTCGTCGGCGAGGCGGGCGACGGCGCCGAGGCGCTGTCGGTGGTCGCCGAGACGCGTCCGGACGTCGTGACGATGGACGTCGAGATGCCGGGAATGGGCGGGCTCGAAGCCGTCGAGCGGCTGATGGACGAGACGCCGACGCCCGTGCTGATGCTCTCGGCGCACACCGCCGAGGGCGCAGAGGTGACGTTCGAGGCGCTCGAGCGTGGGGCGGTCGACTTCTTCTCGAAGCCCGGCGGCGAGGTCTCGACCGGCGTCTCCCGCGAGTCGGACCGGCTCGTCGAGGCGGTCCGGTCGGTCGCGGGCGCCGACCTCGCCGCGGCGACGCGCGACCGCCGCGAGCGCGAGGCCGCCGGGGGCGGCTCGGAGGCGGCGGTTTCGGGACCGTCAGCCCCGTCCGCGCCGACCCCGACGGCCGAGGTCGACGGGCCGCTGACGGTCGTGATCGGCGCGTCGACCGGCGGACCGAACGCGGTCGAGCGCGTCATGGCGGCGCTGCCGATGGCCGACTGTCGGGTCGTCGTCGTCCAGCACATGCCGGAGGCGTTCACGTCGCGGTTCGCCGACCGCCTCGACGAGGCCTCGGCGTACGACGTGCGCGAGGCGAGCGACGGCGCCCGGATCGGCTCCGGCGAGGCGCTCGTCGCCCGCGGCGGGAGCCACACCCGGATCGACAGCTACCGGTCCGGGCGGCTCCGCGTCAAGCTCGACGAGGACGACTCGCAGTCGGTCACGCCCGCCGCGGACGTGACGATGCGCTCGGCGGCCGAGGTCGTCGACGGCCCCCTCGTGGGCGTCGTGTTGACCGGGATGGGATCGGACGCCGCGGAGGGGATCCGAGCGATGGCCGACGCGGGCGCGCGGACCATCGCGCAGAGCGAGGACACCTGCGTGATCTACGGGATGCCGAAGCGCGCGGTGGAGACGGGCGGCGTCGACGAGGTCCGCGACCTCGACGACGTGGCCGGCGCTATCGTGGGGGGTGAGGCCTGATGGACTCCCACCGCGCCGCGTTCGTCGCCGAGGCGGAAGACGGGATCACGGACCTGAACAACGCCCTGCTCGCGCTGGAGGCCGACCCCGAGGACGCCGAGGCGATGGACGACGTGTTCCGCGTCGCGCACACGCTCAAGGGCAACGCCGCGGCGATGGGGTACGAGGACGTCTCCGACTTCGGGCACGCCCTCGAGGACCTCCTCGACGCGGTCCGGCAGGGCGACCGCGAGGTGACGCCCGAGCTGATGGACCTCCTCTTCGAGGGGGTCGACACCGTCGAGGCGATGGTCTCGGAGATCGCGGACACGGGCGACGTGTCGACCGACCCCTCCGATCTGGAGAGCCGCCTCCGCGAGATGGAAGAGCACGGGACCGTCGGCGGCGGGGACGGAGACGCCGGCGACGAGGCGGAGACCAGCGACGAGGCCGACGCGGGCGGTGCCGACGGCGACGCGGACGAAGGCGACGAGGGCGATGAAGATAGCGGCGACGCCGCCGCTGAGGACGATACGGCGGACGCGGTCGACGTCGCCGTCCCCGAGGTCCCCGACGCGGCGGCCGCCCTCGACGACCCGGTCGTCTACGCGGACGTGACGATCGGCGAGACCGCGATGGCGGGCGTCGACGCGGCGCTCGTGGTGCAGGCGCTCGGCAATCAGTTCGGCGAGTACGTCACGGTTCCCGACGCCGAGACGCTGGAGGACGGCGAGTACGACGAGCGGTTCGACGCCTTCGTCGGCGACGCCGACCCAGCGGTCGTCGCCGAGGGGATCGGCGCGCTCACGCAGGTCGAGTCGATCGCGACGGCCCCCGTCGGAGACGGCGACGACGGCGAAGGTAACGAAGCGGGCGACGCGGGCGACGCGACTGCGGAGGCAGGCGATACCACCGCCGCCGGCGACACAGACGACGGAAACGCAGTCGACGACGGCGATGCGGACGCGGACGATTCCGAGGGCGACTCGGCCAGCAAAGACGACGACGGCGCGCCGTCCGGCTCCAAGTCCGGCGACGAGATCAAGTCGATCCGGGTCGACGTCGATCAGGTCGACGAGCTGTACGGGCTCGTCGAGCAGCTGGTGACGAGCCGGATCAAGCTCCGCCGGGAGTTAGAGGAGCTGAACGCGCAGTCGGACGCGTTAGACGAGCTCGACAAGCTCGCGTCCAGCCTGCAGGACACGGCGATGGACATGCGGCTCATCCCGTTCTCGCAGGTGTCGGACTCGTTCCCGCGGCTCGTCCGCGACATCTCGCGAGACCTCGACAAGCGGATCGACTTCGAGATCGAGGGCTCCGACGTGGAGCTCGACCGCACCATCCTCACGGAGATGCGCGATCCCCTCGTCCACGTCCTGCGGAACGCGGTCGACCACGGGATCGAGACCCCCGAGGAGCGCGAGGCGGCCGGCAAGGACCCGACGGGACACGTCAGGCTCACGGCCGAGCGCGAGCGTGATCACGTCATCATCGAGGTTGGGGACGACGGCGGCGGGCTCGACGCCGACCAGCTCCGCGAGAAGGCGGTCGACGAAGGCGTCAAGAGCCGCGAGGCGGTCGAGGCGATGGAGGACGACGAGGTCTACGACCTCGTGTTCCACCCCGGCTTCTCCACCGCGGAAGAGGTGACGGACGTCTCCGGGCGCGGCGTCGGGATGGACGTGGTCCGGACGACCGCGCGCGACCTCGACGGCTCGGTCTCGGTCGAGAGCGAGCCGGGCGAGGGGACCACGGTCCGGTTCCGGCTCCCCGTCACCGTCGCCATCGTGAAGGTGATGTTCGTCGACGTGGGCGGCACGGAGTACGGGATCCCGATCAAGTCGATCGCCGAGGTCGCCCGCGCGGACGACGTGGAGGAGGTCCATGGCGACGAGATCGTCCGCCACGAAGACGATCTCTACCCCGTGATCCGGCTGAACGAGCGGCTCGCGAACGGCGGCGCCGCGGCGGTCCGGTCCGAAACCGGCGCCGGCGGACCGGGCGGGCCCGACGCGGCAACCGGCGACGAGGGAGGAGCCGCGGACGCTGACGGCGAGTCCGCCTCCGCGACGACGGACGGCGGCGTGACCGACGAGGGGATGCTCGTGCGGATCCGCGAGGAGACCCGACAGGTCGCGCTCCACTGCGACGCCGTGCTCGATCAGGAGGAAGTGGTCGTGAAACCGCTCGACGGGCCGCTGTCGGGGACGCCGGGCCTCAGCGGCACGGCGGTCCTCGGCGACGGTGACGTCGTGGCCGTCCTCGACGTGGTGAGCTTATGAGCGGCGACACCGAGACGGAGTTCGAGGGCGTCCTCAGGCAGATCAACGACACGGTGCCGTTCGAGCCCGGCTACTACAACGAGTCGTACCTCGACCGCCGGATCACCGCTCGGATGCGCCGGCGAGACACCGAGTCGCACGCCGAGTACGAGCGACTGCTCCGGGAGGACGACGGCGAGCGCGAGGCGCTGATGGACGCGCTCACGATCAACGTGACGGAGTTCTTCCGCAACCCGGAGATGTGGGACGTGCTCCGAGGCGTGCTCCGCGAGCGGACCGACGAAAAGCGGCGGGTCCGCGTCTGGTCGGCCCCCTCGGCCGACGGCCGCGAGCCGTACTCGGTCGCAATGTTAGCCTGCGACGACCCCGATATCGACGAGTCTCGCGTCGAGGTGCTCGGCTCGGACATCAGCGAGGAGGCGCTCGACAACGCCCGCGATGGCGTCTACCACACCACGCGCACGACCGACATCGCGGCGGAGCTCGAACCGCTCTCGGACCCCGATCGCTACGTCGAGCGCGACGAGGACGCGTTCCGGGTGCGCCCGGAAGTCCAGCGGCTCGTCGACTTCCAGACGCACGACCTGATCCGCGACGGCGCGCGCGACCCCTTCGACGTGGTGTTATGTCGCAACCTGTTGATCTACATCGACGTGGACCACAAGGGGGCGCTGTTCGACACGCTCGAGGCGTCGCTCGCGGACGACGGCGTGCTCGTCCTCGGCATGACCGAGAGCGTCCCTCCGGACCGCTCGGACAGGTACGACCCGATCGACAAGCGCCGGCGGGTGTTCCGGAGGGTCTGATGTCGCTGTACCAGCACGCGCGAGACGGGAACGCCGAACGGCTCAGAGACGCCATGGGCAGCGACAGCGCCGCGGTCCGGAAGCGCGCGTCCGAATTCCTCGGCGAGGTCGCCGATCCGGACGACCAGCCGTCCATCGACGTGCTCCTGCGCGCCGCGACCGGCGACGAGGACGCGCAGGTACGCGGGGCCGCGGTCGACGCGCTCGACGAGGTCGGTGAGGCGGCGCTCGAACAGCTCCTCGCGGAGCTCACGGGCACGAAGGGATCGGAGGCGGAGTGGGTCACCGCCCGGAAGTTCGCCCGCGCGCTGCGGGCCGACCGCCCGGAGCTCCGGATGGCCGCCGCCAAGGCGCTCGGCCGGCTCGACGACGGTAGCGGCCTTCAACACCTCGTCGAGGCGCTCGACGACGAGGACTCCCGCGTCAGGCTCCGCGCGTGTCAGGCCTGCGGGACCTACGCGGATCCGCGTGCGATCCCCGGACTGGCGGAGCGACTCGACGACGACGACGCGCGGGTCCGACGGGCCGCCGCGAACGCGCTCGGTAACGTCGGCACCGATCAGGCGCTCGCGCCGCTGCTCGACCTGCTCGACGACTCCGACGAATCGCTCCGGCGCATCGCGGCCGGCGCCCTGGGGAAGGCGAACAACCCGGAGCCGGTCGAGCCGCTGGCGCGCGCGCTCGGCGACGAGAGCGCGGTGGTGCGCAACGCAGCGGTGTACTCGGTCATCGAGCTGCTCTCGAACGTGCCGACGCAGCAGAGCCACGCCGTCCGCGATCAGGTCGTCTCCGAGCTGAAGCAGGCCGACGACGCGACCGTCGTCGAGCCGCTCGTCGAGATCCTCACCGACGGGCAGCAGAGCCGTCAACGGCGGAACGCGGCGTGGATCCTCGGTCGGGTCGCGGAGCCGGAGTCGGCGGTCGCGGTCGAGGCGCTCGCGGACGCGCTCGCCGACGACGACGCGCAGACCGCGCAGTTCGCGGCCACCAGCCTCAAGAGCCTCGGCGGGCCGACCGTCGAGGACCGGCTCCTCGACCGGCTCGGCACCGAACACCCCGAGGACGCCCGCGCGAAAGCGGTGTTCGTGCTCGGACAAGTCGGCGGCCAAGAGACGCTCAACAAGCTCGAAGAGTTCACCGACGACGAGAGCCCGGCGGTCCGGAAGCGGGTGTTCTCGGCGGTCTCGAAGCTCCGGGCGGGGGGTCCGTAAATGTCCGACGGAGGCGGCGAGTACAAGGTCGCCGACACCCAGGCGCGGTTCGCGGTCGCCGTCCGCGACGGGCGGAAGGTGAGCGACGTCTCGTGGACGGCGGGACGCGTGCTCTTATCGAACCGCCGGCTGATCTTGGCCGGCAACGACGGCAAGCGCACGATCCCGCTCTCGAAGCTCGAGGGGCTCGGCGGGCGTCACGACGCCAACCAGTCGGTCGCGCGGGTCTCTAACTACGTCAGCTTCGACCTCGGCGATCAGGTGCTGCTCGTCGCCGCCTCGGAGCACGAGTCGTTCGAGCGCGACGTGTACCGGGCGCTGCTCGACCAGCGGACGGTGACCGCGAAACATCCCGCAATCGAGGGCGGCGTCGTCCAGGAGACCGAATGGGAGCAGGCGCGGGTGAAGATCGACGAGAACGGGCTCAACGCGGCCCTGGAAAGCGGCGCGTTCGTGAAGTTCGACCTCGACGACATCAGCGGGCTCGACGCCGCGAAACGCACCGTCAACGGCGAGAAGAAGCCCGTGATCGAGGTGTCGCACACCGACGACGAGGGGACCAGCATCGAGACCCACATCGCCGGCGACCCCAGCCGGATGCGGTTCGTCGAGGCGTGGCTCCGGAAGGGCGAGGAGCGCTCGTCGACGAACGTCGACCTCTCCAGCCGCGACCGAGAGGTGTTGATGGCGCTTTACTCCGGCGTCTCGCCGTTCGAGATCCCGTCGTTCCTCGGGATGGACGTCGACGCCGTCGAGGAGACGTTCGAGCGGCTGATCGACCTCGAAGTCGTCGAGGAGGTGCGGGTGCGTCGCGAGGTGGCGCTGAACTCCCGCGGACGCAACATCGCCAGCGAGGCGATGAACGAGCAGTAGCCGGCGGGCGATCGCTCGCCGGCGGGCGTCGCTGTCGAAAGTCGTTGGCGGGGGGTGGCGGACAGCCGGCGCGGTCGCTTTTCCGCGGCGGTGCGCCGGGCTCCCGCCTCGGCCGCCGCGGGGCGTCGCTCACGTCACGGGCGTCTTGGTCGCGGTATCGGTGTTAAGCGACGTCGTCGGGGTGTCCCGCATCGTCGGAAATGCCCCGCACCGTCGCGGCCGCTCCGCGCCCCGCCGTCGAATCACGCTTAAGTCACCGCCGGACCGAGGCAGGGCATGAGCTACGAGGCGGTGTTCTTCGACCTCGATAACACCCTGTACCCGTACGCCCCCTGCAACGAGGCGGGTAAGCGGGCCGCCCTCGCGGCGTTCCGCGAGCGGGGGTACGAGATGGACCGCGAGACGTTCGACGAACTGTACGCGGCCGGGCGCCGGGAGACGAAGCGCGAGACCCGCGAGACCGCCGCCTCCCACGACCGGCACATCTACTTTAAACGCGCGCTGCGGCGCCACGCCGGCGAGCACGACGCCGCCGACGCGCTGGCGCTCGGCGACGCGTACTGGGAGGGGTACGCGAGCGAGATGGAGCTGTGCGACGGGGTCGAGCGCGTCTTCGACGCCCTGGCCGAGGCGGGGACGGATATCGCCGTCGTGACTAACCTCACCACGCGCGTCCAGCTGCGGAAGCTCTCGCGGCTCGCGATCGACGACCGGATCGACCGGCTCGTCACCTCCGAGGAGGTCGGCCGCGAGAAGCCGAGCGCGATCCCCTTCACGACCGCGCTCGCGGCGTTCGACCGCCGGCCGAGCGAGGCGCTCATGGTCGGAGATAACGTCGGCGCCGACGTGGCCGGCGCGAACGCGGTCGGGATGGACACGGCGCTGTTCGTCGCCGACGGCGATGCTCCCCCCGCCGACGAGCTCGACGGCGACCGGCGCCCGGACTACCGGCTCGACTCGTTCGCCGACCTGACGGAGGTGGCGGCGTGAGCCGAGATGACTCCGGTTCCGGCGCGGACGCCGACCCCGACCTCCTGCGCGACGCCCGCGAGGCGGTCGTGGAGTACGCGCCGGCGCTCGCGGACCTGACGCCCGGCCGGACCGGAAACCTGAGCGTCCGCGACGGCGACTCGGTCGCGGTGACGCCGACCGGCGTCCCCTACGACTCCTTCGACGCGGCCGACGTGCCGGTGGTCTCGCTGGAGGGCGATCGGCTGGCGGGTCGGATGGCCCCGTCGAGCGAGGTGCCGATGCACACGGGGATCTACAAGCACGACCGGCCGGGCGCGATCGTCCACACCCACTCCCCGTGGGCGACGACGATGGCGACGCTCCACCGGAAGCTCCCGCCCGTCCACTACATGATCGCCGCCGTCGGGCGGGAGGTCCCGCTGGCCGACTACGCGC
Source organism: Halorubrum sp. CSM-61 (assembly GCF_003781945.1). Lineage (GTDB taxonomy): Archaea > Halobacteriota > Halobacteria > Halobacteriales > Haloferacaceae > Halorubrum. The sequence continues at coordinate 216,644 of NZ_RJJW01000003.1, read as the reverse complement.
CGTACGGCACCGAGGAGCTGGCCGCGAACGTGGTGGCCGCGATGGGCGAGGCCGACTCCGACGCGGCGATCCTCGCGAACCACGGGCTCGTCGTCACCGGTCCCGACGTCGAGACGGCGGTCGAGAACACCCACCACGTCGAGGACCTCTGCCGGCTCTACCTCCGGGCGTCGGCCGTGGGCGAGCCGCACGTGCTCTCCGACGAGCAGATGGCGACCGTCGAGGAGCGGTTCGAGAGCTACGGCCAACAGCCGGGCGCCGACGACTCGTAACCCGACCGCCTCCTGCCCGGTTTTATAAATACCGGGGGCGGCTACTGGACCGGTATGACCGACAGAGAGCCGGCGGCCCCGGTCCGGGAGACCGCCGAATCGATCGCGACGATGGAGACCCGCGGCGCGGCGGCCATCGCGTCCGCGGCCGCCGAGGCGCTCGCCGCGCAGGCCGAGGCCGCGGCCGACTCCGGTGAGACCGCGAGCGACCCCGCCGCCTTCCGAGCGTCGATGCGCGCCGCGGCGCGGACCCTCCGCGAGACGCGACCGACCGCCGTGTCGCTGCCGAACGCCCTCCGCTACGTCCTCCAGCGGATGGAGGGCGAGGCGGTCGACGGACTCCGCCGCAGCGTCGTCGACGCGAGCGACGCGTTCGTCCGCCAACTCGATCGCGCGCAGGACGACCTCGGGCAGGTCGGCGCGAACCGCCTCGCCGACGGCGACACGGTGATGACCCACTGCCACTCGACGGACGCGCTCGCCTGCGTCGAGGCCGCCGTCGAGCAGGGGAAGTCGATCTCGGCGGTCGTCAAGGAGACGCGCCCGCGCCTGCAGGGCCACATCACCGCCGAGCAGCTCCGGGACATCGGCGTTCCCGTCACCATGATCGTCGACTCGGCGGCGCGGCGGTACCTCGACGAGGTCGACCACGTCGTCGTCGGCGCCGACTCGATCGCCGCGGACGGCGGCGTCATCAACAAGATCGGCACCTCGGGGCTCGCGGTCAACGCCCGCGAGCGCGGCGTCCCGATCATGACCGCCGCCCAGACGATCAAGCTCCACCCGGAGACCCTGACGGGCCACACCGTCGAGATCGAGATGCGCGACGAGGACGAGGTGATCGAGCCGGCGGCCCGCGAGGAGATCGGCGAGATCACGGTCGAGAACCCGGCGTTCGACGTGACGCCGCCGCGATACATGGACGCGATCGTCACCGAACACGGTCAGTTCCCACCCGAGAGCATCGTGACGCTGATGCGCGAGCTGTTCGGCGAGGGCGCCGCCGAGCCGTGGGCCGAGCCATGAGCGGGGACGGCCCGGGACGCGACGGGACCGACGACTGGGAGGAGGAGCTCGCGGAGTGGGACGAGGAGGTCTCCGAGTGGGAGGCCGGCGAGGGGGAAGACTCCGTCGCCGGCGACGGGGCCGACGCCGACGTCGGGGCTGAGGCCGATGGGAGCGCCAGTGAAGACGGGGGCGGCGACAACGACCCCGTCGACGCCGACCCCGACCTCGAACCGGAGTCCGCCGACCGCGTCCCGAAGGTGATCTCGGCGGGCCACATCAACTGGGACGTGACGATCCACGTCGATCAGCTGCCGGAGCCGGACGGGGAGACCCGCATCGACTTGCTCGAACAGTCCGGCGGCGGCAGCGCCGCGAACGTCGCGGTCGGGCTCGTGGGCCTCGGCGGCCAGTCGGTCGTCTACGGGAGCGTCGGCGGCGACGAGTCGGGCGCGCTCGCGCTCCGCGAGCTGGCGAGCGCCGGCGTCGACCCCGGACAGGTCCTCGTGGACGCGGACGAGCCGACCTCGGTGAAGTACGCGATCGTCGACGGCGGCGGGGAGCTGCTCATGCTCGCGAACGACGGCGCCAACGAGTCGTTCACCGCGGCCGAGCTCGACCGCGACACGCTGACGGCGGCCGATCACCTCCACCTCACCGGCCAGCAGCCGGGGACCGCGGCCGCGCTCGCGACCGCCGCGGCGGAGGCCGGGACGACCCGAAGCTTCGACCCGGGGCGCCGGGTCGGCGACCGCGAGTTCGAGGCCGCGCTCCACGCCACGGACGTGCTCTTCCTCAACGCCCCCGAGGCCGACGCGCTCGCCGACTCGACCGACATCGACCCGTGGGAGCCCGACGACCGCGTCGTCGCGATCAAACTCGGCGAGGAGGGCGCGACGGTCCGGACCCCCCACGGCGACGTGTCGCACCCGGGGTTCGACGTCGACGCGGTCGACACCGTCGGCGCCGGCGACGCGTTCGCGGCCGGGTTCCTGGGCGCCGCCTTGAGAGACCCCGAGATCACCCGCGACGGGTTCTCGCACGACCCCCGCGACTACCAGGTGCCGCTGCTCGTGGGGAACGCGTGCGGCGCGATCGCCGCCGAGACGGTGACCGCCCGCGCCGAACTCTCGTGGGAGCGCGTCCGCTCGGTGATGGGCGAGTCGCCCGAGTCGGACCTGCTGATCGAGATCCGGGTGTGAGACGGCGCTGGTGAACGTGCTACGAGCGACAGCGACGATCGCTTATAAAGAGCAGTGCGGCGGCCGCGAGCCAGCATGCGCGAGGTCGTCGGGCTTCGTCCGACTGCCAGAGGGACCGAAGGTCCCTCGCTGGAGTCGGTCGGCCTCCGCGTTTCTCCGGCCGACCGACGAGGCTGGGGAGGTGTGAGGCGCGGTTGCGGTCCCGCGAGCGACCACCGGGAGCGAGCGGGAGTACGGAAGTCGCAGCCCGCGCAGCGAAGCGAGCAGGAACGTCTTCCGGTGGTGCGGTCGGGGGGACTCAAAGGGGCAGCCGCGAGGACGAAGCACACCGACGCAAGCACCGCAGGGAGCGAACGAAGTGAGCGACTGAGGAGCACAGCGAGGTGCGCGAGTCCTCGCGGCTGGGGCTTTGGAGAGGTTCACCGACGGTTTATCAGCAACCATTTATAAGCGAGCGACTGGGGCTTTGGAGGCCCCCCTCCACGGCACCGCCTTTCACTTGTGGATAGCCGCCAGCGACGCCACTCGATCACTTCTAAACGACTGAACCACCGTATCGATATATCCGATCCCGCTACCCGACGTAGTCGAACGCGATCGCGATGTCGGCGGCGCCGAAGAAGACGAACCGGTAGCGACCCGGCACCAAGTCGGGACAGACCCGGAGGGCGTCGGCGTGGGGACCGTCCGCGACGAGGCCGGACTCGGTCATCTCGAACTCCCAGGTGAGCGTCTCGCCCGGTCGAACGACGAGCGCCTCGTCGGTGTACTCGAACGTGGCGCCCTCGCCGCCGCCGCGGATCTCGGTCCATCCGGCCTCGGTCCGCAGTTCGAGGTTGTACTTCCCCTGGTTGCCGACGTAGGCCAGGCGTCTCGAGACGTTCGTCAGTTCGATCCTGAAGCGAGTTCCGCGGCCGATCGCCATCTGCTCGGAGGCGGGGTCGTCGTCCCCGGGAATTACGGCTCGGAGCGCGAGCGGTCCGTCGCCGCCCGCGTCGCTGCCCGCGCCCCCGCCGCCGCCCCAGTTGACCTCGCCCTCGTACCACTGCGGGTGCCGCTCGAACCCCTCCGTCTCGCACTCGAACGAGGCGGGGACGTTCGGGGGGTCGCCGTCCGGGCGGACGCCGCCGGGCAGCGCCTCCGGGTCGCGGATCCCCTCCTCGCCGGTCAGCTCCGCGGTCTCGCCCCAGCCGTCCGTCAGCGAGAGCCGGAGCGCGTCGGGCAGGGGATCGGCGGTGACCCGGAGCAGCGCGCCGGAGAAGGTGATCGCCTCGCCGCACGCCTCCTCGTCCGCGGCGGTGCTCTCGACGGTCGCGCTCGCGACGAGCGTCCCGTCCTCGACGCCGACGTCGTCGAACGCGATCCGGTCGTGGCAGGTTGTCGGGCCGACCGACTCGACGTACGCGAGCACGGACTCGTCGAAGTCGGTCGCCTCGACGAACTCCCCCACCTCCGCGGGGGCGTCGTCGAACAGCCACCGGGTCTCGTCCTCCGCGGTGAACAGCACACAGAAGCCGCGCCGCGACTCGCGGTCCCACGCGGGTCCCGAGAGGGCGTCGCCGGCCTGTCGGACCGCCGTGTCGGTGACGCCGTCGCCGCCGTCGCCGCCGTCGGTCCCGTTGCCGGTTCCGCCGTCGGTCCCGTTGCCGGTTCCGCCGTCGCTCCCGTCGCTCCCGTCGCCGCCGTCTCCGGGATCGGTCCCGTCGGTACAGCCGGCGAGCGCGGCGACGCCGCCCGTCCCGATGCCGTATATCGCCGTTCGGCGCGTGAGTTCGGTCATGTCGGGCGTGGCTACGACGGCCCCACATAAGGGCTTCCCGTAGACGCAAAGACCTCTCTGTGTCACGCCGGTGCGGTCTCCGGTCGACCGGGGCTCGGGTCGGGCACCGTCTCCGATCGAACGCGATCCGATCGAGCGCAATCCGATCGAGCGCCGGCATCGCCCTCGTCTCGCCGCGATCGAACCGACTCCTCGACGATCGTCGTTGATATCCGAAAAAGCGTGAGAGAAATCGATGAAGTATTAGAGCGGATCTGAGAGCGTTTTAAAACGTCGCCGGGGGTCGGTGAAATGGTCCGAACCCTCTGCGGGCTATATGTGGATACCGGTGGTAGTCGGGAGTATCCATGTCCATCCCCGCGCCCACGCGCCTCGCTTCCGGCCGACAGGTGACCGGGCTGATGACCGGCACGATGAAGGCCGCCGCCTTCTGGGCGGCGATCGCCATCCCGGCCGCCTACCCCGTGCTCCTCTACATGGGGCTCGAAGGCACTCCCGGTCTGCTGTTCGTCGGCCTGCTGTTCGCGAACGCCCTCGCGCTCGCGCTCGGCCACGACTACAAGCGGTGAGGCCGCCGCAAGCCCCCGAATCGCGTCGCGATCGACGGCCGAAGACTCCCTCCCTCTCGGTCCTTTTGCTTCCTCCCTGACCGCTCTCGAAGCGCTTACCCACCGCCCGACCCGACTACCGGTATGACCGACGAGACGCACGTCGAGTGGCGCGACTGGGGCGCCGAGGCCTTCGCCGAGGCCGACGAGCGGGACTGCCCGGTCCTCCTGTCGCTGTCCGCCACGTGGTGTGAGGGCTGTCACGAGATGGACGCGATCACCTACGCGGAGCCGCGGATCGCCGCCAACGTCAACGAGGGGTTCGTCCCGGTCCGCGTCGACGTCGACCGCCACCCGCGGGTGCGCGAGCGGTACAACATGGGCGGGTTCCCGACGACCGCCTTCCTCACGCCGGAGGGAGAGCTGCTCACCGGCGCGGGGTACCTCGACGTGGACGGGATGCGGCAGGTGCTCGAGTCGGTCCGACAGATGTGGGCCGACAAGGGTCGAGACGCGGGTCGGGTCCCGCGCGCGCTCGACGCCGACCTCCCGCCGAGCGGGGAGGTGACGGACGCGATCGAGAGCCACCTCGCCGGCCAGATCGAGGCGAAGTACGACGAGGAGTACGCCGGCTGGGGGTCGGACGCGAAGTTCCCGCTTCCCCGCACCGTCGAGTTCGCGCTGAAGCGCGACCGCGACCGCGCCCTCCGGACGCTCGACGCGGTGCGCGACCACCTCGCCGACGACGTCGCCGGCGGCTTCTTCCGGTTCGCGGGGACGCACGACTGGGGCGACGTGGCCTACGAGAAGCCGATCGACACGAACGCGGCCGTCACCCGGGCGTTCGCGAACGCCTACCTCTACACCGGCGACGAGGCGTACCTCGATCCCGCGACCGACGCGGTGGAGTTCCTCACCGACGACCTCTGGACCGGCTACGGCGTCGGGGGGAGCCTCGGCCCCGGGCTCGGGCGCGCCTACTACGCCGCCTCCGCCGCGGACCGCGAGGAGCTGGACGCCCCCCGTCGGGACCTGACCGTCTTCGCGGGCGGGAACGCGCTCGCGGCCGACGCGCTGCTCGCGGTGGCCGCCTACACCGACGACGAGCGCGCGCGCGAGTACGCCGAGCGGGTCCTCGACGGGCTCGAACGCGACCTGATCGACGTCGACACCGGGGAAGTGACCCGCTACCGCGGGAGCGACGAGGTCGGCGAGTCGGACCTGCTCGCCGACGTCGCGCGCGTCGTGAGCGCGTACACCCGCGCCGCCGGCGTGCTGGGCGATGGCGCGGGCGTCGCCCGCGCGGTCGCGGACCGAGCGATCGATCGGCTCCGCGTCGACGGCTCCTTCGTCGACGGGCCGCGGTCGGGCGCGGGGCTGCTCGACCGCCCCTTCCGCCCGCTCGACGGCAACGTGGAGATGGCGACCGCGCTGCTCGACCTGGCGGCGCTGACCGGCGAGGAGCGCTACGAGACGGTCGCCCGCGAGACCGCCGAGGCGTTCGCCGGCGCCACCGAGCGGCTGAGCGTGCAGGTCGCGGGGTACGGGAGCCTCGCGGGGCGGCTCCTCCGCGGCACCACCGCGGTCGTCGTCGGCGACGAGCCCGGGAGCGACCTCCACCGCGCCGCGTGGCGGGTCGCGGACCACGAGAAGGTCGTCGTCCCGAACGCCCACCGGGAGGACGCGCCCGCCCCGCGGTCGGTGCCCGAGGGGTCGGCGGTCGTGCTCGCGGGAGACGCCGCCTCCGAGCCCGCGGAAACACCTGACGAGTTGATGACGCGAGTCGCAGAGACGATCGAGTAGCGGTCCGGTCGCGCCGCGTTCCTCGCTATTGGGTACTTCGGTTGGGTATCTTCGCCGATCCGGTCGGCGATGCGCCCAAGCGACGACCACCCCTGTTCCGTGTAAACCGGCGACGTGTTTATACGGCTGCCGGCGGATCGGACGGTATGGCATCTCTCCGCGACCTCGGGCTCTCCGAGTACGAGGCCCGCGCGTACCGCGCGCTCTTACGCACCGGGCCGACGACGGCGAAGGACCTCTCGCGGGCCAGCGAGGTCCCGATGGGGCGGGTGTACGACGTGCTCAACAGCTTGGAGCAGCACAACCTGGTCCGGAGTCAGGCGGCCAGCCGGCCGAAGAAGTACGCGGCGGTGGAGCCCGACGCCGCGCTCGACCGGCTGTTAGAGGAGAAGAAGCGGGAGCTGGAGACCCAGGCGGAGCAGTACGAGGAGGTCGTCGCCGACCTCTCGACGGAGCTCGACGCGGGCGAGCCCGTCGACGGGCAGTTCTGGACCGCGGCCGTCGGCGCGGAGGACGCCACCGACCTCCTCCTAGAGCGGATCGCGGCCGCGGAGCGCCGGATGGTCGTCGTCGCCGGCGCGCCCGCGACCGGCTTCGACCTCGGGACGATCGGCGAGCAAGTGACCGACGAGCTGGAGGCCGCGTTGGACCGGGGCGTCGAGATCCGCGTGTTGCTGTCGCCGGCGACGGTCGACGCGCTCCCGCGGAGCGTCGGCCGGCGGTACACCGCCGAGCTCTCGGACATGGAGGGGTTCGAGGTGCGCACGATCGACGGTGTCGACGGGACCTTCTCCGTCTTCGACGGGATAGAGGTGTGTATCGAGGTGCCGCACCCGCTCTCCGGCGACGAGCCGTTCGCGATGATCGACGTGAAGGACGCGGAGTTCGCGGCGAGCGTGAAAGACCAGTTCGAGCCGCAGTGGAGAGAGGCGGAGCCGCTGACGTTCGGGTGAACTGCCTCGTTACGGCTTCACCGAGAGGCGCGTACCGGTCAGCGTGTGGTTAGCACAGGAATAACGGTGAGCGAGTTCGGGAGTGAGTATTGCAGATCGGTGGCGGTGATCGAGTATTTAAATGACCGAGAGTGACGACGACGATTGCTTATAAATGGATGTGCGGTGGCGCGTGCCTCCGAGCGCCCACAGGGCGCGAGGAGCACGCGCGAGGGAGTCGCTGGCGGCGACAGCCGCCAGCGACGAGGCTGGGGAGGCGTGAGGCTGCGGTGCGGGGAGGGTGGGACTCAAAGGGGCAGCCGCTGCGGGCGGCGCAGGCGACGTAAGCACCGCAACGAGGGAGCGAACACCGTGAGCGACCGAGTGAGGCGCGCAGCGAGCGTGCGCCGCCCGCAGCGGCTGGGGCTTTGAAGCTGTTCACCGCAGAGTGGTCGATCGCTTATAAACAGCCGCTGGCAACACCACTCGATAACTTATAAACGGCCACCCCAGAACCGTGCTATACCTACTCCCGCCATCGCTCAAGAGCCGGCATTCAACGACCAGTTGTTCCGGACGAGGGAGCGTCTGAAAAGGTTCAACGGATCTCGTTAACCAGGATGAACCGACGAGAAAAGGCTAGACCGCGCTCACTCCACGTCCAGTTCGTCCCGCAGATCGCCCATCCGGACTTCCCGCTCGGCGTGGGCGTTGTGCTGGTGGATCGACTCGTCGTTGGACTGTCGCATGTGGATCACGGCGTCGTCCGCGAGGTGGTCGAACTCGTCGACGGTGCCCTCGGCGAGCGCGCGGACGCAGTCCTCGACGAACTTCGCGTCGGCGTGCGCCTCGTAGGTCATGTGGTCCTCGTCGGGCCGTTTCGCCATGTTGTAGATCCGGGCGCTCATCGAGTCGCGGGCGACGTCGATCAGGTCCCGGAGGTCGATGTCGGGATGGCCGTCGGTGGTGACGGTCAGGGTGGCGTGACCGCGCTGGGAGTGGCCCGGCTGCGGGACGGCCTCCAAGAACTCCTCGGTCGTCTCCTCGTCGACGCCCAGATCGGCGAGCTTCTCGCGGGCGCGGGACTCGCTCATCCCCTGCGAGCAGGGGCAGACGGTCATGCCGGTGACCTCCGCGCCGATCTCCTCGCGAGTGCCCTCCTCGGTCGCGGTAGCGCTGGCGACGATCGTCGCCGTGCTCTGCGTCTCGATCCCGGACGCCGGCGTGTCCTCGCGGGTGACCAGTTCCGCCGACATCGACACCTCGGCGGTGGTGGTGTAGTCGTGCTTCTCTAAGAGTCGCTCGGCGGCGTCGCCGCAGACCTCCTCGACGCGGTACGCCTCCTCGCGGGTGATCTCTTCGAGGATCTCGTCGATCGTCGCGAGGTTCCGCGACATGTCGATCCCCTTGCGACCGCTCGGGAGGTCGACGAACACCTCGAACTCCGCCATGAGGACGATCGGGCGCTTGTCGCCGCGAGCGATCTTGACGAGCTTCTCGACCCCGGTGACCCCGACCTGCGAGAGCCCGACCGAGACGTCGGGCGCCGACGCCTGGACGTCCGGCAGCTGGTGACTCATTACGAATACGATCGGGAGTCACCGGATTAGCCCTTTCGAAAGGGGGAGTCGCGTGGGGTAGTCTCGGCCGGCGGTGCGTCGGCGGCGGAAGCGCTCCGGGCTCGACGCGGCGGTCTCCGAACGACCGTGGTACCGGCTCCCGGTCGAGCGCCGTAACGCACCATTTATAACCGCGGCAGCGGAAGAACGCCCAAGACCATGCCGAGTTCCAATGGGCCCCAGAAGGCGACCCGCGACAAGCTCTCGAACAAACCCCGCGACCGCGGCACGTCGCCGCCGCAGCGAGCGATCCAGGAGTTCGACGAGGGGTCGCAGGTCCACCTCAAGATCGACCCGAGCGTCCAGAAGGGCCGGTTCCACCCGCGCTTCGACGGTCGCACCGGCACGGTGGTCGGCAAGCAGGGCGCCGCGTTCAAAGTCGAGATTCCGGACGGCGGCAAGACGAAGACCCTCGTCGTCACCGCCGCCCACATGAGCGCGCAGCAGAACTGAACCGCAATGACCATCTTCAAAGAGAAGATCGACGAGGAGTACGTCACCACCTCCGAGGCGAAGGAGATCCTCGTGGACATCGAGGCGGAGCGCGCGGACGACGAGGACCGCGACCTGCGCTACGAGCTCGCCCGCGCGATCGAGCACGTCAACCGCTTCGCTCACCTCGACGCCGAGGAGTCTCGGGAGCTGGTCGAGGAGCTGACCGAGCTCGACCAGATCGACGTGCCGACCGCGGTGAAGATCGCGGACCTGCTGCCCGAGGACCGCACCGAGCTTCGTTCGGTGTTCGCACAGGAGCGCTACTCGCTCGACGGCGACGAGCTCGACGACGTGCTGAACGTCGTCGCGAAGTACGCCTGATACGCATCTGACCGTCTTTTCGTTTCGCGTTTCGTTCGATACGTCGCTGACGCTTACTCTGTAGAGTACGCTTCCGAAGTCCCAGCCGCTCGCTTATAAGTGGTTGATACTGGATCGGCGGTGAACGCCTCCAAAGCCCCAGCCGCGACGACTCGCGCGCTTTGCTGCGCTCCTCGCTCGGTCGCTGGCGCTCCCTCGCTGCGGTGCTTCCGTCGTCGTGCTTCGTCCTCGCGACTGCCCCTTTGAGTCCCACCCGACCGCACAGCACCGCAGCCTCACGCCTCCCCAACCTCGTCGGGCGCCCTCCGCTTCGCTCCGGCCGCCCGACTCCCTCGCGCGGCGCTCCTCGTGGCCTGTCGGCCACTCGGAGGCGCGCGCCACCGCAGATGGACGCGTTGTGCCACCGGCGTTTCGGCCGATCGGAGTCACGCTTCAGCGATCCGACGAGACCCCGGAACCCCTTTGAATTGGGGCGACCACTCTCCGGTATGATCGACGAGACGGTCGCCGAAATTCGGGCGATGCGGACCCACAGCACGTCGGCGGTGGCCGTGAAGGCGACGCGGTCGCTCGCGGACCTGCTCGACCGCGAGTACAGGACGGTCGACGAGTTCGAGCGCGACCTCGAACACAACGCGGGGGTGTTGCGCCGGTCGAACCCCTCCCACGCCGCGCTCCACAACGCGATGCGCGAGGTCGAGCGCTCCATCGTCGGCGAGGCGACGAGCGTCGAGGGCGGCAAACAGCGGCTCGAAGAGACCATCGCCCGCGTCGTCGACGACATCGAGACGGCGAAGGGCGAGGCCGCCGCCAACGCGGCCGAGCGCATCGAGGACGGCGACACCCTCCTGGTCCACGACTACTCGACGACCGTGCTGGAGTCGATCGAGAACGCGGCCCGCGACGGCGCCCACCTGACGGTGTACGTCACCGAGGCGCGCCCGCGCACTCTCGGCCGGAAGACCGCCCGCGCGCTCGCCGGCATGGCGCGGGTCGACACCCGGATGGTGGTCGACAGCGCGATGGGATACGCCCTCCGCGACTGCGACCGCGTGCTCCTCGGGATCACCTGCATGACCGGCGGCACGTACTACAACCGCGTCGGGACGTTCCCGCTCGTCGTCACCGCGCGCGAGCTCGGCGTGCCGGTGACCGCGGTCGGCTCCGGCGCGAAGCAGATCGAGGAGTTCCGGTTCGAAAACGAGTTCCGTGACGCGGTCGAGGTGATGCGCGAGCCCGTCGAGGGCGTGACGATCGAGAACCCGAGCTACGACGCGACCCCGATCGGCATGATCGACACCGTGATCACCGACGACGGCGTCGTCGAGTAGTCGGCGGGAAGGCGAACCGGTCGCCGTCACCGAGACGGAGCGACCCGTCGGATCCGGGAACCGTCGAGTCAGCTTCCGAGATCCGCCACAAGCACTTTGTACGTGTGCCTCGTTGTCGCACACAATGAGCGTGAAACAGGGGGCGACGGGCGTCTTTCGGATCCAGAGCGCGGAGCCGGCGACGGCGGAGTGTACCGGCCTCTCCTGTGACATCGCCTCCGTCGCGACCGAGCCCGGCGCCGTCACCGCGCTCGTCCTTGCGGGCGTCGTCGCGTTCGTCGCGCTGGCGTACGTCCGCGACGCCAAGGCGAACTGTCACGACGAGCGGCGGCGGGTCCTCGACGAGCGCGCCGCCTTCGAAGAGTTCGCGGACCGCGTCTCCGGGCTCGACCCCGCGCCAGCCTCCTCGACCGCGCCGTCGTTCGACGGGCCGACGGCCGCGGTCCGCACTGTCTCCGCGGTCGACGGGAGAAGCGGGACCGGCGACGTCCGGCTCAGGCGCGTGCTCGCGGCGTACCGCGACACGGTGATGTCGCTGCCCCACTACGGGGAGGAGTACGACGAAACGGTCCCCGAGAGCCTCGCCGCCGAGCTGGGGCCGGACACGACCGCCGCGCTGGCCTCCAACGGCACCCTCTCGTCCGGGGCGCAGACGGCGCTGGTGCGGCGGAGCCGGCAGGCCGCGGACGCACGATCGTCGCTGGCGGACGCGATCGGGGCGGAGATCGACGCGCTGTCGCAGTACGAGAACGACCTGAGCCGCGTCGACCGCCGCCGCCGTCGGCTCCTCGAACACCTCGACGGCGTGAAGGGTGACCGAACGGACGCCGCGATCGACGTCTGGAACCGCCTCGACGAGCTCGAAGACGACTGCGACGAGGCCGCGACCGAGCGCCAGCGCGCGCTCGACGATCCGCCGATGACCGTCGACGCCCCGGGCGAGGGGGCGGATCGGCGGTCGTTCCACGAGTACCTGTACGGATCGGCCGACCGGCCGCGCTACCCCGTGTTGGCCCAGATCGCGGAGATCGTCGGACGGATCCGGAGCGACCGCGATCGGGTCGCGAACCGCGTCGCCGGCGGCGAGTGACTCGCGCGATGCCGGACGCCGGCGCGCCCGAGGACGCGAGCCACGCCAACGCCGGCTTCCGACGCCTGTTCGGCGGCGACGGACTCACGTTCGGGCTCGGATTCCCCTTGACTGGCGAGCGACGCGGAACGCCGGACCCCGTCGAGGAGGTCCGGCTCGCGGAGCGCGCCGAGGCCCTCGGCTTCGACGGGCTCTGGGCGCGGGACGTGCCGACCTACTGGCCGCGGTTCGGCGACGCCGGCGGCGCGTTCGACCCGTGGGCGCTGCTCTCCCACGTCGCCGCCCGCACCGACGAGGTCGCGCTCGGCACGTCGAGCGTCGTCCTCCCGCTCCGGCACCCGATCCACCTCGCGAAGTCCGCCGCGACGATCGACCGGCTCTCCGACGGCCGGGTCGTGCTGGGAGTCGCCTCCGGCGACCGCGACCCCGAGTACCCGGCGTTCGGCGTCGATCCCGAGCGACGGGGTGAGACGGTCCGCGACCGGATCGCGGCGATGCGCGCGTGCTGGCGCGAGGAGTTCCCGGAGGTCGACGGCGAGTGGGGGAAACTCGACGGCGAGCTCGACGTGCTCCCGAAGCCGACGACCGAGACGCTTCCCGTGTTGCCGACGGGCAACGCCCGGCAGTCGACCGAGTGGATCGCGGAACGCGGCGACGGCTGGCTGTTCTACCACCTGCCGGACGAGACGCTCCGGAGCTACGTCGCGGAGTGGCGCGAGCTGGCGGGTGCGAAGCCGTTCGCCATCGCCGTCGGCGTCGAGTTCGCCGACGACCCGACCGCCGAGCCCGAACACCTCCACCTCGGCTACCGCGCCGGCGCCGAGTGGTTTCGTGAGTACTTCCGGCGGCTCGACGAGTTCGGCGTCGACCACGTGATCGTCGGCCTGCGTGGCGACGACCCCGAGGCGGGAATGGAGACGTTCGCGGAGGCGGTGGTCGCGCCGCATTGAGTCCGGCTTTGCGCCGCCGTCTCGCGGAGCGATCCGAGCCGACCCATCGCGGGAGGTTTATACCCGACGACGGCCACGCTGCAGACGGTGGCCATGACGACGTGTTACCCCCACTGAGCCCCTTGTGATGAGGGTTTTCCACCGAGCCACCACTTCGAAACCGCGAGCGGCGGCGATCTCCGACATGGGCGTGGTGAAAGTGGTTCGAACGGACAGAGAGGCGTCGCAGTCCGGCGATCTCGACGGGAAACGAGCGGGTCGACCGGTCAGTACGACGCGGCGCGCTTGTCGAGGCCGGCGGCCTCGATGTCCTCGCCGTCGACGGAGGTCCGGAGGGCGTCCATCCCGTCGTCGCGGTCGATGTCGAAGTTGCGCGCGTACAGCTCCTGGACGCGGTCGTACTCGGCGTCGGAGAGGGGCGGCACCTCGCTCGCGGCGCTCCACGCGGCGATGTCGTCGCCGTCGCGGAACGTCGGCGTCACGGAGGCGACCTCGTCGTGCGCGAGGAGCCAGCGGATCGCGGCCTGCGCCATCGTGCGGGTTCCCTCGGCGTTATCGGGCTCCTCGAGGAAGCGGATCGCCTCGACCTTCTCCCAGCCCGTCTCGTACCACTCCTTCGGGCGGTGCGAGCGGTGGTCGCCGTCCTCGAGGACGGTGTCGGGCGTCACCTGCTCGTTGAGCAGGCCGGAGGAGTGCGGGACGCGGGCGATCACCGAGGTGTCCGAGCCGCTCTCGCGGACGGCGTCGACGAAGTGGCGGCCCGGCTGCTGCTCGAAGAGGTTGAAGACGGTCTGGACCGCGTCGAACTCCTCGTACTCGATCGCGGCGTCGCCCTCGGCGAGCCAGCCGATCGAGGGGCCGAGCGCCCAGCCGAGCGCGCGGACGCGCCCGGACTCCTTCCACTCGCGGAGGAGGTCGCGCACCTCGGGCGTGACGTCGTCGACGTTGGCGTTGTGGAGCTGGAGCAGGTCGACGTGATCGGTGTCGAGCCGGTCGAGCGAGCGCTCGAACGCGGTCTCGAGGTACTCGCGGTCGAGCTCCTTCGGGAGCTCCCCGTGGCCGGCCTGCGGGTTGTCGTAGAAGTCGTAGCCGATCTTCGTCGCGAGCGTGACCTCGTCGCGGCGGTCCGCGATCGCCCGCCCGACGATCTCCTCGCTGTCGCCGTGGCCGTACACGTCGCCGGTGTCGACGTAGGTGACGCCCGCGTCGAGCGCGTCCTCGACCATGCCGACCGCCTGTTCGTCCGAGCGGTCGCCCCACCAGTCGGTGCCGACGACCCACGCGCCGAAGCCGATCTCCGAGACCTCGACGCCGGAGTTCCCGAGTTCGCGGTGCTGCATACCCGACCTTCGGGATCGGGACACTTAGCGGGTGCGGTCTCCCTCACGCGGCGGGATAGCGAGATGCGTTTATAACATCGACCGCTCCCGGCTCGGCCCGGCCTGACGACGCCTTCGCACAACCGAATCCCTTTGAGGCACGGCGACGAACGTGCGACGATGACAAAGCGACACGTCTCCCTGCCCGACGGTGCGGAGGCCGGGGTCCGAGGGTTCATCGACGAGGTGGACGAACGGCTTTCCTCGGACGAGGACACCTGCGAGGTCGTCCGAGACACGCTGATCGACCTCCACGGCGACCGGGAGCGATGGGAGGCGTGGCGGGACGGCGAGTCGGTATCGAAGGCGGAGCGCGTGCGCCTGCAGGGGTACGACCCCTGTAACGCCACGCTGGAGTCGGAGTACTACGCCGAGAAGGACGAGGACCGGTTCCAGCGCTCGAAGCACCTCCAGTGGCTCTGGCGCCAGTTCGACGCCACGCCGATGGCCGACAACGTCGAGTTCGCGCTCCGCTTCCGCCAGATGCTCGGGAACCACCTCTTCGCCGAGTGCGGGGAGAACTGCCGCTTTTTCAAAGGTATCTCGGTTACCTACGGTCACAACATCGAGATCGGCGACAACGTCGTGGTCCACGACGACGTCCACCTCGATGACCGGGGGAAGCTGACGATCGGCGACCGCGCGTCGATCTCCGACGGCGTCCACCTCTACAGCCACGACCACGACCTCGTCGACCAGACCGAGGTCCGGAACTTCCACACGATCGTCGAAGACGACGCCCGCGTCACCTACGACGCGATGGTACGCGCCGGCTGCCGGATCGGCGAGAACAGCGTCGTCGGCGCGCGTTCGGTCGTGCAGGGCGACGTGCCCGACCACCACGTCGTCGTCGGCTCGCCCGCCCGGAGCGTCCGAGTGAAGCCGGGCTGGGAGGAGGTCGCCGACGAACTGAAGGACGGTCGGCTCCCGGACCGGCAGGACGAGCGCGAGATCGAGTACGAGCTCCCCGACGGCCTCGATCGGTTCGACGAGTTCCAGCGCGACCTGCGGCCGCCGGGCCCGTCGCAGTGAGCCCGCCGCGGTGAGATCACGCCCCCGCGCCGGTACGAGACCTATTCTTAAGTTCCGGTCGCTCGCACGTCCGGTATGCACGTCGACCTCGGCAACGCCTTGGAGACGACACCGGGACTCACGGAGGAGACGTTGGAGCGGCTCGATTTGCGGGTCGCGGGCGCGCACGAGCGAATCGCCGCCGGCATGGCCGACGACGAGTTCGGCTATGCCGCCCTGAACCTCCCGGAGACGACCGATCCCGACGCGATCCGCGCGGCGACCGACCGGTTCGACCGTCCCGAGGCGGTCCTGACTGTCGGCATCGGCGGGAGCGCGCTCGGCGCGGCGACGCTCGCGAACGCCCTCGAGAGCGACGTGGACGCCTACTTCCTCGACAACGTCGACCCCGACGCGGTCAGGTCGCTCCTCGACGACCTCCCGCTCGACGAGACCGTCGTCAACGTCGTCTCGAAGTCCGGGACGACCGCGGAGACGCTCGCGAACTTCCTCGTCGTCCGCGAGGCGATGACGGAGGCGGGCGTCGACTGGACCGAGCGCACCCTCGTGACGACGGGCGAGGCGGGGAACCTCCGCGCGCTCGCCGACGCCCACGACCTCCCGGCACTCGGCGTGCCGGACGGGGTCCCGGGGCGCTTCTCCGCGCTCTCGCCGGTCGGGCTCGCGGTGCCGGCCCTGCAGGGTCACGACGTCGAGGCGATCCTCGCGGGCGGGCGCGACGGGATGGAGAGCCTGTCGGGGTCGCTGTTCCAGACGCCCGCCTACGCCTACGGCGCGGCGACCTACGCGCTCGCGGAGCGCGGCGCGCTCACCAACGCCGTGATGCCGTACGCGGAGTCGCTGGAGACGTTCGCGGAGTGGTTCGCCCAGCTGTGGGCCGAGAGCCTCGGGAAGGACGGGCTCGGCCAGACCCCGGCGCGCGCGCTCGGCGCGACCGACCAGCACTCCCAGCTCCAGCTGTACCGCGCCGGCCCGCCGGACAAGCTCGTCTCGCTGATCCGACCGACCGAGCGCGCCGAGACGGCGATCCCCGAGACCGACCTCGACGGGCTGGCGTACCTCGGCGGCTCGTCGCTCGGCGACCTGCTCGACGCCGAGTTCGAGGCGACCGAGGCGAGCCTCGCGGCGGCCGACGTGCCGAACCTCCGCGTCGAGATCGACCGCGTCGACGAGCGGAGCCTCGGGGAGCTGCTGTACGGGATGGAGGCCGCCTGCGTGCTGTACGGCGAGCTCGCGAGCGTCTCGACGTTCACCCAGCCCGCGGTCGAGTGGGGGAAGAAGGCGGCTCGGGGACTGCTCGGCGGCGGCGACTTCCCGGAGGCCGACGCCGTGGCCGACAAGCGCGAACTGCGGATCGACGGCTCCTGAGGCGAGGCGGTCGCGGTGTCGTAGTCCGGCGCCGTCCCGCGGGCGGGTGTCCCTTCCGGTGCGAATAAACCGTCGCGAGTCGTATCGCCGTCGATGAGCGAGTCGCCCCCCGAGCCGATGAACCGGGTCCTCCGCGTCGCCAGCGCCGCCTTCGTCGTCGTCTTCGCACTCCTCGTCGCCAGCGCGGTGACCGCGCCGGCGGCGCAGTTCGCCGTCTCGCTGGGTCTCGTCGGCGAGGGGACGACCGGGCTGCAGGTGTTACAGACCCTGCTGCAGTTCGCCGGGTTCCTCGCCGCGGTGGCCGGCTACCTCGCGATCACCGACCAGTGGGGGCTCGTCGGCGTCTCTCGGCCGACGCTCCGGGACGCCGGGCTCGTCCTCGGCGGCGGGATCGCCCTGTTCGCGTTCCAGTACGGCGCGCTGTTCGTTCTTGGTGAGATCGGACTCACGACCGGACAGAACCAGGCGGTCGTCCCCGCGGGCGACCCGGTGACCTACTACCTCGCGATGATCGCCGTGTCGCTGCTCGTGGTCGGCCCCGTCGAGGAGGCGCTGTTCCGCGGCGCCGTGCAGGGCGGGCTCCGGCGCGCGTTCGACGCCGCCCCGGCGATCCTCCTCGCGAGCCTCATGTTCGGACTGATCCACCTCCCCTCCGTCTCCGGCACGCCGGGCCAGCGGTGGGCCTACGTCGCCGTCGTCGTCGTGCTCGGCGCGGTGCTCGGCGTCCTCTACGAGCACACGGAGAACGTGTTAGTCCCCGGGTTGGCTCACGGCGTGTACAACGCCGTCATCTACGTGGTGTTGCTCGCGCAGTCGCTGTGAGACGTGATCGACGCTGACGAGACCACTCCCGAAGCCCCAGCCGCTCGGCTGTACGTGGTCGGTTACCGTGGATCGGCGGTGAACACCTCCAAAGCCCCAGCCGCTCGGCTATAAGTGATCGGCTGCGGATCGACGGTGAACCCTCCAAAGCCCCAGCCGCGAGGGCTCGCGCGGCTTGCTGCGTTCCTCGCTCGGTCGCTATCGCTCCCTCGCTGCGGTACTTGCTGCGCCGTGCTTCGCCCTCGCGGTTGCCCCTTTGAGTCCCACCCCGCACAGCACCGCCCCGCACCTCACACCTCCCCAACCTCGCCGCGGCCGCCGGAGGCGGCCGCGGGCTCCCTCGCGCGTGCTGACTCGCGCCCACGGGGCGCTCGCAGGCACGCGCCGACCGCGTCGACGGGCCGTTTAATACGGCTCCTTGCCCCACCGCCGGTCGTCGTACGTCGCCTGTTGGTCGCTGTCGAAGCGCTCCTCGAACTTCCGGCGGAGCGCGGCCTTCTCCGTCGCCGAGATCCGCGCCAGCTCGTCCGCCTTGCCGACCGCCTCCGGCGGTCCCCGCGTCGTCGCCACGTCGGCGAGGACCTGCCGGGTGAGCCGGTCGCGGGTCTCGGCGTCGCGGGCGAACGCGTACGGCGCCTCCAGCTTGTAGGTCACGTCGGTCCGGGGGTCGTACACGACCATGAACGTCGGCTCGTACAGCTCCGGGTCGAGCTCCCGTTCGATCCCGAGGGCGTCGCCGTCGGCGGCCATCGTCGCGTCGGCGCCGCCCCGGCTGTGAAACCACGTGGTGAAGGTGAGCTCGTCGTCGACGCGCTCGGACCGGGCGTCGGGGGCGTCGCCGCCGGACCCTCCGTCCCCGCCTTCGCCGTCGCCCTCGCGACGCTCCAAGAGCCGGGTGAAAAGCGCCGTGTCGTCGGGCCACGGCGGCTCGACGCCCTTCCGGGTCAGCGCGCGGACGATCGTCCCGCTGGAGGGGTTCTTCACGAAGCCGGCCAGCGGCACGTCGCGCTCGACGAACCGCTCGACGAGCCGGACGTACTTCTCGACCACGGCGCGGGGCTTCGCCTCCCGTGCGAGCGCGCCCAGTTCGGGGTTGCGGTCGTCCCACGTGAACAGCTCCTTCGGGTAGATCGGCCCGTCGAGGACGAGCAGGTCGTCGACCTCGTCGGCGTGGTCGAGCGCGTGGGTCCCCTCGGCGAGGTACAAGGCGAGCGCGTGGACGACCCCCTCGGCGTACCGGTTCACGCGGGGGGCGTGAAGCACGCGCTGTCGGGTGTGGCCGTCGTCGCGCGAGCGCCACTCGCCGTCGAAGCTCGCGGTCGAGTCGCCGGCGTGGACGGTCGCGACGATCGTCCGGTCGCGGTGGAGATCGAGGTCGCTCGGCGCGCTCGCCATCGCGGCGTGGGCCACGTCGACGACGAGTCCGTTCTTGAAGGTGGTCGGGTTGATCGTGCCGGAGTCGAGCCCGTGGACCGTCTCGAACGGGCGGTCGGTGAGGGCGGCGTCGTCGACGGGGGCCCGCCGGCGCTCGTGTGCGTCGACGGGCTCGATCACGACCCGGCCGTCGCGCCGGAGCTCGGGGAGCCAGTCGCGCCACACCCGGCCCGCGAGGTCGTCGTGATCGGTCGCGTCCACGTCGCCCGCGATGCCGTACGCGAGCTGCGCGATGTTCTCGACGTGGATCGGATCGAGCGTCACGGCCGTACCGCGGTTCGGAGGGATATAAAACGCGTCGGCTCGGGCGGGCGGGGAACGCTACTCCCCAGCCCCGTCCTCCGCAACCCGTTCGGCCACGAGTTTGCTCTGTAACCGATCGAGCCCGAGCGTGAGAAGGAAGAAGCTCCCGCCGACGTACAGGAGCGACTGCGGTTCGGCGACGAGTCGACTTATGAGGCTGTTCCCGTAGCCGATGACTGTGCTCAGATATCCCAGTACCGAGGCGGTCCATCCCATCCCGGTGAGGCCGGTAAGCTGGTTAAGTAGATCCTCGTCGGCATCGCGAATTATACTCAGTAACGTGGTTGTTATCATCGCCTTAACTCGAGTATTCGGCGATGGTATATAAATTATTTTCACGTTTTCTTGAATGTAGTTATTATGTGACTGTCTCGATTCCGTCACTTTCTCTCCCAGACTCGTCCGCGCTACCGGCTCCGTCCGCGAGGCTTCGCGGGGAGCGACTCGTCCCGACGGCCGCCTCGCGAGAACACCCGTTGGCGCCGCTGGAGGCCGTTCGAGCGTCGATGCAGTATCAGGGGTAATATTCGGGGTCGCGTTAAGTTTGGCGTGAATTGTGGTAGACTGCGAGGGCTTCGAGCCAATTTTGAGCTGTCTCGAACGCGACATTGCTGAAACTATTCGCAAACGATGATGTTCGTCTTTCTATTTCCCAAAAGACACGTTCGATGGCATTCCGATTTCCATGTCGAATCACTTRAAATCGATAGCCGTCTTCAGCGAGGACTGAGCCGAGATAGTCTGCGTCATCGACGAGAAATTCGACGTTGTTGAGCTGATAKCGCCGGTGTAGCTCGGTGAGAAACCATCGCGTCGTCTGTTTGTTTGCGGTCGGATAGAGACTTACGTGAAGGATCTCGTTCGTCTGTGGATCAACCGCGCCGTACAGCCAGAACTTCTGGCCGTGGAGGCGGATCATCTTTTCATCAACCGCGAGTTGATCCTCGGAGACGGTCGAGATCGGCTGTAGATCGGCTTTATGAACCCAGTGATGGATAGCGACATGACTGCGATCRATCCCRAACCTTTCGAGATGATTACTTACCTCGCGTAGTGACATACCGGCCAAATGACAGCGGATCCCTACTTCAATCGCCCAGCGCGGCGTTCGATCTCGCTCCACAAACGACAAGTCGATCCAGGCGATACGTTCGCTGAGGCGGTCGAATTCTGTCATAGACACTCAGAAATCGTCCGCCTCATCCTCTAACTTAACGCGACCTATTCGGAGGGTGTAATCTTTTAAATGGTACGACGTGTCTCCTCCATGACCGAATCAACGGTCGGGTCGAGCGGGGGGAACTACGACCCGTCGAACGGTGCGGAGAGCGATCCGTCAGGACCGATAGGGAAGCTTCGAGAGGTGCTCAGATACGTCCCGGACGGCACGTCGATGCCGGAGGAGATGTGGAGCGGTCGCCACCGGAACATCCTGATCGGGATCGCGGTGCAAGTGCCGCTGTTGATCGCGCTGGGCCTGTACGACGGGACGGAGTCGCTCGTCACGGGCGCGGAGATCCCGGCGGTGCCGGCGTGGATGCTCGGCGGGTTCATCGCCATCATCCTCGGTACCGCGGCGCTGGCGAACTGGTCGCGGCTCGGCCGCCGCCAACGGACGGTTCTGGCGGCGTTCAGCGCGATGACGGTGTCGATGGCGCTCGTCAAACTCTCCGGCGGCTACATCGAGGCGCACTTCCACTTCTTCGTGTTCGTCGCCGTGCTCGCGCTGTACGAGGACTGGCTACCGTTCGCCGTCGGCATGCTGTACGTCGCGCTCGGTCACGGCGCGTTCAGCCTGATCGACTCCAGTCTGGTTTACAACCACCCCGCCGCGATCGCGAACCCGATCGTCTGGGGGGGAATCCACGCGGTCTTCACCACGGCCCTCGCGGCGGCGCTGATGGTCAACTGGTACTCCATCGAGAAGTCCCGCGAGGAGGCGCAGCGCCAGCTCGATCTGGTCGCCGAGCAGAAGGCGGAGATACAGGACGTCGAGGCGGCGAAGGCGGAGGTCGAAAAGCGCCGCGAGGAGGTCGAGTGGCTGAACCAGCACCTCGAGGCGAAGGCCGACGACTACAGCGCGGCGATGGACCGCGCGGCCGACGGCGACCTCACGGTCCGACTGGACGCCGAGAGCGAGAGCGAGGCGATGGAGCAGATCGGCGCGGCGTTCAACGAGATGATGGACGACATCGAGGCGACGATGCGGGACGTCCAGTCGTTCGCGGGCGAGGTGTCCGCGGCCAGCGGAAAGACGGTCGAGGGCGTCGACGCAGCCGAGGCGCGCAGCGAGGACGTGCGCCGATCGATCGAGGAGATCGCCGAGGGCGCCGCCGACCAGCGCGAGATGCTCGAACAGGTCTCCGGCGAGATGAACACCCTCTCGGCGACGATCGAGGAGGTCGCCTCCTCGACGGAGACCGTCGCGGACGCGGCCCAGGAGACGGCGTCGATCGCCGACGAGGGACAGGACACCGCCGGCGAGGCGATCGATAGCGTCCGGGAGTCGCAAGAGGCGATCGGCGAGACGGCCGAGAAGGTCCGGGTCCTCGACGAGCGGATGGAGGACATCGGCGAGATCGTCGACCTCATCGGCGACATCGCCGAGCAGACGAACCTGCTCGCACTTAACGCCAACATCGAGGCGGCGCGGGCCGGCGGCGGTGGCGGCGGGAGCGACGGGTTCGCGGTCGTCGCCGACGAGGTGAAACAGCTGGCCGAGGAGACGCAGGAGGCTGCCTTGGAGATCGAGGAGCTCATCGCCGGCACGCAGGCGCAGACGCAGGCGACCGTCGAGGAGGTCCGGACCGCCGAAGCGCATATGGAGGTGGGCGCCGAGGCCGTCGGGGACGCCGCCGACGCGTTCGCCGAGGTGGCGGAAAACGCCGGGGAGACCGACGAGGGGATCCGCGAGATCAGCAAGGCGACCGACGATCAGGCCGCGAGCACCGAGGAGACGGTGTCGATGGTCGAGGAGGTCGCGGGGATCAGCCAGTCGACCGCCGACGAGGCCGACGAGGTCGGCGCGGCGGCCGACGAGCAGCTCGCCGCGATGTCGCAGGCGACCGCCGAGGCCGGCTCGGTCGCCGAGCAGGCCGAGCGACTCCGGTCGCTGCTCCGGAAGTTCGAGGTCGGCGGGGAGTCGACCGACGACCCGTCGGCGTCGGGGGCGCGCAACGTCGCCGTGGGCGACGGCGGGCGGGCGAACTGAGACGGCGACTCCCTTCTTCCGCGCTACTGCCTTTCTCCGATCGCGTCGACGACGGCTTCGAAGGCCGGGAGCGCTCGCTTCACCTGCGCGCCGTCCTCGACGAACACCAGCGTCCGCGGCGGCCGGACCTCCTTCGGCCTGACGCGGAGCCCCGCGTCGTCGGCGGCGTCGGCGGCGACCGCGGGGAGGTCCGTCCCGTCGTCGTTCTCAGCAGCGCCCGCGACGAACTCGATCCGGAGCCGGTCCGGCTGGACGTATGCCTCGGCGACGAGGGTCTCGCCGCCGTGAATCACCCTGTACGCGAGCGCGCCGTCCGGCGTCGGCTCGACGTCGGGGTCGGCGTCGGCCAGCGCGAGGTCCCGCAGACGCCCCCCGTCGCCGGAGACCTCCGAGGCGAGCAGCTGGCCGATCCGGACCCCGTCGGTCAGGCGCTCGTCGACCATCACTCGGCCCCCGCGGCGCCGGTGGTCGGGTCGTCCGTCGCGTCACCCTCACCGGTCGCGCCGCTCTCGCCGGCCACATCCCCGGCGGCGGCCAGCTCCTCGCGAACGCCGGCCGCGAGCTGGTCGACGGCGGCGCCGTGCTCCTTCGCGAAGAGGACCGCGGCCGCCTCGATGCTGATCGCGAGCGATCGCTGGCGCTCGTTGATGCCGGCGACCGCGCGCTGCTTCTCGACGCCGGCGGCGACGATCGCGTCGAGGGCCGTCTCGAAGGTGGACTGCTCGCGGAGGATCGACTCGTCGGGTTCGAACCCTTCGGGGACGGTCACGTCGGCCGGGTCGAACCGGGCGACGAGGTCGCCGTCCTCCTCGGCGACCAGCCCGCGCCCGAGCGCGACGTCGACGAGCCGCTTCGCCTGATCGGGGGAGAACCAGTCCCGATCGAGCGACAGCGCGACGACGAACTCCCCCTCGCCCAACCGCTCCGTCGCTCGCTGTCTGAAGGGCACGGCGACGGCGACCTCGAGGCTCATGTGCGAATCGGCGGGCGTCGACGGCGGTAAACCTACCGGACCGCGAGCCGGCGCGGGACGGTCCACCGTGGGGCCGCGCGATGTGAACACTGACGCAACGAAGAAAGTCACGTATTATTACAATCCACCTACCCGAGAATTTTAGCCAGTCCGACCTCAAGCGGTAGGATATGAGTTCGGCAGGTCCCCAAGGGCTCCAGACCGTCCCCCGAGAACTGCGAGACCGCGAATCGTGGCTCGAACCGTTCGACTGGTACGAGCGGATGCGCGAGGAGGCGCCGGTCCGGTACGACGCCGAGCGTCGCACGTGGGACGTCTTCCGGTACGAGGACGTGAAACGGGTGTTAGACGACGACGAGACGTTCTCGGTGGACCCCCGGGAGGCGTCCGACTTCGTCGAGCCCGAGAGACCGGGCGAGGGACTGATCCTCGACACGATGCTGTTCGAGGACCCGCCCCGTCACGACGAGCTCCGGGGCGTCGTCGACGAGTGGTTCCAGCCCCGGGCGCTCGCCGACCGCGAACCGCACTTCCGAGAGCTGGCGGGCGAGCTGGTCGACGACGCCGTCGATGCACAGGGGCGGATGGACGTGGTCGAGGACCTCGCGTACCCGTTTCCGGTGACGGTCATCGCCGAACTGCTCGGCGTCCCGGCGTCGGACCGCGACCGATTCAAGACGTGGTCGAACACGCTCGTGGCGGCCGCGAGCGACGAGGAGAGCGACGAGGCGTACGCGGAACGCCAGCAACAGAGCCAGATGGAGATGGGGCAGTACTTCCTGGAGATGATCGAGGACCGCCGCGAGTCGCCCCGAGACGACCTCCTCTCCGTCATCGTCACCGCCGAGTCGGACGCGGGGGGACGGCTCTCCCGCGAGGAGGCGCTCGGGATGTGCATCCTGCTGCTCGTCGCGGGGAACATCACGACGACGAACCTCATTACGAACGCGGTTCGGTGCTTCGCCGAGGCGGACGGCGACCCCTTCGAGGAGCTCCGCGGGGACGACCGCGCGCTCGGGAGCGCTATCGAGGAAGTGCTGCGGTACCGGTCGCCGGTGCAGGCGATGAGCCGGGTCGCCACCGAGGACGTGACGCTGCGCGGGGAGACCGTCGAAGCGGGCGACCGCCTCATCGTCTGGCTCGGCTCCGCGAACCGCGACGAACGCCAGTTCGACGACGCCGACGCGTTCCGAGCCGACCGATCGCCCACCCAGCACCTCGGGTTCGGCCACGGCACCCATTACTGTCTGGGCGCGCCGCTGGCCCGGCTCGAAGCCAAGGTCGGTCTCTCGGAGCTGCTCGACCGCGTCGAAGACGTGCGACTCGCGGAGACGACCCTGCAGCCGACTCGGAGTTCGTTCATCTACGGCGTCGAATCGCTCCCGATCCGATACGACGAGCGACGGTAGCGCGCTCGACTGCGAAGGAAGAGGAGAGCTGCCGACGAACGACGCCGCGGCGAGGCGTCGATCGAGGCCGGGCCTCAGTCGTCGTCGGTCGGGGAGAAGGTCGCGTCGCCGTCGACCGCGGCGGCTTCGGCCGGCGTCGGCGTCGCGTTCAGCGAGTAGCCGGTCGCGGCCATGACGAACAGCACGAGCGGCGAGAGGAACGCGAACAGGTAGTACGGCGCGTACTCGAGCGTCGGGACCCCCGTGACGCCCGCCATGTAGACGGCGCCCGCGTGCCACGGGAACAGCGCGCCGGTCGGCGTCCCGGCGGCCTCGACGGCTCGGGAGAGCTGGTCGGTGTCCATCCCGAACTCGTCGTAGGTGTTCCGGAGCGTGACGCTCGGGAGGACGATGCTCATGTACTGCTGGGCGGTGAGCGCGTTGATTGCGATCGCGGAGACGCCGGTCCCGGCGACGAGCGCGCCGGGGCTCTTCACGGACGAGGTGAACGCGTGGGCGATCACCGCGAGGACGCCCGTGCGCTCTAAGATCCCGCCGAGCGCGAGCGCGGCGACGACGACGGTGATCGTCCAGGCGGAGCCGGTGAGCCCGCCCGTCGCGAGCAGCTCGTTCACCAGGTCGGAGCCGGACTCAGGCGCGGTGCCGTACATGAACGTCTCCCAGGCGGCGACGAAGCCGGACCCCTGCACCAAGAGGGTCGTGGCCACGCCGGCGAACACGCCGGCGACGAGGGTCGGGAGCGCGGCGTACCCGCGCAGCGCCAGCCCGAAGGTGACCACGAGCGGGATGAAGGCGAGAATCGTGATCGCGTACGTCTCGCCGAGCGCGCCCTGGATCTCGGTGATCCGGCCCGCCGGGATCTCGCCGCTGGCGCGGAGGCCGAGCGCGGCGAAGCCGAGCACCGCGAGCCCGAAGGCGAGGAGGGTACCGGTCCGCATCCGGCGGATGTGCGCGTACAGGTCGGTGTTGGTGACGCCGGCCGCGAGGTTGGTGGTGTCGGAGAGCGGCGACTGCTTGTCGCCGGCGTACGCGCCCGAGAGGACGGCCCCGACCGTCATCGGAGCGGGGACGCCGAGCCCCGCGCCGATGCCGACGAAGGCGACGCCGAGCGTCCCCACCGTGGTCCACGAGGAACCGATGGCGAACGCGACGACGGCGGCGACGACCGCGGCCGCCGGCAGGAACGTCGTCGGCGAGAGGATCTCCAGCCCGTAGTACATCAGCCCCGGAATCGTGCCGGCGCTGACCCACGTCGCGATCAGGCCGTAGATGGTGAAGATGATGAGAAGCGCCTGTAAGCCCATCACGAGGCCGTTGGCGATCCCGTCGAACAGCTCCTCCCAGTCGTAACCGAGCCACAGCCCGAAGCCGCCGACGAAGGCGATACTCCAGAGGAGCGGCGGGTGCGGGTCGAGGCCGAGGACGGCCGAGCCGATGCCGAGGAACGCCACGACGGCGAGGACCGGGATCAGCGCCAGCGCCAGACTCGGGCGCCGGTCCGGATCGAGGTCCTCGTAGGTCGTCGGCGTGAACGTACGTGTCATGCCCCCACTTATTCCTTTGAAGCATAAGTATATCTCGAAATATGCGTGAGGAAGATAATGATCGTTCATCGTCGTTCGCGGCCGGAGCGGAGATGATCGGGGTATCGCCGCCGACACCGTGCGTCCGGCCGTGCGCCGCCGTGACGCGGGGGTCGCCGAACGGACGGTCTTATACGCGTCGGCGGTCAAGTCGGGGCAACATGATATTTGAGGGCCTCCCGACGACCCCCCGCTCGGAGGAACTCGTCGACAAGGCGTTCTCGCGGGCGGCGCGCGCGGGACGCGCCAAGCGCGGACACGAGGCGCAGGAGTCGATGCTGCGGACCGCCGGCAACGTGCTCTCGGACAACCTGGAGAACGTCGTGGTCTCGTGGCCGGACTTCGGCTTCGACGTGGACCCGTTCTACTACGAGCTCGCCGACGCCATCGTCGACGTCGACCGCCTCCGGCAGGCGCTCTCGCAGGTGATGTGGGCCAGCCGCCAGATCGAGGACCTCCGCGACGAGTACACGACGAAGATCCGCAACTCGGACGTCGACACCGCGCGCAAACACCGGAAGCAGGCGTTCGCGCGCATGGCCGACGTGATGGACCAGATCGAAGAGGACCTGCGGTACATCGGCGACTCGCGGGACCAGCTGAAGGTGCTGCCGGACGTGAAACCCGACGAGCCCGCGATCGTGATCGCCGGCTACCCCAACGTCGGCAAGTCGTCGTTCGTCAACCGGGTCACCCGCGCGTCGAACCAGATCGCGGAGTACCCGTTCACCACGAAGGGCGTCCAGATCGGTCACTTCGAGCGCGACCACGTCCGGTACCAGATCGTCGACACCCCCGGGCTGCTCGACCGGCCCGCGGACGAGCGCAACGACATCGAGCGGCAGGCGGTCAGCGCCCTCGAACACCTCGCGGACGTGGTCGTGTTCGTGTTAGACCCCTCCGGCGACTGCGGCTACCCCCTCGACGTCCAGCTCGAACTCCGCGAGGAGGTCCGGGCGCTGTTCGGCGAGGACGTGCCGTTCCTCACGGTGGCGAACAAACACGACCGCTTCGACGCGGTGCAGGCGGAGTCCGTGGACGCGACCATGAGCGTCACTAACGACGAGAACGTCGAGCGCGTGCTCGACATGGCCGTCGAGGCGGCCGCGTTCGAGCCCGACCTCCCGACTCGCGACGGCGAGGAGTGAGGGGCCGCTTATAAACGTCGGCGCCGCGGCTCGGCGGTCGTTCGCGCGCGCTCTGCTTCCTCAAAAATACCCGATCGAGCGCCCGCGTCAGGCCTGCTCGGCCGCGTAGACGACGTTGACGCTGACCTGCACGCTCACGTCGCCGGTCTCGACGCCGGTGGCGGCGCCGGCGTCCGCGCCGTCGCTCTCGGCCGCCATGGCCGCGTCGGACACCCGGTACGGCGTCACGCCCGCGTTGGCGGTGGAGACGCTGTAGGCGCCGGTTATCTCTAACCCGCTGGAGTCCGCGAGCACGGAGGCGTCGTCCTCGGCGTTCGCCATCGCGTTCTCGATGGCGGTCTCGCGGACCTCGCGTTCGCGCTCCTCGCTCAGCCCGAACTCGATCCGCTGGACCTCGTCGGCGCCGGCGTCGACCGCGACGTCGATGACCTCGCCGACCCCGTCCACGTCGTCGACCGCGATCGCGTAGCGGTGGACCCCCTGATACCGCGTTCTCTCGGGGTCGTCGCGCGTCTCGTAGGACTCGCGCACGTCGTACCGGTCGGTCCGAATGTCGTCCTCGTCGAGCCCCCAGTCGGTGAGCGCCGCGCGGACCTCGTCGTCGCTCGCGGCCAACTCGTCGCGGACGGCCCCGGAGTCGTTACCGGTCGCGGTCACCGCGACGCGTATCGTCGCGCGGTCCGGCTCGGCCGTGGCCTCGCCGTCCGCGGTCACTTCGATGTTCCTGTCGAGCGCCGAGTCGTCGCCCGCGTCGACGCCGGTGCTTCCGGTCGAGCCGACGAGCCCCGAACAGCCCGCGAGCGCGACGAGCAGCGCGACGCCGACGGCGGTCGCCAGTTTCCTGTTCATACTCGACCCGTCGTCGGGAACCGTCAAATAAGTCGCCGAAAGGACAAAGAGCCGTTTGCCCTATCGTACGGTGGAACCGGCGATCGCGATCAGGCGGATCGGGTCCCGTCATCCGTCTCGCCCTCGTCACGCTCCCCGTCGTCGTCCGTCTCGCCGTCCGAGTCGTCGGCACGCTCCCCGTTCGCTTCCCCGCCGTCATCTTCCACCTCGCCGTCGTCTTCCACCTCGCCGTCGTCTTCCACCTCGCCGTCGTCTTCCACCTCGTCGTGATCCATGATCACCGTGGGCTCGGAGGAGAGGTCGCCGTCCGCCTCCTCCTCGTCCCCTTGCTCGTCGTCCGGGTCGTCGTGGTCCCTGATCACCGTGGGCTCGGAAGCGGGCTCGCCGTCGCCGTCGCCGGCGTCACCACCGGCACCGTCTCGACCGTCGTCGGCGTCGGCGTCGATCGCCCGATCGGACGCCGCGTCTCCTCCCTCGTTCGGCTCGCCGAGCTTCGCCCCGTTCGACGCGTCCGGATCGCGCTCGACGCCGCCGTCCGGCGGGCCCGACACCCGCCGCCCGGAGCCGAAGAGCCGCTCGCGGAGCGATCGGCGGCTGGGACGCTCGGCGAGCAGCAGCGAGCAGTCCACGTCGTGGACCACGTCGAGGTGCAGCGAGTTCGAGACGAGCCGCGAGAGCAGCCCCTTCTCCGTCGCGCCGATGATGACGAGGGTGCTGTCCTCGGCCTCTCGGGCGATGGCGCCCTCGACGTCGCCGGTGTCGTCGACGATCCGCTCGGCGTTCGAGAGCCCCTGTTCCGCGGCCCACGAGGTGAGGAACTCCTCGCCCTCGGCGCGCTCCTCCGGCCCGTCGACGACGTGGAGGAGGCTCACCTCGGCGCCCGCGGTCCGGGAGAGGACGCTCGCGACCTCGGCGCCGAGCGCCGAGTCCGGGCCGCCGGAGGTCGGGAGCAGGACCCGCGAGGTGTCGAGGTCGCTCTCGCTCAGGATGAGGAAGTCGCAGGGGAGCTGGTTGGTCAGCTCGTCGATGGGCCGCTCAGCCCGGGCGGCGCTCCAGAGCTGGTCTTCTCCCCACCCCATCAACACGGCGTCGGGTCGGGTCCGGCGGGCCATGTTGAACACCTCCTCGAAGGAGCGGTGCGAGACGACCGTGGAGGTGGAGACGTCGATGTCGTACTCCTCGGCGGTCCGGCGGAGCCCGGCCATCCCCTCCTCGGAGACGTCGGAGATCCGCCCGGCGCCCGCCGACAGCGACATCCGTTCCGGCGCCTGCACGACGTGGACGATGTGGACGAGCCCGTCCTCGTGGTCGCTGGCGAGCCGGCTCGCGAGCTCGACGATGGGGACGTCGGTCCGCGGGTTCGTGATGGGGACCATGATCCGGTGGCCCTCGTTGGCGAACAGCGTCGCCTCCGTGGCGTCCAGAATGGGGACGTACGAGCGCCCTGCGGCGCGACCGAGCACCCATTCGGGCACCGTGAGCCGGCGGGTCATCCCCTCGAAGCGCGCCTCCTCTAAGCGCTCCTCGCTGGTCTGGAAGTAGTTCACCAGCGTGACCAGGACGACGCCGCCGATGGTGTTGCCGAGCAACACCGGGATCACGAAGCCGACGATCCCGGAGTAGAGGCTTATCTCCGCGCCGTACAGCGGGATGTTGTACTCGAAGAACATGTAGAGGACCTCGGTGAAGGAGACGACCACGTGGAACAGGTCGCCGAGCGGGATCGCGAGGAACGCGAGGTAGACGACGAGCATCCGGGTGACGGAGTCGGTGGACGCGAACCCGACCCAGACGACGCCGGCGACGATCAGCCCCGCCATCGCGCCCTTGAAAAACAGGGGGACTGCGCCGACGGTGAACCCGCCCTCGGAGATGTACCGCGCCGCGTCGACGGTGTCGCCGGTGAAGACGCCGCCGTACGAGAGCACGAGCGCCCCGAYCCCCCCGCCGATGAAGTTGCCCGCGAGCACGATCATCCAGTGGCGGAGGAGCGTGGGAAGGCTCGCGAGCCGCTCTAGAGTCAGCGCGACCGGCGGCAGCGTGTTCTCGGTGTACAGCTGGTAGCCGCCGATGATGATGTAGATGAACCCGAGCGGGTAGAGGAGCACGCTCAAGATCGGATGGGAGTCGGTCGCGGCCGTCAGGGAGGCGTACAGCATGAAGGTGATCGTGATCGCCAGCCCGGCGGCGACGCCGCTGAAGAAGAGCTCGCGGCGGCCGGAGGTCACTTCCTCGTCCGCGGCCGCGATGATCCGCTGGAACACCTCGTCCGACGAGAAGCGGTCCCGGACCGCCTCGCCGACCGCCGGCGCCCCGCTTCGGGAACGCTCGACGACCTCGCGCATCGAATCGTCGTCGGGTCGCTTTGAGTCGGTCACTGCCGGATCACTGTCGGCGCGACAAAAAGTAGTTCCTCTTTCGGCAGGCGGGGGAAAGCGACGGCGCTGAACGGATGCTCGGGGGTATCCGACGAACCGGTAGCACGGTCCGATCGCGGGTTCGGCACGCCGTCCCGCGGCGCCGGAGCGGCCTCCTCGCGGGAGCCTCAGGCGCGGCTGACCTCCACGAGTCGCACCTCGATCCGCACGTCCTCGTCGACCACCATCTCGATCCGGCGGTCGAGGACCAGGGCGACTACCTCCGCATTGGTGTTCGGGGGCGCCCCGACGGTAACCACCACGCGTTCGGTGTTTCGGGGCGGTAGCGTCCCGCCGCGGTCGACGTCCAGTTCGATCAGTTCCATCTCCGAGTCCATCGACTCCAGCTCGTCGCCGACGGCGGTCCGGATGTCGGCCTCGGTCGTCGAGGCGACGTACGTGTCGTAGGTGACGCCCCCGAGGAACACCGATAGCACCGCGATGGCGACGGCGAGGATCGCGACGCGCTTCACGAAGGCCGAGCGCGCGTCGTCCTCGCGGAACCACCGCTGGGGCCGGTACCCCTCGTACCACAGCATCACCAGCGCGGAGAGGTTGATCGAGAGGACGTTCACCGCCACGATCACGCCCGCGCCGAGCAGGAGGCGGGGGATCTGAAACGCGATCCCGATGCCGACGGCGGCCGCCGGGGGGATGAGCGCCACCGCGATCATCACGCCGACGATGGCCTCCGAGACGCCCGTCATCAGCGAGACGATCCCGGCGATCCCGGCGCCGATCGCCACGACGAGGATCAGGACGTTCGGGGCGAGTCGCTCGGAGACCTCGGCGAATTCGAGCGGATCGATCCCGGGCGGCACCAGCGCGAGGCTCCGGATCGCGAACGCGAACAGCGTCGCGGCGGCGATCGCGACGACGACCCCGATCACCTGCATCCGCACGCCGCGCCGGAAGATCTCCTCGTCGTCGATGACGGTCCCGACCGCGGCCGACAGCGCGGGGCCGATCAGGGGCGCGATCACCATCGATCCCACCACGGTCGCCGGCGAGTCGAGCAGGAGGCCGGCGGTCGCGATCACCGCCGAGATCACGGTCATCAGCACGTACGTCCGGAGCCCGGACAGGAGGTCCTCCGCCTTCGCCTGCAGCTCCTCCCGCGAGATGTAGTTGCCCGCGTGGTCGGCGTCCTCGGCGTACTCGTCTTCGAGGGCTTCGAACCGACGGGAGATGACCGTCTCGGCCGCGACGATGACCGTGTAGGTGCTCTCGTCGATCCCCTCCTCTCGGAGCCGTTCGAGCACCGGCTCGACGGCGGCGGTCGGGAGCGGGAACGTCGCGACCGCGGTGTACTCGCGGCCGCTCGTCTCGTCGGTGACGACGTAGTCGACGCCCTCGTCGTCGAGCGCGCGGATCACGGCGGCGCGCTTCCCCGCCGGTATCATGACCTGAACGAGTCGCACGATCGCTCGTCTCGCCGGTGCGACTTATAGGGGACGGTGGTCGCGAGCGGAGCGGTCGAAGAGGGTCCGCGGTCGACCCGGTCGGCCGGGAGGACCGATCCGGGGACCGAATCCACGGCCGCCCCGCGCGAAACGGAACTTTAATGCGCGAATCCCTCGCACGTTCAGACAAGAATGCTCTCGCCGCTGTTCATCGACACGTTCCTGCTCGATTACCACCTCGGGCACGTCATACTGCTCGGGTTCCTCGTCTCGCTTTTGGCGACCGCGCCCCTGAAGTCCCAGAAGGTGACCGGGTCCGTCGTCGCCGGCTTCGGGACGATCTTCCTGGTCGCCCCGTACACGACGATGCCGCAGGTGTACATCCTCGCGGGCATTCCGATGATCCTGATCGGCGCGCTGCTGTGGACGATGGCCTGAAACTGACCCGGTTCGCGCTTCCGATCACCGCTTTCCGTCGTTTTCCTTCCGGGTTCTCCTCTCCCGACAGCGCCGGCGCTCCGCCCCTCCGCACCGCCGTTGCTCGATCCCGCCTCTTTTTGCACCCCGAGGGACACTCCCCGCCATGGTCACGGTACGGGCACCCGCCACGAGCGCGAACCTCGGCAGCGGGTTCGACGTGTTCGGCGCTGCCCTCACGCGTCCGGCGGACGTCGTCACCGTCGAGAAGGCGGCGGAGACGACGATCGAGGTCACCGGGGTCGGGGCGCAGTACATCCCCGAGGACCCCGAGAAGAACACGGTCGGCGCGGTCGTCGAGGCGCTCGACGCGCCCGCGCGCATCCACATCGACAAGGGCGTCCGCCCGGCGTCCGGGCTCGGTTCCTCGGCGGCCAGCGCCGCGGGCGCCGCGGTCGCGCTCAACCGGCTCTACGACCGCGGGCTCTCCCGCTCGGAGCTGGTCCCCGTCGCCGCGGAGGGCGAGGCGGTCGTCTCCGGCGTCGCGCACTCCGACAACGTCGCCCCCTCGATCCTCGGCGGGTTCACGGTGACGACGAGCGAGGGGACCCACGCCGTCGACGCCTCGATCCCCCTCGTGGTCTGTCTCCCCGACGTCGCCGTCTCGACCCGCGACGCGCGCCGAGTCGTCCCCGAGTCGGCCTCGATGGAGGACTTAGTCGAGACGGTCGGCAACGCCGCCACCCTCGCGGTCGGGATGTGCCGCTCCGACCCCGAGCTCGTCGGCGCCGGCATGAGCGACCCCGTCGTCACCCCCGAGCGCGCCCGGCTGATCACGGGCTACGACGACGTGCGCGCGGCCGCCTTCGACGCCGGCGCGGCCGGCGTCACCGTCAGCGGCGCCGGCCCCGCGATCCTCGCCGTCTGCCGGGACGGGCGTCGGCGGGGGGTCGCCGCCGCGATGCTCGACGCCTTCTCCGAGGCCGGCATCGACGCCCGCGCCTACCAGAGCCGGATCGGCCGGGGAGCGACGGTGCTGGAGGAGTGAGGCGACGATAGCGTAGCGGTGCCGTCGCTGCGCCACTCCTCTCCCAGTCCACCCAAATATTGATTCCCGCAGAGTGTCAACGCTGTCAACAAGAATGTCTCATCAGGTTCGCTTGGAAGACGACGTATACGAACGGATCAAGGCGAACAAACGCGACGACGAGTCGTTCAGCGACGCCGTTTCGCGGCTCATCGGCGGCCGATCGCTTCGAGATCTCCGCGGCGTCTTCGACGAGGATCAGGTGAGCGAGATGCGAGACGCCATCGAGACCGCGGATCAGAGAGACCGCGAGGAAGTCCGCGAGGTCGCGGAACGCTTCGAATGATCGTCGACACGAGCTTCGTTTTGGACGTCATCGACGGCGTCGATTCGGCCCTCGCGAAGGAACGAGAGCTCGAGGCCGAAGGCGTCCCGCTCGTCATCCCCTCGATGACCGTTCTGGAGCTGTACATCGGCGTCGGGAAAGTGGCGAACACCCGCGAAGAGCGTCGGAAGGTGGAATCGGTGCTCGACTCGTACCCGCTGGTAGATATGACGCCGAGCATCTCTCGACGCGCCGGCCGGCTGCTCGGGGAGCGCATGGCCGACACGGGCGACGGCGAGGGACCGGGGATCGGAAAGAGCGACGCGGCGATCGCCGCGACGGCGATAGAACGCGACGAGCCCGTTCTGGCCGGCGACACACACTTCGAGGCCATTCCGGGAGTCGTCCACGAGAGCTATCGGTGAACGCACCGCAGGACGATATATAAACAAACGGCGCTGTTGAATCCGATTTTTCAGACGCGTTCTCGCCCGAAACAGCTGATCGGTGAAGAGTGCGAATTAACCGCTGGGAATCCTACCAGTTTCAAATGATGTTCGGAGCGTCGTGCGAGATAACGTTGAAGTCCTCCGCAGTTGGTAGTTTCATGCCCTCGATCGCTCAGTACAAGAGCGCTAATCCGCAGTGGAGAATATTATATCTGTTTCATCTGATTTAATAATCACCGAAAGAAATCCGCCTGATTTAGGGGTGAAATCACGCTCAACAGACTCACGTTCACTCACGTTAACCTCAACTGAGTAAGACTTGTCATAGCATCCAGCTGATCTTATGATCTCCGAGTCATTAGTGGTCTCGCGGGAGTCTTCGGTTAGAGACATCTCTTGGTATAAGATTTCTCTTTCGTCATTAAACAGAGAAATGGTTACTTGGTGTGATTGATCATTATTATTATTAACATCTATAAGAAACAAATCTTCAGATGAACATGAGTCTGGTATATTTTGGAATTCTTCTTTGTCTGATTGACTGGATGTGTCTGGTAATTGTTCTAGGCATCCCGTCAATCCCAATATAGCAACTGTAGCTGGGCCGAATTGTCTTCGCTTCATAGGTAGTAAAGTTAAACCCGATAGAATATGTTTTGTGGCGAAGTTTAGGGTAATATCGACTGAACAATTCGTGAGACCCCTGTGTTGACCGCAACCAAGCCAGAAATCTCATATTCTGAGTATTTCAACAAACCCGGCGTTTATGAGTTATCAACGATCCAGTGACGACCTTCGAAGGCCCAGACACTCATTTATAACCGATTGTCAGCAGATCGACGACGAACACATCCAAAGCCCCAGCCGGGAGGACTCGCGCGGCTTGCTGCGCACCTCGCTCAGTCGCTACGCTCCTTCGCTGCGGTGCTTGCTACGCCGGGCTTCGCCCTCCCGGCCGCCCCCTTTGAGTCCCACCCCGCCTAACCGCACCGCAGCCTCACCCCTCCCCAGCCTCGCGGTTCGCGCTCTCCGAGCACTCACCGCGTTCCTCGCGCGTACGACTCGCAGCCTGACGGCTGCTCGTCGACACGCGCCACCGCCACCATTCATAAGTAAGACCGACGAGACCTACCTTTCTCCGACGAGTATCCTTCGCACTTATAAGCTGACTACGACACGCGAGCGATCACGGCGAACGTCTCGGTGCGCTCGGAGGCGGAGAGGACCTCGAACCCCGTCGCCTCCAGCGCCGCGACCGCGTCGCTCGCGTCGAACCGCTCGTCGGCCGGGGGGCCGTGCTCGCCGTCGCCCGCGGCCGACCAGTCGAAGAGCGCGAGCCGACCCTCGGTGCGGATCACCCGGGCCAGCTCCGCGATCGCGTCGTCGCTCGCGAACTCGTGGTACGTCATCGTCGAGAACGCGGCGTCGAGCTCGCCGTCCTCGAAGGGGAGGGCGGCCACGTCGCTCTCGACGAGGTCGACGTTCTCGGGGACGCCCTTCTCCCGGTAGAACGCGTGCATCTCGGCCTGCACGTCGACGCCGTAGACGGTCCCGACGTGGGGCGCGACCGCGTCGGTGTAGAAGCCGGTGCCGCTCCCGAGGTCGGCGACGGTCGCCGCCGGGCGGTCGGCGCGCTCGGCCGTCAGCGCGCCCACGACTTCCTCTCCGGACACCCAGCGGTACCGGACCGCGGG
Source organism: Halorubrum sp. CSM-61 (assembly GCF_003781945.1). GTDB lineage: Archaea > Halobacteriota > Halobacteria > Halobacteriales > Haloferacaceae > Halorubrum. The sequence continues at coordinate 180,053 of NZ_RJJW01000003.1, read as the reverse complement.
ACGCTCCAGTCGGTCGGCCTTCTCGGCGTCGAACGTGTGAAATCCCATGCGCGGTCTTGTGCGCGGTCCGCTAAAACGCGTCCGGTCTCGGGCTCACCACTCGACCGCGAGGGCGTCGACCAACCGGTCGATCTCGGCCTCGGTGGAGACGGCGTGGACCGACGCCCGGACCCCGTCGGGGTGGGGCAGCGAGCGGACGACGATCCCCTCGTCGGCGAGCCGGTCGACCGTCGCCTCGGGGTCGTCGACGTCGATCGTCACGAGCCCGGACTCGTACTCGCGGGGACTCAGCAGGCGGTCGTCGGGGACGCCGTCCTTGAGCCGGTCCGTGAGCGACGCGATCCGGTCTTCGATCGTCGAGATCCCGACCGCCTCGATCGCGTCGAGCGCCTCGAGTAACCCGGCGTGGGCGGCCGGGGTCGTGGTCCCGACCTCGAAGCGCTTCGCGCCCGCTTTGAACGCGATCTCGTCGGCGTCGGGGTCCTCGACGCTCCGGTAGCCGACCGCGCGCGGCGCCAGCCCGGCCGCGGCCTCGCGGTCGACGTAGAGGAACCCGGACCCCCACGGGCCGAGCAGCCACTTGTGGCCCGCCGCCGCCACCGCGTCGGCGCCCCACGCGGACACGTCCATCGCGACCTGTCCCGGCGACTGGACCGCGTCGACGAGGGTGAACGCGCCCGCCTCGTCGGCGATGTCGACGAGGTCCGCGACCGGGAGCCGCGTCCCGTGGGTCCACGTGAGCGCGCTGAAACAGACGAGCCGCGCGTCCGCGACGGCGTCCGCGTACGCCTCGCGGTCGATCCGACCGTCCTCGGTCTCGACGACGCGTACCTCGACGCCCTCGCGTTCCAGCCGCTTCCACGGGAGGACGCCGGCCGGGTGTTCCAGATCGGTCCGAACGACCGCGTCGCCGGGTTCCCAGTCGATCGCGCCCGCGATCCGGGTGATCCCGTCGGTGGTGCTCTCGGTCAGGGCGATCTCGTCGGGCTCGGCGCCGACGAAGTCGGCGACGCGCTCGCGGACCGTCTCGTACGTCCCGAAGGCGTGATCGTACGGGTCCGTCGTCCCCGAGCCGAACTCGTGCTCGGCGACGAAGTCGGACGCCGCATCGACGACGCGCTCGGGGCTCGGCCCGTGCGCGCCGAAGTTGAAGTACGCGGCCTCGCCGAGCGCTGGCACGTCCGCGCGGAGTTCGCGCAGCTCGCGGGGAGTCGTCTCGTCGTCGACCTCGGGATCGGCCATTCAGGCGGTGTGCTCCTCGATCGCGCCGGCGAGCGCGTCCTCCGTCTGCGCGCCGACCATCCGATCCGCGAGCTCGCCGTCGGCGAACACGAGCAGCGTCGGGATGCTCTGCACGCCGTACTCGCCGGCCAGCCCCTGATGTTCGTCGACGTCGACCTTCAGGACGGTCGCGTCGGTGTCGCTCGCGACCGCCTCGACGGCCGGCTCCATCATCTGACAGGGGCCGCACCAGTCCGCGTGGAAGTCGACGAGGACCACGCCGTCGGCGACGCGGTCGTCGAACTCGTCGGGGTCGGCCAGCCGAATCGGTTCCGTGGGGGCGGCGTCGGTTGAACTCATCGCGTCTCCCTACGCGTCCCACGCGGATAATGGTTTTGAACGGAACACACAATACCGCTATTGGACCGAACCGGACCGAACCGGACCGAACGCGGCGGACCGGGCGCACGCCGACCGTCCCGGCGGCGCGGGTCCGAGGGTTCAAATCCGGGGGCGACGAACCGCGCCGCATGTACGCGGTCGTCGGCTGCAACGAGTGCGCGGCGATGTGGCTCCTCGCGGACCCGCGGACGAGCGACAGCGCGCGGTGTCCCCGCTGCGGGAAGACGCATCGGACGGCGAAGCTCAAGCGGTTCTTCGAGTCGGAGGACCGCGACGCGGCCCGCGAGGCCCGGGCCGCGCTGCTCGCGAAGAAGCGCGACGAGAGCGCGGCGTTCGCCGAGATCGACCACGTCTCGGAGCTGGAACGCGCCGTCGACGAGGCGGGGATCGACGACCGCGAGTACCTCGAGGCCTCCGGGATCGACGCCGACGCGGTCGGCGAGGCGGGCGCCCGCGCCGAGGGCGGCGGCGGGGGGTCGCGGAGCCGGACCGAGATCGTCCGCGACGCGGTGGAGGCGGTCGACGAGCCCACCGAGGAGAGCGTCGTCGCGCACGCGAGCGAGCACGGCGTTCCGCCCGAGCGGGCCCGCGAGATCCTGACGCGGCTCGCGCGTCGCGGGGAGCTCTCCGAGTCGGGCGGGCGGTACCGGGCGCTCTGAGGGGGCGATTCTCGCCCCGATCCCTGACAAAGCACTTATATTGTCGTTCAGACGTGTCGAGTATGGACACGCGAACTGCCCTCCTGGCGGCCGCCGCCGCGCTCCTGCTCGCGGGCGCGGTCGGCGCCGTCGCCGCGCCGGACGCGATCGTCGACCCCCGAGAGGCCGACGAGCGCCCCGGCGACGTACGCATCGTCGACACGGTCGTCTCGCCGGGTGAAGTGCGCGGCGAGACCGCGGAGCTCCGGCTCGGAGTCGACCTCCAGCACCGGGGCTCGCCCGTCGAGAACGTCACCGTCCGCCACCGCGCGATCGGCGCCGACTCGGGACTGCTCGTCGACGAGACGACGGTCGACGTCGGCGGCGTGGACGGCGGCGGCGAGCGGACGATAAACGGCTCCGTCGACGTGGACCGCGAAGGCGGCTACCGGATCGAGACCGTCGTCTTCGCCGACGGCGAGCGGCGCGCGTCCCAGACGACCCGCGTCGGCGGCGTCGCGGCGCTCACCCCGGACTACGCCGACTCGCGCGTCGGCTTCACCGAGGGCAACGTCTGGCCGACCGTCGCGGTCAGCGTGCGCGAGGCCGACAACGAGACCGCGACGCTGTCGGTGTCGATCTCGGTGACGAACCGCGGCGACGGCCCCTCGGAGCCGCTCGACCTCCGGGTGCTGCTCCGGCAGTCCGAGTCGAACGTGATCGCCGACGAGGCGAGCGAGACGGTCGGCGAGGTCCGACCCGGCCGGACCGACACCGTGACGACGACCGTCGAGGTACCCGCGAACTACAACTACTACGTCGACGCCGCGCTGTGGAGCGACGACGTGCTCATCGACGAGACGCAGGGCGTCGCCAACCTCAACCCCCGGGAGACGATCAGCGCCGACGAGACCGTCGAAGAGGTGGAGTTCACCGTCGAGGACTTCACGCGAGGCGGGGGCGGCGACGACGCGGCGGACGGCGCCGGCGCCGACCGCGATCGCGGCGAGGACGGATCCGGAGACTCGACGCCCGGCTTCGGCCCCCTCGTCGCGCTCGTCGCGCTGGTCGGCGCGGCCCTCGTGGCACGGAGGCGACCATGACGGACGAGCACGACCGCGGCGGTTGGAACGGCTCGGACGACTCGAACGATGACGCGGACGACCTCGATACGGACGACACCACCGACGCGCCAACCGGACCCATGACCGACACCGCTACCGACGACACTTCCACCGACGACCCCGCATCGCCCACCACTGACCGCAAGAACGACGCGAACGAGAGCGACGCCCGGTTCGGTCGGCTCTCGACCGACGACCTCCGCGGGCTCATCGACCGGATCGGGCTGGCGGCGCTGATCCTGCTCGCGCTGATCGCCGGCTGGAGCTTCTACAGTCAGGCGGGCCGCGCGATCCGGACGTGGCTCGACCCGGCCTACCAGCCGATCGCCCTCGCGGCGTTCAACCTCGCGGTGCTGCTCGTCGCGCTCGCGGGCGTCGCCCACCAGCTGTACCGGATCCGCCGGAGCGAGGGGGGCGGCGGGGAAGAGGAGCCTACCGGCTGAGTCGTCCTCGGCGGGGCTACTCCTCGGGGAGGTCGTCGGTGCTGGCCGGGATGCGCTCGACCTGTCCCGCGAGCGTCGCCGCATCGCCCGCGACGGTGGACGCCTCGACGCCCGCCTCGTTCGCCACGAGCCGGACGTGCGCGGCCAACAGCGCGAGCGCGCGGAGGCCGTCGCCCTCGTCTCCCGAATCGCCGTCGCTCCGCTGGGCGAAGGTGGTGTCGACCTCGCCGTCGCGGACGACGCCGACGTGGACCGCCTCGATCCCCTCGCCGTCGAGGAGGTCGCGAGCGCGGTCGATCTCGGTAGCGAACGGGTCGTCGTCGGTCGGAGCGTCGTCGGCCGCCGCTCCGTCCGCGGGAACCTCGTCGTCGCTCATGGAGAGGTGTACGCGAAGCGGGGAGAAAAGCGCGGCGCCCGTCGGGCGCGCGGTTTCGCGATACCGTCGATTCCGCCGGGTCCCTCGGTTATTCGTCCGGACGGGGCCGGGCGATGAACAGCGACTCTTCGAGGGTGAACGGGTCGTACGTCGACTGGTGACAGACGCAGTAGGTCCCGTTTTCGGCGTCGTACCGGGCCGACTCTTCGAGCACCTTGTAGTCAGGGATACAACAGAAGTGCGTGCAGACGTTCAGGTACGCCAGGAACCCCTGGTCCGTCGAGGCGGAGACCCACTCGTCGTCCTGTGCGGCCTCCTCGATCAGCGGCGAGCGGATGACGATGGCGTTGAGGTCGGCGTCGGCGTCCTCGGACCGCCACGTGACGGACGCCGGCTTCCCGACGCCGTCGTCGCCGATCCCGTTGCCCCACTCGGCGTAGTCCTGGAAGTCGTCGACGTGGATCTGGTCGCCGTCCTCGTACGTCTCGTCCTGCCAGTCGTACTTGCCGGGGGCCGCCCGGAACAGGTTGTCCGACTCGAAGTTCGGCTCGATGTTCTCCTGCGACTCGACGCCGCAGTACTGGAACCACTCGCCGGAGTAGGTCCGGCCGCCGAGCTGCTCCTGTGCGACCTCGATCTCTCGGCCCTCCTGCGTGACGGTCTGCGTCTCGGGCCAGATTCCGCGGATGTACCCGTCGTCGGTGACTTCGACCGGGATCTGCGGGAGGCCGCGCGGCGCCGGGCCGCCGGTGTGGGCGATCGACATCGCGACGGTCGACCCGCCGCCGACGCCGCCGGAGGTCGTCAGGGTGTTCACCGTCGCCGACCCCATCGCGCCGACCCCCGCGAGGGCCGCGCCGCCGACGACGCCCTTGACGAAGCGGCGCCGGCCGGACTCGGCCGGATACTTGTCGGACTGACTCATACGCGTCGTTCGGGTTGGACCGGTAAAAAGGGTGACGAACCCTCCACCGGAGCGGGAAAGGGGTAGGGAACGCTCGGCGGCTGGCCCGTCGACGGTCCGCTCCGCCGAGAGGTGTCGAACGATCGATCAATACGTTTACTCGGAACCGAGGCAAACATTCGTTCAGGCATCGCCTTTAACCGACCGCGATTGGTGTACCTGTGGTATGGTATTACACAACCGAGACGTGCGGACGGACGTGCGCGAGCTGGGCGCGCTCGTGGGAGACGTCCTCGCCGCGCAGGCCTCGACCGAGGCGTACGAGACCGTCGAGGACCTCCGAAACGCGGCGATCGACTACCGGCGCGGCGACGCGGCGAGCCGGGACGCCCTCCACCAGTCGGTCGGAGAACTGACGACGACCCGGGAGGAGATCGTCGCCCGCGCGTTCACGACCTACTTCGAGCTGATCAACCTCGCCGAGGAGCGCGAGCGGGTCCGCGCCATCCGGGGCGCCGACGAGGAGGGGGCGCTCCACGACTCCTTCGACGCCACGATCGCCGAGTTCGCGGAGGCCGGCGTCGGGCCCGGCGAGCTCCGGGAGCTGCTGGAGGACGTACTCATCGAACCGACGTTCACCGCCCACCCCACCGAGGCCCGGCGAGCCACGGTGAAGGCGAAGCTCCGGTCGATCGCTAACCACCTAGAGGAGCTCGACGAGCGCAACCTCACCGAGCGCGAGCGCAACGGGATCTGGCGCGACGTCACCGCCGAGGTGACCAGCCTCTGGGGCACCCGGCAGGTGCGCCAGCGCAGCCCGGAGCCGGAAGACGAGGCGCGAAACGTCCAGTGGTACCTAGAGAACACCCTCTTCGACGTCGTCGGCGACGCCTACGAGGAGTTCGAGGAGACCATCTCCAAGGAGTACGACGACGTCGACTGCCCCAAGCTCTTCGAGTTCCGCTCGTGGGCGGGCTCCGACCGCGACGGCAACCCGTTCGTCACGCCCGAGGTCACCGACGAGACGCTGGCGCGCCAGCGCGAGGTCGCCGTCGAGAAGTACCGCGACCGGTGTAAGCGGCTCTCCGCGGTGTTGAGCCAAGACGGCGAGCGCTACGCGATCGACGACGCGCTCGCGGAGTCGCTGGCGGCCGACGCCGAGCGGTTCCCGACGGTGGTCGAGGAGGCGCGCGAGCGCTACCCCGACGAGCCGTACCGCCAGAAGCTCCGCCTGATGCGCGAGCGGCTCGACCGCGTCGACGACGTGCGCCCCGGCGAGTACCCCGACGGCGACGCGTTCCTCGCGGACCTGAACGTGATCGCCGACTCGCTGGCGGCCGACGGACAGGACGCGGTCCGCGAGTCGTTCGTCGAGCCGCTCCGCCGACAGGTGGACACCTTCGGGTTCACGCTCGCGTCGCTGGACCTCCGCGACCACCGCGAGAACCACACCGAGGCCGTCGCCGAGGCGGTCGCGAACGAGGGCGTCGACTACGAGGATATGGACGAGGACGCCCGACAGGAGTTCCTCACCGAGGCGATCCTCCAGGAGGACTCGGTCGTCGACGCCGACGAGCCCGGGGACGTCTCCGAGACCACCGATCGGGTGCTCCGCCGGTTCCAGGAGCTCGCCGAGTGGCAAGAGGAGTACGGCGCGCAGGCGATCGACACCTACTGCATCTCGATGACCGAGGAGCCGAGCCACGTGCTCGAAGTGCTCTTCTTGGCCGATCAGGTCGGCGTCGTCTCGCTGCCGGACCACTGCGGGCTCGACGTGGTTCCCTTACTGGAGACCGAGTCCGCGCTCAACGGCGCCGAGCGCATCCTCGGAGCGCTGTTCGACAACGAGGCGTACGCGACCGCCCTCGAAGTCCGCGGCGAGATCCAGGAGGTGATGCTCGGCTACTCCGACTCCAACAAGGAGAACGGGTTCCTCGCCGCGAACTGGGACCTCTACGAGAACCAGCGCCGGATCGCGCGGTTCTGCCGCGAGGAGGAGGTCACCCTCCGGCTGTTCCACGGCCGCGGCGGCTCCATCTCGCGGGGCGGCGGCCCGATGAACGAGGCGCTGCTCGCGCTGCCCAACGAGACCGTCACCGGACAGGTGAAGTTCACCGAGCAGGGCGAGGCGATCGCGGAGAAGTACGCCAACCCGCGGATCGCCGAGCGCGAACTCGAACAGATGCTCGATGCGCAGATCCGCGCGCGTCACGAGGCCAACGAGGAGCCCACCGAGGACGTGCCCGACGAGTGGGTCGACGCGATGGAGACGATGGCGCCCGTCGCCCGCGAGACGTACCGCGATCTGTTGAACACCGACGGGTTCGTCGACTACTTCGGACAGGCGACGCCCATTTCGGTCGTCGAGAACCTCAACCTCGGCTCGCGGCCCGCCTCGCGATCCGGCGAGCGCACCGTCGAGGACCTCCGCGCGATCCCGTGGGTGTTCTCGTGGACGCAGACCCGGCTCATCCTCCCGGGCTGGTACTCGCTCGCGTCCGGGATCGACGCGTACCTCGACGCGGTCGGCGAGGAGGAGGGTCTCGAAACGCTCGGGGAGATGTACGAGGAGTGGCCCTTTTTCCGAACCACCCTCGACAACGCCGGGCTCGCGCTCGCCCGCACCGACCCCGAGATCGCCGCCGAGTACGCCGACCTCGCGGACGACGAGCTCCGCGAGCGCTTCTTCCCCGAACTCATCGGCGAGTACGAACGCGGCCGGGAACTCGTCTTGGAGATCAGCGGCCGCGACGACCTGATCCGCCGCGAGTGGCTCGAAGAGAGCCTCGACCGACGGAACCCCTACGTCGATCCGCTGAACCTGCTGCAGGCGGACCTGCTCGGGCGGACCCACCGCACCGACGAGGAGGAGCGCACCCTCCGGCTCACCGTCAACGGCATCGCCGCCGGGATGAAAAACACCGGGTAGCCCGGTTTCCGGTCGCCTGAACGCCGCTTTTTCTCTCGAATCGACCGCAAGTCGAGGCGCTGACGATGGGTCGCGACAAGCGGCGTTGGTCGGCTCGCTTCGTATTTTATATAGCGATATGAGATATACGCCGGTGAATCCGGGGGTTCATCACCGAACGGCAGCGTGGGACAAAAACCGCACAACGGCCGAGTATCCGGGAATTAGATGCAGCTCCGGGAGCCGCGGCTCGGAGAGCAAGCGATACCGCGAAAAGCGAACCGTCGATCTACGCGTAGCGTTCGAGTTCCGGTCGATCGAGGTCCTCGAAGACGTCGGCGGCGACCTCGGAGAGGAAGGCCTCGCCCTCGTCGGAGACGCGGCGGCCCTCGCCGGCGGCGGTCGTCACGAGCCCGTCGTCTTCGAGGGCCTGCAGCGACGCGCGGATGAGCTTGCGGGAGCCGCCCTCGTGTTCGCCCGGGCGGACGGAGTAGCGGTTCGAGCCGCGCTTCTTCGAGCCGTACTCGGTGGCGAGCCGCTCGATGCCGACCGGCTCGTTCTGGGCGACCTTCCGGAGGAGGCTGGCGGAGCGCACGTACCAGAAGTCCTCCTGTTCCGGCGGAAGCTCCTTGCCGGCGCCGCTCTTGGCGAACTCGACCCAGTCGGGCTCGTCGATCCGGTCCTCGAGCCGTGCGGCGACCTCCTCGATGAGGGCGTCGGCCGGCACGTCGTAGATGGTTACCATTGAGGTGAAATTCAGCCTAACGTCGTTTAAACCCATCGTATTCGAGAGGCGTCGTGTGACCCGTTTTCACGGGTAGCGGAGTCAGAGAAACGGGATCGGGAGCACGATCTCTCGCCGTGGACGCTTCGCCGAACGGCTACTCGACGTACTCGTACTTCCGCTCGTTCATCCGGCCCCAGCCGGTGAAGACGAACTCCGCCTCCGGCTGCGTGAACTCCTCGATCTCGCGTTCCACGTCCATGTCGTACTCGTGGACATCGTGCACGTCCTCGTACTCGTCCCACGTGAGGTCGTATCGGGCCGCGAGCTGGTCGTCGATGTCGAGCTCCTCGATCTCCGCGCGCCAGCCCTCGCGGATCGTCTCCGCGTGGATCTCGGCCTGCGCGCCGGAGCCGTAGGAGGCGACGAGCAGCGTGTCGTCGACGAACGACCGGTCGCGCGTCAGGGCGTCGCGCAGCGCGCTGACGCGGGCGATGTGAACCGAGCTGGTGTACCAGTTTCCGACCTCTCGCGAGAGCCCGAGCGTCGGCTCCACGGCGGTGTCGTACCACGTCCGATACTGTTCGGTGGTCTTCAGCTCGTCCATGTAGTCGCGGATGGCCTCCTCGTAGGCCTCTCGGTCCGCGTAGTCGTCCTCGCGGGGCTGCCGACCGATCTCGTCGGCGAGCGCGTCCTCGTGCTCCGTGTCGCGGATGACGTGTCGGTACGCGAGCAGGGCCGCCTTCCGGACCATCCCGGGGAACGGGGTGTGGAACGGGGCGTACGCGAAGTCGTCGAGCTCGATGTCGTCGGTGACTGACTCGTAGTCTTCGAGAGCCTCCCGCATCCGGGAGAGGTACACCTGTACGGAGCGTTTCCCGTCGACGCTCGGGAACTGCTGGTTCGGCTTCAGGAAGTCCGTCTCGTCCTTCGAGCCGTACCCCTGCTCGGTCGAAAGCGCGACGATCGAGGGGTCCTCGTCGATCAGCATCGCGACGGCGCCGGCCCCCTGCGTCGCCTCGCCGGGGTCCCCGCGGGCGTAGAGCGCGGTGTCGGTCGTGATGACGATCGCGGGCCGATCGCGGTTTCGCCCGGCGCGGATCCAGTTATAGGCGTCGTCGATCGCCTGCGTCCCCGCCAGGCACGCGAACTTGCGCTCGCCCTTGTTGGCGTGGGTGAAGTCGCCGTCGTACACCTGTTCGAGACAGCCCGCGATGTACGTCGACACGGGCTTCGAGTGGTCGAACGCCGACTCGGTGGCGACGTCTATCCGGCCGATGTCCTCGGGTTCGAGCCCCTTCCGGTCCATCAGCCCCTTCGCGGCGTTCGCGCCCATCGTGACGATGTCCTCGTACACGTCCGGGAACGAGGAGTTGTTGAGCCCGAGCCCCTTCGTGTACTTCTCCGGGTCGTCGCCCTTCTCCGGCGCGAACGTGCCCGGCAAGTCGAGCTTGAGCTTTCCGGTCCAGATCTCGACGGCGTCGATGCCGACTTCGGTCATGAACGGTTCTTCATGCGGCCGGCATATGGTTTTGTCGATGGCCCTTTACGTCGATCGTGGAAATTTTGGTTCACGATCTAGAAGCGCTCAGTTCGGAACGGAGATGACGAGTGATTTCTGGCTTCCGTCGGCGAAATACAATGTGATATCAATATCCTCACCGGTCATATCCACTCGATCGCCAGATCCACCGGCACCGTCTGTTTGGAAGAATGCTAGCGTGATCGTCGCGTCGTCATCCGTAGCAATACCGACATCCGACGAGAGTGTGACTTGCGTTCCGATAAAGTAGCGGTCTTGCCCAGTGTCACCCGCTTCGTGGAATCCCTCGCTCGATGAGGACGCAACATAGATTTCACGTTGTCCTGCACCTGCGCCGCCATTCTGTTCCTTGAGTACCTCGGCCTGCGACGTGGTCGAATCAATTGAAATACTCTCTATCTCGGCGACCCCACTACCGTCGTTCCTGACACTAAATTGGACGCCACTAGTTCCCCAGAATGTACTCGCGTCATCGTTCGAGACTATTCCAGATGCTTGAGTAGGACCATCTCCCCCGTCGCTACCACTATCACCGTCCCCGCCGTCTCCACCGCCGCCACCGCTACCGACTGCCCCGTCGGTATTCTGCGTCGGGTCTTCCGGCGCTTCCTGCACGCCAACTGTGTCCACTGTCAGATCGTCAGCCGTCGTGTTGAGCGTCAGGTTGTAGACGCCGTCGCCGTTCGTGTCGTCCGTAACGCCGCCGTAGACCTCGCTGTCCGTCGGAAGATCGGTCTTCGTTTCCCAGTCGCCCTCGCTCAACCGGGTCGGAACGGTGACGGTGAGATCACCTTCAGGAAGCGTCTCAGTAACGCTCTCTGCCGGACGGAGTTCGAGCGTCACCCGACCAGTTCCGCTTCGACGGAACTCGTTCTGGAGGGCGACGATCCGTACCTCCCCGTCGCCGCTGACGAGCTCTTGATCTTCGATCACCGCGATCCCGCTCCCCCGATCGCGAGCGTCCACGTAGAGCACGGACGCGTCGTACCACGTCGACGACTGGTCGATTTCGTTGTAGCCCGGCCGGTATTGGAGGAACCGCGTGGGAACGGTTACGGTTCCCTCGGGCGTCCCGTTCGAGATCACGACCGGATAGGACTCAGTCGTTTGGAGCGTCCCGGCTGGTGAAGGCGGGTTAATCGTGAACACGCGAGACGGATAGGTAGTGCCCAGCCGAACCGTCTGATACTGCGGCCGATCGGTGCTCCCGGCTTGTAGGACCCCTGCCCTGAGATCGACGAGGTCGTTACGAACGTCCTCGAAGTGCTGGAACTCCACCTGTGCATTCTCCTGCGGCACGACCTGCACCTGATACAGCGAGAGCGCGAGGATGAGGAACCCGAACAGGATCACCGTCCCGATCACGACCGACTGGCCCCGACGGTCGCGACTGAAGCGCATTAGGAGATGTCGACGCCGGGCGGGTATAAAATCCTCCGTCCGGCCTCTCAGTCGCGATAACCGCCCGTGCGGTGGCGGACGGGAGCCGCCGAGAGTCAGCCGCCGCCCGCTCGCCGCGCCGTCAGCCACGCCGACAGGACGGCGACGGACCCAGAGAACCCGCCGATCAACACGGCCTGCGTCCAGTTAAAGCCGAGCAGCGTCCCGGCGATCGGCGTAATGAGAAGAAACGTGACGACGAGCGCGCCGATCGACGCGGCGAGCGAGAGAGCTTGTTCGTCGGAGTCGCTCATGGTCGAACCTGGCGAGGACGGCCGATAAACCGGCCGATCCGACGCCGTCGGCGCGATCGCCGAAACGAGCCGATCAATCGCGATATGACAGCTATAAATCCTATTCCGCGATATCAAATGTTATCATCGGCTGCCGACCCGCCGCCCGACCGGTCCGTTTTTGCGCGCGGCGGCTGTCTCGGCGCGTATGGCGAAACAGCCGCATCTGCTGGTCGAGGAGGGCGACGTACACGAGATCGCGATCATCCCCGGCGACCCGGGGCGCGTCGACCGGATCGCCGACCTCTGTGACGACAGCGAGCTCGTCGCGCAGAACCGCGAGTACAAGGTCGTCAACGCGAGCTACGAGGGGACCGACCTCACGATCTGCTCGACCGGGATCGGCTGCCCGTCGGCCGCGATCGCGGTCGAGGAGCTCTCGCGGGTCGGCGTCGAGACGTTCCTCCGGTGTGGCACCTGCGGCGCCTTACAGGCCGACATGGACGTCGGCGACATGGTGGTCGCGACCGGCGCGGCCAAGGAGGAGGGGACGAGCAAGCGCTACGAGTCGGTCGAGTACCCCGCGGTCCCCGACTACGACGCGCTGCGCGAGCTCGTCGGCGCCGCCGAGGACAACGGCGAGGAGATCCACGTCGGGCCGATCGTCTCCGACGACGCGTTCTACAACGAGGACGACGAGTGCGTCGCAGAGTGGAACGACGCGAACCTACTCGCAGTCGAGATGGAGGCGGCGACCGTCTTCGCGCTCGCGCGCCGCAAGGGGCTCCGCGCCGGCGCGATCTGCACCGTCGACGGCAACCTCGTCGCGGGCACCCAGAAGGGCGCGGACTCGGACGACGAGCTGCCGGAGAAGGCCAAGGACAACGTCGAACGCGCGATCCGGATCACGCTGAACGCGGTCACGGCGTTATAGGCGTCGGCTCGAAAATCGACCCCCTACCCGTCTTCCGCCCGGAACTCCACCAGCGTCAGGTCTCGGTCGAGCGCGCAGGTGTCGTGCGGGGGCTCGCCGAGCACCTGATCGATCACGCGCTCGTCGTCGAAGTCGGCGCCGTCGGGGACGCAGTACCCGTGGCTCGGGCACTCGGTGTGCGGGCACGGCCCGGCGAGCGACACGCGCCCGCCGGCGTACGCCTGCTTCGACGGGACGTTCGCGGGGACGGGCGCGGGCTCGACCTCGACCGCGCGGACGCCGGCGTCGTGGACGGCGCAGTCGAGGGTCTGGGCGTTCTCGCGGATCCCGGTCACGCGGTACCGGGTCCCCTCGGAGAGGTTGAGACACTGGCTCCGGTAGGGACACCCCTCGCAGTCGGGCGACTCCCCCTGATAGACGAACTCGCGGCCGGTGTCCGCGAGCCGCGTGCCGATGAGCGTGACCGTGGTCATACCCGGAGCGACGCGCCGAGCGTCCGTAAGCGTCCCGCCTCGCGGAGCGCGAGGCGATCGGTCGCGAGGGACGCCCGCGTCCGGAGGGCAAGACACATCTGCACCCCCCGGCAACGACGAGCGAACGATGATCGCGGGGCTGGCGCGGGACGCGAAGCGGGAGGCCGAGGCGGCGAACGAGCGGCGCGTCCTCGTGCTCGCCGGGGACCGCGACCGGGGAGTCGACGCGGCCTACGACGCGATCGAGGCGGTCGACCCCGCGTCGACCGCTATCGTCTCCACGCGAGAGGGGTTCCGGTTCGAGGAACATCGGCCGCGGAACGCCGACGAGCTGCTCGGTCGCACCCGGGAGGTCGTCGTCCTCGACTGCCACGAGCGGTTCGTCCCGAACGCGCTCGGTCGGTGCGTCGGCGCGGTCGACGGCGGCGGCCTCCTCGTCCTCCTGACGCCCGACCTCGACGCGTGGCCCGCGGTCCGCGACCGCTTCGACGACTCGCTCGCGGTCCCGCCGTACGAGGTCGACGACGTGACGGGGCGGTTCCGCGAGCGCCTCGTCGAGACGCTCCGGTCGCATCCGGGAATCGCGATCGTCTCGCTCGGCGCGGACGGGCCCGAGGGCGACGCGATCGAGCGAGACGGACTCGTTGGTTTCCCGGAAGCGGCGACCACAGAGACGACCGCCCCGCCGACCGCCCCACCGAACGCGACCTTCCCGGACGCCGCCTACGAGGCCTGTCTCACGAGCGATCAGGTTCGGGCGGTGAGGGCGTTCGAGTCGCTCGCGACCCCCGGAAACGCGGTCGTCGCCGAGGCGGACCGCGGGCGCGGGAAGTCGAGCGCGGCGGGGATCGCGGCGGGGGCGCTCGCGCTCGCCGGGGCCGACGTGCTCGTCACGGCGCCGGCGTTCCGGAACGCGGCGGAGGTGTTCGCTCGGGCGAGCGAGCTGATCGGGGAAGGGGGGACCGATTCTGAGACCGCTCCCCGCCGCCTCGACGCGCCGGGCGGCGGACGGGTCCGCTTTCTCACGCCCGCCGAGGCCGCCGCCCTCCCCGACGGCCCGGACGCGGTGATCGTCGACGAGGCGGCCGCGCTCCCGGTGCGGCTGCTGGAACGGTTCCTCGACGCGCCCGCGGTCGCGTTCTGCACGACGGTCCACGGCTACGAGGGGGCCGGCCGCGGGTTCTCGATCCGGTTCAAGGAGCGGCTGCGCGCGAGCCGCTTTTCGGTGCGAGACGTGCGGCTCGACGAGCCGATCCGGTACGCGCGGAACGACCCGGTGGAGGCGTGGACGTCGCGGGCGCTCCTGCTAGACGCGCGCCCCGCGGTCGACGAGGCGGTCGCGGGGTCTGCGGTCGGGGACGCGACGTACCGCGCGCTCCCGGCCGCCGACCTGCTCGCGGACGAGTCGCTGCTCCGGGAGGCGTTCGGGCTGCTCGTCGCCGCGCACTATCGCACCGAGCCGAACGACCTCGCTCGCCTGCTCGACGCGCCGAACCTCACCGCGCGGGCCCTGGTGGCCGAGGGGCGGGTGGTCGCGGTCGCGCTGCTCGCGCGGGAGGGCGGGCTCGACGCGGAGACCCGCCGGCGGATGTACGAGGGCGAGCGCGTCCGCGGCAACATGGTGCCGGACGTGCTCACGAGCCAGCTCCGCGACGAGGCCGCCGCCGAGCCGCGGGGCCTGCGGACGGTCCGGATCGCGACCCATCACGCGCTCAGGGACGAGGGGTTCGGCACGCGCCTGCTCGACGAGGTGCACGCGGAGTTCGGCGGGGAGGGTGAGAGGGTCGACGGCGACTCCGACGCCGTCGACTACTTCTCGGTCGGCTACGGCGCGACCCCGCGACTCCTCCGCTTCTGGCGACGGGCGGGCTACCGGACGGTCCACCTCTCGACCTCCCGCAACGACGCCTCCGGCGAGCACTCCGCGATCATGCTCCGGCCGACGATCGGGGCCGGCGAGGGCAGACCGGGGAAGGCCCTCCTCGACCGCCACGCCGCCGCCTTCCGCGACCGCGAGCGCGACGGGCTCTCCGACGCCCACCGCGACGTGGACCCCGACGTGGTCGTCGGCGCGCTCCGCGCCTGCCCGGCCCCGGTCTCCGTGGACCTGACCGAGATCGAGTGGCGCTCCGTCGTCGGCGCGTCGTACGGCCCGGGGATGTACGACAGCGCGCCCGGAGCCTTCCGTGACCTCGCGCTCGCGGCGCTGATCGAGGGCGACGAGAGGGAAGAGACGGGCGACTGCGACGCGGTCCTCGACGCCCGTGAGAAGCGTCTGCTCGTCCGGAAGGTCCTGCAGGGCTACCCGAGCGAGTCGGTCGCGGACGAACTCGGGTACGTGTCGGCGGGCGCGTGTATGCGCGCGCTCGGCGACGCCTACGAGCCCCTCGTCGAGCGGTACGGGACCGGCTTCGCGCTCGAAGAGCGGGAGCGGTTTATAAGCGATTTATAACCCGGTTATAAGCGATTGATCGAAGACGGCGACGGCAAACACGACCAAACGGTGCGGTGGCGCGCGCCTTCCGAGCGCCCACCGGGCGCGAGGAGCGCGTGCGAGGTCGCCGGCGCGTAGCGCCGGCTGCCAGAGGGACCTTCGGTCCCTCGCTGGAGGCGGTCGCCCGGAGCAACGCGGAGGGCGGCCGACGAGGCTGGGGAGGTGTGAGGCTGCGGACCCGCGAGCGACCGCAGAGAGTGAGCGGGAGCACGGAAGTCGCAGCCCGCGCAGCGAACGGAGTGAGCGAGCAGGACCGTCTTCCGGCGGTGCGGTGCTACCGGGTGGGACTCAAAGGGGCAGTCGCGAGGACGGCGGAGGCGACTCAAGGACCGCAGGGAGCGAACGGAGCGAGCGACTGAGGACCGCAGCGAGCGTCCGCCGTCCTCGCGGCTGGGGCTTTGGCGGTGTTCACCACCGAGTCATCGATCACGTACTACCGAGCGGCTGGGGCTTTGGCGGTGTTCACCGTCGCTATCGGTCTCGGTACTTAAAAACGAGCGACTGGGGTGTCAGAAAACCCGTCTCGCCTCACTGCACTCGGTCGCTTATAAACGGTTCTCGCGGCCGGGATCGACGTCGATCGCGTCGACCGGGCAGACGTCCACGCACAACATACAGTCGATACACTGGTCCTCGTCGGCGGGGTTCGCCTTCCGCTCGGACTCGGGGTGACCGGGGGTGTCGACCCACTCGAACACGTCGACCGGGCAGTCCTCCAGACACGCGCCGTCGGCGAGACAGATGTCGAAGTCGACCGCGACGTGCGTGCCGCGGATCCCCTGCTTCTCGGGCGGCTCGACGGGCCCCCAGACGGCGACGCCGTCCTCCTCGCCGACTTTCTCCCGGTTCTGTTCGAAGTTCGAGTCGATGGCCATCTTGCCAGTAATTCCGGGGCTCGCTACTTAACCCCCGCGGCAGGCGGCCGCGAGAGCGCCGCGCGAGCCGGCCGGCCCCCGACTAGGGGTGCGCGTAGTACGCCAGCAGGTCCTCCTCGCCGTTCGGGCCGTCCGGCTCGTCGGTCGCCTCGGGATCGAACGCGTCGATCCGAGCGAAGCCGACGCGCACGAACTGGACGACCGTGTCGGGGTCGACCTCGGCGAGCGCGGGCTCGGCGATACCGCGCACGTCGCCGGAGACGGTGCGGAGGAGCGTGTCGAGCCCCTCCTCGACCGGCGCCCAGTGGACAACGTCCACGCCGCCGTCGCGGACCACGTCGATGTCGGCGTCGACGAAGACCAGCTCGTCGCCCTCGTACCGGACGCAGCCGTACCCCTTGAGCCAGACGCGCTCGCCCTCGCTCGGGAGGTCGGGCGACTCGACGGCGATCCGGCCGGCGGGCACCTCGCGGTCGCCGCGGTCGGCGTGGTCGGGGTGGAGCGGCGGGTGGCCCGCCTCGGGCGCCGGCGCGTCGCCGTCGACGATCGGCAGCTCCACGGCGGGCGCGTCCTCGCGGTCGCGCACGAGGAAGTAGCGGTTCGCCTCGTCGTCGACCAGGTCGCGGTTGTTGGCGTAGACGGAGGACATCGCCAGATCGACGTCGGAGGTGGACATCCCCAGTTCGGTCATCGAGTCGACGAGGGCCTGCCCCCGGATACCGCGACGACGCATCGACCGAATGGTCGGGGCGCGCGGGTCGTCCCAGCCGGTCAGCTCGCCCGTTTCGATGAGCTCCTTGATCGTCGACGTCGACAGCGTCACGTCGTACTCGTCGACCTGCACGTGGCCCCAGTGGAGCACCTCGGGGTACTCCCAGCCGAAGTTGTCGTAGACGAACCGCTGGCGCTTCGCGGAGTCCTGGAGGTCGATCCCGCGGATGATGTGCGTGACGCCCGTGAGGTGGTCGTCGACGCCGGACTGGAAGTCGAGCATGGGCCAACAGCGGTACTCTGCCGCCTCCTCGCGCGGGTGCGGCGTGTCGATCATCCGGAAGGCGACCCAGTCGCGGAGCGCCGGGTTCTTGTGCCCGATGTCGGTCCGGACGCGTAAGACCAATTCGCCGGCCGAGTACTCGCCGTCGATCATGGCGTCGAACTCCTCGTGGACCGTCTCGCCGTCCTTCTCGCGGTGCGGGCACGGCTCGCCCGCGTTCTTCAGCTCCGAGAAGTCGTCGCCGGAGCACGAGCAGGTGTAGGCGCCGCCGGCGTCGATCAGCTCGCGTGCGTGGTCGTAGTAGGTCTCCAGTCGGTCCGACGCCCGGAGCACGCGGTCGGGCTCGAACCCGAGGTACTCGATGTCCTCCAGGATGGCGTCGTACGCGTCCAGATCGGGGCGTTTCGTCTCCGGGTCCGTGTCGTCGAACCGGCAGATGAACTCGCCGTCGTAGCGCTCCTTGTACGTCCCGATCACGGCGGGCATGCGCGCGTGTCCGACGTGCCACGGGCCGTTCGGGTTCGGCGCGGCGCGCATCACGACCTCCCCCTCCTCGGCGTTCGGGAGGTCGGGGAGGACGTGGTCGTCCGCCTCGTCTTCCGCCTCGAGCTCCGCGAGCTTGTCGGGCGCGAGTTCGCCGAGACGCTCCCGGCGCTCGGCCTCGTCCATGTCGGCGATCCGGTTCACGACCGGCGCGACGACGCCGGGGATCTCGTCGCCGTGCGGTCGGAACTCGGGGTTCTCGCCCATGAGCGGGCCCATGATGGCGCCCACGTCCGGGTCGTTACCGTGTTTGAGCGCGTTGAACAGCGCGGCGGCCTCGCCGGCCGCCTCGACGCGCTCGCGGAGTTCGTCGTCCATGCTCACCGGTTGTCGGGGTCGGCTCAAAAGCGCCGCGGAACGGCGGCCGAGGAGACGCCTCGCCGGGGCGCGGTCGGACGCCGCGGACGGGTCCGCGGGTAGGGGCAGACGTCATCTCCGCCCGAACCGACTTAAACGGCCGAGACCGTTCACGGCGGAACGCCCCCGTTACGGGCGTGAACGGTCGAGAGACTTATGCGGACGCGGCGGCGTAGGTATGCGGATCGTTTCCAATACGAACGGCGATCGGCCGGGCGCCCGATCGGCTCCGCCGGGTTGATATCCGAGCGAACCGTGGGTGGCCCATGAACACCGGAGCGACCGGAGGCCGACCGCGGACCGCGGAGGGATCTGCGTGGTAGGCCCCATGTCGGACGCGGAGCGCGACGCCGGGAACCGGCGGATAAAGGCCGTCATCCTCCTCATCGTGGCGGTGTCGCCGCCGCTCATCGCGCTCCAGTTCGACCCCTCGACGATCGAACTGCTCGCCGCGCTCGGCGTCGGCGTCGCGCTGGGGCTGGTCGTCGTGTGGTACCTCGGACGGTTGGGCAGAGAGTTCACCGAGGGATCGCGTCGGCCGGGACGGCGGCGCTGAGGTCGCGGCGGCGGCGCCGAGGAGGATTTTCGTCCGTCAGTCCTGTTCGACCCGCGAGGCCGCCGACTCGGGCGCCGACCGGCCCTCGACGACCTCGCCGGTGCGGTCGCCCGCGATCGATCGCGACGACGACAGCGGCGAGATACTCACCTCGCCCTCGACGGCCGCGAGCCGGTCGGAACCCGGGTCGTCGGCGACGTCGCCGCGGAGGAACTCCCGCCAGAAGCGGTCGCGGAGCTCCATCCCCATCTCCCCGCGACGTTCGTTGAACTTCCAGTCCTCGGGGACGTTCTCCTCGTCCGGACCCTCCTCGCCCGGCCGGAACTCGATCACGTCGAAGCCGCGCGCGGGCTCGGTTAACCGGTAGGTCGGGTCGTCGGCCGCCTCGTCGTCGGCCGCCGGAACGTTGACGTTCAGCACGTCGGCGCCGAACGGGAGGCGCGGGCCGGCACCGTCGTCGTCGGCGCCCTTGTCCCCGATCTCAGCGCGGTCGAGCAGGTCCGCGACGACCTCGCCGGCGACCGCGAAGTCGCCGGTGTCGAGCGTCGGCGAAACGGGGAGGTTGCCGCGGTCGTACAGCGACACCGCGATCGCCGGGGTGCCGAGGAACGACGCCTCCATCGCGGCGCCGACCGTGCCGGACTGCCCGAGGATGTGCGCGCCGATGTTCGGCCCGTGGTTACAGCCGGAGACGACCGCGTCGGGGTCGAGCCCGAGCGCGACTTCCGCGACGGCGACGCAGTCGGCGGGGGTCCCCTCGACCGCGTAGCCGAGGTCGGTCTCGGCGTACTCCACCGTCGTGTCCCACCACGAGCGCGCGCCGCCGACGCCGGACTGGTTGCTCTCGGGCGCGACCACCGTCACCTCGTAGTCGTCCGAGAGCGCGTCGTACAGCGCCCGGATCCCGACGGCGTCGACGCCGTCGTCGTTGGTGAGGAGGATCTCCGTCGTCATGGCCGTCACTGCGAGGGGGCGGGGGAAAACGTCGCCGGTCGCGGGCGGAGAGAGCCGACGGGCGAGGGCGGAGAGAGCCGACGGGCGAGGGCGGAGAGAGCCGACGGGCGAGGGCGGAAGAGAGTGAAAAGGACCGCGGGCGTCGGCCGGATGGTACTCGGGTGGTCAGCGAGAGGGCCCGGGGATCGGGAGGGGTCGTGCGCGGGAGGCGGAGCCGCAGGAAACCGAAGCCGGCGTCAGTCGGCCGCGACGTGCGGCGTCGAGTGCGCCAGCTCCAGCACCTCGTCGAAGAAGCCGAGCGAGTCGTGGGGGCCGGGGTTCGCCTCGGGGTGGTACTGGCGGGTGATGACGTCGAGCTCCTCGCTGTCGAGCCCCTCGACGGTGTCGTCGTTGACGTTCACCTGCGTCACCTCAAGCGGGCCGGTGTCGTCGACCGTGTAGCCGTGGTTCTGCGTGGTCATCACGACCTTGTCGGTGCGGAGGTCCTTCACGGGCTGGTTGACGCCGCGGTGACCGAACGCCATCTTCTCGGTCGAGCCGCCGAGCGCGCTCGTGATCACCTGCTGGCCGAGGCAGATGCCGGCCATCGGAAGGTCGCCGGCGACGGCGTCGACGACCTCCTGCGCGGCGACGAAGTTCTCCGGGTCGCCCGGGCCGTTCGAGACGAAGAGGACGTCGGGGTCCACGTCGGCCACGTCCTCGGGGGTCGCGTCGTACGGGAGGACGTGCACGTCCGCGCCGCGCTCGGTGAGCGAGGAGATGATCGAGCCCTTCGCGCCGCAGTCGAGCAAGGCAACGTCGGCGACGCCGTCGCCCTCGTGGACGGTCGGCTCGGTCACCGACACCTGCGCGCCGATGTCGACGTGGTCGCTCATCGGCTCGCACGCCTCCATCTCCTCGACCGCGTCCTCGGGGGTCGCGTCGGGGCCGGCGGCGATCCCGCAGGCCATCGCGCCCTCCTCGCGGACGGTGGTGACGATCTCGCGGGTGTCGACGTGGTCGACGGCGGGCACGTCCTCGTCGGCGAGCCACTCGGCGACGTCGTCGGTCAGCTCGCGGGCGATCGCCGCGCGGGGCTGGACCGAGTCGGACTCGAACCGCTCGCTTCGGACGCCGTAGTTCCCGATCAGGGGGTACGAGAAGGTGAGGATCTGTTCGGCGTAGGAGGGGTCGGTGAGCGACTCCTCGTAGCCGGTGTACGCGGTCGTGAACACCAGTTCGCCACGGGTGCGCCCCGGCGCACGAGCGCGCGCTTCGAGCACGCGTCCGTCGGCCAGCGCGATGTAGGCGTCCGACATTACGAGAAACGTACGCGCAAAGGGTAATAAATGCGTCGTTCGTAGCCTCGTTACGATATTCGTAACGAGTAAGTCACCGCGGCGAAAGGGTCGGGTATGGACGACCTCGATCGCCGGATCCTCTCGATACTGCGACGGGACGCGCGGACCCCTTACACGGAGATCGCGGACAGCGTGGGGACCTCCGAGGGGACCGTGCGCAACCGCGTCGACCGCATGACCGAAGAGGGGATCATCGAGCGGTTCACCGTCACGACCCGCACCGGCAACGTGAAGGCGATGATCGAGATATCGGTGGAGATGAACGTCGACACCGCCGCCGTCGGCGAGCGCATGGTCGACTGGGAGGAGGTGGACTTCGTCTGGCAGGTCTCCGGCGAGGACGACATCGTGCTCGTCGTCGACGCCGTCGACACGCGCGCGGTCAACGAGCTCATCTCGCAGGCGAGGGAGATGGACGAGGTCAAGTCGACGAAGACGCGGCTGATCCTCGACGAGCGGCTGGGGTAGGCGACGGCTGCTCATGAAAATGGGGCTCTGTTCAAATTCTAGCAATTGGCATTTCCATACCCTCGACTGCTCAGTACAGACACAGCGATAAGCGATTTCGGGAGTGAGTGTTGCAGATCATCGGTTCCGAGACTGTATTTAAACCGACCGCGAGCGACAGCGACGATCGCTTAGAAAGATCGGTGCGGTGGCGCGCGCCTGCGAGCGGCCGCCCTCGGCGGCCGCGAGACAGCGCCGCGCGAGGGAGTCGGCCGGCGCTTATAAGCGTCGGCCGACGAGGCTGGGGAGGTGTGAGGCTGCGGTGCTGTTGCGGACGGGCGGGACTCAAAGGGGCGTCGCGAGGCGGGCGCAGGCGACGCAAGCACCGCAGTAAAGGAGCGTTAGCGACTGAGCGAGGAGCGCAGCGAGCGTGCGCCCGCCTCGCGGCTGGGGCTTTGGAGGTCTTTACCGCAGCACCGTCGATCACGTATAAATGGCCGACAGCAACATCCCAATCCGACGTATAAACCACCACGCCACAAACGTGCGAGACCTACTCCCGATACCGATCAAGGAGCAGTCAGGCCCTCACGGTTGAATCGGTTTCGGGATCATGAAATAAACATCGTCGCAAGAGTTCTATGACATCCTCAGCCGCGGAGTATCTATCAGTCACCTCCGGCAGAGGCTCGTGTGACACCCGAGTCATGTCGACGAGATCTCGGTGAATGTCGTCGGCAAGCCGGTACATCGCTTCGGCCTGTTCCTTCGTCGCGATACCAAGCCTGTAGTAGGTCTTCGTTCGATTCCGGTTCCACAGCTCGGCAAGGTCCTCCCCAAACGCGTCGTCGTAGAGGCCAATCTCGGCACCACGCTGGTAGAGTCGTCGGTGGCTGCTGACGACCTCTGCTGCGGACATGGCCCCGTCGTGGATCAACCGGAACTGGATCGTGCGCTCGATGGCGACGAACGCCGACTCGATCACGACCGTGTAGTACCCTTGATCGAGGAGAGTCGATCCGACCTCCAACAGCCGGCAGGCACGGCGAAGTTGGACCAACTCCGCGTCGTCGACGTCCAATCCCTCCTCGATCGTTCCGGGGCTGCCCTCGAAGGTTCGCTCGGCCTCCTCCAATCGGTCTCGGATATCGTCATTCATCGGTGTACACCTCGGTCCGGAGCTCGGAGAGTTGGTCAGAGCCGACCAGCGTAATTCCGTCGTCGAACTGGGGGCGGAGTTGGTCACCAATTCGTCGGACGCTATCCGTCGATTCGACGAGCGGCTGGTACGTGTATCGGTTCCCCTCGAACCGTTGGTCTTCGAGGTCACTGACGACCGACTGAACACTCCGGCGACCTGCGGTTCTATCCTCGTCGACAATTACCAATACATCGATGTCGCTGGTCCTGTCCGCTTCCCCCCGTGCGACACTTCCGAACAGGACGACCCCGACTACCTCGTCCAACTCGTCCTGGAGTCGTTGCAAAAATGCCCGGACCGGTTGGTGAAACTCGTCCTGCGGGATCGAGAGAATCGGGTCCGGTTTTGTGAGCCGCTCTCGGTTGATCCGTACCTGCTGGGTCCGCCCGTCCCGTGCAGTCTCGATGACATCGAGATCGGAAAGTAGCCTAACCGCCTTTGAGATCGTTCCTTGATTTGCCCCTGTGAGGTTCGCGAGTTCGCTCATCGAGTACGTCGCATACGGTTGATCGATAAGCACGTCGAGAACGTCCTGCATCGCTTGGTATCGGAACACTCGATCCTCCGGAAACGGATATTTCAGCTCTATCGAGATCGACCCTTTCCTATTAGGCATACAATTCCTATTAGGAAACTATATAAAAACTCTGACGGTGGCTAGTCCAGATGAGATCCCAACAGGAAAATAATGAAAATCGTCGACGCTGACGCCGATGCGATTAACCGACGCTTACGCCGGCTCGTCGATATTCCCGGAAATCGGGGATTTCCGGGCGCTCGAAAAGCTCGCTTAGGCGAGCTTTTCGATGTTGTCGACGACGGCGTCGGCGAACTCGCTGGTGGCGAGTTTCTCGCCGCCGTCGATCTGGCGGTGGAGGTCGTAGGTGACCTGGCCCGAGGAGATGGTCTCTTCGACGGCGTCGCGGACGAGGTCGGCGGCGTCGGACCAGCCGAGGTAGTCGAGCATCTCGCGGCCCGAGAGGATCATCGCGGTGGGGTTGACCTTGTCCTCGCCGGCGTACTTGGGCGCGGAGCCGTGGACGGGTTCGGCGAGACAGCGGCCGTGGCCGCGGTTGATGCCGGGCGCGATGCCGAGCCCGCCGATCTGTGCGCCGGCGGCGTCCGAGAAGTAGTCGCCGTTGAGGTTCATCGTCGCGACCACGTCGTACTCGTCGGTGCGGGTGAGCACCTGCTGGAGCATGTTGTCGGCGATGCGGTCTTTCACGACGAGGGTGCCGTCGGGCCGCTCGCCGTCGTGCTCGTTCCAGAGCTGGTCTTCGGTGATGACGTCCTCGCCGTACTCTTGGTCGGCGAGCTCGTAGCCCCAGTCGCGGAACGCGCCCTCGGTGAACTTCATGATGTTGCCCTTGTGGACGAGCGTGACCGAGTCGCGGTCGTTGGCGAGCGCGTAGTCGATCGCCTCGCGGATGAGCCGTTTCGAGCCGAACTCGGAGATGGGCTTGACGCCGATGCCGACGGGCCCGTCGTGGATGATGTCGTCGATGCCCATGTCGTCTTCGACGAACTCGCGCACGTCTTCGACCTCGTCGGTGCCGGCCTCCCACTCGATGCCGGCGTAGACGTCCTCGGTGTTCTCCCGGAACGTGACCATGTCCATCGCTTCCGGGTTCTTCACCGGCGACGGCACGCCGTCGAGGTAGTAGGTCGGGCGGACGTTCGCGTACAGGTCGAGCGTCTTGCGCAACGCGACGTTCAGCGAGCGGAACCCGGCGCCGACGGGCGTCGTCAGCGGGCCCTTGATCGCGACGCGGTGGTTCCGAATGGCCGAGACCGTGTCCTCGGGGAGGTTCTCGTCGTACTTCTCGCGGGCGCTCGCCCCGGCGTAGACGCGCATCCACGCGATGGAGCGACCCGTCGCCTCCGCGGCCGCGTCCAGTACCTTCTGGGCGGCCGGTCCGACGTCGGTGCCGATCCCGTCGCCGTGGATGATCGGGATGATCGGGTTCTCGGGAACGTTCAGCTCGCCGGTCTCCTCGTCCGCCAGCGTGATGGCCTCACCGTCGTCGGGGACGTCGACCTTCTCGTAGCTCATGAACGTTCGTGCGTTGTCGGACCCGCGTAAAGTGCCTGCCGCTTTGCGTCTGAGCGCTCGAACCCCCGAAATCGGCGTGTTTTGCCGGACCTACGCGAGAACCATCCTCACCGGAAGCACGCCCTCACGCGGGGAGCACCTCCACGTCGAACAGCGACCGCCACCGGTAGCGCCGGCCGCCCCAGACGAACGTCCGCCGCGCCAGCGCGTACGCGAGGAAGACCGGCGAGGCGAGCACCGACGGCCCCGCGAGCAGGAACGTCGCCCGGCGGATCCCGAACCGGGCGTACACCGCGGCCGAGATCGCGGTGACGACCGCCACGCCGACCACCGGCGCGAACAGACACAGCGCGGCGACCGCGACCGCGAAGGCGACGTCGAACGCGGCCGCTCGGGGCGTGTGGAACCGCATGATACGGAAGAACCGGACGAACCGCTCCAGCGATCCCCGGAGCGACCCGCCGCACGGGACGGTCCGCGTCCGGTCCGCGGCGGTCACGTCGAGGTACTCGGTGAGCGTCCCGTCGTCGCTGACGGTCCGGCGGAGGTCCGCGAGGAACCCGTCCTGTCCGTTCCGGAGGTCGTCGCGCTCGAAGACGACCGCGCCGCCCCAGGCGATCCCGCCCGCGAACACCGCGGCCGTCCCGCCGATCGCGTACGCGGGCTCGAACAGCCGAGCGAGGGGGTCCGTCCCGACGAAGACGGGAATCTCCGTCGTCGGCCCTTGTCTCTCGTAGTCGGCCTCGAGCGTCGCGAGCCAGTCGTCCGGGTGCGCGAAGTCGTCGTCGGTCCAGGCGATCCGGTCGTTCGCGGCCGCCTCCATCCCCGCGGCGATGGCGTTCGCCTTCCCGGAGCAGCCCTCGGGCTCGCCCGCGAGGACGATCCGGACGCCGTCCGGCGTCGTCCCCCGGCGATCGGCGACCGGGTCGTCGGCCGCGTCGCAGATCACGAGCAGCTCGTCGCGCTCGCCGAGCTGTCCGGCCACCTCGTCGCAGGCGTCGGTCCAGCGCACGGTCGGGAGGAGGACGGAGGTCGGCGTGCGGTCCTGATCCGTGCTAGTCACGTCGTCCGTTTCGCGTGCGGGGTTGATAAGTGGTCAGTCGGCGTCCGGTCGCTCGATCTCCACACCGCTCTCCCTCACCGACACTCGCGCGTCCCGATCTCCCGGACTCGGACCTCGTCGCTCCCGGAGACGTCGACCTCGACCGACGAGACCGTCACCGACTCGATCTCCGCGCCCGAGAGACCCGCCGCCCGGTCACAGAGGTATGCGAGCGTCGCGTCGACGCGGTCCGGGTCGTCGGGCGGCAGCAGCGAGAAGTGTTTGCGCCAGCGGGCGGTGGGATAGCCTCGGGCGTCGGCCAGGGGGCGATCGGCCGCGACCGGGTCGCCGTACAGCGCGTCGATCCGGTCGCCGTCCGCGGTCGTCGCCGTCGCGAGCACGAGCGAATCGGTCGAGGGCGGCGAGGGCGCGAACATGTCCCAGTCGCTGTCGCCCGGGTCGGACACCGCCGCGACGGGGTCGGGCGCGGCGACGACGCCGAGTCCCACCGCGTTCCACGCGAGCGCCGAGACGAGGAGGACCGCGGCGACGGCGGCGAGGGCGCGGCCGCGGGTCGCTCCGGCGGGGACGATATCGGAGAGCGAGTCCCCGAATGACGACCCGGATCGCGGCGGCGCGGGGAGACCCTCGGCCGCCGACCGAACCTCGACCGCCGACCGAAACCGCTCGGTCGCGGGCGCGGCCAGCGACTCGATCCGGTCCCAGACGAACGGCGGGAAGAAGGGGAGCAACGCGGTCGCCGACGCGACCGAGAAGACGCCGATCTGCAGCGTGAGCGTCATCGAGAGGTGGGCGGCGACGAGGACGCCGGCGAGCGCGGCCCGGACCCGCCCGGCGCTCGCGACGAGCAGCGGCGAGGCGACGAGCAGCCCGAGCCAGCCGTACGCGGCGGCCGCGAGCAGCGCCGCGTTCTCGGGCACCAGCCCTCCGAGCGGGCCGTGGAGGTACGTGAGCCGGAAGACGGTCTCGACCGCCTCGCCCGCGGGCCACGCCTCGCCGCGGAGCTTCACGACCGCGTTCGAGACGTAGACCGCGATGACGACGGCCAACAGGAGCGCCGAGGCGGGGCCGGCGAACCGGGCGCGTTCGGTCGGCGGGTGCGCTCCCGGAGCGGCCCCCTGCCCCCGTCTCCGGACCGCGTCCACCGACCAGCGCGCGCCGATCGGACACAGCAGGCCGGCCCCGAGCAGCTGCCAGAGCAGCGTGTCGCCGGCGTTGAGCACGAACGGGTTCCGCGCCTGCAGCGACGCGAGCAGGACCAGCGAGACCGCGGCGGCGAGCCGGGTGCGGTAGCCGACCGCGAGAGCGATCGCGGCGAGACCGGCGACGATGAACAGCGGGCCGACGACCCACGCCTCGCCGGAGAGCGCGTGCAGCGAGAGGCGGGTCCCGAGGGCGTACGGCTCCGGGACCGCCGACCGGGGGAGCACCCCAGAATCGGTGTAGAAGGCCGTCAGGTTCCGGGCGCGCAGCGCGAGGTCGGCGAGGAGGACGGCGCCGAGCGCGATCCGGAACGCCGCGAGCGCGCGCACGTCGATCCCGATCCGGCGGCGGAGCGCGGCGCGGAGGCGGGCGGAGACCGGGGATCCGGGCGCGCCGACTTCGGATCCGGTGTCGTCGCTTGCGGCGTCTCGTCGTTCGGTCACGTGGTGACGACTCCCCGAGGAGCGGAAATAGGTCTTGCGGCGGCGGGAGGGAGACAGATCGGTCCACCCGCTTTCCGGGCGCTTATTGGAGCGCCGCGAGACTCCCGCGTATGCGCGTCATCGCTCACGGCGGCGCCGGC
Source organism: Halorubrum sp. CSM-61 (assembly GCF_003781945.1). GTDB lineage: Archaea > Halobacteriota > Halobacteria > Halobacteriales > Haloferacaceae > Halorubrum. Next base: position 152,027 of record NZ_RJJW01000003.1, on the reverse strand, counting down.
GGGCGTCCGGACGAGCCGGCTCTCAGACAGGCGACGCTCGACGAAGCGACCCGCCGCGGCGTCGACGCCGACACGCCCCTCGGCGCGGTCGAGGCGGCGCTCGGCGTCCTCGAGTCGGACCCGCGGTTCAACGCCGGCGTCGGCGGCGCGGTCCAGTCCGACGGCGTCGTCCGCACCGACGCCGGCGCGATGACCTCCGATCGAGAGATCGGCGCGGCCTGCTCGATGCCCGGCGTCGAGCGCGCGGCGAGCGTCGCCCGCGTCGTTCACTCGGAGACGCCGCACATCTTCGTCTCCGGGGAGCACGCGGTCGAGCTCGCGAGCGAGTTCGGGATCGAGACCGGCGTCGACCTGCTCACCGAGGAGGCGCGGGAGCGGTACGAGGCGGAGGACCCGCCGCGGGGCGGTCCCCGCGAGCACCTCGACTGGCTCGCGACGCGGTTCGGATCGGGCGACGATCGGGCGGGCGGGAGGTCGGAGGGCGGCGGGGAGGGAGACGGCGGGGAGGGGGACGACCGGAAGCGTGACGCCCCCGACCACGACACGGTCGGCGCGGTCGCGACCGACGGCGAGACGTTCGCCGCGGCGACCTCCACGGGCGGCCGCTCGTTCGCGCTCGCGGGGCGCGTCGGCGACGTGCCGCAGGTCGGGTCGGGATTCTTCTGTACCGAGGCCGGCGGCGCGAGCGCGACGGGCGCCGGCGAGGACATCGCGCGCGTCACGCTCTCGCGGCGGGCCGTGGGACATCTCGACGACGGGGTCGACGCGCAGGCCGCGGCCGAGCGAGCGATTAGCGAGTTCGACGCGATCACCGGATCGGGTGCGGGTGTGATCGTGCTCGGGGAGGACGGGGCCGGGAGCGCGTTCAACACGGACGGGATGCAGACGAGCATCGCTTATAAGTAATCGCTGTCGACAGGTCGACGCCGAACACCGCCGAAGCCCCAGCCGCTCACTTATAAGTGGTTGACTGCGGATCGACGCCGAACACCGCCGAAGCCCCAGCCGCGAAGCGGGCAGACGCTCGCTGCGGTCCTCACTCAGTCGCTATCGCTCCTTCGTTGCGGTCCTTACTCCCTCTGCCCGCTTCGCGGCTGCCCCTTCGAGTCCCGCCCCGCACAGCACCGCCCCGCACCTCACGCCTCCCCAGCCTCGTCGCTCACTTCGTTCGCGACTCCCTCGCGCGTGCACCTCGCGCCCGGTGGGCGCTCGGAGGCACGCGCCGACCGTGAAGATCGGTTGATCGTCGTCGATCCCTTATAAATAGATCCGTTACATCCACCCGGATCCGTCTCGTCGCCCTCGGAGGCGAGGATACAAATCCGCCGGTCGTCTTCTTCGGGTATGGTCACGTTCCTCGCCGGCGGCACGGGGACGCCGAAGCTCCTCGACGGGGCGACCCGCGTGTTCGAGCCCGCCGAGATCGCGGTCGTCGCGAACACGGGCGACGACGTCGAGCTCGGCGGCCACCTCGTCTGCCCCGACGTCGACACCGTGCTGTTCGCCGGCGGCGGCGTCCTCGACCGCGAGACGTGGTGGGGGATCGCGGAGGACACGACGGCGACTCACGAGGAGCTGCGCCGGCTCACCGAGGCGGCCGGACTCGAGACGGGCCCCCGCTACCTCGGCGACGCGGCGCAGACGGCGGGCCGCGAGATCGCGCGCTGGCGGCGCTTCTCGGGCGTGGGCGAGTTCATGGAAATCGGGGACCGCGACCGTGCGGTCCACGTCACGCGCACGAGCCTGCTCGACGAGGGCCAGACGCTCACCGAGGCGATCCGGGTCCTCGCGGACGCCTTCGACCTCGACGTCGACCTCCACCCGATGTCCGACGACCCGGTCGCGACGCTGATCCACACCGAGGCAGGCGAGACGGTCCACTTCCAGGAGTACTGGGTGGCGCGCCGGGGCGATCCCGCCGTCGCCGACGTGGAGTTCCGGGGCGCGGACGACGCGGAGCCCACCCCCGCCGTCGAGGAGGCTCTCGCCGACCCGGTCGTCATCGGCCCCTCCAACCCCGTGACGAGCGTCGGGCCGATGCTCGCGCTCCCGGGCGTCGAGGCGGCGCTGGAGGCTCCCCCCGTGGTCGCCGTCTCGCCGTTCGTCGGCGACGAGGTCTTCTCCGGGCCCGCCGCCGACCTGATGGAAGGCGTCGGCCGCGAGCCCTCGACCGCGGGCGTCGCAGACGCGTACCCGTTCGCGGACGCGTTCGTCCTCGACGACGGCGACCCGACCGAGCTGCCGGACCGACACGTCGAGCGCACCGACACCCGCATCGACGACGCGGACGACGCCGAGCGCGTTTCCCGGGCGTGCGAGCGCGCGCTGGCGGCGGTGACGGACGGGGAGACGGGACCGGAAGCGGACCCGGAGGTGGCGGAGTGACGGCGAGCGACGCCGAGTCCGCCCCGCCGTTCCTCGTCGCGGCCAGCCTCAGTGGCGCGTCCGACGCCGACTGGGCGCGGGCCGCGGCCCCGCACGTCGACGCCGCGGTCCTCGGGGGAATCGCGCTCGACCCGGCGAGTCGGGCCGCCGCGCGCGACCTCGTCGCCCGCGACCGCTCGGAGTTCCTCCCCGAGGACCCGCTCGCGTGGATCGCTCGCCAGCTAGACCGGCTCGCCGACGACTCGCTCCGACCCGGCGTCAACGTCCGGAGCGCGACCGTCGACCCGGTCCGCGAGGCAGCGGAGATCTGCGCCGAGCGCGGCGCGGTCTGCGAGGTGAACGCGCACTGCCGACAGCCCGAACTGCGCGCGGTCGGCTGCGGCGAGTCGCTCCTCCGGGACGCGGACCGGCTGGCCGAGTACGTCTCCGCCGCCGCCGAGACCGGCGCGACGACGAGCGTGAAGGTCCGCGCGGAGGTCCCCGACGTCGACCTCGTCGCCGTCGCGGACGCGGTCGCCGACGCTGGCGCCGACTGGCTCCACGTCGACGCGATGGACTCGGAGGCGGTCGTCCAGGAACTGACCGCCGGTCGGACGACCGGCGAGGCCGAGCGCCCCCGCGACGGCCTCACCGTGATCGCCAACAACGGCGTACGGGGCCGGGCGACCGTCGCGGAGTACGCCGCCTACGGCGCGGACGCCGTGAGCGTCGGCCGGCCAAGCGAGCGCCCGCCGGCCCTCTCCCGAGTCGCCGACGCGGTGGCTGTGTGGCGGAAGGGGCAGTTGCTCGCGGCGGGCGACGCGGACCCGCCGGAGGCACCGCCGTGAGACGGGACCCCGTCGACGACGCGACGCTCGCGCTCTTACTGGAGGTGGCCGGGACGCCGAAGCCCGGCAACGTCGACCGGCACCGCGACCTCGCCGACCTCCGGTTCGAGGCGTTCCTCGGCGGGGCGGTCGGCGCCCGCGAGGGGCTGGAACTGGCCGCGGACGGAGGAACGGGCGCGGACGGAGAAGCAGGCGCGGACGAAGCGGCGACGGTCGGCCGCGCCTTCGAGCGCGGCGTCGAGGGGATGGCGGCCCGGGCAGGGACGAACACCCAGTTCGGCTGCCTCCTGCTGCTCGTCCCGCTGGTGCGGGCGACGGTCGCGGGCGGGGGGACGGACGGCGATCTCACCCCCGCGGCCGTCGATCGGGTCGCCCGAGGGACGACCGTCGACGACGCGATCGCGTTCTACCGCGCGTTCGAGCACGTCGACGTCGCGGTCGCGGACCCGCCCGCGGACGCCGCCGACCTCGACGTGCGACGCGGGGGCGACGCGGCCCCCGCGCTCCGGGAACGGGACGCGACCTTGCGGGACGTGATGGCGCTCTCCGCGGATCCGCCCGAGTCCGACGGGGTCCCCGACCGCAACGCGCGGGAGTGGGTCGAGGGGTTCCCGCGGACGTTCCGCGCGGCCGAGTGGATCCGGAGCGACGAGGGGCCCCTGACCGACCGCGCGGCCCGGGCGTTTCTGGGGCTGCTCGCGGCCGAGCCCGACACGCTGATCGCGGCGAACCGCGGCCCGGAGACGGCCCGCGAGGCCAGCGAGCGGGCGGCCGCGCTGCTGGGCGGAGCGGATCCGGCTTCCGACGCGCTCGCCGGCGTCGAGGGGGCCGAGATCGACGCCGACGCGGTCCACGTCGCGGACCTCGACGCCGCGGAGGAGCTGGCGGTCGAGTTCGTCGACGAGGGGATCAACCCCGGGACGACCGCCGACCTCACCTGCGCGGCGCTGTACGTCGCCCTCCGGCGGGGTGCGGAGGTGGCGCCGTGAGCGACGACGGCGCCTCTTCCGCGCCTCCTGACTGGCCGGTCGCCCTCCGCGGGGTCACCGAGTCGGTCGTGACGACGCTCGGGCCGAACGACCGCTGGAACGTCGCGGCGCTCGGGCTTCACGCACCGGACGACCCGAGCGAGCCCGTCACCGCGCGGACGTACGGCCGAACTCGGACGTGGCGGAACTTCGCGGAGCGCGGCGGCGGCGTCGTCCAGTTCACGACCGACCCGCGGACGTTCGTCGACGCCGCGCTGACGATTCGCGAGGTCGACGATCCGGTGCTCCCGACCGCCGACGCGTGGGTCGAGGTGACAGTCGAGGAGATCCGGAGCGAGACCGAGGGCGACACGACGGTCCGGACGTGGGCGCTCGACCCGGTCGAGCGCGCGGTCGTGAGAGAGCGCGTTCCGACGATCAACCGCGGGTTCGGCGCGGTCGTCGACGCGACGGTGGCCGTCTCGCGGCTGGACGTTCCGGGGTTCGACACAGACGAACTCCTCGAACGCCTGCGGTACTTCGCGGACGTGGTCGAGCGGTGCGGCGGCCCGGCTGAGCGCGAGGCGTTCGCCGCGATCGACGAGGCGACCGGGTGGCGGGAGCGGGCGGGGGACAGCGGGGAGGAAGGAGGGGCGTGACCGAGAAATCGATCGACGCGAACGCGCCTGCGGCCCGCTCGCGGCGTAACGAACCCTTTTAGTTCGGGCCGGCGGTATCGCTCGGTATGGCCATCAAACCCAAGTACATCAAGCAGCTCGGGAACGTCCTGCTTGAGCGGTACCCGGACTCGTTCAACACGGACTTCGAGACGAACAAGGACAGCGTCACCGCGCTGACGACCGTCGAGTCGAAGGGCGTCCGCAACCGGATCGCCGGCTACGTCACCCAGAAGAAGGCGCAGGCGGCCCAGAAGGCGTAAGCGGGTTCGAGTTTCTGTCGGTTCGTTCTCCCACAATCGAGCCGCGGCTTCGTCGGTGTCGATGGCGACGAGCTCCCGCCTCCGCACGTTTATGCCGGAAGCCGCGGCCACCTCGTCGCGATGGACGCGCTCGTGCGGCCGGTCGTCGACCCGGGGTTCGCGGCGGCGGCGCTGGCGTTCCTGTGCGGGGGCGTCGCGCTCGGGACCGCGAGCGGGCTCGTCCCGGGGCTCCACGCCAACAACTTCGCGCTGCTTTTAGCCGGGTTCGCTCCCTCGGTCTCCGCCGACCCGCTGCTCGTCGGCGTCGCGATGCTCGGCGCGGGCGTGGTCCACTCCTTCCTCGACATCGTGCCCGCGCTCGCGCTCGGCGTCCCGGACGCCGCTACGGCGGTCGCCGCGCTGCCGGGTCACCGGCTCGTGGTGGCGGGACGCGGCCGCGAGGCGGTCCGGCTCTCCGCGGTCGGATCGGGGCTGGCGGTCGCGCTCGCGGTTCCGCTGGCGGTGCCGATCACGTGGGTCATGGTGCGCGGCTACCCCGTCGTCAGGGAGCACCTCCCGCTGCTCCTGGGCGGCGTCGTCGCCTTCCTCGTGCTCACCGAGTCGTCGAGGCGGGCCGCGCTCGGCGGGTTCGTCGCCTTCCTCGCGAGCGCCGCGCTCGGCCTCGCGACGCTCGACGTCGAACCCGTTGCGCCGCTCGACGCGGGCGGCGTCCTCGCGCCGCTTTTCGCCGGGCTGTTCGGCGCGCCGGTGCTCGTCGACGCGATGGGCGGCGGGGGCGTGCCGCCGCAGGCCGACGCGCGGATCGCGATGAGCCGACGCGGGCTCGGCGTCAGCGCGGGCGGCGGGTCGCTCGCCGGCGCGGTCGTCGGCTACGTGCCGGGCGTCTCCGCGGCGATCGCGGCGGTCGCGGCGCTGCCGGCGGTCCCGCGCGACGAGTCGGACCGCGGGTTCGTCGTCGCCACGAGCGGCGCGAACACGGCGAACACTATATTCGCGCTGTTCGCGCTCGTCGCGCTCGGAACGCCCAGAACGGGCGTGACCGTCGCGATCGACCGCGCCGAGGTCCCCTTCGCGCTCCCGATCCTGCTCGTCTCGGCCGCGACCGCCGCGGCCTGCGGGTTCGCGCTCGTGTTGGTCATCGGCGACGCGTACCTCCGCGTCGTCGGGAACGCGGACTACACGCGGCTGTCGATCGGCGTACTGGTGCTGCTCGCGGGGATCTCGTACGCCTTCGCGGGGACGTTCGGGATCGGCGTGTTCGCCGTCGCCGGGGCGTTAGGGCTCGTCCCGCCGCGGGTCGGCGCGCGCCGGGTCCACCTGATGGGTGTGCTGATCGGGCCGCTCATGCTCGGGTGAACCACGGTACCTCGTCGCAATCGGCGGCACGGAGAGCGAGGGCAAAGAACAACGGTTAAAAGTCGCGCGGTGGTGGTTCACTGTATGAGCGAGAGTGAAACGCAGGGCACCCGGCAGTGTGTCTCCTGTGGCATTCAGGTGGCCGGGATGAACGCCGCGCGGTTCTCCTGCCCCGACTGCGGCGAGACGATCCACCGGTGCGCCAAGTGCCGGAAGCAGAGCAACCTCTACGAGTGTCCCGACTGCGGCTTCCGAGGGCCCTGACCATGGGAGACGTCGCCGCCAAGATCAAGGTCATGCCGAACAGCCCCGACGTGGACCTCGACGACCTGCAGGACCGGCTCGAGGAGTCGCTCCCGCAGGGCGCGAAGATCCGCGGCTTCCAGCGCGACGACGTCGCGTTCGGACTCGTCGCCCTCCTGCCCACCGTCATCGTCCCCGACGGCGCGGGCGGCACCGAGGCCGTCGAGGAAGCGTTCAACGAGGTCGACGGCGTCGAGTCCGTCGCCGTCGAGAACGTCGGTCGCCTCTAGGCGACTCCGTTCTCCCCGCAGACGACGCGACCACGGCTTTTTCGCGTCCGACCGTTCCCCGTTCGGAGAGTGCCAGCTGTGCGATCCGATCGGCCGTTACGCGAGGTGCTCCGTGATCCACGCGGCGAGGTCGTCGCCCGGGACGAACCCCTCCGCGCGCCGCGCGACGGGCTCGCCGTCGACGAACAGCACGAACAGCGGGACGCTCCGCACGTCGAACCGCTCGACGAGCGGCGGGTCGTCGCGGGGGTTCACGAGCGCGGCCGGGATGTCGAGCTCGCGGGCGACGTTGCCGAGGACGGGCTCCATGCTCGCGCAGATGCCGCAGCCGTCCGTGTAGAATTCGACGAGGGCGGCGTCCGCGTCGGCGACGAACGCGTCAAGCGCCTCCGCGTCGTCGAGGGACGTCGGTCGTCGGACCTCCGCGCCGGCGTTCCCTGCGGACGCGTCGTCAGCGGACTCGGTGTTCTCGGACTCAGTCTTGGGATTCATATACACTATTGTCGTCGGAGGGGGATAAAGCCTCGCGTCAGAGCCGCACCAGGGGCGATCTCACCGGTCGAGGAGCCGTCGCAGCCGCCGGTGAACGATGTCGGCCGGCCACGAGGCCGTCGTCGTCTCGCGTGCGACGCCGAACGTCTCGACGGTCCGGCGGACGGGCGCATCGCGCGCGCCGCGCTGGTCCGCGAGGAACGCGTACGCCGCGATCTGGAGCTCGTACCGCCGCCGCGTCTCGGGAGTCGGCTCGGCCAGGGCGATCTTCGCGTCGGTCACGAACCGCTCTCCGTTCGGGTACTCGACGACGAAGTCCGCCCGCCCGTGGATCTCGACCTCGAGGTCGCCGACCTCGGCCAGCCCGTCCAGCGGGCGTTCGACGCCGACCTCGGTCGCCGGGTCCGCGATCCGGTCCCAAAGGTCCGAGCCGAGGAAGTCGTCGAGAACGCTCCCGAAGAACGCGAACATCCCCTCGCGTTCGGTCTCGTCGACGGGTTCCGAGAGCGCGTTCACGGCGTCGTCGAAGGCGGCGCGCACCTCGGGGTCCGTCGTCCGGATCGCCCGCTCGCCGACGCCACGGGTGACCAGTTTCGTGAGCGCGTCGTGGAGACACGTCCCGACCTCCTCGGGACCGAGCCGGTCGAACCGCAGCGGGAGATCGTGGGCGACCTCGTTGGTGGTCGTGTGCAGCGGCTCGTTCAGGAGGTGGGCGAGCGCGTACCGGTCCGCGTCCTCCGTCAGCGGGTACATCGTGCTGGGACTCAGAAACCGGGGGACCCACGGGTCGAGTCGGTCGCGCCGCGTCGGGGAGGCGGCGACGCGACCGCGGCCGGTTTGAGCCGTCGTCGGCTCGTCGCGCCCCGCGAACAGGTCCACGTCGTTGACTCCGACCTCGATCGCGTCCCGGTTCGTGTCCCGGTTCCGGTCCGCGTCGAGCCGGAGTTCGTAGGACTCGGTGCCGTCGCGCGGGAACGCTAGCCCGTCGCGGAGCGCGTCGAGCCACCGGTCCCGGGGCCGGTCCTCTCCACCGGACGAGCGAGGGAGCGGAACGACGAGGTGGTCCCGGGCTCGCGTCAGCGCCACGTACAGCAGTCGCCACGCCTCGGCGCGTTCGTTTTCGGCCACGCGGCGGAGCCGCTCCGGGCCGACGAGCGCGTCGGAGTCGGCGGACCCCGGGGCGAAGTCGCCCGCGGCGTCCCGCCATCGAGCCGTCGCCCAGCGGAGCCCGACGTCGCGGCCCCAGCCGTCCCCGGCGCCGTACAGTCCCCCGTCGAACGGAGGGATAGCGATATCCTCGGGCACGTCCGTGTCCGTCGGCGGCGCGAGCCCCGCGATCTCTCCCTGCGCGACGAACCGACGGGTGTGGGGGCCGCGCGACCATATGTCGAACCCGGGGTCTGCGACGACGACCACGTCGTCCTGGTCTCCCTTGGCCCGGTGGACCGTGCGGAACTCGACGTCGTAGGCGGCCCCGGCCGCGCTCGGCTGTGACGGGCCGACTGCGGGGTCCTCCCGGAACGGCTCCGCGAGGTCGATCAGCTCCGCGGGCGAGAAGCGGTCGTCCCCCTCCCACTCGGAGACCGTCTCGACGAGCGCGTCCAGGTTGGCGACCCGCTGGTCCGGATCCGCGTCGGTGACGCACCCGCTCGGATCGGCCCGTAGCGCGAGCGCCTCGATGACGTCCTCGACGTACGCGCTCGCCGGGAGTCGGGCGAAGGCGTCGCACCGGTCGCGAAGCCGGACGAGCCCGCGGAGCGTCTCTCGCTGCGCGACCGAGAGGGAGTCCGGGTCGTCGTCGAGCACCCGGTCGAGGTCCCAGGACCGGGCCTCGAACGGGGTCGGATCGGAGGAGGCCGCGTCGAAGGGGGCGCTCAGCGGGGACTCGGTGAGGAGCTCGGCGGTGCGCTCCGGGGACCCGGGCGCGATCAGCCACTCGCAGACGGCGAGGACCGCCTCGACGGCGGGGGAGTCGAACAGCGCGTCGGTCGCGGTGCGGACGCGGAGCCCCTCGGCGGCGAACGCCGCCTCGTACTCGGGCATCCGCGTTCCGCGCCGGAACAGCACCGTGACGCCCAGCGGGTCGCCGTCGGCGTCGCGGAACGTCCCGTCGGCGAGCCCCCGCGAGACGAGGGTCGCGAGCACGCTCGCCTCCCCGCCCTCGCCGTCGGGATTCGCCCACGTCGCGGAGCCGGGGCGACCGACGCCGGCGAACGACGCGACGTGGACGGCGGGGGAATCGCCGCCGTCCTGATCGTCGTCCTTCACACCACTCTCGCCGCCGCCGCGGGCCGCGTCCAACCGCGCGTACGAGGCGTCGAGGTCGCCGATATCGCCGCGCGCCGGATCGTCGAATATGGGCTCGGCGATCGCGTTTGTCGCCGCGGCGACGTCGGGCACGCACCGGTAGGTGGTGGTCGCCGTCCGGTTCTCGTGGACCGCCCAGTCCACGCCGAGGTAGGTCCCCTCCGCCGTCGCCGCGACGAACCACCGCGGGTCGGCGTGGCGCCACAGGTAGATCCCCTGCAGGGGGTCGCCGCAGGCGAACACCCGCGCGTCGCTCGTCACGACGTGCGAGAGCGCGGCGTGCTGGACGGCGGAGACGTCCTGCGCCTCGTCGACGACCAGGCTCCGGATCCGCGAGCGGTACGTTCGGAGCAGCCGATCGCGGCGCGCGTCGTCGACCGAACGGAACGGTTCCGGCAGGTCAGACCGCGAGTCCGACTCCTCGAAGTACGCGTCCACGAGGTACGCGACGTCGGTGTGCGAGACCGCGCCGCGCTCGCGGACCGCCTCTCGGTAGCGGGCGCGGTACGCCGAGAGGACGGCGCAGAAGTCGTCGATGCGCGCGTCCCACGCGTCGTACAGCTCGCGGTCGGCGTCGAGCAGGCGCGCTCGGTCCGAGCCGGACACCGCCTCGCGGGCGCGGTCGGCGGCTCCTCCATCGCTCGCTTCCCCTCCCTCGACGAATAGTTCGACCGACCGCACGATATCGTCGAACGAGCCGGGTTTCCCGCCCGGATAGACCGAGTCGCGGGTCTTGGTTATCTCCGACCGAAATGCCTCGGTCGAGAGGCGCCGATCGCGGCAGTACGTCAGCGCGTCCGCGAGCATCTCGTCGACGCCCGCGTCGTACTCGCCCGCCGGATACGCGGCCTCGAGGTCGCGGAGCCGCCGGGCCTGTTCCGGGTCCTCGCGGAGCGACTCGTAGCAGTCGCGGTGGACCCGCTTTATCAGCGCGTCGTTCCCGACCGACGGCGTCTCGTCGAAGCCGACGTCGCCCGCGAACTCCCGGAACATCCCGCGCAGGAACCCGTCGACGGTGCCCGCGTAGGGAGCCTGTCGAACGCGCTGTTGGAGGTATCGGAGCTCCGCCTCGGAGACGTCGGCCGCGGCGGGGACGAGGTCGCCCTCGACGATCGCCCGCAGCCGGTCGCAGATCGCCGGCACGATCTCGGCCGCCTCGTCGCGGTTGAACGAGACCACCGCGACGTGCTGTTCGGGCGTCGGGTCGCCCGACGCGTATCGGCGGAGGAGGTCCTCGGCGGCGACGTGGTGGGCGACGACCGACTTGCCGGCCCCCGGAACGCAGTCGAGAGTGAACAGCCCGGCGTCGGCCGCGAAGTACGCGTCCCGGATCTCCCGCTGGGCGCCTCGCAGCCTGAGGGGCTCGGCGTCGCCGAGACCGTCACTCACGGTCCCTCCTCCGCGGCGGCGCCGCTTTCGGTACCGTCGCCGACGACCTCCCGCAGCGCCGGCGGGAGCTCCCGATCGGTCCCGACCAACCGCCGTCGAGACGCCTCGGAGACCCGCCGCGTCTCGACGTGGTCGAGCAGCGGGGAGCGGGCCACGTCGTCGCCGCCGGCGGTCCGCGTGTGGCGGGTGACGACGACGCAGTCCCCCGCCGCCCGGAGCGCGTCGACGAACTGGTCGCGGTCGCGACCGCCGACCCACGCCGGCCGCGGCGCGAGCGTCTCGGACCCTTCACCGCCCCGGAGGACCGCCTCCTGAAACTCCGGCGGCAACGCGGACCGCGTCGGCCGCGGCCACTCCTCGGCCGTCAGTCCGACGGCGATCACGTAGGGGACGTCGAGCGCCCAGACGTCGTTCGCCTCGAAGACGTCGAGCGCGCGGGCGTTCGAGTGCTCCCGGCGACCGGGGCGCTGCGTGGCGATCTCGCCGGCCAGATCGGCGGCGGCGTCCCACGAGCGCTCCAGCGTCCCCTCGTCGAGCCGGTCCGCGAACTTGCGGCGCAGCTGTCGGACGAGGGTGCGGACCCGCACGACCGCACGGGCGTCGGTCTCGGTGTCGAGCAGCGCCGGCGCGTCCGCGGCCTTCGTCTCCGGGAGCCCGCGGTCGGCGTATCCCTCGATCACCTCGCCGAGCAGCGAGGCGACCGACGCCGGCTCCGGCGCCGGGGAGTCCTCGAGCCACTGGGCGAACCGCCGGAACCGGTCGTCGACGCCCTCGGTCGCGTCGATCGCCTCGATCACTTCGATCCACTCCGGGATCGATCGCGAGCCGTCCGGGAGGGACTCTCGGACCCGGTGGATCGCCTCGGGCTCGATCGGCCACTCCGTCGGCTGCGTATCGGAGCCGGGGGGAGCCGCCGGCGACCACCGGATTTCGAGGGGACGGAGCAGCGCCTCGCGGTCTACGGCCTCTCCGGCCAGCGCCTCGCACACCGACTCGACGAGGGCGTACGGGCGGGTCCGGGTCACGCGGAGTTGGGTCCAGAACACGGGCGCGATCCCGTGCCGGAGCGCCGCCCGGAACAGCGGCTCCTCGTAGGGATCGAGGTCGCGGACCGCGACGGCGACGTCTCGGACCGGAACGTCCGCGTCTCGGAGCGCGGTCGCGACCGCCAGCGCGCTGCGCGCCTCGTCCCGGCGCGTCGGAGACGCGATCTCGATCACGGGGGCGTCGGGCGCCTCGATCGGCGCCGAGAGCGCGAGCCGGTCGGCCCCCGTCATTCGAACGCCTCCGTTCCGGGGTCGTCGACGGCGAGGAGGTCGGGGACCCGACGCCGGAGGTACTCGCCGGTCCCCTCTCGGAAGTGGACGTGGGCCGCGACGGGCGTGACGGCCAGCAGCGCGTTGAGGAGGTCGGTGTGCGGCGCGGACAGGCTGGAGAGCCCGAGGAGCGTGATCCGCTCGATCCCCGGATACGCTTCGTCCCATGCCGACCCGTTCGTCGCGGCGATCGCTCGCGTCGCCCGGCGCAGGAGCGCCGTCTCGGAGACCGCCTCCGCGGTTCGGTCCCGCAGCTCGCGTTCGATCGCGAGCGCGGCGTCGAGGAGCTCCGCCGCCCCCTCGTCGATCGGGCCGTCGAGCCCGCCGGCCGTCTCCGTCCACGCCGCGATCCGCTCCGAGTGGAAGTTGGTGATCGCCTCGACTTCGGTCCGGATCTGCTCGACGCGCCGCGGGTCCCGCGACGACGCCCCCGTCGGAAGGGGGAGGTCGGTGGAACGAGAGGGGTCCGTCGAGTCGTCGGCCGCCGCGGCGTCGAGTATCGACCGGATCAGCGCGAGGCGGTCGACGCGGTCCACGGCCGCGGTCGGTCGCCCCGCCGCCTCCAACGCGCGGAGACAGATCTCGACCGGGTCCGCGAAGCGGAAGGCGTCGCTCGGCAGCCGCGCCTCGCGGAGCCGGCGCTGGACGTTCCGCTGGTGGAGTTCGACCGGGGAGACGACGAGCTCGTTCGGGCGCGGGCGAGCGCGAGCCCGCTCGAACAGCCGCTCTTCGCCCCCGACGTGAAGCGTCAGTCGGTCCGGGATCTCGTCGTCGCGTGTGCGCGCTTCTTTCATTGATCGAAGTCGACGGTTCGTCGGTTCGGGCTCTATCACGTCCACCCCCGAACCGTTGTCGGTCGCGGACCCCGCCGATCACGGACTCCATCACCAACCTCAGTGATACAATATTTAACTGATCGTGAGCAGCAGCGGCGATCGCTTATAAATGAACAGGTCGGTGCGGTGGCGCGCGCCTTCGAGCGCCCACCGGGCGCGAGAAGCGCGTGCGAGGGAGTCAGTCGTCCGGAGCAACGCGGAGGACGACTGACGAGGCTGGGGAGGCGTGAGGCTGCGGTTACGGTGCGGTCGGGTGGGACTCAAAGGGGCAGCCGCGAGGGCGAAGACGGGCGACGCAAGGACCGCAAGGAGGGAGTGATAGCGACCGACCGAGGACCGCAGCGAGCCCATCGAGTCCTCGCGGCTGGGGCTTTGGAGGTGTTCGCCGTCGATCGACTGTCAGCCGCTTATAAGCGAGCGGCAGCGAGGCGCTACGCTCCTCTGGCAGCCGGCGACCAAGTCGCCGGCGACTACTCCTCGTTGTCGGCGGCGTCGAGAAGCGTGATCGCGCCGCCGAGCAGCGCGAGGTTCTTCAGGAAGTTGATCTTGTTGCCGTGGCGTTCCTTCCCCTCCATCGTCCAGAAGTCGTGGATCGCGGGGGTCGTCCCGAGGAAGAACGCGATCAGCGCGCCGGCCGAGGCACGCGGGAACTTCCAGAAGACGACGCCGAGGTTGGCGACGAACAACATTCCGGTGACGAACGGCACGAGCACGTCCGGCATGGGAACGCCCTTCGCTTCGGCGACCTCGACCCGTTTCTCGTTGTTCTTGAACCCGTCGAGCGCCATGTACGCGAGGACGCCGCCGTACAGCGCGCGGCCGATCGCGGACGGGGGGTCACCTGCCGATTTCGAGTCGCCGGTCGACTCGCCGTCGGTCACGCCGACACCACCCCGGTGCGTCCATCCGTCCGGCACGCGCCGACCTCGCTCCGGTACGAACCGCTTACCGTCCCGTTCAGAAGTGACATACAGCCGTACGTGCGCCCGAGGCGGCTAAAGTTTTACCGGCTCGTAAAACGCGTGTCGTCCGATTCGCCTGCGGATCGCGTCCCGGATCGGCGGGCCTACAGGTCGATCCCGGCCTCGTCGAGCAGGCGCCATCCCGATTCGACGAACCGGTCGAACTCCTCGCCGACCTTCGGGTTCGTCAGCTCGCCGTCGCGCTTGACGACCTCGCCGTCGACGAGCACGGTGTCGATGTGAGATGTGTCCGCCTGGAACACGACGGTCTGGACCGGGGAGTGCGAGGGTGCCGTCATGAAGTCGTTCGCGTCGAAGCAAACGAGGTCCGCGCGCTTTCCGGGGGTGATCGTCCCGATCTCGTCGTCCAGCCCGAGCGCCTTCGCGCCCTCGACGGTGGCCATCTCGAGGGTGTCGCGCGCGGAGATGCTCACCTCGGTGACCTCCTCGTCGCCCTCCAGGACCGCCTGGTTGTCGAACATGCGCTGGAGCTGCATCCCGATCCGCATCTGGCTGCCCATGTCGCCGCTGACGTTCGAGCAGACGTCGACGCCCCACGTCGGGCGCCCGCCCGCTTCGAGCACCTTCCCGGTGACGGGGATGCCGTGACCCATCTGCATCTCGACCTCCGGCGTCGACGAGAACGAGACGCCCTGCTCGACGGCGTGATCGATGTCCTCCTGCGAGAAGTGGTTGCCGTGGGCGACGTTG
This sequence comes from Halorubrum sp. CSM-61, assembly GCF_003781945.1. Classification (GTDB taxonomy): domain Archaea; phylum Halobacteriota; class Halobacteria; order Halobacteriales; family Haloferacaceae; genus Halorubrum. The sequence continues at coordinate 137,005 of NZ_RJJW01000003.1, read as the reverse complement.
ACGTCGGGACCGAGCATGTCCTCGATACAGCCGAACCCCTGGTAGTCGCCGCCGTACTCCGAGGAGGGCCACGCGCGGCGCCCATGTGGATGGTCGAGAGCGCCCCCAGATCGCGCGCCAGTTCCAAGTCCGCCCGGGCGGTCTCGTCGGTACAGAAGTCCGGCCCGCGGAGCCCGAGCGCCAGGCTGAGCAGGTCGTCGTCGCGGATCCGCTCCTCGTGGAGCTGGCGGATGTTCTCCTCGGGGAGACCCACGTCGCTCTCGTACCACCACTTCGCCGAGTCGTCGCCCGGCGGCCCGTAGGTGTACACCGCGCGCAGTCCGGCGTCTTTCAGCGCGTCGACGGCGCGTTCGCCGTGTTCGAGCGTGTTGGGGTACGACCAGTCCAGCGCGGTGGTCGTCCCCGTGTGGAGCTTCTCGAAGGCGCCGAAGAGGCCGCCGAGGTACATGTCCTCGGGCCGGTAGAGCCCGGTGATGTTGCCGAGCATGTGGTCGAAGTACTCGTTCATCAGCGACCAGTCCCCGGCGATGCCCCTGACCTGCGTCTGCGCGAGGTGGATGTGCGAGTCGACGAAGCCGGGAACGACGATCTGGTCGGCGGCGTCGATGACCTCCGCGTTCTCCGTCGAGAGCCCGTGCCCGACCTCGACGATCTCTCCGTCCTCGATCAGTACGTCCGCCTCGTCGAGGTCCCCGATATCCGGATCCAGCGTGACGACCGTCCCGTTCTGAATGATCTTTCGTGTCATGTGTGAGTGTACCGTTTGACCATGAGGGTAAAAGTTTACTGCTTGGTAAAGTACGGTGGGATCGCTTATATGCCTCACCGCCGGAGGGGGTCGTATGAGCGACTCCCGCGAGACGGTCTCCTCCAAGGACACCGAGGAGGTGATCATGGAGGCCACGTTCCGTGCGCTGAGCAAGCACGGGTACAAAGACCTCCGAATGCGAGATATCGGCGAGGAGATGGACCTGACGCGGCAGGTGATCCACTACCACTTCGACGGGAAGTACGACCTGCTGTCCGCGTTCTTGGAGTACGTCATCGACCAGTACGAGGGCAGCGTGGAGGTCGACGGGAGCGACGACCCCCGGTCCGAGCTCGACGCGCGGATCGATCAGTGCCTCTTCGGGCCGGAGTTCGAGGAGTTCGGCCACTGGGACCGCATGAAGGTGTACCACGAGCTGTACACCCACGCGCAGAACGACGGCGACCACCGGGAGATCTTCAACGAGCACTACGACCGGGTTCGCGGGAGCATCGTCGAGGTCGTTGAGGAGGGGATCGAACGGGGCGATTTCGCCCCCGTCGACGCCGAGCGGATGGGGCAGCTCATTACCGACGTCATCCACGCCGCGCGCGGACGCCGGATGGCGCTCGGGCACGAAGACGCGCCCGAGGAGGCTCGCAAGGCGATCGACGAGTTCATCCTCAGCTCGCTGTACGCCGACGACTGACAGAAGACCCGTGGAAGTTCGAGCGCCGCGTCGGACCGCCGATCGGCGACGTGTTTTTATACGTCCGGTGAGGGTGATACGGCAACACGATGCCACGCGAAGAGTACCAGACGAAGCTGGAGGGGCTCCGCGACGACGTGCTTTACATGAGCGAGCTCGTCGCCGAGCGGCTCCGGATGGGCCTCGACGCCCTGGAGCGGCAGGACGCCGAGCTGGGCGAGAAAGTCATCACGGGCGACGCCGAGATCAACGACCTGTACCTCGAGCTGGAGGGGAAGTGCACGGACCTCATCGCGCTCCAGCAGCCGGTGGCGGGCGACCTGCGGTTCATCGCCGCCTCGTTCAAGATCATCACCGACCTCGAGCGGATCGCCGACCTCGCGACGAACCTCGGGGGATACGCCAAACAGGCCGACCGGGAGGTGTTCCCCGACGTTGACGTCCAACGCATCGGCGACGACACGCTGGCGATGCTCGACGACGCGATGGACGCCTACGCCGATTCGGACCCCGAGCGCTGTTTCGAGGTCGCCGAGGCCGACGACGACGTCGACGCCGCCTGCGAGGCCGCGAGCGAACTCGTCGTGCGCGACCTGATCGAGCGCGACGAGCTCCGCGAGGAGGCGGACGTGGAGGGGACGATGCGGAACGTCTCGCGGCTCCTGCTCACGATCCGCGACCTCGAGCGCGTCGGCGACCACGCGGTCAACATCGCGGCGCGCTCGCTGTACATGATCGAGAACGACGACGAACTGCTGTACTGATCGCTTCCACGTGAACACCTACACCACCGAGATCGACGTTCGGTTCCGCGACATCGACGCGATGGGCCACGTCAACAACGCCGTCTACGCGACGTACCTCGAGCAGGCGCGGGCCGAGTACTATCGGGACGTGCTCGACGCCGACCTCTCCGCGCTGGCGACGGTGTTGGCGTCGCTGTCGATAGAGTTCCGGCGACCGGTCGAACTGACGGACGGGACCGTCACCGTCGCGATGGACGTCGCCGAACTCGGCACCTCCAGCGTGACGATGGCCTACGACGTTCGCACCGACGACGAGCTGGTCGCCGAGGCGGAGACGACGCTCGTGGCCCTCGATCCGGACGCGGGCGAGCCCGCCCCGATTCCCGAGGAGTACCGGTCGGCCATCGAGTCGTACCACGGGATCTGACCGGCCGAGAGCGGTTCATCCGTCCGGTCGCTCCGCGCTCGTCGTTCGCGTCTCTCCCGCTCGCGTCTCCTCGCCCGCATCTCCCCCGCTTGCGTCTACTCATCCGCGACACCCTACCTTCTTGCCGCCCCGCGCCGATCGGTCGGGTATGTCCGTTCGACTGTACGCCCTCGACGGGTGCCCGTGGTGTGAGAAGGCCGCCGAGGCGTTAGACGAGGCCGGGGTGGAGTACGAGACCGAGTGGGTCGACGCGCTCCACTCCGACCGGAACGAGGTGAAGCGAGTCAGCGGCCAGCGCGGGGTACCCGTTCTTGTCGACGACGAGCGCGGCGTGACGATGGCGGAGAGCGCGAACATCGTGGAGTACGTGGAGAAGAGCCTCGCGTGACCATCTACACCGGACGCGGCGACGAGGGCGACACCGACCTCCGAGACATGAGCCGGGTGTCGAAGGCGAGCCCCCGGATCGAGGCGTACGGGACCGTCGACGAGGCGAACGCGCTGATCGGGACGGTGCGCCCGACAGGCCACGACGACCTCGACGACCTGCTGGAGACGGTCCAGAACCATCTCCACGTCGTGCAGGCGGACCTGGCGAACCCCGATCCCGACCCCGACGACCCCGCGGTCGAGTCCGAGCACGTCGAGGCGCTCGAGGAACGAATCGACGCGCTCGACGAGGAGCTGGAGCCGCTGCGCTCCTTTATCCTCCCGGGCGGCGGCGAGGCGGGCGCCCGGCTCCACCACGCCCGCACGGTGACTCGACGGGCGGAGCGTCGGGTCGTCGAACTGGCGCGGTCGGAGCCGATCAACGAGACGGTCGTCACCTACCTCAACCGGCTCTCGGACCTGCTGTTCACGCTCGGTCGCGTCGCGAACGCGCGGGACGGCGAGCCCGAGGAGTCGCCCTCCTACTGAGGGTCTTCCCTCCGCACCTTTTCACTGCTGTTTCCGCGATTCCGTCGCCCTTCCCCTCAGCAGCCGCGGGAATCCGGCGATCCCGACTCGCCGACGGTGGCGAGACAGCACCAATCTGTCCCCGGCGAACGGCCACAAAGGATATATCCGTCGCATTCCAAAGGACAGATATGAGCAAACACTTCGAAGACGCACGGTACTACCTCGGTCGCGCGGCGGAACACGCGAAGGCGGGCGTGAAAGAGGAGCTGGAGCCGGTCGAAGCGCGGGTGAAGGACCTCGTCGGCATCGAGGAGGAGGAGGAGCCGGAGGCCTCGCGGCTCGACCGATTGCAGGCCGACCTGAAGCGGCTAGAGGCGCGCGCGGAAGGCGAGGCCCGCGAAGCGGTGGCGTCGGCGCGCGAGCGCGTCGCCGAGTACCGCGGTCGCGACGCCGCGAAGGCGGAGTAGCGCGGTCTGACGGGAGCGTATCGGTTTTTACGATCCGTCGCCTCCGCCGGTGAGCCGCTCGGTCGCCGGCACGACGGTGTACTCGATGCCGGCGCGCTCGAACAGCGCCCTCGCACGCTCGATTCCCGCCTCGGCGTCGACGTCGGTCGTGCGGTAGTGCCGGATCGGGTGGCGGATCCACGACGGCTCCCAGTGGGCGTACACGTCGGTCGTCTCGCGGTTCGGGCCGACGAACAGCGCGAGGTGGAGCTGCTGGTCGCTCGCGAGCGCGCCCTCTGGATACCGGACCCAGCTCGCGACCGACGTTTCCGGCGGCGTCGCGTACTCGCGGAACTTGAGCGAGGAGACGAGATTCCGGACGAACCCGAGCCGGTGGAGCCGCGCCTCGACGACCGGATACGGCTCCCGGAGCGTGAACGCGTACTGATCGCGGGGCGTTTCCCGCTCCGCGTAGAGGCCGATCGCCGACAGCGGGAGGTGAAGCAGGCTCGTCGCGTGCTGACGGAGGCGTTCGAGGAACCGGAGCTCGTGGGTCATGATGGGGCGGTTCGGGCGCTCGACGAAAGCCTCTTCGCCGTAAGGTAACCCTTAAGGCCAGCGGTCGGATACGTCGAGGCGAGCGGGTTGGTGGTCTAGCCAGGTTATGACGGCTCCTTCACACGGAGCAGGTCGGCGGTTCGAATCCGCCCCAACCCATCCGCTTTCCTGACGTTCGTGAAGGAGCTATGGAGCAGGTCGGCGTTCCCGCCGAGCGGAGCGAGGCGGGAAGCAGCGGACGACCGAAGGAAGTCCGCCAGCGTTCGAATCCGCCCCAACCATACGTAGTACGCACGGACTGCAACCGTACGAATCCGGTATTTCGGACCGTCTGTAGCCGTCCGATCGGATCTTCCCGAAGTTGGAATACGCCGACGCCACCGGTCCGTCCGATATCGATCGGACGCCCTTCGGCCGGTCTACGAACGGCACCGTCAGCTCGATCATCACGCGAGGTGAAACGCTCCGCTCCGGTTCGGTTCGTTGGCGATTCCGCCGTTCACTGCAGCCTCGACCGACTCACGCGGAAAGCTCTCGAACCGCGGCGGGAACGTCCTCGCGATCGATCTCGCGGACCGGCGGGGCCTCGGCACCGGGCGTCCCGTACTTGTATCCCGACCCGGTCACGATTACGGCGACGTCCTCGTCGCGATCGAGTTCGCCGGACTCCGTGAGCTCGCGAACGCCCGCCGTCGCCACGGCGCAAGAGGGTTCGACGGAGAGTCCGGCGTCGGACGCGATCCGGTCCGTCTCGGCCAGTAACGCGTCCTCCGAGACTGACACAACCGCGCCGTCGGTGGCGTCCACCGCCGCCAGCGCTCGGTTCCCGCTCGGCGGGTCGGCGTTGTTGATCGAGACGGCGGCGGTCGGCGCTCCGGTGACGGGCTCGACGCGTGCCGCTCCGCGTCGGAACGCTCGCGCGACCGGGTCACAGCGCGCGGCCTGCGCGAGGTAGATCCGGGGCGTCGTTTCGATCAGTCCCGCTCCGCGCAACTCTCGAAGGGCCTTCCAGACGCCGCTCGCCTGCCCGCCGCTGCTGACCGGCAGGACGATCGCGTCGGGCGCGTCCGGACGGAACGCCTCGCAGATCTCGTACGCGACGGTTTTCTGTCCCGCGACCCGCAGGGGACTATCCGAGTTCAGGAACGCGACGCCGAGGTCGCGTTCGAGGGTGTCGTCGTACAGCCGTCCGTAGTCGCCGCGGACCCGGAACAGGTGCGGGTCGTGCTGAGCGATCATCGCCAGCCGGGAGTCCGGCGTGTCCTCGGAGACGAGGATCACCGCTTCCCGGTCGTCCGCCGCCGCGTGGGCCGCGACGCTCAGCGCCATGTTTCCGTGCGAGACGGTCCCGATCGGCCCGTCGAGACGACCGATCCCGACGGCCGTCCCACGGTCTTTGAAGCTCCCCGTCGGGTTGGTACCCTCGAGTTTGAGGTGCATTCGCGGGCCGCTCGCCGGTTCGATCGACGGTGCTCGCAGGAGCGGCGTGCCGCCGGCGACCGCGGCGAGACCGACGGGCGTCGCCGCGGGGAGGACGGACTCGTAGCGCCAGAGGCTCCCACGTCCGGCGACGTCTCCTTCGGCTCCTTCGGTTCCGTCGGTGTCCTGTCCGCCCGCATCGGGCCAAGAAACCGCGTCGGCGTCGGTTTCGAACCAAAGCGGCTCCCCACAGGAACACCGAGCGGCGTCCCCGAACGGATACGTCTCGCCGCAGTCGTAACACGCCAGTCGGTCCATGCCTGCCGATCGCGACCGACACGCAAAGCGTTGACCGGTTCGCGGCGCCCGCGGTGCCCGCGACGCCGCCAGCGGAGTCACGCCTCGCGTTCGAACGCCGGATCGAACAGCCGCGCCGACATCGGCGCCGGGTCGCCGTCGGTGAGGTTGTACGCCGAGAAGTCGGTGACGCCCGCCTCGCGGAGCAGCTCCTCGTCGTAGAAGCTGTTGCCCGTGCACTCGGCGGGGTCGCGCGCGAGGATTTCGAGCACCGCGTCGGAGACGACCTCGGGGGTGCGCCAGTCGTCCGCGGTCCCGAGCCCGAAGTAGCGGGTCGCGCGGGTGTCGATCGTCGTCACCGGCCAGAACGTGTTACAGCCCACGTCGTCGCCCGCCAGCTCCTCGGCGAGCGAGAGCGTGACGAACGACATCCCGAGCTTCGACCACGCGTACGGCGCCTTCCCCGGCGAGCGGTCGGTCACGATCGGCGGCGAGTTCGACAGCAGCCACGCCTCGTCGAGCCCCGCGAGGTGGTCGGCGAACGCGTGCGCGACGAGGTGGGTCCCGCGGACGTTCACGTCGGTCAGGAGGTCGAACCGGTCGGCCGGCAGGTCGGCGATATTGGCGAGCTGGATGGCGCTCGCGTTGTTGATCACGATGTCGACCTCGCCGAAGCGGTCGATCGCCTCCTCGACCCGGGCCTCGTCGCGGAGGTCGAGTTCGAGCGCGAGCGCCTCGGCGCCGCGGTCGCGAACCTCGCGGGCCGTCTGCTCGATCGATCCCTCCAGATCGGAGTCGTCACTATCGGTCGTCTTGCCGGTCGAGACGACGTTACAGCCGCGGTCGGCGAGCGCGAGCGCGAGCCGTTTGCCAATTCCACGCGTCGTTCCCGTGATAAACGCCGTCGAGCCCGAGAGGTCGGGGTCCGAGAGTGCCATGGCCCCAGTACAACGGACCGAGGGATAATTCTCGGTGTCCGAACCGCGAGGTCGGTGCTACCCGTATTGGCCATCACCGGATGAGACGTTCCACGTTCTGGGGATTTCGACAGACGTGGCGATGGGCTGTTTCGGGAGCAAATGTTGCAGATCGGTTGCAGTGCTTCAGTATTTAAAACGGTGAGCGACGGCGACGATCGCTTATAAAGAACGATGCGGTTGGCGCGTGCCTCCGAGCGGCCGACAGGCCGCGAGGAGCACGCGCGAGGGAGTCGCTGGCGGCTATCGCCGCCAGCGACGAGGCTGGGGAGGCGTGAGGCGCGGTTGCGGTGTTGTGCGGGTGGGATTCAAAGGGGCAGTCGCTGTGGGCGGCGCAGGCGACGTAAGCACCGCAACGAGGGAGCAACGCGACCGAGTGAGGCGCGCAGCGAGCGTGCGCCGTCCACAGCGACTGGGGCTTTGGAGGCCGTCACCGCAGTGTCGCCGATCGCTTAAAAACAGCCGCCAGCAACATCACTCGATCGCTTCTAAAAACCCGTTCCACCAATTCGCTATACCCACTCCCGCTATCGATCAAAAAGCACTCTCTAGCCATCAGCGAGTTCAGGTAAAACCGTCTCCGACTGGACGGATTTCAACAGAGCTAACAGAACCGTTCGTTGGTGCGTCTGAACGATCGACTCCGTCTACGGGCACCACCCATGTCGGTAGTTGTGGTCCGCATCAGGTCGTCGTTCGAGCCGGTTCCGGAGAGAGCTACGCCGTCGAGACGCGCCACGTGGTCGCGCCGGTGTACGACCACTTCTCGATCTCGAGGTCCTGGACGGAGTCCTGGAGCTGCACGATCAGCGCGCCGATCTCCTTCGGCGAGAGCCCCACGTCGTCGCTGATGAACTTCGCCTTGAAGTACGTCTCGCCATCGGCCGCCTCCTCGCGGAGGAACGCGGCGAGGCGGTCGGCCTTGGAGGCGGGCGATTCGGTCGATTCATCCGATGCGTCCGATTCGGCGGACCGCTCGGTCGTCTGCGGGAGGGGTTGAGTGGTACTCATGCGTGGGAGGGAGTGTCGTCGGCGGCGTTGTGCTCGTGACCGACTACGACGCAGGCCATGTGGACGGCGATGAGTGCGAGCGCGCTCCACGTCTCGAAGCCCATCGCGCCGTACGCCGCGGGGACGTACGCGAGGGGGAGAACGACCGCCGCCCAGAACGCCGCGGCGCGAACGCCCGCGATCGCTTTGTTCCGGCAGGCGGTCGACAGGCTGGACCCGATCCGAATCGGCGCCCGGACAGATGAGGGGGACGTTTGGCTTGACATGGGGAACACCGTCTTCGCTCGACGCGTGGAGCGCCGGGTGCATATAAGGGCCAGAGCGTTGCCGCGTCTTCAGCCGGATTAACGATATCTCCGGTGAGTTTCGGACCGTTCACCGGTTTCACCGACCGTTTAAAAACTGTTGAGAGATAATTAGAATGTTTATGACTGTCTCTAAATTCGTACTTTCTTATTTCTGTAGTGGACGGCCAAACGACGTCTGCGACGGTCACCGCCCGTCTCCGAGAGCCGTTCATCGCGCGCGACGTGTCGCGCGCGATCGGCGATCGGTCACCCCTCCGCCGAGCGGCCCCCATCCGCGACCGACGCGGCGGGCCGGTACTCCGCGCGTGTGCGGCGGTGTCGCCTCAAACGGCGTCGGACTCTCTGGGTCGATCGCGGAAGGTCGGGAGAAATAGCGGTCCGGGCTGCGTCCGTCCGCGGGAGGCCGACTAGGAGTCGTCGGACTGCTTCTCGTCGACGGTCTGCTCGACGGTCTCCTCCACCGTCTCCTCGACCTTTTTGTCGACGGTTTCCTCGACCTTCTCGTCCACGGTTTCCTCGACCTTCTCGTCCACGGTTTCCTCGACCTTCTCGTCCACGGTTTCCTCGACCTTCTCGTCCACCGTCTCCTCTACCGTTTCACCGACCGTCTCCTCAACGGTCTCTTCGACCTTCTCGCCAACCGTCTCCTCGACGGTCTTCTCGACCGTTTCCTCGACCTTCTCGCCAACCGTCTCCTCGACGGTCTTCTCGACGGTCTCCTCGACCTTCTCACCAACCGTCTCCTCGACCTTTCCGGAGACCTCCTCGCTGACCGTGTCGGCGACCTCGCTGACCTCCTTGTTGACGGTCTCGCCCACGCTCTTCTCGACCTCCTTGCTGACCGTGTCGCCAACTGTCTTCTCGACCTCTTTGCTGACCGTGTCGCCGACCGTCTTCTCAACCTCTTTGCTGACGGTCTCGCCCACGCTCTTCTCCACTTCCTTACTGACCGTGTCGCCGACCGTCTTCTCGACCTCCTTGTTGACCGTCTCGCCCACGCCCTTCTCCACTTCCTTGTTGACCGTCTCACCGACGCTCTTCTCGACCTCTTTGCCGACCTGATCGGCGACCTCGCGGGTCATCCAGTCCGGGTCGAACCGGGCCATCTTCCAGACGACGTGGACGACGTAGGAGGCGAACACGCCGATCCCGAACGCGACGCCGATGTCGTTCACGTCGAGCGTCGCGATGAGCACGATCGCCAACGCGATCAGCGCGCCGTAGGCGATGTCGGTGATCGCGTCGACGCGGGCGGGGCTCACCATCGCCGGCCCTCCGCCGAGGCCGCGCCGCGTCCGGGAGTCGCTCCGCCACCGAGAACCGATCTTCGGCTCCGCGTAGTAGTCATGTATCTCTCTTTCCTCGCTGGCGGGCTAAATCTCCCGCTTCGCGGTCGAGGGCGAACGCGATCGGTCGGGGATGAACGCGGGCGATCGGCCCGGCGCGCGGAGCGGGGTCCTTTTGTGGCGGATGGCCGAACGCGGGGTATGGACATCGAGGAGGGCGGTCTCACCGTCTCCGTTCCGGAGGCCCGCGACGGGGCCAGCGAGGGCACCGGCGGCGGGGTCTTCTTCAACCCCACGCAGGAGCTGAACCGCGACGTGACCGTCGCGGTGCTGCGCGCGTACCGCGACCGCGAGCCGCGCGCGGCGTCGTACCTCGACGCGATGGCGGCCTCCGGGATCCGCGGCGTCCGCGCCGCCGCCGAGGGGTACGACGTCACCTGCGCCGACGTGGACCCCGACGCGGTCGAGCTCGCGGACGAGAACCTCGCCGCCAACCATCTGGACGGCGAGACCGTTCACCGCGACGTCAACGCCCTGCTGTACGAGAGCGTCTTCGACGTGGTGGACCTGGACCCGTACGGGACGCCGATCCCCTTCGCGGACGCCGCGCTGGCGAACGCGCGCAACCTCGTCTGCGTCACCGCCACCGACACCGCTCCCCTCTGTGGCGCCCACCTGAACAGCGGGATCCGCAAGTACGGCGCGGTCCCGCGCAACACCGACTACCACCCCGAAATGGGGCTCCGGACGCTGATCTCCGCGCTGGTCCGGACCGCCGCGCGCTACGACAAGGCGGCCCGCCCGATCGTCTCGCACGTCTCCCGCCACTACGCGCGGACCTACCTCGAACTGGAGTCGGGCGCGCGGGCGGCCGACGGCTGTATCGACGAGCTCGGGTACGTGGACCACTGTGAGGACTGCCTCTGGCGGGAACCGACCCGAGGGCTGATCGCGGACCCCGTCGACGCTTGCCCCGTCTGCGGGAGCGACCGCGTGCTCACCGCCGGCCCGCTCTGGCTCGGCGCGGTCGCGGACCCCGACTTCACGCGCGCGGTCCGGGAGCGCGTCACCGACGACATGGGCGAGGCGAAGCGCGCCCGGAAGCTCCTCGGGACCGTCGCGCGCGAGCTCGACACCCCCACGCACTACGACCAGCACCGGCTGTACAAGGAGTGGGGCGAGCCCGCCATCGGGATGGACGAGTTCGTCGAGCGCCTGAAGGGGGCCGGGTACGAGGCGAGCCGCGCGCACTACCGCGGCACGGCGGTCAAGAGCACGGCCTCGATCCCGGAGATGCGGGAGGCGGTCCTCGGCGAGGACGGCGTCTGACGCCGCCGGTTCGTCTCCGCCCCCGTCCTCCTCGCCTCACCGATCCGAATCCGCTCCCATACGCCCCGTTTTTTGTCGCCGTCGCCCGAACGCGTGAGCGTGCCCCGTCACTCGACCACCGCGCTCGGAACCGTCCGCCGCGTCGTCGACGTCGCGTTAGACCGGCAGGTGACGTTCCTCTCCGCCGCCATCGCCTACTACGCGTTCGTCTCGCTGATCCCCGCGCTGCTCCTGCTCGTCGTCGTCGCGACCGCCGTCTTCGGCGAGGCGATCGCCGCCGAGCTCGTGGCGGCGGCCGGGGGGTTCCTCACGCCCGCCGGCGAGGAGGCCGTCGTCGAGGCGATCTCCTCCGCCGGCGGACGGACCGGTGCGGGCGTGCTCGGGCTGGCGGTGTTGCTCTGGTCGACGCTGAAGGTGTTCCGCGGGCTCGACACCGCCTTCGTCGAGCTGTACGGCGGCGACGAGTCGCCGGCCTTCCTCAAGCAGCTCGCCGACGCCGCCTCCGTCGTCCTCGGCGTCGGCGTCGGCATCGGCGTGATGGTCGCCGTCGGCGCGTTCGTCGCGGCCGCGGACGCGGTCCCGCTCGTGGATGCCGCGAGCGTCCTCGCGTTGCCCGCCTTTCTCGCCGTCGTCTTCCTCCCCATGTACTACGTCCTCCCCCAGCCGGCGATCGGGATCCGGGAAGCGCTCCCCGGGGCCGTCTTCGCCGCCGTCGGCTGGACGCTGCTGCAGGCCGGCTTTCAGGTGTACGCCGCGAGCGCCGGACGGTATCAGGTGTACGGCGTGATCGGCGGCATTCTGCTTCTCGTCACGTGGCTGTACCTCGCGGCCGCCGTGGTCGTGGTCGGCGGCGTCGTCAACGTCGTCCTCGCGGGACGGAGCGGCGGGAACGCAACGCCCGACGACGGTCACGGCGACCGCGATGACCGCACCGGACGCGAAACGGACCGGCAGTTACAACACGCCAGCGACCGACCGCCGGGTATGAACGGTGAGTCGGACGGCGCGGACGACGCCGGCGACGAGGAACGCCCGGCGGGCGCGCCGGACGTGGCGGCGCTACAGGAGGAGGTGAGCCGGCTGCGGGCGGAGTTCGACGCGTTCGAAGACGACGTCGAGCGACGCACCGTCGACAAGCCGGCCGTCGAGTCGGAGCTGAAGCGGTACGTCCGCTCGCGGATGCGTCGCGGCCACGCCCGCGGCTGGGGGCCGTACCTCGTGCTCCTCTACGGCACGGTGCTGATCCTCGGCGCGTTCTCCTTTCTCAACGGGCTCTACGCCATCGCCGCGATGCTCATCCTCGGGCTGTCGACGCTGGGGCTGTACACGCTCTTCATCGTCGTCGGCATCGGCCTCAACCTGCTGGAAACGCCCGGCAAGGCGATCGACTACGCCCGCGACCGGGGCGACGACTAATCGAGTGATCGGCTCGTGACCGGACTCGTCGCCGCCGAGCGGGGGATCGGCGAGACGCCGCTCGTCGACGTGCTCCCGGAGTTCGTCGTCGTCGCCTTCGCCGCGGTCACCCATCTCGCGGACCCGTGGTTCCTCTTCGGACTGCTGGCGGTCGGCTACTGGTTCGCGACCGACCGGGTCGCGGCCGCGCCCCGTCGCGCCGGCGCGACCGCGATCGCCGTCGTCACCTGCGCGTACGCCGCCACGGCGCTCGGCAAGGCGTGGTTCGCGGTCCCCCGCCCGCCCGGCGCGGTCGGTCCCGCGGACGTGCCGACGTGGCTCCCCGGCCTGCTGTCGGCGTGGTACGAGGCGCAGGTGCTCTCCGACGGCTTCGGCTTCCCGAGCGGTCACGCCACCGGGGGCGCGGCGGCGTACCTCGCGCTGGCGCTCGCGTACGACCGGGCGTGGACCGCACGGAAGCGGCTCCTCGCCGCCGGTACCGTCGCCGTCGCCGTCGCGCTCTCGCGGGTCGTCATCCGGGTCCACTACGTCGTCGACGTGCTCGCGGGGCTGGCCGTGGGGAGCGGCGTCGTGCTCGGCGCGCTGTGGCTCGCGGGCGACCCGCGGATCCGGCGGAGTGAAGGCAGGACCGCGGACGAGGGGGCCGGGCCCGATCCCCGCGGTGCCACCGCCGGGCTCGATCCCACGCTCCCGTTCCTGTTGGCGGCGGTCGTCTCGACCGGCGCGCTGGCCGTCGCCGTCACGAGCGGGCACACCGACGAGGTGGTCGAAGCGGGGATCGGGATCGCCACCGGTGCGGGCGGCGCGATCGGCTGGCGGCTGATCGACGGCGACGAGCCCCCCGTGCCCGTCCGGATCGCGGTCCCCGCGCTCGCCGTCACCGGCGGGCTCTGGGTCGGCGCGTACGCCCTCGCGGGGACGCTCCCGATGACGCTGGCCGCGACGACCGCCGCCGTCGTCGTCGTCGTGGCGCTCCCCGCGCTGCCGGACCGGATTGAGCGACTCTCGGGAGTCCGGGACTGAGAGTGTCCCGGAGATGCCGCGATCGATGCGGGGAGTACGTCTCGCAAGTCGGTGGATCGGTTAACGTCTCGCAAATTGGTTGCTCTTCACAATAATTTGTGTAGTAGTTACAATACTGCACAATATACTGCTAGGCGTGGTATTCGAGCACGCTACTGCGCGATTGACATCTTCCCCGTCCTGAAGGGTGGGGCTTTCTCATTGGACTTCCGTAATAAGGTAAATCGCTGCTGCAACGGCTCGTCCGAGTGAAAAAGTGTGAGGTTAGCTTTCTGCAGCGGGAGCCGGAGTATCGGACTGCTCGTACTTTGTTTCGAACTCCTGGATGAGCTGGCCCATCTTCGCGTACCAGTCGTTGAGCATCCGCTGCATGTCATCGGTGATCTTCGACGGGTCCGTCGGCGAGTAGACGTGGTAGTAGCCGCCCTGGTCGTAGTTGATCTGCTCTTTCTCGATGAACCCCGTCTGGAGCAGGCGCTGGACGGCCCGATACGCAGTCGAGCGCTCTCGGTCCACGCGCTCCGCGAGTTCATCAACGGTCAGCGGTTCCTCTGCCTCGACGAGTGCTCGGAAGCACTCTCTGTCGAGATCCTTGAGCCCGTGGAAGCACTCCAGTAGCCCCTCACACTCCATGTCTTGACGGAGCTGTTCGGCCATCGAATCTGGCATTGTAATCAATACCACGTAGGTCAGCAGCCGTTAAAAGACTTTTGTACGGATTGTACAATTTTGTGGTGAGCCGAGTAAATTGACACGGCGACCGAATAGCGGATTGACCTAAAACAGATTAGTCTGCGGCTGTAGCCGCCTGACGACGCGTCTTACGGAGCGAAGCGATCGTCGTGTAGAGGATCGCGAAGGCGACGACGACTGCCGCGCCGATGACGAGGACTAGCCCGAGTAGCTCGAGAGTCGGGTTGCCGAGGTAGGACCCAACTTCGCCGATACCCACAGCAATGGCACCGATCAACAGCATGCCGCCGAAGTAAATCTTGATGCCGTCAGCGTCGACGACGGCGGTCGCGGCGGACCCGATACGCGCACCGAGTGCGCTTCCGAACAGCAGCGGGGCGACGATGCTTAGGTTGACGCCGCCGCCCTGTCCGTAGAGGTAGCTCCCGAGGCCACCGGAGAAGACGATCTCGAAGAGGTCGGTGCCGACGGCGACGGGCACCGGGACGCCGATCGCGTAGATCATCGCCGGCATCCGGATGAAGCCGCCACCGACGCCGAGGAACCCGGACAGGACGCCGGTCGCGAAGGCGACGACCGTGATGACCCACGCGGAGACGCGGACGTCGCCGCGGAGGGTCACCATCGGCGGAATGCGAACGGTCTGTTGAACCGTCTTCGCGATTTCGGGGATCTCGTACTCGTCGAGGTCCCGGTCGGTCGCCTCGTGGTCGATCCCCCCTCCGCCGTCGTTGTTCAAGGCGTCACGAGTCACCATCGCGCCGACACCGCCGAGCAGGACGACGTAGGCGACGCTGATGACACCGCCGGCGAGTCCCATCGATTCGAGGTAGTAGACGCTCGCGCGACCGGCCTCGATGCCGATGGTCGTCCCGGTGATCATGATCGCGCCGAGCTTGTAGTCGACCTGCCCGAGATCGTGGTGTTTGAGGGTCGCGATGACCGCCGTCCCGAAGACGAACGCCATCCCGCTGCCGACCGCGACGGGCGCCGGATAGTCCAGCATCAGCAAGGCGGGGGTGACGAGGAACGACCCGCCCATGCCGAAGAACCCGAACAGGACGCCGACGACGAGGCCGAACCCGACGAACAGCACCAGCATCTCGGGGCTCGTCCCCAGGATTCCGATCCCGTCGAGGAGACTACTGAGCACTCGCTTCACCTCCGACCAGGAGTTTCATGAGATACGGACCGAAGAGCCGTTCGAGACCGCCGTAGCCCACGTACAGCACGATCGCTTCCAGTAGAATCGCGCCGATGAGCAGGGCCGTCTCCGGGTCCCACGCGGGAATCTCTAGTCCTGCCATCGATTCATCCTCCGGCTTTCGAATCCGGTAATTCGGTGTTGGCACATTTCTGCTCGATATCTCCTACCCCCCTCGTGCCTATAACAGTTTTGGGGTTACTACACAATACTATATTCAGGTAACCTCAGGTGGAGTACCGATAACTTACAATGAACATATCGAACTCCGTCAGCTCCAAAACGAACCGGCGTACGTCCCGAGAGTAGACTGCCACTCAGATCCCCAAAACTGTGTTGTCCTCGGTCGGCGAAGGTGTCGACATGAGGGCCCTGTGCGCGACCGACCTCTCGGCTGCAAGTGAGGCTGCGATAGAGAACGAAACCCGTCTCGGGTGTCTGGGCCGTGTCGGCGTCGACACGATCCATCTCGTGACGGTCGTCCCGGCGAACGTCCACTCCGGAATGCCCGGCGTGAACTTCGAGGAGCGGCGCCGACAGGGATTGGACCAATATCGGCAGGTGATCGAAACCGCAGGGTTCGACGTCGAGACGCACGTCGTCCGCGGAACTCCGTATCGACGAATCAACGGCATCGCTGAGACCGTACACGCCGATCTATCTGTCGTCGGATCGCGTGGGCAGAGCCCGCTGGAGAACCGCGTTATCGGTTCGACCGCACGCAACCTCGCGCGGACGACCGTCGTGCCGTTATTGGTCAATCGCGTCGAGCGGGCGACGGACGACCCCGATGTCCTCCGAGAACATCTCTTTCAGCGAATTCTCTTCGCGACGGACTTTTCGGAGAACGCCGATCGAGCGTTCGACGCCTTCTCGTACCTCCGTCACGCGACCGAAGAAGTCACGCTCGTTTACGTGCGGTCGCCGAAAGACGAGGGCGCCGACGATGAGAGCCCGCGGGAACAACTGGCTGAGCATGCGAGTACGCTGGAAAACTGGGACATCGAGACACGGATCGAGGTCCGCCACGGCGATCCCGCTGACGAAATCCTCGACGTCGAAGCAGAAGTGATGCCGTCGACGATCCTCGTCGGGTCGAAGGGGCGAAGCCGTATCCGGCGACTCCTGTTGGGCAGCGTTTCAGAGGAGATTGTCGCGCAGGCGACGGGGAACGTCTTCCTCGTTCCGCCGCCCCGAGCAGTCTGAGAGAGACAACACCAGGGCTGCGATATTGTCGGGCGGTAGCCCATGCTAGCTCTCAGGACGCGTGGGGGCACACGAGACGGGCCCTCACGGAGCATTCAGTCTTCAGTGACGCTTCCCCTTCCGGCCCTCGCAGGCGCGGGTGGCTCGTGAGTACCGAACTCGGGATGAGTCTCCTCCATCCAGAGATACACCACCGCCCCGGAAACAAACATCAGACCAGCGGTCAGGTAAAACGCGGCTTCAACGTTCGCGAACTCCATCGAGAGTCCGATCAGGACCGCGCCGACAGCGTACCCGGAGTCACGCCACATCCGGTAGACGCCCATCCCCGCCGACCGCCACGTCGGGTGGGCCGCGTCGCTGGGGACCGTCATCAGGTTCGGATACAGCAGCGCCATCCCCAGACCGGAAACCCCAGCCAGCACGGCCCACGGGAGGTAGCTATCGACGAGCACCATCCCCAGGACGCCCGCGCCCGCGAGGAACATCCCGGCGATGACGGGCGGACGGCGGCCGATGCGGTCCGCGAGCCCCCCGGTCGCGATCTGGAGGAAGTACATCGCGCTGTGGACGCCGACGACGACCCCGACCGCCGCGATACCGAGGCCCTGACTCGTGAGGTACAGCGGGACGGCGATCCAGAACAGCGTGTCCACGAAGTTCTCGATGTGGCCGGCCTGTGCCGCCGCGAACAGCGTCCGGTCGCCGTACGTCGCGCGCTTCAGCACCTCATTGAACGGAAGGTTCGCGTCGTGATGGTCGTCGTCACCCTCGGCTTGGGCGTACTGGACGGTCTCCTTGATCAGGAAGATCGAGATGAGGAACGCCAGCACGACGACCACTGCGAGGAAGTAGAACGGCTCGGGCCGCAGACTCCACTGGCCTGCGATGACGCCCGTGACCCAGGCTCCGACGGCGACGCCGGTGTAGCCGAACGCCTCGTCGATGCCGACCGCGAGGCCGCGCTGATCGGGGCCCGCGAGGTCGATCTTCGCGTTGATCGCCATACTCCACGTCAACGCCTGGTTGACACCCAGCAGGACGTTCCCGACCGTAATCCAGCCCCAGCTCGGCGCGAAGATGAGGATGGCTGGGAGGGGAAGCGCCGTCGCCCACCCGGCGACGAGGACGGGCTTGCGGCCGTACTCCTCGCCCCACTTGCCGGCGTAGAGATTGAGGATCGACTTCACGACGCCGAACGAAACGACGAACGAGCCGATCACGAGGAACGACTCGACGCCGAGGACGTCCTCCCCCAGCACGGGAACGACGGTCCGTTCGGAACCGATGGTCAGCCCGGTCGCGAAGACGAGCAGGACGTGCAACGAGAACTGCCCGAGGTGTTCGCGGATCCCCTGTCTGCGTTCTGTTGTGGTACTCATTGGTAATGGATTTCAGTTGCGTTATTTGTGGATTACAGTAGGAGGAACGCGGTAGCGTATGCGAGCGCAAACGCGAGCAGGAACGACCCTGCCCACGCTCCAAGCGTCATACCGATTTTCCGCGCATCCACCGCTTCTCGACCGCCGACAGCGGCACCGCTCCCGATGATGGCGCTGACGACGATCTCGTTGAACGAGACGGGCACGCCCAGCAGGACGGCAAGCTGCGCTATGAGGAACGACGGCACGAGCGCCGAGATGGCGCGACGCGGCCCGAGCGACGAGTAGTCCTGCGCGAGTGACTTGATCATCCGGGGAGCGCCCGTCCAGGAACCCGCAAGCATCCCCAGGCCACCGCCGACCAGCACCGCGAACATCGACACGATCTCGGCTCCTTCGAGGAGCGGAATCAGCGGCCCGACCGCGAGGCCGACCTGGCTACCGCCCGCGGAGAACGCGACGAGCGAGCCGAGCGCGAGCAACACGCGCTGCAGCCCTCCGCGTTGGTCACTGCCGACGTCCCACCAGACCACAGCGGCGACGACCACGGCCGCACCACCGGTCAAGACGAGCGCCGACGCGCGTCCGTCGACTGCCAGTATCTGCTGTCCGACGCCTCGAAGGGTTCCCGCGGAGCTTTCCCCTCCGAGGAAGCTGAACTCGATGTTGACGAGCACGGCGGTGACGAGACCGACGAGGACGGGGATACTGTACCGTTCGGGGACGTCAGACCGCGGGAGCAGACTCGCGATTGCGTACGCGATGCCACCGCCCACGAACGGCGTCAACACCCAGACGGCCGCAATCTGCTGATACTTCGACCAGATCGGCGTCCCGCCGAGGGCGAGACCGACGCCGATGACGGCGCCGGTCACGGTGAACGCCGTCGCGATCGGATACCCGGTGACGACGCCGACCGCCATCAGGCCGGCACCCAACACCAGCACGAGGATGACGCCGGTGACGGGCATGCTCATCCCGCCGACGAGTCCGCTCCCGACGGCTTCCGAGACGTTCCCGCCCTGCGTTACGGCGCCGACGAAGCCGAAAATCCCGACCAGCAGCGCGGCCCGCATCGTGCCGATGGCGTTCGCGCCGACGGCGGGAGCGAACGGAGTTGCACCGCTCGATCCGGCGCCGATAACCCACGCCATGAACAGGCTGGCGAGCGCCGCCCCGATGAAGAGGGCGATGAGGGCGGGGTCCATTGAGAGGGTGACGTTAGTCGGCGCCCGCTGGGGCGGTGTCGCCGGTTCGGCTGCGGCTCCGCCAGTAGCCCTGCGCGTACGCGCCGAGGAACATCCCGGCGAGCGCCCAGAGGATGGTGACGTTGCCGACGCCGAGGCTCGCGTACGCCGCGCCCGGGCAGATACCGGAGAGCCCCCAGCCGACGCCGAAGACGGCGCCGCCGACCAGAACGTTTCGGTCGAACGGCTTTAGGCGACGCTCGTAGGGGTCGCCCGTGAGGGGCGCGGCGTCCCGAATTCGGGGTAGCAGGGCGAACGCGACCCCGGAGACGATGGCGGCGCCGAACATGACGAACGGCAGCCCGAGATCGTCGAACTGGAGGAAGTTCAGCACGACCTCCGGGCGCGCCATGTGGCTGAACCCGAGCCCGAACCCGAAGACGATACCGCCGACGAAGATCAGCGGCTTGAACAGCGGGTGGCGGTCGTCGCTCACGTGTCGCTCCCTCCGGTCGCTCCCGTTCGCGCAGTTCGAGACCCTCGCTGCTCACGGCTCACGTCCGTTCGCCGTTCGCCCGCCGAGGCGCTCACTCCGTTCGCCCCTCGCGTCTCGCAGCTCATGGGCTCACCCCCAGCGCGGCGACGACCTGTGCCGTCCCGATCGCTACCGTCAGGAACGTCACTACGCCGACCAGCGACGTCTTCGACGCCGAACCGACGCCGCAGACGCCGTGCCCGGACGTACAGCCCTTCCCGATCCGGGTACCGATACCGACCAGGATGCCGCCGAGGAACAGCCGCCACGGCTGGACGTCGGTCGTCCAGAGCGTCACGCCGGCGACCTCGTACAGCTGGCCGGTGTTCCCGGGTTCGTATAGGGAGCTCGTGACGAGGCCGGACTGGAACGTCGCGGCGAAGGCGAGCCCGCCGAGGACGATGCCGGCCGTGAACACGAGCCGCCAGTCCCGCGAGCCGACGTACTGCTGGAACCGCGACTGGCCGGAGACGTACGACAGCGTCGATTCGAGGAACGTACTCGCTCCGGCGGGGATGCCCGTCCCGACGTAGATCAGGACGGTCCCGAGGCCGACGAGTAGTCCCCCGACGGCGTACCGGCTGATGCCGTTCGGGAACAGCTCGGCGGCAAGCTGGAGCGGGACTGGATCAGTCACCATTGGCGTCGTTAGTCACCCGCGAGCGACTCCTGGCTCGCCGCGCAGTTGTTGGGGCCGAGTTCGAGCGTGAACGCCTCCTCGTCGTCGACGGCGTTCTGCCCGAGGTTCGTCGCGATGATGTCCTCGTAGTTGGCCGGCCGCGGCGGCATGTCCGAGAGGATCAGGTCGACGAACTCCTGTTCGTCCATCGTGAGCGCGCCCATCTCCTCGACGAGATCGCCGATAGGTGCGGTGTAGGTACCGTCCCCGGCGGGCTCGGCGGCGTCGCTGAAGTGTGCGCCACCGACGAGCGTGTCGTCGGGCAGCGTCAGCACGCGCTCTTGCAGGGACTCGTAGAGCATGCGGGCCGCGTCCGGTGCGCCGTCGTCGCCCTCCTCGAGGTCGGGGCGAGCGACGCTCTCGACGAACAGCCCGTCGCCGGTCGCGAGCAGGCTGCCGTCGACGAGGTACGAGGTCATCCCGGTCGTGTGACCGGGCGTGGAGACGGTTTCGATGGTGGCGTCGCCGACCTGGAAGGTGTCGCCGTCATCGGCCGTGGTCAGCTCGTCCGCGTACGTGACGCCGCGGTCGACGGCCGCCTCGGGAATGACGCCCTCCACGCCCTCGTCGGCGAGGTCACGCAGCCCCGAGATGTGGTCGGCGTGGATGTGGGTGTCCAGCGCGTACTGGAGGTCGACGCCGAGGTCGTCGACGTCGTCGAAGTAGCGGTCGGTGAACGCCCGCAGCGGGTCGATGATCGCGGCCTCGCCGTCGTCGTAGAGCAGGTAGCCGAGACAGCCCGAAGAGGGGCGCTGGTACTGAACGAGCGTGCCGGCGCCGTCGTAGCGCTCGATTTCGACGGCTTCGTAGACGGTCGCCCAGCCGTTCATCCCGTCCTCGAGGTGGTTCACGTCGTACCCGCGCTCCGCGAGCGTGCCCGCGACGTACTCGCTGGCGCCGCCCTTCGCGCACAGGACGGTCACCTCGCGGTCGTCGGGGATCCGCTCGAGGACGTCGTCGTCGATCTCGTCGTCGAGGAACTCGAAGTACGGGACGTTGACCGACGTGACGTTCTCGCCGTCGATGCGCCACTCCTCGTAGTCGGATTGCATGCGCGCGTCGAGGAGGGTAACGTCCTCGCCGGCGTCGATACGGTCCTTCAGCGTTTCCGGCTCGACCGACGCGACGTCGACGTCGGGAGTCGGAAAGTCATCAGCGTCCATGTTGTGCAATCACTTCTACCGGCCGGATGTACAAAAGGATTTTCATAGTATTCCCCCAATTAAACAATACTGTCTGAAGGAGAATGCGTCATATATTCCTAAACTACTCGAATAAACGTTAATAGAGCTGTTGTTCGGGTATCCTACACTAATTAGTAGTTTGCAGTAAGCACAAGAACCGACAATCTTTTACTCGGGTAGGGGGTATTGTGCGATAGCTCCAATACAGACGGAGCAGATAACCAATGAGTGCTGAATACGACATCGCGGAGACGCTCGACGTGAAAGGTACATCGTGCCCGATGCCTGTGGTGAAGACGAAAGGCGCCATCGACGACCTCGCCGCCGGCGAGATCCTCGAAGTGCTGGCCACCGATTCGGGCAGCATGAGCGACATCGACGGGTGGGCCGCCGGAACCGAGGGCGTCGAGCTCGTCGACCAGGAGGAAGGCGACGACGTGTACAAACACTACGTGCGCAAGACGGAGTAACGATGAGCACGGACACACCCGACGCGTCGGCCGACGACGCGCCCTCGCGTGCGGAACTGGCTGCACGCGTCGACGAACTGGAGGACGCGCTCGCAGAAGCCACCGGCGAGGACGACGGCAAGAAGATGAGCATCATCGCGACGAAGGGCACGCTCGATATGGCGTACCCGCCGCTCATCCTCGCCAGCACCGCSGCCGCGTTCGGCTACGACGTGACCGTCTTCCAYACGTTCTGGGGGCTGGACATCCTCCACGAGGAGCGCTCGAAGAACCTCAAGCTCAGCTCCGTCGGCAACCCCAACATGCCCGTCCCGAACGCSGTCGCCGCGCTCCCSGGCATGGACCGCGTSACGACGAAGATGATGGARAAGAAGATCGCGGACAACGACACCGCCACCATCGAGGAACTCATGGAGACGAGCCTCGACATGGGCGTCGAGTTCCAGGCCTGYCAGATGACCATCGACCTGATGGRCTACGACGAGGACGACTTCTACGACGGCGTCACCACGGGCGTCGGCGCGGCGACAGCCCTCCAAGACATGGCCGACGCCGACATCCAGCTCCTCGTCTAACCTTTATGAATAACCTCGAAGACCCGATCGCTCAGATTGTCGAGGCCGTCGCGGAGGCAGAGGGCGTCAAGCCGGTCGCGCTCGATCCGCCGCTCGCAGAGATCGTCGATCCGGATGCAGTAGAAGCGTTAGTCGAAGATTCGACGGCGTCTGACCTCGACGTTCGATTCGAGTATCGTGGTCACGACATCCTCGTCGCCGACAGCGGTCGCGTACAGGTCGACTGAAGCAGACAGAACTTCCCTTCGGTAGCGGTATCCCACCGACGGCCACTCCAGCAGCGGCGTTTGATACAATCGGGGAGCGTATGCTCCCGTCTTTAGGCGGGGGTCAAACGAGCAATTGCGTCAGTTCCACTCCGATTCGAGGGCGTCCAACAGCCGCTCGACCTCGGCGTGAGTGTTGACCGCGTGGACCGACGCGCGGACGGCGTCCGGCTCAGGTAAGGCACGAACCACGATCCCATCCGTCGCGAGGCGGTCGACCGTTGCTCCGGGGTCGTCCACCTCGATGGTCACGAGTCCCGACTCGGGGTCCGCTGGACTGAGAAGCCGATCGTCGGGGACGTCAGCGGTCAGCTGGCCGGCCAATTCTTGGATCCGGTCCGCGATACGGTCGACGCCGACCTCGTCGATCGCCTCGATGGCTTCGGCTAGGGCGACGTGTGTCGCCGGGTTAGCCGAGCCGACCTCGAATCGGCGGGCGCCGGCTGCGAACTCGTAGGGGTCTGCAGTTGGCGTGTCGACGCTTCGGTAGCCGACCGTGGTGGGCGTGAGGGAGTCGGCCACGTGAGCATCGACGTAGAGGAAGCCGCCGCCCCACAGCCCCAGCAGCCACTTGTGGCCGGCCGCCGCGACGGCGTCCGCCCCCCACTCCTCGACGTCCATCGGGAGCTGTCCCGGCACCTGCACGGCGTCGACGAGCGCGAACGCCCCGGCGTCGTGGGCGATATCGACGAGGTCGCCGATCGGTAACCGGGTGCCGTGCGTCCACGTCACGGCGCTGAAACAGGCCAGGCGCGCGTCGGCGACGGCCTCGGCGAAGGCGTCGAGGTCGACGCGACCGTCCTCGGCCTCGACGACCCGGACATCGACGCCCTCCTGTTCGAGCCGTTGCCACGGGAGCGTCCCGGCCGGGTGTTCGAGGTCGGTTCGAACGACGGTGTCGCCGGGCTTCCAGTCGATGGCGGTGGCGACGGCGTTGATGCCCGCGGTCGTGCTCTCCGTGAGCCCGATCTCGTCGTCGTCCGCACCGACGAAACCGGCGACGCGCTCCCGCACTCGGTCGTATGCGTCGAACGCCACCTCGTAGGGGTCGTTTCGCGTGCTCGGCTCGTACTCGTGTGACCGCACGAACTCGTCTGCGGCCTCGACGACGTACCGTGGACTCGGCCCGTGAGCACCGAAATTCAGGTAGACGTCCTCGTGTAAGGCGGGCGTGTCGGCGCGGAGTTCTCTGGGAGTCATCTCGTTGTCGGTGAGTTAGTCGTAATACCGGGCGATCAGGTCGCGGAGTGTCTGCTCGTTCTGGCCGCCGCGAGGCCGTTCCACCGGTTGCCCGTCGA
This sequence comes from Halorubrum sp. CSM-61, assembly GCF_003781945.1. Taxonomy (GTDB): domain Archaea; phylum Halobacteriota; class Halobacteria; order Halobacteriales; family Haloferacaceae; genus Halorubrum. Next base: position 112,726 of record NZ_RJJW01000003.1, on the reverse strand, counting down.
CGAAGGGGACGAACGTGGGCGTGCTCCCGGCACCGAACTCGATCGCCGTTTCGAGGTCGTCGCCGCCGAGCGAAGCTACACCGTCCGTCGCTGCTGCCTGAGTTGCCATTACGGGACCTTACGCACCGAGTGTTTAATAGAGTTGGGCTTACTACACAATATAATTCGGTGCGGTCACTCCCCCGCCCGCATCGACCGGGAGAGCGGCCCGACTCGGAGGGGGCGGTCAGTGTGACTTCTCGGTGGATTTCGCACGGCCGAGCGCGCCTGCGAGCGCCAGCAGGTAGCCGAGCCCGTACCGGACGTCCGGATCGCGTACTCCGCGAAGCAGGCCGACAGCCCCGACCCGCTCGGGGGAGCTCCGCTCCGCTTCACCGACGCTCTCCAGCAGCGTTTGGATGCCGTCACGAGTCTCGTCGTCCGCGGCCGTCTGCGCGACCTCGCCGACCGCGGCGCCGGTACCGGCCAGCGACGTGACCATCTCGTCGTCGAGCGCCGCGGTCGCCAGCGATCCGACCTCCGCGAGTTCGGCCAATTCGTCGAGCGTCCCGCTTTGCTGGAGCACGACGAGCGTGTCGAGCGCTTCGCGCAGTTCGTCGCCGTTCTCCCCGACCGCCTCGGCCAGTGCCACGGCCTCGTCCGTCGCGAGGCCGTCGGCGGACTCGGCGAGCGTCGACCCCGTGGCCGAGAGCTCGCGGACCATCTCGTCGTCGAGCGCGCTCTCGCCCAGCGAGATCACGTCCAGTAGCTCGTTGACGGCGTCGAGGTGCTCCACGAACTCGGCGACGGCCTCGGGGTTCCGTTCGATCGCCGCCTCCAACTCGGACGGCTCGGGGTTCTGCGGTTCGGACATGATCAGAGCAGTCCTCGTGCAGTCAGCCAGTAGGACTCGTTGTACGCCAGCTTCGACCAGTGGAGTTTCTCCGACGGCGGCGCCGGCGACGGCGGATTCTCGTAGTCGAACTCGACGAACGACGCCGCGTCCATCCCCGTCTCGATGAAGCACAGCGTCTTCCCGTCGTAGGTGGCCGTGGGCGGGCGGCCGCGGATCTCGCTGGCGAGACGCTGGCCGACGACGCCGGCCTGGTAGTGAGCGACGCTGCCCGCGTTCGGGACGCCGGTGTCGGCGGTGTCGCCGAGCGCGTAGACGTTCTCGGCGGCCTCGGCCTCCAGCGTGTGCTTGTCGACGCCGACCCAGCCGTCGTCGCCGAGTCCCGCCTCCTCGATGAGGTCGACGCCGCCGTGAGGGGGAATCGTCACGAGGAGGTCGTAGTCGAGTTCCGTCCCTTCCATCGACGTGATCGTCTCCGCCTCGGGGTCGACCAACTCGGCGTTGAAGAACGTCTCGACGTTGATGTCCCGTTCCTCCATGATGGGGCGGGCCCACTCGGCGATGTGGGGATTGCCGTGGACGCGCTGGATCGGGTACGTGTACGTGATGTCGACGTCCTCGCGGAGGCCGCGCTCGCGGAGCCAGTCGTCGGCCATGAAGACGAACTCCAGCGGTGCCGCCGGACACATGTGGGGCGTCCCGATGACGCTCAACACGAGGTCACCGTCGGTGAACTCCARCAGTTCGTCGCGCARGTCGGTCGCGCCCGRCTCGCTGTAGTAGTTGTGACCGYCCTCCGTGAGGCCCGRAATCTGGTCGGGCTCCAACGTCGASCCGGTCGCCAGCACGAGGTAGTCGTAGCTGACTGGTGGGGCACTCCCGTGGAACTGGAGCCGCTGGGCCTCGGTGTCGATGTCSGACACGCGGTCGATCCGGAGRTCGATTGCGTCGTCGACGAGGTCGTCGAGCGGGCGACGGCCGTCGTCRGGTTCGCGCTGGCCGAACGGCACGTACAGCCAGACCGGCTTRTAGACGTGGTCGGGGCCGTCGTTGACCAGCGTGACGCGGACCTCGCCGGCGTCGAGTTCGGGTTCGAGTCGGTCGGCGAGGTCGTTCGCGAGGACGGTCCCGCCGGTCCCGCCGCCGACGATAACGACGTGCTCGGTCATGCTTTCTCCACGTAGAACGCGTTGTGGTCGCCGAGCTCTTCGACCGCAAGCAGTTCGTTACCGGCCTCCTCGGCCCACTCGGGAACGTCGGTGAGCGACTGGTCGCTGTCGCTCAGCAGTCGGATCACGTCCCCCGACTCGGCGCTCCGAATCTTTCCGATGAGGTCCATCAACGGGCCGGGGCATGCTGCGCCTCTGGCATCGACGGTGTCGTCAGGCTCGATGTCAGTCATAGAGAGCTCACAGGGGGCAGTTGGAACTGACCCATATTAGTATTGGATATAGATTCCAAGACTATGAAAATCTGTAGAACCGGGATGGGCTATCGGGAAGTGATCTTGAAATCACAGAGTAGAGACGTTTACGGAGAATCGAGGAGAAAGCCTCGGGCTTCAGCGCGGGGAGGATGTCAGTAACCGAGCTGGGACTGCCACCGTGTTGGTAAATGAGCGTAGACAACGGCATTGTCGACGAGTACGTCGACCGGAACGTACTCATCCGGCGCGTGGACGGTGTCGGTTCCGAGCGCGAACTCGACGGTCGGGATGCCCGCATTCCGGAGTTTCTTGGCGTCACCACCGCCCGTAGCGCTCCGCCTGAAAACGCGATCGCCCGTGACGTCTTCCGCGATCGACGCGACGGCTTCGACGAGTGGGCTGGCGGGTGCTTCGGCCGTATCGACGCTCCAGGAGACGTCGGCGATCGTGATACCGTCGCAGTCGGAGACGCACTCCCGAATCTCCGCGAGCATATCGGGCGTGTGGACACCTGCGGTCAGTCGCACGTCAACTTCGGCGTGTGCAGACTGCGGGACGGTGTTTATCGCGTCCCCGCCCTCGAGGACGCCGAGGTTGATCGAGGGGTACCAGAACAGCTCTCGAGCGGCGGCCTCACCCATCGAGGGGGCGTAGTATTCAATTGACTCCTCGACGGTCGGTGCCACGTCATCGTTGATCTCGAGTCGCTGGGTGCCAAACCGTTCGCGTATAGTCCCGACGGCGTCGTAGAGTCGGTCGATGGCATTGACGCCGAGTACCGGTCGGGAGCCGTGAGCCCCCTCACCGCTGGCTTCGAGCGTCAGCCAGATGCTGCCCCGGTCCGCGATTGTGACGGAGTGGCGGCCTTCCTCGCAGGTCGGCTCGCCGATCACGCACGCGTCAGCCTCGAGCTCACCAGCGTCCAGTAACGCTGGCAAGCCGGCGTCACCGCCCACTTCCTCGTCGCTCACGAACGCAAATTGGAGGTCGACGGGTGGTTCAGCGTCGGTGGCTGCGAAGGCCTGTAGTGCGAACAGCATCGACGCCACGGCGCCTTTCATATCGGTTGCACCGCGGCCGTAAAGGCGCTCGTCGGCGCGCTCGCCGAGCGGGTCGTGAGACCACGCGTCGGCGTCGAAGGGCACCGTATCGAGGTGGCCATTGTAAAGCAGCGTGCGGTCAGACTTGCCAGGAATTCGAACGAGCAGGTTTGGCTTCGCTGGATCGACCGCAAACCGCTCGACATCGACCGGAAGTGGATCGAGGAATCGTTCGATTTCGACGACGATTTCGCGCATGTCGCCGGGCGGGTTCGACGTCTCAATCGCGAGGAGGTCGAGGGCGAGCGCGACCAGTTCCTCTCGGTGTGCTCGCACGTACTCGGACGGCGTAGCGTCGCTCATGGCGTTGCGTCGCTCATTCGTCCGCTACCTCCCCCCGGGGACTTTCGCCGCGGTGAGTATCGGGGTCCAGACAGGGGAAGACTCGTCGGTCATCGTTGGTTCACGCGTGTGTTTCGATCACGGAGCGAAGCTGCGCTTCGTCCTGCATACCGACGAGCCGTTCCGCCGGCTGCCCGTCAGCGAACAGGACGAGGGTCGGAACCCCCTGGACACCGTGCTCTGCGGCGAGTTGCTGATTCGCGTCGATGTCGATCTTCGCTACGGTCGCATCGGTCTCGGCCGCGATCGTTTCGACGATCGGTTCGAGCATCTGACACGGGCCACACCAATCGGCGTAGAAGTCGGCTAGCACGAGACCGTACTCACCGACAGTTTCGGACAGCTCGGCGCCGCCGTCGATATGGATCGGTTCGGACGGGCTCTTCGGGGTGGACGCCTCAGAACCGCCCGTTTCAGCCTTGTTTCGAAGCTCAGCCAGTTTCTGTCGACGGATCTCATCGATATCTTCAGCCATTAGGTGTCCGTTTGAACCGCTCCGCCTTATGTGTTTTTCATAACTCGTACAATACTGTATCGGATGAAGTTTGAACGATAGGGGTCAGAGACAGGACTCAATCGGCCGCTTCTCTCGATCCTCCGAGTCTCGGCTGTACCGTTCTTCAAACTCCAGAATAAGCTGCCCGATCGATCAACGAGTGCACCACTCTTGCACGTGGAAAAAAGGGGAGGGAACCGTCGCCGAGTCAGTCGTCTTCGAGCGCCTGCGCGATGCGCTGGAGCTGGCGGGTGGCGTCGCGGACCTCGTCGCGGAGCTGGCGCACCTCGCGGACGAGCTCCTCGTTGCCGGCCTGATCGCCGCGCTCCTCGCCGCGACCGCCCGCGCCGCCGGAACCGCCGCCCATGCCCGGCGGGCCGCCGGCGCCGCCCGGACCGCCGCCGCCCATCATGCCGGACATCATCTGCGCGAAGGGGTTGCCGCCGCCGCCACCGCCCATCCCCGGCGGGCCGCCGCCGCCCATCATCTCCTCGGGGTCGGGTCGGTCGCCCTCCTCGCGCTCCTGCTCGCGTCGCTCGCGGATCTCCTCGACGCGCTCGCGGAAGGACTTCTCCTCGCCGTCGTCGCCTTCGGCGGTGCTGTCGCCCTGTTCCTCGCCGGCGTCGGCGTCGGTGGCGTCGTCGTCTGCCATGGGTCTCGGTTCGGCGGCCCGGCCGAAAAGGGTTGTCGTGCCGCCCGCGACGGTGCGTTTATAAGCGATCGACGGCCCGTTCGGTTCCGCCGCGCGATCGGGGTTGGGGTCGGTGCACGGACCCCCGGCGCCGGCGTCACGACCGAACCACGCGATGACAGTTCGGACACTCCGCCGGCTCTCCGTCTCGGCCGGCGGCCGGAACGCGATCACCGCAGTTCGGACACCGCGTCCGAGTGCGCGCGTACTCGGTCCGCGACCGGACGGCGGATCGGTCGGCGTCGTTGGACATACACCATTGTCAACAAATGTCATACAAATAGCTTGTCGGTGTATCCCTAAAACACGATTTAGGCTGCTGAAGGGCGTCGTTGCCGTCGGGCTCGCCGACTACTCGTGGCCGGAGACGCGGACCGGCTCGTACGGTTCCTCTAACCACTCCACGTCGGACTCCGAAAGGTCGATATCGAGCGCTTCGACGGCGTCTTCGAGGTGTTCGACGCTGGAGGTGCCGACGATCGGGGTGTCGACCCACTCCTTGTGGAACAGCCACGCCAGCGCGATTTGGGCCATCTTCACGCCCTTCTCGTCGGCCAATTCCGCGACGCGCTCGTTGACCGCCGGCCCGCCGCCCTCGCGGTAGGGGTGCTCGTAGAGGTGCTCTTCGGTCTCCCCGCGGAGCGTGGCGTCCACGTCCTCGTGCGGGCGCGTGAGGTACCCGCGCGCGAGCGGGCTCCACGGCATCACGCCGATCCCCTCCTTCTCGCAGAGCGGGAGGGTCTCCCGCTCCTCCTCGCGGTACGCGAGGTTGTAGTGGTTCTGCATGGTGGCGAACCGCTCGTACCCCTCGCGGTCGCTCGCGTGGAGGGCGTCGGCGAACTGGTGAGCCCACATCGAGGAGGCGCCGACGTGGCGGACCTTGCCGCGACGAACCGCGTCGTCGAGCGCGGCGAGCGTCTCCTCGATCGGCGTGTCGTAATCCCACCGGTGGATCTGGTAGAGGTCGATCGTCTCCATGCCGAGCCGGTCGAGGCTGTTCTCCAACTCCTGTTCGATCGCCTTCCGCGAGAGCCCGCCCGAGTTCGGGTTCGACTCGTCCATTCGGAAGTACGCCTTCGTGGCGACGACTGCCTCCTCGCGGTGCCCCTCCAGCGCCTCGCCGAGGACGCGCTCCGACTCGCCGTTCGAGTACATGTTGGCGGTGTTGCCAGACTACGTCTGGCGGCTAACCAGAAGCCTTCGGCTTCTGGTGATGTCGAAGAAGTTCACTCCGAGCTCGAGCGCGCGCTCGACGATCTCCTTCCCCTCCTCCTCGTCTAAGACCCACTCGCGCCAGTCCGAGTCGCCGAAGCTCATGCAGCCGAGACAGATCTCCGAGACCGTCGTCCCGGTGCGTCCGAGCGTCGTGTACTCCATACGGCGACCAGACGGAGCGGGAGTAAAAATATACCCGCGCCGGGGCGGGACCGCCCGACAGACGGTGGTCTAGTTATCCCGGAACGACGCGGTGTACACGAGGAACGCCCCCGTCAGGAGCACGAACGCGAGGAACGTCACGAGCGCGAGCACGTTCGCGACCGGGGCGAGCGGTTCGAGGAACGACCGCCCCGTCGAGTCGAGCACGAGCACCGCGAGGAGGGCGGCGATGAGACCGAGGAGCCAGTTCGTGAGGATCTCGTCCATGCGTCTTCCCTCACCAAGCCGGAGTAAAAAGGCGGGGATGTCGCGAGCCGAGACGCGACCGTCGCCCCTCTGCGCCGAGACCGGTTATTCGCCGGCGGCGAGCCGCCGTATCCGCGGGAGCGCCTGCTCGTAGCCCAAGGCGACGACCCCGACGTACAGCGCGAGCAGGCCCATCCCGACCGCCCACGCCCCGAGCGCGAGGTCGCCGGCGGTGACCGCCGAGAGACCGAACCGTTCGAGGAGGACGCCGATCGCCGAGGCGGCGCCGGCGCCGGCGACGACGGCGAGGAGTTCGATCAGCTCGACCGCGACGGCGGGTACTTCGACCATACCCAACGGGGGCGGCCGCTAATTATGACTCTTTCGGGACGACGGAGGGACCGCGACGAGCCGCCGACGGCCGGGTCACTTCAGCCCGAACGACCGCATCACGGTGCCGGCGATCCCCTTCGCGATCATCGCGAGGCCGGCCAACAGGATCATGACGGCCGCGCCGATGACCGGGTCGCGGGCGGTGAGAATTCCGACCGCGACGAGGACGACCACGACGCCGGCGATGCCTTCGGATCCGAGGGTGTCGCGCATGGCTCCCGATCGCCGCCGTCGAGGTTTAAAAAGGGCGCTTCCGCGCGGAGAGCGGCCCTTTTATTTCCGGGAGCGCGTATCACCGCGTACGCATGAGCAACGGAGACGGCGGCGGCCGAAACGACCTCCGGATGCCCGACGACGACGAGGTGTTCGCGGAGGTCGTCGAGATGCTCGGCGCGAACCGGGTCAGAGTGCGCTGTGCGGACGGGAAAGAGCGGACCGCGCGGATCCCCGGCCGGATGCAGAAGCGCGTCTGGATCCGCGAGGACGACATCGTCCTCGTCGAGCCGTGGGACTGGCAAGACGAGAAGGGCGACATCTCGTGGCGCTACGAGAAGAGCGAGGCCGAACAGCTTCGCGAGGAAGGCCACCTGCAGTAGCGCGATCGAGTCGCGCGCCGCGGCGAGCCGCCGACGGCACGGGAGCGGCGGCGGCGCCCCGCGGGGTCGACGAGCGACCGGCGACCGCCGCACCGTTTTTAAGTCCGAACGGCCCCGAGCGAGCGCATGCTCCGGCTCGCGATGACGACCGACGCCGAGACGTTCGACCGGGTGCGCGAGCCGCTCGCGGCCCGCGGAATCGCGGTCGACCACGTGCGGGCGAAAGAGCGGTCGCTCCGCGTCTCCGGCTACGGAACGCGCGAGGAGGACGGAAACGGGGGCGGAGGCGAGGAAGGAGACGCTCACGGCGAGTTCGAGGAGTTCGCCGGCTTCGACGCCGGCTTCGTCTACCCCTCGCGGCTCATGGAGGGCGCCGTGGTCGACGCGCGGCTGTCGGTCCCGTGGGTGAACGACCGGGCGGCCGTCCTCACCTCCCGGAACAAGGCGGGCGTGCTCGCCGCGCTCGACGACGCCGGCCTCCCGGTCCCGCGGACGACGCTGGTGTCGAACCCCGTCGACGAGTCGGTCGTCGCCGAGGCGGTCGAGCGGTTCTCCTACCCGGTCGTCGTGAAGCCGAACTCCGCGACCCGCGGGGTCGGCGTCGCGACCGCGAGCGACCTCGACTCGCTTCTGGGAGTCGTCGACTACCTGGACCTCGTCCACGACTACCGCGCGACCGGCGACAAGTCGTACCTGATTCAGGAGTTCCTCTCGGACGCGCGCGACTACCGCGCGATGGTCGTCGACGGCGCGTGCGTCGGCGCCGTCGAGCGAGAGCTACCTCCGGACGCGGCCGAGGAGGGACGGTGGAAGCACAACGTCCACCGGGGGGCCGAGGCGACCGGGATCGACCTCCCGGACCGCGCCCGCGGGCTGGCCGAACGGACCGCGGAGATCCTCGGGATCGACTACCTCGGCGTCGATCTGCTGGAAACGGACGGGCGGCTGGTCGTCAACGAGACGAACGCGCGGCCGACGATCGACGCGGCGACGAAGTACGAGCCGGACTTCTACGACCGGCTCGCGGCGCTGATCGAGCGGACCGCGGCGGGAGAATAAAAGGGGAGACGGATCGGAGAGCGGCTCGGCGGCCTACTCCAGATCGATCGAGGCGGAGTCGTCGTCGCGGTCGAACGCGACCTCGAGCACGCCGTTGTTGAACGTCGCGTCCGCCGAGTGCTCGTCGACCGGGACGGGGAGCTCGACGGTCTCGTCGTACTCCCGCCGGTCGGACGCCGCGGAGATGGTGAGCGACTCCCCGTCGCACTGCAGGGAGAGCTCGTCCTTCGAGACGGCCGGAAGGTCGGCGACGAGTCGCACGCCGTCGTCGGTCGTGTACGCGTCCACGTGCGTCTCAGAGCCGAAGCCGGCGTCCTCGCTTCCGGGGTTCCCGTTGGCCATCTCGTTCATCATCCGTTCGATCTCCTCGAAGAAGTCGCCGAACGGATCGTCACGGTCGTCTCTGTCCATACCTGTCGTGAGGGTGGTGTCCCCGATAAGCCTTCTGTCCACGACCGTCTTCGCCGCCGCTCGGGGTCGTGCGGGCGGTACGCGGCGCCTCTGGCGCTCGTCTCTCGCTCTCCGGACGCTCTCCCGCAGACGCCGATCGACCCGTCGAAATTGGGAGCGGTCGGCTCGAAAGAAAACCGACCGTCCGTAACAAAATCGAACGATAGTGACCGTCTCGCGGTGACTCGGTCGGATTTAAGTGTCTGGGCCCTCCTTTTTCGGACATGAGTAAATCATATCTCGCCGCGGGCGAGGACGTGACCGACGACGAGGTCGTCCGGGTGGGCCTCAACGGGTTCGGTCGGATCGGGCGAAACGTGTTCCGGGCGGTGCTGGAGTCGCCGCGGATCGAGCTCATTGGCATCAACGACGTGATGGACTTCGACGACATGGCGTACCTCGCGAAGTACGACACCGTCATGGGTCGGCTCGACGGCGTCGAGCGCGACGGCGACGCGCTGACGATCGGCGACACCGCGGTGGACCTGTACAACGTGCAGGACCCCGCGGACCTCCCGTGGGACGAGCTCGACGTGGACGTGGCCTTGGAGTGTACGGGCGTCTTCCGCACCCGCGAGGACGCGAGCGCGCACCTCGAGGGCGGCGCGGACACCGTGATCATCTCGGCGCCCCCGAAGGGCGAGGAGCCGGTCAAGCAGCTCGTCTACGGCGTCAACCACGACGAGTACGAGGGCGACGACGTGGTCTCGAACGCCTCCTGTACGACCAACTCCATCACGCCGGTCGCGAAGGTGCTCGACGCGGAGTTCGGCATCGACGCCGGCACCCTCACCACCGTCCACGCGTACACCGGCTCGCAGAGCCTCGTCGACGGCCCGATGGCCAAGCGCCGCCGCGGCCGCGCGGCCGCCGAGAACATCGTGCCGACCTCGACGGGCGCCGCGGGCGCCGCGCAGGAGGTCCTCCCGCAGCTCGAGGGCAAGATCGACGGGATGGCGATGCGCGTCCCGGTCCCGACCGGCTCGATCACCGAGTTCGTCGTCAGCCTCGACGAGCAGGTCACCGAGGAGGACGTGAACGCTGCCTTCCGAGAGGCCGCCGACTCCGGCCCGCTCGCGGGCGTTTTAGGCTATACCGACGAGGAGGTCGTCTCGAGCGACGTCGCCGGGCTTCCGTTCTCCAGCTACGTCGACCTGCAGTCGACGAACGTCATCGCCGGCGGGAAGCTCCTGAAGATCCTCACCTGGTACGACAACGAGTACGGCTTCTCGAACCGGATGCTCGACATGGCCGCGTACGTCCACGACGAGGCGTAGGCGGTCGGTTCCCGATCGCCTCGCTCGCCGCGGCGGCGCACTGTGCGGAAACCCACTTCTAAGTACCCAATCGACGACCGTTCACCCATGGCAGAATTCGACACCATCGACGACCTCCCGGCAGACTCGCGCGTCCTCGTTCGGCTCGACCTCAACTCCCCGATCGAGGACGGCAAACCGCAGGACAACCGCCGGTTCGATCGCCACGCGGAGACGGTCCGCGAGCTGGCCGACGCCGGCCACCGCGTCGTCCTGATGGCCCACCAGGGCCGCCCCGGCCGCGACGACTTCACGTCGCTCGCGGGCCACGCCGAGATCCTCGCCGACCACGTCGGTCGCGACGTGGCGTTCGTCGCGGACACCTACGGCGACGAGGCGCTGGCGGCGATCGACGCGCTCGGCGCGGGCGAGGTGCTCCTCTTGGAGAACACCCGGATGTGCGACGACGAGCTTCCCGAAGAATCCCCCGAGGAGAAGGCCGAGACGGAGTTCGTCCGGACCTTGGCGCCGGAGTTCGACGCGTACGTCAACGACGCCTACTCGGCGGCGCATCGGTTGCACGCCTCGCTGGTCGGGTTCCCGCTCGTCCTCCCCTCGTACGCGGGCCGCGTGATGGAGACGGAGTACGAGGCCAACACCGCCATCGCGACCCGGGAGTTCGACGGACCGGTGACGATGGTCGTCGGCGGGACGAAGGCGACCGACGTGATCGGCGTGATGGACGCGCTAGACGAGAAAGTGGATCGCTTCCTGCTCGGCGGCGTCGCCGGCGAGCTCTTCTTGCGCGCCGCGGGCCACCCGGTCGGCCGCGACGTGGGCGACACGGACCTGTTCGACGAGCAGTGGGCGGAGAACCGCGAGCTGATCGAGTCGGTGCTCGACGAGCGCGGCGACGCGATCCGGCTCGCGACCGACCTCGCGTACGAGGGCTCCGACGGCGACCGCGCGGAGGTCGCCGTCGAGGACATCGACGAGAAGACGGCGGGGTACCTCGACGTGGGCTCGGAGACCGTCGCAGCGTACGGACCGCCGATCCGGGAGTCCGACGCGGTGTTCGTGAAGGGCGCGCTCGGCGTCTTCGAGGACGAGCGGTTCGCCGATGGGACCGTGGGCGTGCTCGAAGCGATCGCCGAGACCGACTGCTTCTCGGTCGTCGGCGGGGGCGACACCTCGCGGGCGATCGAGATGTACGGACTAGACGAGGGCGACTTCTCGCACGTCTCCATCGCGGGCGGGGCGTACATCCGGGCGCTGACGGGCGAGCCGCTGCCGGCCGTGAAGGTTCTGGAGGCGGCGGCCGCGGATCGGTAGGCGGCGGAACGGAAGTCGCCGCGGACTCGACGGCGACTACTCCTCGTTGAGGTCGAGGTCGAACTGCTCGTTTTCGGTGACGGGGTTGAGGACGACGCTGGTGTTCGACTCGCGGATGTCGGCGTCGGTGAGGATCGACTTGATCTGCTCGTTCATCCCGTCCGTGTCCGTGAACTTCCCGATGGCGATCACGTCGTAATCGCCCGTGACCTCGTAGACGCTCACCATCTGTTTCTCCTGCCGGAGCTTCTCGGTCACGTCGGGGAGCGCGCTCCCCTCGACTTTGAGCTGGAGCACCGCGGTCACGTCGTAGCCGAGCTTGTCGTAGTCGACGATGGGCGTGTACCCCCGGATCACGCCCTCCTCTTCGAGGTCGCGGAGGTGGTTCGACACCGTCGTCACCGATACGTCGAGCTCGTCGCCGAGGCTCCGGAGGCTCGCCCGGCCGTTACTGAGAAGGGAGTTGACCAGCTTCGCGTCGAGGTTTTCGTACGTCATCACACCTATCCACGTCTTCAGGGGTTTATAATTTTACGAACGTCCAGCATTCTTGCGCGACTGGCGGTTCATGCGCCAAGCGATAAGGCCTTTATACTGGCAGATAACGAATGAACCGTCCAGAACATGACGGACGAACACGCGAAACCGGACGGCGGCCTCACGGCCGAAGAACAGGCGGTACTCGACGAGATCGAAGAGGAAAACGTCGATTTCCTGCGGCTCCAGTTCACCGACATCCTCGGCGTCGTGAAGAACGTCTCCGTGCCCGCTCACCAGGCGGAGAAGGCGTTCACTGAGGGTATCTACTTCGACGGCTCCTCCATCGAGGGGTTCGTGCGCATCCAGGAGTCGGACATGCGCCTCGTCCCCGATCCCGAGACGTTCGCGGTGCTCCCGTGGCGCAGCAACGGCGACGACGACAGCGCGGCCGCGCGGCTCATCTGTGACATCGTCACCACGGAGGGCGAACCGTTCGTCGGCGGCCCGCGTCAGGTCCTCAAGAGCGTCCTCGAGGAGGCCGAGGAGATGGGATACTCCGTCTCCATCGGCCCCGAACCGGAGTTCTTCCTGTTCAAGACCGACGACGACGGAAACGCGACGACGGAACCCCACGACAACGGCGGCTACTTCGACCTGGCGCCCAAGGACCTCGCGAGCGACGTCCGCAAGGAGATCATCTTCACCTTAGAGGACATGGGCTTCGAGATCGAGGCCTCCCACCACGAGGTCGCCGAGGGCCAACACGAGATCAACTTCAAGTACGACGACGCGCTCACGACCGCGGACAACATCGCGACGTTCCGCGCGGTCGTCCGCGCGGTCGCCAGCCAGCACGACCTCCACGCGACGTTCATGCCCAAGCCGATCGCCGAGATCAACGGCTCGGGGATGCACACCCACATCTCGCTGTTCGACGAGGACGGCAACGCCTTCTCCGACGACGGCGACGAGTTCAACCTGAGCGAGACGGCCTACCAGTTCATGGGCGGCATCCTGAACCACGCGCCCGCGTTCACGGCGGTCACCAACCCGACCGTGAACTCCTACAAGCGCCTGGTGCCCGGCTACGAGGCGCCGATCTACGTCGCGTGGTCCGACACGAACCGCTCGGCGCTCGTCCGCGTCCCCGACGCCGCGGGCGTCTCCGCCCGCTTCGAGGTCCGCAGCCCCGACCCGTCCTGTAACCCCTACCTCGGACTGGCGTCGCTCATCGCCGCCGGCCTCGACGGGATCAAGACGGAGGCCGACCCGGGCGACCCGGTCCGCGAGGACATCTACGAGTTCGACGACGAGAAGCGCCGGGAGTACGGCATCGAGACGCTGCCGCCGAACCTCGGCGCCGCCGTCGACGAGCTGGAGAACGACGAGGTGCTGCAGGAGGCGCTCGGCCCGCACACCTCCGAGAAGTTCGCCGAGGCGAAGTCCCAGGAGTTCAGCGAGTACCTCACCCAGGTCTCCCAGTGGGAGGAGGACCGCTACCTGGAGACCTTCTGAGGCGACGGCGCGGCTGCGGTTTCTCGGTTCTTTCGGCTCGTCCGGTTTCACTTTGCGGCGCCTTCTTCGAGAGTCGCAGTCGTCCCCGACGAACACGCGAATTCGACAGATAGCGAGAGTGAGTATTGCAGATCGGTGGGGATAGTTCGGTATTTAAACGATCGTAAGTGGTGGGCGACGATCGCTTATAAATGGCGTGCGGCGGCGCGCCCCGGTGAGCGGCCGCCATCGGCGGCCGCGAACCGCGAGGGACCTTCGGTCCCTCTGGCAGCCGGCGGCGAAGCCGCCGGCGACGACGGTGCGAGGGAGTCGGCCGGCGCTTATAAGCGCCGGCCGACGAGGCTGGGGAGGTGTGAGGCTGCGGTGCTGTGCGGGGCGGGTGGGACTCAAAGGGGCAGACGCTGCGGGCGCCGCACGCTCGCTGCGCGCCTCACTCGGTCGCTGCCGCTCCCTCGTTGCGGTGCTTACATCGCCTGCGGCGCCCGCAGCGGCTGGGGCTTTGGAAGTGTTCACCGCAACACCGTCGACGACTTATAAACAGCCGCCAGCAACATCATTCGATCGCTTCTAAAAACCCGTTCCACCAATTCGCTATACCCACTCCCGGAATCACTCACTTCTGCGTCCGTACCGCCCTGAAAAATCCGCGTCGTCGAAAGCCCGCTACTCGCTGCTCGACCCGTCTAACACTCCGACCAGCCGCACGACTCGCACGTCTTGCAGCCCTCGGAGTAGTAGAGGTTCATCCCGCCGCACTCGGGACACTCGGGCGACTCGCCCGCCGCGATCAGCTCCTGGGTCGCGTCGTCGGCGCCGACCGCGTCGTCCGCGGCCTCGGGGCCGCCGGCGGTCGGGGCGTCGCCCGTCGCGTCGGCGTCGACCGTACCGGCGTCGACCGCGCCGCCGTCCGTCTGGCTCGGGGGCTCGGCGACGCCCTCGACGTCGTCGAGGCTCTGCTGTTGAGGGATCCCCTTGTCGATCTCGTCGTCGAGGTAGCGGCGGAGCGCGGTGCCGATCGCGTCCGGGATCGACTGGATCTGCTCGCCCTTGTCCCACGCGACCTTCGGGCTCCGGGTGCCCTGCAGCTCGTCGACGATCTCCTCGGGGTCGACGCCAGAGCGGAGCGCCGTCGAGATGACCTTCGCGAGCGCCTCCGTGAAGGAGTTGGTGTAGCCGCCGGAGTGACCGATGTTCGCGAACAGCTCGAACGGCAGCCCGTTGTCGTCCTCGTTGATGGTGACGTAGAGCTTGCCGTAGCCCGTCTCGACGCGCTGGGTGACGCCGTTCAGGGAGTCGGGGCGCGCGCTGCGCTCGCTGTAGTCGATCCGGGGCTGCTCGCTGGCTTCGAGCAGGTCCGAGATCTCCGTGTCGATCGCCGCCTGCACGTCCTCGTTGTCGAGGAACGACTCGATGCCGCCGAACACCTCGCCGATCTGCTCGACGATCGCTTCGGCCGCCTCGCTCTCGTCGGCGAACTCCGTGTTCTTCGCGCGCGTCGTGAGCACCTGCTTCGAGCGGGTGCCGTCGCGGTAGACGGTGACGCCCTTCCCGCCGTGGTCGTAGATGTAGCGGTACACCTCTTCCATCTCCTCGGCGGTGGCGTCGTTCGGGAAGTTACACGTCTTCGAGATGGCGGAGTCGACGCCCTTCTGGCAGGCGCACTGGACCGCCGCGTGCTGCTTGCCCGAGAGGTCGCCGGTGACGACGAACAGCTCGCCGATGGCGTCAGGCACCGTCTCTAACCCGTCCACGCCGTCGAACTCGTTTTCGGCCATCTGCTCTTGGGCCTCCCGCTTGACGGCGTCGACGTCGACGTCGTTCTCCTCTAAGGTGCGCAGGAAGTAGTCGTCGAACTCGACGAGCATCTCGTCGCCCTGCACGTCGTCGGAGACGTTCTTGTAGTAGGCGACGTTGTAGATGGGCTCGCAGCCGCCGGTGGTGTTGCCGATCATCGACGTCGTGCCCGTGGGCGCGATCGTCGTCGTGTTGTGGTTGCGGATCGGGAACCCGTCCGCCCACTCGTCGGCGTCGAGGCCGGTGTAGTGCTCGAACCAGTCGCGGTGCTCGGTGGGGTTCGCGTACTTCGACTCCTCCCAGTCGTTGAACGTCCCGCGCTCCGTCGCGAGCTCGTGGGAGGTCCGCTTCGACGCGTGGTTGATGTGGGTCATCAGCTGGCGGGCGACCTCGTTGCCCGGCTCGGTGCCGTACTGGATCCCGAGCTGGATGTACAGCTGTGCGAGCCCCATGACGCCCAGCCCGATCTTCCGCATGTCGCGGACCTTCTGCTCGATCTTCTCGACCGGGAAGTCCGACATCGTGACCACGTTCTCTAAGAAGCGGGTCCCGTAGTCGATCCGCTCGTCGAACTCCTCGAAGTCGATCGCCTCCTCGAGGAAGGCGTCGATCGCCTCGGCCTGCGAGTCGTACTCGTCGGCGTGCTCGGCGGACCAGACGCGCCAGTCCGGCGCGTCCTGGGCCGCGAGCGTCGAGAGGTTGATGTGGCCGAGGTTACAGGCCTCGTACTCCTCCAACGGTTGCTCACCGCAGGGGTTTGTTGCAAGGATCCTGTGGTCTGGATTTTCTTCAACATCGAACGAATGTTCCTTGTTCACGCGCTCGAGGTAGATGACGCCCGGCTCGCCGTTCTCGTGGGCGCCCTCGATCATGTCGTCCCACAGCTCCTGGGCCGGGATCGACAGCACCTCGCCGACCTCGACGTGCTCGCCGAGGCCGAACATGTCGTAGATCTCCTTCGTCTCCGGCGTCGCGACGTGCGGCTCCTCCGTGCGCGGGTTGGTGAAGGTGAACTCCTCGTCGTTGTACAGCGCCTCCATGAAGTCGTCGGTGACGCCGACGCTGATGTTGAAGTTCGACAGGTGGCCCTCGACCGCGTTCCGGAGGTGTTCGGGGACCTTCCCATCGTCGTCGATGAGGTCGCGCGCCTCCTCTAAGGCGTCCGCGAAGGAGTTGTGCGTGAAGTCGTCGGGGTCGTTCAGGCGCAGCGAGTGAGCCAGCGAGACGTCCTTGTTCTTCGAGTGGATGAACTGGATGACGTCCGGGTGCGAGACGCGCATGACGCCCATCTGGGCGCCGCGACGTGCGCCGCCCTGCGCGATCGTCTCGCACATCTGGTCGAACGTCCGCATGAACGTGATCGGCCCGGAGGCGATGCCGCCGGTGGAGCCGACGGAGTCGCCGTAGGGGCGGAGCTTCCAGAACGCGTACCCCATGCCGCCGCCGGACTGGAACACCTCGGCCGCCTCCTTGGCGGTCTGGTGGATGTCCGTGATGTCGTCGTCGGGCGAGTCGACGAAGCAGGCGGAGAGCTGCTGGAGCTCGTCGCCCGCGTTCATCAGGGTCGGCGAGTTCGGCATGAAGGAGAGCTGCTCCATTCCGTCGCGGAACCGGTCCGCGGTCGCCTCGACGTGGTCGCGCACGCTCTCGGGGAGCTCGGGAACGACCGTGTCGTACGCGAACTTGTTGACGTTGTGCGCGGTGAGCGTCGTCTCCGTATCGTCCTCGGCGGTGACTCCCGCGCCGAAGACCTCCTCGGCAAGCTCGTCGCGCCGGGGATGATCGGGCTTCAGCTGGTCGGGCGTGACCGTGACCTCGACATCCTGGTTCTCCGCCTCGAACACCGCCTCCGCGAGCGCGACGTTGCGCGCGACGCGGTCGAACAGCTCCTCGGGGTCCTCGATCGCCTCCCCGTCCGCGTTCTTCCGGAGGTAGCGCGCGGGCAGGATGTTGTGGTAGGCGTTGGCGGTGAGCCGCTCCTCCATCGTCTCGCCCGTGGTGCGTTTGATCGGCAGTTCGAGTTCGTCGGCGGCGACGCCGTCGCTGCTCATTCGACGGCCACCCCGCTCGGTTGGCGTGAGATATGGATCATCTGTAGTGTTGGTGTACTGGCGAGGCGGGCCCTTGTAGGTTCGGATACGCGGACCCGACAGGCGACTACATGTCCGGTTCGTTATGCAACGTCCGCTCCGCACGTCTGACGCTGAATTTCGGTACGGAAGCATGGAACGGACTCCGGACACATAAGCGTAGCCAGACCGGAGTGAAACTGATCGGAGACCGAAAAAACCGCAAGAAGGAGGCGTTTTCCCACCGGAACAAAAGGGGGGTTGTTCGGCGGCGGTTCGCCGGAGAAAGCGACACGGCACCGCGTTCACGAGCGTCGTGTCGGTGATCGGTCGTCCTCGTCAGCCGCAGTTCTTGCCGCGGACCTGTCAGAACCGATAACTGGTCCGTCCGCTCACAGCATAAGCGTCGAGCTTGCTCCCACAAGCTTATGCCGGGGCTCGCCGTGGACCCGGACATGACCGCTTCGCTCGCCGCGCTCGCGGCCACGGTACCGCTACAGGCCGGCCTCCTCGCCAGCCAGGCGGGACAGCTACTCGTCGCGCTATTCGCCGTCGCGATCGTCATCGTCGTCGGCAAGTTCGTGTTGAAGCTCGCGTGGCGGCTCGTCACGATCGGGATCGTTCTCGTCGCCGCGTTCTACCTGCTGTCGACGCTGGGCGTCGTCTGAAAAAATCGTAACTACGGCCGATCCGAGACGGATCCGGACCGGGTCCGGACCGACTACTGGAACGCCGTGCCGGGCTCGGTCTCCGCGGACTCGACCTCCGACCGCCGGAACTGCTTTTCGATCTCCTCGTAGCGCTCGCGCGTCTCGGGGGTGACGCTCGGGTTCACCTCGTCGAGGGCGTCCTCGAAGTGCTGCATCGTCACGCGGACGTTACCCACGGACTCGCCAACCTCCTCGCGCGAGACGCTGCCGATGAACTCCCGGGAGGCGTTCATCGACGCCTCGCGGGCCACCGCCTCGATGTCGGCGCCGACGTAGCCCTCCGTCTTCCGGGCGATCGCGTCGAGGTCGACGTCGTCGGCCAGCGGCTTGTTCCGCGTGTGGACCTCCAGGATCTTCCGGCGCGCGTCCTCGTCGGGCACGGGAACGTGCACGTGGCGGTCCAGCCGGCCGGGACGGAGCAGCGCTGAGTCGATCAGGTCCGGGCGGTTCGTCGTCGCGATGACGACCACGTCCTCCAGCGACTCGAGCCCGTCGAGCTCCGTCAGCAGCTGGGAGACGACCCGTTCGCCGACGCCGGAGTCGCCGGAGTTCTTGCCGCGCTCGGTCGCGATCGAGTCGATCTCGTCGAAGAACACGATCGTCGGCGCGTTCTCGCGGGCCTTGCTGAACACCTCGCGGACGCCCTTCTCGGACTCGCCCACGAACTTGTTCAGCAGCTCGGGCCCCTTGATCGAGATGAAGTTCGACTCCGCCTCGTTGGCGACGGCCTTCGCGAGCAGGGTCTTCCCCGTGCCCGGCGGGCCGTACATCAGGACGCCCTTGGCGGCCTGCATGTCGAGCTCCTCGAACACCTCGGGGTACTCCAGCGGCCACTGGATCGTCTCGCGGAGCCGCTCTTTGGTGTCCTCCAAGCCGCCGACCTGCTCCCAGCTCACGTCGGGGACCTCGACGAACACCTCGCGGAGGGCGGAGGGTTCGATCCCCTTCATCGCCTCCTTGAAGTCGGACTCCGTGACCTGGATGGAGTTGAGCACGTCGGCGTCGATCTCGTCGCTCTCGAGGTCGATCTCGGGGCGGATACGCCGCAGCGCGTGCATCGCCGACTCCTTCGCCAGCGACTCCAAGTCCGCGCCGACGAAGCCGTGGGTGTTGTCGGCGTACTCGTCCAAGTCGATCTCCTCGACCAGCGGCATGTTCCGCGTGTGGACCTGCAGGATCTCCTTGCGGCCCTCGCGGTCGGGGACGCCGACCTCGATCTCGCGGTCGAACCGGCCGCCGCGCCGGAGCGCGGGGTCGATGGCGTCGACGCGGTTCGTCGCCCCGATGACGACGACCTCGCCGCGCTCCTCGAGCCCGTCCATCAGCGAGAGCAGCTGGGCCACGACGCGGCGCTCGACGTCGCCGCCGGCCTCCTCGCGTTTCGGCGCGATGGAGTCGAGCTCGTCCATGAAGATGATCGCGGGCGACTCCTCGGACGCCTCCTCGAACACCTCGCGGAGCTTCTCCTCGGACTCGCCGTAGTACTTCGACATGATCTCCGGGCCGGAGATCGTGTGGAAGTTCGCGTCGATCTCGTTGGCGACGGCCTTCGCGATCAGCGTCTTCCCGGTGCCCGGCGGGCCGTGCAGGAGCACGCCCTTCGGCGGGTCGATGCCGAGCCGCTTGAACAGCTCCGGGTGCCGCATCGGCAGCTCGATCATCTCGCGGACCTGTTCGAGCTCGTCGTCGAGCCCGCCGATGTCCTCGTAGGTCACGTCCGGACCCTCGCTCGGGCCCTCGCCGGCCTCGCTCCGGTCGGTCAGCTCCTCGGCGGGGACCTCGGAGATCTCGAGCTCGGTGTCGTCGGTGATGACGACGGTCCCCGAGGGGGTCGTCGAGGCGACCTTCATCGGCACCGCCTGCGACTGGCCGCCCATCAGCCCGAAGCCGAGCGACGTGCGGATGGTCTGCCCCTCGGTCACCGGCTGTCCGGAGAGCTTGTCGCGGATGAACGGGGCGATCTGCCCGCGGACGCGGAGCTGGCTCGGGAAGGCGATGGTGACCGACTCCGCCCGCGAGACGTCGACGTCCTCGACGGTCACGCGGTCGTCGATCCCGACGTTGGCCTCCTGGCGGAGGCGGCCGTCGATGCGCACGACGCCGGTCCCGTCGTCCTCGGGGTAGCCGGGCCAGACGCGGGCGATCGCGGCCCCGTCCGGTCCCTCGACGCGGACGATGTCCCCGCCGGAGAGCCCGAGCTCCTCGGCGGCGACCCGGTCGATCGCCGCGAGGCGGCGGCCGGCGTCCTTCTGTTTCAGCGGTCTGACGGTGAGTTTCATCGCTGGCCCTCCACGGTGACCACGCCGTTCTCGACGGCGACCGAGTCGGCCTCGCTCGGGAGCTCGAACTCCGACTCGACGGGCTCGCCGTCGCCCTCGATCACGACGATCGCGGTTCCGCCGACGGTGTCGACGGTGACGTTCTCGGCGTCGGCGCCCAGATCGGCGGCGACGACCCACCCGTCCTCGTACTCGTACCGGCGGAGCAGCGCGCCGTCGCCGGTCGATCGGGTCTGTTGGTGATTCATGCTAACTACAAGTTAGGCGCGAGAGTATATGAATGTATCGCCTAAAATCGCATGACGTGAGATAATAACAGAATATCGGTAGTGTTGCGGTTCGGGGGTCGATCGCGGCGCCGTCGGCGACTGCCGACGGGTCGAGCGGGGGGGACGCCGAGCGGCGGCCGATCTTTATGAGGCGGCGCGCGCGACCAACAGCCCATGGAGCGGGTCACCCACCACGGCCGCGACACCGCCTACCGGGCCTCCGACCGCGGCGGCGACGGGCCGACGGTCTGTTTCGTCCACGGGAGCGGCGGGAGCAAGGACGTCTGGAAGGCGCAGGCGCGTCTGAGCGACCGATTCCCGGCCGTCGCGCTCGACCTGTCGGGCCACGGCGACAGCGACGACATCGGAGGCGGTGACGACCAGGGCGACGACGCCGGCGCGGCCGCCGGCCCCGAGGCCCTCGACGCGTACGCGGACGACGTGGTCGCCGTCGCCGAGGCGACGGGCGCGACCGTCCTCTGCGGCAACTCGCTGGGCGGGGCCGTGGCGCTGTGGGTCGCCTTGGAGCGCGACCTGGCGCTCGACGGGCTCGTGCTCGCCGGGACGGGCGCGAAGCTCGCCGTCGCCGAACCGCTCCGCGAGGCGCTCGCGAACGACTTCGACCGAGCGATCGAGCTGCTTCACGAGCCCGACCGGCTGTTCCACGACGCGCCGCCGGAGTACGTCGAGCTCTCCCGTGCGGGGATGCGCGAGTGCGGACGCGCGGTCACCGAACGCGACTTCCGCACCTGCCACGCCTTCGACGTCCGCGACCGCCTCGGCGAGATCGAGGTCCCGTCGCTCGCGCTCGTCGGCGAGCACGACGCGCTCACGCCCGTCGAGTACCACGACTACCTCGCGGACCGGATCGGCGACTGCGAGCGCGCGACGATCGAGGGCGCCGCGCACCTCGCGATGCTCGAGCGACCGGCGGCGTTCAACGCGGCGCTCGCGGCGTTCTGCTCGCGGGTCTCAGGAGGGTCGTAGCGGCGCCCAGCGGTGCCCGAAGGCGGGAAGCCGTCGCTCTCGGTGCATTACTTAAAAAGCCGCGGCGAGCGAAGCGCCGTTGGAGCCCCGTCCCCCGACGGAGACGCGGTCCGAACCCGAAAGTCGACTGAACGGAACTCGATGCGGTACCGCTCGGTCGTCGGCCGCCGTCGATTTCGGTCTCCGATATCTTCCGTACTCACCTCGTGACATGCGTTACCACGCAACAGTACTTAAGTCGTTCGCCGTCGGGAACCGCGAGGACGAACCAACCCCGAGCGGACCCGTCCCCCCTTTCCACACCTTTTTCGCCGCGGCGACCGTACCCGTGTCCATGTCAGCGTTACGCGACGCGCTCCGGGACCTCCCGGACGCGGTGTTTGCGGACCTGCTCGAATCCGACGAGGGGTACGTGCTCGTCGTCGACCTCCCGGGCGCCACCGCCGAGACCACCGAGGTCCTCGCGGAGGACGGCCGGATCGCCATCGAGGGCCGCCGCGAGAAGGAGGTTCCCGAGGGGTTCCGCTACGTGCGCGAGGACCGGCCGCTGTTCCTCGACGCGGAGCTCCCCCTGCCCGGCGATGCGGACGGCAGCGGCGCCGACGCGGAGATGGACCGCGGGGTCCTCGAAGTGACGATCCCCAAGCGGACCGGCGACGCCTCCCGCACGATCCCGGTCGACGAGGCGGGAGAGGACGGGGACGATGCCGGCGAGGAGGGGATCGAGACCGGCGACGGGGACGACGAGACGGCGGACGGCGACGACGAGGCAGGCGCCTGACGGGTGGTCACGCTGGTTAACCTCCGCGCGTACTGGCGGTTCCTCGTGGTCATGCGGCGCTTCTCGCCGCTGATCATCGCCTACTGGCGGGACCGGAAGCGGTACTTCCTGTTCGGCGGGGGCCGCGACGTCGACGCCGAGACCCAGCGCGAGCGCGCCGCCGTCCTCCTCGACATCCTGCTCACGCTCGGGCCCACGTTCATCAAGCTCGGACAGATCCTCTCGACGCGGCCCGACATCCTCCCGCCGGCGTACATCGACGTGTTGGAGGGGCTCCAAGACGACGTGCCGCCGGCCCCGTGGGGGGAGTCGAAGACCGTCCTCGAAGACGAGCTCGGCCCGGTCGACGAGACGTTCGACGACTTCGATCGAGACCCGATAAGCGGCGCGAGCCTCGGACAGGTGTACACCGCCCGGTACGAGGGGACCGACGTGGCGGTGAAGGTCCGGCGGCCCGGGATCGAGTCGCTCGTCGAGGCCGACCTCCGGACGATCCGGTGGTCGATCCCGCTGGTCAAGCGGTTCATCGGCAGCGGACGGGCGTTCTCCTTAGAGAATCTCGCGGACGAGTTCGCGAAGACGATCCGCGAGGAGATGGACTACGAGCGCGAGCGCGAGATGCTCGAGGAGATCCGCGCCAACTTCGCGGACGAGGACCGGATCCGGATCCCGACCGCCTTCGAGGCGGTCTCCGGGCCGCGCGTGCTCACGATGGAGTACATCCCGGGGACCAAGATCAGCGACGTCGGCGCCCTCGACGAGGCGGGACACGACCGGAACGCCATCGCCGAGACGCTCCAGGAGGTGTACCTGCAGATGATCATCGAAGACGGGGTGTTCCACGCCGACCCCCACCCCGGGAACCTCGCGGTCGACGACCGCGGGGCCGTGATCTTCTACGACTTCGGGATGGCGGGGCGAGTGGACCCGTTCATTCAGGGGAAGATCGTCGACTTCTACGTGGCGGTCGCCCGGCAGGACATCGACGGCATCCTCGACACCCTGATCGCGATGGGCACCCTCTCGCCGGAGGCCGACCGCGAGGTGATGGGGAACGTGATGGAGCTGGCCATCGCGGACGCCAGCGGCGAGGACATCGAGCAGTATCAGGTGAACCAGATCATCGAGCAGGTGGAGTCGACCATCTACGAGTTCCCCCTCCGGCTTCCCCCGAACCTCGCGCTCGTGTTGCGCGTCGCCACGGTCGTCGAGGGGGTCTGTGTCACCTTAGACCCCGAGTTCGACTTCATCTCGACCGCGACGGAGTACCTCAGGGAGGAGGGGTACTACGAGCAGACCGCCCGCGACCTCGCCGAGGACGCCGGGCGGCAGGCCCAGAAGACGACGGAGGCGCTGTTCACGGTCCCGCCGAAGGCCGACGACTTCCTCGACCGGGCGAACCGCGGCGACCTCCACGTCGACGTCACGATCGACGACGGGTCGAACGTCCTCGACAAGCTCGCGATGCGGATCGCGTACTCGGTGCTGCTCGCCGTCGGCGTGCTCTCCGCGACGATCCTCTACTCGTTCGCCCAGTCGTGGCGGCTGGCGGCGGTCGTGCTCTTACTCGCCGCCCCGCTCGCCGTCGCGCTCTACCGCTCGTTCCGGAAGAAGCGCGGGATCCGCGCGACGCCGCAGTTCACCAGACAGGGAATGAAGAAGCGGCGCGAGGACTGACGGGGGCGCCTCGGCCCCGCCGAACGCCCCGGCGGCCTCACGCCGAGACGACTTCGATCGGAACGAGGAGGAAACAGAGCGCGCCGACCGCGAACGTCCCGATCCCGACGGCGAGACGGGGCCAGCCGAGCCGCTCCTCGTCCGCCGGGTCGGCGGGCCCGTTGAACGCGATCACGAGCGCGAACACGCCCCAGAACGCCCACAGCCCCACCGACTGGTCGAGCCCGAAGCCGCGCCAGAAGTAGAGGTACCCGGCGATCGAGAGGAGCGCGCCCGGCACCAGCGCCGCGATCGTCTCCTGTCGCGGGCCGACCATCGCCCGGACCATGTGCCCGCCGTCGAGCTGGCCGACCGGCAGGAGGTTGAGCAGGGTGAAGAACATCCCGACCCAGCCGCCGATCACCACCGGGTGCGCGGAGAGCGCCGGGTCCTCGTACGCCGTCGGCTGACCGAGGAGGTCGGCGATGATCCCTAAAAGCGGCGGGTTGTTGAACCGGATCATCGTCTCCGACGCGTTCGCGATCTCGGCCGGGACCCGGATCGGATCGAGCGAGAGGCCGATCGCGGTGACGACGACCGTCGCGACCAGCCCCGCGATCGGGCCGGCGACCCCGATGTCGAACAGCGCCTTCCGCGAGGGCATCCGCCCCCGCATACGGATGATCGCTCCGAGGGTCCCGAAGGGGAAGACGAAGGGGATCACGTACGGCAGGGAGACGTCGACGCCGTGGTACCGCCCGGCGGCGTAGTGGCCGAGCTCGTGGGTCATCAGGACGCCGAGCACCGCGGCCGTGAACGGCCACGCCCGCAGCATGACCAGCGGGTTCGCGGCGATCTCCTCCCACCCGACGTAGTACCACCCGTACGCGCCCACGAACAGCGTCGACAGGACCGTCGCCGCGAACATGGCGACGTTGACCCACGGGATCCCGTCCCGTCCGCTGTCGAAGGGCGTCGCGACGACGACGTGTCCCCCATCGACCGCCTCAAAGTCGACGTCGTAGCCGGCGTCGCGGAACTTGGGGACCAGCTTCCGCAGCAGCGTGCGCTCCGGGACGTACGACTCACCAATATACCGAACGCGGCCGTCCTCCCGGCGAACCTCGTCGATCCGGAAGAACGTCCGGAGCGGCTCCGGACGCGGAACGTCGGACCCCTCCGACGGCTCCCCGTCCTCGTGTTCTGGCATCGTCGGTCGTAGCCCGTCGGCGAGTATAAACCCCGCGTCGGGCGAAGCGCTCGCCGATCGGTTCGGCGTCCCCGGAGCGGGTACCGGTCGGTGGGAAGACGGTCGTCAGCGGAGGGAGACGGGGAACAGGCCGTCAGCGGAGCGAAGGGGGAGTCACCGATCGGTTCGGAGAGCCGTCAGCGCGTGGTGCGGGGACGCGCGCGAGCGCGTTGGTCGGTGTCGACGCTTCCGGCGTCAGGCGGGCTCGACGCGCCAGGTCGTCGCGCCCGTGTACGACCACTTCTCGACGGTGAGCTCCGTGGCGGAGTCCCGGAGCTTCACCATCAGGGCGCCGATCTCCTTCGGCGAGAGCTCGACGTCCTCGGAGATGAACTTCCCCTTGAAGTACATCTCACCGTCCTCCGCGCGGTCGAGCAGATACCGCTTCAGCCGCTCTTCCTTGCTGAGGTCGTCGGTCGCGGTCGCGGTCGTGGAGGGGTTCGCAGTCGCGCTCATGGTACACTCACCGCTTGCCCCCGAAGGGTGTTATAAAGGGACGACCGTTGGGGGATGTTCAGCGGCTTTCATGGCGTTTTAGATCGAGGAAAGCGGCTAAAACGTGTCTGACGAACCGTTCAAAAGGTCTCTAAAGCCGCTTAGAAATTTTATTAACTGTTCTAAACAGGTTATACATAGAGCGGCTCTCGACGAGTTCATCGCTTCGGCGGATCGTTAACGATCGGCTTAACCAGATTATATTGCTGGTAAATGAGCGGTACGCGAGGGCGATAGCGCGGGTCGCGCGGCCGATCGGTGGTCACTCGCGCCGATGGACCCAGAACTCCTCGGCCTCCGTGGCCTCCTTCTTGAATATCGGTACCTCGTCTTTCAGCCGGTCGATCCCGTCCTCGACGGTCCGGAACGCCTCCCGGCGGTGGCCGGCGAGGACGACGACGAACACGATGTCCTCGCCCGCCTCGATCACGCCCGTCCGGTGATGCATCCGGACCTCGAACACGCCGTCGCGCTCGGCCAGCTCGGCCGCGATGGCGTCCATCCGCTCCGCGGCGACCCCCTCGTACTTCTCAAACGCGAGGTGGGTCGTCCGGTCGTCGTCGGGGGCGTCGCGCGCCCGGACGCGCCCGGTGAACGTCGCGATAGCGCCGGCGCGGTCCGCGTTCGCGGACGCCTCCACGCGGCGCACGAGCGTCTCCCGGGTGACCCACGGCTCCGCGTCGGTCAGGTCCGCGACGAGCCGATCGAGGTCGACCTCGTCGGGGGCGTCGGCCGCAGCGATCACGGAGCCCGGGACGTCCGCCGGTTCCGCGTCCGCTCCGAGGAGGACCGTCGGAACGCGCAGCCGCGACTCGCCGACGGCGACGAGGTAGTCGTGGTCGGGCGCGAGCCCGTCGAGGAGGTCGTCGAGCCCGTCGGCGCGTCCCCGACCCCTCCACGACCCGTCGGAGTCGAGCGCGAGCGCCGTGTCGGCGGTCGATGCCGGTCCTCGCTCGGCGTCGGAGCCCTCTCTCCCGACCGCGACGCCGCCGTCGGTCGCCTCGGAGTCGGGCGTTTCGCCGCTCTCTCGGCGTTCCCCGCTGCAGTCGACGACCGCCACTCGCCCGGCGAGCCGCTCCGCGAGCGGTTCCGCGAGGTCGGTCGCCCCGGGACCGACGATCGATATCGGTTGCATACCCGTAGGCGGACCGGGAGCGGCTTAGGCGTTTCCCGGTCCCGGAGAGCGGGCGAGAGCACCCGGTTCCGCTTGATAATCCTTAAGACCGCGACAGGGGTATTCGACCGTAATGAGAGTCGTCGTTTCTATCGGCGGGAGCGTGCTCGCGCCCGATCTGGATCCCGACCGGGTGGCCGCGCACGCCGAGGCGATCGAGCGGCTGTCAACCGACGGCTGCGAGGTCGGTATCGTCGTCGGCGGTGGCGGAGTGGCGCGCGAGTACATCGGGACGGCGCGCGAGCTGGGCGCCAACGAGGTCGAGCTCGACCAGCTGGGAATCGGGACGACCCGGCTCAACGCCCGGCTGCTGATCGCCGCGCTCGACGGGGACGCGAACCTCTCGCCGGCGACGGGGTACGACGAGGCCGCGGCCGCCCTCCGCCGCGGCGAGGTGGCGGTGATGGGCGGCGTGACCCCCGGTCAGACCACCGACGCGGTGGCCGCCGCCTTCGCGGAGTCGGTCGACGCCGACCTGCTCGTGTACGCCACGAGCGCCGACGGCGTGTACGACGCCGACCCGAACGTCGACCCCGACGCGACCCAGTTCGAGTCGATGTCGCCGGCGGAGCTGGTCGACGTCGTCCTCCCGATGAGCCGGGACGCGGGCGCGTCCGCCCCCGTCGACCTGCTCGCGGCGAAGCTGATCGACCGGGCGGGCATCAGGTCGATCGTCCTCGACGGCACCGACCCGAGCGCGGTCGTCGACGCGGTGCTCCGCGGCGAGCACACCGGCACCGACGTGGTCCCGACCGGAAGCGACGAGCCGACCTACTGGACGGGGGCGGGCGACGCGTGAGCGCCGACGAGGACCCCGCCGACGCGACCGCGGACGCGACGCCCGACGACTCCCCGCACATCCTCTCCGAGCAGGCCCGCGAGGCCGACGGGGCGGCGGACGCCGCCGACGCGGGCGACGGGGACGGCGGCGAGGGGTTTCACGCCTTCTGGGCCGACGTGGTCGCCGACGAGATCGAGGCGCGCGACCCCGACGAGCCGATCGTCATCAAGGGGGGCGTCTCCCCCTCGGGGGTCGCGCACCTCGGGAACTTCAACGAGATCATCCGCGGCTACTTCGTCGCCGCGGTGCTACGCGAGCGCGGCCACGAGGTCCGGCAGGTGTTCACCTCCGACGACAAGGACCCGCTCCGCAAGCTCCCCCGGAAGCTGGCGAACCCCGACGGGGAGATCGTCGGGCTCGGCGAGGTCGACGCCGGCGCGCTCGGCCGCAACCTCGGGAAGCCGTACACCGCGATCCCGGACCCGTTCGGCGAGCGCGAGTCGTACGCCGCCCACTTCGCCGCCCTGCTGAAGGCCGACGCCGACCGGCTGGAGATTCCGGTCGAGATGGTCTCGAACACGGAGCTGTACGCCGACGGCGCGTTCGACGACGTGACCCGGACCGTCCTCTCCGACCTCGACGGCGTCCGCGAGGTGCTCTCGGCGTACCAGGACAAGGTGGACGGCGAGTACGTCCCCTTCAACCCGGTGTGCGCCGAGTGCGGGAAGATCACGGAGACGGTCACGGGCGTCGACCTCGACGCCGAGACCGTCGAGTACGTCTGTACCGACATGGACGTCGGCGACAACACCATCGAGGGCTGCGGCCACGAGGGAACCGCCACGTTCCGCGAGGGGAAGCTCCCGTGGCGGCTGGAGTGGCCCGGCCAGTGGGACGTGCTCGGCGTCGACTTCGAGCCGTTCGGGAAGGACCACGCGGAGGGGTCGTGGCCCTCGGGCGTCGACGTGGCGCGGAAGGTCTTGGGAATCGAGCCGCCAGTGCCGATGGTGTACGAGTGGTTCACGCTCAACGGCGAGCCGCTCTCCTCGTCGGCCGGCAACATCGTCACCGTCCCAGAGCTGCTCGAGCTGCTCGAACCCGCCGTGCTCCGGTACTTCTTCGCGCTCCACCCGAAGAAGGCCCGCGACCTGGACATCGAACGGCTCGACCAGCTCGTCGACCGGTTCGACCGGTTCGAGCGCGCGTACTTCGGCGAGGTCGACGACGAGGACCTGACCGCCTTCGCCGAGCGGGCCTACCCGTTCGTCGTCGGGCGCGCGGACGATCCGCCCGCGGAGAGGCCCGTCCGGCTCCCGTACACCTTCGCGGCCGTGCTCGGGATGGTCGACGACCCCGACTTCCGCGAGCGGCTCGCCCGCGACGAGGGACACATCCCCGACGACGCCTCGGACGAGGCCGTCGAGGCCGCGCTCGCCCGCGTCGAGAAGGCGCGCAACTGGGCGGAGCGCACCGGCAACGAGTACGACTACCTGCTCCAGACGGACCTTCCCGACGCGGACTTCGACGAGGACGTCGCGGCCGCGCTCGACGACCTCGCCGACTTCGTCGCGGCCGGCCACGACGGCGACGCGATCCAGTCGGAGATGTACGAGACGGCGCGCGCACACGACGTGGAGGTGAGCGACTTCTTCGCCGCCGGCTACCGGCTCTTCTTCGACGACACCCAGGGACCGCGGCTCGGCGAGTTCCTCGGTGAACTGGAACGCGACTACGTCGTGGCGCGACTCCGCCGGGAGGCGTAGATGCCCGAGGACCGCTCGCTCGACGAGTTCGAGGGGTCGGACGCAGAGACTGAGACTGTCGGCGACGGCTCGCCATCCGCGGACTCGACAGACGGCGCCGTCGCCGACGATCCGGCTCCCGCGACCGCGACGTGGACCGCCGGCGGCGCCGACTGCGAGCGGTGCGGCGACAGCGTCGAACGCCGCTGGCTCGACGACGGGGAGCGCGTCTGTCCCGACTGCAAGTCGTGGTGATCCCTGTCAAGGTTTATTACGTCTCGGAGACAGCCGTTACGTGCGCTAAAAATCGCCCGGGGCACGCCGTAATATAAATGAACTTGGAATCAGACCTCGTCTTCGACCGATCTCCGCGTGAGCTCGCCGTCGCGTATCTCTGTCTCGGGTCGCTGTTCGTGGTCGTAACCGACCTCGCGGTGGCGTCCGCGATCGGCTCCCCCTCGACGTGGACCCCGATTCAGGCTGTCGACGGCTGGGCGCTGGTCGGCGTCTCCTCGCTGGTCCTCTACGGGGCGACGGCGTATCAGCAGCGCCGTGCGGTCACCGCCCGAAGTGAGCTCGAGACGTCGAACCAACAGCTTCAGGTGTTGAGCCGGGTGTTCCGCCACAACGTTCGGAACGACCTCAACGTCATTCAGGGGTACACGGACCTGCTCTCCGACCGGGTGGACGACGAGCGGAGCCGCGAGTGCTTGGAAACGATCCGGGAGACGACCGACGACGTCGTCGAGATCAGCGAGAAGCTGCGCGTCATCGAGGACGCGTCTCCGGCCCCACCGAGCGGGCGGGTCGACCTCGTCGACGCGGTCGCCGAGGCGACGGCGGAGATCGACCGCGCGGACGTCTCGCTCACCGTCGACGCGCCCGCCGAGGCGTGGGTCCGCGCGGACGAGTCGATCGAGTACCCCATCCGAGAGGTGTTCGAGAACGCCGTCACGCACAACGACGAGTCGGTGCGCCGGGTCGACGTCCGCGTCACGGAGACCGGGTCGACGACCTGTCTCGAGGTCCGAGACAACGGTCCGGGGCTCCCCGACGACGAGCGGGCGGTGTTGCGCGCCGAGGAGGAGACGCCGCTGTCGCACGCGAGCAGCATCGGGCTGTGGCTCGTCAAGTGGATGTGCGAGACGCAGGGCGGAACCGTCGGGTTCGAGACGAGCGACGACGGGACGACGGTCCGGCTTCGGTTCGAGTCGGTCGACGGCCCGGCGTCGACGGGGTCGACGGAAGATGCGGACGGATGGAGGCAGTGCGGAAACGACACCGCGCGATCCGACGCGGTCGCGGACGGGGCCCAAGAGAGCGCGGCCGACGACGACTGACCTGAACGTTCGATTCAGGAGACAGAGGGGGTCGAACCGCGCTGCTAGTCGAGTTCCGTGATCGTCACCGCGTACACCGCGCCGCAGTTCCCGCATTCGACGTGAACCCCGCGGCTCGTCTCGCCGCGGGTGAACTCGGAGATCTCCTCCGAGCACGAACACTCGAACTGGACTTTCATTACTTCCGATACGCCGTTCTAGTATTTAAAAGAATCCGTCTCAAAATCACGTCTGAAAAACCGATTCCCCGCGGTCGGTTCCGGCAACCGATCGTCGACGACGGTAGGCGGCGGCGATGCTCAGTCGTCGTCGACGATCACTTCGACCGGCTCGTCGCTCGTGTCCACGTCGTCGACGGACGCGTCGGCGGCGCCGGCCGACTGCGTCTGCTGGTAGTAGAGCCCGCCCGCGACGGCGAGGACGATCCACGACCGCCAGTTCGCGAGGTTCAGCGTGTATCCGATGCCGAACGGCTTCTCCACTAACATTCCCTTGTCGGGCTGCCAGTACGACGAGAGCATTCGACCGAGGCTCGGCCGCTCGAAGTTGTACGGGATCCCGAGGATCTCTCCCGAGGACGGTTTGTCTGCCATACCTGCACATCGCTCGCCGGGCATATAAAGCGTGGCGCAAGTCGGCGTCGTTCGTCGTCCGGCGGCACCTCGCGGTCCGGCTCCCGGCCGTTTACCGGTACCGCCCGCGCCCCTCCACGTCGCGGAGGCGTTCGAGGACCTCGTCGTCGCCGACGGCCGCGTACCCGGCCTCGAAGGCCTCGATCAGCGGGTCCGGGTCGGCCGCGGTCGCGCGGACGGACCCCTCGAACACGTGGAGGTCCATCGCGTGGTCCTCGACGTGGCCGGTGTGGTAGGCGAGCCCGAAGTCGATGAGAGTCGTCCGCGGGTCGCCTTCGTCTCGCGTTTCAACCCGCGCGTTCCGCGTGGTCGGATCGCCGTGAACGATCCCCGCGTCGTGGAGCCGCGCGAGGTGTCGCCCCACCGACGCCGCGCGCTCCGTCCCCCCGTCGAGGGCGGCGGCGAGGTCGCGGTCGCCGACGTACTGGAGTGCCAGCGTCGCGTTCGGCACGTCGACGTCGTACACCAGCGGCGCCGGTACCCCCGCTCGGCGGGCCTCGCTCGTCAGCCGGGCCTCCGCGACGGTCCGGTCGCGCCTGAGCGTTCGATCGAGCTCGGGGTGACGGTACTCCTTCGGGACGCGGCGCTTGATCACGCGACGGTCGGCGGCCCCGTCCGTGGCGTCGCCCCCGTCCCCGGCGACGACCTCCACCGTCGCCTCGGCGCCTCGACGGTCGGCGCCCGTCCCGTCGCGCTCACCGGGAGCGCGTCGCCGAGCGACCGACTCCCCGCTCCGCCACGTCACGGGCACCTGATCCGGGCGGAAGTTCGGGTCGATCGCGGACTCCCGGATGGGGACCGTGTCGCCCGCGGCCGCCATCTTCGCGCCCAACACGGCGATCATCCCGGCGTTGTCGCGGAGGAAGCGCGGCTCCGGGGCGTGGAACCGCGCGCCGCGGGCCGCGCACATCGACGACAGCATCTCGCGGAGCCGGTCGTTCTGCGCGACGCCGCCGCCCAACACGAGCTCGTCGGCGCCCGTCAGCGAGAGGGCGCGCTCCGAGACCTCCGTCAACATCGCGAACACGTGCTCTTGCAGCGAAAAGCAGATCTCCTCGACGGGGACCCCGTCGTCGGACGCGTCGTTGGCGGCGGAGCTGATCCCGGAGAAGGAGAAGTCCATCCCCTTGACGACGTACGGGAGATCGAGGAGATCCCCCGGCCCGTCGCTCCCCTCGACGTACCGCCGCGCCGCCGCCTCGACCTTCGGACCGCCGGGGTGGTCCCAGCCGACGTGACGGGTGAACTTGTCGATCGCGTTGCCGACGCCGGCGTCCATCGTCTCCCCGAGCACGCGGTAGCGCCCGTCGTGGTAGCCGAGCAGGTGGGCGTTCGCGCCGGAGGCGTTCAGACACACCGGGTTATCGAAGCCGGACCGGTGGCGACCGATCTCCAGGTGTGCGACCATGTGGTTGACGCCCACGAGCGGCACGTCGAGCGCCCCCGCGAGCGACCGGGCGGCGGTGCCGACGGTCCGGAGACACGGACCGAGTCCGGGACCGCGAGAGAAGGCGACCGCGTCGAGCGCGTCCGGTCCGTGTTCCTCCTCGGCCGCCGTGAGAACCGCGTCGACGACCTCGGGGATCGCCTCGGACATGTGCTCGGCGGCCTCGCGCGGGTGAATGCCGCCGCTGTCCGGCTCGTACGGGTTCGATTCGATGAGAACGGAGTCGGTCTCGGCGTCGTAGAGGGCGGCGCTCGCACACCAGGCGGTCCCCTCGATGCCGAGAACGCGCATTCGGCGGGCGTTAGGCTTCCTCGGCGTCCGCGTCGCCCTCGTCGCCGATCTTGTTGCGTTCGAGCATGTGCTCCTGCTCGACGTCGAGCGCGTCCTCCGCGCTGTCGTACACCTTCGCGTAGCCGACCGTCTTTCGCATGCCGAACTTCGTGTCCAGCTCGTGGACGACGACCTCCTCGGAGGCCTTGTCCAGCTTGGCCGCGAGCGAGTCGCGGACCGACAGACGGGAGGGCGTCGCCTCCTCGTGGGTCGTCTCGAAACGGATGTCCGTGCGGTGCAACATCGGGTTCTCCTCCTCGGAGATGATATCGACGTCCATGGTTCAGTTAGGCGTATATCCCCTCGAAAGCTGTAAAAGGATTTCGAAGCGGGGGTGCCGCCGCCAACGAGCGTTCGCCGGTCTCCGTCCGGATCTCACCGATCGTCGTCTGGGACCCGACCGAGCGCCTTGTAGGCCGCCTCGACGTCGCCCTCGAGCCCCTCGAACAGCTCGCGCGCCGCTTCGCGGGACTCCGGCGTGACCGCGACGCGGACCATCCCCTCGCCGGGCTGGCCGTAGACGACGCTCGCGCCGTCGGGCGCGGCGAGGATCGCGGGGAGCGCGGCCAGGTCCTCCTCGCCCGTCACCTCGATGATGACCGGATCGACGTCGGAGAGCGCCTCGGAGAGCGCCTCGAGGAGTTCCCGCGACAGCGACGCGGCGGGGTTCTCCACCGATATCCGTCGGTCGTCCGCGTCCGCGAGCGCGGATTCGATCGCCGGGTCGACCGCCTCGCGCTCGGTCTTCCCGTCGATGAGCGCGACGTCGGGAACGCGGCCCGCCTCCCGCAGGTGGTACGTGACCACGTCGCCGACCGCGATGACGGGGGCGTCGGGCGCGGCCCGCTCGCCGCGGGTCTCCGCCGCGTCCGCGAGTAGTTCGTCGGCGTCGGTGGTCACCGGGCCGAGCGGCTCTTTGAACGCGTCGCGCAGGGAGTCGGGGAGTGTGAGCATAGGGTTGTGGGTGGTCGAAACCGCGAGCCGCTACCGTGAGCCGTCCCGCGAACCGCCGCAGCCGACCGCCGCCCTACCGGACCTTCAGCGCGTACGAGCCGGCCTTCGTGACGTTCATCTCCTCGGCGATCTGGCTCTCCTCGGGCTGGGTGATGATGACGTAGCCCGCCCAGTCCTCGGTGAGAGACGACGACCCGCAGTGCTCGCAGGTCTGGGAGTCGGGGTCGTTGACGTGGTGGCACTCACGGCACGCCAGGCGGTCCTCGGCCATCAGTCGGCCTCCTCACCGGTCTGTTCGCGGTGAAGTCGCTGGCCCTCCAGCCACTCGTGTTTCCCGAGGCCGGGCTGTTTCGCGGTGAGCCCGATCTTCGAGTCGCGCGGGTTGCGCTCGTCGATGCTCTTGGTCACCACGCGCACCCGGACGGCGTCGTCGACGCCGAGGGTCTTGTCGGAGTCCGAGGAGGCGAGCTGCTGGTTCGCCCCGTCGAACGTGAGGTACTCGTCGGTGATCTGCGAGACGTGGAGCAGGCCGTCGACCGGGCCGATCCCGACGAAGGCGCCGAACTCGACCGTCTCGACGACGGTGCCGTCGGCGACCTCCTGCATGTCGGGGTCGTAGGTCAGCGCGTCGAACTCGGCCTCGTAGTAGACGCCGGGGCGGTTGTGGAGCACCGCGCCCTCGCCGATGTCGTGGACCTCGATGACGCTCACGACGCTCCCAACGTCCTCGTCCATTCGTCCTTCCAGTTTGTCCTGCAGCAGGGCTTTCACCCGCTCGTCGGTGACGTCCGCCAGGTGTTTCGGCGGCACCTCGACCGTATCCTTGAGTCGAACTCGTTTGTACATGATTGGTTGTCCGCGTCCGCTAGGGTTCCGTTATCGCCAGTGCGTTCCGACCCCTTAAACCGATTACTGGTGCGCCCGCCTCCAGCACCCGGTTCGCCAGCGGTCGATCGTTGGTGACGACGCCGTCGACCCGGCCCTCGGCGGCCAGCTCGACCAGCGCGTCGTCGGCGTACGATTCGTCCGTTGCCACCGTCTCCGCCCGCGTCGCGAGGTCCGCGCCCACGCTCGCCGCGGTCGCCTCCTCGCCGTTCCCGCCCTGCAGCCGATCTAACTCCGACACGACCGCCGTCGGGACGACGACTTCGTAGGCGCCGAGGAGCCGATCGAGCTCCTCGAACAGCCGCAGGTCCGCTTCGACCGGCGCCATCAGGGCGCTCGCGTCGAGCGCGACGACCTCGATGTGGGCGGCCTCGCCGGTCTCGCGGGCTCCGTCGGTCACGTTACGAGAGCGTCCCGACGCCGATGAGTCGCCAGCGCGCGCCGACGCGCCGGTTGATCGCGATCTGTGCGCCCTCCTCGGCGCAGACCGGGCGCTTGAGGCTGACCTCGCACTCGCCGTCGCGCGCGCTCGTCACCGCGCCGACCGTCGTCGCGGTGCCGACCGTGAGCATCAGCGGCTCGCCGGTAGAGATCTCCTCGATATCGCTCTCGCCGCTCTCGTCGTCCTCCTTCCCGACGACCCGGTCGAGGAGGTCGACCTCCATCTCGAACTCGTTTCGCGTCGGCGGGAGCGTGCCGGGCTCGCCGGCGACCTGGCCCGCGAGCGCGTCGCCCTTCGTCAGGCTCGGGTCGAGCCCGGTCCCGACGCCGAGCAGTCCGCCCGGCCGGGCGGACTCCACGTCGTTGCTGCCGGCCTGCAGCGAGCGCACCGTCGTCTCGAGGGGGCGCCACTCCGTCTGGCCCTCCTCGTCGACCTCGCGGCCCGGTCGGATCTCCAGCCCGTCGCCGACCGACAGCTCGCCCGCGACGAGCGAACCGCCGACGACGCCGCCCTTGAGGTCCGCCGCGGTCGCGCCCGGGCGGTTGATGTCGAACGAGCGGGCCGCGTACATGCGGGCGTGTTCGGACGGGTCGCGGTCGGGAGTGGGTATCTCCGACTCGATCGCGTCGATGAGGAGATCCATGTTGACCTCCTGTTGCGCGGAGACGGGGACGATCGGCGCGTCCTCCGCGACGGTTCCCTCGACGAACTCCTGGATCTGCCGGTAGTTGTCGACGGCGCGGTCGCGGTCGACTAAGTCGACCTTGTTCTGCGCGATGACGACGTTCTCGATCCCGATGAGGTCGAGCGCCATCAGGTGCTCCTCCGTCTGCGCCTGCGGGACGTCCTCGGTCGCGCTCACGACCAAGACGGCGCCGTCCATGATCGAGGCGCCGGAGAGCATCGTCGCCATCAGCGTCTCGTGGCCGGGCGCGTCGACGAACGAGACCGTCCGGATCGGCTCGCTCTCGGAGCCGTCCTCGCACTCCTCGTCGACGGTGTAACACTCGGGCGCGTCGACGCCGGGACAGCGGCGGAACGTCGCGTCCGCGTACCCCAGCCGGATCGAGATGCCGCGTTTCATTTCCTCGCTGTGCTGGTCGGTCCACGAGCCGGACAACGCCTGCACGAGCGTCGTCTTCCCGTGGTCGACGTGACCGACGAGACCGATGTTCACCTCCGGTTGTGTGTTGGCTTCAGTCACTGTTGGACCTCCTAACGGAGTAGTCTTACCGGAAATTCGCTCCGTGCGAGTGATAAAGTTGCTGTTATAGGTGCGAAACGCGCACGCGGCGAGGCGGCGACGAACTACTCAGACCCACCGACGCGGTGCGGTGGCGCGTGCCGCCGAGCGCCCGAAGGGCGCGAGGTGCACGCGCGAGGGAGTCGGCCGGCGCTTATAAGCGCCGGCCGACGAGGCTGGGGAGGCGTGAGGCTGGGTGCCGTGCGGGGTGGGACTCAAAGGGGCAGCCGTGAGGCGGGCGGAGGCGACGTAAGCACTAGAAGGAGCGAGCCTGCGAGCGACTGAAGCGCGCAGCGAGCGTGCGCCCGCCTCACGGCTGGGGCTTTGGAAGGTGTGTACCGCCGATCAGCGATCAACCGCGCGTATCCGAGCGGCTGGGGCTTTGGAGGCCTTCACCGTCGTCGAGTCGGCCAACCACTTATAAGCAAACGGCGTCGTCAAAATTGTTCGACGCGGCTTTACGCCTCACGACCGTACCCGCGTCCGATATGGGATACGCCTGCCCCGTCTGCGAGACGCCCCAGCGCGACGGCGAACACCTCGCGCATCACCTCGCGTTCACGGCGATGCTACACGGCGGCGACCACGAGGCGTGGCTCGACGACCACGTGTCCGACTGGAGCGACCGGGAGCCGGCGGGGCTCGCGGCCGAGGTGACGCCCCACGCCGAGACGGCCGAGTACCACGAGGTGTTCGAGGACACCGTCAATCGCGGACGCCCCGACGTCGACCTCGGAGCGCACGACGGCGTCGGATCGGGCGGTCACGACCACGCCGGACACGATCACGGCCACGGCGGCCACAGTCACGCCGCGGGCGGCGCCCCCGGCGGGGTCGACTCGACCGGCGAGACCAGTCCGGAGGTGGCCGACGCGATCCGCGAGGCCCGCGAGATGGCGCGGGAGGCGGGCGACGACGGGGACGACAAAGGCGAAGAGAACGCCGAGAGCGACCCAACCGACAGCGGCGATTCCGACGCCCCCGACGCCCCCGACGATTCGTCCGCGTAACGGAACGCCCTTTTCAGTCGACGGCCAAGAGCGTGTATGCACACCAGAGGGACGTTCGCGCCGGAGACCCGCGCCGACGCGCTCGAGCGCTACGAGGAGGTCGGCCCGGTCGCGCAGGTCGTCGTCCGCGAGGCGACGAAGGCGATGTCGTTCGACGCCGACGAGTACGACGAGCGGGTCACGCCCGAGGTGATCCGGACCGCGCGCGACGCGACGTTCGCCGAGATGCTCGCGGTCCACGTCGGCGAG
Organism: Halorubrum sp. CSM-61; assembly: GCF_003781945.1. Taxonomy (GTDB): domain Archaea; phylum Halobacteriota; class Halobacteria; order Halobacteriales; family Haloferacaceae; genus Halorubrum. Next base: position 74,617 of record NZ_RJJW01000003.1, on the reverse strand, counting down.
GAGAGGGAGTTCGACGAGTGGCTCGCCGACAGCGCGTTCGAGGAGGACGACGTGGTTCAGATCGGGTCCGACAACGTCGACAACGTGGTGTGGCACCCGATCCCCTTCGCCGACACGGTGGTCGCGGCGACGTATCAGGAGGAGCCCGACGCCGCCGCCAGCACCCTGCGCCGGAACGCGTTCGGGCGGGTGTACCGCGAGGAGTTCTACGAGTCCGGGCGGTAGTCAGTTATAAAGAAACAGCGTCGCTTTTAGGTGAGAAAACGGGAGAGTTCGAGGCTGCAGACGGAGATCGTCGGCTACCGCGAGACCGTCGACGCCTATTCGAGCGAACCCTGGGTGACGAGGGTGTCGTCCTCCAGGTAGTGCTCGATGTGGTGGCCGTGTTCCTCGACGCCTTCGAGGATCTCGCGGAGCAGCTCCTCGGTGTTGTAGTCGCCGAGGTTGTTGGCGAGTTGGACGTGCTCGCGGAGCTGCTCGATGATGTCGCCGAAGATCTCCAGGTCGTTCTCCAGCGAGGTGCGGATGTCGTAGGCGTCGGCGTCCTCGGGGCTCACCGGCGCGTGCTCCTCGTAGTTCGCGCCGCCCGAGAGCGGCACGCCGCCGAGCGCCTGCGCGCGCTCGGCGATCACGTCGGCGCCCTCCTCGAGGTCCGCGGCGACCTCGCCGAGGTACTCGTGGATGTCGTGGAACTCCGCGCCCTCGACGAGCCAGTGGTGCTTTTTCACCTGGTGGTAGAGGACGTACGTCGCCGCGAGATCGGAGTTGAGCGCGTCGACGAGCTGCTCGGCCTTCTCCTCGGGGATGCGCAGCGCTTCGCTCTCGTGGACGTCGCCGTACCGTTGACGGGCCTCTTTCTGAGTGCTCATGCGGTCTACACGTACGCGCGCGACCCACTTAATCGTTCTCACTTTGGTAATCAGAGTTCCATATGTTGAAGATATTTTTTCTGTTGTGTGTGATACCGGTCGACACCGACGTTCGACTCCGCCCGCGAAGGGAAACGTCTTAATGGAGTACGCGTCCAGTTTGGATGTATGAGCAACGGCGACGACGACCCGGCCGACGCCTCCGAGGGGGCCGACGCCGCGGACGACGCGGAAGAGGCGAGCGGCGCCGGCGAGTCGACGGACGCGGCCGCCGCGCCCACGCTTCCCGACGAAGCCACCGAGGAGTCCCTGAACGAATACCTCGACGAGATCGAGGCCCACCTCGACGACGCCGAGACCGAGGCGGACCTCGACGACGTCGACGCGCTCCTCGACGACGCCGAAGAGGGAGTCGCCGAGGCCGATCTCCCCGAGCCGGACGAGGACGACGAGGACGCCGACGACCCGCGCGGCGACCTCGAAGACCGGATCGCGGAGCTCCGCGACGGCGTCGAGGAGGCCCGCGGCCCCTACGCCGAGGACGTGATCGAGGCGATCGAGGCCGCCGAGTCGACGCTCGAAGACACCGAGTGGACCGCCGAGGGGCGCGACGACGCCGCCGACGCGGTCGACGTCTTCGTCGAGGAGGCGTCCGAGTCGGTCGCGGTCGACGCGGACCCCGCACACGACGACCTCGACGAGCTGGCCGCCGCGCTCGACGCGGTGGCCGAGGCGGTCGCGGACGCCGGTCTCGACCCCGACGACGACGCCGAGACGATCGCGGCGCTGCTCGACGCGACCGACGCGCTCGAAGCGGGGCTCGACGACGCCGAGGAGTGGGACGACCTCGAAACCCACGAGCAACTCCGCGCGCAGGGGTACTACGACGTGCTCGGCCACTACAAGGACTTCCCGGTCGAGTGGGCCGCGCTGAAGGAGCACGAGACGCGCGGCAACGTCGACCAGATCTTGCTCGCGCTCGACTCGCTGCAGTCCGACTTCATGGAGCGCCACTGCCTCGAGGCGTTCGAGCGGATGGGCAAACGCGGGAAGACCGAGGCGTCGGTCGAGGAGCTGCTCGGCCGCGCGGAGAAGCGCGACCGGCCGTCCATCCGCATCCTCGGGAAAATGGCCGCCGAGGAGGCGACCGAGACGCTCGTCGAGTTCGTCTCCGAGGACTCGAACCCGCAGCTCCAGAAGACCGTGTTCAAGGCGCTCGGCGAGATCGGCGCCGCGGAGGCGGTCCAGCCGCTCGCGAACCAGCTCGACCCCGAGGGCGACACCGAGGACCTCGTGCGCCCCCACGCCGCCCGCGCGCTCGGGCTCATCGGCGACACCCGCGCGATCGACCCCCTCACCGACGCGCTCGCCGACGACGACTCCGACGACGTGCGCGCGGCCGCCGGCTGGGCGCTCCGCCAGATCGGCACGCGCGAGGCGCTCGAAGCGGTCGCCGAGTACGGCGACGAACGCTCCTTCATCGTCTCCACCGAGGCCGAGAAGGCCGACCGCGCGCTCGACGAGTCCGCTCCGACCGCCTGACGCCGGCCGACTTTCAGCCGACGTTTCTTATCCGATGACGCGGGTAGGCGTCCCGTGTCGCCCGCACCTCTCCGTTCCGCAAGTGGATCGATCGCGAGCGCCACCGACGTTACGAGCGTCATCGCCGGCGCGCTCGCGCTGCTCGTCCTGACGGCCGCCGCACCGGTCTCGGCCGCGAGTGACACCGGGACCGGCGCGGCGGTCGCCGGGCCGGGCCCAAACGGCGTCGTCGCGCAGTCGAACGACGGGACGGAGAACCGGACGCTCGTGGCGGAGCAGCCGCGGATCCTCGAGCTGTTCCCGAATCCGACGGCGGCGGGGAACCGCGGCGAGTACCTCGTCGTCCGACTCCCCGAGCGCGGGAACTGGTCGCTCGCCGACGGCTACCACGAAGCGTCGATTCCGACGAACGCGAGCGGCGTCGTCGCCCTCTCGATGGATCCCGAGAACGCGACGGCGCTGATCGACGACGAGACCGCGGTCGCGGGTACCGGCGGCGTCGGCGATCCGGAGCTCCGCGCCCTCGACGGCTACTTCCCGCTCGCCGCGTCCGGCGACCGGATCGAGCTCCGGCGAAACGGGACGGCGGTCGCCGCGGTCGACTACGACCGCGCGCCCGAGGGACACCGCTGGCGCGCGGACTGGGGAGAGTGGCGACCGCGGGGGTACGATTCGCGGTCGGCGACCCGAACCGAGAACGCGACCGTGCGACCGTTCGTGTTGCCGGACAGCCCAGGCGTTCCCGTCGAGCCGCTCCGCGCGGCCGACGACCGCCTGCTGCTCGCCGGCTACACGCTCGGATCGGAGCGGGTCGCCGACCTGCTTGTCGACGCCGCCGACCGCGGCGTCGAGGTGCGGGTCCTCGTCGAGGGGTCGCCGGTCGGCGGCTTCTCAGCGCGGAGCGCGCGGCTCCTCAACCGGATCGCGGCCGCCGGCGTCGAGGTCCGCGTGCTCGACGGCGACCCCGAGCGGTTCCGCTTCCACCACGCCAAGTACGCGGTGGCCGACGACCGCGCGGTCGTCCTCACGGAGAACTGGAAGGCGTCCGGGACGGGCGGGCGGACCAACCGGGGCTGGGGCGTCGTCACGGGGGCGGCGAGGTCGTCGACCGGGAACGGTGAGACGACCGCCGACGACCTCGCCGCCCTCTTCCGAGCGGACGCGTCGGCCCCCGACGCCCGGGCGTGGTCGTCGTTCCGGGCGGACACCGAGTTCCACGAGGGAGGCGCGGCGAACGAGTCGTATCCGACGCGGTTCGAACCGCCGGGAGCGACGACCGCGGACGTCGAGCTCCTGACGGCCCCGGGCAACGCCGCCGGTCGCCTCGTCGCGCGGATCGACGCCGCCGACGACCGCGTGCTGGCCGTGGTCCCGCGGACCGGCGGCCCCGACAACCGGATCGTCCGCGCGCTCAGGCGGGCCGCGGACCGCGGCGTCGACGTGCACCTCCTCGTGTCCGGCGCGTGGTACGACCGGGAGGCGAACCGCGCGCTCGTCGAGGAACTCGCCGACGAGCCGATCGAGGTGTCCGTCGCGGAGCCGCGCGGCCGGTACGGGAAGGTCCACGCGAAGGGACTCGTCGTCGACGACGCCGCCGTCGTCGGCAGCCTCAACTGGAACGAGGGCGCGGCGACGGAGAACAGGGAGGTACTGCTCGCGGTCGAGGACGAGGCGGTCGCCGAGTTCTACGCCCGCGCGTACGCGGCGGACTGGCGCGGCGGCGGCGTCCACCTGCCGGTCGGGTTGCTCGGGGGACTGGGAGTCGCGCTCGCGGGCGCGGGCGCCGTCGCTCGCAGAGAGGTGGCGTTCACGTAGCAGGCTCTGAGAAACGGCGGTGAAACCGGGTCAGTCGTCGATCGCGGCCGTCGACGAGAGCGCCTCGTCGATCTCCGCCTCGGCCATCTTCTCGACGAGCGTCTCGATGACGGCGCTCCGCCGCCCCTTCACGAACTTGATGGAGCCGACGACGAGGTGGCCGCCGCCCGAGACGCCCGCCTCGGGGAGCTCTTCGTTCAGCTCGGTCACCATGTTCGGGATGTCGAGACGGACGCCGTCGGACCGGAGCACGCAGAAGTCCGGCCCGTAGCCGATGGTGATGACGGGGTCGCCCGTCTCCCGTACGCGGGTGTCGTGGAGCTCGCCGGTCGTCTTCCCGGGCGCGGGGTAGGTGAACCGGTGGGCGTACTCGTCGAGGTCGATGCGGTAGAGGTGCGCCCCGGAGGCGAGCCGCTCGTGTTCGACGTGGTCGTCGACCGCGTCGAGCTGGCGCTGCACGTCGCGGTCGGCGCGCTCGGAGAGGAACTCGACCAGCTCCTCGTGACGCTCTTCGTCTTCACAGCCCACGTTGAGCGCGTCGTTGACGAGGGTCTTCCCCTCGGAGTAGCGCAGCCAGTGGGCGGCGTAGTCGAGCGCCTCGCCGATGTCGAGCAGGTCGGACTCGTCGTAGCCGGCGCCCTCGGCGAGCGCGATGTAATCGTCCATCGCCTCCGCCTTCGAGCGGTCGGAGAGTCCGGCGACGGCCGGGACGTGCTCCAGCTCCTCGGTGATCGACGGGTCGATCAGGCGGGCGAGCTCGACGCACATCATCCCCGTCGTGACCCGGTAGTCCTCGTCGTGGAGGTACGGGTTGACGTGGGCGTCGAGCAGCGGCTCGACCGCCTCGGGGTCGGGGTGATGGTGGTCGACGGCCGCGATGGGAATGTCGTAGTGCGCGAGGTTCTCGTAGGCGGGCACGTCCTCCTCGGTCGATCCGTTGTCGAGCATGAGCAGGAAGGGGAGCTTCTGGCCGTGGCGGGCCCGTCCCTCGAGGGCGAAGTTCAGGTCGCGAGTCACGTCCTCCATCTCGTAGTACGGCGCCTTGCTCGGGAGCCGCTTGAACAGGTGGCGGGCCGCACTGGGGTCCTCGTGTACGTCGCCGACGAAGTTTTCCAGGGCGAGCTGAACGGGGATCGCGGCGCACATTCCGTCGCCGTCGGCGTGGTGCCGGACGCGGATCGGGCGGCCGGAGAGCACGGTGCGGCGGAGCAGCCGCGCCAGCTCGCGGAGGTCGTCGTGGATCGGCTCGAACGCCTCCCACTCGACGAGGGGGTCGAGGTCGGCGGGCTCCGCGCGATCGTCGAGGGCCGCCTCGAAGCGCTCGCGGGCCTCGGTCGCCCGCTCCTCGGGGAGCCGCTTCAGCGAGTCGACCTCGAGCTGGAGGGCGTTCTCGCGGGTCTCGACCGCGCCGCTGACGTGGACCATGTCGCCGACGGAGATCTCCGGGTACGCGCGGACGCCCGCCTCCTCGAAGGCGGCACAGGAGACGACGCCGGAGGCGTCCGCGACGGCGAAGATCGTCGGGCCGCCCGTCTGTTTCGCCTGCACGACCTCGCCTTCGACGGTGACCTCGTCACCGGGCGCGAGCCCGCGGACGCGGGAGACGGTCGGTTCGTGGGCGACCGTCTCCGTGCGGTAGTCGTCGACGTCCTCGTCGTCGAACGCCACGTCGCCGTTCTCCTTCACCTCGGTCAGCCGGACGACCAGTCGGTCGCCGACCGCGTAGGTGCCGTCGAGGTTCGACTCGTGGACGAGCCCCGAGAGGGCGTCCGAGACGTCGACGAAGATCCCGTAGTCGACGACGCCGTTGACCTCGGCGTGGTACAGCGCGTCGGCCTCGGCGTCTTCGAGAGTGCAGTCCGGTGCCAGATCGTAGACGGTCGGCCGGTCGTCGGCCGCCCCCTCCGCCGCGTCGGCGTCGAGTTCGGGGCTCGAATCGCCCCGCGTGCCGGAATCCCCGGCGGTGTTCTCGCTCATGGTCACTCATCGGGAACGGCCGGTGTTAAGCCTGTTCTCTCGCGTCTCCGTCGTCGTCGAGGCGCGGATTCGGTCGCGTTCGCGGCGGGTCGACGCCGCCGGCCCCGCGGTCCGGAATCCATATGGGGCGAGGGTCCCTCCCGTCGCGTATGCGACTGTTCCGCTCGGACGAGCTCCTCGGGATCGCCCGGGAGACCATGGAGTTCGTCCTCGAGGCGAGCGAGGAGAGCCACCCCGACGAGTACATGGGGTTCCTCCGCGCGGACGACGCCCGGAAGCTCGACCTCGACCGGGACGGACAGGTGATCACCGACGTGCTCGTCATCCCGGGCACGGAGTCGAACCCGACGAGCGCCAGCGTCCGCACCCACATGAAGCCGAACGACATGCGCGCGGTCGGGTCGGTCCACTCCCACCCGAACGGCGCGCTCCGCCCGAGCGACGCCGACCTCGCGACGTTCGGACAGGGGCGGGTCCACATCATCGTCGGCGCGCCCTACGGGTGGGGCGACTGGAAGGCGTTCGACAACGAGGGGACCCAGACGACCCTCGACGTGCTCGACGTGGAGGTCCCCGACGAGCACTTCTTCGATTTCACGCAGGAGGACATCGACCGGGAGATCGGCGAGGAGCGACGCGACGGCGGCGGCTTCCTCTCGTGGTTCCGATGACGGGGGTCGTCGCGCAGGGGACCTTCGATCTGCTCCACCCCGGTCACGTCCACTATCTGGAGGACGCGGCGGCGTACGGCGACGAGCTCCACGCCATCGTCGCCCGCCGGACCAACGTCACGCACAAGCCGGCGCCGATCCTCTGTGCCGAGCAGCGCCGCGACATGGTCGCCGCGCTCGACGCGGTCGACGAGGCGCACCTCGGCCACCCGGAGGACGTGTTCGTCCCCATCGAGCGGATCGATCCCGACGTGATCGTGTTAGGGTTCGACCAGCACCACGACGAGGGCGACATCGCCGACGCGCTCGCGGAGCGCGGGATCGACTGTCGGGTCGAGCGCGCCTCGGCCCGCGACCCCCGGTACGAGGACGAGCTGCTCTCCAGCGGCGACATCGTCGATCGGATCTTGAAGCGGCGGGGACCCGGACCGGCCGACCGCGACGGCGACCCCGGAGACCGAGCGTAGCGGTCGAGGCGGCGACCCGGCGTAGCGGTCGCGAGAGATCGACGGACGCCGGTGAGACGCCGAAGCGCGGAACCTATATGGATCGGTTCCCAAGACCTCTCAAGTGACGATACCCGACCGATTCCCCGCGGTGCTCGCGGCGGCGGCGATGGGCGTGTACCTCCTCGTCGTCGTCGGCGCGACCACCTCCCTCACGGAGGCGGCGGCCGCCTGCGGCGGCTGGCCCGCCTGCGGGAACGGCGCCGAGCTCCCGACGGCGAGCGAGGGCTGGATCGCCCTCGGGCACCGCGTCCTCGCGGTCGCCGTCGGCCTCCTCGTCGCGCTCTCCGCCGCCCTCGCGTGGCGCGACGGCGCGAGCCGGCGGATCCGCGCCGCGCTCACCGCCGCGCTGCTCGTGTACCCCGCGCAGGCCGGCGTGGGCGCGCTCGTCGCGGTCGGCGACCTTCCGACCGCGCTCGGCTCCCTTCACCTCCTCCTCGGCGTGGCCATCTTCGCGGCCGTGCTCGCCGGGCTCGCCTGGTGGCTGGAGGCCGAGACCGGCGACCCGGACGACGCTCCCGCCGACTTCGAGCCCGGCACCGACGACCTCCCGCCGATCGAGGAGGCCCCCGACCCGGACGTGCCGACCGCGACGGTCCCGCGGCTGAGGGCGACCGCGACGGCGTACTTCCGGCTGATGAAGCCGCGACTGATGTGGCTGCTCTGTCTGGTCGCCGCCGCGGCGATGGCGCTGGCCGGCGGGGCCGGGTTCACCCCCCGCGTCGTGGCCGCGACGCTGGTCGGCGGCGCGCTCTCGATCGGCGCCTCGGGGACGTTCAATCACGTGCTCGAACGCGACGTGGACAAGCGGATGCAGCGTACCAACGACCGCCCGCTGGCGACCGACCTCGTGCCGGTGTCCCACGCGCTCGCGTTCGGGGGCCTTCTCACGGTCGTCTCGGTCGGTCTGTTCTGGACGGTGAACCAACTGACGGCGGCGCTCGGGCTGATCGCGATCCTGTTCTACAGCGTCGTGTACACGCTCGTCCTGAAGCCGAACACGGTACAGAACACCGTGATCGGCGGGGCCGCCGGCGCGCTCCCGGCCCTCATCGGCTGGGCCGCGGTGACCGGCGAGGTCGGCGGCGGCGGGCTGCTGCTCGCCTTCGTCATCTTCCTGTGGACGCCCGCGCACTTCTACAACCTCGCGTTGGCCTACAAGGACGACTACGAGCGCGGCGGTTTCCCGATGATGCCCGTGGTCCGCGGGGAGACGACGACGCGTCGGCACATCGTCTGGTACCTCGGCGCGACGCTCGTCGCGGCGGTCGCGCTCGCGGCGGTCGCCGAGCCGCTCGGCGCGCTCTACGCCGTCGTCGGCGTCGCCGTCGGCGCGCTGTTCCTCTGGACCGTCGTCCGGCTCCATTACGAGCAGACCGAGGACGCGGCGTTCCGGGCGTTCCACGCGTCAAACGCCTACCTCGGTCTCCTGCTGTTCGCGGTGGTCTTCGACGCGCTCGTGGTCTGATCGGCGGTCGGCGAGGCGTCGGCGATATCGACGGTGATAGCCGGCCGGCGTGGTTTATAAGGCTTCGCGGGAAATCGAACGTAGTCGAATGGACAACACGCCGAGCACGGCCGTCCGCTCGCTGTGGCCCGTTTGGGGACTCAGCGTCGTACTCCTCTTGTCGCTCGTCACCGAAGCCGCGGTCCTCTCGCTCGGCCTCGTTACCGTCCCGGGCGGCTACTGGGTGGGATTCCTCTCCTCGATGGCGGTCGTGCTCGGCGTCGCGTACGTCGTCTACTGGCTGCCGGGGGCCGACCTCTCCGCCACTCGGCACCGGCGGATCAACCGCTGGTGGATCGCCGGCGCGGCGGGGTTCCTGTTCGTCAACGTCGGATTCATGGCGACGCTGCCGACGGAGAGTTCGTTTCAGGTGTTCGGCTGGACTCGCTGGGCGATCGGCTTCGGCGGCGGTATCGGGCTGCTCATCGGGGTGTTCGAGGCGAGGGCGATCGAACGCGAGGTCGCGGCGGAGCGGAGTCGGGTCCGACAGGCCGAACTCCGCCGCGAGCGGGACCGGCTCGAGGAGTTCGCGAGCGTCGTGTCACACGACCTCCGGAACCCGCTCAACGTCGTCCGCGGGCGGGTCGACCTCGCCCGGCGGGCGCATCCGGACGACGAGCACTTGGCGGCGGCCGGGCCCGCGCTCGACCGGATGGACGAGATCATCGAGGAGACGCTCACGCTCGCTCGCGAGGGGAAGACCGTCGACGAGGTCGACGACGTCGACCTCGCGGAGTTCGCGCGCGAGTGCTGGTCGCGCGTGGACACGGCCGACGCGACGCTCCGCGCGGACGGGTCGATGACGGTGCGGGCCGACCGCGACCGCCTGTCGCACGTCTTCGAGAACCTCTTCCGGAACAGCGTGGAACACGGTCGTTCGAGAGACGGCGACGCCGTCTCTCGTGATGACGAAAACTCCGAAACGGAGTTTTCGAACCATTCCACGGGCAGCCGGGCGGAGCCCGGCGACGCGGTCGAGCACGGCGGCAGCGACGTGAGCGTTCGCGTCGGCACGCTCGACGGGGAAGACGGGTTCTTCGTCGAGGACGACGGCGCGGGCATCCCGGAGGAAAACGTGGATCGGGTCCGCGAGACCGGATTCACGTCGTCGCCCGACGGGACGGGGTTCGGGCTCGCGATCGTCGACCGGATCGTCGAGGCCCACGGGTGGGAGCTGCGGATCGGTGGCGGGAACGAGGGCGGCACCCGGTTCGAGATCAGCGGCGTCGATCGGCGACCGTAGCGGTCGGGGATCGGTACGCGGTGCGTTTTTAAGTTCGTTCGGCACGAACGCGGGGACGTATGACCCGCATCGAGGTCGAGTACTGCGTCCCGTGCGGCATGTTGAATCGCGCGCAAGACGTCTCGGAGGCGATCTTAAAGCAGTTCGGCGAGGGGATCGACGAGGTCGCGCTGGTGACCGGCGACGACGGCGTGTTCGTCGTGCGCGCCGACGGCGAGGTCGTCTTCGACAAGACGGAAGACGAGTACGACGTGGACGCCATCGTGCGCGCGGTCAAACCGCACGTCGGCGCGGCGGCGTAACGGGAGATGCGCTCACGGTCTCCCCGAAGTCCGCTACTCGTCCTTATAAACGGTTCGCGCGGAGTTTGACACCACGAGGAGGCTGCTCGTCGCCATCGCGGCCGCGGCGAAAAGCGGGTTGAGGACTCCCGAGACGGCCATCGGAACCGCGATCGCGTTGTAGACGAGCGCCCAGCCGAGGTTCTGTTTGAGCCGGCGGTTCGTCCCGCGGGTGACCGCGAACAGCTCCGGGACCGCCGACAGGCGGTCCTCCAGCAGGACGGCGTCGGCGGCGTCGACCGCCAGATCGGTCCCGCTGGCGACGGAGACGCCGATGTCGGCCGCCGCGAGCGCGGGCGCGTCGTTGCTCCCGTCGCCGACCATGGCGACGCGTTCGGTCGCGGTCAGCCGGCGGACCGTCTCGGCCTTCGCCTCCGGCGGGACCCCCGCGAACGTCTCGTCGATCGCGGGATGCGCCTCGAACTGTCGGGCCGCGGCCGGCGAGTCACCGGTGAGCACGACGACCCGACGCCCGTCCGCCGCGAGGTCCTCGACGACCGCCTCCCAGCCGTCGCGCACCTCGTCGCCGACGACGAGCATCCCCCTGACGGCCCCGTCCCAGCCGACGTACACGGGGACGCGACCCGCCTCGCGGGCCTTCGTGCCGGCCCCGTCGAGCGACTCGGGCACGGCCCACGCGTCGCCCTCGAACAGCGAGCGGTGACCGACGACGACCTCGTCGCCGTCTATCCGGCCGAAGACGCCCCTGTCCGTGACCGTTACGTCCGCGGCGGCTGGCGACGGTTCGGCCGGGGTCGCGACCGACGCGCCGCCGTCGGTCGCCGCGGGCGGGCGACCGGCGTCCTCCTCGCGGTCCCGTCCCGCCCCGCGACTCGTTACCCCCGCGACGATCGCCTCCGCGATCGGATGGATCGAGGCGCGCTCCAACGCCGCGGCCCGGTCTCGAACGGTCTCGGGGTCGGCTCCGTCCGTCTCGGTGCCGAGCAGTCGCATTTCCCCGTCGGTGAGGGTCCCGGTCTTGTCGAGCACGACCGTGTCGACGTCGGTGGCTTCCTCGAAGACGGCGTCGGAGACGATCACGATCCCCCGCCGGGCCGCGTCGCGGATCCCGGCCGCGACCGCGAGCGGGGACGCGAGCCCGAGCGCGCACGGACACGAGACGATGAGCACCGTGAGCCCGACCAGCGCCGCCTCCGAGGGCGGGGCGCCGAGCGCGAGCGTCGCGCCGGCGGCGAGGACCGCGACGGCGACGACGAGGGGGACGAACACCGTCGCCAGCTTGTCGACGAGCCGCTGTATCCCCGACCGGGAGCTCTGGATCTCCCACAGCATCCGCACGAGCGTGTCGAGGGTGCTCTCCGCGTCCTCGCCCACCGCGACGACCACCGGGGCGTCGGTGACGACGGTGCCGCCCCGGACCGCGTCGCCCTCGCGTTTCGTCGCCGGGAGCGACTCGCCGGTGACCAAGGCCTCGTCGACCGCGGCGGCCCCCTCGACGATCGTCCCGTCGAACGGGACGCGCTCGCCGGGGCGCACGAGCAGGCGATCGCCCGGATCCACGGCGTCCGCCGCGACCGTCTCGCCCGCCTCGGTCCGGACCTCGCGGCCGGTCGCGGTCGTCAGCTCCGAGAGGGCGCCGGTCGCGCGCCGCTTGATCAGCGACTCGTAGTGGTTCCCGGCGGTGACCACGAGGATGACGGCGATCGTCACGTCGAAGTAGAGGTCGGTCCGGCCGAGAAACATCGCGAGAGTGCTGTACGAGTACGAACTCACCGCCGCGAGCGACACCAACAGGTCCATGTTCGGCTGTCGCGCGCGGAGGCTCACGTAGGCGCCCCGCAGGATGGGGTACCCCGTGTAAAACAGGACGATGGAGGCGAACACCCAGATCTGCGTGAACAGGTACAGTCCCGTGATCCCGCCCAGATCGAGGAACGGATCGTAGCCGAAGTAGGTGGGGTACAGGAAGACGGCGTACCACAGCATCGCCATCATCCCGAAGAAGCCGCCGCCGATCAGGAACCGGACGACCGCGTCGTCGCCCTCCGAGTCCGGGTCCGCGCGGTGGCTCGCCGAGTACCCGGCGACCGAGAGGCGCTCGGGGAGTTCGTCGGCGCCGACCGCGTCGGGGTCGTAGTCGACCCGGATCGTGTCGGTGGCGTAGCTCGCCTCCGCGGCCGCGACGCCGGGCTGTTCGCCCGCCGTCATCTCCAGGAACGACTCGCAGGTCGCGCAGTGCATGCCGTCGACGTGAAGGAACGCCGTCTCGCCGTCGAACTCGTCTCCCGGCTCCGCGTCCGGCCGCCGTTCCTCGACCTCGTCGAGCCCGGGATCGATCCCGTCATCCCCCTGGGCGTCGCCGAGCGACCGCGCGACGGCGAGACAGCCCCGACAGCAGAACTCCCCGTCGACGTCCGGGGCCGTATGGGGGTCGTCCCCGGTCGGCAGGTCACAGAGTGTACAGGGTGGCATGTGTGTTCGCTTCCGGGACCGGTCCTCGGTCGGAATCGGCGCGCCGTAACCGCGATTCTCCGCTGCTTCGACGTCTGTTCCGGGCGACTACGCGTGTTCGGAGTCCGCCGCGTCACCGCCGCCGAACCCGGGCATGCTTCCGCCGGTCGCGATCCGGAGGCTCGTCCAGATGAGCAGCACGTTCACCAGCGTGATCGCGACGTAGATCTCCGATCGGTCCGCGATGAACACCGCCGCGGGGACGAGCCCGCCGAGCACGAGGAGTACGGCCTGTTGGAGCGAGAATTTCATGTCGTAACCAACGGTTGGCTGAACATATATAACGCCCGTGTTTTCAGGGTCCGAGAACGGGTAGACGTTATATGGTTCCTTGTCGATAACGCGACCCATGGGCCGAAACGAGGCCGCACACGCGTCAGCGAGTGACGTGAGCGGTGACACAGAGGAGTTCGATCCGATCGGGACCCTCACCCTCATCGGGATATACTTCGTTATCCTGGTGCTTTCGTGGGTGTACATCTACTACATCGAGTTCCTCGGTCGCGATCTGATCGTCGTGGGGTGATCACGGGATGCACATCCACGCCTACGAGAAGGTCTGGCTGGCGGCGTCGGTGCTTTTGATCCTCTTCCTCCTCGGCTCCGTCACCTACGGCGCCGTCGGTCCCGGCATTGCGATGGTGAGCGACGGCGAGTCGGCGATCGATCCCGGCGGGATCGACGAAGACGAGCGGTTCTCGGAGCCCCGAGTCGAGCAGGTGGGCGAAACCGAGTACGAGGCGTACGTCGTCGCTCGCCAGTTCGGCTTCCAGCCCGACCCGATCGTCGTGCCGGCGAACAGCACGGTTACGTTCTACGTCACGTCCGCGGACGTGATCCACGGGTTCGAGGTGGCCGGGACGAACGCGAACACGATGGTCGTTCCGGGCGAGGTCGCCGAGATCACCGTCGAGACCGACGCCCCGGCCGAATACGGGATCGTCTGTAACGAGTATTGCGGCGCCGCGCACCACGGGATGGAAGGGAAACTGGAGGTCGTGAGCCAGTCCGAGTTCGACGGCGGGAGGAACGGGGGTGACGGCGAATGAGCGAGGCGATCGAGGGCGACCGGACCTTCGCCGACGAGTTCCCCGCGGAGGCGCGGGTCGTCCGCGCCGCCCTGCTCGGATCGTTCCTCGCGCTCACGCTGGGCGCGGTATTCGGGATCATTCAGACGCTCCACCGGACCGGCGTGTTCCGCGGGCTCATCTCCTCTACCGACTACTACACGTCGCTCACCGCACACGGCGTGTTCCTCGCGCTCAGCTTCACGACGTTCTTCCTCGTCGGGCTGTTCACGTGGGCGGTCGTGCGGAGCCTCGACCGACCGCTGATCGACATCCGGATCACGTGGACGTGGTACGGGCTGATGGCAGCCGGGATGACGATGACCGGGATCTCGATCCTCGCCGGCTTCACCGACGCGCTCGACATGAGCGCGGACGTGCTGTTCACCTTCTACGCCCCGCTGCAGGCCCACCCCATGTTCTACGCGGGGCTCGCCGTGTTCATCGTCGGCTCGTGGATCGCCGGCGCCGACTACTTCCGGACGTGGCTCGCGTGGAAGCGGGAACACCCCGACGATCGGATCCCCCTGCAGACGTTCATGGTGTTGACGACGATGGCGATGTGGTACATCGCGTCGTCCGCGGTGGCGGCGTCGGTCCTGGTCTTCCTGCTGCCGTGGTCGCTCGGCCTGATCGATCAGGTGAACCCGACGCTGACCCGGACGCTGTTCTGGTTCTTCGGCCACCCCGTCGTCTACTTCTGGCTGATGCCGGCGTACCTGCTGTGGTACACGGTCCTCCCGAAGATCGCCGGCGGGCGGCTGTTCAGCGACCCCCTCGCCCGGGTCGTGTTCGTGCTGTTCCTCCTGCTCTCGACCCCGGTCGGGATCCACCACCAGTACCTCGACCCGGGGATCGCGGAGGGGTTCAAGTTCATCTCGATGACGAACACGATGTTCCTCCTGTTGCCGAGCCTGCTCACCGCGTTCACCGTGGTCGCGAGCGTGGAGTACGGCGCCCGCCAGCGCGGCGGGACCGGTCTCCTCGGCTGGCTCACCGACCTCCCGTGGCGCGACCCGGCGTTCACGGGGATGATGCTCGCGGGACTGATGTTCGCCGCCGGCGGCTTCTCCGGGATGGTGAACGCCGGGATGAACATCAACTACATGATCCACAACACGATCTGGGTCCCGGGCCACTTCCACCTCACCGTGGGGACCGCGGTCGCGCTCACCTTCATGGCCGCTACCTACTGGCTCTGGCCGCAGATCACCAACAAGCCGATCTACAGCCGGTCGATCGGGCTCGTCCAGGTCGTCGTCTGGTTCGTCGGTATGGCGCTGATGTCGAACGCGATGCACGCGCAGGGAATCCTTGGCGTCCCGCGGCGGACCGCGGAGCCGGAGTACTCCGGGTTCGACTACCCGGTGATGTTCGGCGGGTTCGAGGAGCTCAACGTCCAGATCGCGATCGGCGGAACGCTGCTTTTCGTCTCGACGGTCCTGTTCGTCGGGAACCTCGTGCTCACGATGGGGAACCCGAAGGTGTCCGGACTCGCCGAGGAGCTGCCCCCGGCGCTGTCCGGACCCGACGATGCGCCCCGCGTGCTCGATAATCTCGGGCTGTGGGTCGGCATCGCCCTGGTGTTGGTCGTCCTCGCGTACGCGCTCCCGCTGGCGGCGATCATCAACCGCGGCGGGTTGCTCGGGCCGGGCGTCGGCACGTATCCGGTGTGGTTCGCGCCCGCGCTCGACGCGCTCGCGAACGCGGCGACGCCGTCGCTCGGAGCGATCACCGACGCGGCGGCCTCGCTCGTGGAGGTGATCCGGTGACCGCCGACGTGACCCGCGGCGGCCTCCTCGTGACGCTCGCGATCTTCGGAGTGATCGTCTACGAGATCCGGACGGTGCTCGACTTCGTCGGGATCGAGCTGCCGCTGATCCCGTACATGGCCGGCGTCCTCGTCCTCGCCGGCCTCGCGGTCTGGGTCGTCGTACTCAAGGGCGGCTGGCGGACCGAGCCCGAGGGCGACGAGCCGGCGTAGCGAGCCGCGGTCCGTTTCGACCCGGCGGCCGGAGCGGTTTCGTTTCGTCGGAGCCGACGACCCCGGCGGTTATCCCGACGCGGCGCCAGATGGCTCCATGAACGAAACGCGCGTCGCCGTCCGGTGTGACGACTGCTCGTTCGCGGCGACGTACGACCGGCTCCGCGACGCCCGGACCGCCGTGGACGACCACGAGTCGGCGACCGGCCACGTTGTCGACTGGGACATCGAGTCGCTCGACGCCGGCGTCTCGCGGGCCGGCGCCGACGCCGGCGTCTGCGGTCGCCCCGAGTGCGTCAACGAGGATTCCCCGCTCGTCGATCCGGCACCGCCGGAGCCGGAACGGGAGTCGTAGCCGAAGTCGAAATCGCAGCGGGCGTCGCGGCTGGGCACGGCTCCGAACGCGATCGAAACGGAGGACGCGGGAACGGTCGCAGACGAATCACACGACTTTTTGATCGGCCGACGCGTCGGCGGAAGACATGAAAACCCCCACCGATCGGCTCACGTTCGGCGTGCTCGGGACCGCCGGGACCATCGTGACCCGGATCGCTCCGGCGGAGCTCCGCGGCGAGGCGGTCGGCGTCTCCGCGGCGCTGTCGGCACTCGCGGGGGAAATCGGAGGTATCGCCGGCACGGCACTCGTATTGGCGCTGCGCGGCATCTCGTCGCGGACGCGAATCCGTCTCGAGGAACAGCCACCCGTCGCCGGGGACGACTGAATCGCGTCTCGACGCCTCCCGATCACCCATCTATTTTTCTGAACGAAGCGTGGGTGTCAGTACGGGATGTCAGACGTATCGCCATCGACGGACCCCGACGAAGCGGACCCCGAAGAGGACGGATCGCCCGCCACTATCGAGGATCTGTTCGCCGACCTGTCGGACCTGACGAGCGAAGGCGAGGTCTCCGAGACCCGAGACGAGGTGTTAGACGTCAAGCAGCTGCTCGTGGAAGCGCACGACCGAGGACTGATCGACTCCGGGACCCGCGATCTCCGGGCCCGCGACGCCGCCGAGGCGTTCGTCGGGAGCGTCATCTTCGCCTCGCCGCTCCTCGTCGAGGACGGCGTCTTCGA
Organism: Halorubrum sp. CSM-61; assembly: GCF_003781945.1. Lineage (GTDB taxonomy): Archaea > Halobacteriota > Halobacteria > Halobacteriales > Haloferacaceae > Halorubrum. The sequence continues at coordinate 57,545 of NZ_RJJW01000003.1, read as the reverse complement.
CATCGCGAACCACCTCTTCGGGTTCACCGTCCGCGGCGTTCCGGTGTTTCTTATCATGAACACGCTGTTCGTCGTGTTCATGACGTACGCGTTGCTGGAGTGGACCGGGCGGAACACCGACGAAACGGCGCTCCTCTTCGGGCGGATCCCGGTCCGGCTGTTCATGACGCTCACCGTCTCGTTCGTCGTCGCGGCGCTGTTGATGACCGCTTGGGGGCGAGTGAACGGCTGGCAGTCGCCGGTCGAGGCGATCTCCCGGATCACCGTTCTCTGGACCGTCGGCACGTTGGGCGCGGCGCTCGGTGACATCCTCGCAGACAGCGACACCACACCGGAGATTTCCTCACCGGAGCGGTCCACCGGGCCCGGGCTCTCACAGACGCAAACGACGGACGGCGTCGAACCGACCGCTATCGAGGAGCGGTCGGAGGCGGTCCGGGGGTTGAGCGACGGCGCGCTCATGGACGCGCTCCACGAGGAGTTCGACGACCTCGAAGCGATCGTCGGCGACTTCGCGGAACGCCGACGGGTGAACCGGATCAGAGAGGAGGCGATCGCGGCGACGCTGGAAGACGCCGTCGACGACACGATCCAGAAGTACACCTCTCGGGACATCGCGGAGGCGTTCGTCGGGAGCGTGTTCTTCTCGATCCCGTTTCTGGTGGAGGACGGCGTCTTCGACATCGCGGAGTTCTTCCTCTCGTTCCGCGTCGGGCTCTTCCCCGTCTACTTCCTCGTCAACGTCGCGTTCGTCCTCCTGATGATCCTCGCGCTCGTCTACTGGGCCGGGCCGAAGGACGTCAAGGTGTCGCGGCCCCTCCTCGGGTTCATCCCGCGCCGGCTGGTCGGAACGGCACTGGTGTCGTTCCTCACCGCGGCCTCGCTTATGACCATGTGGGGACGGGTCGACAACTGGGAAGACCCCCTCGTGGCGTTGGCGCGCGTCAGCGTCGTCTGGACCGTCGCGTCGTTCGGCGCGGCCCTCGGGGACATTCTCCCGGGCGAGAGCTCCGGCGCGGACATCAACGACGACCTCGAGGCGCTGGGGGACGGTAGCGGACGCTCTGAACCGCGGGAACCCGAACGAAACGAGTGAGCGAAACGGTGCGGTGACGCGTGGCGACGAACCGATGGAACCGTCGTCGTGTCGGACGACGAAGTTCGGCTATCACGCGACCGGCGAGGATCGAGAATAAGCAATTTCTAGTTAGCCTATTCCGAAATAGGCTATCCGGAAGTATTATTCTCTGTCACAGTAGAGGGGGGCTATGGATCACTTCGTGAATCGGGACGATGAGCTCTCACGACTACATGGATGCTACGAATCCGATGACGCAGAGATGGTCGTGATTTTCGGTCGGCGACGCCTCGGGAAGACACAGCTCGTCCAGCACTCGCTCTCCGACCGTGACGGCGCAGTCGTCTATCAGGCCACGGAGACCACCTCCCAGATACAACTTGACGAGTTCGTCGATGTCGCCTCCGAGAACTTCCCCGGCATCACGCAGATCAAGCAGAACTGGGAAGCGTTGCTCGGGTATCTCGGCGACCAAGACGGAATCGTGGTTCTGGACGAATTCCCCTACCTCATCGACGCCGACGAGAGTCTCCCTTCGGTCATTCAGCGACTGTGGGACCAGCGGCTCCAGAACACCTCGGGAACGTTCATCCTCGTCGGATCGTCGATCAGTATGATGGAGGAAGCGACGCTTCTCGGGAACAGTCCCCTGTACGGACGATTCACGGAGCGACTTGACCTCCGGCCCCTCAGTTTCGCTGCTGCACAGGAGTTCGTTCCGGACGAGTATTCGCCCGAAGAGCGGATCTTCACGTGGGGAATCTTCGGAGGCGTCCCGCACTATCTCGATGGCGTCGATCTCAGACGAGACCTCGGAGCGGTTCTCACCGAGGAAGTCCTCTCTCAGAAGGGATATCTCCATAACGAACCGGAGTACGTGCTCCGCACCGAACTCACGGACCCGAACCGATACTTTGCGATCCTCACCGCCATCGCCGCCGGAAAGACGACGTCGAACGAGATCGCTCAAGCGATAGGAATCGATGGGAAGCAGATATCGACATACACACAGAAGTTGGAACGGTTGCGGCTCATCGAGCGGGAGGTCCCGATCACCGAAGAGAAGGCGAAGTCACGCCGGGGACGCTATCGAATCTTGGATCCGCTGTTCCGGTTCTGGTTCCGCTTCGTCTACGGCAAGGAGGATCGATACGAACGGCTCGGAGAGAACGCGTACGACGCCGTCATCGAACCGGAGCTCCCGGACTTCGTGAGTCGCGAATTCGAGAGACTATGCCAAGACGCACTCCCGGGACTCTATCCCGCAGAGACGTTCCTCGATATCGGTCGCTGGTGGTACAAGGAACACGAGGTTAACGTCGTCGGGTTCACCACGGACGGCACGATGGTCGTGGGGGAATGCAAGTTCACGAACGCACCGCTTGACTACGGAGCTCTCGCCTCCCTCGAAGACCATGCCGCCGAGATACGCTGGACGCCGGACGGCGATGAGAGAAGCACCAAGTACGCCTTATTCACCCGGAATGGTGTGACACAGTCCGTTCAGGAAGCCGTGTCCAAGCGCGGTGACGTACGGCTGTTCGACCTCGAAGATGTCACGAAACACGCGTAGGGAGCAGTCAAGGCCAGAGAGATTCGATAGCCGGTGCTCAAGACAAAACTAGCTTCGGAGTCAGCTAATCTGTTCCAATAAAACAGCGTAAGAACGTCTAGAACGCCCGTTTACGTTCTAGAACTGTTCTCACTCGTTGCCGAACATCTGGCGCATCATCGGGTGCATCTCCATCAGCTGCTCTTCCGCGATCTCCTCGTACAGCTTGTACGTGATGGAGACCGCGAGCAGCAGCCCGGTTCCGGAGACCTGACCGATGGTGCCGAGCAGGTTCGCCATGACGGCGAGCAGCCCGACGAGGGCGCCGCCGATGACGGTCACCTGCGGGATGTACCGCTCCATGACCTTCTCGACGACCTGCGGATTCCGGCGGAACCCGGGGATCTGCATCCCGGAGTTCTGGATCTGCTTGGCCGTCGCCTCCGGGCCCATCCCGGTGGTCTCGACCCAGAAGATGGCGAAGATCGCGCCGCCGACGACCATGAACGTGAGGTCGATAAGCAGCCGAACCGCGATCATCCACGGTTCGACCGACGCCGGGATCTCACCGAGGAACCACATCCAGTCCGTGCGGGCCTGGATCGGGTTCAGGTAGTAGAAGAACCCGGAGATGGGCTGTCCGGCGTCGTTGTAGACGCCGAGCCATTCGGGCATCCCCGCCCACTGCGAGGAGAGGAGCTGCCCGAGGAACTGGATGTTCGCCTGCAGCGCGCGAACGAGGATCATCGGCAGGACGGACGCGTAGATGAGCTTCACCGGGAAGCGTCCGCGAGCGCCCTTGACCCGCGCGTGCGACAGCGGGATCTCGACGCGGACCGACTCCGCGTACACGACGATCCCGAAGATGAACAGCGTGGTGAAAAGCGCCAAGATGTTCCCGGGATCGAAGAGTAGGTTCTGGAGCCCCTCCGCCGTGAACGGCGACAGCGACACCGGCACGTCACCGACGATGATGCCGTACCAGCTGGCGAAGAACCCCGACGCGCCGAGCGCCGAGAAGCTGAAGAACCCGCCGACGATCTGCTGGCTCACGGCCGCGATGATGAACAGGCCGACGCCGGAGCCGACCCCCCACTTGCTCACGATCTCGTCCATGAACAGGAGGAGGACACCGCCGACGAACACCTGTGCGAAGATCAGCACCTCGACGCCGAACGTGCTAATTCCGAGCGCTCCCGCGACCGCCTCGTCCGCTGGAAGGAACTCGCCGGTGAACACCATCGGGGCCGCCGTCAGGGCGGTGACGATGATCACCAGCAGCTTCTGGAGGCCCTGGTACAGGACCTGGTCACGCGGGTCGTCGGTGTCGAGCCCCAGCAGGTTCGCACCGCCCAGCAGCTGTAGGACGATGGACGCCGTGACGATCGGTCCGATACCGACCTGCAGCAGCGATCCGGACTCCCCGGCGAGGACCGACCGGAACTGCCCGAAGAAGTCCGTCCCCTGACTCGCGGCCAACCCGAACGGGTTGATGTTGGTCAGGAAGAAGTAGACGATCAGGATGCCGGCCGTCCACATGAGCTTCCGCTTGAACGGAACGTGACCCGCGGGTCGCTCCACGACGGGCATCCGCGTGAGCACCGGTTCGGCGACCTCCTTCCAACTCATTGGTTACGCCTCGTGGTCCTCGTCGTCGGAAGTGCTTTCCGGTTCGTCAGCGGCCGCTTCGGCGCGCTCGGAGAGCGTCGCCTCGCCGCCGGCCTCCTCGATGAGTTCGACCGCGCCGGCGGTGAACGCGTCCGCGGTAACGCGGAGCTCGCGGCGGACCTGTCCGCCGCCGAGCACCTTCACGACGTCGGCCTCGTGGCCGTCCTCGACGACGTCGCGCGCGTCGACGACGTACGCGTCGCCGTCCTCCTCGGCGAGGTCCTCCGCGGCGTACAGCGCCGCGTCCTCGTCGAGCTTCTGGACCTTCACTTCGAGGACCTCGACCTGCGCGCTCTCGGGTCGCTTGAAGCCGTACTTCCCGAGCGGCGGGTAGTTGTGGTACTCGTGTTTCGCGCGGCCGGCCGCGCCGCGACCGCCGCGGTGACCGGCGCCGCGCCGGTTCTTGTGCGTTCCGCCGCCGTGCGTCCGAGACCCGCGCTGTCGACGTTTCTTGCTCGTCATCGCATCGCCTCCAGGAGACCGTCGATCTCCTCGGTGCTGTGTTTCCCGAGCTCGCCGCCCTCGATCACGGGGTGTTTAATTCCCTCGTGACCGCCGCGGGGGGCGTGGAGCCGGAGCGTCGGCGAGAGGCCCTGCTCGCGCAGGGTCGTCTCCTCGTCGACGAGCGCCTCGGCCAGCGCCTCGAGATCGGCGTAATCGGTGTTGTCATCGATCCACTCGTCGTCGATGTCGGCCGAGCCCTCGAGGGGCTCGCCGCGTCGCGCGATGGTGGTCGCGACCGCGTCGGCGCTCGGTTCCCCGAACGCGACGACGTCGTTCACCTTGGTGATCATGCCGCGGTACGAGTCCGTCTCGGGGACGAACGTCGCGTGGTTGACGCGCCCGATGTTCAGCATGTCGAGGGTGTCCTCGACGCCGTACTCCAGGTTCACGTCGCCGCGGAGCTGCACGATCGCTTGCATCACTCGCTCACCTCGTCGTAGTGGACCTCGCGCGCGTGCTGCGGAGTGCGGGACTGCGCCGCGTTCTCTAAGGCGTTGAACGTCGCCTTCGCGAGGTTCACGGTCGTGCGGGTGTTACCGTCGGAGTTCGTCCAGGCGTCCTCGACGCCGGCGAGCTCCAAGATGTTCCGGACCGTCTCCGCCGCGGCCAGCCCGAGCCCCTGCGGGGCGGGCTGGATCTCGACGGTGACGGAGCCGGCCTTCCCCTCTGCCTTGCGGGTGAGGGAGTTCGTGCCGCCGGGCTGGTCCTCCCAGGACCCGGATCCGCGGTCGACCTCGATGATGTTCAGCTTCGCGACGTCGATCGCCTTCTGGATGGCGCCGCCGACCTGATCGTCTCGGGCCTGTGCGTAGCCGAGGTAGCCGTCGCGGTTGCCCACGGCGACCACGCAGCGGAACTTCACGCGGCGGCCGGAGTCGGTCATGCGCTGGACCATGTTGATGTCCAGCACCTCGTCTTCCAGCCCCGGAAGGAGCTGGTCGACGATCTCGGCCTCCTTCAGCGGGAGGCCGGAGTCGAGCGCCTGTTCCATCGACGAGATGTCGCCGTCCTGTACCTTGCGGCCGAGTCGCGTCCGCGGTTCCCAGCCGTCGTTGTGTCTACTCATGGTCCTCCTGGATTGTCGCGAGCACGTCGTCGAAGTGCTCGGGTACGTCTGCGGCGTCGAAATCGCCGCTGTAGAGCGGCTCGTCGAGCTGGTCGGCGTACGCGGCGATATGCTCGCCGCGCGTGCGCGACCACTCGGCCAGCACGTCGTCGTTGTGCGGGATCTCGAGGCCGGCGTCGATCGCTCCTTCCTGTACTGCGAACGTCTTGTTGCCGGGCGTCGCCGTGTTGAGCCCGATGTCGAGGACGGCCTCGTCGAGGCCGGCGTCGACGGCGCGGGCGCCCGCGAGGAAGCCGGTGAGGTACGCGCTGGGGAGGTTGCCCGTGGGGGCGTCCCAGCCGTACTCAGCGAGCTCCTCGCTGGAGGCGGCCGCGTGGGTCTCGTCGCCGTCGGATCCGGGAGTCACCAGCTGCGCCCTGACGTGAGCGTTGCTCACCCGGGCGACCAGGCGAGGCTTGCCCGATTTCAGCAGGCGCAACCTCTGATGGTAATCCGTCCGGACCTCGCGGCGGCGCCGCATCGGCACCTTGTATCGTGGTCCTGTCGCCATTAGTCCGTCACCTCGTAACCGTACTGCGTCTGGATGTACGCCTCCAGCCGCGCGACGTCCTCGAACTCGCCACCGCTCGCCTTGTTGTAGAGCGTGCGGTACTCGCTGGCGTCGAGCACGTTCTCGTCGTCTCGGAGTTCCTTCAGGCGGGCGCGCTGCGCGCGGATCCGCGCCTTCCAGTCGTCCTTCGTGTTCTGTCGCGCACCGGACTTCCCCTTCCGGGTCCCGGCCCCCGACTGATGACCGTACGAGCGCTTCTCCGCGCGCTCGCGGGCCCGACCGCGGGAGTTCGTCTTCGCGTCCTTCGCGCGGATGGTGCCCTGTTCGATGAGCTCGCGGACGTCCTCTCGCGTGATGGCGTCCTCGATCTCCTCCTGTGCCTCGGGGTCGAGCCAGACGCGGCCCTTGCCGACGTCCAGCTCGTCCGCTGCGAGCCGTTTCTGCGCCTTCAGATCACTCATCGTTGACCTCCACTTCGACGTAGGTCGGGTTCAGCACGCGAATTCCCCGCTCCTCCGCCTCGTCTTCGATCAGTTCGCGCTTGCGACCGCCGACCTTCGAGGCGATCCGTACCGCCTGCGTATCGCCGTCGACGCCCTCGAGGTCGTCCGTGTTGTGCACGCGGACCTCCTCGAAGCCGCTCGGGTGCAGGTCGCGCGACGCCTTCGGCGATCGGAAGCCCGCCTCGACGACGGGGCCCTTCGCCTTCATGCGACGGCGCTGCTTGGAGAGCCCGCCGCGCGGCTTGCGCCACGACGTCGGGATCCGCTTTTTCTTGTGGTAGTCCTGCCGGTTGAACTGCGGTTTCCCCTCGCGGTGCTTCTGTGCGAGCGCGCGAGCGGTCTCGTCGTCCAGTTCCGGCGTCTTGTCGGCGTGACCGCGGGGGCGAAGCTCCGTCTCGACGTCCTCGTCGGCGTCGGCCTCGTCGGCCTCCTCCTCCTCGTCCGTCTCGTCTTCGATCTCCGCGTCCGCCTCCTCGTCGACCTCCAGCCCGCCGACGTCGGCCTTGATACGCGCTGCGAGCGCGTTGCCGACGCCGTCGACCTCGGAGAGCTCCGACTGGGAGGCGGCCTTCACGTCCTCGACCGTCTCGTAGCCGGCCTCGCGAAGGGCGTCCGCCTTCGAGGGACCGACACCGCTGATGTCTTCCAGTTCTTCGGCCATTGGTTAGGCACCTCCGGTGGGCTTCTCGACGATGTACACGCCGTCCTGGAAGACGCGCGTGTCCTTGTCGGTCACCTTCGTCAGCTGTTCGATGTCGGCGGCGGTCTGCCCGACGGCCTCCTTGTCGGAGCCCGTGAGCGTGACCGTCTCGCCGTCGATCTGTACGTCCGTGTCTCCGCGGATCGGAGTGCGTCGCTGCGCTCGCTCGCCGAGGAAGTTCTCGATGACGACCTCGTCGCCCTCCACGGTCACCTGCATCGGGAAGTGGGCGTAGTACACTTCCATCGTGTACTCCCATCCGTCGGTGACGCCGTGGATCATGTTGGCGACGTGGCTCTCGAAGGTGCCGACCGTGGCGTTCGTCTTCGCGTCCTCGTTCTCGGAAGCGATCGCGACGACACCGTCCTCGACCGTGACCTCGACGTCGGGGTACCAGAGGCGTCGCGTGACGCTCCCGTTGGGACCCTCGACGGTGAGTTCGAGGTGATCGGTCTCGGCGGAGACGTCGTCCGGAATCTCGATTTCGACTCTGTTCATTGTTAGTAGACGTATGCGATCACTTGGCCGCCGATACCCTCTTCGCGGGCCTCGTAGTGGCTCATGACGCCGTGGCTCGTCGTGACGATGAGCGTCCCGTAGTCACGGGCGGGGAGGTACCGCTTCTCCCACTTCTCGAACTCGTCGGCACCCGCGGAGTAGCGGGGCTTGACGGCGCCACACTCGTTGATCGCTCCTTTCAGTTCGACCTCGAACTTTCCGGCCTTCCCGTCGTCGACGTACTCGAAGCCGTCGACGTACCCGCGGTCGTAGAGGACCTCGAGGACGGAGCCGATGATGTTGGAGGCGGGCTCAACCGTGTACGACAGGTGGCCAACGCTCTCGGCGTTGTCCATGCCGGCCAGCGCGTTGGTGAATGGATCGTTTCCCGTCATGATCAGCTGTACTTCTCGAATCCCATGTCTCGAGCGACCTCGCGGAAACACTGCCGGCAGAGGTTGATGTCGTACTTGCCGACGAGTCCCTGCTCGCGGTCGCACCGCCGGCACGTGTGCCGGGAGTCGGTGCGCTTCGCCGCGTGCTCGCCCGTGTCGTTGTTCGCTTCGCTCATTCCGTTACCTCAACGTCGAAGTTCGTTTCGAGGAACGCGGCCGCGTCCTCGGCGGTCATCCGGTGTTTCGAGGGGATCGAGGCGGTCGCCTTGTCCCGCTTCGACACGCGGTAGCCGGGACGGACGATCGTCGTCGTCACGTCGAGGCCGTAGATGCCGATGCTCGGGTCGTACTCCTGGCTCGGGAAGTCGGTGTGGTCCTCGACCCCGAAGCTCAGGTTGCCCGTGTCGTCGAACTGGCTCCGCGAGACGTCGACGACGTCGAGCGCGGTCGCGAGGAACTCGTGTGCGTCCTCGCCCCGCAGCGTCACCTTGACGCCGATCGGGTCGCCCTTGCGGATCCCGAACTCGGCGATGGTGCGCTTCGAGGTGGTCCGAACCGACTGCTGGTCCGTGATCTCCTCGATGATCTCCTCCGCGTCCGCGAGCGGCTCACCGCCCTGCCCGACGCCCATGTGGACGACGACCTTCTCGAGGTACGGTTCGCGCATCTCGTGAGCGGCGCTGTCGGCTTCACTCATCCGAATCACCCGTCTCGTCGGTGAAGTTCTCGTCGATGACGACGAGGTACTCCTCGACCGTCTCGTAGCCGTCCTCGTCGTCGCCGACGAAGACCGTGTTCGAGCCGGAGCCGAGCGTCACGTCGATGTCGGTCACTTCGCCGATTCGGCCGGCGTGCTGGCCGGCGACGGCGGTGACCAGGGCGCCCTCCTCGTACTCGAAGTGGGCGACGATCTCCTTCGACTCGTTGTCGACGACGATCGAGTCCTTCGTGTCGTACTCGGTGTCGGCGTCCACGAGGACGTTCGTCCCGTCGTGCAGCGTCAGCTGCGCGTCGCCACCGGGGACGACGGACTTGTTCGTAATCTTCCCGAGCCGGCTTCCGGCGGCCTCCTCGTCGACGGAGGTCAGCGCGAGCCGACCGCCCTCGTCGGGGAAGACGCGGAAGTACTCCCCGCGCTCGGGGAACGCCAGGATGTCGAACATCCCGATCGGACGCTGCTCGTCCGAAATTGCGTCCCCGTTGACGAGGACCGAGTCGTTGTTCAGCGCGTAGCGCGCCTCCTTCGTCGAGTCGACGTAGCCGAGCACGTCCCGCAGCAGGACGACGAGCGGAACGCCCGCCTCACCGTGCGGGCCGGCGCCGGCCTTGACGGTGAACGTGTTCGTCTTTCGCTCGACCGGCCAGGAGTTCGGTACTGCCAGTCGCTTCTGATGTCGCGTCATTCGTTATCCTCCTGGAGCCGCGCCTCCCGGCGCTCGTCTTCCAGGTCCAGTTCGGTCACCCGGACGTTGCTCGCCGGGATGGGGCGGGGAACCTCCTCCCCGTCCGCCTTCTCGACGGTGACGTCCTCGACGGTGATCCGTTCCGCGGACAGGTCGACCGAGACGACCTCGGCCTCCGTGCCGGCCGCGTCGCCGCGAAGCACCTCGACGGTGTCGCCGGCGTTGACGCGGACGTTCCGCTGGCCGTACTCCTCGCGGAGATCCTCCGTGAGGGTGGCCCGGACCTGGTTCTGCCGCTCGTGGAGCGGCGCGGTCTCCGACCGTTTTCGCTGTTTGCGTGGCTGTTTCGTCATGATTAGACGATCATCGTCGCGGTCGAGGCGATGCTCCCGAAGCGCTCGGCGACCTCGCGGGCGACGGGGCCTTTGATCTCCGTGCCCCGCGGCTCGTCGAGGTCGTCGATGATGACGGCCGCGTTGTCCTCGAACTTCACGCGCGTGCCGTCCGGACGACGGATCGGCTTGCGCTGGCGGACGACGACCGCCTCCAGCACCTGCCGCCGCATCTCCGGGGTCCCTTTGGTGACCGAGACGGTCACCTTGTCGCCGATACCTGCCTTCGGGTGGCGGTTCTTCGTGCCGGAGTAGCCCGACACGGAGATCACCTTCAGCTCACGGGCGCCGGTGTTGTCGGCGCACGTGATGAGCGAGCCCTTCGAGAGCCCCTGCGTGACGTCGGCCTTGAGCGCCTCCATCACTGATCACCCGACAGGTTCTCGACGACGACGTGGGACTTCGTCTTCGAGAGCGGTCGCGTCTCCGCGATTTTCACTTCGTCACCGACTTCGAGCGAGTCGAGCACGCCCGGCACGTGAGCCGGGATGCGCGAGCGACGCTTCATGTACCGGTCGTATTTCGGTACGAACACGTCGTATTCTCGCTCGACGATGACGGTCTTTGCCATGTCCGTCGACACGACCGTTCCCTCGCGGGTCTGGCCGCGGACGGAGAGCTGCCCGTAGAACGGGCACTTCTCGTAGTCGTAATCCTCCGGGTTGTCTGGCTCCGGAGGCGTGGGTACGTCGATTCCTATCGCCATTGTGTGACACCTTGTTCGGTGCGTTCGGCGGGTCGATGCCGTAACCGCTCGCCATCCACCGTCGCGTAGACCGCGTCTTTGCACTCGCCGCGGTGGCTCGCCGGATCCGCGCCGTCACCGGTGACGACGCTTGCGGATCCGGACGGGCCAGACTGACGGGGGCGGACCCCCGTAGTATCCGACCCGAGTTGGGACGCGGACCCCGACGACTGACCGTCGTCGGCGGCTTCATCTGTGCGGGCAGTCGGTCGATCGACGACCGCGAACTCGAACGTCGCGCCCGACTTGGGCACGCGTTTGTCCCCCGAATCCGTTCGCACCACGAGGGTGCCGAACGTCTCTGACAGCACGCGACCGGCGATGCCCGCGTGGGCGTCGCTGTCGGCGTCGACCACCCGAACCGGGAGGCCGACGAGTTCGTGCCGTACGAGCGTGTCGGGGGAGATCATCGTTATTCGTCGTCGAAGTCGCCTTCTTCCGCCTGGATCGTCTTGATCCGCGCGATCGTCTTCTTCAGCTCGTTGACGCGGCCCGGGCTCTCCGGCATGCCGCCGGCGGCGCGCTGCGCCTTCGAGTTGAGCAGTTCGGTCTCGAGCTCTTCCAGTTCGACCTGGCGCTCTGCCGCGGTCATGTCGCGGATCTCGTCCGTGTAGAGGATCGCCATTATTCGTCCTCCTCGTCTTCGTCCGCGGCCTCCATCTCGGCGACGAGGTCCGCGGCCTCCTCTTCGATCTCCTCGTCGAGCTCTTCGACCTCGTCGGCCTCGGCGTCGCCGACCGGCTCCTCGGCGGCGACGTCGGTCGCCTCCGTGGCCGTGTCCTGCGTCTCCTCGACGACCTCCTCGACGACCTCCTCGTCGATGACCTCAGCGGGGTCGTCGTCGGGGACCTCGACGTCCTCGTCGGCGCCCACGTCGGGCACCTCCTCGGGCTCTTCCTCGAGCAGCGACTCGACGCCCTCGTCGGCGTCGACGTCGACGGCCGCCTGCTCGACCTCCGGGACCTCGGCGTCCTCGCGGATGTCGAAGTCGTCCGGGAGCTGCGCGCCCGGCGGGATGATCTTCACGTTGACGCCGATCGTCCCGAGCTTCATCACCGCGACGCCCTGGCCGTGGTCGACGACCTCCTCCGCGGGCTCGCCGTTGTGCTTGATGTAGCCGCGGTTGAACTTCTCGACGCGCGAACGCGCGCCGGTGACCTTCCCGGACAGAACGATCTCGGCGCCCAGCGCGCCCGCGTCCATGATCCGGTCGATCGTCGTGTGCCCGGCCTTCCGGAAGTACCAGCCGCGCTCTAAGGCGTTCGCGAGACGGTCCGCGACGATCTGGGCGTTCAGGTCGGGCTCGTCGACCTCCTGAACGTCGATCTGCGGGTCGTCCATGTCGAAGCGGTCCTCGAGTTCGGTGGTGATCTTGCGGATGTTCTTCCCGCCCTTCCCGATCACCATCCCGGGCTTTTCGGCCTTCAGGACGATCTGCGTGCCCATCGGCGTCTGAGCGACGTCCATGCCGCCGTAGCCGGCGCGGCCGAGCTCGTCCGCGAAGAACTCGTTGATCTGTGAACGGCGCAGGCCGTCCTCGATGAATTGGTGTTCGTCAGCCATTATTCGTCAGCCTCCGGCTCCTCGATGATGAGCTCGACGTCGGCGAGGGTGGTGTTCCACCCGGTGGCGCCCGCGGCGCGCGGGTTCCGGCCGGGTCGCTCGCCCACCTTGTGGGGAGCGACGTGTTTGATGACCATCTCGTCGCCGTCGAAGCCCTGTTCGTCCGCGTTGTTCTTGACGTTCTCTAAGAGCTTGAGGAAGTCCTTGGCGGCCTTCTCGGGGTACCGTCCCGCGTCCCAGCCGTCGATGTCGGAGCGGTGGCCCGCGCCGGCGTTGTGCTGGCGCATCGGCACCGAGGTCTCCTCGTCGATGACCTCCTGTAAGAACTCCTCGGCGTCGGCGACCGTCTCGCCTTTGATCTCCCGGGAGATCTCCTTGCTGTCCTTCACGCTGATGGGCCGCTCGCGGAGCATCCCCTTGGCGGTGGTCTCCGGGTCGGCCTCGACGCTGTAGTTGATTCCCATGGGTTACTTGAGGGGCACGAACTTCGAGGACCGGGTCGCGCCGATGCCGGCCTGACCGTGTTCGACGGTGCTTCGAGTCAGGTGGAACTCGCCGAGGTAGTGACCGATCATCTCGGGTTCGACCTGCACGCGCTCGAAGCTGTGTCCGTTGTACACGGAGAAGGTGACGCCGACGAACTCCGGCAGGATCGGCATGTCGCGCAGATGCGTCCGGATCGGATTGTCCGCCGTCGTCTCCTTGTCGCGGCTCCGGACCGTCTCCAGCAGCTTCTGCTGTTCGGTCCCGAGGCCGCGAACGATGCTTCGCCGCTGGCGTGCGGGGAGCAGTTCCGCGACTTCCTCTACGTCCATCTCCTGCAGCTCGTCGAGCGAGTGACCGCGGTAGGCGAACTCCTTGCCCTCGCGGCCGGTGCGGTAGTCAGAACTCATTTGTTGCCACCTCGTCCGGTGCGCTTGGATGCGATGTCACCGACCTTGCGTCCCGGCGGGGCGTCCCGCGAGACGGACTTCGGCTGGCCGGGGTGTTGGCGACCGCCCCCGCCGAAGGGGTGGTCGACGGCGTTCATCGCGACGCCGCGCACGCGCGGGTACTTGGTCCCGCGCGCTTTCATCTTGTGGTGTTTGTTACCGGCCTTGACGAAGGGTTTCTCCGTCCGACCGCCGCCGGCGACCACGCCGATCGTGGCGCGGCACTGCGGGTCGAGCCGCTTCACTTCGCCGCTGGGGAGCTGGACGACCGCGACGTCGCGGTCGTGGGTGAGAAGCGTCGCGGACACGCCGGATGCGCGCGCGAACTTCCCGCCGTCCCCGCGGTTGCTCTCGACGTTACAGACCGGGACGCCCTCGGGGATCTCCGCCAGCGGGAGCGTGTTCCCGGGCTTGATCTCCGCGGAGACGCCGACCTGAATCGTCTCTCCCACGCGCACGCCTTCCGGCGCGAGCACGAGCCGACGGTCGTCGTCCTCGAACTCGATCTCCGCGAGCGGAGCCGAGCGGGCGGGGTCGTGTTCGATCCCGACGATCTCACCGGTGATCGTGTCCACGTCTTCGAGCTTCTTGTGCGACAGTTCCGCCTTGTAGCGGTGGGACGGGGCCCGGAACGTCGGGCCGCCGCGTCCACGCCGCTGTCCTTGGATTCGTCGTCCCATATCAGAACACCCCGATGCGAGATGCGATCTCGGTCGCGTCGTCGTCCTCGGAGAGCGTGACGGTGGCCTTCTTGTCGCCCTGCGGGGTCACCTGCGTGTTCACGTCGACGACGGAGACGTCGTATCGCTCCTGCACTTCCTCGCGGACCTCGGGCTTGGTCGCGTCGACGTCGACGAGGAACAGCAGCTTGTTCTTGAAGTCCATCTCGTTCATCGCCTGCTCGGTGACGATCGGGTGCTCGATGATGGAGTTCATCGGTCGGCCACCTCCTCGACGGCGCTTTCGGTCCACAGCGTGAGTCGCCCCGGGTGCGCGCCCGGCGCGAGGTCCTCCGCGTTGACCTCTCGCGCGGTCGCGACGTCGACGCCCGAGAGGTTCCGGGCGGCGCGGGACGGCTCCTCGCTGGTGACGACGAGGACGGACTTCGGCTGGCTGTACTTGCGACCGCGGGTCTTCCCGCGGCCGGCTCGGACGGAGCGACCCTCCTCGGCGCGCTCGATGTCGGCGTCGACGCCGACGGCTTCGAGCACGCCCAGGGCCTCCTGGGTCTTCTCGAGGTCCTCGAACTCGTCGCTCACGACGAGCGGGAGGTCGAGATCCTCGTCGAACGCGTGACCGCGCTCGGCGACGAGCTCGGCGTCGGCGGTGGCCGCGATGGCCGACCGGATCGCGAGCTGTCGCTCCTTGTCGTTCAGGCTCTTCGACTGGTCTTTCTCGGCCTTCGGCGGGTGCGCGGCGCGGCCCGACACGGCGTGCGGGACGCGGCGGGCGACGTTCTCGGAGCGCGGGACGTGTGCGAGCCCGCGACCGGAGCCGAACGACTCCGCGGGGGTTCGCAGCCCGGCGAACTCGTCGGCACCGTAGGCCTGTTTCCGGTTAGCCTGTGCGGCGGAGACCGCCCGACCGATGAGGTCCGGTCGGAACGCGGTCTCGAAGATCGCCGGCAGCTCGACGCTGCCCGCGTCCCCGCCGTCCAGGTCGTGTACTGTTGCGTTCATGGATTATCCCTGGTTGGATGCGGTGGATACGTACCGGACCTCGGGATCGAGGCGCGGCTGGTCGTTCGGCCGGATGGCCGGGCGGAACCGAAGCAGGCGCTTGTCCGGACCGGGCAGCGAGCCCTTGATGAGCGCGTAGTCGCCGTCGACCTCGCCGTAGTTGACGAAGCCGCCGTCGACGGAGGCGTCGTCGCCCTCGCCGAAGTCGATGAGGCGCTTGTTGAGCTCGGTGCGCTGGTGGTAGCCGGTCTGCCCCTGCTGGGGAACGGTGGAGCGAACGCGGGAGGGGTTCCACGGACCGAGGTTACCGATCCGGCGCCGCCATCCCTGGCGGGCGTGTTTGCCCTTCCGCTTCTGGACGCCCCAGCGCTTGACGGGACCCTGGGTCCCCTTCCCCTTCGTGATGCCCGACACGTCGGTGTACTGACCCGCGCGGAAGACGTCGCCGAACTCGTGGGCGCCGCCCTCAGCAACGAGGTCGAGACCGAAGTCGACGCGCTCCTCGAGGGAGCCGCCGCCGACTCGGGTCTCCATGATGTCGGGCTTCTTCTTGGGAACGTTCGCGAGCTCCGAGGGGACGGTGTGGGTGATGACGCGGACGTCGTCGACCGCGTCCTCGTCGAGCAGCGAACGGAGCTCCTCGGCGTCCTCCTCGAAGGTGTCTTCCGCCGGCAGGTCGAGCGCGCGGTCGAGCTCCTCGTGGAACTCGGTCGCCCAGACCTCTTCGACCGGCTTCTTTCCGTACGGCGTCTGTTCGTAGGCGCGCAGGGCCACCGCGTACATCGGCGGCGTCTCGACGACGGTGACGGGAACGGACGTTTCCATCCCCTCACGCGGCGAGTTGGCCTCGTCGTTGACCATAACGACGTGCGTCATTCCGGCCTTGTAGCCGGCGAACCCCTGCAGTGCGGGGGCTCCGTCGTCGTCTGGCCACGATCGAATGCGCGGGACCTCTCGGTCTGCGCGGGTACGCGGGCCGTAGCCCAGCGAGCCTTTTCGTGGTCGGCTTGGTTGTGGCATGTGTTTACTCCGTGAGTGTGAGCGAGCCGAGAGTCACGAACAGAGCCTCCTCCGTCCGGACGACCTCGCTCGCCTGTGCCGGGATCGTATTCAGCCAGAGGTCGAACCCCGGATCGGGTTCGACCGGACGACCGTCGGCGACGGTCGCCCGAATGTCGTCGGGCGAGAGCCCGAGCATCTCCGGAAGCCCTCGCTCGGGCGAGCCGAAGGCGACGGTGTACCCGCCGGCCTCCCGCGCGTCCGAGACGATGTCACCGAGCCGCGAGACGGAGAGTTCCTCCCCGTGTCGCGACGTCGCGACGGCCAAGCCGTCGCCGGCGAGCGCTTCCGACAGGTCCGCTTCCACGACCTGGAAGCCCTCCTCGGGCTTCCCGGTGATGCGGGCGCGGACCGGTTCTCTCGAAGAGACCCTGATGGTGACGCGCTCCCCCTGCTCGACCTCCATTCCGGAGGGAACGAGCAGGGAGATCGGGTGTTCCCGCAGCGGGGAATTGACCCGGACGCGGCCTTCAGGTCCGACCTCGGTCACGAGTCCCTGTGTTTTCGACTCTTCCCCGCTAGGGGTCGAGCCGGTCCGCCACGGCACGCGGAGCGGCGGGAGCACGCCGACGTACCGGAGTTCGTCGCGCTCCCCCCAGAGGTCCTTGCGGAGCCCCGGAGGGGTCGCGGCGTACCCCAGCACGGTCCGAACGTACTCGCCGCCCCGTCGCCGCTCGCCTTCCCTGTCGGGGAAGACGACCAGTCGATCCGCCCGGAACACCGCCGCCGCGCGGGCGACGTAGCCGAGTTTGCGAGTCGCCTCGCGATCGTCCTCGGCCTCCCGGACGACCGAAGACGGAATACATATCGTGAGTCCGTCTTCGGTACGCATCGTGGCGAGACTGTACTCCTCGATTTCGGACGGCGGCCTAAAAGGGTAGCGGTACCGATTTCGGCCTGCGGAGCGTTCACACGGGGTGTGGCGGCGGTTTTCGTCCCCGGATCGAGGGACGGGTTCACACGATCGGGAGTGGGCGCCGATCGCCGACCGCTCCAGCGATCGGGCCGGGCCGGTGATCCGCTCAGGCCGGGACGATCCGCGCGATCGGCGCGTCGCCGTCGTCGACGGCGACGTAGAGGTGCCCTGTGGCCGGCTCGACCGCGAGCGCCCGGACCCGCCAGTCGCGGTCGGCGAGTAAGGGATCGCGCTCGGTGGCCGCGGCGTCGGCGGCGCCTTCGCCCTCGACCGTGAACCGCCCGAGGTACCGCCCGGCGAGCGTCCCCGCGAACAGGTCGCCGCGCCACGCGGGGAAGGCGTCCCCGTCGTAGAAGACGGCGCCGCTCGGCGGGAACCCGCCGGAGCCGCACGGCCAGAAGTGGACCGGCGGGGTCACGCCGTCGCGCTCGTCGTGGGCGGGCGCGAGGGGCTCGTCGGTCCCGTACCGACACGCCTCGCTCGCGATCGGCCAGCCGTAGTTGCCGCCGCGTTCGACGACGTTGATCTCGTCGCCGTCCTCCTCGCCGTGCTCGCACTGCCAGACCGCCCCCGTCTCCGGGCGCACCGCCATCGCCTGCGGGTTCCGATGCCCGTAGCTGTAGATCGCGTCCGCCGCTTCCTCCTCGTCGACGAACGGGTTGTCCGGGTGGGCGTCGCCCTCGGGCGTCAGCCGGAGCGTCGAGCCGAGCTCGTTCGACCGGTCCTGCGAGACGTGGTCGGGCCCGAACTCGGTGTCGCGCCGGTCGCCGACCGTGACGAACAGCGCGCCGTCCGGCCCGAACGTCGCCCGCGATCCGAAGTGGAGGGCGGTGTCGCGGAACGGTTGCGCGACTCGGATCGGGGCGAAGCCGTCGAGCACCGGCGCGCCGTCGGCGTCGAGCGAGAGCCGCCCGGACCCGACGTGCGTCGCCGCCTCGCCCGCGTCGTTGGCCGCGGAGTACGTGAGGTACACGCGCAGATCGTCCGGGTGGTCGGGGTGGACCGCGACGTCGAGCAGGCCGCCTTGCCCCTCGGCGAACACCTCGGGCGCGCCCGCGACCGGCTCGACGCTCCCGTCCGCGGGGTCGACGAGCGAGAGCCGCCCCGGCCGCTCGGTGACCAGCAGGCTGCCCTCGCCGGGCAGGAACGCGAGCCCCCACGGGTTCTCGAACCCCTCCGCGACGGTCTCGACGTCGTACGCGACGTCCGCGCCGTCGTCCGGTGGGGTATCGTCGTCGGATCCGTCCGCTCCGTCGCTCCCGTCGTCGCCGAGACAACCCGAGAGCGCGGGAAGGGCGGTCGCTCCGGCGAGACCGCCGGCCGCGCGGAGGGCGGTGCGTCTGTGGATTCGCTCGGGGAGATCGGTCATCGTTCACGAGTGAGGACGCGCCACCGATGACCCTTCCGCCGACCGTCGTTCGGAACCCTTATATCTCCGACCCGGGCTACGATCGAATGCGAAGCACGCACCGGTAGTGTAGTGGTATCACGCAACCTTGCCATGGTTGCAACCCGAGTTCAAATCTCGGCCGGTGCATTTTCTAACTGACTTCGACAGTTAGCGTTCGCTTCACTTCGTTCAGCGAACTCTCGAACGTAGTGAGAGAAATCTCCGCGAGATTTGAACGCTAACAGTTATTTATAAACGGACAACGGAGCGGCGGCGAATGGCTCCGAATCCCTGCTGTTCTCTTATAAATAGTTGACTCGGTGTCTACGACGAACACCTCCAAAGCCCCAGCCGCGAGGACTCGCGCGGCTTGCTGCGTTCCTCACTCGGTCGCTACGCTCCCTCGCTGCGGTACTTGCTGCGCCGTGCTTCGCCCTCGCGGCTGCCCCTTTGAGTCCCACGCCGCACAGCACCGCCCCGCGCCTCACGCCTCCCCAGCCTCGTCGGTCGCCGTCGCTTCGCTCGGCGACCGACTCCAGCGAGGGACCTTCGGTCCCTCTGGCAGCCGGCGCGTCGCGCCGGCGACCTCGCGCGGTGCTGCTCGCGGCCGTTCGGCCGCTCGCAGGCACGCGCCACCGCCGACCGTTTATAAGCGGTGGAGGAACTGCGCCTACAGTTTAAATACCTCTACGCGGCCCCCGAGAACCGCGACCGAGGCGGGTTCCCCGACCGGTAGTTTCAATCGGCGATCCGCCGAAGGCGTTCGCGTGACCGTACCAACGAAGACGCTGCCGAGCGGCGCGGAGCTACCGGCGCTCGGGCTGGGCACGTACGACCTCAACGACGGCGAGACCGCCGACAGCGTGCGCGCGGCGCTCGACGCCGGCTACGCGCACATCGACACCGCCGAGGGATACCGCAACGAGGCGGTCATCGGGGACGCGCTCGCGGCGAGCGACGTCGACCGCGACGACGTGTTCCTCACCTCGAAGGTGCTCGCGAAGCACCTCGACTACGAGTCGGTGATCGCGTCGTGCGAGGCGTCGCTCGACCGCCTCGGCACCGACTACCTCGATCTGTACCTCGTCCACTGGCCCAACCCCGCGATCTCGCTGCGCGAGACGCTCCGGGCGATGGCCGAGCTCCGCGATCGGGGGCTCGTCCGCGACGTCGGCGTCTCGAATTTTAGCGCGTACCAGCTGAGCTGCGCCCACCACGTCTCTGACGTACCGATCGCGGTCAACCAGATCGAGTACCACCCGTGGTTCCAGCGCCCCGATCTGGTCGACTACTGCCGCGAGTCCGACACCGTGATCGAGGCGGCGGCGCCGCTCGCGCGGACGGACGTGTTCGACGACGACGTCGTCGCCGAGCTGGCCGAGGAATACGACAAACACCCCGCGCAGGTCGTGCTCCGGTGGGCGCTCGACAACGACGCGGTCGCGCTGCCGCGGTCGTCGACCCCCGACCACGTCCGGGCCAACGCCGACCTCGACTGGGAGCTCGACGAGGCCGACCGCCGGCGGCTCGACGATCGGGACCGCAATCGACCGGTGTACGACACCCGGCCCGCGACTGGACGGACGACGTGTACGGGATCGAGCAGTGACGCTCTGACGGGTTTTCAGTCTCAGACTGCGTTGCTGTCCTCGAGATCGACCGGCCGGCCGGTCTCGGCCGATTCGTAGATCCCCCCGAGCGCGCGCATGTCCGCGAGGGCGTGCTCGCCGTCCGGGTGGAACGGCTCGTCCGCCAGGAGTTGGTGGCCGAAGTACGCGAACTCCTCTTCGATCTGGTGGACCTGATCGAAGTCGACGTCGACGCGGGTGCCGTCGCGGACGACGGCGAACCCGCGGTCCTCGCGCTCGTAGAAGGCCGGGTCTAAGATCAGTCGGGCCTCGGTGCCGGTGACCTCCAGCCGGCTCGCGTGCTGGGCGTTCTGGCTCACCGAGCACAGCGCGTCGACGGCGCCGGGGAACTCCAGCCGGAACGTGGCGTGCTCGTCGACGCCGGCGAACGCCTCGTGCTCCGTTCGGGTCCGACCCGACACGCGGATCGGGTCGGCGCCGAGCGCGAACCGCGTCGTGTTGAGCGGGTAGACGCCGAGATCCATGAGCGCGCCGCCGCCCGACAGCTCCGGGTCGAGCCGCCACTGGTCGCCGTCGCCGTCGAGTTCGCCGAGCATCGTCTGCGACATCGTCGCGTGGACGTGGATCACGTCGCCGGCGACGCCGGCGTCGATGAGCTCGCGGAGCCGCCGGACGGCGGGGTCGGTCTGCATCCGGTAGCCGACCATCAGGGGTGCGTCGGCCTCCCGACACGCGGCCACGAGCCGGCGAGCGCGGTCGAGGGTAGCTTCGAGTGGCTTCTCACAGAGGACCGCCTTCCCCTGCTCCGCCGCGGCCTCGACGTACTCCAGGTGAGTCGCGTTCGGCGTCGCGACGTACACCGCGTCGTACGCGTCCGCGACGGCGCCCGATCGGAGCTCCTCGGGGGTGACGCCGGTCACGTCGCGCTCGGCCGCGACCGCCTCCACCGCGTCGGCGTCGACGTCGGTGACGACGGTCGCCTCGGTGTACGGCGACCGCGCGATCCCCGGCAGCGCCCAGTCGCGGGCGAACCACCCGAGGCCGACGACGGCGACCCGGACGGGGTCGGTGACGGCCTCCGGGTCGAGCGTCTCCCAGTCCCGGCGCGTGAACTCGTCGAGGTACTCCGCGAGGGCGGCTTCCATGTCGGACCCTCTGCGGGGGCCGTCGAATAACCCCGGCGACGTGGAGGCCGGGGCGCCTCGGCGGGCCGATCCGCCACCCGCCCTCACCACGGCCCGTCGTAGTTTACCCGCGGCCGGTCGACGTCGACCCCGAGCTCGCGCAGCGCGGCGGTCGCGTTCTGGACCGGAGAGGGCGCCGGGCGGTCGAGCGCGTCGGTCGTCGCCTCGGCGAACCGCACCGTCCAGTCGCCGTCGATCGCGACGACCGCCCGACGCGGGATGTCCGAGTGGCCCTCCCACGAGTCGGCGAGCAGGTCGTACGAGTCGGCGACGCCCCCGTGGAAGTCGGAGACGATCGGGAAGGGGAGATCGAACCGATCGGCGTACGCGAACCCCGCGTACAGCGAGTCGCCGGTGAGCGCGACGACGGCGAGGTCGTCGCGGTCGTGCCAGCCGGCATCGCGGACCGCGGCGAACGCGGCGGTGCAGGTCGGGACGAAGTTCGCGGGCCCGAAACAGCAGACGACGGCCGCGTGTCGGTCGACGAGCCGGAACAGCTCCAGTTCGGTCGCCGTCCCGCCGGCGACCGCGGGGGCGATGAAGTCGGGGGCCTTGACGCCGATGTCGATCACGGTTACAACACCGTCCCGTGCTTCTTGTCCGGCAGGTCCTTCTCCACGTCCTCGTAGAACGCGAAGCGGGCGGCCAGCTCCTCCCGAAGCGTCGAGGGCGGGACGATCTCGTCGATGACGACCTCGCTGGCCATCCGGTGGATATCGATGTCCTCGCGGTACTCCTCGCGCAGGCGCTCCTCCTCGGCCGCGCGCTCCTCGGGGTCGTCGATCTCGGCGAGCTTCCGGGCGTACACCGCGTTGATCGCGGCCTCCGGGCCCATGATCGCGATCTCGCCGGAGGGGAGCCCGATAACGCTCTCGGGGTCGTAGGCGGGGCCGCCCATCGCGTAGATCCCCGCGCCGTACGCCTTCCGGACGACGACGGTCTGTTTCGGCACCGTCGCGGAGGAGGTGGCGTAGATCATCTTCTTGCCCTTCTCTAAGATCGCGTCCTTCTCGACCTGCGAGCCGGCCATGAAGCCGGGCGTGTCACAGAGGTACAGCAGGGGGACCTCGTAGGCGTCGCAGGTCCAGATGAACTCGGCGGCCTTCTCGGCCGCGTCCGGGAAGATGGCGCCGGACCGGACCGCGGGGTCGTTGGCGACGACGCCGACGGGCCGGCCGTCGATCCGGCAGAACGCCGTGACGATCTCCTCGCCGTACCCCTCCTTCAGCTCGAAGACGGACTCCGCGTCGGCGATCCGGTCGAGGAGGTCGCGCACGTCGTAGGGGCGGTTCGGCGACTTCGGGATCAGCTCGTCGATCCCGTCGGGCGAGTATTTGGGGGGTTTCGTCTCGCGTTGCGGGGGCTTCTCGCCCGCTCGGTCGGGGAGGTAGCCGATCAGGTCGGCGACGAGCTCCCGTGCGTGCTCCTCGTCGCGGGCGACCAGATCGGCCGAACCCGACTCCTCGGCGTGGACGCGGGGGCCGCCGAGCTCGTCCAGCTCGATCTCCTCGCCGGTGACCATCTTCACCATCCGCGGGGAGGCGATCGCCATCGCGGACATCCCCTCGACCATCACCGTGAAGTCGGCGAAGATCGGGGTGTAGGCGGCGCCGGCGATACAGGGGCCGTACAGCACGCAGATCTGCGGCACCGCGCCGGAGAGCATCGAGTGGTTGTAGTAGTACTTCCCGATCCCCTCGCGGTTGGCGAAGAAGCCGGTCTGCTGGTCGATCCGGCCGCCCGAGGAGTCCATCAGGTAGAGCACGGGGTTGCCCGTCTTCAGCGCGCGCCGCTGCATCCGGAGGAACTTCTCGACGCCCTTCGCCGCCATCGACCCCGCCTTCACGGTGAAGTCGTTGGCCATGAAGTGCACGTCGCGCCCCTCGAACTCGGCCGCGCCGGTGAGGAGCCCGTCGCCGGGGAGGCGGTCGCCGCCCGAGTCGTCATCCTCGGTGTCGTCGTCCTCTCCGCTATCCTCGTCGCCCCGACCGGCCCGCCCGGGCGCGTTCGGGTGCCAGTCGTCGAACGCGGCGAACTTCCCGTCCTCGAAGTGGACCCCGGCCGGGTCGCCGTCCGCCGCGCTCGCGTCGCCCGCGCCGCGCGTGCCGCCCTCCCCGCCGAACCAGAGGTCGAGGCGGTCGCGGACGAACAGCTTCCCCTGCTCGGGGAGGCGGTCGCGGTACTTCTCGGGGCCGCCCTCCAGGATGTCGTCGATCTCGGCCCGGAGGTCGCGCTCGCGGTCCGTGGGGCCGAGGTCGTCGTCGAGGGGGTACTCGACCGCGGGCGGGGACGCGCTCGCCGCGGGCTCGTCGCGTCCCCCGACGTGGACGTCGACGTCGACGCCGAGGTGCTCGGCGAGGGATTTCGCGATCGCCTCGGCCTCCTCCGGCGTCGCCGCCGCGCCGACGTGGACGTTCATGGGCGCAAGATTTGCGGTAGATCCTAAACAGTTTTCCATGCGGGTTCCGGCGCGGGTCGAGCATCAGTCCGGAGGCGGGCCCGAAAAAGGCCCGCGTCAGCGGTCCGCCCCGCCAAGCTCCGCGTCGAGCCGCTCGGCGACCCGGTCGAGGTGGTGGCGGCCGACGACGGCGACGACGTCGCCGTCGCCGCGGAGCTCGGCGAGGCGGTCGGCCATGTGCGTCTCGCGCACCTCGTCGTCGAACGAGCTCGCCCGAGAGGGCTCGAACGCGTCCATCACGGCGCGAGCGCGCTCGATCTGGTGACGTTCGTTCTCGGCCTGCCGCTCGGGGCTGTCGGTCCGGTCGGTCGCGTACGTGACCGGCGAGTCGACCTCCATTCGGATCGATGTGACCGCGGCGAGCGATCCCGCGAGGCGGCACCGGAGGGCGTTCTTCGTCACCGACGCCAGGCCGTCGAAGACGCCGCGGACCGTTCCGAGGGAGCCGGCCTCGCGACACAGCGTCGCGGCGAGGCGGCGGAGGAACGGCAGGGTCGGCCCGTCGATCCCGACGACGCGGTCGGCGGTCGACGCCTGGATCGCGGCGCTCATCTCCCCGCCGAACACCGGCGGAGTGCGGGTGTCCTCGGCGTACCGCTCGAAAATCGGAAGCGAGAGCGGCGGCAGTTCGAGCGCGAGGGCGTGGGGGTCTCGGTCCGCGATCACGCTTCGAACCCGGAAGACGCTGGCGGGGTGATCGTGGACGACGCCGACGAGCGTGACGGTGCCCGTCGGGGCGTCGATCGTACGGAGGTGCTCACCCGTGATCCGCGGGTCGTCGTAGTTCGCGTCCATGTGTCGGCCGGTAATCACCGCTTATCCGGTGTGTACCGACCGTTAGAACACTCTTAACATAAGAATTATTGTTATATTAACAACACGTTATATGAATTCTCAACGAATGAATTCAAAGTTAAATAGACGCTGAAAGAGGCATCTCCGTGCGATCGTTTCGAATCCGATCCCCCGTCTCACGGGAGCGAACGGCTTCGGGAGTCGCGTATCGTGCAAAAAGAGCAGGCTGACGGCCGAAACGGGGCCTACCGATTGAGTCTGACCTTGTCGTCGTCGATCGACTCGATGTCCGACTCCTGGATGGGATACGTGTCCCCGTCGGCGTCGGACCAGCCGAGCTTCGATTTGATCGTGTCGCTGACCCCCGGGTCCGGGTCGACGTGCGCGCGATCGCCCTCGACTTGGGTCACCATCCCGAGCTTCGTTCCCTCCTTGTTGACGACGGACTTGCCTTCCTCTTCGTTTGAGAGTTTCATCTGTGGGTACCTCCGCACCAGACATTTCGCCGATAGCGGGATTGTAATTAGTCCTGTAGTCGAGCATAAGCCCCAATAAACCGGGGTTAGAGCGATCGAAACCGGCGATAGCCGTTGTGCTCCGCGGGCAAGTCCCGCACTGAACGACTGGTAGCGGGTCAGTCGCCGGCGAGCGCGTCTTCCAGCCGCTCGATCAGCCCCTCGTTGCCGACGTAGAGGGGCACGCGGTCGTGGACGCCCTCGGGCTCGACGTCGAGGATGTCGGTGTCGCCGTCGGTCGCCGCCCCGCCCGCGCGCTCGACGATGTAGGCGATCGGGTTCGCCTCGAAGGAGAGTCGGAGCTTCCCCTCGGGCGCGCTGTTCAGGGCGGGGTACGCGAACACCCCGCCGTAGGTGAGCACCTGGTTCACGTCGCCGACCATGGCCCCGCCGTACCGGAGCTTCAGCTCGTCTTCGATCTCGCGGGCGAAGGCGGTGAACGCGTCGGGCCAGTCCGGGACCCGCCCGCCGAACCCGTAGACGAGAGGGTCGTCGGGGAGCGTCAGGTCCTCTTCGACGACCGAGCGGTCGACCGATCCCCCCTCGGCCTCCGTCACCACCTCCTCGCGCACGCCGTCGGCGTCGGCGACGATCATCGTCGTGATCGGACCGTAGAGCACGTATCCGGCGGCGACGAGGTCGCGGCCGGTCGCGGGGAGGGGGGCGTCGTACACCCCGACGACGGTCCCCATCGCGTTGTTCGACCGGAGGTTCGAGGAGCCGTCGAGGGGATCGATCGCGACCGCGTACGCCCCCTCGCCGTCGCTTCCGACCGCCGCGCCCGCGTCGACGGCGGCCGCGCGCTCCTCGCTGACGAACGAGCCGACGCCGTCGACCGCGGTCAGCGCGTCCGCGAGCAGCTCGTCGGCGTAGAGGTCGCCGGCCAACACCGACTCCCCCGAGGGGTTGTCGGTCCCGCTCTCGACCCGCCGGCCGGGGAGCGCGGCGCGGATCTCTGGCGCCGTGGCCGCGACCGCGTCGAAGATCGCCTCGACGATCGGGTCAGTCTCCGTCATCAGTCGTCGGCGATGGCGAGTGCCTCGTCCGGCTCGACCTCCTCGAAGACCACGGCCTCGAGGGCGTCGAGGATGCGCTCGGGGTCGTCGCGCTGGAAGACGTTCCGCCCGACCGCGAGCCCGGTCGCGCCGGCGTCGATGGCGTCGGCGACGTTCCGGAGGAACGCCTCGTCGTCGCGCATCGTGCCGCCGGACATCACGACCTTCGTGGGGCCGGCCATGCGGACCGCCTCACCCATCGCCTCGGCGGAGCCGGGGTACTTCACCTTCACCACGTCGGCGCCGAGCTCCAATCCGAGCCGGGCCGCGTACGAGATGGTCTCGGTGCTCGTGTCGTTTTTCACGCCCTGTCCGCGGGGGTACGACCACATGACGACGCCCATGTCGTGTTCGCGGGCGCCCTCGTGGGCCGCCTTGAACTCCTCGGCCATCTCGACCTCGCAGTTCGAGCCGCCGTAGAGGGTGAAGCCGACCGCGTCGGCGCCGAGGTCGGCGGCGTACTCGGCCGAGCAGTTGACGGGGCTGTCGGGCTCGCCCATCCAGAGGTTCGAGGTCCCGTTCAGCTTCAACAGGAGGTTCACGTCGTCCTCGTAGTCGGGGTAGTACGCCTCCGCGATCCCCTTCTGTACGGCCAGCGCGGTGACCGCGTCGTGGGTGGCGAGCTCGAACAGTCGCTCCGGGTCGGACGTCTCCGGGTTCGGATCGAAGTCGACCGGGCCGTGTTCGAGCCCGTGGTCGTACGCGAGGATGAGAGACTTGCCGTCCCGCGAGATGGCGTCGTCGGCGTGGGGAAGCATCAGTTCGTACTCCCGTTACATCGGTAAAAAACACTATGGTCATTCAATCCGTCGCGTCGAGTTAGAGACCGTATATACATCCCTTATCGACGCCGATATCGAGTGATCCGCTGCTCTCTAAATTACTACTCAAATAGTTAATTCTGGTTCCCGTGAGCGGATCGCGGACCGCCGACCCGGGAGTCGCAATACTTACCACCGCCGCCGCGACAGCGTCCCGCATGCGGGAGCTATCCGACATCGACGTCGTCGGCGTGGTGGGGGCCGGCACGATGGGCAACGGGATCGCGCAGGTCGCGGCGACCGCCGGCTACGAGGTCGTGATGCGCGACGTCGAACGGGAGTACGTCGAGCGCGGGCTCGACGGCATCGACGACAGCCTCGCTCGGCTCGACCGGAAAGACCGACTCGACGAGGAGCCGGAGGCGATCCGCGAGCGGATCGAGGGCACGACCGACCTCGATCCGCTCGCCGCCGCGGACGTGGTCGTCGAGGCCGCCGTCGAGGACCTCGACGTAAAAAAGGAGATCTTCGCCGACCTCGATCGGGTGACCGACGACGACGTGGTCCTCGCGACCAACACCTCGACGCTGTCGATCACGAGCATCGCGAGCGCCACCGACCGCGCGAGCGACGTGGTCGGGCTCCACTTCATGAACCCGGTCCCGATCATGGACGGCGTGGAGGTCGTCGTCGGGGAGCGCACAGCCGGCGAGGTGGTCGAGTTCGCCCACGCGTTCGCGGAGGACCTCGGCAAGGAGACGTGGGAGTCCGACGACAAGCCCGGGTTCGTGACGAACCGAATTTTGATGCCGTGGATCAACGAGGGGGTCCGCGCGTACGACGAGGGCGTCGCCGACAGGGAAGACATCGACCGCGGGATGACGCTCGGGACGAACGTCCCGATGGGCCCGCTCGAACTCGCCGACCACATCGGGCTCGACGTGGTCCTCGACGCCAGCGAGACGCTCCACGACGAGCTCGGCGACCGCTACAAGCCGGCGTACCTCGTGAAGCGCAAGGTCGAGGCCGGCGACCTCGGGAAGAAGACCGGGAAGGGCTTTTACGAGTACGAGTAGGGGTCGGCGGGAGGCGTCGAGCGCGCGATTAGGCGCCCTGCGCGCTCTCGGCGTCCGTGTCGTCGCCGGCGGTCCACCGGCGCGCGCCGGGGAGCAGACCGACCAGCTTCGTCACGTAGCCGAACTTGAACAGCCCGAGCTGGGAGAGCGCGCCGAGCGCGAACACGGCGAGGAACGCGGGCGCGGTCACGTCGAACAGGAGCGGTTGAACCGTCGTCTGCGCGGCGGCCGCGTCCAGCGTCGCTGGGGTGATCGACCGGCTCGCGAACGCCGCGCCGATGAAGGCCGTCGAGACGACGAGCGTCGTCCGGCTCATCACGAATCCGAACAGCGCGCCGACCGCGACGCCGGCCAGCGTCGCGCCGACGAGGAGGAGCGTCCCCTCGATCCCGGCCGCGTCGGCCGCGTACAGCGGGCCGACCGCGAACCGCCCGGCGAAGCCGCCGACGAGCCCGCCGATGGCGACGACCGCGAAGGAGAGCCCGGCGTACGCGAGGAAGCCGCCGACCGCGGCGCCGAGCGCGGCGGCCGCGGCGGAGAGCACCAGCCCGTCGACCGCGATCAGTCCGGCGAGGTTCGGCGCGGCGAGGTAGCCCGCGCCGGCGCCGACGAGGACCCCGGTCAGCGTGACGGCGTAGACGGAGACCGCGGCCCCGACGAACGCGAGGAGCAGCCCCGCGACGACGAGCCCGGCGGCGAGTGGCGTGATCATGGTATCACGTGGGTCCTCACCTAACTTAAAAGGTCGAGAGACGTGAATGTCCTCGGATCGGAACTGTCCGACGCTCACCGCCCCCGACGCCCGGCCTGTCGGTCGATATGGCGAGTGTACCCGCCGACGGCGAGGCCGAACCCGACCACGATCAGCGCGAACCCGAGCATGCGGGTCGTTCCCAGCGTCATTAACGCGAGAATACCCCCGAAGACGAACGCGAACACGCCGGCGACGGCGACGCCGACGTCGAGGAGCGGCGACGGCTGGACGGCCTCGCAGTGGGGACAGATCCGGGCGTCGCTCGGGATTGGCTCCCGACAGTCGACGCAGTGGACGCGATCGCGGGACACGGCCGTCGGTTCGGCCGTCGGGCACTTATAAGAATCAGTCGGCGGCGAGCGCGTCCGCCGTCAGTCCGCCGCGGCCGCGTCCGCGGCGTCGTCGCCGACCCCCAGCGTCTCCTCGACCTGCGTCGCGACGCACGCGAGCGCGGCGACGGCGAGCGCGGCGCCGACCGCGAAGGGGACGACGAAGCCGAAGCCGACGAGCCAGCCGGACGCCAGCGGACCGATCGCGACCCCGAAGCCGAACCCCATCGTGAGCACCGACAGCGTCGTGCCGGACTCGCCCTCCCGCGCGAGGTCGCCCGCGAGCGCCAGCGACGGCGCGAACACGCACGCGACGGCGATCCCCTGCGCCAGCCGGACGAGCGTCATCACCAGCGGCCCGGTGACGATCCCCTGCAGGAGCGTCGTGGGGGCGAGCAGGGCGAACCCGGCCAACAGGAAGGGCCGGCGCCCGATCCGGTCGCTCGCCTGTCCGATCGGCACCTGAAACAGGACGTTCGCGACCGTGACCGCCCCGAACTGGAGCCCGAACCACACCGGCGCCTGATCGAGCCGGACGTTCACCTGGTTCTGGAGGGTCGCGAACAGCGCGATGCAGATCCCCATCGCGACCGTCGCCAGCCCGAGCGCGAACACGGGGTCGAGCGGGCGCCCCTCGCCGCGGACCCGGATCGAGAGGTCGTCGCTCGCCTCGCTCGACTCGGCCGCGTCGCGCACGAGGAGGAAGACGAGCGCGAAGCTGAGGTACGCCCCGGCGCAGGCCGCCGCGAACGCGGCGTCGAACCCGTCGATCACCGGGAGCCCGATCGGCGAGAGGTCGTACGGGCCGCGCTGGACGACGGCGCCGGCCAGCACCGGCCCGAAGCCGAACCCGATCAGCCGGAAGGTGTTGTACACGCCGAAGTTGCCGCCGCGGTCGGCGTCGCTCGCGGCGTACTCGTTGACCAGCGCGACCGTCGCGGGGATGATGAGCGCCGCGCCGAACCCCTGCGCCGCGCGGAGCGCGATCAGCTGCCAGTAGGCGTCCGCGACCGTGTAGAGCCCGCTCGCGGTCCCCAGGAGGAGGATGCCGGCCAACACGAAGGGGCGTCGCATGCCGGTCCGGTCGGAGAGCCGACCCGTCAGGGGCTGCGAGAGGCTGTTGAGGAAGCCGAAAAGCGAGAGCACGAGCCCGATCAGCAGCGGCTCGGTCAGCGTCACCGACGCCGCGCCGACCCCGACCGCGGTCCCGAGGAGCGACTCGACGTCGACGAGGTCGCTCGCGATGTACAGCGGTAAGACGACGATGAGAAAGGAGTTGCCGGCGGCGCCGACCATCCGGGCGAGCGCGAGCACGATGACCCGGCGGTCGGTGTCGGCGACGCCCGAGAGCACTCCCATCGGTCACGGGTTCGTCCGCGAGTTCAAAGGCGTTTGCGAACGGGGGGATCGATCCGGTTCCGGCGGCGGGGGCGATCCCGCCGCGGTGGATCGATCCGGTTCCGGCCCGCCGCGGCGGGTTTCGCGTTCAACGCGAGACGCTACGCCGACTGCGGCGGGCGCTGGACGCCGCGGATCTCGAAGCGCGCGCCCCCGTCGGCCGCGTCGACCGCCTCGACGGTCCACCCGTGGGCGGTGGCGATCTCCTGGACGATCGCCAGCCCGAAGCCCGTGTTGCCGTTGACCCCGCTCTCCCCGGGCTCGAAGAGGGCGTCGCGGACGGATTCGGGGATCCCGGGCCCGTCGTCTTCGACGTAGAACCCGTCTTCGAGGTCGCCGACGCGGATCCGCACGTCGTCGCCGGCGTGTTCGATCGAATTGCGAACGAGGTTCTCGAACAGGTTGCGGAGCCGGTCCGGGTCGGCCAACACCTCGCCGTCCGCCTCGTTCGACAGCGACGCCGCGCCGGTGTCGACCGTCTCCCAGCTGTCGGCGGCGACCCCGGCGACCGCGACCGGCTCCGGGTCGCCGACGGTCTCGCCCTCGCGGGCGAGCGTGAGTGTGTGCTCCACGATCGACTCGATCCGGTCGAGCGCGTCGGCCGCGGCGTCGAGGTGTTCCGGGTCGTCCGCCGCCTCTCGCGCCAGTTCGACGCGCCCCTGCGCGACGTTGAGCGGGTTCCGGAGGTCGTGGCTCACGATGCCGGCGAAGGCGTCGAGCCGCTCGTTCTGGCGTTGGAGCGCCGCCTCGCGCTCCTTGAACGCCGTGATGTCCTCCTGGAAGCCGACCCACTCCGAGACCGACCCCTCGCCGTCGCGGAGCGGCGCGACGCTGACGCGGTTCCAGAACGGCGTGCCGTCCTTCCGGTAGTTCAACAGCTCGACGCTCTCCGGCTCCTCGGCGTCGATCGCCTCGCGGAGCCGGGCGACCGTCTCCTCGTCGGTGTCTGCGCCCTGTAAGAACCGGCAGTTGACGCCGACCGCGTCCTCGCGGTCGTAGCCGGTCATCTCGACGAACCGGTCGTTGACGTACACCATCGGGTTGTCCGGCAGGTCCGGGTCGGTGATCGTGATGCCGACGGGGGCCTCGTCGAGCGCCCGGTTCTTCGTCTCCAGCTCCTCGCGGCGCGCGCGCTCGTCGGACACGTCCCGGAGGATGCCGACGCTCCCCTCGAACGACTCGCCCTCGTACGGGAGCGCGGCCATGTGGTCCCGGCAGGGGATCGGTCCGCCCTCCTTCGGGACGATGTCGACCGAGAAGCGCTCCACGTCGGGCCCGGAACTGGAGAGGACCCGACCGAGCCGGTCTTCCGCCTCCGCAACCGCCGTCTCGTCTTTGATCAGGCCCGGCTTGCTTCCGACGATCTCCTCGCGGTCGTAGCCGGTCAGCGCCGCGAACGGCTCGTTGACGAACCGGAAGACGCCGGTCTCGTCGACGACGTAGACGGGGTAGCCCAGCGCGTCGATGACCGTCGAGTAGCGGTCGGCGATCTCGCGGGTCCGGTGCTCCTCGACCGCCTGCTCGACCCGGTTCGCGAGCCGGCGGAGCTGCTCGGGGCCGCCCTTCTGGAAGTAGCCGGTGACGCCCGCGTTGAGCGCCTGACTGGCGATCTCCTCCGACCCCTTCCCGGTGTAGAGGACGAACGGGAGCCGGCTGTGGTCGGCGTGGATCGCCTCGAAGAGCTCCAGCCCGTCGGTGCCGGGCATGTCGTAGTCGCTGACGACGCAGTCGAACTCCGCCTCGTCGAGCCGTTCGAGTACGGCCGACGGCTCCGCGACGCTCGTCACCGCGACGGACTCCAGCTCGCGTTCGAGGTACGCCTCCGTGAGGTCCAGCACGGACGGGTCGTCGTCGACGTGTAACACGTCGATCCGTTCGGACATGGCGCGGTCTTCGGGCCCTCCGGGTAAACGAATGTCGGCCCGGATATCAGTCGTGAGGACGCGGGTGTTCCCGCCGGTTTCACTACCGCTGTGGTACCGTTCCACTACCGCCCCGCGTGGCGGATTCTTAAGGGCGCGCGGCGCGGAGCCTCCGGCGATGGCGGGCGGAACGCTCCCGGGGACCGAGGCGGACGACGACGCGGGGAGCGACCGCGTCGTCTTCCACGTCGACATGGACTGCTTTTACGCCTCCTGCGAGCGCCTCCGTCGTCCCGAACTGACGGGCGAGCCCCTCGTCGTCGGCATGGGCTACGAGGCGGGCGAGACGATCGGCGCGGTCGCGACCGCGAGCTACGAGGCCCGCGCGTTCGGCGTCGAGAGCGCGATGCCGATATCGGAGGCGCTCGACCTGCTCCCCCGGCGGGCGAACGCCGACCCCGACGACCCGGACGCGCCCGATCCCGAGGAGGCCGGACGCTATCTCCCCGTCGACCTCGACTACTACAAGGAGGTCGCGAGCGACGTGAAGGCCGTCCTCCGCGACTGCGCCGACACGCTCCGCGAGGTGAGCGTCGACGAGGCGTACCTCGACGTCACCGACCGGACCGCGTGGGACGCCGCCGGCGACCCCGCCGATCCCCCGCCGAGCGCCGCGGCCGGCCCCGCCGAGGTCCGGACGCTGGCGGAGGGGTACGCCCGGCACGTCAAACAGCGCATCGAGCGCGAGGCCGGGGTGCCCGCGAGCGTCGGCGTCGCGCCGAACATGTCGACCGCGAAGGTCGCCAGCGACGCCGACAAGCCGGACGGGCTCGTCGTCGTCACCCCGGGCGAAGTGGAACCCTTCCTCGCGTCGCTGCCGACCGCCGAGATCCACGGCGTCGGCCCGGTGACGGAGCGGACGCTGGCGGATCTGGGGATCGAGACCGCGGGCGACCTCGCGGCCGCCGACCCCGACCGGCTCGGCGAGGAGCTCGGCGACCGCGGCCGGGAGCTGTACCGGCGCGCGCGGGGCGAGGACGACCGGGAGGTCACGCCCACGGGGCTCCCCAAGAGCCTCTCGCGGGAGTCGTCGCTGTCGGCGACGGCCGACGAGGAGCGCAAGCGGGAGACGGTGCGCGCGCTCGCCGCCGACGTGGCCCGCCGCGCCCGAGAGCGGGGATGTCTGTACCGTACCATCGGGATCAAGGCGGTCGAGCCGCCCTACGAGGTGAACACCCGCGCCCGGAGCCTCCCCGGCCCCGTCGACGACCCCGACCTCGTGGAGTCGGTGGCGCTGGACCTCCTCGACGAGTTCGCCGGCGACCGGGTCCGCAAGCTCGGGGTGCGCGTCTCGAAGCTCGACTTCGCCGAGAGCGATCAGGCGACGCTCGGCGGGTTCGACCCGGGAGGGGACGGCGGGAACGGGGCGGGAGGAGGCAGTGGACGAAGCCGGGACGGCGACGGCGAACGCAACGTCGGCCGCAACGGCGACGGCGACACCGACCTCGGCCCCCGATCGGTCGCCGCCGACGGCGACGGCGGGAAGCTCACCGACTGGGTGGACGACGAGCCGAGCACGGGAGAGCGAGGCGAGGGCGACGCGGACGACGGGGCGGAGCCCGACCCGCGCGACGCCGACGGGCAGGCCTCGTTGGGCGACTGGTCGTAGCGGGGTATCGAGGCCGGTCTCCCGTCGGCTCACCGTCGCCGCCGTCGAGTGCGGGGATTTAGGTGCCCCAGCGCCGACCGCGACGCATGGACGACTCCGCCGACGAGCTCGCGTGGGAGACGCTCGACACCGACATCGACTACCGCTGTCCCGGCTTCGGCGTGCGCCGCGACGAGGTTCGCTTCCCCGACGGCGAGACCGACGGGTACCACTACGTCGACGAGTCGCCGGCGGTCGTGGTGCTCCCCTTCACCCCCGACGGTGACGCGGTCGTCATCGACGAGTGGCGGCAGGCGGTCGGCCGGGTCAACCGCGGGCTCCCCGCGGGGTCGGTGGAGCCGGAGGACGCGGACGACCTCGAACGCGCCGCGGCCCGCGAGCTCGCGGAGGAGACCGGGTACGAGGCCGACGCCTTCGAGCGCCTGACGACGGTGGAACCGACGAACGGGATCGCGAACTCGGTCCACCACCACTTCCTCGCGACCGGCTGCGAGCCGACCGCCGAGCGGGACCTCGACCACAACGAGTCGATCGCGGTCGAGACGGTGCCGTACGACGAGCTGCTCGAAGCGGTCGTCGACGAGGGGCTCCGGGACGGGCGGACCGTGACCGCCGTGCTGTGGTACGAGCTCTTACACCGGTGAGCCGGGGCCGGGATCCGAGACGGTCGCCGGGATCGAGAGGGCACCGGTCACCGGAATCCGATGACCGGAGCGACGACGGACAGGCCTTTGAGCCGGCGGTTCGTACCGGGAGGTAATGAGCGATCCCTCCGAGTTCGACGCCGAGTCCGGCGACGGCGGGCGAGAGCGCGACGATCCGGCGAACACCGCCGCCCGCGACGGCGGCGAGCCCGGTGACGCCCGTACGGCGGTCGACGCCGCCGACCCGCCCGAGGAGAGAGGCGGGGGGTCCGCGCTGCGAACGGTCGGCGTCGCGTTCGGACTGGGCGTCGCGGGCATCCTCGGCCTCCTCGCCGTCACCACGCTCGTCGGGGGCGTCGTCTTCGGCGTCGCGGCGTTCACCGGGCGGGAGCCGTCGCTCCTCGGCTCGTTCGTCGTACCGTTCGTCGTCGGGCAAGTCGTCGCGTTCGTCGGCGTCAGTCTCGGCTACCTGCGGTGGCGAGGACTGAACCGCGGGGAGATCGTCGCGTACCTCGGCGTTCGGCGGCCGAGCGTCGTCGAGTCCGTGATCGCCCTGCTCGGCCCGATACTCGTGGTCGTCACGGCGCTCACCGTGAGCTCGCTCGTGTTGTTCTTCGGGACGGAGCCGGCCCAGAACCAGGGCGCGCAGATGACCCTGGAGAACCCGTCGATCATCCCGGTCATGATCGCGGCCATGCTGCTCGTCGTGGGGCCGTGCGAGGAGATCCTGTTCCGCGGCGTCATCCAGAGCCGCGCGCGGGAGACGCTCTCCGCGGTCCCGGCCATCCTCCTCGCGGCCGCCGTGTTCGCGCCCGCTCACGTGGTCTCGCTGACGGGCGGCGCGAGCGCGGTGGTGACGTCGATCAGCATCCTCTTCGTCCCGAGCCTGATCTTCGGGGCGGTGTACGAGTACACGGAGAACCTCGTCGTCGTCGCCGTGATGCACGGGCTGTACAACAGCCTCCTCCTGACGATCGGCTACATCGTCATCACGTACGGCCCCGAGGTGGAGAACGCGGGACAGGCGAGCGCGGCGCTGTTCGGGCTGTAGGTAGGGGGAGGGGCGTCGGCGTCAGAGGGACTGTTCCGCGATCGGCGTCTCCCCCAACCGTCTTACGTTGTATATAAATGAACGAGGCGGTGGCGCGTGCCTCCGAGTGGCCGATAGGCCACGAGGAGCACGCGCGAGGGACGCGGCGACCGAAGGGAGCCGCGAGGCTGGGGAGGTGTGAGGCTGCGGTGCTGTGCGGGCGGGTGGGACTCAAAGGGGCAGTCGCCGGCGGCTTCGCCGCCGGCTGCCAGAGGCGCGAAGCGCCTCGCTGTCACCGGCGCTACGCGCCGGTTTCAAGCGAGAGCTTCGCTCTCGCCCTGCCGCGAGGGCGAAGCACACCGACGTAAGCACCGCAGCGAGTGAGCGGAGCGAACGAGCGAGGAGCGCAACGAGGTGCGCGAGTCCTCGCGGCTGGGGCTTTGGAGGTCTTCACCGTCGAGCCACCGTCAATCACCTGTAAGCGAGCGGCTGGGACTTCGGAGGTTGTCGCCGCCGCTTTGCGGTTAATCACGTAGGAATGACCGACCGAAACACCTCACACTACCGAGTACGAGCGGACTGAGGGGAGTAAGCCCCCTTCGGTTCGTCCCGACATTCGGCTGAGCGTCCGCGCCGTGGCCGGACTACCTTGTGGCGCGGACTTGCACCGGCGAGGATTCGCCGTTCCATCCGTTCCCGCCCGTCGATCCTCATCGGGTTAACTCCCTTCCCTTACGGGTTGGTTCGCGCGAATCACGGGTCGAGGCGGGGGGTGTCGTTGCTGTTCCAGAGCCAGCCGTCTCCGACTCCGGGCGTGTGCCCGGTCGCCTGTCCGGCCGGTGGGGGGACTTTCCTCATGCCAGAGGCACGGGAGTCGGGCTCCCTCTGTCCGTCCGCGTCTAGCCGACGCCCGCGAATAAGGGGTTCGGTCGCCGAGGGAAATCGGCTCGCGACCCGATCGCTCGCCACCTATCCCCCCGGAGAGCGGGGGCGAGCCGCCGGGTTCCCAAGGGAAGCGTTCAAGTCGTCAGCAACGTAAGGGACTATCATGTCCGAGGCTCAGACCGTTCAGCTGTCGTACGACGACGGTGCACGAGCGGTCGAACTCGCGCGGGAGGCGGTCGAGTCGTTCGTTCGACACGGGCAGCGCGAACAACCCGGAAGCATGCGCGAGGCGTTCTACGCCCGAACCGGGGCGTTCGTCCGGCTGGAGTCCACGAGGGGGCGGGGGCGGCTCCGCGGGTGCGCCGGCGCGTGGGAGACCTCCGACCAGCTCGGTCACGCCATCGTCGAGGCCGCCATCAAGGCCGCCTCCGACGACTCCTGCGGCTCCGAGGTCGAACCGAAGGAGCTCGAAAACATCACCGTCTCCGTGTTCGTCGTCTCGAACACGGTGCTCACCAACGACCCGCTCGCCGACCTGAAGGTCGGCACGCACGGCGTCGCCGTCGACGGCGGCAACTCGCACGGCTGGCTCTACCCGACGGTCCCCGTCGAGAACGGCTGGTCCGGCGCCGAGTTCCTCTCGCGCGCCTGCCGGAAGGCCAAGCTCGCGCCGAACGCGTGGGAGGACGAGGAGACGATGGTGACGCTCATCGAGGGGCAGGTGTTCCGAGAGCGCGCCGACGGCGGCGCGGTCGAGGAGCTGTAGCGGCCGCGATCGATCCGTCCGAACCGATCCTATTCTGCCGATCGATCCGCCCCGTACCCCACCGCCTCCGCGTCCGCGAGCGCGCGCTCCGCCGCCGCGTCGAGGTCGAACGCGTCGTCGGCGACGACCTCGCCGTCGCGGATCACCGGCTCCATGAGCGGCTCGGCGCCCTCCGGCCCCTCCCGCTCCGCCAGTCCCACCGCGTGGACGCCGTCGTCGGTGCGGTAGACGGCCTTCGCGCCGGAGAGCTTGCCGCGCTTGGCGGCCGGCTCCCCGTCGACGTCGACGATGTCGAGCGCGAAGTCGACCGGGTCGGCGTTCGAGACGTACCCGCCCACGCCGAAACCGTCGACCGCGTCGCGGAGCCCCCGGAGGTCGTCGGGACCGAGTCCGCCGGAGACGTACACGTCGACGTTCCCGTGCCCCCGGGCGTCCAACTCCCACTGCACCTCCCGAATGATGTGTCGGAAGTCGCCGCGCCGCGATCCGGTGGTGTCGAGCCGGACGCCGTCGAGCCGGTCGCCGAGCGTCTCGACCGCGCGGAGCGTCTCGTCGACCTCGTCGGAGTAGGTGTCACAGAGGGCGATCCGCGGGACCGACTCGTCGACGGCCTCGTCGAAGGCGCGCCACGCCGCCTCCTGTTCGCCCCGACCGAAGCAGATCGAGAGGGCGTGTGGCATCGTCCCCGACGCCTCCCGACCGAGCAGATCGCCGGCGGCGACGTGCGAGAACCCGTCGAACCCGCCCACCAGCGCGGAGCGCTCGACCGCCGCCGTCATCGACGGGTGGACGTGGCGCGCGCCGAAGGAGAGCACCGACGAGTCCGGCGCCGCGACCCGGCAGTCGAGCGCGGCGGTCGCCATCCCGGAGGCGTGCGAGAGGAAGCCCAAAAGCGAGGTCTCCAGCCGCGCGAACGCCAGATAGGGCCCCTCGATCCGCATCACCGGGCCGCCGTCGAACAGGCGACCCTCGGGGATCGCGTCGACGTCGATCTCCCGACCCTCCAAGAGCGCGATCGCGTCCTTCAGCCCGGCGAACAGCTCGAAGTCGCCGTCGGGGAACTGGTCGGCGGTGACCTCGGCGACGACGCGGGGGTTCCGTCCCGCGTGATCCAAGGCGTCCTCGGTCCGCTCGAAGTACGCGTCCGTCGCCCGGCCGTCGCGGATCGCGGCCGCGTCGACGATGTCGAAATCGGTCATGCCCGACGGTTCGGCCGCCGGGGAGGAAAAGCCACCCGGGTCGAGCGGACTCGGCGGTAGCGATCAGGGCCGCACGCGACGCGCGAAGAGGCCCATCGCCGCGAGGAGGCCGGCGACCGCGACCGGGACGCCGAACCCGGGCACGCGGTCGTCGGTGCTGGCGTCGGGGGCGCCGGAACCGCCGTCGCTCCCGTCGGAGCCGGTGTCGGTCCCGTCGGTGTCGTTCCCGTCGTCGGTCCCGTCCGTCCCGGGCCCGTCGACGCCGACCCCGTCGTCGGTCCCGTCGGTCGAGGGCAGGTCGAGATCCGAGTCGGGTCGGAGGTCGAGCACGTCGACCGGCTCCGGGCCGTGTGCGACCGTCACGGTCGTCCCGTTCCGCTCGACGCCGTAGGCCCCGCGGAAGTCGCCGTCGGCGATCTCGTACACCTCGCCGTCGGCGTACTCGCCGTCGCCGTGAGCGGTCAGCATGCGCAGGTACGTCTCGCGGAACTCGGTCGCGTCCGCGGTCGTCTGCCACTCGGTCACCCAGACGTAGCCGTCCTCGCCGTCGGTCCCGTCCTCGCCGCTCCCGTTCCGGTAGGGGTACAGCCTGTCGCCCGCCCAGCCGTCGGTCGACTCGTGGGCGTAGTTGTAGTTCACGCGGGTCCGGAGCTCCTCGTCCGGCCGCGTGTGGATCCGGACGTTCTCCTGAACCGTCGCGTCCGGGTCCAACACCGCGTGGCGGTACTCGTAGCTCTGGTACCAGAACATCACGAACATCGACGCCTCGCCGGCCGTCTCCGAACCGTTGACCCCCTGCCCCGGATACGTCTCCCACCCGCCTGTCGCCGCGTCCTCGAAGGCGACCTCGCCGGTCTCGTAGTCGGGGTCGCGGTGGATCACCTCCGAGGTCGCGTTCGGCGGCTGATTCATCGTCTCGTTGACGGCGCTCCAGCCGCCCTCGTCGACGAGCGCCTCGACGTAGAACGCGCCGTCGGCGTACGGCTGGAGTACGGTCTGCAGGATCCCGAAGTTGTAGTCGGACGCCGATCCCCCGCCGCCACCGCCGGAGTCGGGCGGAGCGAGACAGCTCCACTCGGCGGCGCAGCGCGCGTCGTACAGCTCCTCGACGTGGACCGCCTCGCCCTCGACGATCCCGTCGACCGCGAGGTCGGCGTCCTGCGTGGCGCCGACGTAGCGTGGCCGCGCGAGGTCGTGGTACTGGTCCTGCATCGCGTGGACGAGCTCGTGCGCCAGCGTCGACGGGTCGACCTGCGGGTCCTCGCCCTCCGGGACGACGAGGACGATCCGGTCCTCCGCCGGCGAGTAGAACCCGGTGACTGCGCCGCCGAACACCTCGTCGATCGCGTCGGACGCGTTCTCGTCCTCGCCGACGACGAACAGCGCCTTCCACACCTGGTCGTTCCAGCGCTGGAACTCGGCGTCGGTCCCGCCCGCTCCCCCGCCCGCGGAGTCGTTCACGAACTCGGAGCGCGTGACGGTCTCGACCGGCACGTCCTCGCGGAAGGGGCGCTCGCGGACGTGCTCGACGCGGGCCATCGTCAGGTCGGTCAGCTCCTCCAGCTCCGACTCGGTCAGCCCGTCCGTCTGGTTGAACGAGAGGCCGTCCTCGTAGTGGGTCCCGTTCCAGCAGCCGACGAGGTCGGTCCCGTCGCCGGCGTCGCACTCGGCGGCGGTCGCGCTGGCGTGGGCCTCCCCCGAGATCGCGTCGGTCGGTCCCGCGTCGGCCGGTCCCGCGGCCGCCGGCCCCGCGGCGACGACCCCGCCGACGCCGAACGAGAGGAGGGCCATCGCGGCGGCGATAACGGAGAGGGTGAGAACCCGTCGCATAGGTTCGATTACGGCCGACCCGGTAAGTAGTTTGTCGGTGGTCGCTGCATCGACGCCGGGTCCGGGCGGCGTCGGATCGACCTGACCGCGGGCGGTGGCGTCGCGGCGACCGGACCGCGGGCGACGCCGTGGTTTTTGCACTCGGACGCCCAACCCCCGCCCATGCCCTACGATCCGACCCAGACCGCGGTGATCGTCGTCGACATGCAGAACGGCTTCTGTCACCCCGAGGGGAGCCTCTACGCCGCGCCGAGCGAGGCGGCCGTCGAGCCGGTGACCTCCCTCGTCGACCGCGCCCGCGACGCCGGCGCGGCGATCGTGTACACCCGGGACGTCCACCCCCCCGACCAGTTCGACGACACCCACTACTACGACGAGTTCGATCGGTGGGGCGAACACGTCGTCGAGGGGTCGTGGGACGCCGAGCTCGTCGACGACCTCGACGTGCGCGACGAGGACCACGTCGTCGAGAAGCACACGTACGACGCGTTCTATCAGACGGATCTGGAGGGGTACCTCGACGTACACGGCGTCAAGGACCTGCTGATCTGCGGGACGCTCGCGAACGTCTGCGTGCTCCACACCGCCGGCAGCGCCGGGCTCCGCGACTACCGGCCCGTCGTCGTCGAGGACGCGCTCGGCTACATCACCGAGGAGCACCGCGAGTACGCGGTCGACCACGCCGACTGGCTGTTCGGCGAAACGGCGACCCGCGAGTCGATCGCGTTCGAGGGCGCCTGAGCGCGAAACGCGCGCCGACGGGAGCACCGGCGACGGTTGGGAGGGGGAGCGAGTGTTGCAGATCGGGGGCGACGAGTGAGTATTTAAACGACTGTGAGTGACAGCGACGATCGCTTATAAGTGCGGTGGCGCGTGCCTCCGAGCGTCCGTAGGGCGCGAGGAGCGTCGCGCGAGGTCGCCGGGCGAAGCCCGACTGCCAGAGGGACCGAAGGTCCCTCGCTGGACGCGGCGAACGCGAGCGGCGAAGCCGCGAGCCGTGAGCCGCGAGGCTGGGGGGGTGTGAGGCTGTGCGGTTGCGGTGTGGGTGGGACTCAAAGGGGCGGCCGCGAGGACGAAGCACGGCGACGCAAGCACCGCAACGAGGGAGCGGTAGCGACCGAGTGAGGCGCGCAGCGAGCCGCGCGAGTCCTCGCGGCCGGGGCTTTGGAGGTCGTCAACACAGCGTCGATCACTTATAAATCACCAACAGCAACATCCCGATACGACTTATAAATGGCCACACCATCACACTGAGAGACGTACTCCCGCCGTCGATCAGAAGTCCGCTTCAGTTGCCGGACGGCTCAGCGGGGAGAGACGGGGATACCGGCTCGGATCTGAGACGGCCCTCTCCCAGGTTCCGACCCGTTATCAGCCGCGTGAATCGGCGTGTAACCCTTTTTACCGGCGACGGGGACGGTCGCGTATGGAACTCTCTCGACGCGGCATGCTCGGCGGGGTCGGGGCGGCGCTCGCGGTCGGCGCCGTCGGCTTCGCCGGCGCCGCCTCGGTGACGGACGGCGACGCGGTCGGCGACGCGGGCGGGCCCGGCGGAGACGCGGTCGGCGCGGGCCCTGAGGGCGCGGGCAGCGACGAGGGCGGCGAGTCCGGGTCCGTCCCGGTCGATCCCGACGCCCCGTTCGAGGCGCGGCTGCTCCGCGACGGCGACGACGACCGGCGGCTCTTCGACGCCGGCGACTTGGACCGCGTCCAGGGCGTGATCGCCGAGGGCGACGAGCACCTCGTGTACGTCTCGCTCGGCGAGGCCGGGATCGACGCGCTGCGGTCGGGGCT
This sequence comes from Halorubrum sp. CSM-61, assembly GCF_003781945.1. GTDB lineage: Archaea > Halobacteriota > Halobacteria > Halobacteriales > Haloferacaceae > Halorubrum. The sequence goes on along the minus strand of NZ_RJJW01000003.1, from coordinate 15,359 downwards.
GGCGGACGCCGGCGCCACCGACGACCCGGCGGGGTTCGTCGTGTCGATGACGCTGGACGGGACCGAGGTCCGACGGGTCGAGCTCGACGAGGCGACGGTCTCCGCGCTGACCGACGAGGAGTGGGGCGGCGTGGTGACGCTCCCGTTCGGTCAGGCGTCGGTCGCGGAGTCGGTGTACGACTCGCTGGCCGACGCCTGACCGGGACGCCTCTCGATCTGCACCCCTCCCCGTCGAGGGCAGCGGTTATGGCGGCGGCCCCCGTTCGGGGAGGTATGAGCGACGGCGACGGGGGCGCGAACGACGCGGAGGGGGTGACGACCGACGCCGGCGGTCGGCCCTGTCCGCTCTGTGAGACGCCGATGTACCACCGTCACTGCAAGTACGTCTGCCCGGAGCACGGGGTCGTCTACGACTGCTCGGACACGTTCTACTGAGGCCGGCGATACGTCGCCGATAGCGACCCGCGAATTCGCCTCGTCCGTCCGCCTCGCGGGCGACCCGCGAGCCCGCCTACCGGAGAGCGATCGGTGCCGTGCGAACTGTTATGTTCTTGCGGTCCGACCCGTATGTTATGATCGGCGACCCGCTCTCGACCCTCCTTGCCGACTGTCAGAGGTCAGCATGGTAGAGAAAACGCAGGTTGCCCGAGGGAAGCGTATCCAGCGCCGGACCGGGAAGACGTTCCACGTCGCGACCCGGCTGCTCCCGGAGCGCATCCGCCACCCGACCTACGTGCTGTACGGCTTCTTCCGGATCGCTGACGAGGTCGTCGACGCCGAGGAGACCGCGCCGCCGGACGAGCAGCGGGCGGAGCTCGACCGGCTCCGCCGGGCCGCGCTGGGCGAGGCGGAGACCGACGACCCGGTGTTGGAGGCGTTCGCCGCGGTGTGCGACGAGCACGACATCCCGGACGGGGACGTGCACGCGTTCGTCGACGCGATGGCGAGCGACGTCGACACCGACCGGTACCAGACCTACGACGAACTCGAGTCGTACATGGACGGCTCCGCGTCCGCCGTCGGCCGGATGATGACGGCGATCATGGACCTCGACGGGGAGGCCGAGGCGAGGGCGCTCCCCCACGCGACGAAGCTCGGCGAGGCGTTCCAGATGACGAACTTCATCCGGGACGTACGCGAGGACGTGATCGAGCGCGACCGCGTGTACCTCCCGGTGGAGACGCTCCGACGGCACGGCGTGAGCGAGGAGCAGATCCTGAACCTCTCGTTCGACGCCGACGTGGCGGCCGCGGTCCGCGAGGAGCTCGCCCGGACCGAACGCCTCTACGAGGAGGGCGTCGCCGGGATCAAGTACCTCCCCGAGGACTGCCAGCTGGCGGTGTTGCTCGCGGCGGTGCTGTACGCGGACCACCACCGACTGATCCGGAACCTTGGGTACGACACGGTGTCGACGACCCCGGAGCTGTCGTTCGCGCGCAAGATCTCGCTTCTGATCCGGACCCGCTGGAAGTGGCAGTGGAACAGGGATCCCGAGGCGGTGTTCGACGAGATGTGCGGCGGCTTCGACGCCCACCGTGAATCCCGCGAGCACGGACCGCACGGGTCTGGGATCCCCCAGTCCGGCTGAGTGAGTCGCCGTGAACAGATCCCGGTTCGTCGGCCTCGCGCTCGCCGCGTTCGGCCTCGTCTTCCTGTCGTTCGTCGTCCGCGGCACGACCCGACTCGTCGCGCCCTACGAGGTCGCCGTGGCGCTGTCGGCGCCGATCCTCTTCGCCGCCGCCGCGCTGTTGGTCTGGCTGGTCGCGCTCGCGACGTTAGACGTGACCGGGATCCGACCGCTGGAGTGATCCGGTTTGCTTCCGGACTGAGAGTCGGAACGCCCTTTTGACCCCGGCTCCGAGGACGGGTATGGACGTACGAACCGTCGCCGACCTCTCGCCGGCCGAGCGTCGCGCCTTCTTCGAGCGCGACGCGGGCGTCGACGCGGTCCGCGACGACGTGAGCGGGATCGTCGACCGAGTCCGGACGGAGGGGGACGTGGCGCTGCGGGAGTTCTCCGAGGAGTTCGACGGCGTGACCGTCGGCAACATCGACGTGACGGACGACGCGGAGCGCGCGCACGCCGAGCTCGACGACGCGAACGACCCGGTGCTCGACGCGATCCGCGAGGCGGCGGCCAACGTCCGCGAGTTCCACGAGCGACAGCGCCCCGAGGACTGGCGCGAGGAGTTCGGCGACCGCGAGCTCGGGCGCCGGTTCCGCCCGCTCGACCGCGCGGGGGTGTACGTGCCCGGCGGCGCGGCGGCGTACCCCTCCAGCGCGCTGATGGGCGTGATCCCCGCGACCGTCGCGGGCGTCGACCACGTCTCGGTCGCGACCCCGCCCGCCGAGGAGCTGAACCCCGTCACGCTCGCGGCGGTCCACGAGGCCGGCGCCGACGCGGTGTATCAGGTCGGCGGCGCGCAGGCGATCGCCGCGCTCGCGTACGGCACGGAGACGGTCACGAACGCCCAGAAGGTGGTCGGCCCCGGCAACAAGTGGGTCACCGCCGCGAAGGCGGTCGTGCAGGGCGACGTCGAGATCGACTTCCTCGCCGGCCCGAGCGAGGTGCTCGTGCTCGCCGACGAGACCGCGGACCCCGAACTCGTCGCCGCCGATCTGGTCGCGCAGGCCGAGCACGACCCGAACGCCTCCGTGGTCGCGGTCACCGACGACGCTGACCTCGCCGAGGCGGTCGCGGAGGCGGTCGACGAGCAGGCCGCCGGCCGCGACCGCGAGGAGACGATCCGGGCCGCGCTCGACAACGACGCCTCAGGCGTGCTCCGCGCGAGGTCGATGCCGGAGGCGGTGCTGTTCGCCGAGGAGTACGCGGCCGAGCACCTCTCGATCGTGGCCGACGACGACGAGGCGCTCTTGGACCGGATCTCGAACGCGGGCTCGGTGTTCCTCGGGCCGTACTCGCCCGTGGCCGCCGGCGACTACGCGACCGGGACCAACCACGTGCTGCCGACGAACGGCGGCGCGAAGCGCTACGGCGGGCTCTCCGTCGACACGTTCCTCCGGTCGTCGACGGTCCAGCGGCTCGACCGCGACGCGCTCGACGGGCTCTCCGACACGATCACGACGCTCGCGGAGGCCGAGGGGCTGGAGGCCCACGCCGAGAGCGTCCGGAAGCGGTTCGAGTAAGGCGGAATCGGTTCGAGTAGGCGGAAGCGAGTCGGCGAGAGAGAGAGAGCGGAAACCGCCGGAACTCCCTCTCAGGTCCGGTCGGCGAAGACGACCGCGTCGCAGTCGGCGCAGGCGCGGACGGCGCGTTCCGGGTCCCCGCTGACGCCGCCCGGTCCGCCGCAGCAGTTCCGCAGCGTCGTCTCGCGGACCGGGCCGTCACAGACCGGACACGCGTCGAGGAACGCGCGGAGCGGTCGGGCCGCCCGCCGCGCGACCTCCTCGTCGACGCCGCGCTCGCGCAGCGTCTCGGCGGCGGCCGTCTCCGCTAACGCGATCGGCCGGCTCAGCCACGCGTCGCGGCCGCCGGCGAGCAGGATCCGGCCGTCGTGGACCTGCCCCTCGATGTCCGGCCCGGCGAGCGCCGCCGCGCGCTCGGCGAGCTCCCGGTCGGGGCCGCGACGGAGCGCGTCGATCCGGTCGGACATCGCCGACCGGAACGACTCGTCGAGGAGGAGCGTCTCGCCGTCGTCGACGAGGACGCCCGCGTCGACGAGCGTCGCCACGAGGGCCTCGGGATCGACCGGGTCGTCGCCCTCGGCGTCGCGGTCGTCGCCGCCGCTATCCGCGTCGCCGTCGCTCGGTGCGAGGCCGGCGTCGTATCCGGGATCGGGCTTCGGTTCGGTCGCCTTCGTCTCCTCCGTCTCTTCCGCTTCCTCTGTCTCTTCCGCTTCCTCTGTCTCTTCCGCCTCCTCCGTCTCTTCCGCTTCCTCTGYCTCTTCCGCCTCCTCCGTCTCTCCCGCATCCTCCGCCGCTTCGATCGTGACCTCGCCGCCGGCGATGGAGCCGGAGTCGACCCCCTCGCGGTGGTCGGGACCGATGTCGATCGGGAGCCGCGCGACGAGCCGGGGGGCGAACCGCGGCGTTCCGGGGACGACGTAGCCGCGGAGCCAGATCGCCGCGCCGCCGAGGACGGCTGCGAGGATCCCCAGCGACCGGCGGCGTCGCGAGAGCAGGGCGGCGACGACCGCGACGCCGAGAGCGTTGAGGAGGGTACAGGGGAGACAGCGGTTCTCGCCGGTGTGCTCGGGGTCGGCGACGGCGTCGGGCGCGTCTCGCAGGACCTCGAAGGGGAACCCGTCGTCGCTCACAGCTCCACCCCCGGCGTGTGCTGGAGCGGTTCGCCGTGGACGGCGCGGTAGGCCCGGGGGAACGCCGCGAGCCCGAGCGGCTGGACGACGCCGCCGAGCAGGGCGAACCACAGCGATCCGGCCGCCGTCGCCGCCGCCGCGACCCCGACGGTCGCGAGGAGGAAGAGGGCGCTGAAGTAGCCGACCCGCAGGGGGGCGGTGGCCAGCTCGCCGCGGCGCGGCCACGCGCCGACGTCGAGGACCCTCGCCCGGAAAAGCGCGATCGCGACGCTCCCGAACCCGATCGCGAGGAGCCCGGCGATCGGGACCGCGTCGGGGTACCGCGTCTGGAGGACGAGCACCGCGACGAACGCGGGCGACGACAGAATCGAGAGCTCCGCTCCCCCGAAGAACACGCGTTCGAGCCATCGAATCGCCCCGTTCCGTATTCGTCCCACGGCCGCGCCGGTTGAACCCATGACTGGGGTTCACTCGACGCTCGGGACCCATAGCCGTTCCGACGGCGTCGGAATGCGAGGGGACGCCGCGCTTCGGCGGCCGCGGAGCCCGTAGACGATCGGGGAACCGCTCGCCGCCCGCGTTCGCGTGCGCCCGATCGTGATGAGTGTTAGCATCAATAATTATATATGGGCGTATTTTGTAACAACAGGTGTAATGGTCGACAGCGAATCCGATCACGAGACCAAACGTGTGGGGGTATCGCGGCGACAGTTCTTAGAGGCGACGGGCGCGGCGGGGGCGGCCGTCGGACTGGCCGGCTGTTCCGGCGGAGGCGGGGGCGGCGACGGACCGATCCAGATCACGATGGACAGCGAGTGGGAGGGGATCTCCGACTCCCTCAGTCAGAGCCTCCACGACGCGGGGCTCGACGAGGAGATCGAGATCGAGATCCTGCCGGGCGACTTCGAGTCGGGCGCTCGCCGGTCGGAGTTCACGTCGGCGCTTGACGCCGGGCGGGCGAGTCCGGACATCTTCATGATGGACTCGGGGTGGACCATCCCGTTCATCGCGCGCGGCCAGCTCGTGAACCTGAGCGAGGAGCTCTCGTCCGAGACGCTCGATTACGTTCAGAGCGACTACCTCGACAGCGCGGTGAGCACCGCGAGCGACCCGGAGAGCGGCGATCTGTTCGGGCTGCCGCTGTTCCCGGACTACCCGGTGATGCACTACCGCAGGGACGTCGTCGAGGAGGCCGGCTACGACCCCGAGGGCGAGAACTGGGCGACCGAGCCGATGAGCTGGCAGGAGTTCGCCGAGATGGCCGCCGACGTGTGGGAGCAGAACGGCGGCCCCGACGGCGGCGACTTCGACTACGGGTTCACCACGCAGGCCGACAACTACGTCGGGCTCGCCTGCTGTACGTTCAACGAGACGATGACCTCCTTCGGCGGCGCGTACTTCGGGGACCACGAGAACCTCTTCGGACCGATCGGCGACCGGCCGATCACGGTCAACGAGGAGCCCGTCCACGACACGATCCGCATGATGCGGTCGTTCATGGAGGGGCCCGACGCGGAGTACGCCCACCCGGACTTCCCGCAGATCTCGACGACGGACCTGCTCTCGTTCACCGAGGAACCGGCTCGCGAGCCGTTCACGGGCGGGAACGCGATCTTCATGCGCAACTGGCCGTACGCGATCCCGATCAACCTCGACTCCGACAGCTTCGACGCGGAGGCCTACGACGTGATGCCGCTCCCGTACGGCGTCGAGGCGGGCGAGGGCGCCTACGAGGGCACCGGCGGCCCCGCCGGGGCGCTCGGCGGCTGGCACCTCACGATCAACCCGAACACCTCGCGGCTCGACGAGTGCGTGCAGGTGCTCGAGGCGTTCGCCAACGAGGAAGTCATGACGAACAACTTCGCCGAGGGCGGGTACCTGCCGCCGGACCCGTCGGTCACCGAGTCGGTCGATCCCGACGACGTGGGCGCGCTCGGCGACTTCCTCGACACGCTCGCGGTCGCCGGCCAGAACACGGTCCCGCGTCCCGTCACCGTGGCGTGGCCCGACCAGAGCCCGCAGGTCGCCTCCGAGGTCTCGGCCGCGTATCAGGCCGAGAAGTCGCCCGAAGACGCCATGGCCGACTTGGAGAGCTCGCTCGAATCGGTCGAGTCCGACCTGGCGGAGTAGCGAGGACAGAGCATGTCAACCGACACGCGAGCGGACGAGGGAGGGTCACTGCTCGCCCGGCCGCTCGACTGGCTGGAGACGCAGAGCGAGGAGGTGTACGCCTACGTCCTGTTAGCCCCGGCGTTCCTGCTGCTCGCGGTCGTCGCTTTCTACCCCCTGATCGAGACGTTCCGGTTCTCGCTGCTCGCGGACGCCGTCGCCTCGGCCGACCCGTTCGGCGAGTTCGTCGGGTTCGACAACTACGTCGCGCTGTTGACCGGCGACACGAACTTCACCCAACAGTTCGTCTCGATCTCGACCACGGACTCGTTCCCGTTCGTCGGGTTCGACGCGCCGTTCCTCCAGCAGGCGCTGTTCGTCACGCTGGCGTTCGCGATACTGAGCGTCCTGTTCGAGACGCTGATCGGGTTCGGACAGGCCCTCGTGCTCGACCAGGACTTCTACGGTCGTCGGTGGGTCCGGGTATCGATCATCATCCCGTGGGCGATCCCGATCGTCATTCAGGGGATGATCTTCTTCCTCCTCTTTAACCCGACCATCGGCTTCGGGACCGAGTTCATGCAGTGGCTCGGCGTGTTCGGCGACAACCCGCTGTCGAGCAGCACGGACTCGTTCCTCATCGTGTTGGTCGCCGACATCTGGAAGACGACCGCCTTCATGGCGCTGCTGATTCTGGCGGGGCTCCAGAGCATCGACCGCGGGCTCTACGACGTGGCGAAGGTGTCGGGGGCCTCGCCGTGGCAGCGGTTCCGGTACATCACCCTGCCGCTCGTGGCGCCGGCGCTGCTCGTCGCGATGCTGTTCCGGACGATGGACGCGATGCGCATCTACGGGCTGATCGACTCCACGGCGGGCTGTGAGACCGTCCCGTCGCTGACCTGTCTCGTGATCATCGCGCTGCAGGAGAGCCGGCGCTGGGCGACGGCCTCCGCGGTGGCGTTCCTGACCGCGGTCGTCATCAGCGCGTTCGTCCTGGTGTATCTGCTCGCGCTGCGCAACAGCGACGGAGGTGTCGCATGAGCGCCGACCGCGCGGCCGACGAGCCGGCCGATGCGCCCGACGAGGTCGATCCGACCGTCGAGATGGCCGATCAGGCCGGCCTCGACGAGCCCGATCTCGACCGCGGCATCGTGGAGGCGTGGGCGGCGAAGATGATCTCCAACCCGGACCGCGCGTACCGAGCGACCTTCTACGTCGCAACCATCTTCTTCCTCGTCACGACGCTGTTCCCGTTCTACTGGCTGTTCGTGATCGCGGTGACGCCGCGGAACGCGCTCAGCACCACCGGGGTGTTAACGCCCGGCGGGACGCCCCGCGTCGACGTCGATCTGCCGCTGATCGACGCCGCGCTCTCGGTGCCGGTCGGGATCGGCGAGATCAACCTGGCGTCGTTCGCCCAGATCTTCACGACGCTCCCGTTCCACCGGTACATCTTCAACAGCTTCCTGATCGCGACGGTGGCGACGGTGGCGGTGCTGCTCGTCGGGAGCCTCGCCGGCTACGTGTTCGGCCGGCTCCGGTTCCGGGGACGCAACGCGATGCTCCTGTTGGTGCTCGTCACGTCCTTCTTCCCGCCGGCGGCCTTCTTCATCCCGCTGAACCGGCTGTTCAACACCAACGTCGACGTGTTGCGGCCGCTGATCTCGGCGGGGTCGCTGTACAACACCCCGTACGCGATCTTCATCCCGCTGTCGGCGATCTTCCTGCCGCTGTCGATCTTCATTCTGATGACGTTCTACTCGCAGATCCCGGACGGGCTGGAGGACGCGGCCCGCGTGGAGGGGACGACCCGGATCGGCGCGCTGTTCCGCGTCATCGTCCCCCTGTCGGCGCCCGGCGTCGCGACCGCCGGCGTGTTGACGTTCATCTCGGTGTACAACGAGTACTTCTTCAGCTCGCTGATGACCGACGGGCAGCCGGGGAACTGGGCCCCGATGCTCGAGGGGATACTGCGGTTCCAGGGCGAGTTCGAGGTGCTGTACAACCTCATGGCCGCCGCCAGCATCGTCGCGGTGCTACCGGTCGCCATCCTCGTCGTCGTCGCACAGGAGAAGATCGTGAGCGGGCTCACCACGGGGGCGGTCAAGGAGTAACCATGGCATCAGTCACACTAGAGGGAATCACGAAACGGTACGAGGACGTAACGGCAGTCGACGACATGACCCTGGAGATCGAGGACGGCGAGTTCGTCACCTTCGTCGGTCCCTCCGGGTGCGGGAAGTCGACCACGATGGAGACGATCGCCGGGCTCACGCTGCCCACCGAGGGCACGATCGAGATCGGCGGGCGCGACGTGACGGACCTCCCGCCGAAGGACCGGGGGATCTCCATGGTGTTCCAGAACATCGCGCTGTTCCCGCACATGGACGTGTACGACAACATCTCCTTCGGGCTCCGGCTCCGGAAGTACGACCAGGAGGAGGTGGACCGGCGCGTCGAGGAGGCGGCCGACATCGTCCAGCTGGAGGGGATGATGGACCGGATGCCGAAGGAGATGTCCGGCGGGCAGCGCCAGCGCGTCGCGATCGCCCGCGCCATCGTCCGGAACCCGGACGCGTTCCTGATGGACGAGCCGCTGGCGAACCTCGACGCGGAGCTGCGGGTCCACATGCGGACCCAGCTCCAGCGGCTCCACCGGGAGCTCGACACGACGATCATCTACGTCACGCACGACCAGGCGCAGGCGATGACGATGTCCGACCGCATCGCCGTCATCAACGGCGGCGTGCTCCAGCAGGTGGCGCCGCCGCTCGAGTGTTACAACGAGCCGGCGAACCGGTTCGTCGCCGGCTTCATCGGGTCGCCCGCGATGAACTTCATCGAGGGGGAGGTCGTCGACGACGGCTTCGAGTCCCAGTACACGCGGATCGACTTCGACCCCGCGGCCCACGGGGTCACCCCCGGCCAAGAGGTCACGGTCGGGATCCGCCCCGAAGACGTGTTCTTAGAGCGGGACTCCCGGAAGGCGGCCTCGCCGACGAAGGCGTTCGACGCCGTCGTCGACGTCATCGAGCCGATGGGGAAGGAGGTCAACGCCTACCTGCTGTTCGACCGCGACGTGGAGGCGAGCGCCGAGGGGCGCGGCGAGGGCCAGCTGCTCATCAACCTCGCTCCCGACACGGAGATCGGAGAGGACGACGACGTCCGGATCGTGATGGACCGCGAGAACGTCCACCTGTTCGACCGGGCGAGCGGCAACGCGATCACCCACTCGCTGGAGTGAGGGGGTCGCCGGAGTAGCGCGCTCCGTCGCGAGAAATCCGTTTTTCGGGAGAACAACCCGCGCTCACTCCACGTCGACGACCGTGATCCGGTGCGCTTCGACGGCCTCGACCATCGCGCCCCAGCCGCCGACCTCGACGGGGCCGTCGTCGGTCTCGACCACGAGGGCGACCCGGCCGCCGTAGCTCGCGACGGTCTCGGCGGCCACGTCGTCGTCGCCGGTGACGATGACCTCGGAGAGGGCCCCCTCGACGACGCGGTCGGCCCCGGTGTCGGTGTCGGTCCCCTCGATCCGGACCCGCACCGCGTCGCCGTTCCGGAGGAGCGGGGCCACGTCGCGGACGCAGTACCGGATGTCGATGTAGTCGATCGGCGGCTCGTCGCCGATGGACGTGTAGATCGGCCCCCACGTGTCCCACTGGGTCGTGAGGAAGTACCAGTGGAACACGTACGTGTGGGTGCGGTCGTCGACGAGCACGCCGTACTCGTTGGTCGACCCGGCGTGGGGCGCGAAGCAGGTCCGCGTCCGGTCGACGATCACCACGAACGGGGATGGGAGCCGCCGGTGGCGCGCCTCCGAGCAGACGTCGGCGAGGTTCTCGGGGTCGGGGAGCGAGTCAGTGCTCCCGTCCGGAGTGTGGATGGAGAGGTTGACCCGCACGCCGTTCTCGGTTGCCGCCTGCAGCGCGGGGCGGAGCCGCTCGAAGTGCTCGACGCCGAGCGAGACGTTCACCTGCGTCTCGGCGTCGCGGATGAACTCGTCGGCGTTCTTGATCACCGTCTCGAAGCGGGTGACGATGCTGACGGTTGACTGCTCGACGGAGGGCTCGTTCCACCGGCGCTCGATCTCCTCGGTCGCCTCGGTGAACCGGTTCGCCCGCGTTCGGAGGTCGTCGGTGATCTCGTCGAGGCTGTTGGCGCGGGCGTACAGCGACTCCTGCTCGTAGGTCTCGATGTAGCCGGCGCTCTCCAAGTCGCGTAACACGTCGTAGATCCGGGGGTCGGGGACCCCGCTGGCGTCGGCGACCCGAGTGACGGGCGCGGAGCCGAGCTCGAGAACGGTTACGTAGGCGTCCGCCTGATACGGCGAGAGCCCGGCGTCCTCCAGCGTCTCGGTGAGTTCTGCGCGGTCCACGTTCATCCCCCGCGTGCGGTCGCGTGGCGGCCCGCGCGGTCGCGGCGGCCGCCGTGGTCGGGGGGCGCCGCCGCGATCCGGCCGCCGTCCCCGCCTCTCGGTCGATATCGTTCGGTGCGTGTTCCTACCATGTCCGTAGCTACCACGGCCGTGATAAAACGTTTTATTTCCGTGACGAGGGGCCGTCACCGAGGAATCGGCGTTCCGACTGAAAAGGCTTTATTCGGTCGCTGAGGGAGGAAGCGTATGCACGAGACGCCGGAGAGCGACGGCGGTCGCCCGCGGTCGCGGTGGACCAGAGCGCAGGCCGCGTCGATCGAGCGCCGCCGCGGAACCGTCGCGCCGCCGGCCGGCGCGCCCGAGATCGACCCCTTCCCGGAGCTCCACGTCTGGGACACGTGGCTGCTCCGCGACCGGCACGGCGAGATCGCCGACGTGGACGGGTACCGGCTGGCGTTCTCGCTGACGGCCCCCGCGGACCTCCTCCCTGGAAAGCGCCACGACGTGGCCGAGATACGGTGTTTCTACTCGCCGGACGGGAGGGAGTGGCGCGACGCCGGACCGGTCTTCGACGGCGGCGCGCTGGGCCGGCGGCAGTGGGCCGGCTCCGCGCTGTACGACGACGGCGACTGCTACCTCTACTACACCGCCGCCGGCGACGAGACCGCGGAGGAGATGACGTACACCCAGCGGATCGCCGTCGCGCACGGCGGGACGGTCAGCGTCGGGAACGACGGCGTCGAGCTCGCGGGGCCGTGGACCCACGAGACCCTGCTGACGCCGGACGGCGAGCGGTACGAGACCGAGGCGCAGTCGCGCGGGATGACCTACACCTTCCGGGACCCGTGGTTCTTCGAGGACCCGGCGACGGGCGAGACGCACCTGTTGTTCGAGGCGAACGTCCCCGCGCCGGAGCGGGAGGGAGACGACCGGGAGACGACGCACCGGCGGTCGTTCAACGGCTGCGTCGGGGTGGCGGTCTCGGAATCCGGCGACCCGCTCTCGTGGGAGCTCCGCCCGCCGCTGCTCGACGCGATCGAGGTCAACCAAGAGCTCGAGCGCCCGCACGTCGTCGTCGCCGGCGGTCGCTACTACCTGTTCGTCTGCAGCCACGTCCACACGTTCGCGCCGGGCGTGACCGGTCCGGACGGGCTCTACGGGTTCGTCGCCGACGCCTTCGACGGCGAGTACCGCCCCCTGAACGACACCGGACTGGTCGCCACGACCCCGCCCGAGGCGCCGTTTCAGGCCTATTCGTGGATGGCGTTCGCGCACGACGAGGAGGTGCTCGTCCAGAGCTTCCTCAACTACTTCGACTTCGCGGGCGACTCGCTCGACGCGATCGCCGACCTCCCCGAGGCCGAGCAGCGCGAGCGGTTCGGCGGGACGCTCGCGCCGACGCTCCGGCTCGCGATCGAGGGAGACCGCACTCGGCTCCTCGGGACGCTCGACGCGTGGCGGATCCCGACGCCGGACGAGCCGCTTCCGGCGGTCGACGGCTCGGAGCTCCCGGACGCCGACAAGTTGGGCGGCCGGATCCGCGAGGGCGGGAGCGTCGGCGGGTACGTCGGGGGACCGAGCGGAGCGATCGAGGGAGGAGAAGGCGGTGGCCAGGCCATTAACGGAGACGACGGAAACGCCTCCGAGGAGCGCTCATAACCGATCGTCCGTCGGCATCGCCTCACCGAGCTCCCACGCCGACAGCGCGATCTCCGCGCGACCGCCCTCGGCGCGGGCGGAGACGCCGACCGCGTCGTCGCGGGTCGGATACACCCGGCTCGTGAGACAGCGCCGCCCGTTCGCGTATATCTCGATCACGGACCGGTCGAGGAAGACGCGCAGGGAGAGCGGCTCGTCGTAGGGCGGGACCGCCATCGACTGCGCGTCGGCGAACGCGCGCGGGTCCCGGGTCGACGGGGCCCGATCGACCGACAGCGTCCCGTCGCGCGCGTAGCGGATCGGGGTGTGTTCGGACCGGTCCGGCGTCTCGAACACGGAGAGCTCGACCGCCTCGGCGTCGTCGAGCGCGATCTCCGCCTCGATCTCGATCGCGGCGCCCGAGACGCCGAGCCGGCGGCGGTCGTCGGGCGCGAGATCGATCGTTTCGTCGGCGGCGAGCCGCTCGGTCCGGAGGTCGGTCACCTCGTCGGCCGGGCGCTGGCGGAGGTCGCCGTCGGGCCCGGTCTCGATCACGCGGGGAAGCGAGAGCGCGCCGGACCAACCGGCGTCCCACTGCGCGTCCACGTCGCGGGCCTCGGGGAGCCAGCCCCAGGTGAGCGAGCGGTCCGCGTCGCCGGCGGCGGCGGCGGCGTCACCCCCGCCCGCGTCCGTCAGCGACTGCGGCGCGTAGAAGTCGCCGTGGTCGAGCAGTCCCTCGGACTCGACCGCGAACTCGCCGTCCTCGACGTCGCCGAGGAAGTAGACGACGTTCTCGTAGTCGGAGACGTGGAGGAGCCGTCGGTCACCCAGATCGAGCAGTTCGGGGCACTCCCACACCGCGCCGGCGTCGGGTCCGCCCGCGAGCAGGGGTCCCTCGTAGGTCCACTCGGTGAGCGTGTCGGAGGTGTACAGCAGGGCCGCGCCGCCGCCGTCGGCGAGCCCCGTCCCTACCAGGTGGTGCCAGCGCCCGTCCTCGCGCCAGACGTTGTGGTCGCGGAACTCCGCGCGCCAGTGGTCCGTCTCGAGCACGTCGAGGTCGGCCGGCGGCGACTCGATGACGGGGTTCCCCTCGTACTTCTCCCACGTCCGGAGGTCGGGATCGCCCGTCGTCGCGAGACAGGGGAGCTGGTCCCGGCCGTTGCCGCCCGTGTACAGCAGGGTCGGGGTGCCGTCGTCGTCGACCGCACAGCCCGACCAGCAGCCGTCGCGGTCGGGGCCGTCCGGAGAGGGCGAGAGCGCGACCGGCTCGTCGCGCCACGTCGCGAGGTCGTCGCTGACGGCGTGGCCCCAGTGGATCGTGTTGTGGAACGGGCCGGCGGGGTTGTACTGGTAGAAGACGTGGTAGCTCCCGTCCCACCGGATCAGCCCGTTCGGGTCGTTCAGCCAGTTCGCGGGCGGCGCGAGGTGGTACTTCGGTCGGCCCCCGGGACCGTCCTCGCCGGCGGCGACCCGGTCGCGGAGCCGGCGCATGTCGCCCGCGTCGGTCGGCCGGGCGGGGGTCCCGTCGTCGGCCGCGAGGCTCCGGAGACAGCCGGCGACGAGGCGGTCGCGCGTCTCCGCGAGTCCCGCGGCGTCGGGGTCGCGGGCCTCGAGGTCGTCGCCCGCCGCCGGCGGGTCGGCGAACAGCAGGGGGGCGCCGAGCCCGAGGACCGCGCCCGCGGGGCCGCCGTGCTCGTCGGATTCATGGTGCTCTCCGCGCTCGTCGCGCTCGCCCCCCTCGCCAACCCGCCACGAGACCGCCGTCACCTCGTCCGGGACCGCGGTGTCGCCGCGGACCGTCGAGGCGAGGGGCTCGCCGCGCTCGGGGAGCACGCGCTCGTACCGGACCGCCGGGACCGCGCCGCGCGCTCGGACGGGATGCCGGAGCCCCTCCAGCGACGCCAGCGCCGGGTGATCGGCGTACAGGGAGCGCCACAGGACGCCGGTCGGTTCCGCGAGCGACTCCTCGCCGACCCGGTCCGGCGGGACCGACTCCGCGGAGAGGCGGTCGACCGAGGCCATCGCGCGGAGCGTCAGGAGGAGACCGCCGCCGTCGGCGAGGTACCGGTCGAGCGCGCTCGCCGCGTCACCGAGCGGGTCGCTGTCGACGAGGGGGGCCGCGCGGTGCCACCAGAGCGCGTCGAACCGCCGGAGCGGGTCGTTCCCGGGACCGCTGTCGCCGACGCCCGGACCGGGATACGCTTCCGCGGATTCGTCCGTCGCGGGGGACTCCGAGGCGGTCGCGGTCCGGGCTGACGGCTCCGAGGTCGGGGCGGCCGGGTCCGCCGCGGTCGGCGGTGTCTCGGCCAGATCGCCGAGTTCGACCGTTTCGACCGCGATCCCGCCGCGCGCGGCCAGCCAGTCGGCCGCGGCGCGCTGCTCCTCGGAGCGGTCCCCGTCGGTGAGGATCCCGACGCGGGACGGCGGCGACGTCATACTCGCGTTCACTCGCCACCGAGTCAAAACCGTGTCGCCCGGCCCGCCGGCGCCGGCAGGGTTTTTAGCGCTCGGACGGAACGTGTTCGCATGAGCACCGAAACGGTCGACACGGGGACCGAGGAGAGTGACCCGGCGATCGAAGTGACCGTAGACGCCGCAGAGGAGGCGCTCTCCCTGCTGGAGGGCGAGGGTCTCGACACGGAGGAGGCCGGGCTCCGCCTGTTCGTCCAGCAGGGCGGCTGTGCGGGCCTCTCGTACGGGATGCGGTTCGACACGGAACCGGAAGACGACGACCTCGTCGTCGAACACCACGGGCTGCGCGTGTTCGTCGACCCGGCGAGCCGGAACTACATCGGCGGGAGCAAGCTCGACTACGAGCACGGCCTGCAGGCCGCCGGCTTCGAGGTCGAGAACCCGAACGTCGTCTCCGAGTGCGGCTGCGGCGAGTCGTTCCGGACGTAGTCGGGTCGTTGGCGGTTCACTGGCGGTTGAGCGCGGACCGCCGGCGGTCCSCGCTC
>NZ_RJJW01000010.1 GCF_003781945.1 Halorubrum sp. CSM-61 | reverse complement strand
CTCGTCGAGATCTATCGCAAGCTCTTCGTTGAGGCTGTTGACGACAAAATTAAGGAGGTGCTCTTCTTCTATCTCGCTGTCTGCTTCGGTAGCTTCCACACCCTTCCCAAGCAGACACTTTCACTCAAACCCGATGTGATCGACTGAGGCTCGAGTCTCCCGTCCGCGTCGTCGCGAAAGGTGATCCCGGGAATCTCCGAGGGCGTCCGGTCTTCGACGCCGTACACGCGGATATCGAGGTCGGTCTCGGTGCCGAGGGCCCGATAGACCGCCGACTGGGGCTCGAACGCCGAGCCCCGCTGAAAACTCACGGACAGGGTTCCCGATCCGACCCGAAAGGCGCGGTCTTCGATTTCGCGACTGACCGCGAGGAGCTCCCGGCGGCTCATCCCGGAGAACACCGTCCGATCGAAGATCGCGAAGAGCGCCCGGTACCCCTCGGACACCTCGTCTCGGTCGCCGGGGCGACGGATCGGCGGTTCGAGCAGGGTCTCGACCGCGCCGACGCCGATGATACCCGCGACCTCGCCGTCGATCTCGATCTCGATGAACGGACCCGGGGCGCCCGTCGGGAGGGGCCGCGACTCGACGGGAACGCCGTGGTCGGCGAGCCACGTCTCGACGTCGAGTCGGTCACCGCTCCTGTAGACGGTCACCCGGTGCCGTTTCCTCCCAATCCCGGAGAGGAGGGAACCGAGCGTCACGCTGGCTCGTCGGACTGTTCGGCCTCGTCGGACTGTTCGGCCTCGTCGGACCGTTCGGCCTCGACGCTCTGCCGGATGACGCGCGTGACCTGCGGATGGAGCGATTCGAGGCGGACGGCCTCGTCGTTCGAATCGTACTCGATCAGTCCCGCGTCCGCGAGCTGCGGCAAGTGGCTGTGCCGGAGCTGGAGGCGGATCGCCGACCGGTCCGCCGACGTGTACATCGTTCCCGTCGTCGTGGCTTCCCAACCGCTGAGGACGGACGCGAGATCCTCGACGGTGCGCTCCTCGTGTTCGAGCAAGTAATAGAGCAGCCGTCGACGGTGTGGTGAAGCGAGCGCCCGATAGAATCGGTCCTCCGCTAATCGCGGTGGGGGGTTTCCCGCCGTCTTGGGTGGTTGTCGAGCAGACGCGTTCTCAGGTCCTCCCATACACGTCCCATATGTGACAATGGGACAAGTAGTTATCTCTCGGATCTCCCGACGAATGCACGGAACCCGTCGGATCACCGAGGAGAACGGCCGAAGCCGGCTACTGTCCGACCACGTCGGGTTCGAGCGCGCCGACCTCCGCGAGAATCGTCTCGACGTGTTCCTCGGCGACGTCGTTCTCCCTGAGCGCCTCGCCGAGGTAGGTCGCGACGCGGCCGAACGCGTCCCCGGAGATCCCCATCCCCTCGTGAGCCGCCCGCATGTCCGCCCCCTCGTAGGAGACCGGGCCGCCGGCGACGGCGCTGACGAACTGGACCTGGTGGGCGTACAGCGCCTCGCGGTCGACCTCCTCGAAGTACGGTTCGAGGACGGGATCGTCGAAGACGCGGTCGTAGAAGTCCGAGACGACGGCCTCGACGGCTTCGCGACCGCCGATATCGGCGTAGATCGACTGGGTATCGGGCATCGCATCGATCGACTTCGTTCCGACGGAAGCCACCTCCGAAAGAACATGTTCGGGGGTTGTCGCGCCGCCCGATCGGCGCCCGAACAAGTTCGGGAGAACACACACCCCGGCGCCGACCGATCTTCGGGTATGAGCACCGACAGGCCCGAAGGGACCGGCGCTCCGTCCGATTCGGCTCCGGACCGGTCCCAGTCTCCTCCAGCGTCGGCTCCGGATCGGCCCGAACCGCCTTCCGATCCGGAGCGGTTGCGGAGGCGGCTCCGCCGTCGGACCGCCGAGATCGAACGGCGCGAGATCGAGGAGGCCGTCTCGGCGCTCGACGCGCGCGGCGATCACGGGATCACCGAGGAGCAGCGCGAGACCGTTCGGGAGCTCGGAGCCGCGCTCGTCGAGGCGCTGACTGCGCCGCCGGAGCGAGGACTGCGGCGGGCGGCTAGGGCCGAAGGAACGGACGCGCGAGAGCGAGAACAGAAGCGAGCGCGAGCGATTCGTCGGCTCTTCGATATCGACGAGGCGTGAGAGTCGAGCAGTCGTTCGGGAAAGTACCGCGGTCGTCCCGTCGACGGCGTCACTCCGCGGTCTTCGGGAACTCCGCGACGAACTCGTCGGGCGCGTTCTGGCGCACCTCGTACGCCTCCTCGTCGAACGCGGGGACCTCGGCCGCCATCTCGTAGTACAGCGGCTTCGGCTCGTGGTCGTTGACGATGGTGAGCGTCTCGCCCGGGTCCATCCCGTCGAACTCCTCGTGGATCTTGTCGTGGCGGTTCACCGGCTGGATCTCGCGGACGTCGAGTTTCGGCATGCGATCGGAGGGACGGGTCCGACCCGATTCCGTGTTGAGCCGAACACGTTCGGGGACACGCACTCGCCCGCGGGCCGCGAACCCTCGTTCGTGATCGACACGACTTCCGACCCGTCGACCGGTATCGAGACGAACCACCGCACGTCTCCCGTCCGGAGGGGTGAGTGACGTGCCGGCGACCGACTTCGACGCCGAGCGCGGGTACGACGACGAGCGGTTCTCGACCGGCGAGGTGTTCCGGAGCGACCGGATGAAGGTCGTCTGCGGCTACTTCGAGCCGGGGCAGTTCATCCCGGTCCACGCGCCCGACAGCGACGTGGCGATCACGGTGCGGTCCGGTTCCGGCGCCGTCCGAGAGGGCGAGACGGACAGACCGGTCGGACCCGGCGACGTCGTCGTCGTGGAGGCCGGGACCGCACGCGGCGTGAAGGCGAGCGACGGGGAGCGACTGGAGGCGTCGCTCGTCACCGCGCCGCCGCCGACCGACGCGGAGCACGACCCCGTCAGAGAGGGAATTCGACGCGGGGAGTTCGATCCGCGGGCGGACGGGGAGTAGTGTACCGACAAACCGGAGGTGAGTAGCGCCTCGCTGACGATTTATATTTTCAAATTTTGTTTGTTATGTCGAAAATTAATTTCCGATTAATAAATGGCACGCCTTCAGTAGCCAGATTTTTATTTGAGGTCACTTAAGAAATGGTGACGCCGAATGCGTGACGACTCCGCTTTCGAAACGAACGTCGCCGATCCCCGAATGCCGATCGCTCTCACGACGTCGGCACCGGATTTCGGAACGCGCGTTTTCGACGGGTGGGGCCTCCGTACAGACGCTTTCGGTACGGTTACGAGCGAACTAACCGCGGAACTTCAACGATAATGCCAAGAGACAACACCGATTGGTGGCCGAATCAGCTAGACCTAGACGTCCTCGACGAACACGCCGGGAACCCCGGCCCGCTCGACGAGGAGTTCGATTACGCCGAGGCGTTCGAGGAGCTCGACCTCGAGGCGGTGAAAGCGGACATCGAGGAGGTAATGACGGATTCGAAGGACTGGTGGCCGGCCGACTACGGCACCTACGGGCCGCTTTTCATCCGGATGGCGTGGCACAGCGCCGGCACCTACCGGACGCACGACGGCCGCGGCGGCGCCTCCGGCGGGCGACAGCGGCTCCCGCCGCTCAACAGCTGGCCGGACAACGTCAACCTCGACAAGGCCCGGCGACTGCTCTGGCCGGTCAAGCAGAAGTACGGTCGCGCGCTCTCGTGGGCCGACCTGATCGTCCTGACCGGGAACGTCGCCCTCGAGTCGATGGGCTTCGAGACGCTCGGGTTCGCCGGCGGCCGCGAGGACGACTTCAAACCCGACGACGCCGTCGACTGGGGTCCCGAAGACGACTGGGAGACCACCTCGGCGGAGCGCTTCCAGGAGGACGGCCGGCTCGACGACGCGCTCGGTAACACCGTCATGGGCCTCATCTACGTGAACCCGGAGGGGCCGAACGGCGAGCCCGATCTGGAGGGGTCCGCGGACAACATCCGCGACACGTTCAGCCACATGGCGATGGACGACAAGGAGACGGTCGCGCTCATCGCCGGCGGCCACACCTTCGGGAAGGTCCACGGCGCCGACTCCGGCGACAACCTCGGTCCGGACCCCGAGGACGCCCCGATCGACCTGCAGGGCCTCGGCTGGGACAACGACTTCGGCGAGGGCAAGGGCCCCGACGCGATCACCAGCGGGATCGAGGGACCGTGGAACGCCACGCCGACCTCGTGGGACCTGAGCTACGTCAACAACCTGCTCAGCTACGAGTGGGAGGCAGAGAAGGGCCCCGGCGGCGCGTGGCAGTGGACCACGAAGAACGACGAGCTCGACGACGCCGCCCCGGGCGTCGACGACCCCGCCGACAAGGAGGACGTGATGATGCTCACGACGGACGTGGCGCTGAAACACGACGACGACTTCCGGGCGGTCTTAGAGGAGTTCCGCGACGACCCCGACGAGTTCCAGGAATCGTTCGCGCGGGCGTGGTACAAGCTCATCCACCGCGACATGGGCCCGCCGGAGCGGTTCCTCGGCCCCGACGTGCCCGAGGAGACGATGCTCTGGCAGGACCCGCTCCCCGACGCCGACTACGACGTGGTCGGCGAGGCGGAGGTCGCCGAGCTCGAGGACCTAATCTCAGAGTTCGACCTCTCGGTCTCCGAGCGGGTCAAGACCGCGTGGGCGGCCGCGTCCACGTTCCGCTACAGCGACAAGCGCGGCGGCGCGAACGGCGCCCGGATCCGCCTCGAACCCCAGCGGAGCTGGGAGGTCAACGATCCCGAGGCGCTGGCGTCCGTGCTGGAGACCTACGAGGAGGTCCAGGCCGAGTTCAACGAGCTGCGGGACGACGACACGCGCGTGTCGCTCGCCGACCTCATCGTCCTCGGCGGCAACCTCGCGATCGAGGAGGCCGCGGCCGCCGCGGGCCACGACGTCGACATCCCGTTCGAGCCGGGCCGCGTCGACGCCACGCAGGAGCAGACCGACGCGGAGTCCTTCGAGGCGCTCAAGCCGGACGCCGACGGCTTCCGCAACTACCTCGGTGACGACCTGCCCCACGATCCGGAGGAGGAGCTGGTCGATAAAGCCGAGCTGCTGAAGCTGACCGTCCCCGAGATGACGGTGCTCGTCGGTGGTCTCCGCGTCCTCGACGCGAACTACGACGGCTCCGACCGCGGCGTGTTCACCGACGAGCCGGAGACGCTGACGAACGACTTCTTCGTCAACCTGCTCGACTTCGACCGCGACTGGGAGCCCGTCGACGAGGACGAGGAGGTCTTCGAGCTCGTCGATCCCGAGACCGGCGAGGTCGACTGGACCGCGACGCGGTTCGACCTCATCTTCGGCTCGAACTCCCGTCTCCGCGCCGTCTCCGAGATCTACGGCGCCGCCGACGGCGAGGAGAAGTTCGTGCAGGACTTCGCCGACGCGTGGAGCAAGGTCATGACGCTCGACCGCTTCGATCTGTAAGCTCGCGGTTCGCCCCCTCACGGACCCGACTTCGAATCGCGGACATGACCGTTTTTTCGGCGATCGATCCTGTTTGGAGGTCGTTCTGCTGTCTGTTTGAAGGTGTCATAGAACACCGCACACCGTGTCGTTTTCACCCTTCTCTAGCTGAATCTACTAGCAGAACGACCCTGCTTCTTGATCGATAGCGGGAGTTGGTATATCGATATGGTGGAGTGGTTGTTTATAAGTGATCGAGTGGCGTTGCTGTCGGCTGTTTATAAGTGAGCGGCGACACTGCGGTGACGACCTCCAAAGCCCCAGCCGCTGTGGGCGGCGCACGCTCGTTGCGCTCCTCACTCAGTCGCTTCGCTCCCTCGTTGCGGTGCTTACGTCGTCATCAGAACGCTTTGCGTTCTGATTGGCTCACGAGAGCTCCGCTCTCGTGAACGCCTGCGCCGCCCACAGCGGCTGCCCCTTTGAGTCCCACCCGACCGCACAGCCTCACGCCTCCCCAGCCTCGTCGCTGGCGGCTGTCGCCGCCAGCGACTCCCTCACACCGTCGGTTCGCGGCCCTACGGGCCGCTCACCGGGGCGCGCCACCGCGTTGTTCTTTATAACCGATCGTCGCCGTCGCTCTCGGTCGTTTAAATACTCTCTCGCCGCCACCGATCTGCAATACTTACTCCCGCAGTCGATCAAGACGCACGCTTCACTGACTGGCTCTGTCAGCCGAGACTGTGTCTGCAAAAGGGAAGTTCAACAGAATTGACTCTCGTTGTCCGCCGTCGAACGCCGTTTCTCACGACCGCCATTCCACGATTTTCACCCGGCTGATCGACGGATGTGGGTCGAATTTGGGAAAGAATTCGGAAAGCGGTCTTGAGGGCACAGCACCTAGTGAAGGTGTACCGAACATGATCCACGATACCGCTCCCCACTATGCCCACGTGTGAACACTGCGAGGCGCACGTCTCCGAACGATTCGCCCGGGTGTTCTCGGACGCCCGCGGTCGGATACACGCGTGTCCGAACTGCTCGGCGAACGCCGGGATCGCCGAAGTCGCGAAAGAACGGGCGCAAAACGTCTGAGTCCCGCTGACCGGTCCCTTTCGGCCCTTTCGGTTCCCCGATCTCCTCCGTCTCCGCGCCCCGCCGACGCTCAGCGCTCGGGCGCGGGCGGCATCGATCGCTTGTGAGCGCTGCGCTCGACGAGTTCGACCACGCGGTCGACGGCCGCCTCCGGCACGTCGAGTTCGCGGACCGTCGCCGCCCGCGAGAGCCCGCCGTCGACGTGGACCGCCAGAATGGCGTCGACGGTGTCGTAGTCGAGCCCCATCTCGTCGGCGTCCGTCTGGCCCTCCCACATGCCCGCGGTCGGCTCCTGCATCACCAGATCGCGGGGGACGCCCACGTGGGCGGCCAGCTGGCGCACCTGCTGTTTGTACAGGTTCCCGATCGGGTTGCAGTCGACCGCCTGGTCGCCGTACTTCGTGAAGTAGCCCGTCATCGCCTCGGCGCGGTTCCCGGTCCCTAACACGACCCGGTCCTCGGCGTTGGCGACGAAGTAGTTCAACACCGCGCGGGTGCGGACGTAGACGTTCCCTGCCGCCATACGGTCGGCTTCGGCCTCGGGGACCGCCGAGAAGAACGACTCCGCGATCGGCTGGATCTCGATCACGTCGTACTCGATCCCGAGGTCGTGAGCGACGCGCTCGGCGTCGCTCATCACGTCCGGGTCGTTCACCTCGGCGGGCATGGTGATCCCGTGGAGCCCGTCCTCGCCGAGCGCCTCGACGGCGAGGTGGGCGGTCAGCGTCGAGTCGATCCCGCCGGAGAGCCCTAAAACGGCGCCCTCGGCGCCCGCGTCGTCGACGAGGTCGGCGATGAAGGAAACGATGCGCTCGCGGGTCGCCTCCAGCTCCTCGTCCGAGAGGCGGAGGTCGAGCGGGGGGTCGTCCGACAGCAACACCGACTGGTCCGATGTCCGGCTCATGGACGGAGTCTCGGCCCGAGGCGATTAATACCTCACCGTCGGCGCGGGGAACTGGACGCGCGTCGGGTTCTACTGGAGTCTCTCGTGTTCCGCCTACAGGAGCCCTTCCTCTTTGGCCAACAGCAGCCCCTCCAGCGTCGCGTCGTTCGTCGGCGGCTCTCGAGCGACCGCCAGCGCCTCGTCGACCGGGACCGACCGCGGGACGAGGAACTCGTTGCTGTCGTGGTCGACGTCGACCGGCTCCAACCCCTCCGCGAACACGTAGCCGCGTTTGTGGCGCAACACGCCCGTCGAACACCACACCTCCTGCAGCAGCGATGTCGACGACGGCTCGAAGCCGGTCTCCTCGGCGAGCTCGCGTTCGGCGGCGGCGGTGTACGACTCGCCGGACTCGACGATCCCCGCGGGAAGCTCAAGCTGGGTGTTCCGCACGGTGGGGCGGTACTGCTCGACGAACAGCACCCGGTCGTCGGCGACCGCGACGATCACCGTCGCGGGCGACAGCTCCGCCCAGTAGTACTTCTTCTCCGTCCCGTCGGGCTGCTCGACGCGGTCGTAGCCGCCGACGAACCACCCCTCGTCGTACTCGACGGCGACCTCCCGGACCGGCCACTCCGGCTCGCCGGGCAGCGAGTGGTTGCGGCCGTCGGAGAAGGCCGGCAGATCGCTGAGGTCGGAGGCCGGCGCGCCGTCGCTCACGGCTGAACCACCTCCACGTAGTACATCCGCCCGTCGCGGCGGACGCGGACCCCGTCGTCGGTCGCGGCCTCCGGCACCTGTCGAGTGAGCGCGTCCACCTCGTCGAAGGGAGTGTGGGTGAACCACTCCTTCGCCCCGTACGGCCCGGTCTGATACGCCTCGGAGCGCCCGTCGTCGCTCGCGAGCGCGCTCGTGAGATACGGGTACCGCCGGTCCGAGACGTTGTTCACGTCGGCCGCGGTCTCGTTCGTCTCGATCGGCTCGGCGGTGAGGTAGTAGGGATCGCCGCTCCCGAGGTAGCTCGGGAGCGCCCCCAACGCGAGCAGGGCGACGGCGATCAGGGCGATGGCGACGAGGAGGTTCCGGGTGACCCGGCGCATGGTCGACGTTGGCGCCGGCGGGGAATACCGGTTTCGACCGCGGCGGTCTCGCTCCGACTCCCGCGGCGTTCCGCCCTCGCTCCCGTCGACGCCGACGCGCTTTACTCTCCCGCGCCCCTCTCTCGCCCATGGAGTTCCGGTTCGAGCTGGCGCTGTGTGCCGCGCTCGAGTCTCCGGACCGCGTCGTCGCCCGCCAGCTCGGGGCCGGGATCGAGAACCCCGGCGGCCGGATCGTCGACGTCTGCGTGCTGACGCCCGGTCCGGGGTTCGAGCGGCGCGCCGCGATCGCGCCCGACCGGATCCCGGACCCCGCGATCGAGGCCGCGGTCGGGCCGGGCGAGGCGGTTCCCCTCAAAAAGGCGTTCGACCTCCCGCCGGACCGCGCCGAGGAGGTCGCCGAGCGCGCGGCCGAGATCGGCTACCTCGAACGCGAGCGCCGCGACGGGCGCCCGGTCGTGCGCGCGACCGCCCGCTACCCCGACGACTGGGTCGGTTCGCTGACCGCGATCGAGAACAAGCCCGACCTCGGCACGCCAGGCGATCTGACGGCCCAGCTGCGGTACGACGCCGCGCTCGGGCTGTTCGACGAGGTCGTGCTCGCGACCGCCTCGTACGTGACCCGCGCGCACCTCAACCGGATCCCCGATGCGGTCGGGGTCTGGCGGTTCGACCCCGACGCGGGCGAGCGCGAGGTCGTCCGGGAACCGACCCCGCTCGATCCAGCCGCGCCGGGCGTCGAGATCCGCGAGGAGCGAGGGCTCCGGACAGACGTGGCGCTCGTCGACCCGGCCGCGAAGGCGCGGAAGCGTCGCCGGATCGCCGAGCGCGCCTACGGGAAGGGGTGGCGCCCGGACCCTCCGGCCTGCGCTCGCGCGACGACGACCGCCGACGGGCGCCCGTACTGCGAGCGGTTCGACCGCGTCGTCGACCCCGGACGCGACTGCGGCGCGACCTGCGACGCGCGCGAGCCCGCGGACCCGCCCGAAACCGACGGGATCCGCCTCCGCGGCGAGCGGACCGCGTGGATCGCCGATCCCGCGGGGGAGGGTCCGCGTCGCCAGTCCGGGCTCTCGCGGTTCCTGTGAGCGTTCCGTCTCGTTCCGCGTGGCAACGCTTTATACGTCGACGGAAGAACGTACGGATATGGACGACATCGACGACGTGTTCGTCGCGCGGTTGATGACGAGCGAACTCCACACGGTGACGCCCGACACGCTGGTCGAGGACGCGGCGGCGGTGCTGCTCGACAACGACATCAGTTCGGCGCTGGTTGTCGACGACGACGGCGCCCTCGTCGGCATCCTCACCACGACCGACTTCGTCGACATCGTCGCCAAGAGCCGGCCGAAGGCGGAGACGACCGTCGAGCGCTACATGAGCCGAGACCCTATCACGGCGAGCGCGCAGGACTCCGTCTCTGAGATCGCCTCGCTCATGGTCGAACACGGGTTCCATCACGTCCCCGTCGTCGACGGCGACGAGCCGATCGGGATTATCACCACCTCCGACTTCGCGGCCTACGTCTCCTCGCCGGAGGCGACGTCGGCGTAGTCGCCTCCGTCTCCCGAACTCCCTCCCGCGTCCCCGGCTCCGACAAGTCCCGCCCCTTTCTGTGGGGTATTACCCGCGGATCGCGTACGTCGGCCCATGTCTGACCACCTGCACCTCAACCTCTTCACCATGGCCTCGGTCGAGCACGTCTCGCCCGGGTCGTGGACCTACCCCGGCGACCGGTCGCCGGAGTACACCGACCGCGAGTACTGGACCGAAGTGGCGCGCACCGCCGAGCGCGGCGGCTTCGACGCGGTCTTCTTCGCCGACGTGCGCGGGATCTACGACGTGTACGGCGACGACCGCGAGACCGCCGTCGAGAAGGCGGTCCAGACGCCCGCGAGCGACCCGCAGCTGATCGTCCCCGCGATGGCGGAGGTCACCGACGACCTCGGCTTCGCCGTGACGCGCTCGACCACCTACACGCAACCCTACCAGCTCGCGCGGGAGTTCTCCACGCTCGATCACCTCACCGACGGGCGGGTCGCGCTCAACGTCGTCACCTCCTACCTGGAGTCGGCCGCCGAGAACCTCGGGCTCTCGGAGCGGATGGACAAGGAGACGCGCTACGACCGCGCGGACGAGTTCCTCGACGTCTGTTACCAGCTCTGGGAGGAGTCGTGGGAGGAGGACGCCGTCGAGGTCGACCGCGAGGCGGGTCGGTACACCGACCCGGAGAAGGTCTCGGCGATCGATCACGAGGGCGAGCACTTCTCGGTGCCCGGTCCCCACGGCTGTGAACCCTCGCCGCAGCGCACGCCCGTAATCTATCAGGCGGGCTCGTCGGACCGCGGGCGGGAGTTCGCGGCCGCGAACGCGGAGGCGGTGTTCGCCAGCCATCCCACCGAGGAGGGCGTCAGCGAGTACATGACGGACGTGAAATCGCGTGCTGCCGACCACGGGCGCGACCCCGAGAGCCTCCGATTCTTCATCGGCGTCGTGCCGATCGTCGGCGAGACGGAGGCGGCCGCCGAGGCGAAACACGAGGCGTACAAAGCGCACGTCGACGTCGAGGCGACGCTCGCGCTCCTCTCCGGGTTCCTCGACATGGACTTGTCGGCGCTCGACCCCGACCAGAAGGTCGAACACATCGAGACCGACGCGATCCAGGGCACCATGAACGCGTTCACGAAGGCCCAGCCGGACCGCGAGTGGACCGTCCGCGAGGTCGCCGAGTTCTGTGGCCTCGGCACCACGTCCCCGAAGCTCGTCGGCACTCCCGAACAGATCGCCGACGAACTGGCGTACTGGCACGAGGAGGTCGGCGTTCACGGCTTCAACGTGAAAGAGGTCGTCCGCCCAGATTCGCTGACGGACTTCGTCGACCTCGTGGTCCCCGAGCTGCGCGAGCGCGGGCTCGTCCCCGACCCGGACGACGCGGGGGAGGCGCCGCGCGGCGACGGCACCCTCCGCGAGCGACTCCTCGGGACGGGCCAGTCCCGGCTCCGCGACGACCACCCGGCGAAGCGGTGAGCGAGCGCGTTTCCGGCCGGCGTCGTGAAGGCCGTACCGGGGTCTAACGCGACAAGCCTGCCGGCCCCGGCACGCTTAAGTGGATTCCACCGCTTGCTTCAGGTGACGCTTCGCTTGGAGGGCCGAAGCGTCAGCGGGGACCTACTGAACGACACGCCCGTGCCACCTTTTCCCGGCACGGGCGTGCCGTTCGTTCCTTTGATCACCGAGAGCGACCGGTCTCTCTCGTCGACGCGCCTCGACGAGCGCGATTCCGCTCGACGTACACGCATCTCGCCGTCACGTCCAAGAGCCTCGGCGTCGTTCACCCCCTATGCCGCTCTTACAGTTCTCGACGACCCTGTCGCTCTCGCCGACCGAGCGCGAGTCGTTCGCCGCGTTCGTCACCGACCGGTACGTCGAGGAGATGGAGACGACCGCCGGGCACGTCGCGGTGACGATCTCGGAGCTGGATCCCTCGGCGATGGCCCTCGGTCGCGCCGTCGACGGCCCCTTGCTGTTCCTCGACGCCGAGATCCGCGAGGGGCGTCCGTTCGAGTACAAACGCGCGTTCGCGCTCGCCGTGATGGAGCGCGCGGCCGCGGAGCTCGGCGTGCCGGAGCCGAACGCGAAGGTCGTGTTCACCGAGCACGCCGGCGAGGACATGATGGGGATCGACCGCGTGGGCGGCGACTGGGCGGGCGAGTGACCGCGCCGGAATCACAGACGCAGACAACTATCGCCGCAACCGCTGCGATCACCGCTCCCGCCTAGAGCCGCTCGCCCTGATACGACCCCTCGTAGGTCCCCTCGTGGTCGGCGGCCGCGAGCACCAGCTGGGCGATCCGCGCGCCGGGCTCGATCTCGATCGCGTGGCCGACGTCGAGACGCCCCTCGCCGACGCCCTCGTAGCCCGCGTCCCAGACCGCGGTGTCGAGGGTACAGGAATTGCGCAGCAGGGTCGATCGCGGGAGGACGAACCCGATCCGCTCGTCGGGGATCCGAACCGGCTCGCCGTACCGGACCACGTACGTGCCCGCCTCCAGCCGGTACGCGCCCTCTTCCGGCTCCAGCTCCTCGCGCTCGCCGACCCGCTTCCCGTCGCGGCGGATCGCGCCCGGCTCCGTCTGCTCGAAGACGGCGCCGACGGTGAGGTCGACCCCGTTCGGCTGTCGCTGATCGTCGTCGAGGTCGGCGTCGCCGGCTTCGAGCGCCGCCGCGACCGTCGCTCCCGAGTCGAACATGTCCCACCGAACCCGCGGGCGAGACTAAACGGTGTCGCCCGCGATCCGGGCGCCGATCGCTCCGACCGTGGCATTCGCTAAGACGCCCGATATCGGTGGGTATAAGCCTTTATCGGCCTTATACTCTTGTTACGTCTATTTCTCACACGAGGCGTGTTATCTCACCCATAATGGGATAATTTTTGCCGCTTCGACGATCTAACACGGTCGATCTTGCAAAAAACTCGCGGGTTTTATATCCACGGGAGAGCCACCTTCGGATGATATGGGACAGACGATTACGGAGAAAATCCTCGATGACCATCTCGTCGAGGGCGAGCTGACGCCCGGCGAGGAGATCGGTATCGAGATCGACCAGGTGCTGACGCAGGACACGACGGGGACGATGGTGTGGCTCCAGTTCGAGGCGCTGGAGATGGACGAGGTCCAGACGGAGCTCGCCGCGCAGTACTGCGACCACCAGACGTACCAGTTCGACTTCAAGAACACCGACGACCACCGCTTCCTCCGCTCCGCGGCCGGCACGTACGGCGCGTACTTCTCCCGGCCCGGCAACGGGATCTGCCACCAGGTCCACAAGGAGAACTTCGCGGCGCCCGGCAAGACGCTTTTAGGCTCCGACTCGCACACGCCGACCCCCGGCGGGCTCGGCCAGCTCGCGATCGGCGCCGGCGGCCTCGACATCGCCGTCGCGATGGGCGGCGGCCCCTACTACGTCGAGATGCCGGAAGTCGTCAACGTTCACCTCGAAGGCGAGCTCCCCGAGTGGGCGACCGCCAAGGACATCGCGCTCCACCTGCTCGGCGAGCTGACCGTCAAGGGCGGCGTGGGCAAGATCTTCGAGTACACCGGCCCCGGCGCCGAGAACCTCTCGATCCCCGAGCGGACCACGATCACGAACCTCGGTACCGAGCTCGGCGCCACCTCCTCGATCTTCGCGACCGACGAGAAGACCAAGGACTGGCTCGCGCGCCAGGACCGCGAGGAGGAGTTCGTCGACCTCCAGCCCGACGACGACGCGGAGTACGCGGAGACCATCGAGGTCGACCTCTCCGGGCTCGAGCCGCTCGTGGCCGCGCCGTCGATGCCCGACAACGTCGCTCCCGTCAGCGAGTACGAGGGCACCGACGTCGAGCAGGTCATCATCGGTTCCTGTACCAACGGCGCCTACGAGGACATCCTCCCCAGCGCCAAGATGCTGGAGGGCCGCGAGGTCGCCCGGAGCACCGAGATGATCGTCGCGCCCGGTTCCAAGCAGGCCTCCGAGATGCTGGCCCGCGAGGGCTGGACCGCGGAGATGATGGCGGCCGGCGTCAACTTCTCCGAGGCGACCTGCGGCGCGTGTATCGGCATCGGTCACGTGCCCGCCTCCGACTCCGTCTCGCTGCGCACCTTCAACCGCAACTTCGAGGGCCGCTCGGGCATCGAGGACGACTCCGTCTTCCTCTGCTCGCCCGAGGTCGCCACCGCGGCGGCCATCACCGGCGAGATCGTCGACCCGCGCGACCTCGCGGACGACCTCGGCGACCTTGAGGACCCCGGCCTGGAGATGGGGACGAAGTACGGCCCCGGGATGGGTCGGTCCGACTCCGACATCATCTCGCCCGACGAGGCGATCGACGACGGCCTCGTCAAGGGCCCGAACATCGGCGACGTGCCGCTCAAAGACGGGATCGACGTGGACGGCGGTGAGGCGCTCCTCAAGATGAAGGACAACATCACCACCGACCACATCATCCCGGCGACGGCGGACATCCTGAAGTTCCGATCCAACATCGAGAAGCTCTCCGAGTTCACGCTTTCGCGCGTCGACGACACGTTCGCGCAGCGCGCGCTCGACGCCGACGGCGGCGTCCTCGTGGCCGGCGAGAACTACGGACAGGGCTCCTCGCGCGAGCACGCGGCCCTCTGTCCGATGTACCTCGGCATCGAGGCCGTCTTCGCGCAGAGCTTCGCCCGCATCCACAAGGCGAACCTCTTTAACTTCGGTATCGTCCCGCTCGCGATCGACGCGGAGACGTACGAGAAGATCGAGCAGGGCGACGACCTCGAGATCGTCGACGACGTTCCCGCGGGCGTCCACTCCGGGCAGGAGGAGTTCACCGTGAGCGTCAACGGCGAGTGGGAGTTCACCGCCGACCTCGACGCCTCCGAGCGCGAGCGCGACATCCTCGCGGCCGGCGGCAAGCTCTCGTGGGTCAAACAGCAGCACGCCGACGGCGGCTCCGGCGCGGCGCCGGCCGACGACTGAGCGCGCTGTCCAGCGAGACTCGGATATTCGTTTTCTCGCATTTTTCGACGCGTTCGTTCTTGCAGCGGCGGCTGTGCGGATCGGCGGAGTTGCGGTGAAGGCCTCCAAAGCCCCAGCAACTCGGCTGTACGACGATGTGGCTGTTTATAAACCGCTGATACGGATGAGGCCTCCAAAGCCCCAGCCGCGAGGCGGCCGCACGCTCGCTGTCGTTCGAAAGGCGCGGAGCGCCTTTCGTGATGACGAGAGAGCTTCGCTCTCTCGAACCACGCGCTTCGGTCGCTCGCGTTGCTCGCTCCCTGCAGTGCTTACATCGCCTGCGGCCGCCTCGTGGCTGCCCCTTTGAGTCCCACCCCGCCCGCACAGCACCGCAGCCTCACACCTCCCCAGCCTCGTGCGGGCGGTTCGCGCCCTAACGGGCGCTCACCGGCGCACGCCACCGCACTCTCTTTTATACACGATCGTCGCCGTCTCTCGTACACCGTTTAAATACCGTATCGAAACCCACGATCTGCAACACTCACTCCGGGTATCGATACCCGTCTCGGCCCGATCCGCACCTCTCGACGCCGAATAGCACCGCCGCTCCGTGGTCGGGTCGAAACGGAAAACCGCGAAAACGCGTCCCGTCGGTCCGAGTCGGAACCGGCGTTAGCGGGCCGCGGCCGCGACGCGCTCGCGCTCCTCCTTCTGCGAGATGGAGTAAGAGCGCTCGGGGTCGTAGTCCGCGGCCGTGACGAGCTCGTTGGCGAGCGCCTCGGCGGCGGAGGTCGTCGACTTGTAGGTCGCGTTGGCGACGCCGTCGGAGATGAACAAAAGCGCCTGATCGACGCGGCGCTGGGGCGCGACGTCGACCGCCTTCGGGACGGAGATCCCGCCGTACTTCAGGCGGACGGTCTCCTCGCGGGGCGCGGCGTTCTCGACGGCCGTCACGAGGATCTGGACCGGGTTCTCCTCGGTCCGCTCGTGGACGATGTCGAAGGCGTCGCGGACGATCCGCGTCGCCTGCTGTTTCTTGCCCGTGTTCTCGTCGGTCTGCATCAGGCGGTTGATCAGCCGCTCGACTAAGGAGATCTCGGACTTCTTGAACTGCTTGGACGCGTGACGACCCATCGTGTGGGCGATGGGGGTCACGGTCATGTAGCGCTTCGTCGAGGGGTCCTCGTAGGCGATCTCGGTGACGTCCCAGACGCCGAACAGCTTGGCGTTCTCGTTGGCGGCCTCGCTGGACGCGGGCGCGTCCGGGTCCGGCTCGTCGGCGGCGACGTCCTCTGCGGACTCCGCCTCGGTCTCCTCCCCGCTCATCTGACGGGCTTCTCCGCGTTTCCGCGAACCAGTTCGATCATGGAGACGCCGTTGACCTTCTCGACCTTGTAGTTGACGCCGGAGAGGTCGCCCATCGCGCGACCCTTCGCCCCGCCGATCCCGGCGATCGTGACCTCGTCGTGCTCGTCGATGAACGAGATGGCGCCGTCACCGGGACAGAACGCGGTGACCTGCTTCCCGTTCTTGATGAGCTGAACGCGGACGCACTTTCGGATCGCCGAGTTCGGCTGCTTTGCCTCGATCCCGACCTTCTCCAGCACGATCCCGCGGGCCTGCGGGGCGCCCTCGAGGGGGTCGGACTTCTTCTTGAGCCCGCGCTCTCGCCGAGCGTACTCGGAGTCGGACCAGCGGCGCTTCTGCCGGTCCTGTTTGAGCTTACGGGCCGCGTATTTGCCGTTCGCCATCGTACGTCTACTTCCGAACGGAGCTACTTAAGCGTCGTCTTTCCGCGCGGAGAAACGCCCTCAGATCGCCCGAGCGGTACCTCTCGTCGGTTCTGAGAGTGTTTTGCGAAGCGAGACGATCGAAAACGACGGGCGCTCGCTATCGCTGAGCCGATAAGCCGGCGAGAGCGCCCGTCGTTTCGTCTGGAACGAACCGAGTCTCTGATCGCAAACGCGTCCGCGAGTCAGGCGTTCGTGTCCTCGCGCGCCGCCGCCGCCCACTCCGGTTCCGACACCGTCGCGCCGAGATCGCGGTAGTCGATGTCGACGTCGACGGTCGCCTCCTGCCCGTCGTGTGCGCCCGCCCACGACTGTTCGAGCCGCGGCACCACGCCGGACTCGTACACGTGTACCGTCGCCGACGCCGTCTCGACCGTCTCGGGGACGTTCCGGTCGCCCTCGAAGGAGTCGGCGGCGAACCGCGCGGTGGGTTCGCCGCGCACCTCGCCCTCGCCGTCGCTCGTCGGGTTCCACAGGTTCAGCCCCTCGTACTCCGTCTCGCCGCCCGCCGTCTCCCCCTCGACGCGGATCCCCGTCACGACCTCCGAGCGCATCGCCGACTCGAAGTCGTCGGCCGACCGGTCGACCGACTGGCGGCCGTACTGCGTCTCGTCGCCGACCCGCTGGCGGACCAGCGCCTCGCCGTCGGCGACGTACAGCTCCGACACGTCGGTCTCCTCGGTCTCAGTCAGCTCCTGTCGCACGTACTGGCGTCCGTTCTCGAGGTCGTAGGCGGACTCGTACTCCTGTGAGGGGAGCCACGGGCTCGGCTCCGCGTCGCCGTCGTGGGTCGTCTCCGCCGTCGAGAACAGCGTGGCTCCCCCGGCGTCGACGATCGCCTCGACGTGGCGCTCCGAGAGGGTCGCCACGTTCAGGCCGTCCTCGCCTCGCCACTCGGCGTCGGGGAACGGTCGGTCCGGTCCGTCGTCGCCGTCGTCACCGCCGCCGAGACAGCCGCCGATTCCGACCGCGACTCCTGTTCCGACCCCGGTGAAGAAACGTCTCCGGTCCATACTGCGAGAAACGAGCGCGTCGGCAAAAGGATGGGGTTCCGCCCTCAGGTCAGTTGGATGTCGTCGATGTCGTAGTGGCGCTTCGCCAGCGCCCGCGCCGTCTCGATGTTGACGCCCTCCGCGCCGATGGCGACGCCGCGGTCCGGCTCCGGCACCTCGACGTACGCCACGCGGTCGTTCTGCTCCGATATCGTCACGGCGTTGACCGCCGCGGGCGAGAGCGCGCTCGCGACGAACGCCTCCGCTGTGTCCGCGTCCTCGACCAAGTCGACGGACTTGCCCAGCCGGCGCTCCGCCTCCTCGACGGTCTCGCCGGCCTGTCCGATCGCGGCGGCCATCTCGCCGGCCGGCACGAGGAACACGAGCCGGTCGCCCTCCACGAGGCAGTCCTTCGGCGCGACCCCGGTCAGCTCGTCGAAGCGACCGATGTAGCGCCGGGCCTCGTCGGAGAGCTCGACGTACATTAGTCGTCGCCCACGACGCGCGACCCCATCCGGAGGTCGACGTCGCCGGTGCCG
Source organism: Halorubrum sp. CSM-61 (assembly GCF_003781945.1). Lineage (GTDB taxonomy): Archaea > Halobacteriota > Halobacteria > Halobacteriales > Haloferacaceae > Halorubrum. Next base: position 118,636 of record NZ_RJJW01000010.1, on the reverse strand, counting down.
AGCGAGATCGGCTTGCCGGCGATGACGTTCTCGATGACGCCGTCGAGCTCGTCGTACTCGCCGTGGATCGCGGCGTCGAGCAGGTGGTTGACCGTCACCTCGAACGCCGCGCGCGCGAGCACGGAGTCCTTCGAGCCCGAGATGCCGTGGCGACCGATCGACTCGATCTCGCCGTTGTTCGTCATGATGTCGGCCACCAGCATGAGGTGGCGGACGTTCACGTCGTCGAGCCCCTGCTCTTCGAGCGTGTTCTTCGTCTCGTCGATGATCGTCTCGCGGGCCGCCTCGACCCCGAGGTTGCGGTAGATCTCGTGGATGTTGTTACACGTCGTGCGCGAGGCGTCGACGCCCTCGATGTCGAGGGCGTCGCCGAACGCCGATCCCTCGGTGTAGAGGACGAACTCCTCGTCGCCGTCGATCTCCTCTTTCCGGATGACGACGCGTTCGATCTCCTCGATCCCCTTGAACACGATCTCCCGGAGCCGCTCGACGAGCTGGAGCAGCTCGCGGTAGCTCGGCTCGTTCGGTCCGAACTCCACGACGGTCCCCGACTGCCGGGTGTCGACGCCGAGCGAGTCCTCGATCGTCTCGGCGATGATCCCGGCGACCTCCGAGGGGTCCGAGTGGGTCGGCCACCGCTCGAGGAGGGTGTCGTCGTTCAGGTCGATCCGCACCAGCATGTCCGCGACGTTCGTCGACACGTCGCCGAGCGCGAGGATGCGCGTCGCCTCGATGGACCAGACGACCTCGTGGGCCTTCTGGCGGTCCGTGGCGTACTCGCCCTCGAGATGGACCGTCATCATCGGCGTGTCCGGCGTCTTCCGGGCGTCCACCAGCTCGATGAGCCGGGGGAGCCCCTGCGTGACGTCGATCTCCGCGACGCCGGCGTAGTGGAACGTGTTCATCGTCATCTGCGTCCCGGGCTCGCCGATCGACTGCGCGGAGACGGTTCCGACCGGGTCGAGCGGATCCACGCGCGTCTCGACGTACCGGTTCTCGACGCCGGTCGCGATGTCGGTGGCCTGCTCGACGGTGACCTCGCCGGTCTCCTCGGCCTTCCGGTCGATCGCTTCGTACACCTCGTCTTTGAGGCGGGCGGGAAGCTCCGTGGCCTCCACGACCGCCTCGATGTCGTCGGTGACGTGGTCGTACTCAGTCATCCGACTCCACCCCCGAGGCCTTGTTGAGGCCCGGACCGGAGTGCTCCGAGAGGTTCGTCGGCGGCGCGCGCTCGCCGAGGAACCGCTCCTTCTCGTCGCTGGACTCGAACTCGGCGTCGACGACGCGGTCGACGATGTCGTCGACGTCGATGCCGTCGCCTTCGCCCGAGGAGACCTTCACCGGCGAGGTGCCGTCCTCGCCGAACTCGAACTGGACGATCCGGCCCGAGGTGTCTCGGACCGTGCCGTCGTACTGCGCCTCCAGCTCGGAGAGCGCGTTGATGAGCCGGCGCTGGAGGTACCCGGACTTGGAGGTCCGGACCGCCGTGTCGACCAGCCCCTCGCGACCGCCCATCGCGTGGAAGAAGAACTCCTCGGGGGTGAGCCCGCCGCGGTAGGAGTTCTCCACGAAGCCGTGCGCCTCCGCGGACAGGTCGTTCTCCCTGTAGTGAGAGAGCGTCCGGTCCTCGTAGCCGCGGTTGATCCGCTCGCCGCGGACCGCCTGCTGGCCGACGGATCCGGCCATCTGCGTGAGGTTCAGCATCGACCCACGCGCGCCGGAGCGGGCCATCACGACCGCCGGGTTGTCGTCGCCGAAGTGCTGGTCGGCGATCTCGCCGGCCGAGTCGCGGGCCTTCCCGAGCGTCTGCATGATCTTCATCTCCAGCGTCTCGTCGACGCCGCGGCCCGGCAGCGACTCCAGCTCGCCGGCCTCGTACGTTGAGATTAGCTCCTGGACGCGGTCGTAGGCGCTCTGGATCGCGTCGTCGACCTGCTCTTCGGCCTCCGGCGGGATCGACTCGTCGTCGATCCCGATCGAGAACCCGAAGTGCATGATCGCGCGCATCGCCAGCGACGCGATCTCGTTGATGAACACGCGCGAGCGCGTTTCGCCGTACTCCTTGGTGAGGGTGTCGACGACCTCGCCGCCGAACGCGCCGACGGCGTCCTCGTCTATCGTCCCCTCGACCAGCTGGCCGTCCTCGATGAGCACGCTGTCGCCCGTCGAGGAGGTGAAGTCCAGCGAGAGGTCGTCGGGGAGCAGCTCCGAGAACAGCGTCCGGCCGGTCCAGTACTCGCGCCCCTCGTCGTCGACGCCGTCCGCCTCGGGCAGCTCGTCGACGCGGGTCGCGCGCAGCAGGTCCAGCGCCTGCGTCTCCGTGAACTCGGGGTTCGAGTGCGTGAGCAGGTACGTCCCCGAGATGTGGTCCTGAATGGCGCCGATGATGTTCCCGCCGAACCGCGGCGAGAGGATCTGCTCTTGAACGCGCATGAGGACGCGCGCCTCGGCGCGGGCCTCCTCGTTCTGGAGCGCGTGCATGTTCATCTCGTCGCCGTCGAAGTCGGCGTTGTACGGCGGACAGACGACGGTGTTGAGCCGGAACGTCTTGTACGGCATCACCACGACCTCGTGGGCCATGATGGACATCCGGTGCAGCGAGGGCTGCCGGTTGAAGATCACGATGTCGCCGTCGACGAGGTGGCGGTTGACCTCCCAGTCGGCCTCGACCTTCTCGGCGAGCTCCTCGCAGTTCTTCTCGGTCACCTTCAGGCGGCGACCGTCGGGGCGGCGGACGTAGTTGGCGCCGGGGTGGGCCTCCGGCCCGTTCCGGACGTACTGCCGCGCCTCCTCGACGTTGCGCTCGGTGACGTTGAGCGTCTGGGTCATCTCCTTGGCGACCCGGTCCGGGACGCCGACCTCGTTCAGCGAGAGGGTCGGGTCGGGCGAGATGACGGTCCGGGCGGAGAAGTTGACGCGCTTCCCGGACAGCGAGCCGCGGAAGCGACCCTCCTTGCCCTTCAGCCGCTGACTGAGGGTCTTGAGGGGGCGGCCGGAGCGGTGTCGCGCCGGCGGCGTCCCGCTGATCTCGTTGTCGACGAACGTGGTGACGTGGTACTGGAGCAGCTCCCAGAGGTCCTCGATGATCAGCTGCGGGGCGCCCGCCTCGCGGTTCTCCATGAACCGCTGGTTGATCCGGATGATGTCGACCAGCTTGTGGGTGAGGTCGTCCTCGGAGCGCTGGCCGTTGTCCAGCGTGATCGAGGGACGCGTGGTGACCGGCGGGACCGGGAGGACCGTCAGGATCATCCACTCCGGTCGGGAGTGCTCGGAGTCGATGCCGAGCACTTCCAGGTCCTCGTCCGGGATGTCCTCGAACCAGTCGCGGATGTCCGAGGGCATCAGCTTGTTCATGTCCTCTTCGGTGAGGTCGACGTCGAGGGCCTTCTCGATGGCGCGGCGGTCCTCCTTGCGCGGACGGAACTCGCCGGCCATGATCTCGTTGACCCGATCCAAGGCGATGTCGGTCTTCTCCGCGAGCTCCTGCGGGGAGGTGCCGGGATCGTCCTCCTCCTCGTCGGGCTGCATCGCGGCCGCGATGCGCTCGGAGTAGTCGCCCGAGAGCACGTCCTGGACCTCGTAGTAGGTGGTCGGCTTCTCGTGTTTGATGTCCGCCTGCGGCTCGCCGCAGAACGGGCACGTCGACGCCTTTCGGGCCTGCCGGACGGCGGCCTTCAGCACGTCGTGCTCGTCGTCGCCGAGCTCTTGGGCCCGCTCGTAGCGGTCGCGGAACTCGTCGCGCTGCGCCTCGTCCAAGGCGAGCTTCCCGCATTCCCGGCACGTCGACCGAAGCAGCCGTCGGATGAGCTTCGTGAAGCCCACGTGGATGACGGGCGCGGCCAGCTCGATGTGGCCGAAGTGACCGTTACAGGAGCCGGAGTGGGACCCGCAGGTCCGACACTCCAGACCGGGGTCGATGACGCCGAGCCGCGGGTCCATCAGCCCCATGTCGATCGGGTAGCCGTCGTCGTCGTACGTGTCGGCCGTGATCACCTTCGTCGCCGACATGTCCCGGTACGTCTCCGGGTCCATGAGGCCGAAGTCGATGCCGCCGAGCACTTTCGGTGTTTGCATTGACATTTAAATTGCGTCCTCCAGTTCGAGTTTCGGTCGGATGCCGAGGGCGATCATCTCGTCGAGCAGGAGCTTGAACGCGTAGCTGACCTCGAGCTCGTGGATGTCGTCCTCGTCGCCCGTGACCGGGTCGTACACCCGGCGCTGTTCGCGGTCCTCGACGGCGACGAGCCCGGTCTCCGCGGAGACGTGCACCGTCTCGGCGTCCGAGGACTCCAGCAGCCGCTCGTTGAGCACCATCGACGCGCCGTGGCCGATGATCGTGTCGCGCTCCATCTCCCCGACGCGCAGGCCGCCCTCGCGGGCGCGCCCCTCGGTCGGCTGGCGCGTGAGCACCTGCACCGGACCGCGCGAGCGGGCGTGGAGCTTGTTCGACACCATGTGGTACAGCTTGTGGTAGAAGATCGTCCCGACGAATATCTCCGCCTCGATCTTCTCGCCGGTGACGCCGGAGTACATGACCTCCTTGCCGGAGGACTTGAAGCCGTGGTCCTCCAGCCCGCCGCGGAGCTCCTCCTCGTCTTCGCCCTGGAACGGCGTGCCGTCGACCCGCGAGCCGCGGAGCGAGCCGACCTTCCCGCCGAGCATCTCCAGCACGTGGCCGACCGTCATCCGGGACGGGAGCGCGTGCGGGTTCATCACGAGGTCGGGGACGACCCCCTCCTCGGTGAAGGGCATGTCCTCCTGCGGGGCGAGGTGGCCCACGACGCCCTTCTGGCCGTGTCGGGACGCGAACTTGTCGCCGAGTTCGGGGACGCGCTGGTCGCGCACCTTCACCTTCGAGAGCTTGGACCCGTCCTCGCCCTCCATCAGCGTCACCGTGTCGACGACGCCCGATTCGCCCGAGCGCATCGTCACGCTCGTCTCCCGGCGCTTCTGCGGGGAGAGCCCGCCCATGTCGTCGGGCTCCTCCAAGAAGCGCGGCGGGCTGGTCTTGCCGAGCAGGACCGAGGACTCGTCCACCTTCGTCTCGGGGTTGACGAGTCCGTCCTCGTCGAGGTGGGTGTACGCGTCCTCGCCGCGCGCGCCGCGCACGTCCTGTTCGGGGATCTCGAAGCGGTCCTCCTGACCGCCGGGGTACCGGCGCTCCTCGCCCTCGTAGGTCCGGAAGAAGTGCGAGCGGGTGAGCGCGCGGTCGACGGAGCCCTGGTTCATCACCAGCGCGTCCTCGATGTTGAACCCCTCGTAGGACATCACGGCGACGACGAAGTTCTGCGCCGCCGGCCGCTTGTCGAAGCTGATCTGGTCGGACGTCTGCGTCTTCACCATCGCCAGCTGCGGGTAGTGCAGCAGGTGCTGGCGCGTGTCCGGCCGGATCCGGTAGTTGGCGGAGGGGAGTCCGAGCGACTGCTTCATCATCCCCGCGCCCATGGTGATCCGCGGGCTCGCGTTGTGCTCGGGGTACGGGATCATCCCCGCGCCGATACCGAACACGAGCTGCGGGTCGATCTCGAGGTGCGTGTGGTCCTCGGTCACGTCCTCTTCGTCGACGGCGACGAGGATGTCCTCCTCCTCCTCGGCGTCGATGAACTCGACGTAGCCGCGCTCGACGAGGTCCTCGAACTCGACCTCGCCGCGTTCGACGGCCTCGACCTCCTCGTCGCCCAGCAGGGGCTCGCCGTTCTCGACGACGATCAGCGGGCGGCGGGCGCGCCCCGCGTCCGCGTTGACGATCACTTCCTGGGTCCGGTCCTTGACCGAGACGTTCACCATCTCCGAGACGTCGCCGCGTCGGCGGGCCTCGCGGATCTGTTCGGCGAGGGCCTCGGGGTCCGGATGGGTCCCGACGAGGCTCCCGTTGACGTACACCTTCGCTTCGCGTTCTGCCTGAGCCATATTAGTCGTCCGCCGTCTGTCGTTCGACGCCCTCGATGCCGGGGATCCCCTCGACACCCATCGACGCCAGTTCTCGTTTCAGCCCCTGTTCGTCGTCCACGGTCTGTGAGAGCTCCATCGCCTGCGCGAAGTTCTTCACGAGTCCACAGTTCGGTCCCTCCGGCGTCTCGGAGGGACAGATGCGACCCCACTGGGTCGCGTGGAGGTCCCGCGCCTTGAAGTGCGGCTGCGAGCGCGACAGCGGCGAGCGCAGGCGCCGGAGGTGCGAGAGCACGCCCATGTAGTCGGTCCGGTCGACGAGCTGGGAGACGCCGGAGCGGCCGCCCACCCAGTTCCCCGTCGCGATCGGGTGTTCGAGCCGCTCGGTCAGCACGTCGGAGCGGACGACCGTGTTGACGGTGAGATCGCGGTTCCGCATGTTCGCGCGTTCGAGCTGGTACTTCACGTCGCGCGCCAGCTTGTTCAGCGCGGTCCGGAACAGGTCGCGCATCAGGTCGCCGGAGACCTTCAGGCGCTTGTTCGCGTAGTGGTCCTTGTCGTCGGCCTCGCGGCGGTCCAAGGCGAGCTCGAAGCACGCCTCGGCCATCCGGCAGAGGTAGTACGCCTTGTTGATCCGCACGTCCTCCTCGTCGACGCCCTCCTCGTGGAGGTGCGGGAGGAGGTAGCGGTCGATGACGTAGTTCGCCCGCTTGAGCTGGTAGTTCTTCCCCTGGCCGGAGGCGACGCGCTCGCCGAGGGTCTCGATGGCCTCCTCGGTGGTCTGCACGTCGGCCTCCTCCAGATTCTCCAGCATGAACTTCACGATCTCGGGGTCGTCCGAGACGCGGTGGACGATCTCCTCGTCCGACTCCAGTCCGAGCGCGCGGACGAGGGTCACGAAGTCGATCGAGCCCGAGACGGACGGGAACGACACTTCGAGCAGCCCCTCGCGGTTGCGTTCACACAGCACCAGCGCGCGGTACCCGCGGCGCTGGGAGAACGTCTTCGCGACCTGGATCTCGTCGCCGTACTTCGAGTCGTACTCGGCGAGGATCTTGTTCGGCGCCAGGTCCTCTGAGGTCATCAGCACGCGCTCGGAGCCGTTGACGATGAAGTAGCCGCCGGGGTCGACGGGGTCCTCGCCGATGTCGATGAGCTCGTCGTCGGAGAAGCCCGCCATGTTACACTTGTCCGAGCCGACCATGATCGGCATCCGGCCGACCTTGGTCTCGGTCGTGTCGACGACCTGCTCGGGCTCCTCTTCGCCGCCGCGCACGATGGACATCTCCATGAACACGGGCGCCGAGTAGGTGATGTTGCGGAGGCGGGCCTCCTGGGGGTACAGCAGCTCCTCGGAGCCGTCGGCCTCGCGGACGCGCGGGGTGACCATCCGCACGTCACCGAGCTCGACGTAGACGGGCTCTTGGCCCTCCTTGTCGCCGATGTCGGTCTCGATCGTCTCCTTCTCGTCGACGACCTCCTGCATGCCGCGGTCCAGGAAGTTGTTGAACGATCTGAAGTGGTGTTCGGCGAGCCGTTCGTCCGAGAAATACTCGCGTGACACCACGCGTCGGTCTTGCCTGTTCATGAGACGACTAATCGGTACACGACCGCCTCCTCGGTCGTGCGGGAGTTTCGAACGATCTTCACCACGTCGCCGACCTCGGCCTCGTCGGGGAGCGCGGGATCAGTGCGTTTGATCTTCGGTAGGTTCGTCCGTGTCACGTCGTACTCCGCCAGAACCTCGTCGACCTCTTCGGGGTCGAGGAGGACGTGGTCCGGGACGAGTTCGTGTTGGCTTACGTCTACCATGGGTGGTGGTTATTGAGAGAAGCTATCACGAGATACTACAGATCGCTATAGGGGCCAGCGGCATAAGACTTGTCAACTGCTCCGCCGCGCGCGGCTAACGACGTCGAGGGCGTACGATACTCGCACCCACGCGGCTATCACACAAAAGGCTACCGCCGCGACGGACCGTGCGGCCGTCCCCGGTGTCGGCTACGTGGCTCCGAAATCGCGGCGTCGAGTCGGTCTTCTCGGGAATCGGGACCCGCCCACCGCGCCGCCGCCGATCCCTGTCACCGGTCACCACCGCCGCCGGGGATGACAAGCCTTATTTGCCAGACAGGGGTACGAATGACTGCGACAAGCCCGGATGGTGTAGTGGCCCATCATACGACCCTGTCACGGTCGTGACGCGGGTTCAAATCCCGCTCCGGGCGTCCCCACGCTTCGGGGTCTGTCGCTGTTTGCCCGGATGGTGTAGTGGCCCATCATACGACCCTGTCACGGTCGTGACGCGGGTTCAAATCCCGCTCCGGGCGTTTCTGCTGTCGCAATAACGAGCGAGGAGCGGTAGCGACGAGCGAGTACCGAGACAGCAGAAACCGTAGAAGGGATTTGAACCCTATCAGTCGCGCGCAGCGACCGATAGGGAGCGAGCACGTCTGATTTCGGTTCAAATCCCGCTCCGGGCGTTCCGTTCCGACCAACCACGAGCGGTGAGCATCGCGAACCGCGAGTCCGGTCGGAACCGCGCTGAAGGGTTTGAATCAGGGAGTAGAGCGAGTGAAACGAGCGGAACGACTGGGGTTCAAATCCCGCTCCGGGCGTATTCTGTCGCCGCCGACTGCGAGCGAGGAGCGGAGCGAGCGCTTTCCGTATCGAGAGCGTCCGAGAAAGTTCCGCAGACGACCGATCGCGAGCGTCCGGTTCTACAGATCGAGCAGCTCCCGAAGCTCCGCGACCAGCGACTCCGTCTTCTCGTCGGGATCGTCGTCGTCGCCGACGGGGGTGCGCCCGTCGAACGTCTCGTGGACCATCGAGACGCCCTCGGCCAGCGTGTCGAGGCCGTACCCGCCTTCGAGGACGTAGGCGTTCGCGGCCCCTATCTCGTCGCTGACCGCCCGGATTCGGTCGGTCATCAGCGCGTACCCCTCCGAGGAGACGCGCATCCGCGAGATGGGGTCGTGCCGGTGGGCGTCGAACCCGGCCGAGACGATCACGAGGTCGGGGTCGAACCGCTCGAGCGCCGGCGCGATCGCCTCGTCGATGGCGTAGAGGTAGTCGGCGTCGCCCGCACCGGCCGCGAGCGGGAGGTTCACGGTCGTCCCCTCGCCCTCGTCGCTGCCGGTCTCGTCGAGCTCGCCGGTGTCCGGGTAGAGCCCGTCCTCGTGGATCGACGCGTAGAACACGTCGCCGCGCTCGTAGAACACGTCTTGGGTGCCGTTCCCGTGGTGGACGTCCCAGTCGAAGATCGCGACCCGGTCGGCGGCGCCCTCGTCGAGGACGGTCTGGGCCGCGACGGCGGCGTTGTTGAAAAAGCAGAACCCCATCGCGTCGTCGGGCACCGCGTGATGGCCCGGCGGGCGTCCGAGCGCGAAGGGGGTGTCCCGACCGTCGTCGCCGTCAAGCGCCGACCTGGCCGCCCACTGGGAGAGGCCGGCGGAGGTGAGCGCGGCGTCCCACGTCCCCTCGCTCGCGACGGTGTCGGGGTCCCAGTTCCCGCCGCCGTCGGCGACGAACGCCTCCAGTTCGTCGACGTACTCCGCGTCGTGGACCGCGACGATCTCCTCGCGGGTCGCGGGGTCCGCCTCCGCGTACTCGACGCCGTGCCGCTTCGCCAGCCCGCGGCGGATCGCGCGCAGCCGGTCGGGGTTTTCCGGGTGCCGCTCGCCGGTGTCGTGGTCGAGACACCGTTCGCTGTAGCCGAAGCGCATCTACTCGAACAGCGCGAAGTACGTCTCGATGTCCTCGGCCTGTACGGTCCGTCTGTCGGCGTGACGCGCGAGCGTCGCGGCTGCGCTCGCGACGTTGTCGGCGTAGTCCTCCAGGATGTCGGCCAACGCGATCCGCGCGTCGACGCCGACGCGGTATCGGTCGTCGATCCGGAGCCGAGCGATCCGGTCGATAGGGGCGACGGGCAGGGTGAGGTCCTCGCGGTCGATCACCTGCTCGACGCCGAAGTCCGACGCCATCAGCGTCTTCCGCCCGTCCTCGGTTGCGCGTTCGGCCGCGTCGATCGCCAGCTCCGCGCCGTGCGCTTGGATCCGGCGAGCCAACTCCTCGGCGGCGTCCGCGCTCACGCGGAGGTCCCCGGCGTTCCGCCGGATGATCCCGTCGACCGGCGCGAACGGCAACTCGACACTCATACACACAGTGGCGTCCGTGCACCGTAAAACGTTTCCGTTACCGCCGTCTCAGCGCTCGAGCGCTGGCGTCGCGGCTATTCGACGCTTCGCTGTGACGCTCGGCGTCTCATCGCGTCACGCGATGTTTCGTCCCGCTTCGAAGCGACGCTCGCGGCGACTAGAACACGTCGTCGGCGTCGATCGTCCCGTCGCGCTCCGTCCCGCGCACGGTGACCTCTTCGCCGAGCCGGAGGCTCGCGCCGGTCTCCACGCTCTTCGTCCGCTGGCCGTCGTCCAAGACGACGGGGTCGCCGGTCTGGACGACCGTCCCGGTGAACTCGACGTCCTCCGTCGCCGAGGCGGTCGCGGCAGCGGCGCCGCCGGCTCCGACGCTCTCGCCACCCGCTCCGCTTCCTCCGTCGTTCCCGTCGTCGGCGGTCTCGCCCGCGACGGCCTCGGCGGCCGCCTTCTGTCCGTCGTCGGCGAACGCGCCGAGCCCGGTGTTCTCCGCGCCGCGGTCGTCGCTCCCGTTTCCGCCGCTCGACGCACCGCCCGCGGTGCCGCCCGCCGAGTCGCCCCCTTCGTCGAGGACGGTGACCGTCGAGCGCCAGTTCGCGGAGGCCTCGAGGTCGTCCTGCCAGCCGTCCTGTATCTCCACGTCGGTGAAGACGACGCGGTCCGCCAGCTCGATCTCGCGGTCGGCCTTGTCGCCCCACAGCGCGACGCGGATCTCGCCGGTGCCGTCCTTGATGCGGACGTTCCGGACCTGCCCCTCGGAGCCGTCGTCGCGGTCGAACGTGCGCTTCGGATCGGTCTCGATGACGCCGCCGCCGACGTCGACGGTCTCGCCGATCTCCAGGTCGGCGATGTCGGTCGTCTCGGGGACGTACTCCACGTCCTCGTCGACGCGCTCGACGGTGCCGCGGTCGCCGACGTGGAGCTCCAGGTCGCCGTCGCGCTCGCGGACGTAGCCGTCGCCGACCTCGACGACCTCGCCGGCCTCGAACTCCTCGGCGAGGTCGGCCTTGCCGTCCCACAGCGTCACGCGTACGCGACCGGTCTCGTCGCCGACGGTGAGGTTGGCGACCCGCCCCTCGGAGCCGTCGTCGCGGTCGAACGTGCGGATCGAGTCGGTGTCGAGCACCTGTCCGACGAGATCGACGTCTGAGGCGCCGAGCGAGAGGTCCTCCACCCGGTAGGTGTCGAGCACCTGCACGTCGACCTCGGCGTCCTCGTCGGGCTCGACCTTGTCCGCGCTCACTTCGAGCCCGCTGTACCCCTCCTTCGGGCGACCCATGACGCGGAGCACCTGCCCGACCTCCAGCTGTTCCTCGGCCGCGGCGGCCATGTCGTCCCACAGCGCGACCCGCACGGAGCCGGAGGCGTCAGCCACGTCGACGTTGCAGACGCGGCCCTCCTCGGCGTCCTCGTCGTCGCGCTCGAAGGTGCGGACGTCGCCGATGGAGGTCACCTTGCCGAGGAACTTCACGTCGTTCATCCCCGGCTCGATGTCGGCGATGGTGTCGGCCTCCTCGTCGCGCAGCTCGTGGGCGATGAGCATCGCGGCCGTCTCCTCGTCGGCGAGCCCGCCCATCTGCTCGACTTTGTCCTCGACGGCCGCCTCGAACTCCTCGAACTCGACGTCGGTGTCGAGATCCTCGTAGACGTCCTCTATCACTCCCATACGCGTACCACCTCGGTTGTCGAGTCCGCGGATAAGCGTTGTCCTTGCGGGGGTCTCGCGGTCGAATCGGGGCGCTCGGTCCGCGGGCGTCGCAGCGACGCCGTCGCGGGTTGGGGCTTCGTCATACCCGTCCATCGGTCCCGTCGGTACAAAAGGTGTGCAATCCGGACCCGTCCCGCCTCGTCTCGCCCTGCCCCGCCATCTCTCGCCTCGCTACGCGCCGTCCGGTCGATCGGTCACCACCGTCTCCCGCCCGCGCGCGTCGTCGTGGACCACCGCCACGGTCTCGGGGACGCCGCCGTCGAACCGCGCCGCCAACTCGTAGTCGACCGCGGTCAGCGACTGGGTGCACAGCCGGTCCGGCGCGGAGCGGTCGACCGCGGCGACGACCACGCGGAACGTGCCCCCGTCGTCGACGGTCGCGTCCGCGATCTCGGCCCCGTGACATCCCGTCTCCCCGACGACCGTCCCCGCCACCGCGACCTCGTCCGGCGCGAAGTCGATCACGGCCTCCCCGTCGGTCGACGCGTCACTCGCCGCGGGCTCGCCGTCGACCTCGACGAGGTCGGTCGACCGGAGGTCGAGGTCGACGGCAGTTTCCGGAACTCCCTCGTTCGCTCCTTGGCCGGTGTCGCCGTCGGCATCTTCGGACTCCTCAGTGTCATCTGTGTCGCCGTCGGCTCCGGCGTCCGCCACGCCCGGCGATCCGCCGGCACCGACGCAGCCCGCTACGGACACCGCCGCGGCCGCCGCGAGGAGGGAACGCCTGTTCATACCAGTCGGAGGGGCGCAGCGAGCATAAACGCGTACGTCCGCCGTCGCGGCGCGATCGGGGCGTGTGCGACCGTTCGCCACGCGTCTCGCGGACCGTAACCGTCTTAAGTATTAGCGCGGTACGTTCATTTGAGTCCTGGTAGGGTAGTGGACTATCCTCTTGGCTTGCGGAGCCAGGGACCGGAGTTCAAATCTCCGTCAGGACGTTTTCGGACGCATCAACCGGCGAGCAGCGCGAGCCGTGCGTGCGTCCGAAAACTCCGCGGAGATTTGAGCAGGAAAGTCGCAGCGGCCGAGCGAAGCGAGGCCGACCGTCTTTCCGAGTTCAAATCTCCGTCAGGACGCTCACTTTGCGGCTGCCTCACTTCGTTCGACAGCCGCGGCGTTCGGTCCTGACGTGCCCGACGCTCGTTTCACTCGCGTCGGACTCCGTCAGGACGTTTTCGGACACACCAAACGGCGAGCATCGCGAGCCGTGCGTGAATCGTCTGTTCATAACCGTCAAGAATATTCTCTCACGTCTCAATCACGCTATTGATTCCCACACACGAGCAACTATTAACTCGGTTCCTCCTGTCGATGAGAATACGCCCGAGGAAACTTCCCCGCCGGGTACCGCAACCATGACCGTTCGCGACACCATCCCGACGCTCGCCCCCCTTCGGAGCGTCGGGAAGCGGGGTCGCGGAACGGTCGTCGCTCGCTTCGACGCCGTCGCCGCGTAACCCCGACGCGGGGGCGGTCGGCTTCGCCCGTCGGAGCGAGCGCCGCCTTCTCTCCCTGTCCCACTTTCCGACACTTGGACCCGGTAGCTCAAGCGGCAGAGCCTCGGGATGAGGAATCGACTCCCTCCCGGGTCCGTATGGCAGTCCAACCCTGCCACCGCGCGACCGACGTCGCGCTCCGGCTGGCGGTCCCCCGCGACGCCGCGGGCGACCTCCACGCCGGGGTCCGCGACAGGCTCGCCGGCCGAGACGGCGTCCGCGTCGAGACCCTCGACGTGGTCGCCCTCCGGCCGCGCCTCAACGACCTCACGGTCGAGGCCGACGCCTCGCTCCGGCTCGCGCCGGACGCCGAGGTCGCCGACCTCACCGAGATCGTCGGGGTCCACGAGGCGCGTCCCCGGTAGCGGACGCCGAGCGATCCGGTCCGCGCGGTCCCCGACCGACGCACCGACTCCGACCGCGGCGCGAGGCCTCGCGCCACCACCCACGACACCACGATGCCACGAGATTCCCCCTCCAGACGCACGAGACACCCCGACCCCTACGCCGGTCCGGCGCCCGCCGACCGCGCGCCCTCGTGGCGCGCGACGGCGGCGATCGCCGCGCTGCCGGTCCTGACGCTCGCGGCCGCCGCGTTCCCGACCGCGGTCGCGTTCGCCGCGGCCGCCGTCGCCGGCGCCGTCGCCGGCGCGGCGCTCCAGCGCCGGTACCCGGACGCGCTCGATCGCGTGATCGACCGGGCACGACCGACGCCGGGCGACGCGGTCGGCGCCGCCGACGGCTGATCGCGCCGAGCCGCTGACACCCGCTGACGCTCGCCCTCCTCCACTCTTCCCCTCGCTGACGCTCGCCCTCCCCTCTCGCCCGGCCTTCCGATTCCGGTGGCATCCTCATCGTTTATCCCTCAGAGTCCCCGACGGACGGGCATGATCGATCGCGATTCGGACGCCGGCGCCCCCGCCGACGAAGAAGCCGCCGACGGCGACGCCGGCCCCTCCGTCCCCGACGCGCTCCGCGCCGGCGCCGCCCTGTTCAACGAGGGGCACGTCCTCGCGGCGCACGACCCGTGGGAGTCGGCGTGGCTCCCGCTCGACGAGGGGACCGACGAGCGCCTGCTCCACGGGCTGATCGCGACCGCGGCCGCGATCCACCACGCCGCCGCCCGAAACTGGACCGGAGCGGTCGGCTGCGCCGGGAACGCACAGGCGTACTTCGACGATCTCGGCTCGGCGCCGCGGGGGGTCCACCTCGAACCGCTCCGCGACTGGTGTCGCCGGCTCGCGGCCGATCCGGAGGCGATCGAGCGCGCGGCTCCGCCGACGCTCCGGATCGACGGTTCGGCGCCGCGGTTCGGCGACCTCGACCTGCCGGCCGCGCTGCTCGCGGCGCCGGCGCTGGCCGGCGCGATCGCCCCGGGCGACGAGGGGACCTTCGAGAGCGCGGCGGCGCTCGCGCGCGAGGAGCGCGGTACCGGCCGGACGACGTTCGCCGAGCTGGTGTTCGCGTTCCTCCGCACGCCCGACGCCCGTCCGCAGGTGGCCGCGCGGCTCGCTGACCACGTGGAACTGGCGGAGCGAAAGCGACGCGACGTCGACGATCTATTCTAACTAGAAAGCGGTGATCGATAGCGGGAGTGAGTATCGCAGATCGGTGGTGGCGAGTGAGTATTCAAACGGCCGCGAGCGACGGAGACGATCGCTTATAAAGAACAACGCGGTGGCGCGCCCCGGTGAGCGGCCCGCAGGGCCGCGAACCGCCGGTGCGAGGGAGTCGCTGGCGGCGACAGCCGCCAGCGACGAGGCTGGGGAGGCGTGAGGCTGTGCGGTCGGGTGGGACTCAAAGGGGCAGCCGCTGCGGGCGGCGCAGGCGACGTAAGCACCGCAACGAGGGAGCAACGCGACCGAGTGAGGCGCGCAGCGAGCGTGCGGCGCCCGCAGCGGCTGGGGCTTTGGAGGTGTTCACTGCAGCGCCGTCGGTGACTTATAAACAACCGACAGCAACACCACTCGATCGCTTATAAATGACTACTCACTCGTTCTGATACACTTACTCCCGCTATCGATCAGGGAGCCCCCGTCAACAACCGGCCGTTTCACGCGCCGTCGGTCGGCGTGTCGGGGTCCGTCGGGAAGTTGGGGTCGTCGGGTTCGGTCCCTTCGGCAGCGTCGCCGGCCTCCTCTTTCGGCTCCCCTTCGAACGTGTAGTCGCCCGAGTTGTCGGCGGGGTCGTAGCCGAGGACGTCGCGGGCGCGCTCGATCGAGTAGTAGCGTCGGTCGTTGTTCGAGATGCCGTAGACGATCTCGTAGCCGTAGTCGGCCTGCAGACACCGGTCGAACAGGTGCGCGCAGTCGCGGTGCGAGAGCCACATCGCCTGTCCGCGCTCGTACTCCCGCGGCGGGTGGTCCTTCGTGAGGTTCCCGATGCGGACGCAGACGACGCTCATCCCGACCTCGTCGTGGTAGAAGCGCCCGAGGGACTCCCCGGCCGCCTTCGAGACGCCGTAGAGGTTCCCGGGGCGGGGGAGTTCGGTGCCGTCGAGGCGGTAGCCGTCTTCCGGGCGGTACAGGTCCGGCGTGCGCTCCTCCGTCTCGTACCCGCCGACGGCGTGGTTCGAGGAGGCGAACGCGAACTTCTCGACCCCGGCGTCGACTGCGGCCCGCATCACGACCTGCGTCCCGTCGATGTTGTTCCGGAGCACGGACTCCCACGGCGCCGTCTTCCGCGGATCACCGGCGAGGTGGATCACCGCGCCGGCGCCGTCCATCGCCTCTCGGACGGCGTCCGCGTTGGTGATGTCGGCGACGTACTGATCGGCGTCGGTGACCCTGTTCGGCACCTTCGCCGCCGGGAGCGGCTCCCTGTCGAGGAGTCGCCACTCGTAGTCGTCGCCGATGCCGCGGAGGATGGCCTGCCCCACCCGTCCGCCGGCGCCCGTCAGCAGGACCGGCTCGTCCATTCGGTCGTACGTGGGCGCGAGACGGGCATATAATACACGGTTCGGCCGCGATCCGACAGATCGGCGCTCTCCCGCGCCCTACAGCTTCTTGCGAGAGATGCTCACGCCCGTGGGCGTGACGACGATCTGATCGTCGCCCTTCTGGACGATGTCGCCGTCGACCTCCTGGGCGACCTGCCGCAGCTCGTCGATGATGTGCTCGATCGTCCGGTCCGACGTGGAGTGGCGGGTGATGTCCGCGATGACGAAGTCGCCGTCGTAGACGGCGTCTTTGATCGGGATCACGTCGCCCTGATCGCCGATCTCCGCGATGTGTACCTGCATCCCCGTGTCCGCGTGCGCCTCGGCGAAGTCGTCGAGGTCGAGCTCGACGTAGTCGTCGACGGAGCGGTTCCCGCCCCCGCCGAGGATCTTGCTCATAATACCCATACACACCACACGACGAGGTTAGACATTAGTTCTTACGTCAGACGCATCTACGAGCCGGCCGTCAGCGGTACTCGCCGCTCCGATCGTCAACGGTTCTCGCCGAGCCGCTCCTGCCACTCCTGGACCCGAGCGAGCAGCTCCACCGGCGCGGTCTCCGCGACGTCGACGTCGGCCAGCTCCTCGATCACGGCGCGGGTGTCGGGGTCGAGGTCGTTTGCCTCGGCCGCCTCCGGATCGGCGACTTCCTCGCGGACCGGCGACGTCGACTCCGGGCTCGCTCCGTTCCGACCGCTCTCGGTGTCGGACGGGGCGGACCGGCGCGACCCGGAACCGTCGTCCGCCTCCCCCGCGAACGACCCGGACGAGAGGTCGAAGACGACCTGCCTCGTGTTGCCGTCGGCGGCGTCGGCGGCGTCTCCGTCCCCGCCGCCTCCGCCGGCCCCGCCCCGCGACCCCCCCTTCGCCTCGATCGCCTTCTCCTCTCGGAGCCGGTCGAGAACCGTGTCGGCGCGGGAGACCACCGGCTCCGGCACGCCCGCGAGGTCGGCGACGTGGACCCCGTACGACCGGTTCGTCGGGCCGTCGCGGACGGTCCGGAGGAACGTCACCTCCCCGTCTCGCTCGTCGACGGCGACGTGGACGTTGGCGACGCGGGGGAGGTGGTCGGCCAGCGTCGTCAGCTCGTGGTAGTGGGTGGCGAAGAGGGTTCGCGCGCGCACCTCGTTGTGCAGGTACTCCGTCGCGGCCCACGCGATCGAGATGCCGTCGTAGGTGGCGGTGCCCCGGCCGACCTCGTCGAGGATGACGAGGGAGTCGGCGGTCGCCGAGTGGAGGATGTTCGACAGCTCCTGCATCTCCACCATGAACGTCGACCGGCCCTGCGCCAGCTCGTCGAGCGCGCCCACGCGCGTGTAGATCCCGTCGACGAGCCCGACCGTCGCCGCCCGCGCGGGGACGAACGAGCCCGCCTGCGCGAGCAGCTGAATGAGGGCGGCTTGCCGCATGTACGTCGACTTCCCGCTCATGTTCGGGCCGGTGACGATGAGGAAGCCGCGCTCCCCGTCGAGCCGGAGGTCGTTCGGCACGAAGTCGGTCGTCCGCTCGACGACCGGGTGGCGCCCGGCCTCCACGTCGAGCCGGCGCTCGTCGGAAAGCTGGGGACGCGTCCAGTCGTTGCCGGCGGCGTGGGTCGCCAGCGACGCGAGCGCGTCGATCTCGGCGACCGCCCGGCCCACGTCCTGTAACAGCTCGGCGTCGTCGGCGACCCGCTCGCGGAGCTCCTCGAACAGCTCGTACTCCAGGTCGCCGCGCGCCTCCTCTAAGCGGAGCACCTCGCGCTCCCGCTCCTCCAGTTCGTCGGTGACGAACCGCTTCGAGTTCTTCAGCGTCTTGATCTCGCGGTAGTGCTCGGGAACCCCGTCGGCCGCGGACTTGCCGACCTGAATGTAGTAGCCGTCGGTCTTGTTGCGGTCGACGGTGACGTGGCTCAGGCCGTACTGCCGCTTTTCCCGCTCCGCGAGCGTGTCGAGCCACTCGTTCGCCTCCTCGTGGCGCGCGATCAGGTCGTCGAGCTCGTCGTCGTACCCCTTCCGGAGCAGCCCGCCCTGCGTCTTCGTCTTCGGCGGGTCCTCCGCGAGCGCGTCCGCGAGCTCCCCGTGGAGGGCGGCGGCGCGCTCGCGGTCGATCCGCTCCAGCACCGCGGCGACCGGGGAGTCGGCGAGCGCGGTCCCGGACACGGCGTCGGCGATCGCGGGCACTAACGCGATCGAGTCCCGCACCGAGAGGAGTTCCCGCGCGCCCGCGCTCCCGCTCGTCGCCCGCGCGGCGAGGCGCTCGAGGTCGTACGCGTCGCCGAGCGTCTCGCGCAGGCGGTCGCGCGCGAGCGCCGCCGACGCGAGCGCCTCCACCGCGTCGAGCCGGCGGTTCAGCTCCCCGCCGTCCCGCCGCGGGCGCGTGAGCCACTCTCGGAGGAGCCGCCCCCCGGCGGCCGTGACGGTGTGATCGACCGTCTCGAACAGCGACCCCTCGCTGTCTCCCCGCATCGTCTCCGTCAGTTCGAGATTGCGCTGGGTCGTGGCGTCGACGGCGACGTGGTCGTCGTCGCCGTAGGCGGTGAGCCGGGTGATCGACGCCAGCACGCCCGCCCCGGTCTCCTCGACGTAGCCGAGGACCGCGCCCGCCGCGCGCAGCGCCAGATCGGAGTCGATCCCGACGCTGTCGGCGGTCTCCCGGCCGAATTGCCCGCGGACCGCGTGTTTCGCGCGCCCCGGCGCGAACGCCTCCGCGTCGAAGACGGAGACGGACCCCGAGAGGTCCTCCCGGACCGCGCCGAGGAGTCGATCGTCGTTTCGGACGCGCGGCCCCGGTAGCACCTCCGCGGGGTCGAACCGGTACAGCTCCGCGCGGAGGTCGCCGGCGGTCTCGACCTCGGTGACGAGGAACCGCCCGGTGGTCACGTCGGCGAGCGCGAGCCCGTAGGGGCCGCCGGCGTCGTCGCCTTCGGTCGCCGACGCGTCCGCGGATCGCCCGCCTCCGTCGTCCTCGCGGACGACCGCCGCGAGGTACCGCGCGTCGTCGTCCGCGGTCTCCAGCAGGGTCCCGGGCGTGACGACCCGGACGATCTCGCGGGCGTGGCCGTCGTCCGTCTCGTACTGGTCGGCGACGGCGACCCGGTAGCCGCGCTCGACGAGCGCCTTCACGTAGGGCGTGAGCTCGGAGAGCGGCACGCCCGCCATCGGGTACGACGAGCCGTGCGAGGACTTCTGCGAGACGGTGAGATCCAGCTCGTCGGCGACCAGCTCGGCGTCGTCCGCGAAGAACTCGTAGAAGTCGCCGCACTGCATCGCGAGGACGTCCGCGTCGGTCTCCGCCTTGAGATCGAGGAACTCCCCGACGATCCCCGTTGCCATATGTCCGTACTCCCGCCGTCGGCGGGTAAAACCCTACGGGTGTCGCCCGGTGGGGATCCCCTCCGGTTATTAAGTGGCGACCGGTCGAACCGCCGACCGTATGGTCGCGCTCGACGCGTTCGCGTTCGTCTTCGTCGCGGGGCTGATCACGGCGCTGGCGACGGGTATCGGCGCGCTCCCCTTCTTCTTCTTCGAGTCGATCAGCGACCGCGGTAACGTGGCGCTGTGGGGGTTCGCCTCCGGGATCATGGTGGCGGCGTCGCTGTTCGGGCTCGTCGACGAGGGGCTCGCCGAGGGGACGCCCGTCGAGATCGGGATCGGCATGCTCGCCGGCGTGGCCCTCGTCGTCCTCGCGCACGACGTGTTGATGGACGCCGAGATCGACCCGAAAGAGTACGAGGAGGCCGACTTCAAGAAGCTCGTCCTGATCCTCGGCGTGCTGACGGTCCACAGCTTCCCGGAGGGGGTCGCCGTCGGCGTCTCCTTCGCGGACCTCGGGTTAGAAGGCGGGACGCAGCTGCTCGGGTTCACGGTGCCGCTTTTAGCGGTGTTCATGACGCTCGCGATCTCGATCCACAACGTCCCCGAGGGGACCGCCATCTCCATCCCGCTGCGCGCGATGGGCGTCTCGAAGTGGAAGATGGTGTGGTGGGCGGTGTTCTCCAGCCTGCCGCAGCCGATCGGCGCGGTCGTCGCGTTCGCGTTCGTCCGCTACGCCCGCGAGTTCCTCCCGTACGGCTTCGGCTTCGCGGCGGGCGCGATGATCTACCTCGTCCTCTCCGAGTTCATCCCCGAGGCGCTCGAAACGGGGGCGGACCTCCCTCGCGGCGGGAAGCCGGTGCTCGCCGGCGGGATCGCGCTCGGCGCCCTGCTGATGGTCCCGCTCGCGTATTTATAAGTGATCGGCGCTGTTGAAACTCTCTGTAATTGATCGTTGTCGCCCTCCCTCGTCGGTACAGACTGAGGGATGATCGATAGCGGGAGTGAGTATTGCAGATCGGCGTCCGCGCTTTAATATTTAAAAGCAACCGTGAGTGACGCCGATGATCGCTTTTAAAGCTACAACGCAGTGGCGCGTGCCTGCGAGGCCGCCTCGCGGCCGAGCAGCACGCGCGAGGGAGTCGCTGGCGGCGACAGCCGCCAGCGACGAGGCTGGGGAGGTGTGAGGCGCGTTGCTGTGCGGGGCGGGACTCAAAGGGGCAGCCGTGAGGGCGGCGCAGGCGACGTAAGCACCACAGGGAGCGAGTGAAACGAGCGACTGAGGAGCGCAGCAAGCGTGCGCCGCCCTCACGGCTGGGGCTTTGGAAGCCTCCACCGTAGCATCGCAGTTCGCTTATAAACAGCCGCTAGCAACGTCACCCGATCACGTATAAAACCTCGATCAACTAACGTGCGAGACGTACTCCCGCTATCGATCAAAAGGAGCGTTCAGCGACCAGCCCCGTCGCCCTCAGAACACGCCGGGACCGCCCTCGGGCTGCTGCTGCTGGCGGCCGCTGATGATGCTCGGGGTGCCGCCCGTCTGGATGATGTTGAACGCGGTCATCAGGTCCGTGCGGGAGATGATCCCGACCAGCTCCTCGTTCCGGTCGACGACCGGGAGCCGCCCGACGTCGTTCTCCTGCATCGTCTGGAGCGCGGTCATCGCGTCGGCCTCGGGACCCACGCCGACGATGTCGGTCTCCATCACGTCCTCGACCGTGTAGGCGTCCCGCTCGACCTCCTGAACGGACCGAGCGTCTTCCAAGGTCACCATGCCGACGAGGTCGCCGCGGCGGAGCACGGGGTAGCCGGTGTGGCGCTCCTCGAACATCCGGCTCATCAGCTCCGCGACCGAGGCGTCCTCGGTGACGGTGTGGAGGTCCTCGCGGCGGGTCATCACGTCGGCGACGGTGACGTCCTCGAAGGCGGCCTTCAGGGTCGTCTGCTGGGCCTCGCCGGAGGCGGCGATGTAGATGAAGAAGGCCAACACGATCAGCAGTAGCTGGCCGGAGAACAGCCCGAAGATGCCCATCAGAAACGCGAACGCCTTTCCGATCCCGGCGGCGCGCTGGGTCGCCTGCGCGTGCGGCTGGTTCCGCGCGAGGAGCGCCCGGAGGACGCGCCCCCCGTCCATCGGGAAGGCGGGGAGCATGTTGAACACCGCGAGCACGACGTTCAACAGCGCGAGGTAGCCGAACACGAACAGCACGGCGTTCGAGCCGACCGGTGCGAGCAGGAACACGCCGAAACAGGCGATTCCGACCGCGACGCTGACGACCGGTCCCGCGATCGCGATCCAGAACTCGTGTTTCCAGTCCTCGGGGAACTCGGTGAAGCTGGCGAGCCCGCCGAGCAGCCACAGGGTGATCGACTCGATCTCGTAGCCGTACCGCATGGCGACGATCGAGTGGCCGAACTCGTGGAGGAGGACGCCGCCGAACAGCCCGAGCGCGGCCGCCAGTCCGAGCGCCCACGGCGTGAATCCCCCCGCGAGCGCGGCCGGGTCGATCCCGGCGCCGAGCGCCTCGTTCATCACCTCGGCGATCGTCCCGACCTGCGAACCGATGAGGTAGGCGAAGAGCGGCAGTACGATCAGAAACGTCCAGTTGAGCCTGACCGGGATCCCCAGCACCGTCCCGACCTTGATTCCACGCATACCCGCGGGTTGGGTGGGTAGGTGGTTAAACGTCGGGGCGACGTCGGGGTGACGGGGAAGCGGCGGAGCGACGACGCGGCGATGAGTCCCCGCCGCTTATAAGCCGCCGCTCGGCGATCGACCGGTATGAGCGACACCACCGACGACGCGCCGACCGCGGGACTGGCTCCCGTCGTGAAGCGCGGCGACGAGATCGACTACGAGGCGGTCGACGCCGCCGACGGGCTCCGGAAGGGCGTCCTCCTCGACGCGTCGGACGGCGCCCCGAACTTCGCGATGCGGCGGTTCGAGCTCGCGGCGGGCGCAGCGGTCCCGCGCCACACGAACGCGGTCGAACACGAGCAGTACGTGCTCGCCGGCGAGTACGTCGTCGGGATCGGCGAGGAGGAGCACGTCGTGGGGCCCGGTGACGCCCTCCTCATCCCGGCTGGCGTCGAGCACTGGTACCGGAACGAGAGCGAGGAGCCGGGGGCATTCGTCTGCGCGGTGCCGAACGGCGACGACGAGATCGAACTGGTCGAGTAGCCGCCGACTCCTCCCCTCACTCGATCGTGCCGACCCGATCCGCGACGTAGCCGAACTGGTCGCGGTAGCCGTACGGCGACAGCAACACCGGGTAGAACGGATCGTCGGCGCGGAGCTGCTCGTCGTCGGCGGCCGCGAACGCCTCGCCGGCCTCGACGCGCTCGAAGTTGCGCGCGAACACCTCGTACACGTCGGCGTCCGGCTTGGGGATCCGGTCGCGGAGCCGGAACACCGCCACGTCCTCGCGCCCGCCGGCGTCGACCACGTCGTCGGCGCCGGGCGCGGGGGTGGTGCCCGTCGCCGCCAGGAATGCCCGCGCGAGCCAGTAGGCGTTGTCGGCGGCGGCGTCGGAGCCCTGCAGGCCGGCCTCCACTTCGAGCGTGTGCGGGTGTTCGATGAGCCGCCCCTCGGTGAACGCGTCGGTCTGGATCACGGCGTCGACCGGGAGGTGCGGGGCGACCGCGCGGGCGACCTCGTCCATCGAGTCGACGACCGCGAACGGCTCGGCGTACGACTGCGTCGAGTGGATCGCGAGCGTGGAACAGCCCTCCAGCGCGTCGAGCAGCTCGGCGGCAAGTCGTTCCTCGTGCGATTCGGCGTCCGGATCGCCGGGGAACACCCGATTCAGGTCGTCGTCGAGGTAGCGGGTCCCGGCGTCGAGCGCCGCCTCGTTGGCGAGGATCAGCCGGACCGGGCGCTCGACGTCGAGGTCGGCGTCGCGGAGCCGTCGGACCGCGCGGGCGCCGCAGGGCTCGTCGCCGTGGATCGCGCCGACGACCGCGACCTCCGGCTCGCCCTCGCCCAGATCGTGAACGTCCATACGACCGAGAGGGGTCCCGCCGATAAGTGGCGTTCGGATCGCGGCCGCGACGCAGCGTCCTCGTTCCAGTGCTCCTCGTCGACCCGTTAGTGTGCCTCGTCGATCCGCTCCGCGTACTCGTAGTCGGCCGGGTACGCCTCCGGGCGGGCGCCGTCGATGGCGATCCGCCACCCGTCGATGGCGGTCGGGTCGTCGAGCGCGGCCCGGAGGGTCGCCCGGACCTCGTCGAGATCGACCCCGTAGAAGTCGCCGGGGAGCCCCCGAAGGTACTCCAGCGCGGTCTCGAACAGCGACCGCATCCCGTCGTCGTTCCCGAAGTCGGCCCGCTTGTACGCGCCCGCCGCGACCTGCACCATCCCGTGGCAGAAGGCGCTCTCGGCGGTGCCGCTGCCGTAGTTATACCACTCGTCTTCGAAGCAGTCGTGCGATTCGTGGTACGCGCCGGCGTTGAACAGCCGGACGCCGTGCTCGGTCGCGCGCCGGAGGGTGGCGTGCTCCCAGTGGCCGCCGGCGATCCGCGCGTCGGCCACCGGGTCGCTGTCGGCCGCGCCGTCGCCAGCGCCGGCGTCAGCGCCCTCGTCCGCGGCGCCCTCGCCCGCCGCGTGCCACCCGGTCGGGTTCCCGAGCGGCGGGGCGACGCCGGGATCGCGGGTGTGGTCGTCCATGGGAACGCGTCGCGCCCGCAGCGACCTAACCGTTTCGCGGGGATCGAACGGTTCTTTCCCCCGCCGGGCGTCGGGTCGGGCAATGGACGCCGGCCTCCTCTCCGCGATCGGCGCCGCGGTCGTCTGGGGGACCTACATCTTCGTGCTCAAGCGCTCGTTCTCGGGGTACCCGCCCGCCGGGCTCACGGTGCTGATCAACGCCTCGGCGATCGCGTGGTTCCTCCCGGTGACATTCGCGACGACCGATCTCCCTCCCGGCGGGATCGACGGCGTCGCCCGGGCGGCGGCCGGCGTCGACCCCGCCGCCGTCGCCGTCGTCGCCGGCACCGCGGCGGCGACCGCGTCCGCGTTCGTCCTCTTCCTCCGGGCTATCGACGAGGGCGACGTGTCGTACGTGACTCCGATCAACAAGGTCGTCCCCATGTTCGTGCTCCCGCTGGAGGTGCTGCTGCTCGGCGAGGTGCTCGCGCCGATACAGGTGGCCGGGGTCGTCGTCGCCACCGCCGCGGTGTACGTCGCCAACTACGAGCCCGGAAGCCTGATCGCGCCGCTCGCGAGCGCGGTCCGCTCCCGGCCCGCCCAGCTCGCGCTGGTGAGCGCGGCGTGTTACGCCGTCGCCGACCTCGGGAAGCGGGTCGGGCTCCAGGAGCTCGCGATCCCGGGGACGCTGTGGGTACCCCTGCTGCTCGCGAGCGCCGGGCTGATTCTGCTCCCCGCCGCGGTCCGGACCCCGCCCGCGGTGACCCGAGCCGACGCGCCGAAGTTCCTCGCGGCCGGCGCCCTCGTCGCGCTCGGCGAACACCTGACGACGGTCGCGTTCGCGGCGCTGCCCGCGAGCGTCGCCTCTCCGGTGATCAACACGCAGGCGATCGTCGCGGTCGTCCTCGGGGGGGTGATCCTCGGCGAGCGGTACTTCCGAATTCGGCTCGTCGCCGCGCTCCTCGCGGTCGTCGGCGTCGGGATGATCGCGATGTGACGACGTCGGGGTCCGAGGTTCCGGTCACGCTCGTCGGCGCGGAACCGATGAAATAAAAAGTACCGCCGTCGAACGACGGATCGCGTGCGAGGGTAGCCAAGCCCGGAAACGGCGGCGGATTCAAGCTCCGCTCCTGTAGAGGTCCGTGGGTTCAAATCCCTCCCCTCGCATGAGCGCGTCCACAACGCGCGAATGCGGAAGACCGCTCTCGGAGCGCTCTTCCCTCGCAAAACTCCACTCGAACTCGACCAGCGTCGGCTATTTATAAACCGGATCGAGGGAAGCAGCCACGTCCAGATGCTGAGCTACACCAACAGATGCGGTGGCGCGTGCCTGCGAGCGCCCGAGAGGGCGCGAGACAGCACGTGCGAGGGAGCTCGGCGCGGCGCTTATAAGCGCCGCGCCGACGAGGCTGGGGAGGCGTGAGGTGCGGTGCTGTGCGGGCGGGTGGGACTCAAAGGGGCAGTCGCGAGGGCGAAGCCTGACGACGGAAGCACCGCAGACCGCGAACGAAGTGAGCGGTCGAGGAGCACAGCGAGTCACGCGAGCCCTCGCGACTGGGGCTTTAGCGGCGTTCGTGTCGATCGGGAGTTTATAAGCAGCAACGTTAGCGTACTACCGAGCGACTGGGGCTTTGGCGGCGTTCGCGTCGATCGGGGACTTATAAACAGTCACGCACGGCCGGGTGATTGGGGCCTTGGCAGAGTGTACAGTCGATCCGGAATCAGTCATTTATAAGTGATCGACCCAGCGCGAGTCCGGCGAACGCGACGACGGCGAACTGGACGCCGACGGCGACCGCGGCGCCGAGCGCGCCGACGGCCGAAATCGCTTCGTGACTGGGGCCCGCCCACAGTAGCACCGCGGTGGTTCCGACGAGGTACGCGAGTCCACCGATGGCGCCGGTTGCCAGCGTCGTCGCCCGCGCGTCGACCGCGTCGCCGCCGTGGCGACCTGCCCGATACGCGACGCCGAGAAGTAGCCCGTAGACGAGGACGAACGCGGCGAAGCGTCCCCCGAGCGTGTACAGGCTGAGCGCGCGCGGCCCGGGGACGCCGATCGACGACTCCATCACGACCGTCGGAACGCGACGCGTGACGCTGATCGCGGCCGCGACGACGGCCGCGACCGCGGGAGGGACCGGGGACCAGTTCATGGTGTAGCTGGGCCGTGGACCGCCTTCCGTGAGTGCTTTTCGGCCCGTCGCGCCCCTTCGGTCGCTCCGTCGCGCCCCCGCCCCGCCGCTTCCCCACTCCCCCGCCCACCTGTCGCCGAAACGCCACGAGCGTCGACCGAAACGGAGGGTCCGAAACGGTTTTGCCGGCCCCTGACGGACGGTCGATATGCCAACGGATCCCGACACCGGGTACGACCCCTCGCTGGGTCGGAAGTTCGTGTTCGTCACGGGCGGGGTGATGTCCGGGCTGGGCAAGGGCATCACCGCCGCCAGCACCGGGCGCCTCCTCGCGAACGCGGGCTTCGACGTCACCGCCGTGAAGGTGGACCCCTACCTCAACGTCGACGCCGGGACGATGAACCCGTACGAGCACGGCGAGGTGTACGTCTTAAAGGACGGCGGCGAGGTCGACCTCGACTTGGGCAACTACGAGCGCTTCCTCGGCACCGACATGACGTTCGACCACAACGTCACCACGGGAAAGACCTACCAGCACGTCATCGAGCGCGAGCGCGCCGGCGACTACCTCGGCAAGACCGTCCAGATCATCCCCCACGTCACCGACGACATCAAGCGGCGCATCCGGGAGGCCGCCGAGGGGAGCGACGTCTGTCTGATCGAGATCGGCGGGACGGTCGGCGACATCGAGTCGATGCCCTTCCTCGAAGCCCTGCGCCAGTTCGCCCACGAGGAGGACGACGAGGACATCCTCTTTACCCACGTCACCCTGGTCCCCTACTCGAAGAACGGCGAGCAGAAGACGAAGCCGACCCAGCACTCGGTGAAGGAGCTGCGCTCGATCGGGCTCCAGCCGGACATCCTCGTCGGGCGCTCCGAGGACCGGCTCGACCCCGAGACCAAAGAGAAGATCGCCTTGTTCTGCGACGTGCCCACGGACGCCGTCTTCTCGAACCCCGACGTCGAGGACATCTACCACGTCCCGCTGATGGTCGAAGACGAGGGGTTAGACGAGTACGTGATGGAGCGGCTCGGGCTCGCCGACGAGGCGCTCCCGAAGGCGGAGCGCTCGACGGAGTGGCGCGAGCTCGTCACCCGCGACCGCGAGGAGGAGATCGACGTGGCCTTGGTCGGCAAGTACGCCCTCGAAGACGCGTACATGTCGATCCACGAGGCGCTGAAACACGCGGGGATCCAGACGGAGACCGAGGTGAACGTGCTGTGGGTCGACGCCGACGAGACCACGGACCGCCACGAGGAACGGCTCGCGTCGGCCGACGCGGTCGTCGTCCCCGGCGGGTTCGGCTCTCGCGGGACGGACGGGAAGCTCGAGGCGGTCCGGTACGCCCGCGAGAACGACGTGCCCTTCCTCGGGCTCTGCTTGGGCTTCCAGATGGCGGTCGTCGAGCACGCGCGCAACGTGCTCGGGTTGGAGGGCGCCCACTCAGCCGAGATCGACCCCGACACGCCCCACCCCGTCATCGATCTCCTCCCCGAGCAGTACGAGACCGAGGACATGGGCGGGACGATGCGGCTCGGCGCCCACGAGACCGACATCGAGCCCGGCACGCTGGCGGCGCGGGTGTACGACGCCGACTCCTGTACGGAGCGCCACCGCCACCGCTACGAGGTGAACCCCGAGTACATCGAGGAGCTCGAGGCCGACGGGCTGACGTTCTCCGGCCGGGCCGACAACCGGATGGAGATCCTCGAACGCCGCGACCACCCGTTCTTCTTCGGCACGCAGGCGCACCCCGAGTTCCGGTCGCGGCCGGACCGCGCCAGCCCGCCGTTCGTCGCCCTCGTCGAGGCGGCGCTGGGATCGACGGACACAACCGAGCGGAACGCGGACGTGAGGCTATAGATGGTCGAGACGGAGGAGTTCATCGAGGAGGCGAAAGCGGAGATCCGGGAGGCGATCGGCGACGCGAACGCCGTGATCGCCTTATCGGGCGGCGTCGACTCGTCGGTCGCTGCGACGCTCGCGTACGAGGCGGTCGGCGACCAGCTCACCCCGGTGTACGTCGACACGGGGCTGATGCGGAAAGGAGAGACCGACGAGATCCGGGACACCTTCTCCTTCATGGAATCGCTGCGGGTGATCGAGGCGCAAGACCGGTTCTTCGACCGCCTCGCCGGCGTCACCGACCCCGAGGAGAAGCGCCACGTCATCGGCGAGGGGTTCATCGACGAGTTCGAGACCGTCGCCCGCGACGTCGACGCCGACTACCTCGTCCAGGGGACGATCTACCCCGACCGCATCGAGTCCGAGGGGAACATCAAGTCGCACCACAACGTCGGCGGGCTCCCCGAGGTCGTCGACTTCGAGGGGATCGTCGAGCCCGTCCGCGACCTCTACAAGGACGAGGTCCGCGAGGTCGCCCGCGCGCTCGGGTTAGAGGAGATCATCTCCGAGCGGATGCCGTTCCCCGGCCCCGGGCTCGCCGTCCGGATCGTCGGCGAGGTCACCCCCGAGAAGGCCGCGGTCGCCCGCGAGGCGACCCACGTCGTCGAGGAGGAGTTAGAGGAGTACGACCCGTGGCAGGCGTTCGCCGCCGTGCTCGGGAAGGCGACCGGCGTCAAGGGTGACAACCGCGTCCACGGCTGGGTCGTCGCCGTGCGCTCGGTCGAGAGCCGCGACGGGATGACCGCGCGCGCCCAGGAGCTCGACTGGAGCACCCTCCAGCGGGTCCAGAGCCGGATCACCGGCGAGAACGAGAACGTGGCGCGCGTCGTCTACGACGTCACCCACAAACCGCCCGCGACGATCGAGTACGAGTGATGGCGGGGACCACTACTCCCGTCCGCCCCGACGGCGGCCGCGTCGACGGCGACCGCGTCGCCGTCGTCGCCGGCCCGGACGAGCACGGGCTGGGCGAGGAGCTCGCGGCGCTCGGCGTCGAGATCCGCCGCATCGAGGGGCTCGTCACCGGCGACGCGCTCTCCGAGGCCGGGATCGAGGAGGCCGCGTACTTCGTCCTCACCGACGTGGAGGAGGCGACCGGGATCCCGATCGCCAAGGAGCTGAATCCGAACGTCCTCGCGGTGACGTACGCGGAGCGGTCGCTGCCGGAGTTCGTCGCCGGCGTCGCCGACCTCGCGATCGACCCGGCCCTGATGGACCCGACACTGGTCGCCGAGGAGCTGGAAAACGGGACGATCGACGGGTAACGCCGTCACGCTCGGAGGACCGGCACCGCGGACCCGACCTATCCCTTTCTCTCGCCGCCGCCGGCCTCGCCCGCACCGCCCGCGCCGACGCGCCGCCGCCGTCTGAGGGACAGCCACACCGCACAGCAGAAGGCGGCGGCGACGGCCGCCGTCGTGAGCGCGAACGCGACGCGGTAACCGGTCTCGGTGTAGACGACGGTCCCGGAGACCACGTCGCCGGTGCGGTACCCGTCGAGGACGACGCCCATCGCGGTCGGGAGGACGGCGCCGCCGAGGAACCCCGCCCCGTTCACGGTCGCCGTGGCGACGCCGCTCGCCTCGGCCGGGTACTTCTCCTTGATTATCGGGAGCGAGAGCATGACGAACCCGAGGCTGAACCCCACGAGGAAGAACAGGCCGGCGACCGCGGGGAGCGGCGGATCGCCGACGGCGGGCACGACCGCGAGCACGAGCGTGAACAACCCGAGCCCCGCGATCAGCGGTCCGTGACGGCGGCCGAGCCGGTCCGAGACGCGCCCCACCGCCGGCGCGCCGATCAGCATTCCGACCGCCCCCACGAGCGTGAACGAGGAGGCGGCCGTCACGTCGAGGTCGTACACGACGACGAGGTACGGCACGCCCCAGAGCCCGATCACGGTGAGGATCGTCCCCATCGCCGAGAAGAAGACGACCGACAGCAGCCACTGGTCGAGGTCGCCGAGCAGCGCCCGGAGGTGCGCGCCGGTCTCGCGGAGACTCGCCGTGCGCTGTTTCGGGACGTTCTCGATCGGATCGAGGCCCGCGTCGCTCGGCGAGCGGCGCACTAACGCGACCACCGCGACCGCCGCCGCGAAGCCGACGACGGCGAGCGCGCGCACGGTCGGCCGCCACCCGATCCGGTCGATCGCGACCGCCAGCGGGACCGTCGCGAGGATCGCGCCGAGTCCCGCTATCCCGGTGGTCACGCCCGTCATCGTCGCGAACTCGTCGACGCGGAACCAGCTCGTACAGAAGCGGAGCGTGGAGACGAAGATCACGCCGCTGCCGAGGCCGATCACCGCCCGCGAGAGGAACGCCGTGAGGTAGCCGCCGCTGAGCGTGAACGCGACCGCGCCCGCGCTGAGGACGACCGCTCCCGCCGCGCCGACGTACCGCGCGCCGTACCGGTCGGAGACGACCCCGGTCGGGATCTGTACGACCGCGTAGATAAAGAAGAAGGAGGCGTGGAGCGTCCCGAGCTGCGACGCGGAGATCGCGAACGCGTCGACGAGCTGCTCGGACAGCACCGCCGTCGAGAGCCGGTGGACGTTGACGAGCAGGAAGACGACCGCCAGCGACCCCCACCCGAGCCAGCGGCGCTTCGCGGGGTCGGTGAGCGCGCTCATGGGGACCGATCCGCGATCGGGGGCCTAAAAGCGTGGCACTCCGGAAAAAGAGGTCCCGCGACGCCGCGCCGCGTTCGCCGCTCCGAGCTCGGTCGGCCGATCAGGCGGTCTCCATCTCGCGCTCTAAGTCCCGGAGGCGCTCGATCCGGCTCTCCGTCGGGGGGTGCGTCGAGGCGAGCTTGCCGACGAACCCCGACTTGATCGGGATGATGAAGAACGCGTTCATCTCCGCCTCCTCGCGGAGGTCCTCCTTCGGCACGCGGTCCATCCGGCCGTCGATCGTCATCAGCGCGGACGCGAGCGCGCCGGGCTTGCCCGTGATCAGGGCCGCGCCGCGGTCGGCGGAGTACTCGCGGTACCGCGAGAGCGCGCGGATCAGCAGGAACGAGACGATCCAGACGAGGATCGACACGAGGATCGCGACGATCACCGGCGCGCCCTGCCGGTTGTCGCCGCTGAACAGCCATCCCCACCGGACGATGAAGAATGCGATAGTCGAGAGGAACGAGGCGATGGTCATCACCATCACGTCGCGGTTCTTGACGTGCGCGAGCTCGTGGGCGAGCACGGCGTCGAGCTCGTCCTCGTCGAGCGACCGGAGGAGTCCGGTGGTCACGGCGACGGTCGCGTTCTTCCTGTTCCGGCCGGTCGCGAACGCGTTCGGCACCTGCGTGTCGGCGACCGCGACCGTCGGCTTCGGGAGGTCCGCCTGCTGGCTCAGCCGGTCCATCCGTCGGTGGAGGTCCGGGTACTCCTCGGCCGTCACTTTCTTCGCGCCCATGCTCCGCAGGGCGAGCTTGTCGCTGAAGAAGTACTGGGCGATCGAGAACCCGCCGAGCATGATCAGCGGGAACAGGAAGTCCTGGAAGTACAGCGTCAGGGCTCCCACGAACACGACGTAGAGGGCGAAGAGGAGGAACATCGTGAACGCCATCCGCCCACGGAGTCCCCAGTCGGTCTTCCATTCCATGTCCGAGTTTTACCGTTCGCCGGATTAAAGCCTGCCGGGGTTTCGAACGCACCGCCGCGGCGGCGGAATCGTCCGACGACGGAGCGCTTTTCCCCCGCGCCGGCGACCCGCACGCATGGAGACCGTTCTCGTCACCGGCGGCCGCGGCGCCTCCGGGCGCTGGGTCGTCGACCGACTCGCGGGCGACTACGAGGTCGTCGTCGTCGACTACGAGCGTCCCGGCCCGGACCTCGAACCGGCGCCGCACGTCTCGTTCCGGGCGGCCGACCTCGCCGACCGCGGCGAGGCGCTCGACACCGTCCACGCGGTCGACCCCGACGCCGTCGTCCACTGGGCCGCGATCCCCGTCGCCGGCACCCACCCCGACGGCCGGGTGTTCGAGACGAACGTCGGCGCCGCGAAGAACGTCCTCGACGCGGCCGGCCGCGCGGACGCCCGGATCGTGCAGGCGTCGAGCGACGGCGCGTACGGTTTCTTCTTCGCGGACCCGACGCCGTTCCCGGACGAACTCCCCGTCACCGAGGAGCACCCCCTCCGGCCGGAGGACCCATACGGGCTCTCGAAGGTGACCGCCGAGGCGGCCGCGGGCGCTGTCGCGCGCCGCGAGGGCGTCCCGGCCGTCTCGATCCGCCCCTCGTGGATCCAGTTCCCCGGCGAGTACGCCTGCCGGAGCGACGAGTACGTCGGCGATCTGGACGCGGGCGCCGGCAACTTCTGGTCGTACGTCGACGCCCGCGACGCCGCCGACCTCGTCGCCGCCGCGCTCGCGGGAACGACGGGATCGGACCCGGCCGTCCCGTCCGGGACCCACGAGGCGGTCAACTGCGTCGCCGCCGACAACGCGCTCGGTCGCCCCCTACTGGACCTGTTGCGGGAGGCGTACGACGGCGTCCCCGACGACTGCGCGGTCGACGAGAGCGCGCTCGCCGAGGGCGACGACCGCGGCGCGTACGCGATTAAAAAGGCGAAGCGGCTGTTCGGCTGGACGCCGAGCCGATCGTGGCGCGAGGCGGCCGACGAGGACGTTCCCGAGCCGGCGCTGGTCGAGTAGTAGATCGGGAGGAGAGAGGACTTATAAATAGGAAGTGCAGTGGCGCGCGCCTCCGAGTGGCCGCCGTCGGCGGCCACGAGGAGCGCCGTGCGAGGGAGTCAGTCGCCGAGCGAAGCGATGGCGACTGACGAGGCTGGGGAGGTGTGAGGTGCGGTCGCTGTGCGGGGCGGGGTGGGACTCAAAGGGGCAGCCGCGAGGACTCCATAGGCGACCCAAGCACCGCAGGGAGCGAACGGAGTGAGCGACCGAGGCGCGCAGCGAGCGTATGGAGTCCTCGCGGCTGGGGCTTTGGTGGTGTTCACCATTGATCCGCTGTCAGCGATTTATAGCCGAGCGGCTGGGGCTTTGGTGGTGTTCACCATTGATCCGCTGTCAGCGATTTATAGCCGAGCGGCTGGGGCTTTGGTGGTGTTCACCATTGATCCGC
The DNA here is from genome assembly GCF_003781945.1 of Halorubrum sp. CSM-61. Taxonomy (GTDB): domain Archaea; phylum Halobacteriota; class Halobacteria; order Halobacteriales; family Haloferacaceae; genus Halorubrum. Next base: position 85,395 of record NZ_RJJW01000010.1, on the reverse strand, counting down.
TGTCAACGATTTATAAACCCCGATATCTCGAATCGACTCTTAAATCGACAGGATCGCGTTCACGAGGGTCCGGGTCGCGATCGCCGTCGCCGCGCCGAGCCACGTCAGCAGCACGAAGTGGATGTACCCGTTCGCGGGGTTCCCGCCGTCGATCCGCCGGATCATCTGCGAGGAGAGCGCGGCGTTGAAAAGCACCACCGTGAGCAGCAGGTACTCGATGAGCGGGATGTCGTACGCGCCGGGGTAGACGATCTGCCCGATGTCCATCTGTTCGAGCCCGAAGTCGGCCGTCAGCTCCGCCAGGATGGCGACGATCTCTAACCCGATGAAGAAGGCGAACGTCGCCGCCGCCGTGATCCCGTACAGCAGGCCGATGAAGGTCATCGCCGCCTGCCGCCGTTGCTCGCGGAGCTGGTTCACGGCGTTCATGTTCTTCGAGATCAGCTCGCCGAGCATCTTCGGGTCCCCGCCCATCCGCCGGCCGACGAGGTACATCTCGGAGAACTTCTGGATGAGGTACGACCGGGTGTCGTAGGTGAACTGCTCCCACGCGCCCTCGGTGCTGATACGCATGTTGAGCCGGCGGTAGAGCCGCTCGATCGCCGGGGAGAGGTCGCCGAAGTTCTTGTCGCGCAGCGTGGTCAACACGTCGGTCGTCGTCGACTGCTTCGCGCTCTCGGTCGCGCCGAGCGCGCGCACGAACGAGGGGAACTCGCCGTCGCGGGCCGTGATCTGCCGTTCCTCTTTCCGGAGGATGACCCCGGTGATGAAGAGCGGCGAGATCGGCACCGCGAGGTACAGCGGGAGCCGCACGTCGTCGAGGAACCAGAGTAGCCCCGGGAGCCCCGGCCCGTACCCGAACATCCCGGCGGCCGTGATCCCGATGATGAGGAAGGAGAGCCCGCCGCCGATCCCGAGCGACGCCCACAGCTTCAGGTCGCCGGGCGCGCGCTCGTCCGGGTGGAACCATATCGGGTCGTACGGCGAGGTCGCCCGGATCATCGCGTAGAAGCCGAGCTGGACGAAGACGAAGAGGACGATGACCGCCGCCACGGTCGCGGTCGGGTCGTTCCCGGTGAGGATCGGGAGGACGATCGCGAAGACCAGCGCGAACGTCATCGAGAGGATCATCGACATGTACAGGTCCTTCATCACCTCCAGGTTCGACAGCGAGGACTCGTACAGCGTCTCGTACTTCGCGAGCATGACGTCCTGCTCGGAGACGAGGAACTCCTCTAGCGACTGGCCCGCGCCCATCGTGTAGCCGAGGCGGTCGAAGAAGTCGGCCATCGCGTCGGAGGGGACCTCCTCGGCCCGCCGGCGACACGCGTCGTCGAGGCTCTGGTTCCAGGTGTCGACGAGGTGGACGACGCGGTTGATCTCCTCGGCGGCGACGCCGTACTCCTCCTCTTTCGCCAGCGTCCGGAACACCTCCATGCGGTCGATGTTCGTCGTCGACAGCACGGTCATGTGCGTCATCACGAGGTGGAGCTGGTTGTCGATCTTGGTCTCCAGACTGGAGAGGTAGATCTTCGGGTAGATCACCGCGGCGACCAACACGAGCCCGCCGAACATCGGGACGGGCACTCGCGCCGCGAAGGGGAGCGGGAGGACGAACAGGCCGACGACGCTCGCGAGGAAGACGAGGACCGCCGGGAGCAACACGAGCCCGACGTACTTCCGCTTCGAGATGTCGAGCTTCTCGTACGACTCCAAGACGTCGGAGGTCAGCTCCGCGGCCGTCGCGAGTCCGTCGCCGACCTCCTTCACCGCCATGCTATCTGACGTTCCGATGCATGTCGAAGGGGAGCCCCTCGACGCCGTCGCGCTGGAAGGAGTTGATCGCCTCGTTCACCTCGTGGTAGCCGAGGATGTCCTCCTGGATCATCCGCTCTATCAGCTCCGCACGGAAGTCGAGGTCGTCGTAGATGTCGCGGGTGTCGGCGTATCCCAGCAGCGTCGCGATCTGCTCTTCGAGCACGTAGGAGTTGTTCATCCCCTGGAAGACGATCTCGTCTTCGACGGGGTCCCAGCTGAACACCTCGCGGGTGACGACCCCCTCCATCTCCTTGGAGTACCCCTCGATCTCCTGGACGCTCGTCACCCGGCGCAGGACTTGGTCGCCCTGCTTCACCCGGTTCTGGAACAGCGCCACGTCGGCGTTGTCCATGAACGTCTCCGGGACGTTGATCGGCTCGGAGGTGAACCGCTGGATCATCGAGACGATGTCCGAGGCGTGGAACGTCAGCATGACCGGGTGGCCCGTCTGGGCCGCCTGGAACGCCATGCGCCCCTCGGCGCCGCGCACCTCGCCCACGATGATGTAGTCGGGGCGCGACCGCAGCGCGGCGGCGACCAGGTCGAACATGTCCACGTCCGAGGAGCCCTCGCCGCCGCCCTCGCGGGTCAACAGCTGCTGCCAGGTGCTGTGCGGGGGGATGACCTCGGCGGTGTCCTCCGCGGTGTAGATCTTCGAGTCGTCCGGGATGTACGAGAGGATGGCGTTCAGCGTCGTCGTCTTCCCGGACGCCGTCTCCCCGACCACGAACACCGTCTGCTCGTTCTCCAAGCAGAGCCAGAGGTACGCCGCCAGCTGCGGCGAGAGCGTTCCCCAGTTGGTGATCTGGTTGATCGACAGCGGCACCTCCTCGCCCTGCCGGATCGTGAGCGAGGAGCCCTTCAGCGACACGTCGTCGGAGTAGATGATGTTGATACGCGACCCGTCGGGCAGCGTGGAGTCGACGATGGGGTCGGAGTCGGAGAGGGGGTCGCCGATCCGCTCGCCCATGTTGCGCAGCCAGTTGTCGAACTCCTGGGGCGTGCCGAAGTCGACGGTCGTCTCCAGCATGCCGAAGGTGCCGTGATCGACGTGGCACTCCTTGGGACCGATGACGTGGATGTCCTCGTTGGCCGGGTCGCGCATCACTGGCTCGAGCGGGCCGAGCCCGACGATGTCGCGGTTGAGCCGGTAGCGGATGTTCTCGTAGGTCTCCTCGGTGACCGACAGCTTCCCCATGTTGAGCACCTTCGAGAGGCTGCCGCGGAACCCCTGATTCTGCTCGTCGACGTGGGTGACCTCCTCTAACAGCTCCTCGATGAGGTCGTCGTACCCCGCCTCGGTGTCGGGGGCGCTGTGCTGGCCGCTCACCCGGAGGAGGCGATTTTTCACCTCGGTGAGGACTTCCGCCTGCGGGCCGGAGACCTCCGGCTCGATGGCGTAGTACTTGGTGTCCTGCCCGAGGTCGCCGTAGATGTGGCTGTAGATCGGCCCGCCGACGGGATAGATGACGTTCGGGCGGTTCGACTCGTACTCGTCTTTCGGCTCCTCGATGAACTGCGGGAACTCCCCGGTTATCTGTTTGAACTCCCGCAGGTGCTCGCGGAGGTGCGGCCGCCGCATGGCTGCCTTCCGGAGCTCCTCCGACGGTTTCGCCGTGCCGTGTTCGGTCATTGTCTACTCCGTGTCTCCTGTCGGGGCGGTCGCGCCCCGGGTCGGGTCTATCGCGTCCCGGTCGCCGGGACGGCTGTGCGTCGGCTCGGTCATGGGTTCAGGCGACGCTCCGGCTCTCGATGACGATTCCGGTCCCCGATCGGACCGAAAAGCCGATCGTGTCGCCGACCTGTTCGCCCATCCCCGCGAAGCGTTTCACGTTGATCTGGCGGCGGATGTCGTTGCCGACCTCGATCATCTCCAGTTCGAGGAACACGTCGGCGATCGACCGGAACGGGCCGATCGCGTCGTCGTCGACCGCGGAGGGGTCGACGGTGAGCACCACCACCTTCCCCTGCGAGATGATCTCCCGGAAGAAGGAGATGATCTCCAGGGCCGCCTGTCGCTCCTCGTTCTTCCGGACCAGCGCCTCGAAGGTCGGGTCGTTCCGGAAGATGGCGTCGAACGTGTCGAGGAAGACGACGTCGGAGTTCCACATCGCTTCCGCCTTCATCAGGCGCTTGAGCAGCTCCTTGCGCTCGCCGTCGTCGTCGGAGAACGCCCCGCCGGAGTCGAAGTCGGCGTGGAGGAAGAGCAGCTCCTCCTGTAAGAGCGGCTTTACCATGTCGTACTCCAGCGAGTGCATCTGGTCGATGAACCCGCGGACGGTGAGCTCCGTCGACATCATCGTCACCGACGCGCCCTCCTCGACGAGCCCGTAGGCGAACCGCTGGGAGATGGCGCTTTTGCCGGCTCCGTAGTCGCCCTCCATGAGGACGATACTGCCGCGGGGAATGCCCCCGCCGAGCTCCTTGTTCAGCCGGTCGCGTTCGCCGAGCCCCAAGGAGAGGAGGTTGTCGCGGGGCATCTCAGTTCCCTCCCTCAACGCGGAACTGGAACAGCTCCTCGTCGCCGTTGGCGGTGATGAACACCCGATGGTCGCCGTCGGCGAGGCCGTTCGTGGTGTCGTCGAGATCGTTCACGTTGATCGTGAGCCGCAACACGTCGCCCCGGCTCCACGCCGCGCCCGCGTCGGCGGAGACGAGTTCGCCGTCGACCGCGCTCGGCGGGACGTACTGGCCGTCGAAGACGACGTCGAGCCCCGAGCCGTCGGGCGCGAGCCGATGGGTCCCGGTGTTCTTTATCAAGAGGGTCACGTTCTGCTGGCCGCTGACGTTGTACACCCCCGCGTTCGCGTCGGAGATGACCGTCACGTCGGTCCGGAGCGTCTCGGTCGCGTCCAGCCCGGCGTCGTCGACCGCCGCGCTCACGCGGTCCACCCCCGTGGTGATCGTGCCGACCACGCCGGCCGCGATCACGAGGCTCGCGATGAACAGGATGAGGTGGGAGACGGGGACGCTGGCCATCTACGCGGTCACCTCCGCGGCGTCGCGGACGCCGGACTCGACGACGAGGACGACGCGGGTGCCGTCCTCGATAGTCGTGTCAGTGTCGGCCTGCGCGACCTCGACGGTCAGCGTCTCGCCCTCGAGCCAGAGTTCGGTGTCGCCGTCGCCGTCGACGGTCGTGGTCGCGTCGGCTCCGCCCACGTCGACGTACTCGTTGTCGACGAGCAGCGTCGCGTCGCCGGCGACGAGACCGAGGGAGCCCTCGTTGGTGGCGTTGACGGTGAGATTGCCGGTCCCGCTGTCGAACGTCGCGTTCGACACCGTGAACGCCGTGTTCTGCCGTTCGAGCGCGCGCTCGTTGATCCCGTGTTGCGCGTCGCTGACGCGGTCGAAGCCGTTGGCCGCGACGGGGTAGAACGTCGTGAACGCGAAGAACAGCCCCGCGACGATGATCGCCGTCGACGCGGAGACGCTAACGCCCATCGCCCCACCCTCCGTCGGCCGGGTCGGCGCGGTCGGAACGCGGGTTCGGGTCGTTCATCGGTCGCGGCGAGCCGCCGTTGCGCTCGCGACCCTCGGAGCCGCGGCGGTCCGCCTGCCCGTCCCGGCGGTCCGTCTGTCCGTCTCGCCGTCCCGCGTCGCTTCCGTGACGTTCCGCGTCGCCGTGACCGTTCTCGCTCGCGCGCCGGTCGCGGTCGTCGCCGCCGCGGTCCTCGGGCGGGGCGCGCTCCTCGCGGTGACCGTCCCGTCGATCGTCGGCGCGGTCGGATGCGCGCCGGTCGCGTCCGCCCTCGCGTCGTCCGTGTCCGCCGCGTCCCCCGCGGCCCGACCCGCCCCGCGGCGGGCCGCCGCCGACCAGCGAGCCGCCGGCGAGGTCGTCCCAGCGGTCGAGCAGCAGGAGGTGCCCGCTCGTCCCGTTGAGCTGGGTCACGTACCGGAGGCTACGGGTGTGGTGTTCGCGGACCAGCCGATCGGTCCCCGGTCGGTCGACGAGGTTGCGGTCGATCGTGCCGAACCCGGAGAGGAAGTCCCGGAGCCGCGCGGCCGCGTCGGGGCCGACCCACTCGATGCGCTCGTAGTAGTTGATCGCGCGCACCGCGTCGGTGACGTCGCTCTCGGAGACGAGGAACTCCAGCCACTCCATCACGAGGAGGTCCCCGACGTAGTCGCCGGGCAGCTCCGTGAGGTACGGCTTGCCGCGGGTCCCCGAGAGGTCGTCCTGCTGGACGTACTCGAAGCCCCCGCCGTTCGCCTCGGCGGGGTCGCCGCCGGGCTGCCGGCCGCGCGAGCGGTCGGACTCCGGCGTGTGCCCGTTCGCCGCCGGGCCGTCGTCGGGGTCCTCCTCGAAGGAGTCCATCCCGTCGTCGAAGTCGACGCCGTCGTCGGGCTCGTCGTCGAAGGGATCCGCCTCGTCGCCGAGGTCCTCCTCGAAGGAGTCGCCCCCGTCGTCGAACGGGTCTTCCTCCGCGCCCGCGTCCGTTTCGGCGCCGTCCTCGTCGGCCCAGTCGGCCTCCCCGGCGTCGTACTCCTCTTTCAGCTCGCTGAAGCTCTTTCCATCGTCGTTCATGTCGTCTCCGTCGTCCGCCGTCGCGGTCTCGGACGCGGCGTCGGCGGGGTCGCCGTCGTCCGTGTGCTCGTCGCCCGGTTCCTCGTCCAGCTCGCCGAACTCGTCGTCCTCGTCTTCGAGGTCGTCGTCGAGCAGGTCGTCGTCGAAGAACCCGTCGGCGTCCGCGTTCGCGACGTCTTCGTCGAGGTCATCGTCGCCCGCGTCGGCTCCCTCGTCGTCGTCGAAGAGGCCGAACGAGCCCTCACCGCCGCCGTCGACCCCGTCGAAGCCGCTGGAGTCGTCGACGAACGGGTTGATGCCGCGGGTGACCATCTCGTAGATGTCGAGTAGGTTCCGCACGTCCTCCTCGATGTCGTCGACGGCGGCCGAGATCTCCTCGTTCTCCGAGCGCACGGTCGAGACGGTCGACGAGAGCGAGGCGACCTCGTTCTCCAGGTCGTCGAGCCGGTTTTCCAGCTCGTCGGTGTTGGCACCGCCGCCGCCACCGCCACCGCCGCCGCCGTCGAACTCGTCGTCCCACTCGTCCATCCCGTCGAAGTCGTCGAAGTCGTCGCCGCCGCCCATCCCGCCGCCGCCCATTCCGCCGCCGCCGCCCATCCCGCCACCGCCGAAGGGATCGTCGCCGCCGCCCATGCCTCCGGAATCGTCGTCGTCGGAGCCGTCATCATCGAGGAATCTGTCGAGGACGCTCGCACCGACGAGCCCCAGCGTGGCGACTATCCATGCGGCCGTTGGAGCTCCCCACACCGGTAGTTCGAGGCCCATTACCGTGTACCACCCCCAGAGCACACTTCAATTCACCCCTCAAAATATCAGCTGTGAGAAGGCATTCCTTCGGTGGAATCGGGCGGCGCCGCGGCCCCTCCCGAACGAGGGGGGCTCAAAGCGTCCGCTCGAACCCGTCGGCCGCCCGGACGACCAGTCGGCCGTCAGCCATGAACCGGACGGTCCGGCCGACGCCGTCGCCGACGGCGCGCTCGACCACCGGGATCCCGGCTGCGTCCAGGCACTGCTCGGCGCGCGCGACGTTCCGCGGTCCGACCGCGTCCGTGAGATCGAGCATCTCCGCGCCGCCGGCGACGCGCGCTTCGAGGCGGTCGGCGGACGCGCCCGCGGCCTCCAGCTCCGCGATCAGCGTCTCGATACCGGTGTCGACGTACTTTCCCGGCCGCTCGATGCCGGTGTCGGTCCCGGTGCCGTTCGGTAACATCGCGTGTAACAGTCCCCGGACGCCGGTCGACCGATCGACGAGCGCCACGGCGACGCACGACCCGAGGCCGCTCGTCGTCACCGTCTCATCACCGGTCGCGACCGCCAGATCGCTGACGCCGACCTTGATCCGGCCGCCGTCGGGAGTGTCGGACCCGTCGCGGGGCGCTCGCTCGCGAGACGACGGGTGGTGGCTCACGACTCCGAGAGCCTGTCGAGCGCCCGCGCCAGTTCGCGCTCGTCCGGGAGCGCGTACACGTCGCACCGCGTCTGGACGCCCTCCGTCTGGATCGCGGCGTCGATCACGAACCCGTAGTCCTGCCGCCGGCTCAGCTTGGCGACCAGCGGGCTGATCGCCGCCGAGCCGATGTCGTGGACGAACTCGGGAGGCGAGTGGGTGATCGACGTGCCGAGCACGTTCGCCCAGCCGTCGATGAACCCGCTCGTCATCACGTTGCCGAGCTCGCAGAGCGCGTTCTCGGCCATCCCCCCCAGCGGCTCGTCCGGCTCGCTGGGGAGCATCGAGGCCGCGACCTTCGCGGCGGACTCCTCCTCGAAGAGGATCGCGAGGTAGCCGCTCGGCTCGCCCTGCAGCTCGAAGACGGTCCCGGCGTGCGGCTCGACGCCGACCTCCGCGGGCACGTCGGCCAGCGGGACGAACCGCAGCCGGCTCACGTCGACGGTCGTGTCGAGGCCCGTCATCATCGCGATGTTGTCGGCGGCGTTCGCGGAGCCGCGCTTCGCCAGCGACGCGAACGTCGACAGCGACTCGTAGGGGACCGCGGTGCTGCCGGCGCCGTCGTTCCCCGCCCCGCCCTCCGCGCCCGGCGCGGCGGCCGGCGCGGTCTTACCCACGACGAGGTCGCGGAACTTCCCGGAGTCGGGGAGCATGTAGATCGAGAAGTCCAGGTCCGTCGTCGTCGCGTCAAGCCGGCTCTCGAAGAGGAACACGCCGTCGCCGGCGAGCGCCCCGTCGGGGAGGACGGCGGCGCCGTCGGCCTCGAAGTACCGGGGCGGCGTCATGTCGATCGCCGTCCCGAGGTAGTTCGCCCACCCGTCGAGGAAGCCGCCGAGCGCGATGTTCCCGACCTCGCTCACCGCGCTGCGTCCCATCGACGCCCCGCCCGGGAGAAGCGAGAGGAGCGCATCGACGTTGCCCGCGTCGAACGCGAGGACCGCCTCGCCCTCCAGTCCGCCGCGAAGCCCGACGCTCACGCCGATCGACTCCCGGCCGGCGAACGCCTCGGCGAGGTCCTCGCCGCTGGCGACGCTGGCGCCCGTGACCTCTACGGACAGATCCGTGCCCGTCAGGTCGGTGAGCGCGCCGGCGGCCTGTTCGGCCCCCCGCTCCGCCAACCGGTTGCAGGCGCCGAGCGCCCGGACGTCGACGCGCATTATACCGCCGATCCGATGGCGTCGAGCACGTTCGGCTTCTGGAACGGCTTCGTGATGTACCCCTCTGCGCCGGCCTTGATGGCCGCCTTCATCTTCTCCTCCTGTCCGACGCTGGTGCACATGATCACCGTCGCCTCCGGGTTCGCTTCGAGGATCTCCGTCGTCGCCTCGATGCCGTCCCGGATCGGCATCACGATGTCCATCATCACGAGGTCGGGCCCGTGTTCCTCGTACATGTTGACCGCCTCTACGCCGTTTTCGGCCTCGCCGACGATCTCGAACTCCCCTTCGAGGATCTCCCGGAGCAGGTTCCGCATAAACTCCGAGTCGTCCGCGATAAGCACGCGCGTTGCCATAGTTATCTGGAAGGCGGGACAGCGTTCACTTAACGACTCCCCCGCGGTTCTCAGCGCTGAGAACCGATGCGGCGGAACGGGTCGTCGGGGGCCCGATCCAAGCCAGATCCAGCGTTCGAGCCCGCTCAGACCCAGTGTCCGAGGAGGTACGTCGCGCCCACGAGGACCGTCCCGCCGAACGTCTCCCGCGTCCCGATGCCGAAGGGGAGGAACGCCGCCGGCGCGTCGCTCGGCGCCTCGTCGCCCGGCGTCTCGTCGCCACCGCCCTCCGACGACGTCTCGTTCGACTCGCGGTCGGTCGCGTCCCCGTCGTCCGAGCCGTTCTCGTCCGCTCCGTCCTCCCCGTCGGCCGCCGCCGATCCCTCCTCGTCGGCGCCGGGGTCGTCGACGCGCGTCACCGACGGGTCCGCTTCCACGAGCAGCGTTCCCTCCACGCTGTGGCCGTCGATCGAGAGCACGTACGGGTACTCGCCCGGCTCCAACTCGGCGTCGAGCTCGCCGAACGTCTCCGCTTCCGAGCCCCTCGGCTCGACCGTGACGTGGCGCTCGTCGACGATCGCTCCGTCGCCGACGTCGAGCGACAGCCGCTCCCGGTTCTCCAGCTGCCCGACGTTCCGCACCGTCGCGGAGAGGTTCGACAGCGACTCGCCCCGGGTCACCGTCAGGTTCGTCGTCGTTTCGTCCCCCAGCCGCAGGCGGGCGGGGTCCTCGGCGTCGTCGACGACGACGATCGTTCGACTGTCCTGTAGCGACTGCCCCTGATAGAGCCGATAGCTCGCCTCCGTCCCGGGCGTCACGTTGGTGAGCCCGCTGTCGACGGAGAAGTTCTCGTCCTCGATCGTCAGCTCCGACTCGGTCCGCGTCGGTTCGCCGTCGTCGTCCCTGACGATCGTCGCCGACAGGTCCGTCACGGGAAGGATGGAGGTCCTCCCGGTGATGGTCCCGTTTTCGGCCTCGACGAGGATGTCGCCGTCGGCGGTGGCGTGGTCGTACCGGAGGTAGCGCTCGACGATAGCGAACGACGCCTCGGCGCTCACCCGGCCGTCGGCGCTCTCGTGGTACGGGTACTGGTCGTCCGCGGCCGACTTCGGTTCGAACGCCTCGGGTGGCCCTTGCCCGTCGCGGAACTCGTACTGCTCGCCTTCGGTTCCCTCCAGGGCGAACTCGACCGAGAACTCGTCGCCCGGCTCGGGATCGTCGGTGAACGGGCCCCCGTCGCTCGTGTCTATCGCGAGGTGGAACCGGCTGGGCGCTTGATCGCTGTCGCCCCGTTCGAGCGTCTCGCCCTCCGCGAGATAGAGCGTGACGTCGTCCGGGTCGGCGTTCGCGAGGTCGAGCTCTGCCGGGCGCTCGTTTTGCCGGGGGTTCGTCTCCCGGACCCGTAGCGAGACGCCTTCCTCGGCTTCGAGGAGGTCGCCGAGAGCCCGGTGATCGGTCTGAGTCCCGGCTTCGATCGACCCGTCAGACCGGTTCTTGGCGAAGTACGAGAGGGCCCCCCAGATCCCGGTCGACTCGAAGCCGAGGACGACGCGGTCGCCCTTGGTCACCGCCGCGCGGTCGAGTCCGCTCTCCCTGAGCGCGCCGAGCGACTCTGTCCCGCCCTCGCCGTCGGTAGTCACCTCGCTGTCCGCGGTCGTGAACACCTCGACGCTGTCGTCGAACGTCGGCTTCCGCAACACGAGGTCGGACTCGTCGGCCACTTTGACCGGATCCACGGCGCCGGAGTCCCGGACGACGAACGTCCCGTTCGTGATCGCGAGCCGGTACCGCTGCGGGACGAGCGGGCGAGCGAGCCCGCCGGCGCCGGTCGAGCCGGTCTCGGAGAGCTCCGAGAGGTTCTCCGCGATCACCTCGCCGTCCTCGTTTTCGAACTGGAGGTCGCAGTCGACGTCGGCGGCGCTACAGCTCTTGACACTGCTTTGGTTCGTCCCGATGAGCCGGGTGTTGATCGTTGTCGACCGGTCGGATGTCTTGACGACGTCGACGAACCCGACCGTTCCGCCGGAGTCGGTGAGACGGTTGCCCCCGATCAGCAGGTACGCGCTGTCGTTCCCGGACGAACTGATGACGTGTCTGATCTCCACCGGGTCTCCCGCGGTCCCGGTGTACATCGGTCGGCTGAACGATCCGCTGATCTCCCGTCTGGCGGCGCCGCCCGGGCCCGCCTCGTCGTCGGTCGCGATCGCCGGGGTGACCTCGTCGCCGTCGGCCGTCGCCGGGGTTTCACCGACTGTCGCCGCGTCCCCTCCCGCGAGGGTCGCCGCGGCGGGCCCCGTGGCCGCCGCGCCGAGGACTGAGAGGAACACCGCGAGCGCGACGAACACGACGCGGAGGTTCGAAAGCCGAGCGGGGATATCCGAGAGCCGAGCGGGGATATCCGAGAGCCGAGCGCGGAGCGTCGCCTCTGTGTCTGTCTCCGCGTCGTCCGGTGAAGGTCTGGAGGTCATCGTGTGTTCGTTCCGTCGTGACGGGCCGCGTCGCTCCGCCGGCCCGCCGTCGGTTGGTACGTACTCGGGATCTCAGCGACTAAAGCGTACCCACCCGATTATCGCGTCAGAGAACCGGATCGCCCCGATACGGATGAATCGGGAGCGAATCGGCAGACTGAACCGGGATCGGACCGCCGGCAAAGCTCCGAAGAGTTAAGTCCGCCCGTGGTGCCCTTCCGATGAGGATGAAGACCTGCCCCCGGTGCGACTCGTCGCTCGACGACGAGGCTCGCTACTGCGTCGAGTGCGGCGCGCCCCAGACGGACGCGGCCGCCGAGGAGCTCGACGAGTACGTGCAGCGGCAGGCTCAGCAGCTGACCGCCGAGTCCGGGGGTGCGAGCGGCGGGAACACCGGTGGAAACGGCGGCGGGTCCGGATTCGTCCCGACCGAGGAGCTCACCGACCGCGAGCAGCTCTGGCGCCGGGGCTGTTACGTGCTCGGCTACGGGACGATCGTCGTCGCGCTGACGCTGGTCCCGCAGATTGGTGCTTTCCCCCTGATTCTCGGCGGGATCGCGATCTTACCGCCGATCCGGCGTCTGACCGCGGAGCCGCTCGGGAGCCCGCTGAAACGGGAGGTCATGGCCGGGCTGTACGCGGTGTTCGCGCTGCTCGGCGTCGTGCTGCTCGTATTCTTATAACTGCCGTCTCGGCTCTGCCCCGTGGTAGTCGCAGACACAGCCACGACTGACGGCGGGAGTGGGTATAGCACGTCGTGGAGGTGGTCATTTATAAGTGAACGAGTGGGGTTGCCGTCGGCTATTTATACGTGATCGACGGCTCTGCGGTGAACACTTCCAAAGCCCCAGCCGTGAGGGCGCAGTACGCTCGGTGCGCTCCTCAGTCGTTCGTTTCACTCGCTCCTTGCGGTGCTTCCGTCGCCTACTGCGCCCTCACGGCTGCCCCTTTGAGTCCCGCACCGCAACCGCACAGCCTCACACCTCCCCAGCCTCGTCGCTGGCGGCTGTCGCCGCCAGCGACTCCCTCGCGCGGCGCTCCTCACGCCCTACGGGCGCTCGGAGGCGCGCGCCACCGCACAGCCGCCTTCACTTATAAGCGATCGTCACCATCGCTCACGACCATTTAACTACCTCATCGCCGTCACCGATCTGCAATACCTACTCCCGCTATCGATCAAGCGGCCGTATTCCGCGAATCGTCGTTTGAACCCCCCGCTATTCGATCCGGAAGCCGTCGGCCTCCTCCGCCGCACGCACCAGATCGCCGATGCTGTCGCTCGCCGTGAGCCCCTGGCTCGCGGCGAAGCGCTTGATCGCCACCGGCGGGACGTCGACGGTCGTCTCGCTCGCGACGAGCAGCAGGCCGAGCGCCTCCGGCGTCGGCGAGCTCGGCCCCGCGTTGGACGCGAACCACGACACGAGCGAGTCGAACGTCGCCGTCACGTCGTTCGACACCATCCGCTGGCGAGTGGTCTCGCCGTCGACGTGGAGCGTCGCGTCGATCCCGTAGGTGAACCCGTCGCCGTCGAAGGAGTTCGCCAGCCACCGGCTCACCGACTGGCGGTCGACCTCCGGAGCAGCGCCGGCGCCTTGCGGGTGGGTGGCGGCGTTTCCGCCCTGCGCTTGACCACCTGCACCGCGGGGCGCGTTGGCGCCGGCTCCGTCTCCGGCTTCCGCACCTCCCGGGTCGCCGCCCGGATCCGGCGGTCGTCGCTCCTCCGGGTTCGCCGGGTCGGCGGAGGTAAAGCCCGTCTCGTCGTCGGGACGGGGGTCCGGCTGCGACCGGCGGACGTTGGGACGGCCGTTCGTCCCGACGACGTACCGGCTCTCCCCGATCTCGACGACGTTCTCGTCGTCGGTGAAGTCGAGTTCGTCGGGGTCGGCCGGCGGCGCGTCGGGGTCGGCCGCCGGTGCGTCGTGGTCACTCATGGCGTAGCCGTGGTGGCGCGAGAAAATAGGTGTTCCGGGCGGCGGGATCCGCCGGGACAGTGGTTAGGGGGCTGTTCGAGGCTCGTTAGAGCCGGACCGCTTCGCCGTTCTCTGTAAAGAGGTCGGGCGCGTTCAGTTCGACCGAGGTTGTCGCCGACGATGGCGAAACGATCTCGACTGACGAACTCTGTCCCTCGCCGAACGCGTCCTCTGTCGCATTTAGGTGGGCGTAGGTGTAGTTCCCGCTCCCGTCAGTGACCCCGCCCTCTGCCAGACTCCCGAACGGCTGTGCACCGGGGTTCACGACGATCGTATAGTCTGTGTCGTCGTTGAGCACGGCGTCACCGCTGTTGACGAAGCCGCCGCTTGAATTCTGTACAGCGAACTCGCTCGCGTTGAGCTGGCTCGCGTTGTTGATAGTGTCGCCACCGGTAGCATTCGTGTCTGTGAAGACGAGATTTGCCTGCCCGTTCGGCCCAACCGCCTGGATAGTTGATTCTGAGAGGTCAATCTGATCGGCACCAGCAGCACCGGACACCGTAATTTTGATTGATTCGAGTTCTCCCGTGCTGTTGTTGCCGACGATACCGACTTCGCTCGTCACGTCGATCCGCTCCGACACGAGCTCGGTACTCTCCTGACCGGTCGCCTCCGCCTGTGACTGGAGGAAGCCGGTCGTGTTGATCAGGACGCCGGCGGCGATCGCTGCGACCAGCACCATCGCGATGAATACGATGAGGGTCCCGATTCCCACTTGACCGCGCTCCTCACTGTTGTTGATGAATTCGAACATTGTTACAGCCTCACCGAGGTCTGTTCGCTAGTCAATGTCGTCGGGACACGAAGCTCTGCGCTCGTGGTTGCACCCGACGGCGTCGTGAAGGTCACCGACAGGCGGTCGCCGCCTTCGAGTGTACCGTAACCCGCAGCTACGCCGCTAGTTAGATCGACTCCAATATCGGCACGGTCGCTGGTATCGGTCAGCACGACATCACCACTTTCTCCAGTGTAGATGTCGATCGTGGCCTCCTCGCCAAGCTGGAACGTTTCCTGTCCGCCAGTCCCGATGAGTTCAACGCTCGTCTCGGATAAGTCGATATTACTAGCACCAGGAGACTGTGCCACTGTGATATTTAATTGATCAACTTCTCGAGGGTCTTCACCAGTCACGTTCCCTGACTGACTCACCACCTGCAGCCGGTCGCTCACCTGACTTGTACTTTCTTCGCCCGTTGCTTCCGCCTGCGTCTGAAGGAACCCGGCCGTGTTGATCAGGACGCCGGCGGCGATCGCCGCCACCAGCACCATCGCGATGAACACGATGAGGGTCCCGATCCCCACTTGACCGCGCTCTTCCTCGTCCAGTAGTGTTTCGAACATTGTGTGTTGCGTCGGCCCCCGGCCTGCCCGGCGGGCGTTATCGCTAGGGAGAGTGATTTCACTATTAAAGACTCCGTGCCGATTATTCGACCTGATAAAACGCTGCAGTATTGCGATTATGGGACTTGTTTCTGCCCGATAGTTTCTGAATATATCAACGATATCGCGATATAGTTATCGGCTCTGGATCTGTGAGAGTTCCGGATGATCGGGGCAGATCGGTCGCGATCCGCACACGTCTGCAAGTCTCTCGCGTGCGATCGGCGGCCTTCTCGAAGCTGCTTGGCCCCGGCGCTGCCCGCTTCGTTTGCCCCGTCTGTGGTCGATCCGCGTCGCCTCAGCGCTCCTGAATTCGCGTCAGCTCCGAGTCGGGGATCACGAACTCCCGCGTGCCGGGCTCGTAGACGGCGAGGCTCCCGGCGACCAGCGCCATCGACGCCGCCAGCAGCCCGGTGTTGACGAGTAGTAGCGCCTGCGGGTTCGCGAACGATGTCTGGAAGGCGGCGACGGGCGTCGCCACGGCGGCGAGGACGACGAGTCCGAACCCGACCGCGAGGTACGCCATCGCGGTTCGGCCCGAGGATCGGTACGCCGAGACCGCGAACGCGAGCAGCGTCGCGCTCGCGCCCGCCAGCACGGTGGTCGTCACGAGATACAGCCCCTCGATGAGCTCCATACCCACCGTGGCCGGAGTCGGGATATAAACCTACGGTGGCGGCTATCACCGGCGATAACATCCGCGAATAGCTGCTCCCCCCGAACGCCCGGCACCGCCGTGCGCCGCCCTACCGGACCGGATTCTCGACCGAGGTCGATCACCGGTACCCTTTTAAGCTCAAAAAATCAACAACGATAACGTGAATGGTGGGGGACGATCTGATCACGGTGCTCGGCAACAAGTATAACACGGATATCCTGACCGCGACCGGTGACGCGAAGTCCGCACAGGATCTCAGCGACGAGCTTGACGTGCCGATCGCGACGTGTTACCGCCGGATCAACGAGCTGGAAGAGGCCGACCTCTTGGAGCTTCACGACCGCCCGCTCTCGGACGAGCACCGCCGCGTGAAGGTGTACCGCCGGAAGGTCGACGGCGTCGAGGTCGACTTCCGCGACGGGCTCACCGTCGAGGTTGAGGAGCGCTCCGCGGTGAAGAACCGTCTCGACGACGTGTGGCGCGACCTCTCGTCCGGACAGTAAGGGTTCGTCCCCGCTCCGCGATCGTCCCCGACACACCGCGTTCGTCTCCCCTTCGCCTTCTCGTTCGTCTCTTCCCCGGGCGTCAGAACGAGGGTTCCTCGGACCGTCCCATCATCGAGAACCCGCCGGCCCGCTCGTGGACGGTGATCCCGCCCTCGCCGATCTCCATCGGGAAGATGTCGGTATCGATGTCCTGTTTCCGCATCTTCGCGACCCAGACGTACCGGTTGACGCCGGAGTCGGTCGGCGTCTGGATGAAGTAGATGTTGCCGTCGGTGAGGAAGTTCTCCAGTCCGACCTCGGTGTCCGGAAACACCGCGCCCTGCTCGTTGATGAGCAGGGAGGTGAGTCCGTTCGCCTTGAGAATGTCCGAAAACTTCAGCAGGTACGTCCGCTTCTCCTGTTCGGCGTCGAAGAAGAGCTGGAACATCGACAGCGAGTCGAGCACCAGTCGATCGAAGTCACCGTCCTCGATCGTGTCGAGGAGCTTGTCGACCGCCGTCGAGAAGTCGGTCTCGCGCAGCATCTCGCGTTTGTCGAGGATGACGATGTCGCCGCTGTCGACGGCGTCGTCGAACCCCTCCAGTCCGATCGACTTCGCGGCGCCGCGGATGTCCGCCTCGTCCTCCTCGAAGGAGACGTACACGCCGCGCTCGTCGTGTTCGGTGACGCCGTGATGAAGGTACTGAATTCCGAAGATACTCTTGCCGGTACCGGGGTTTCCGGAGACGAGGACCGTCGATCGCTCCGTGATTCCGCCGGAGAGGATCGAGTCGAGCCCCTCGACCCCCGTGGAGACGAGTTCTGACATTCGTCCCTTTCTTGGCGACGGGAGTATATAAAAGACGATCCGACGGACCGGCCGCACGGACGCCGACAGGTTTATTCCTCGACACGCCGCCCCTTCCTGTATGCCCGGTGAAGCGTCCCCCGTCGCCCCCGGCGGTGATCGGCGGTGAGCGAGCCATCGGTCCTCGTCGTCGAAGACGAGCCCGACATCGCCGCGCTGTACGCCGGCTTCCTCGAGGAGCGATACGACGTGGACCTCGCCGAGACCGCCGCCGAAGCGATCGACCGAGTCGACGGCGCGGTCGACGTGGTGTTGCTCGATCGGCGCCTCCCCGACGGGAGCGGTGACGACGTGCTCGATCACATCCGCGAGGCGGGGTACGACTGCCGCGTCGCGATGGTCACCGCGGTCGAGCCCGACTTCGACATCATCGACATGGGGTTCGACCTGTACCTCACCAAGCCCGTCAGCCGCTCGAAGCTGCTGGCGGCGATCGACACGCTGTTGACCCGCAGCGAGTACGACGACCTGATCCAGGAGGCCGCGGCGCTGGCGAGCAAGCGCGCGGTGCTCGACGCTCAGAAGCCGGCCGCCCAGCGCGAGGGGAACGAGGCGTACGCAGAGCTGGTCGATCGGCTCGAAACGCTCGACGCCGACATCGACGAGCTCGGCGAATCGCTGTCGTCCGACGACTACCGCGCGATGTTCCGCGACCTCGGCGAGGCCTGACGACGCCCAACCGACGTTCCGACTTCCGCTGTCCCGTTTCGCTACGAGAGCTGTTCGCCGACCAGCCGGTCCGCCTCGGCGACGAACGCGTCGCGCTCGTCCGTCGGGATGGTCGCGCCCGCGGCCACGTCGTGCCCGCCGCCGTCGCCGCCGACCGCCTGACTCGCCTCCCGCATCACCGCCGAGAGGTCGAGCCCCCGCCGAACCAGCGCGTGTGACCCCCGCGAGGACACCTTCAGCTCCTCCGCGCTCTCCTCCGCGAACGCGATCACGGGCTTCGAGCGGTCGAGTGCCGGCGAGCCGATCGCCATCCCGGCGACGATGCCGACGATCGTCTCGCGGATCCGCGAGCCGGCGTCGAACCACTGGAGGTTCTCCTCGCGAGTCACGCCTTCGTTTTTCACCCACTGTAACCCTTCCGAGAGGTTCTTCCGGTGGTTCCGGAGGAGCCGACGCGCCTCGGCGAGGGCGTCGCCGCGGTCGCCGAGACACACCGCGAGCCCCACGTCGGCCCGCTCGTACCGGGCGGTGGCGTTGAGGAGGGTGGAGAACTCGCTCACGTCCCGTAGCTCGGTGCCCGGCTCCTCGTCGACGAGGGTGTAGGAGGTGCCGACGAGCGCTTCGATCCGGTCGGCGGGGACGCCGGAGGCGACGGCGCGACGCATCAGCGCGGACGCGAGAATTTGTCGCTCCTCGCCGTCGAGGTCGACCCAGCGCCGCCACTCCCCGTCGCGTTTCACGTCGACGTCGAGGTCGGTGAGGAAGGAGATCGCGCCCGCCTCGTCGTTCGAGACGCCCGGGATCTTCACGTCGGAGGCGTACTCCAGCAGCTTCGGGAGCGGCCGCGTCTGCCTGCCGTACAGGTCCAGGTCCGTCTGCGTCTCGATGACGCCGGCGTCGACGCCGTCGACGACGACCGCCTCGTTGGCGCCGACGAGCCCGCCGTCGGAGTCCTGCATGTCACCGACGGCGCCGACGACCGCCAGCGCGGCGAGGTCGCGGTTGTCGGCGTCCGGACCCTCCAGCGCGCGAGCGAGCACGTAGCTGGCGCCCGCGCCCGACAGCTCGCTCGCGCCGTTTATCCCCTCCAGGAGGGGGTTGAGGTGGAACTCCGTGTCCCGGTCGGCCGGCTGGTGGTGGTCGGCGATCACGGGGACGAAGTCGCCCCGGTCCTCGTGCTCGCCGATCACGTCGAGCTGGCCGGAGCCGAAGTCGGTGAAACACACCACGTCGAACTCGCGGGCGGCGATGCCGGCGATCGACTCGGCGTCGAGCTGCTTCTCGAAGACGACCTCGTGGTCGATCCCGGCCCGTTCGAGCGCCGTCGACGCGATCGCGCCGCTCGTGAGCCCGTCGGCGTCGATGTGGGACGCGAGCAGCACGCGGTCCGCGGCGCGGAGCCGATCGGCGCAGGCGTTCGCGCGTGCGGCGAGCTCCGGTACGGGGGGATCGGCGACTGCCATTACCGACGGTAGGCTCGCGATCGGGGATAAACTCACGCTTCGGGCGCTCGGTCGGAGACGACAGCATCCGGTCGCTCCCGCCGCTTCGACGCAGGCCGAGGCATCACTTGCCGTAACTGACGGTTATAGACGTTTGTAGATATATGCACTACACACATGACACGTGGGTTCAACACCCGGAGTCTCCACGCCGGCGCCGAGGCCGACCCGGCGACCGGGTCGCGCGCGACCCCGATCCACCAGACGACCTCCTTCGTCTTCGACGACGCGGACGCGGCGGCGGAGATGTACGCGCTCCGGGCGGAGGGCCACGTCTACTCCCGGCTCTCCAACCCGACCGTGAGCGTCCTCGAGGACCGCATCGCCGACCTATCGGGCGGCTCCGACGCGGTCGCGACCGGCTCGGGGATGGCCGCGCTCGACGCGATCGCCACCGTCCTCGCGAGCGCGGGCGACAACGTCGTCGCCAGCTCCGAGATGTACGGCGGGACGGCCGCGTACCTCACGAGCATCGCGAGCCGCCGCGGGGTCGAGGCGCGGCTCGTCGACACCCTCGACTACGAGGCGTACGCGGACGTGATCGACGAGGACACCGCGTTCGTCCACGTCGAGACGGTCGCGAACCCCTCGCTCGTCACGCCCGACTTCGAGCGGCTCGCCGAGATCGCCCACGAGCACGCGGTCCCGCTCGTGGTCGACAACACCTTCGCCACCCCCTACCTCTGCCGGCCGTTCGAGCACGGCGCCGACGTCGTCTGGGAGTCGACGACGAAGTGGATCACGGGCAACGGTACCACCGTCGGCGGCGTCGTCGTCGACGGCGGGCAGTTCCCGTGGGACCACCCCGACGCCGACTACGACGAGCTCGACGGCCAGTCGCCGGCGTTCCCGATCGACTTCGTCGAGCAGTTCGGCGACGCCGCCTTCGCCAACGTCGCCCGCCAGCGCGGGGTCCGACCGACCGGCGGCCAGCAGTCGCCCTTCGACGCGTGGCAGACGATCCAGGGGCTCAACACGCTCCCGCTCCGGATGGAGCGCCACTGCGAGAACGCCCGGGCCGTCGCCGAGTTCCTCCGCGACGACGACCGAGTCGACTGGGTCGCCTACCCCGGTTTCGAGGACCACCAGAGCCACGACAACGCGGCCGAGTACCTCGACGACTACGGCGGGATGGTCACCTTCGGCGTCGACGGCGGCTTCGAGGCCGCCAAGACGTTCTGCGAGGCGGTCGACCTGACGAGCTTCCTCGCGAACATCGGCGACGCGAAGACGCTCGTCATCCACCCGGCCTCGACCACGCACGCGCAGATGGACGAGACGCAGCAGCGCCTCGCCGGCGTCTACCCGGAGATGCTCCGGCTCTCCGTCGGGATCGAGGACGCGGACGACGTGATATCCGACCTCGATCGGGGGCTCGCGGCCGGCGCGCGCGCCGCCGAGGAGCGATCCCCATGAGCGCGACGCCGACCGATCACGGCGTCGCCTCGCTCGGGGAGTTCGTCTTCGAGTGCGGCCAGTCGGTCCCGGACCTGGAGGTCGCCTACGAGACCCACGGCGAGTTCGACGGCGACAACGTCGTGTTGGTGTGCCACGCGCTCACCGGCAGCCAGAACGTCGCCCGGTCGCCCGCGCCGGAGCGCGACGAGGGGACCCGCGGGGCCGGGCAGGCCGGACAGGCCCGCGCGTGGTGGGACGACATCGTCGGCCCGGGGAAGGCGATCGACACCACCGAGTACTACGTCGTCTGCGCGAACGTCCCCGGCTCCTGTTACGGCACCACGGGACCGGCGAGCGAGCGCCCCGCCGACCTCGATCTCCCCGAGGAGCCCGACCACGACCGGTGGGGAACCGCCTTCCCGCCGGTGCAGGTCGAGGACTGGGCGCGCGCGCAGCGCCGCCTGCTGGACCACCTCGGCGTGGGTCGGCTCCGCGCCGTCGTCGGCGGGAGCGTCGGCGGGATGAACGCCTTGGAGTGGGCGAAGCGCTACCCGGACGACGTCGACCGCGTGGTCGCCATCGCGACCGCCGGTCGCCTCGACGCCCAGTGCCTCGCGCTCGACGCGGTCGCCCGGCGGGCGATCCGCGCGGACCCGAACTG
This sequence comes from Halorubrum sp. CSM-61, assembly GCF_003781945.1. Lineage (GTDB taxonomy): Archaea > Halobacteriota > Halobacteria > Halobacteriales > Haloferacaceae > Halorubrum. The sequence goes on along the minus strand of NZ_RJJW01000010.1, from coordinate 64,051 downwards.
GAACGGAGGGAACTACTACGGCGAGGGCCGCCCCTCGCCGGACGAGGGGCTCGCCTTGGCCCGTCAGATCGGCCACATCATGTACCTCTCGAAGGCGTCGATGGAGCGCAAGTTCGGGCGTCGCTCCGCGGGCCGCGACTCGCTGACCCGCGAGGAGGGAGACCTGGGGCTCCCGCCGGAGCCGACGGCGGCGTTCTTCCCGTACCGGGAGGTGGAGTCGTACCTCGACTACCAGGCGGAGGGGTTCAGCGACCGGTTCGACGCGAACAGCTACCTCTACCTCACGCGCGCGATGGACGAGTACGACCTCTCCGCGGGCCACGGCACCGACGCCGACGCGCTGGCCGCCTTCGAGGGCGAGGCGCTCCTGTTGAGCTTCACCGCCGACTGGCACTTCACCGTCGAGCAGTTGTCGTCGCTCGCCGACGCGTTCCGCGCCGGCGACGCCCCGGTCGCGCACCACGTGATCGACTCCGACCACGGCCACGACGCGTTCCTCGTCGAGCCCGAGCACGTCGGGCCGCCGCTCCGCGACTTCCTCGCCGAGGGCACCGCCGGTCGCGCCGTCTCCGACGGCGGCGGGAAGGGCGACGAGTCCCCGCGTCCCGAACCCGACCACGCACCGGTGCACGCGAGCCTCTTCAGAGGGTAGCTGACGGCTTTTCAGCTATTTCCGACGTGCTGTCGGCGCGCGCCTGCGAGCGGTCGCCACCGGCGACCGCGAGTCAGCGCGTGCGAGGGAGTCAGTCGCCGGAGCGAAGCGGAGGCGACTGACGAGGCTGGGGAGGCGTGAGGTGCTGTGCGGTGCGGTCGGGGGGACTCAAAGGGGCAGCCGCGAGGCGGGCAGAGGCGACGCAAGCACCGCAACGAGTGAGCGGAGCGAACGAGTGAGGAGCGCAGCGAGCGTCTGCCCGCCTCGCGGCTGGGGCTTTGGCGATGTTCACCGCCGATCCGCCGTAAGCAACCACTTATAAGCGAGCGGCTGGGGCTTTGGCGATGTTCACCGCCGATCCGCCGTAAGCAACCACTTATAAGCGAGCGGCTGGGGCTTTGGCGGTGTTCATTGCCTCGGAGTTAATCACGCATCACCGAGCGACTTCGTCGTCAAACGCTCTCACCACTAACTATCACGATCAACCATGATAACGTTCATAGTTCTCGACTCCGTGGTGTGTGAGGTATGCCCGGAGGACACTCCCAGACGCTGCGACCGTTCCTGTGGCGCGCCGAACGACTGTACCCGGACACCGAGATCGTCTCCCGGACCCACGAGGGACGCACGCGACACACCTATTCCGAGTACGCCGATCGCACGGCTCGACTCGCGAACGCCTTGGACGCGCACGGGATCGAGCGCGGCGACCGGATCGCGACGTTCTGCTGGAATCACACCCGCCACTTCGAGACGTACTTCGGCGTCCCGAGCGCCGGCGCGCAGCTCCACACGATCAACCCCCTGCTGCCCGACGAGCACATCCGGTACATCGTCGACGACGCCGACGACGAGATACTCTTCGTCGACCCGTCGCTGGCGCCGAAGCTCGCCGGCGCCGCGGAGGGAGCGGAGGAGTTCGACGGCGTCGACTTCGTCGTGATGGGATCCGACGAGATCGACGCGCTCGACGCGACGCCCTACGAGGAGTTCGTCGCGGACCGGTCGACCGAGTACGACTGGCCCGACCTCGATAGCGACCAGCCCGCCGGGCTCTGTTACACCTCCGGCACCACGGGGAAGCCGAAGGGCGTCGAGTACACGCAGTCGATGCTGTGGAGCCACACGATGGCCTCCCAGACGCCGCAGGGGATCCCGATGGAGGACTCCGACGTGGTCATGCCCGTCGTCCCCATGTTCCACGTCAACGCGTGGGGGATGCCCTTCACCGCGACCGCCGCGGGCGCGAAACACGTCTATCCGGGACCGTCGCCGGAGCCGGCCGACCTCGCCGCGCTGATCGAGGAGGAGGGCGTGACGATCTCCGCGGGCGTGCCGACGGTGTGGCTCGGCCTCCGCGAATACATCGCGGAGGGGAACGACGTGGACCTCTCGACGCTCGACACGGTGATCGTCGGCGGCGCGGCCGCGCCGCAGTCGCTCATCGAGTGGTACGACGACCGCGGCGTCGAGGTGCTCCACGCGTGGGGGATGACCGAGCTGTCGCCGATCGGCACCGTCTCCCATCTCACGTCGGACCTGCGCGACGCCGACTACGAGACGCAGGTCGACAAGCGCTCGAAGCAGGGGCTCGTCGTCCCCGGGCTGGAGTTCGAGGTCATCGACGAGGACGGCGAGGAGATCCCCTGGGACGGCGAGGCGTTCGGCGAGCTTCGGATCCGCGGGCCGTGGGTCACCAAGGAGTACTTCAAACGGCCCGAGGCCAGCGAGGAGGAGTTCGTCGACGGCTGGCTCAAGACCGGCGACGTGGTCACCGTCGACGAGGACGGGTACCTCCAGCTCGTCGACCGGACGAAGGACGTGATCAAGTCCGGCGGCGAGTGGATCTCCAGCGTCGAGTTGGAGAACGCGATCATGGCCTACGACGGCGTGAGCGAGGCGACCGTGATCGGCGTCCCGCACGAGCGCTGGCAGGAGCGCCCGGTCGCGTTCGTCGTCGCGGCCGACGGCGTCGACCGCGACGCCTTGGTCGAGGAGATCGAGGCGGGGCTCCGCGAGGAGTACCCGAAGTGGTGGCTGCCGGACGCCGTGGAGTTCATCGACGAGGTGCCGAAAACCGCCACCGGGAAGTTCTCGAAGAAGGACCTCCGGGAGCGGTACGCCGACCAGTCGCTCGTCGAGGGATCGGTGCCGGAAGGCGACGCGCCCGACTCCGAGTGAGCCCGGGTTGAGGGCGCTTCCCGTCTCTCAGTCGCTCCGCTCGCCGACGACCCACTTGTGCGAGTAGCTCTCGCCGCACGTGCAGTGGGCGTACGCGTGGACCACGTCTCCCTCGGCGTAGAGGCCGCCGACCTCCTCGTTTCGCGCCTCCGCGAACGCGAAGACGAACCGGATCCCGTGGTCGTCGTCGGGGTTCTCCTCGGCGAAGGGGCAGTCCCCGTCGTCGAGCGAGCGAGCGATCTCGCCCTCGGCGCCCATCGCCGTCTTCGCGAACTCCATCGCGCCCATGCCCGTGCCGGCCTGGAACGCGGACCGACCGGTCTCGCCGTCGAGGATCAGCCGGACCCCGCCATCGGTCTCGGTGCCGACGCTCCGGAGCCGGGAGTCGTCGTCGAGGTACGCGTCGCTCACGTAGAAGACCACGTCGTCGAGCCGCTCGCCCGCGAGGAACTCGTCGAGGTTGCTCATGCCGGCCCGAGGCGCGTGAGCGGTAAAAGGCGTGCGAGTCGCGGCGGATCGTTTCGTGTCGAACCGATGTTAGATCACGCGGAATCGGGATAACTGTTAATACGTACCACTGAGATCCGTCGTCTGATGAGTGCGCAGACCCCATCCGGAGACCGGCTTGCCGAGTGGGCGGAGCTGGTCGACGAGGACGTGCCGGAGGAACTCCGAGAGGAGCGGTCCGGCGACTGTTAACTTTCACCCCGCTTCGCGAAGGCTTTAGGCCGGTGCCGGCCAAGGACCCCCGATGGCGACCGAGGCCGCCGGCATCGACAGACCCCTGCTCGTCGACGACTTCCTCCAGCGGCGCCGCTACCAGCTCCAGCTGGCCGAGGCCGCCGCGGACGAACACACCCTCGTCTGTCTCCCGACCGGCCTCGGCAAGACGACGGTCAGCCTGCTCGTCACCGCCGAGCGCCTCCACGAGGCGGGCGGGAAGGCTCTCTTTTTAGCGCCCACCAAACCGCTCGTTCAGCAGCACGCGGACTTCTACCGCGAGGCCCTCTCCATTCCCGACGACGAGATCGTCGTGTTCACCGGCGACGTGAAGCCGGACGACCGCGCCGCGCTGTGGGACGACGCCCGGATCGTGATCGCGACCCCGCAGGTCGTCGAGAACGACCTGGTCGGCAACCGGATCTCGCTGCGCGACGTGACCCACTGCACCTTCGACGAGTGCCACCGCGCGACCGGCGACTACGCGTACGTCTACATCGCGGAGCGCTACCACGCCGACGCGGCCGATCCCCTCGTCACCGGGATGTCGGCCTCGCCCGGCGGCGACACCGAGGAGATCGAGACGGTCTGTGAGAACCTCGGGCTCGCGAACGTCGAGGTGATGACCGAGGAGGACGCCGACGTCGACGAGTACACCCACGACACCGACGTGCAGTGGGAGCAGGTGACGCTCCCGGACGAGGTCCTCGAGATCCGCGACGCCCTCAACGAAGTGATCACGGACCGGCTGGAGAAGCTGAAGTCGCTGGGCGTGACGAACACGACGAACCCCGACCTCTCGCAGCGGGACCTCAACGAGATGCGGGGGAAGCTCAAGAAGATGATGGACAACGACCAGTCGGACGGGTACAAGGGGATGAGCACCCACGCCGAGGTGATGAAGCTCCGGCGCGCGACCGAATTGGTCGAGACGCAGTCGGTCGAGTCCGTCCGGCGCTACTTCGAGCGCCAGCGCGAGGCCGCCCGGTCGTCGGGCGCCTCGAAGGCGAGCCAGCGCATGGTCGCGGACCCGAAGGTGCGCGAGGCGATGCGAAAGGCGGAGTCGTTCGACGGGCTCCACCCCAAGTTCTCGAAGGCGCGCATTCTCTTGGCCGAAACCCTCGGCATCAACGAGGGCGAGCGCGCGATCCTCTTTACGGAGTCCCGCGACACCGCCGAGGCGCTCGTGGAGTTCCTCTCCGCGAGCTTCGACGTGCGGAAGTTCGTCGGACAGGGCGACAAGGAGGGCTCCGACGGGATGAGCCAGAAACAGCAGCAGGAGACGCTCGACGAGTTCAAGGCCGGCGAGTTCGAGGTGCTCGTCTCCACGAGCGTCGCCGAGGAGGGGCTCGACGTGCCCGAGGTCGATCTGGTCTGCTTCTACGAACCCGTTCCGACCGCGATCCGATCGATCCAGCGCAAGGGCCGGACCGGTCGGCAGGCCGAGGGGAAGGTGGTAGTCCTGATGGCCGAGGACACCCGCGACGAGGCGTTCTTCTGGATCTCTCGCCGGCGCGAGAAGAAGATGGCAAGTCAGCTCGCCGAGCTGAAGGAAGCCACCGACGACATCGAGGAGACCGTCGGCGACGACGGACAGGCGGGACTGGACGCCTTCGGCGGGGCATCCAACGGGGAGAGCGACGACGTCGGATCGGAAGCCGACGAGGGCGCGGGTGACAGTGACGCCGGGGACAGCGCCGACGCTGACAGCGTCGACGCCAACGACGGCGCCGCTGGCGACGGCGACGACGCCGGGCTCACCGACTTCGCGGCGGAAGCGCGGGGCGGGGACGGCGACGCCGACGAGTCGAGCGACGAGTCCGAACCGGACGACGGCGACGAGGACGACACCGACGCTGAGGGCGGCGTCGTCGCCACCGCCGGTGTCGACGAGGGCGTCGAGGTCGTCGTCGACCAGCGCGAGCTCGACTCCTCGATCGCGAAGGACCTCTCGACGCGCGACGGGCTCGTCACCCGGCTGGAGACGCTCGCGGTCGGCGACTACGTGCTCTCCGACCGGGTCGCCGTCGAGCGCAAGTCGGCGGCCGACTTCGTCGACTCGATGCTCGACTCGGACCGGTCGATGTTCGAGCAGGTCGGCGAGCTCTCGCGAGCGTACGCTCGCCCCGTGATGGTCGTCGAGGGGACGAACCTCTACGGGCAGCGCGACATCGATCCCAACGCGATCCGCGGCGCGCTCGCGTCGCTCGCGGTCGACTTCGACGTGAGCGTCCTCCGCACCGAGGGCGAAGACGACACCACCGAACTGCTCGCGACCATCGCCAAGCGCGAACAGGAGACGCGCGACCGCGAGGTGAGCGTCCACGGCGAGAAGACGACGAAGACCCGCGCGGAACAGCAGGAGTACGTCGTCTCCTCCATCGCCGATATCGGTCCCGTCACGGCCCGGACCCTCCTCGAACACTTCGGCACCGTCGAGGCCGTGATGACGGCGCCCGAGGACGACTTACTGGAGGTCGAGGGCGTCGGCCCGGTGACCGCGGAGCGCATCCGCGAGGTCGTCGGGAGCGAGTACGAGTAGCCCCGCGATCCCACCGCCGCGCCGGTCACAGAGTAACAAGGAGGAATCCCACGGCTTCAGCCGTTCACGAGACGCTTGCGTCTCGTGAGCCGATCAGAACTCATAGAGTTCTGATGACGTGGGAGGAATCCGACACACCCCGCAACATACAACGAGCGATAGTACCCTGACTCCCCACTACCAGCCGTAGAATTTATAAATAAATAGATTAACATGTGAGATACAGATGGGGGATATGATCCGCACCGTCAAAGTCAAACTTGACGTGCCCGACGAGCGGTGCGACGACCTCCATCAGACGAAAGACCAGTTTCTCCACTGTGCGAACACCACCGCGGCGTGGGCGTGGAGATACCCCGACGAGTACTGCGTCACCTCGAAGCAACAAGCCGAGAACGCGCTCTACGAGCCCCTTCGAAACGAAACAGCACTCACTGCGAACCTCGTTCAAAAGGGGATTCGTCGCGCTATCGAGGCTACGAAAAGCGGCGTCGCCCGACTCAAAAAGGACGAGACCACCAGTCAACCACAGTTCGACGCGTGGAGCGTCGTTTACGACAAACGCTCCGCGACGTTCCACCGCGATCACGTATCTCTTTCAACAATAAACGGGCGCGTCGAGTGTGAGTACGTGATTCCCGACGATCCCACGGGAACACCGATCGGCGAGTACCTACTGAGCGAGGAGTACGAGTTCCGGATGTCCACGCTTCAGTACGACCGCTCGACCGACTCATTCTCAGTACCTCACAAAGCATCCTCAGCTAGCTGTTTCTGAAGCCTGAGTTCTGTGGTGGAGCGGTTGTGCTGGGTGGTCTTGACGAGAAGATCGTCGACGAACCGACGGAGAGCTGTCGCTGTCGGCGGCGGCTGCCGCCGACGCGACAGCGTCGCCACTCCTGGCGGAGGCTAGCCCGGTCGGAGATTAGCGAGTAAACCGGTCGTCTGGTGGTCGGTTTGCGGGGACGGCCCGACGCGTCGCGAGGGCCGTCCACGCTGCCCGTTGAATCATGTTGATGAACTCCTTGAACGACCACTTCCAGAGGCGACGCCCTCCACGGCGGGGCGTCGCCACGTACTCCCAGTGTAAATACCGCCAGACGTTCTGTAACAACAAGCTCACCACGACGTACAGCAGCCGTACGACCGGATTTTGTGTCGAGGTCGTCGCAATACTTTGCTCGGAGAGTCGGTAGCTGGCCTCGATACCAAAGCGTTTCGCGTAGTGGTATCGAGCGTCTCGTGGTGAATTGATGAACGGCGCGTCAGCGGCGTAGCCGTGACGCGCCACTCCATGTTCGTCGTACCGTCCGTTTTGGTACGTACAGTCGATGTAGACGGGAAACTCGACGGTCCAGCTGTGACCGTCGAGTTTCGCCGTCATGTCGTGTTGAATCACGCGACTCCAGCCTTCCGAGAGTTCTTGCTTGATCGTCTGTCCCCAGCGGACGATCGGCATGACGTAGGCGTGGTTGTGTGCCTGAAGCAGCGTCAAACACTTGCTGTCGTAGAATTCGCGGTCAAGAAAGACGGCCTTGACCTCGAGGTCAAGGCCGTCGAGGATACCGAGAAACTCTGCGAGGACACTGCTGGCGGTGTCGCCGTCTTCGAGACGGCGCACCGCCAGCGTGTAGCGTTTGTTCTTCACACGCGCGTAGAGTGTGGCGTAGGCGTGGAACGCAGTCGTTCCACGCTTCGCTTGTGAGTGATACAAGCCGTCTGTCCCATCTTCGTCGCCGTAGTAGGGCCGCAGGTGGAGGTCTGAAACGACCTCCACCTGCTGGGGAAGGACGTCGAGGACGTCCTTCTGAAGGAGCGCGTTTCCGACTTGTTCGAGCGTCTCAAGATCGAACTTGGTGCGGAGATGGTAGAGAACCGAATTTTCGTGGGGAGCATCTTCGCTTTTCTCACAGAGCGTTGAGACCGAGGTCCCGTCGGCGCACGCGCCGACGAGGACCTCGTAGATGTCTTCAGCATCGAGTTCAGCGTTTTCAGCGAGTGTGAGGGCAACTTCCTCGTCAAGGGAGTTGACGAGGAAGTTAAGAAGCTGGTCCTCGTGAATTTCACCGTCTGCTTGCTTGGTATTAGACACACCTTCAGCAAGCAGACGTCTCAACTAACCGGCTTTGTGATGTACTGATTCTACCTCCACGCGCGTATGCGCCGCACCGAACGCGACGAGCACGAGCGGTCCACGACTGCTTCCAATGCCAAGCACAGAACAGTCCTTGGCGTCGATCTGAACGTGGACGGCTCGCTTGCTGTGACTTCCACGGGAGAATTCATCGGGAACGCCGACGAGATGAACCATCGACGCCGCGAGTTTGAGAAGACGCGCGGGTCGATGCAACAGACGGGGACGCGGTCGGCACACTTATCAATCCAGTCGATGGACGACCGCGAACACCGCTGGATGCGGGACGAACTCCATCGTGCCTCGAACCTGATTCTCGACGAAGCTCGCGACCACGGGTGTACGCACGTCGCGTTCGAGAACCTGACCGATATACGTGATCGGATGGCCGGTGCGAAGCGCTTCCACGCGTGGGCGTTCCGGCGCTTGTACGAGTACGTCGAGTACAAAGCCGAGATGCTCGATATTGAAGTCAAGCAGGTGAGTCCGGCGTACACGAGCCGGCGGTGTTCGAAGTGCGGCTTTACCCACGAGAAGAATCGGCGGTCGAAACACCAGTTCGTGTGTCAAAAATGCGACTACGAGCTGAACGCGGATTATAACGCGAGCAAGAACATTGCTCGGAAACTCCTCAAACGTCTCTGCTCGGGGCAAACGTCTTCGAGTGGAGGCGCACCCTGTCAGTGTGCGCTGACGTCAGGGACGTTGAACCTGAACGGCGAATTTATCGCCTCCGTCGATTCGACGGCAGAAGGCGAGTCCACTGACAAGCCCACGACTTCAGTCGTGGGTCACTGACCAGCGTCACGACCCACTGACCAGCGTCACGACCCACTGCCCGAGGTCGTACTCCGCGCGGACCTCCACGCGCGTCACCCACTTCACCCACTGGAAGCCCCGCCGATCGGGCGCGACCAGCCGGGCCGGCGCGCCGTGGCCGTGCGAGAGTCGCTCGCCGCCGACATGGGTCGCGAGGAGGGCGTCTCGGGCCTCGTCGATCGGGAGGCTCCAGCGGTACCCCGTAACCGACGTGAACCGGACGTAGGCGGCGTCGTCGTCGAGCTCGCCGGCCGCGTCAAGCAGGTCGCCGACGCGGGTCCCGCCCCACTCTTGGACCGTGTACCACCCGCTCGTACAGTCGAGCAGCGCTTCCGTCTCGTGGCCCGCGGCCAGTTCTTCGGCGGTCAGTTCGACCGGATCGCTCACGAGCCCGTCGACCGTCAACCGGTACTCGTCGCGGTCGATCGGATCGGGGTCGTCGGCGACCCACGAGGTGATCGGGAAGGCCGCGTTCCCCGCACCTTCGCGGGGCTGCGATCCGGTAAAACGCCGGTCTGCACCGGCGGTGTCGAGCGCATCGCTGACCCCCTGCTGGAGCCGGTACGCCGCCGCGCCCGCGGCCAGCAGCACCGTGTACCGGAGCGCGGTCCGGCGGCGCTCGAAGTCGACGCGGCGCGGGAGCCGGAACCGGGTCGCGGCGTGCGCGGCCACGAGCGGAACGAGAACGAGCCCGAAGCCGACGTGGACGGAGAGGAGCGTCCAGTACGAGACCCGCACGTCGAGGCCGAACACCCACGCGATCCCGGTCGCGAGCGCGCCGAGCGCGGCGAGGAGCGTCAGGACCGACAGGGCGGTCGACCGCCGCCACAGCTCCGGATCGGTGAGCCGGCGACGGACCCGCGCGAGCTTCCACGCGAGCAGCGCGACGATCGCGACGCCGAGCGCGCGGTGAAGCCAGAACAGCGGCCACCCCTCCGGGGCGCCCACCGTGAACGAGACGAGTCCCGTCACGGCCTCGGCGACGACGAACGCGAACAGCGACCAGTCGACCGCGCGCGGCGGCGGCTCGAAGCGGTCGAGCGCGGCCCGGAGTCGGTCCGTCGCGGCCATCTGCACGTGGTACGTGCTAGCGAGACAAAAGGGTACAGTCCGCGGCGGTTCGCCGTCCCCGCTTACAGCTCGTAGGTCTCCCCGTCCACCGCGAGCGGCTCCTCGAACGCCTCGTCGGGCGGGTAGAAGTGCGCGAGGTGGACGAGCCGGGTACGATCGGCGTCCAGCTCGTCGGCGAGCGCGAGCGCGCCCTCGCGGGTCATGTGCTTCGTGCCGAACGTGCGCGGGACGCCGTCCGGCCCCTCGTGGCGCCCGCCGATCGGGTGGTGGTCGCAGAGCGACGCGGGAACGATGGCGTCGGCGAGCAGGAGGTCGGCGCCGGCGAGCGCCTCGCGGGACTCCTCCGGGACGTCGTAGCTCGTGTCGCCCGTGAGCGACAGCTTGCCCCCCGTCTCCGGGTCCTCGACGACGACGCCGTAACACAGGAGCGGCGGGTGGTCGACGGGGACGAACCGGACCTCGAACCCGCAGGTCTCGAACGGTTCGAACGGCTCGCGGGAGTGGACGCCGATCCGGTCTTCGAGGTAGTCGTACTTCGCGCGGATCGTCTCCGCGACGCTCTCGTCGGTGGCGGGGTCGGTCTCCGACGGGGCGTGGACCGGGAGCCCGTCGACCAGCCGGTAGACGTTGCCGAGCCCGTCGAGGTGGTCGAAGTGGATGTGCGTCACGAGCCCGGCGTCGGGCAGCGACACGTCGTTGTCGAGGAACTGGCTCCGGAAGTCGGGGCTGAAGTCGACGAGCAGCGACTCGCCGGTGCGCTCGTTGGCGACGTGGACCGAGAACCGGGAGCGGGAGACCTCGCGCTCGCGCGCCGCGGCGCAGGTGTCGCAGTCGCAGCCGACCGTCGGCGTCCCGGTCGTGTCGCCGGTGCCGAGGAGGGTGACCCGCATCTCGGATCGGGGTCGACGGTCCACCGACTTAGCGTCCCTGATCGACGCATTCCGCCCCGATTTATAAACGCTTCAGGGCCGACCCTCCGGTATGCACGACGCCAGCGACCTCGTCCTCGCGCGGGTCCCCTCGGGGGTCCCGATCCGCACGACCGTCCACGTCTACGGCGAGGGGGACCTCGTCGACGGCCCGGACGGTCCCGAACTCGACGTTCCCGCAGACGGCGGCCCGTTCGTCTACGCGCAGGCGGCCCAACACGGCCGAGAAGTGAACGGGACGGCGGCGCTCCGCCGGCTCCACGAGCGGCTGACGGGGACGAGCGAGGACGCGGTCGACGCGGGCTCCGAGGGGAACCTCGGCGACGGCGGTCTCGCCGGCACGCTCGTGACGGTCCCGGTCGCCGACCCGCTCACCTTCGACCGCGTCTCGTACACCACGCCCGAGTCGCTCGACGCGGTCCACTCGAACATGAACCGCTGCTGGCCCGGCGACGCCGACGGGACCCTCCACGAGCGGATGGCGGCCCGGCTGTGGCGGTTCGCGAGCGCGGCGGACGCGGTCGTCGACCTCCACACCGGGTCGCCCGCGATGCTCACCCACGCGGTGTACATGCGCGACGACGCGGCCTGCCGGGGGCTCGCGGAGGCGTTCGGCACGGACCTCCTGCTCGCGGAGGCCGCGGGCGACGATCGCAAATCGGAAGATCTGCGAGCCGATCAGAACTCGACGAGTTCTGATGACGAGGCGGACACGGAGTGGTCCAAGCGCGGCTTCGCGGGCAAGCTCCGCGTCGCCGCCACCCGCGAGGGGATCCCGACGGTCACCCCCGAGCTCGCGCACAGCCGCGAGGTCGTCCCCGAGGCGGTCGCGGTCGGCGTCGAGGGAATGGTCGGCGTGCTCCGCCACGAGGGAGTCCTGCCCGGCGAGCCGGCGCCGTGGGAGGGGACGGTCGCGCGGAACCATCTCGGTCGCGTCGAGGCCGCGGACTCCGGGCTGTTCACGCCGGAGTCCAGCCTCTCGGTCGGCGACGAGGTCGCGGCGGGCGACCGGCTCGGCGTCGTTCACGACCCCGCGACGTTCGAGCCGCTCCAGACCGCCGCGGCCGACCGCGACGGGATCGTCTACTCGATCGCCCGCGAGGCGACCGTGACCGCGGGCGCGACGCTCGTGGGCGTGGCCGAGCGGCTGGAGGAGTGATCCGGCGTGGCCGAGCGGCTGGAGGAGTGATCCGGCGTGGCCGAGCGGCTGGAGGAGTGATCCGGCGCTGCGGAGCGGGTTCCGGCGCCACCTAGGGCCGCCGCACCCGGATCGTCCCCGTGGCGTCGACGGTGACGAACAGCCGGTCGCGCACCTCGCGCCCGCGGACCGCGTCGCCCGCGCGGTCGCCGATCGTCTTCATCAGGTCGGGCGCGGTCTGGTTCACCTTCACGCCCGCCTCGTCGCAGGCGTCGTACACGCGCTTCGGCGCGTCGTAGAGGTCGGTCCCCGGCTCGATCTCGACCCGGACCGGCGCGGAGAGCGCCTCCGCGAACGCGACCGTCTCGCGGGCGCTCGCCACGTTATCGCGGGCGCTGGCCTCGACGCTGGAGACGTTGGCGCGCGACGTGCCCAGTCGGTCCGCGATGTCGGACTGCCGGAGCCCCCGCTCGCGGAGGGCGAGCACCTCGGCCTGCCGGCGAGTGAGGACGCTCTCGTCCGCGTCGAACCCCGCGCGCTCCAACAGCGCCGCGGCGTCGACGTCGTCGGGGTCGGGGTCGGGCCCTGAGCCCCCGTCGTCTGCGACCATACGCGTCGTCAGGGGACGCCCGCTCAAAAAACGGCGGTTTCGGTGAGATGAGAAACGAAACGCGGATCGGTAGCGTCCGGACTGTCCGTGGGGTGGGGCCGTCCCCCGGGACGCGACCTACTTGCCCCAGAAGTTCTCGCGGCTGCCGAGCCGCTCGCGGTCGGGGCGGTCGCGGCGACGGTCGCCCTCGTCGTCTCCGTCCGCGTCGTCGGCGTCGGCGTCGGTGTCGCTCGCTCCGGCCTCGTCGCCGTCGTCGCCCTCTTCCTCTTCCGGATCGTCGGGGAGGCGCTCGACGACGTCCTGTGCGGTCGCGTGGCTCGACTTCACGCGGTGGATCCGAACCTCCGCGCGCGCCGGGGGAAGGAGGCCGTCGACGAGGACGATGAAGCCGTCGTCGGTGCGGCCGACGCCGGCTCCACTCTCGTGGATGTCGTCGACCTCGACGACGACCTGCTCGCCGGGCTGGACCGGCTGCTGTTTCAGTTCGTAGATGGGCATATCGTAGTGGTTACACCACTCCGCGCCGCCCTTGTTGCCGTAGTGTTGACACCCCATCCCCTCGATTCGTTCGTCGAAACTGGGGCATTCGTCGGCGAGTGGACAGTCCGCCATACCGTACGGGAGACCGGCCGCCGTTGAAACGTTTTCGACTGGGCGATCGAAAAATCCGGCGTATCGGCGGTTCATCCGGGTGAACGGCGGCTCGTCCGGGTGAGTGCGGCTGGCTCGGCCGCCGGTTCCGCTCTCGGTCCCCGCTCACAGGAACTCTCGGACCTCCGAATACCACATGTCGTGGTGATCGACCGCGCCGACCGCATCCGCCACGTCGACCGCGATCGCGTGCCAGCAGCGCTCGGAGGGGTCGTCGGCGTCGAGGTTGTAGGTCGCGTCCGCGCAGTTGCACTCGCCCTCCTCGACCACGTACTCGTCGTCGTGGCCGACGACGACGGTGAAGTCGCGGTAGCGCTTCACGCGCCCCTCACCGACCGCCTCGATGGCGCGCTGCCCCCGGTCGCCGTGCTCGTCGACGACGGCCGCGGCGATCGGGCCGGTCAGCTCCCCGGCCTCCGCGATCGCCGCGCGCCAGTCGTCGACCGGCTCCATGCCGACCCATTTTCGGGCGTTCGGTTAAACAGCGTCGGTCAGGACGCCCCCTCACCCGACGCGTGGTTTCAAGCCGCTCGCCCGCTTCCGTCCGCCATGGCTGAGACGTGTCCACACTTGGCGTATCGCACGGAGGGTGACGGGGCCGACTCGGAGGGGACTGACTCGGAGGGGACCGACTCGGACGGGGGCTCCTTCGACGAGCCCCGCGCGTTCTGTACCGTGACGGGGTCGTTCGTGCAGCCGATGCGCGCGGACATCTGTAACGCGCGCTACGGCCTCGATCCCGAGGCGGACTGCGAGTTCTACGTCGAGGCCGAGTCGTCGTCCGAGGGGGGCGAGCGCCCCGACGCCGACCGATGACCTACGACGACTACCTCGACGGGAAGCCGGTCGTCATCACCGCGGCGCTCACGGGCGGCGTCCACGGGAAGGAGGCTCATCCCGACCTCCCGGAGACCCCCGAGGAGATCGCCGCCGCGGCGGCCGCCTGCGAGGAGGCGGGCGCGAGCGTGCTCCACCTCCACGCGCGCCGCGACAACGGCGAGCGCGCCTTCTCGACCGAGCGCTTTCAGGTGGTCGCCGACGCAGTCCGCGACGCCACCGACGACGCGGTCCTCCAGCACTCCACCGGCGGGACCGCCGCGCCCGACGCCCTCCGCCACGAGCCCCTGCGCACCGATCCCGCCCCCGAGATGGCGTCGCTGGACATGGGGCCGCTCAATCGCTACGAGCGGCTCACCTCCGAGAACACCCGCGGGCTGGTGGCGTCGCTGCACGAGGAGATGAAAGAGCGGTCGATTAAGCCCGAACTGGAGGTGTTCAACGACGGCCACCTCAACGAGTCGCTGGCAATTTTGGAGGAGTTGGAGGACCCGCCGTACCTCAACTTCCTGTTCGGCGGCGGCACCACGTCGCCGCCGCACCCGCGGAACCTGGTGAATCGGGTCGAGGCGTTACCCGAGGGCGTCGAGTTCAACGTGATCGGGTTCGGGCCGCACCAGCTCCCGCTGACGACGCAGTCGATCCTCCTCGGCGGGCACGTCCGGGTCGGGCTGGAGGACAACCGGTACTACGAGCGCGGCGAGCTGGCGACCAACGAGCAACTGGTCGCGCGAGCGGCGCGGATCGCCGAGGAATTGGGTCGACCGGTAGCGACGCCCGCGGAGACGCGGGAGCTGCTCGGTCTGCGGGGTCGGTAACGGGAGTGTGCGTCGAGAATCTCGATGGCGATACGGCATTTAAAAAGCGCGGGGGACGGAGACGCTTCCTTATAAATGAACGACGCGGTGGCGCGTGCCGGTGAGTGGCCCAAAGGGCCACGAACCGCACGCGCGAGGGAGTCGGCCGACCGCAGGGAGGCCGACGAGGTTGGGGAGGCGTGAGGCTGCGGTTGCGGTGCGGTCGGGGTTGGACTCAAAGGGGCAGTCGCGAGGGCGAAGCTCACCGACGTAAGCACCGCAGCGAGTGAGCAACGCGAACGAGCGAGGAGCGCAACGAGGTGCGCGAGCCGTCGCGGCTGGGGCTTTGGCAGTGTTTATCGACGATCCGTCGCCAGCAGCCACTTATAAGCGAGCGACTGGGGCCTGGGAGGTGCCCGCTGTCGACCTACTGTCAAACATCTATAAGTAGTCTACAGAGACTTCGGATCCGCTCGCCGCAGAGCCGCCGAACGCTCGTAAACGACCGCGTCTGGAAAACGCTCGACCTTACTCCAAGACGATCAGCACGTCGCCCATGTCGACGCTGTCGCCCTCACCGACGTGGACGCTCGCGACGGTGCCGCCGCGCTCGGCGACCACGTCGTTCTCCATCTTCATCGCTTCGAGCACACAGACCACGTCGCCGGCGGCGACCTGGTCGCCCTCGTCGACGTCGACCGAGAGGATCGTCCCCTGCATCTCCGCCTCGATCGCCTCGCCGCCCTCAGCGACGTCGACGCTGTCGCCCTCGCCGTCATCGTCCGACTTCGCTTGCGGGGGGCGCTGGCCGCCGCCCCCGCCGGCGCCACCCGCCCCGCCCTCGGGCACCGGAATCGCGGGCGCGCCGCGCTCCTCCAGTTCGACCTCGAAGCGCTTGCCGTTCACCTCGACGGTGAACTCGCGTTCGGACACCTCCTCGTCGTCATCTCCGCCCGCGGACGACTCGGTGCCCCACTTCTCCTGCGCCTCCGCGATCAGCTCGTCGTCGAGCTCCTCGTCGAGGTACTTCGTGGTGTGGGTGCCGTCGACGAAGCGCTGATCGTCGAGCATGAGCCGGTGGAACGGGACGATGGTGACGACGCCCTCCAGATCGTACTCCGCGAGCGCGCGCTTCGAGCGCGCGAGACACTCCTCGCGGTCCGGCGCCCACACGATCAGCTTCGCGATCATCGAGTCGTAGTCGGTGACGAGCTCGTCGCCCTGCCGGAGCGCGTCGTCGACGCGGACGCCGATCCCGCCCGGCGGGTCGTACGTGTCGAGCCGGCCCTCGTTGGCGGGCTGGAACTCCTTCGCGGCGTTCTCGGCGTTGATCCGGAACTCGATCGCGTGCCCCTCGAGCGCCACGTCCCCCTGCGAGACGGACAGTCCCTCGCCGCTGGCCACCCGGAGCTGCTCTTTCACGATGTCGATCCCCGTCAGCTCCTCCGTGACGGTGTGTTCGACCTGAATCCGCGTGTTGACTTCGAGGAAGTAGAAGGGCGTGTCCGGCCCGAGCGGCTCCGAGGGGTCGCGGTCCACGTCCTCCTCGACGAGGAACTCGACCGTGCCGGCGTTGGTGTAGTCGGCGGCGGCGACGCCGCGGCGGGCGGCCTCGCCGATCCTCTCGCGCAGTTCGTCGGAGAGCGCCGGGGACGGCCCCTCCTCGATCACCTTCTGGTGGCGGCGCTGGAGCGAGCAGTCGCGCTCGCCGAGGTGGACCACGTCGCTCTCGGCGACCGAGGCGTCCCCGTCGCCGCTCCCGCCGTCGGACCCCGCCGCCGGGTCGTCCGCGACGATCTGCACCTCGATGTGGCGGGGGTTCTGGAGGTAGCGTTCGAGATAGACGGAGTCGTTCGAGAAGTACGCCTCGCCCTCG
Organism: Halorubrum sp. CSM-61; assembly: GCF_003781945.1. GTDB lineage: Archaea > Halobacteriota > Halobacteria > Halobacteriales > Haloferacaceae > Halorubrum. The sequence continues at coordinate 47,094 of NZ_RJJW01000010.1, read as the reverse complement.
CGCTTGGCGGACTCGAGCGCCTCTTCGGCCTCGTCCGCGCTCTCGACGACCTTCATCCCGCGGCCGCCGCCGCCCCCCTCGGCTTTGATCGCGACGGGGTAGCCGTGCTCGTCGCCGAACTCGGTCACGGCCTCGGCGTCGGTGACGGGCTCGGTCGTCCCCGGGACGATGGGCACGTCGGCGTCGTCCATCACGCGCCGGGCGTGGGTCTTCTCCCCGAGCCGCTCCATCGCGTCGCTGGCGGGGCCGACCCAGGTGATCCCCTCCGCGGCCTCGACGCGAGCCGCGAAGTCGGCGTTCTCGGCGAGGAAGCCGTATCCGGGGTGGATCGCGTCGGCGCCGGCGGCCCGCGCGGCCTCGACGACCGCCTCGCCGTCGAGGTACGAGTCGGCGGCGCGGGCGGGGCCCACGTTGTAGGCCTCGTCGGCGTATCGGACGTGGCCGCCGTGTTTGTCCGCGTCGCTGTACACGGCGACGGTGTCGACACCCAGCTCCGCACAGGCGCGCATCACCCGAACCGCGATCTCCCCGCGGTTCGCGACCAGAACCTTATCGAACATTCTTACACCGTCATTCCACCATAACCCACCTCATTCTATCGGTCCGCGACGACGGTCGGTGACGACGATCGTCGTACCGAATCGGCGAACTCCGCGGCTCCCCGAGACGATTAAGAGCCTGCCGGACGCCACATCCGGACATGCTCTCGGCCGGAAACCCCTACGTGTTGCCGTCGGTGCTGGTCGCGGCGGTCGCGTACCTCGCCGCGACGCTCCTGACCGACGCCTCGCTGCTCGTCCGGATCGGCGTCCTCGCGCTCCTCGCGGGCGTCGTACCGATCGTCCTCAACCGACTCCTCGGCGGCGGCTCGGCGAGCGGACGGATCGACGAACCGATCGAGAGTCCGGGGGACGGCGACGTCGACGCCGACGAGTCGCGCGAGGCGTGACGCGTCGGCGTGGACCCGACCACAGATATTGGGCGTAGCTATATACGCGATCGAACGAATTCTCGGACGCGCCCTGCGACGGGCTCGCACGGCGGTTCGCCACCGAGTCCAACGGTGCCACGAGGCGGGCCGCCGGGGGAATGCGCGCGTTCGGACTCAGAACCGGTCGGCGCGGCCGGCCGCGGTCCACGGGTCGGTCGGCGCGTCGACCGGCACGCGGACCGACCGATTCTGCAGCCGATCGACTCGACCGGCGAACGACCAGCGATCGCCCTCCCAGTCCGGCTCGCCGTCCGCCGCGGTCGCGGCAGCCGCCGCGGCGCGCTCGCCGTCCCGGAGGTGGGCCGCGACCGCGGCGGCGATGGCGGCGGCCTCCGCGTCGCCGGCGTCGTCCGGGATCGAGAGCCCGTCGAGGCCGACGGCGGCGCCGTCGGGAGGCCCGGAGTCGACCGATTCGGACGCCGCGTCGTCCGGTTCGGATGCGTCGGCCGCCATCAGATCGGGATGTTGCCGTGTTTCTTCTCGGGCGCGTCCGAGCGCTTCCCCTTCAGCATCTGGAGGTCGTCGATCAGCCGCGCGCGGGTCTCCGCGGGCTCGATCACGTCGTCGACGAAGCCGCGGTCGGCCGCGGTGTACGGGTTCGCGAACTCCTCGCGGTACTCGTCGATGAGCTCCTGTCTGCGCGCGTCGGGGTCGTCGGCCTCGGCCAGCTCCTCGCGGTAGAGCACGTTGACGGCGCCCTTCGGCCCCATCACCGCGATCTCGGCGGTGGGCCACGCGTAGTTCACGTCGCCGCCGATGTGCTTCGACGACATCACGCAGTAGGCCCCGCCGTACGCCTTCCGGGTGATGACCGTCAGGAGGGGGACGGTCGCCTCCGAGAAGGCGTACAAAAGCTTCGCTCCGTGGCGGATGATCCCGTTGTGCTCCTGATCGGTGCCGGGCATGAATCCGGGCACGTCCTCGAAGGTGAGGATGGGGACGTTGAACGCGTCACAGAAGCGGACGAACCGCGCCCCCTTCTGGCTCGACTCGATGTCGAGCGTGCCGGCGTTCACCCGCGGGTTGTTGGCGACGATCCCGATCGAGTGGCCGTCGAGCCGGGCGAACCCGACGACGACGTTCTTCGCGAAGTTCTCCTGGACCTCGAAGAAGGACCCCTCGTCGACGACGCTGCCGATGACCTCCTTCATGTCGTACGGCTTCCGGGGGGCGTTCGGGACGATGTCGGCCAGCTCCTCGTCGGCGCGCTCGGGGTCGTCCCACGGCTCGACGCGGGGCGGGTCCTCGACGTTGTTGGCGGGGAGGTACGAGAGCAGCCGCGCGATGTCGTCTAGCGCCTCCTCCTCGCTCTCCTCGGCGAAGTGCGCGACGCCCGAGGTCGAGGTGTGGGTGACCGCGCCGCCGAGCTCCTCGAAGCTCACCTCCTCGCCCGTGACGGTCTCGATGACGTCCGGGCCGGTGATGAACATGTGCGAGGTGTCCTTGACCATGAACGTGAAGTCCGTGATGGCGGGAGAGTACACCGCCCCACCCGCGCAGGGGCCCATGATCGCCGAGATCTGCGGGATCACGCCGGACGCCTCCGTGTTGCGCCGGAAGATCTCCGCGAAGCCGCCGAGCGCGCCGACGCCCTCCTGAATCCGGGCGCCCGCGGAGTCGTTGAGGCCGACGACGGGCGCGCCCACGTCCATCGCCTTGTCCATCACCTTACACACCTTCTCGGCGAACACCTCGCCGAGCGACCCGCCGAAGACGGTGAAGTCGTGGGCGAAGACGAACGTCTTCCGCCCGTTCACCTCGCCGTACCCGGTGACGACGCCGTCGCCCGGGATCTGCTGTTCCTCCATGCCGAACTTGTGGTTCCGGTGGGTGCGGAACCGGTCGAACTCGTGGAACGTCCCGTCGTCGAGGAAGTAGTCGATGCGCTCCCGTGCGGTCATCTTCCCCTTCTCGTGTTGGGACTCGATCCGCTCGTCGCCGCCGCCCTTCGCCGCCCGCTCGCGGCGCTCGCGGAGGTCCTCGATACGGTCGTCCATCGTCACGCCGGACCACCCTGAGTCATTACCTCGTGGGTCGGCGAGCGGCATCAAAAGGGTTCCCCTACGCGACGTTCCCGCGTTCGACGCGCGTCGAATCGACGGTGATGAGGCGATCGAGAGCTGGGTGCGCGAACCGCCCGCACGGCCCCTGTCTCCGGTTCACACCCGGACGGACGGTTCGACGCTTTTAAACCTCCGATGAACCACTTTCCGGTGAGACAGGCTTCGCCTGTTTCACTGACCCGTAGGAGCGACCTGCGTACTACGGAGGTGAAAATGGCAGACACAATACAAGAGGCCGTAACCCTCGCACTCGACGATGCGCCCGAGCGGAACTTCCGCGAGACAGTGGACATCGCGATCAACCTGCGAGACCTCGACCTCAACGATCCGTCGAACCGCATCGACGAGTCCGTCGTGCTGCCGGCTGGAACGGGGCAGGAGACACAGATCGTCGTCTTCGCGGAGGGCGAAACCGCCGTCCGCGCTCAGGAAGTTGCTGATCAAGTGCTTGACAGCGACGACCTCGAAGACTTAGGAGACGACGACGACCGCGCAAAGGACCTGGCCGACGAGACCGACTTCTTCGTCGCGGAGGCCAGCCTGATGCAGGACATCGGTCGGTACCTCGGTACCGTCCTGGGTCCGCGCGGGAAGATGCCTACCCCACTGCAGCCGGACGACGACGTCGTCGACACAGTCAACCGGATGAAAAATACCGTGCAGCTCCGGTCGCGCGACCGGCGCACGTTCCACACCCGCGTCGGTGCCGAGGACATGGGCCCCGACGCGATATCGGACAACATCGACGTCATCATCCGGCGACTCGAAGCGAGCCTCGAGAAGGGACCGCTCAACATCGACGGGATCTACGTGAAGACCACGATGGGTCCCGCGAAGGAGGTGCCCGTATGAGCTCGGTCCGCAAGACCGAGACGATCCCGCAGTGGAAACAGGAGGAGGTCGACGAGCTCGTCGAGTTCATCCGCTCGTTCAACTCCGTCGGGATCGTCGGCGTCGCCGGCATCCCGAGCCGCCAGCTCCAGGCCATGCGCCGCGAGCTGCACGGCTCCGCGGACGTCCGGATGAGCCGCAACACGCTCACCGTCCGCGCGCTCGAAGAGGTGAACGACGGCGTCGAAGAGCTGACCCAGTACGTCTCGGGTCAGGTCGCGCTCATCGGCACGAACGACAACCCGTTCGGCCTCTTCAAGCAGCTGGAAGCCTCGAAGACCCCCGCCCCGATCAACGCGGGCGAGGTCGCCCCCAACGACGTCGTCATCCCCGAGGGTGACACGGGCGTCGACCCGGGACCGTTCGTCGGCGAGCTCCAGACGGTCGGCGCGGCCGCCCGCATCCAGGACGGCTCGATCATGGTCACCGAGGACTCGAAGGTCCTCTCCGAGGGCGAGGTCGTCGACGACGACCTCGCGAACGTCCTGACCGAGCTCGGCATCGAGCCGAAGGAAGTCGGGCTCGACCTCAAGGGCGTCTACTCCGACGGCGTCCTGTTCGAGCCGGACGAGCTCGAGATCGACGTCGACGAGTACGAGGCGGACATCCGCTCGGCGGCCGCCGCCGCGCGGAACCTCTCCGTCAACGCCGCGTACCCGACGGCCGCCACCGCCGGCGCCCTTCTCGCGAAGGCGTCCGGCGAGGCGAAGTCCGTCGGGCTGTTCGCGGAGATCGAGAGCCCGGACGTCGTGCCCGACCTCATCGGGAAGGCCGACGCCCAGCTCCGCGCGCTCGCGACCCAGATCGACGACGAGGAGGCGCTCCCCGAGGAGCTGCAGGGCGTCGAAGCCGCCCCGGCTCCGGAGACGGACGACGCCGACGAGGAGGAACAGGCGGAGGAAGAAGACGACACGGACGACGCTGAGGCGGCCGACGACGACGCCGACGACGACGACGGCGACGACGGCGGCGAAGGTCTCGGCGCGATGTTCGGATAACACCACGAGGACACACCAATGGAATACGTTTACGCTGCGCTCATCCTGAACGAGACTGGCGAAGAGATCAACGAAGACAACGTCACCGGCGTGCTCGAAGCCGCCGGCGTCGACGTCGAGGAATCCCGCGTCAAGGCGCTCGTCGCCGCGCTGGAGGACGTCGACATCGAGGAGGCCATCGAGACGGCCGCCGCGGCCCCGGCCGCCGGCGCCGCCTCGGGCGGCTCCGCGGACGCCGCGGAGGCCGACGAGGCCGACGACGACGAGGCCGACGAGGAGGACGCCGCCGAGGAAGCGGCCGACGACGACGACGAGGAAGACGGCGACGGCGGCGAGGGCCTCGGCGAGCTCTTCGGCTAACGCCGGACATCACCGAGACTCCGACCGCGTCGACCGACTCTCAGACCTCGATTTTTGCCGAACCCGCTATCCGGAGTGATAACGCCGTCCGCGAGTTTATATATCGATCTCGGAAACGGAGAGGTGATGAAGATCGTCGACGGCGACAAGGTCGAGTGCGATCGGTGCGAGTCGGTGTTCCCGATCGGAGACGTCTCGCTGCTCGAGAAGGAGACGAACCGCGACTACGAGCGGGTGCTGTGCGAGGAGTGCTTGGGCGCCGTCGGAGTGCCGAAGGGATACACGCTGCGCCGAGACATCAGTCACCTCGCCGGGTGAGCCGCGAGGCGGGGAACCCGTATCGGTCGCAGTCAGCGACGCTCCGGCCCGGTCGGATCGACTCCGCGTAGACCGCTTCGACGACGGGCTCGTGGGCGCCGTAGTCGGCGTTCGTGGGGTATTCGGCGACGGCCCGCCCCTCGTCGGTCCGGTAGGCGTCGGCCCGCTCGGTCGTGACGTCGACGACGACGAGTCCCTTCCCCGTCTCGCGGTCGCGGACGACCGCGCCCGGTTCGAACGTGTGTCGCTCACAGAGGTGCGACCCGCCGGCCTCGAACGGGACGAACGTCTCCGCGCCGCAGACCGCGCAGGCGCCGACGCGCTCGTCGGGCGCGGGGACGGACCCCGCCGTCACCTCCATCGCGACGCGGCGGAGGTGCTTGCAGCGCGAGCCGCGGATCGCGTGGTCGGGACAGGTGCAGGTACCGGCGTCGAGCGCGACCACGTAGGTGCCGCCGTCGGTCTCGACGACGTAGCGCCGGTCGCGAAGCGGCCGGACCGTCATCTCCTCGTCGACGGCGCGAGCGGATCGGCCCTCGGGCCGGTCGGTCCCACCGGACTCGTCGCTCTCGCCGGGCCCGTCAATCTCACCGGGATCGCCGCGCTCGTCCGACGACGTCGACGCCGCTAGCGACACCGTCGCGGACGACTCGCGGGCCGGGACCGGTTCGGGGGCTGCTGACGCGGGTGTGTTTCGAGTGTGCGTCATAGTGACCGCGAGGGGGACCCTCGCTTACGTCGAGATAGGGGCCGGAAAGGGATAAGATCGCCGCTGAAACGGGTCGAGGAGCCGATATTCTCCGTTCGAGACTGTTTCGCCGGCCGGGCGTCTCCGACCCCGCCGCCCTCATCGAAGTCCTTTTTTAGCGGCGACGGAAACTCGCGGGCATGGAAATCGACGCGGAGCTCCGTCGGCAGATCGCGGTCTCGCTGTCGGCGGCCGCGGTCTTCGTCGCCGGACTGGTCGGAATCGGGGTCGCGTTCGGCGGTCCCGACGGACTGCCGGAGACCGGTGCGATCGCTCTCGTCGCGCTGCTCGCCGCGTTCGTCCTGCTGATGGCGCTCGTCGGCGCGTACCTGATCCGAGCGAACGACGACGACGCGTAGACGGCTACTCGCTCTCCGCTTCTGCCGCGGTCGCGTTCTCCTCTCGCCAGTCGGTGACCTCGTCGGCCTCGGTCACGCGCCGCTCGTAGTACGTGAGCGGGTCGGCGGCGACCTGCATGTGGTCCTCCTCGTTGTGACAGATCCCGTAGTTCGCCAGCGTCTCGCAGGTCGGCGGCGGGTACTGGCTCCCTCGGTCGTCGCTCAGGTACTCGGTCTGGTACCGGATCCCCTCGGCGTCGAGGCTCGTGTCGGCGCAGAACGCGACCACTTCGTCGGGGCTCATGCCGATGCCGACGAGGAACGCCATCAGCGCGAACGACTCCGGCGGGGAGAGATCCGTGCCGCGCTCGGCCTTCTCGATCAGGTTCCGCATGCAGGGCGGGAACAGGTCGGGCGCGACCACGTCGACCGGGCCGGCGTAGGTGCGCTCGGAGAGGAGCCGCTTGAGGTCCGCGACGCCGGACTCGAGCTCCGCGGCGATCCCCTCGCCGGTCGCCAGCTCGAACGGGAGTCCCTCGCGGACCCGATCCTCGACCGCGGCTTCGAGCGCGTCCAGCAGCTCCTCGCGGGAGACGCGCACCTCGCCGTCGGCGAGCGCGCGGTTGACGAGCCGCCACGACTCGCCCCACGAGGGCGAGGTGAGCCGGAGGTACGGCCCCACGGCGATCCAGTAGTGCTCCGGGTCGCGGGCGGATCCGGTGCCTGACCCGGCTCCCGTCGCAGCCGTGCCGCCGGCGGTCCCCGCCGACGGTCGCGGGGACTCCGGCCGCACCGCGTCCGCGAGGTCGAACTCGGCGAGCACGTCGTCAAGCGAGACGGTCGGCGTCGACATCGACCGCAGCTCGTCGTCGGTCGCGAGGTCCTCGCGGATCCGGTCGATCGCGGTCGCGGCCTCGGCGGCGGCGTACTTCTCGATGGCGGGCTGGGAGTCCAGAAGCGAGACGAGGATCCGCGCGATCGGGTACGAGAGCAGCTCGGCCTGCGCGTCGTACTCCGACTCGGCGGGGAACGCGCCGCTCTCGGAAGCGACCGTCCCGTCCATCAGGGCGCGCTCCACGCGTTCACGGGCGCGCTCGACCGCCGGCGCGTCGGCCGCGACGAGCTCCGGCAGCGACACCGCGGCGTCGGCGACCGCCTCGCGGGCGGTCGCGAAGAACGGGTACTTGGCGTCGAGCGCGTCCATGTCCGGGCCGAGGTAGCAACGGGGGTCGAATAAGCGGTGCGGTACGCGGCTACAGTTTCCCCCGGAGGTAGCGCCCGAGGTACCCGCCGACGATCCCGGACCCGAGGGTGTAGGCGGCGGCGAGCCCGATCACGAACAGCGCGACGACGCCGAACTCCGCGGGCGCCCCGGCGATCCCGAGGAAGAACAGCAGGAAGGCCACCGCGGCCGCGAACGGCAGCGTCATCACGACCCCGGCGACCGCGCCCGTCTTGAGCGCGTCCGCCGAGCGGCCGCCGCAGAGGTAGCCGGCGACCGCGCCGCCGAGCACGGTTGCGAAGGGGACGAACGACAGCACCGAGCCGGCGATCCCGCCGACGAGCCCGTAGATGAGCACGTCGCCGAGATCCGCCGGCGCGTCGTCGCCGGGCGCGAGGAAGCCGTTCGAGGCGGTTCTGCCGGCGTCTGGGGAGGGTGCGTCTACGGGGCGAGAATCGGCGGAAGCGGTCTCGGTCTCGTCAGCGGAGAGCGTGTCGTCGGGGACCATCGTTCGGTTACTCCTCCGCTTCTTCCCCTTCGACCGCCGCGCCGGGCGCGTTCGACTTCACGCTGTTGAGCCCCTGTTTCGCCTTCTGCTTGGAGGCGTACCCCTGTCCGCCGTCGGCGATGACGTTGCCGTTGTCGTGGCGGAGCCGCCAGCGGTAGTCGTCCGCGTTGTCGCGGAACAGCTCGAAGGTCGCGTCGCTGCCGCCCTCCTCGGGGGCCTCCTCGTCGCGGGAGACGTCGATCACGTGGGCGCCCGGCGCGTTCCGCTGGACGCTCTCGATGCCGGACTCGGCGTCGCGCTTGTCCGAGTACCCCTCGCCGCCGTCGGCGATGATGTTCCCGTTGTCGTGGACGAGCCGCCAGCGGTGCTCGTCCGCCTTGTCCCGGAATAGCTCGAAGGTCGCCTTGCTCGCGGCGGCCTCCTCGTCGATCTCGCCCTCCGTCTCGGGCCACTCCATCTCCACCTCGAAGTGGACCGTCCCGTCCTCGCGTTCGAGTTCGATCTCGACCTCCTGCTCCGCGGCCGGATCGACCGTCACCGTGCCGGCGTCGTCGACGGGAACGGGCTCTCCGCGGCCGAGCGCCCGGGCGATGCGTCGGAAGTAGGTGGCGACCGCCTGTCGGCTCCGGGACTTCCGCGACTCGTGAACGGTTTCTTCGGGCATACGGAAACTACGTCACCGCGAGCGCACAAAACGCTATGGCCGGTCGGCGACTGATCGGTGAACGGCCGAGCGGATCCGTACTAGTACGTCTGCGGTGGCCGTTCGAGGATTTCGAAGATCTCTCTCGCCCGATACTCCTTGTTCCGCGCTTTGCCGGTGACCTCTTCGAGAACGCCGTCTTCCTCCAGGGCAGCAATTGCGCGAGACGCCGTCGAGTGATCGACGTCGAACAACTTTGCGACGGTCTTAGTCGTCAGGTACGGCCGCTCGAAGAGCTTGCAGGCGAGTCGATTCTTCGTGTAGTCGACGCCACCGTACTCGTCTTCGTACCGCCGTCGAAGCTCGTCGAGTGCGAGCGTGCGCGTGACGGACTCCTCGGCCTGCTTGGCAACTCCCTCGATGAAAAACGAGAGCCACGCCTCCCACTCACCGCCCGCCCGTACCGCAGTCATCCGGTCGACATAGGCGGGCTTGTTCCGGTTGAAGTACTCGCTCAGGTAGAGATTCGGGCGTTGCAGGTAGCCGTGATCGTACAGCTGGAGCGTGATGAGGAGGCGTCCGAGCCGACCGTTTCCGTCGCCGTAGGGATGAATCGTCTCGAACTGGTAGTGAAAGAGCGCGATGTCGATGAGCGGATGATACCGTCCGCCCGTCCGGTAGTACGTCAGCAGCGCATCCATGAGACCGTCGACGACGCCCGGTACCGGGGGGAGGAACTCGCCGAGGTGATTCGGACGCGTCTTGTACTCTCCGACTGTCTCGGTGTCGACGCGGTCGTCGGGAACCCCGCTGAGAAGCGTCTCGTGGAGCGTATGTAGCAGGTCGACGCTGAGCGATTCGCCGTCGTGTATCGCTCGAATACCATCCTCAACGGCTCGCTCGTAGTTCAGCACTTCACGCGTGTCCTTCGTGGTCTTCGACGACGATCGGGACGCCAGCGCATCGGTGTCTGCCGAGTCGTCGAGGGCACGAGTTTCGAGACTGTAGAGGGCGTTGTAGTCGACGTCTGCACCTTCGATCTCGGCCGATTCCATCGCTTCCTTTCGCAAGAGAGACGTGTAGAGGACGGGCGGGAAGTCGAGTTCGCGACTGATCCCGCTGAGCTGGCCGAGCCAGAACGCGGCGTCCGCGAGCGTCTCGTAGAATCGATCGGTGAGGTCTAGCTCCCGTGACGGCGGAAGTGGCTCGGGCTTATAATAAGAGTCCCGTCCGTACGAGACGAGCGCTCCCGGAGCGCCATTCCCTAACTCACGCTCTCTCATGCATCCACACGCACATCGATCGGCCCATAGATGAATTTACCGCTCCTATATGCAAACAACATGCATTCGAGGACACTACGCTGGCATTCGAAGAGTAAATTTCCAATATCAACGCGGCTTAAACTCGTGTGTAGTATGAACGGGCTCGGGCGGGTTCGAACTCGATGGCGAGACTCGCTTCGCTCGTCTCGCGTAGTTCGACCGCCCTCGCAGACATTTCTGTGACTCACTTCGTTCGTCCCAGAAATGGGCTCGGGCGGGTTCGAACCGCCGATCTCAGCCTTGTAAAGGCCGCGTCATAACCAGCTAGACCACGAGCCCTCAGCGTTTCAAACCCGCCGGGAGCGGAAAACGGTTTCTTTCTGCGGCGCGAGGATCGACCGTGAACCGCCGTCTCCTCGCGATCGCCGGCGCCTCCGCCGCCCTCGCCCTCCTCCTCGCCGCCGCGATCGCGGCGAATCCGACCCTCCTGATCGCCGGCTACGACACCGCGACCGTCGAGGCGGTCGACGGCGAGACCGGCGAGTCGCTCGCGACCGTCGAGGCACGCGTCGCCGACGGCCTCGCGAAGCAGTACGTCGGCCTCTCCGAGACCGACGAGCTCGCCGACGACGAGGGGATGCTGTTCGTCCACGACGAAGCGGCCGAGCACGCCTACGTGATGCGAGGGATGTCGTTCGGGCTCGACATCGTCTTCGTCGCGCCGAACGGCACCGTCACCGCGATCCACGAGGCGGAACCCGACTCACGCCCGTACACTCGGTACCGCGGAACGGGGAAGTACGTCCTCGAAGTGCCGCGGGGGTGGAGCGAGCGCAGCGGCGTCGAGCCGGGCGACCGGCTCGCGTTCGAACTCGACTGATCCGCGAGGAACCCCCTTCGACGAAACTCCTCCCCCGACGAGATCTCTCTCCCCGACGAAACCGACTTGCCCCTCGCGGGCGTCATTCGAGTCATGACCGATCTCCCCCGCCGGATCGCGTGGAACCTCCGTCACCGCTGGCGGCGGATCTTCGCGGTTCTCGTCCTCGGTGCCGGCGTCGCGGCTCCGCTCGTCACCGGGCTCTGGTGGTCGCTGCCGCTCGTCTGGTTCTTCGGCCTGTTCGTCGCGCTGCCCGTCCTCCACACGCTGACGAAGCCCGTTCCCGACGGGGACGACGACGGCGACGCCGACGCTCCCGACGACCCCGCCCTCCGCGCGCTCCGCGAGCGCTACGCCCGCGGCGAGATCGACGAGCGCGAGTTCGAGCGCAAGCTCGACCGGCTGCTGGCGACCGAGGACGCCGAGACCGCCGACCGCGGCGACACCGAGGACATCGCCGAGCGCGTCCGCGACGGGCTCCGGCGCGAAGTCGAGCGCGTCCGCGAGTGATCCCGAACGCCCTGACGCTCCCGGTCCGCGGCTCGCCGCGGTTCGACGCCGTCCTCGTGGGCGGCGGACTCCACCTGCTCGCCATGTGGCTCCCCCTCGTCCCGTTCGTCGCCGTCGCCGGCTACCTCTCGCGGGTCCTCGCCGCGACTGCGGCGACGGAGTCGCACGAGACCGCGGAGCGTCCCGACTGGCGTCCGTTCGGTCCCCTGATCCGCGACGGGCTCCGGTTCGTCGCGACCGCGGTCGGCTATCTCGCGATCCCGCTCGTCCTCCTCCTCGTGACGCTCGGCGGCCCGCTCGAAGGGATCGATCCCACCGGCTCCACGGAGGGCCTCGTGTTCGTCGTGGGCTCGACCGTCGCGACGCTGCTCGCGTTCGCCATCTGTTACCCGCTCCCGGCCGCGCTCGTCGCCGTGGCCCGGGAACGGACCCTCCGCGCCGCGGTGGATCGCTCCCTGGTCGGCGCCGCCACGCGGGACGCCGGTTACCTCGTCGCGACCCTGCTCGCGGCGGGCGGACTCGGGCTCGTCGCGGCGGCGTACGGTCCGCTCAACGCGGTCGCTCTCGGGTTCTTCGTCGGATTCTACGCCGAGGTCGCCGCCGCCGCCGCGATCGGTCAGGCGACCGGACGGGCGTGGCGGCGACAGGGCGTTTGAACCGATCGGTGCGGCGTCGAGGCCGCGGCCGCCGGGCGCCTCAGACGCGTCTGTCGTCCAGCTCCGCGTCGTCGAGCGAGCGGTTGTGGAGGGCCTCACCGGAGCTCCCGTCGAACACGTGGATGGCCTCTTCCGGGATCTCGACGGTGACCGCGGTTCCGCTCTCGATCCGTCGTAACCCGTCGACGGTCGCGATCAGCTGCGGCCCGCCGTCTATCGAGAGATGCACCACGTTCTCGTCGCCCATCGGCTCGACGACGTCGACGGTCGCGTCGAAGGTGTGATCGCCTTCGAGGCTCCCGCTCCCGTCGACGGTGATGTCCTCGGGACGGATTCCGAGGGTGGCGTTCGCGCTCCCGTCGACCGCGGCGGCCACGGACTCGCCGAGCGGGTACCGGAACCCGTCGGCGGTGAGGGCGTCGCCGTCCACCGCGCCCTCGACGAAGTTCATCGACGGCTCCCCGATGAAGCCGGCGACGAACCGGTTGGCCGGCCGGTGGTACGCTTCGAGCGGCGTCGCCACCTGCTGTAGCTCGCCGGCGTCGAGGATGGCGATCCGGTCGCCCATCGTCATCGCCTCCGTCTGGTCGTGGGTCACGTAGACGGTGGTGGTGTCGAGGTCGTCCTGCAGCTGCTGGAGCTCCGTGCGCATCTGCGACCGGAGCTTCGCGTCGAGGTTACTGAGCGGCTCGTCCATCAGGAAGGCCGCGGGCTCGCGCACGATGGCGCGGCCGAGCGCGACGCGCTGCTGCTGGCCGCCCGAGAGCGCCCCGGGCTTCCGGTCGAGCAGCTCCGTGATGTCGAGCAGCTCCGCGGTGTCCTCGACGCGCTCGTCCATCTCGTCGTCGTCGAGGTCGGTCGACTCCTCGAGGCCGAACCGCATGTTCTGTCTGACGGTCATGTGCGGGTACAGCGCGTAGCTCTGGAACACCATCGCGATGTCCCGCTCGGCCGGACGCTTCTCGTTCATCCGGTCGCCGCCGAGCCGGATCTCGCCGTCCGTGATTGATTCGAGCCCGGCGACCATCCGCAGCGTCGTCGACTTTCCGCAGCCGGACGGGCCGACCAGGACGAGGAACTCCCCGTCCGCGATGTCGACGTTCACGTCGTCCACGGCGAGGACGGATTCGTCCCCCTCGCCGAACCGTTTCGTCACCGAGTCGAGTTCGAGTTGTGCCATTATGTTTCACCTGCGACGCCTTTCGCGAACTGTTCTCCGAAGAGGACGTACACGACGAGCGTCGGCAACGCCGCGACGAACGCCCCCGCCATCTGGAGGTTAAACTGCTGGACGAACGACCCCTGGAGCTGGTTCAGCGCGACCGTCACCACTTGGTTCGACGGGTCGCTGACCAACACGATCGCGAACAGGAGGTCGTTCCATATCTGCGTGAACTGGTAGATGAGCGTCACCGCGAAGATCGGCACCGACAGGGGCAACACGATGCGTCGGTAGATCGTCGCCGCGGAGGCGCCGTCCAGCCGGGCCGCCTCCAGCATGTCCTCATCGATCGTCGCGTAGTACGACCGGAACAACACCGTACAGATCGGAATCCCGTACGCGACGTGCGTGATTCCGAGATTGATGAGCCCCTGATACTCGTCGACGAACGCGAGCGGGATCCGCCCGCCGAGGTCGACGAACGACCAGAACTGGGTCAGCGGCACCAGCACGGCCTGGTACGGGATGAACACGCCAGCGACGAAGAGCATCAGCACGCCGATCTGCCCGCGCCAACTGAGGTTCGTCAGGCCGTACGCCGCCAGCGACCCGAACAGCGCGGACAGCACCGTCGCCGGCACCGCCATCATCGCGCTGTTGAGCAGCCCGCTCGAAAGCCGTTCGAACGCCATCCCCCACGCTGAGACGGTGAACTCACCGATCGGCGGCAGCGCGAACGGGGTCGTGGTCCGGAACCCCTCCGGCGTCTTGAACGCCGTCATCAATCCGGACTCGAGCGGTGCGAGGTAAAACGCGACCATCGCGAGCAGGACGAGGTACAGGGCCACGCGAGAGCGGTCCAGGCCGGTCGCGGCCGATCGCGCTCGATCGGCCGCGCTCATAGCTCACCCCGCCGGTACTGCAGGTAGAGATACGGACCGATCACGCCGAGCGCCATGGCGAAAAGCACCATCGCGACGGCGGAGCCGTACGCCCACTGGACCCGGTCGAAGGCGACGCGGTACATCATCACAGAGAGGATGTCGGCCGACTGGCCGGGGTTGACCCCGAACAGCACGAACAGGAAGTCGAACGCCTTCAGCGCGAACACGACCAACACGACCGCCGCCGACATCGTGGAGGCGCGCAACTGCGGGATGATGACCCGCCAGTAGAGTCGCGTCGTCGAGGCGCCGTCGATCCGGGCCGCCTCGTACTGGGACTCGGGGATCGCGCGGAGGCCGGCGAGGTACACGACCATGCAGTAGCCGGAGAACTGCCACATCAGCGCGAAGATGATCGCCGCCAGCTTGAACTGCGGGTCGGAGAGCCACGCCTGCGTGAGCGCGTCTAACCCGATCGCGCGGAGTAACTCGTTGATAAGCCCGTTCGACGGGTTGTACATCCACGACCAGAAGATCGCGGTGACGACGAACGAGAGGCTCATCGGCAGGAGGTAGATCGTCCGGAACGTGTTCTCGAGTCGGATCTTCTGGTCGACGAGGATCGCCAACAACAGCCCGACGACGAGCGACAGGACGGTGAACGCGAACAGCAACACGAGCGTGTTCTGGAACGCGGCGTGGAACGACGAGTCCGCGAGCAGCTGGGTGTACATCTCCGTCGACAGCGAGGAGTAGTCGGGCGAGCCGAGGCCTTCCCAGCCCGTCAGCGAGATGACGAAGTTCCACCCGATGGCGCCGTAGACGAAGAACAGCACCAGCACGCCGGGCGGTCCCCAGAACGGAATCGATTCGAGGAACCGACTCCGGCGGAACCGCGAGCGGAGCGACGGTTCGGCGTCCGCCGATCCCGACCGCTCTCCCGCGCCGTCGACGACCGTCCCGCCGTCGGTCCGGACCCGCGGCTCCGCGTCGGAAGCCTCGTCTCCGGCCGCGTCGCTGTCGACGTCCGGTCCGTCGCTCCGGACCGACCCACCGGTATCGCGTATTAACGCTGCGAAAATCCCGGAGGACATCGCGTTAGAACGCGTCGACGATGCCCTGGTACGCCGCGTCGACGTCCCGGTTCTCGTTGAAGTTCGCGAACGTCTCCTCCAGAGCGGACTGGATGGCGGGTGCAACGGCGGTACCGTGCGCGATGGCCGGCGGCTGAGTGTTCGAGTTCTGGAAGTCCTCGAACTGCCGCGAGAGGAAGTCGCCGAACTCGTCCATCGGCACGTCGGTGCGCGGCGGGATCGAGCCCTTGATCGGGTTGAACCGCTCCTGTGCGTCGACGCTGCCGGCGTAGTTGAGGAACTGCTCCGTCGCCTCCGGCGACGGGTTGTTCGTCGGGAAGACGAACGAGTCGATGACCGACTGGTAGACGCCCGTCGTGCCCGGGAACGGCACCATGTCCCAGTCGCTACCGAACTCGAAGCCGTCGGCGGAGCTGTACTGCCCGGCCGCCCAGTCGCCCTGATGGAG
The DNA here is from genome assembly GCF_003781945.1 of Halorubrum sp. CSM-61. Classification (GTDB taxonomy): domain Archaea; phylum Halobacteriota; class Halobacteria; order Halobacteriales; family Haloferacaceae; genus Halorubrum. Next base: position 31,115 of record NZ_RJJW01000010.1, on the reverse strand, counting down.
GAACGCCGCGTTCCCCTCGATCAGTTGGTCGTTCCCCTGGTCCCAGCTGATGGAGCCGGCGTCCTCGGGGATGTACTCGAGGTAGCTGGCGAGCAGGTCGAGCGCCGAGCGGACCTCGTCTTCGAGCGACGAGACGTCGCCGCCGATGACCGTCTGGTAGTCGTCGACGCCCTGCTGGCCGATGAAGATGCTCTCCCACAGCTGGAGCGACGACCACGGGCTCTGGGTCTGGTGGACGAGCGGCGTCACGTCCGTTTCGGCGTCGAGCGTCTCCAAGACGCCGAGCAGCCCCTGCGGGTCGTCGATGTCGGTGGCGTCCACGTCCGCGTCGTCGAGGACGGAGACGTTGAAAAACAGGTTGTTCAGCCGGTGGATGTTGATCGGCACCGCGACGAGGTCGCCGGCGGGCTGGGCGAGGTCGATGACGCCGTCGAGGTACGCGCCGCGCATCTCCTCGTCCCAGACGGAGTCGCCGATGTCCTCGAGGAGCCCCTCGTCAGTGTACGGGGTAAGCGCCTGCCCGGGCCAGATCTGGAACGTGCTCGGCGGGTTCCCGTCGATGACGCGGTTCTGGACCACCGTGTCGATCGCGGAGCCGGCGCCGCCCGGCGCCGGATTGTCCGTGATCTCGACGTCCGGGTGCTCCTCTCGGAACCCGTCGAGGAGGGCCTGATAGGCGTCCTGCTCACCGCCCGCGGTCCACCAGTGGATGATCTCCAGTTCGCTCGCGGAGTCCCCTCCGTCGCTGCCGTCGCTTCCGTCGCTCCCGTCGCTTCCGTCGCTGCCGTCACTGCCGTCGCTGCCGTCGCTGCCGTCGCTGCCGTCGCTCCCGTCGCCGCCGGAATCGGAACACCCGGCGATCCCAACGGTCGCGAGCGTTCCCGCGCCCGCGACGTAATGTCGGCGGGTGAGGCGGTCGTCGTCATCGGATCGGCTGTCGTGTGACATGTATGATAATGATGGTAACTCCCGATACTTAACCGTTGATGTTCATTTACTTCGATTGTTAAAAATCTCGTCAGGGGGGCTGTTTATCCGGAACACAACGTGCTTGCGGTCTCATCGGTAGGACTGACGGGCCGGATGGCGGACCGACCGATTCTTGAGCGCGTGGCCCGGAGGACGCGACATGGACGGACCGCTGTGGATCGACGCGCACGCCCCGGCGCTCGACGAGATCCGCCAGGACGAGGCCCGCGAGCGGCTGGAGCGCGCGGTCGACGAGCCGATGAACCTCGTCGTGCAGGGGCCGCCCGGCGTCGGGAAGACGGCGGCGACACGGGCCCTGACCCGGGCCGCCCACGAGGACCCCGAGGGCGACCTGATCGAGATCAACGTCGCGGACTTCTTCGGTCGGACGAAAAAGGAGATCCGGACGGACCCCCGCTTCGAGGGATTCCTGCAGGGCCGCAGCCGGATGGCGAAACGCGACATGATCAACCGCGTGCTCAAGGAGTCGGCGTCGTACGCGCCGATGTCCGGCGAGTACAAGACGGTCCTGCTGGACAACGCCGAGGCCATCCGCGAGGACTTCCAGCAGGCGCTCCGTCGGGTGATGGAACAGCACCACCGCACCACGCAGTTCGTGATCGCCACCCGGCAGCCGTCGAAGCTCATCGCGCCGATCCGCTCGCGGTGTTTCCCGGTTCGCGTGCGCGCGCCGACCACCGACGAGACGATCGACGTGCTCGAAACCATCTGCGAGCGCGAGGGCGTCGACTACGACGGCGACGGACTGGAGTTCGTCGCCAGCGCGGCCGGCGGCGACCTCCGAGAGGCGATCCTCTCGGCGCAGGCCACCGCGGTCGAGGGCGGCGAGATCACCATGTCGACCGCCTACGAGACGCTCGGCGAGGTCGGCGACGACGACGCGATCCGGGAGGCGCTCGCCGACGCCCGCGCCGGCGACCTCAAGGACGCGCGCTCGACCCTCGGCGACCTGCTCGACGAGGGCGGATACGACGGGGGGGAGCTCCTCAGAGAGGCCCTGCGGGTCGCCCGCGCCGGCTCCGAGTACGGCGGCGACGACCTCGCGCGGCTCCACGTCCTCGCCGGCGAGGCCGACCTCGACCTGGTCGACGGCCTCGACGACCGGACTCACCTCGTCCACCTGCTCGCGGCGTGGGCGGCGGGACGGACCGAGCTCCGACCCGACTTCCGGGACCCCGCGGAGGCCTGAGCCGTGGCCCGGAACCCCCCGCTCGCGGCGGTCCTCCCGTTCCCCGTCGTCGACGAGGCGTGGCGGCTGGCGCTCGTCCCCGCGCTCCTCGGGGCCGCGACGCTCCCCGTCCTCCCGCCGGTCGGGCTCGGCCTGCTCGCGCTCGCGCTCGGCGTCCTCTGGTTCCACCGCGACCCCGACCGCTCGACGCCCGACGCCGAGGGAGCCGTCGTCGCCCCCGCCGACGGCACGGTGAGCGTCGTCCGCGAGGAGGGCCAGCGCCTGCGCGTCGGCGTGTTCATGAACGTCACCGACGTGCACGTGAACCGCGCGCCCCTCGCGGGCGAGGTCCGCGAGGTGCGGCACCGTCCCGGCGCGAACCGACCCGCGTTCAGCAAGGAGTCCGACCGCAACGAGCAGGTCGCGATCGACTTCGGCGAGTACGAGCTGTTAGTCATCGCCGGCTGGTTCGCCCGCCGGATCCACCCCTCGGTCGAGCCCGGCGACGCGGTCGACCGCGGCGAGCGCGTCGGCCACGTCTCGTTCGGCTCGCGGGCGGACGTTATCTTCCCCGCCGACGTCGACGAGAGCGACCTCCTCGTGAGCGAGGGCGACGCGGTGCGCGCCGGCGAGACGATCGTCGCCGAGCGGGACTGAGATCGCGGGCCCGCCGTCAGTATCGATGCCCCGTCGACCGCCTCAAACCCCCAGCGCGTCGGCCAGCTCGTGGATCGATTCCACCGTGCGGTCCGGGTCGCCCGCGAACGGCTCCCACGGCGTCCCCTTCCGGTCGAGGCGGACCGCCTGCATCCCCGCGTGCGACGCCCCTAACACGTCGAACCAGCCCGCGGTGACGTGGACGATCCGGTCGATCGGCGTCCCCGTCCGGGCGGCGCCGTGGCGGTACAGCTCGGCCGCCGGCTTGAACGTCTCCACCTCGTCGGCGCTTATCGTGCCCGCGACGAGGTCCCCGATTCCGGCGTGTTCGACCATCGAGTCGAGCATCTCCGGGTTCCCGTTCGAGAGCACGTACGGCTCGTAGCCCCCCTCGCGCAGGCGCTCGATCCCCGAGCGCACGTCGTCGAACACCTCCAGTTCGTGGTACACCGCGAGGATCTCGTCGCGCTCCTCGGTCGATATGTCGACGTCGTGAGCCGCCAGCGCGTACGTCAGCGCGTCGCGGTTCATCTCGTAGAAGGGCTGGTAGGCGTCGATCGCGTTCGCGACGAACGTGTACGCCAGCGAGCGCGACCGCCAGAGCCGCGACACCGGCTCCGGGTCGGGGACGCGGTCGGCGAGCGCCGCCTCGGCCGCCTCCACGTCGACGAGGGTGCTGTACGAGTCGAAGGTGACGGTCCGAACGCGGTCCGGATCGAGTGGCATTCGGTCGCCTCTTCGACGCCCCGTGTTATCATACCCCGTTCTCCGCCGCTGACCGATCTCAGAGGACGAACGGCCCCTGCTGGCGGATCGGCTCGCCGTGCGGCCGGCCGGAGACGGCGACGAAGCGGAGCTCCTCCCCTCCGCCACTCTCGACTATCACGTCTCGCGCGTCCGGGTTCGGGAGCACGTCGCCCGCGGCGAACTCGCGGCTGGCGTCGGTGTCGGCATCGCTCTCTCGGACGGTCCCGCTCCCCTCGACGCCGTAGAGGAATCCGGTCCTCTCGCCGGGGACCGACCACGTCCACGCGTCGGTGACGCGAACGTCGAGGTACTCCATCGGGGTGCACAGCTCGATAGGCGACCCCTCTCCCACGACGGTCGTGACGGTCGCACCGTCGAGTTCGGCGGTGGGAAGCTCCGCGGCGCTCGCGTCGACGTAGTCCGGGTCCGCCTCCTTCTCCTCGCGCGGGAGGTTCACCCACAGCTGGAGCCCGTTGCAGGCCTCGCCGTCGGCCGGGAACTCGGAGTGACGGATCCCGCTTCCGGTCGTGATCCGCATCGCCTCGTTCTCGCGGGCGGTGTGCTCGACGCCGAGCGAGTCCGCGTGCTCCATCCCGCCGTCGATCATGTACGAGACGATCTCGAACCCCTTGTGCGGGTGCATCGGGAACCCCTCGTCCGGGTCGATGTAGAACCGCTCGAACAGCACGAACGGGTCGAGGTTGTCGGGGTGGCCGTTCGTCGGGAACGCGCGGTCGGAGTTCACGCCCGTCCCGTGTCGGACCGTCTCGCCGGAGAGCGGCTCGACGCCGCTCGCGATCGTCTCGTCTGGTGTCATACTCGATCTGACGAGTTCGGCACAGATAAGGGCCGCGTCGCCGGTAGTCGAAAATAGACGGATTCCGTATGATTACCCAGATATGTCTATATAACGAACTACATAGAGCTGTATGTAGTACTTAGGTAATATCGGAAATGTTACTGAAATGCGTTACAGAGAACGTTCTTACCCGTCCCGTGCATAGACAGGAATGTAACATGAGCTACGAACTCGATCCGCTGCCGTACGAGTACGACGCCTTAGAGCCGCACCTCTCCGAGCAGGTGCTGGAATGGCATCACGACACGCACCATCAGGGGTACGTGAACGGGTGGAACTCGGCCGAGGAGACGCTCGAGGAGAACCGCGAGTCGGGCGACTTCTCGTCGTCGGGCGGCGCGCTCCGGAACGTGACGCACAACTCGTCGGGCCACATCCTCCACGACCTGTTCTGGCAGAACATGAGCCCGGAGGGCGGCGCTGAGCCAGAGGGCGCGCTGGCCGACCGGATCGAGGAGGACTTCGGTTCCTACGAGGCGTGGAAGGGCGAGTTCGAGGCGGCGGCCTCTGCGGCCGGCGGTTGGGCGCTCCTCGTGTACGACACGTTCTCGAACCAGCTGCGGAACGTCGTGGTCGACAAGCACGACCAGGGCGCCATCTGGGGCGGTCACCCGGTTCTCGCGCTGGACGTGTGGGAGCACTCCTACTACCACGACTACGGCCCGGCCCGCGGCGAGTTCGTCGACAACTTCTTCGAGGTCGTCGACTGGGACGAACCGTCGACCCGCTACGAGCAGGCCGTCGAGCTCTTCGAGTAACGAGTCCGATCGATCGGCCCGAATTCGGCCGATCTCACCGAGGTATTCTACCGTTTTTCCGCCGGGTCGTTCGGCCCGCCCGGTGGACGCTTTCGCTCCGCGAGCGACGGATCCGCCGGCTCATTCCCTCCGACTCACTCCGCGAGCGACGTCTCCATCACGTCCACCGACTCGTCGACGACTACCCGGAGCTCGTCGCCGTCGCAGGGAAGCGAGAGCCGGACCCGGAGCGGGTCCTCGGAGACGACCGCCGTCCGCTCGTCGCTCACGCACCAGTCGAACCCCCAGAACGGCGCCGTGTTCAGGTCGACGCCGCGCTCGGAGAAGAACAGCAGCGTCTCGGCGTGGTCCAGCAGGGTGACGCCGACCGTCGACCGCAGCCGGTAGTTGCATCGCCCGCAGACGTGTTCGACGGCGACGTCGAGGTCCTCCTCGTCGGGGTCGCGGACGAGCGTCGTCTCCACCGCGCCGGTGCACTCGGGGCAGACCCCGTCCGCGGCCAGGCAGTAGTGGTGGCGGACGTAGTGGTGGAACGCCTGCAGCAGCTCGTCTGTCGTGCGGTCGTCGAGGCCGCCGGAGGGGAACGGGTAGCTCACCTGAATGGTGCCGCAGTCGGCACAGCCCACGGTGAGCGTGTCGTCGACGTACCAGCCGTGGAGGTCGCCGTCGCAGTCGTAACACGACCCCCCGACCGGGAAGAACCCCACCTGCGCGCGATCGGTGAGGGTTCCGGTGAAGATGGCGCTGACGACCTTGCGGCCGGGGTATCGGAACTCGTAGCCGTCGTCGCTCCGCTTGACGAAGTGGCCGGTGAGCTGTCGGAGATGGTAGTTGAAGTTGGCGCTGTCGTCGATGCCGACCCGCTCGAAGAGGTCGGTGAATCTCACCGGCTCCTCGTCGGCGCCGAGTTCGAGGAGGACGCGCAGGATGTCGACTCGCGTGTCGTTGCCGAGGGTGGCGAACACCTCCGCGGGGAGCACTCGGGACTCCGTCCGGAGGGCGGCCGTCAGGCCGTCCTCGGCGTCGACCCCGGTCTTCGTGGCTGCGTCGGCTTCCGCGGCCGCGTCGGCCTCCGCCGCCGCCGCGTCGGTCTCCGTTTCGGTCGCCGCGTCGGCCTCCGCTCCCGCGTCCGCGCCGGCGGTCCGATCGAACTGACTCACACCGGATCAAGGCGGGACGACCGGATAAAACCCATCGAACGGGGCGAGTCCGCCGGCCGCCGCGATCGGGGGATCGATCCGGACGGCAGGCTTTTCGACCGGACGTCCCTACGCCGATCCCATGTCGGACGCAACCGCGATCGCCGACCGCTCCGCGGTCACGGAGGGCGGCTCGTACCGCTTCACCGCCGAGGACGCCTTCGGGAACGAGACGGAGGTCATTCTCGTCCCGTGCGAGGAGCCCCCCGGCGTCAGGGCGTGGGTCAACAACTGCACGCACGAGGACCAGCGCCTCGACGCGGGCCGCGGCGCGGCGATCCGCGACGGCGAGATAATCTGTCCGCGACACGGGTCGATGTTCGACGCCTGCTCCGGCGAGTGCGACAACGGGGAGGCGTCGGGAACGACGCTCCCCGGAGTGGATGTCGCCGTCGAGGACGACACCGTCCTCCTCACCGACGAGCACTACGACTACCTGCACGACGGCGGCCTGAACGACGGCGACGACGGGCCGGGGTCGTCCTCGCACCTCTCGTTTTAAGCCGCCGTGAACGCGTCTCGATCCGATCGAGTGCCGTCAGAACGACGGCCGCCCGTGGGGCCGGACCACCGCCGCCTCGACCACCGACTCCGGCGACGCGCCGCCGCGGTCGACGATCCACCCGACCGCCTCCGCGCCGAGCGCGACGGGTCCGTCGAGGTCGGCGAGCCGGACCGCCGCCAGCGACGCCGCGAGGGGCGGGCCGTCGTAGCGCCCGGGCTCCGCGCCGGCGTCGTCGGGGCCGGCGCCCGGAACGCCCCTCAGGGCGTCGCGGAACGCCGGGTACACCTCCCGCGCGAGCTCTCGACGGGCGTCCCGGCGCCGGTTCCGCAGCCGGTCCCGGAGCTCGAGCCGTCGCTCGCGGGCGTCGCGGGCGTCGGCGGCGCGCTGGCGGGCGCGTTCGAGCGCCTGCTCGGCCGCGATCCGCTCGCTCTGTGCGGCCGACAGCTCGGCGGCCGCCGACTCCAGGTCGCCGAGGGCCGCGTCGGTCTCCGCCTCCACCTCTCGGCGCGCTCGCACGCCCCCGCGGAGGGCGGCCACGCGCTCCTTCAGGCGCTCCTCCTCGCCGCTCGCGTTCGCGACTCGGCGCCGGGCCGCGTCGAGGTCGACCGGTTCGACCTCGATCGCCGCGAGCGCGTCGCGGATCTCGATAACCTGGTCCTCGACCGACGACGACAGCCCGATCGTCCGGGCCGCCGCCGCGAGCTCGCGACGAAGGCTCGCTCCCGTCGGCACGCGACCGATCACGGCGGCCGGCTCGGGGATCGTCGGCTCGAGAGCGACTCGACAGCCGTTGCTCTCGGACCTTTCGCCGGATCCCGCTCGATCGCGCCGCCCGTCCGCCCCGCTCACAGTTCGTCGCCTCGCATCGAGTCCGGGTCCGGGTGGTCCGTCCCGGCGGCGAACGCGGCGTACGGCGTCGACTTCGCGTCGCGGTTCGCGTACGCGCTCGCGGCCTCGCGGACCGGCCCGTCGAGCGCGACGAACTCGTTGAACGGCTCCGTCCGCTCGATCTGTACGTCCCCGCCGTGCGACTCGCGCAGCCGGAGCGCGAGGAACGCGGCGTACACCGTCTCGTCGAGCAGCGCCGCCCGCCCGAACCGCCGCGCGACCGTCTCCTCGTGGCGGCGACACAGGTTTCGGAGGCCGGTGCGGGCCGCCGTCGAATACGTCACGACCAGCAGCACGAACGCGCCTGATCGGTTCCGGAACTTATCTGTTCCGAACCGGTACGCGAATCACACCCGTTCCACGTCGAATTCGGGGACTGAATCGGATTCAGGATATGTCTGTTTCTCTAAACTACCTTCTCCGGTGAGCGAGAGCACGCGCTCCCGGGCCGCCGGCTCCGAGGGCGCGACCACGATCGTCCCGTCGACCGGCTCTTCGCCGACCGCGCGGAACACGTCGTCGTCGCCGTCGAACTCGGTGGCGTACGTCCGGAGGACCGCCGCCACGCGCCGCTCGGTGTCGGCGAGGTCGGCCTCGCCGTTCTCGAACGCCCGGAGCGCGTCCTCGACGTTCCGTATCGCGGATATCCGGTCCATCTACGTCGTCCGGAGGTGGCCCTGCTTGGGCTCGTACACTTCGCCCTTCGTCCGGAGCTTCTCGATCTCCTGTTCGGCCTTCCCCGGGTCCATCCCGATCTCGCCGGCGCGGTCGAGCACCTCCTCGACGGGCGCGCCCTCCTCGAACTCCTCTTCGACGTCCGCGATGAGCCCCTTGATGTTCTTGATGCGGTCGCGCTGGCTCTTGGAGGTGCCCGTCTCGACCACGTCGGCGTCGAACTGCCCCGTCTCCGGGTCGACGCCGATGTCCTTGAGACACGACTCGACGATGTCGGTCGCTCGATCGGCGTCCTCGCGCTCGACGGTGTCCGAGAGGCGGACCCGCGCGCTCGCCTCCGAGAGCCGCACCATCGCCTCCAGCTTCCGGGCGGTGACCGGGACCGGCGCGTCCTCGTCGGCGCCCTTCGAGCGCAGGTCGACGTAGAACTCCTCGATGAGCTCCTTCGCCTCCTCCGTCATCGTCGGGTAACAGGACCGCTTCGCGTGGGCGATGTACTTCCGGAGCAGCTCGGCGTCGATCTCCGGCGCGACCTCCTGGGTCACCTCCGCGACCTGATCCGGCGTGAACTCCGAGCTCGCCAGCTCCTCGCGCTGGGTGTTCAGCTCCCCGGCGTAGTTCGTCTTGATGATGTGTTTCGCCAGCCGGGAGTCGTGCTCCGGGTCCGGGCTGTCCGTCACCGTGAAGATCAGGTCGAACCGCGAGATGAGCGCGGGTTCGAGGTCGATCTGCTCGCCGATCGGCTCGTACTGATCGAACCGCCCGTACTTGGGGTTCGCCGCGCCGAGGAGGGAACAGCGGGCCTTGAGGGTGGCGTTGATCCCCGCCTTCGAGACGGAGATCTTCTGCTGTTCGAGCCCCTCGTGCATCGCCGAGCGGTCCGAGGAGTTGTGGACGACGAGTCCGTTCGCGACGAAGTTGTGCGTGTCGTCGACGGTCAGATCGTACACCTTCGGGCGCCGACCGTCCTCGATCCGAGCGAGGAGCGACCGAAGCTCTTCTTTGACGGCGTCGACTTCGATCGCGATCGCCTCCCGGAGATCGTCGAGCCGGTCCGTTTCGACAGCTCCGGACAGCCAGCGCGAGACGGTCGCCTGATCCACGTCGAGCGACGGGGCGACGGCCGTCTGGCTGATACCGTACGCGTCGAGCGCCGCCGCCAACTCCTCTCGCGTCTCTCCGATCGAACCGTGTTCGAGCAGGTCCCGAGCGCGTTGTTCCACGTCCTCGACCGGGCCGCCGATAACGTCCGCGAGTCGCTGCCGGAGGACTTCGCGCCGGTGCTCGGTCGATTCCGGCGGCACGGTGTCGACCGAGTCGACCCGCCGCCACTTCACGTCTCCGCGGACGAACTCGCGGAGGCCATCGAGATCGGACTCCGTGACCGACGCGACGACATCCCGGAGGCGGTCCACCACCGTTTGGCGGACCGCGTCGTTGTCGCCCCACCCGTGAGAGATCTGCTGTTGTGACCGCGTCGCTCCCTCGGCGATCTCGGACTGTGAGACGTGGTACCGATCGCGCATTTCGGCGAGGAGTTCCCACGACGGGTCGTCGTCAAGCGCCGATCGGTCTTCGGCCGCCGCCTCCAGCCGCTCCTCGAACGCGGCGAGTATCCGACGAGCGCGATGGAGCGACACGTTCGCCGCTCCGCTCTCGAAGTCGTGATACGTGACGGCGTCGAGTCCGCACTCGCTCTGGTGGAGCCGGAGCGACTCGCGACACCGCGCCAACACGTCGTCGACCTCCGGGATCACTTCGAGGATCGTGCGGTCGCCGTCGGCGGAATCGACGACCCGATCGAGCGCCTCCGCCTTTCGGGTGGCCGTAAAGCCGACGAACCGCCGGAACGCCGCGAGCGAGTCTGCGTCGGTCACCGTGAGGTAGTACACGTCCCGACCGTCGGCGCGGGCGCGACGCTGTAGCTGGCTCGACACGCCGAACTGCAAGAGGAGGTTCCGCGTGCCCCGCAGCAGGTCTCGACTCGCGGAAGCGATCCGAACGTTCCCCGCCGACTCGTCGACGTGGCCCTCGCTATCGGCCAGCGCGCGGACGAACGCGGCCTTCGCCGCCCGGCTTCCCGTCGAGACCGCGGTCGGGAAGCACTTCTCGTCGTACCGGCCGAGGTTCATGCCCGCGTCGAGGACGGCGTCGGCGTGTCGCTTCCCGTGGACGCGAACCGTCTCGGCGCCCCCGTCTCGCTTCTCGCTCGGCGGTCGGGTCGGCTCCGCGTCGAACGCTTCTCGGGCCGCCCGTTCGAAGTCGTCCAACAGATCGTCGTCGGTGTTCGTGAACCGAACTCCGTAGACGCCCTCGTCGCGGTCGTAGTAGACGTTTCCGTCTCCAGAGAGGTACCCGAGGACGCTCGCCATCGCGGCGTCGATCCCCGCGTCGTCATCGGGGAGTTCGCTGTCGACGCCGCCCGCTGCGACCGCTGCTCCGCCGTCGGCGGCCGTCGTCGGAATCTCGCGCGGGACGTACACCCAGTCTCCCTCGTCGAGGGCGGCCGCCTCGCGCTCGACGCGCTCTCCGTCGTCGAGGACAAAAAACGGATGGTCGGCTGTCGCGCGCAGCGACTCCCCGGTCTCCATCGTGACCCGCGTCAGCTCCGACGGCGCGTCGTACTCGTGGACGGAGCAGACGGGACGCTCGACCAGTCGCCCGTCGTCGTCCATCGACCAGACGTCGAGGTCGACGTCGCGGATTCGTCGGCCGTTCGAGAGATCCTCGATATCACCGTCCTTGGCGGCCTCCCGCGCCAGCTCGTCGATGCGCTCCACGCGCCCGTCGGCGAGCGTGACGAGGGTGTCGCCCGTGACGCAGTCCATCTTGTCGAGCTCGTCGACTGCGGCGATCCCCTTGTCGGCCAAGACGAGCGCGCCGGCTTCGAGCGACCACTGCTGACCGTCGCCGAAGTCGTCCCTTACAGCCGCGGCGGTGAGCCCCGCCGCTGACGACCCCTTCCCGGACGTGTACACCGACCGGGGTGCGATGTTTTCTACGTACGAAATCATCTGTGAGTTGTGCGAGACGATCCCGTTCGAGACGTAGTTGTGAGTCCCCTCGACTTCGAGATCGTACACCCACTCGTCCTCAGGTTCGACTCGCTCGATGGACTCGATCCGATCCCAGCGAATATCGCTCTCAGTGAGTCGACCGAGCGCGACAACGTCGCGTGCGGTGGACCCGCCGTCTGTTTTGGCGAACGCGTCGCTGTCGCCGTCGATGGAGGATCCACACGCGTCCTCGAATGCATTGACAATTCGCTTGAGGGCGTCACGACTCGGATTCCGGTTTCCGGCCTCGTAGTGTCGGTACGTGTTCCGTGGTACACCGCACTCGTACTGTGTCAGTCCCAGCGACTCACGTAGTCGACGAAGCGTCTGACCGACGTTCGGGATCACGTCCACGTTCGTGTTCCGATCCGTTTCGAGATGCTCCGCCGCTGCGGACTGTTTCCGTTGGGTAACGAACCCGATTTCAGTGACGTAGCGGTCGAACTGTGCGCCGCTGACACGGAGCCGGTAGCTTCCGTTGTGCCGCTCGTGTAACTGGGACGTAATCCCGTGCTGAAGCAAGAGCGACCGGACTCCTTCGAGAAGCTCCTCGCTCATCGACGCGACGGTTATCTCGCGTTGCGACGCAGAGACGTGACCTTCTCCCTCGATGAATCCCTCGATGAAAGCGGCGGTAATTTCGTCAGATGCGCCTGCGATTCTCGACGGGACCCGCTTTTCAGCGGAGCTTTTCAGTAGCGCCGCATCGACCTCGTCGAGGAAACTGACGAACTCGCCGGCGGAACACAGCAACTCACGCGCGCTCTTGCCATCGTGCGACTTCCTAGAGGCCGTTTCGAGGTTGAGGTCGTGGAGCGTGTTGCGCGCGTCTTCGAGGACCTCCTCGTCGTTGTTCGTGATCGAAACGAACCCCGAGTGATCGTCGCGTTTCTCGACGTAGCCCTCGGCAACGATGTATCCGACAAGTCGGGAGAGAGCTGGCGTCCACCGTTCGGGAGCGTCGAGACGGACGGCGTTGTGCGACTGTGCCCTTCGGAAATCGACGTCGAGCGTGTCGTCGGCGTCCACGTCGAGTCGGGTGGGTGCCGCCACGAACTCGCCCGCTTCCAGTTCCTCGGCACGGACCGGAGCGAACTGCCCGTCCCGCTGGATAAACAACGGGTGAGAAGGCGTCACATCGAGTTCACGGCCCGACGCCGTTTCGACTCGATACATCTCTGCCGGCGCCTCTCTCTTCCAGACTTTCGTCGCGCGGGACTTCCCGACAGTGCCGTTCCCCTGAAGTGCGGGAACCTCGAAGTCGACACTGTCCCAGACGCCGTCGTCGACTGGCTTCGGATCGTTGAGGTTCCGCTCGACCAGATCGCGTATCGGAACCTCTCGGCCATCGTTGAGGACAACATTTGTGTCGCCATCGAGACACTTTCCCGTACCCGGATCCCCGATCAGAAGCATGTGGAGGTCGCCGCGAATTCGCGACCCGTCGGGGAGATGCTTCGTCACGCCCGAGAACAGCTGGAGGATCATCGCGAGCTTCTCCTCCTCGTAGCCGTAGATGGCCGGGGCGATGGAGTCGACCATCGCGTCGTAGATGTCCTCTCGGTTGGAGAGCTCGATGATCTCGCGTTTGTCCGCCTCGGTGATGTCCATGTCCTCGAACTCCTCGTCCTCGATGCCGATGGAGACCCCGTCCATGTACAGATCGAAGATGGCGGACTTCTCGTTGCCCTGCTCGACCTGCTCGATGTGGAGGACGCCGACGCAGGTGACGTGGTCGCCGGGGCTCACCTCGCCGGTGATGTCGTCGACGATGTCGACGTCGATGCTCTGGGGCGTCTCGCCGCCACGGAGCCCCTCGGGCGACTCCTGAATGCGGAGCTTCTGGGAGTCGATGAACTCCGACTGGTCGAAGTTGACGCGGAAGGGGCCCTGCCGCTCGCAGCCCTGACACTCGTGGGGCTCTTGGAAGCCGCCGTCGCTCTGGGGGATGTACGTCATCGTGCCGCAGCGCTGGCACTCGAAGGCGGCCTCGGTCACCTTCGGGCGCACGTCGGTCGCCTTGCGGACGATGCCCTTGATCGAGACGAGCTTGCCGATGTGGTCGTCGTGGACCCGAATTCCCCGGATGTCGATGCTCTCGGGGAGGTTCTCGATCCGGACGTGCGCGCGTCCGAGGCTGACGTCGGCGGGGAGGTCGTAGAGCCGCAGCGCCTCCTCGGCGTACTCGCGCATCTGATCCGGCTTCGTGCGGAAGTCCTCGGCGAGGTCGCGGTCGAACTGGTAGAGGTCGTCGTACTCCACGTACAGCGAGCGCTGTTCGTTGGGGTATCGCTGCGCAAGCTGTCCGATCTCCTCACGGTAGTAGTTACGATAGAACTGAATGAACCGCTCCGTGAGGTCCTGATTCCCGGCCTGAGCCATTACGAAACCACTTCGTCGCCATCACGTATGAACCTCATGCTCGGGGCGGAGGTGGATCTCGTCGGTCCGCGATCGGCTCTCGGACCCGGTTCGGTTAGGCCTTCGTCACGAACGTCGCGTCGGCGGAAGTGCGCCCCTCGTTGAACGAGAGCACCTTCGCGCGGATCACGTCGCCCGTCGAGAGGTCGCTCGGTATGTCCTCGGTGAAGACGACGAATCCCTCGACCTTGCCCACGGCGACCTCCTCGCCCGAGTGGTGGTCGGTGAGCTCGGTGACGCCGAACTCGTACGTCTCTCCGATCTCGACCGGCGGCTCGCGCTCCTGGGCGGCGTCGTGCGCGCGCTTCGACTCGCGCGCCTCTGAGGAGGGGCCGCGCAGGCGACGGGCGGCGACCAGCAGGACGAGCAGGGCGATCACGGCGGCGGCACCGATGACGACGGGCGACGACGGCAACATACCGGGCGGTCGACCCGCGGTCACGTAAACGCTCGGGGTTCTCGATCCGACGCGGTCGCGCCGACCGCATGAGAAACGCCTTTGCTCTCGAAGCCCTCCGTTCGACGTGATGCGAACGACTCTCGGTCGCCGTCGAGTCGCCCACGGGCGTGGTGCGGCGTGAAGGTCGCGGACGCGGTGCCGGAGTTCGCCGACGCCTTCGGGTTCGAGGAGTTCAACCGGATGCAACGCGAGGCGCTGCCGGGAATCATGGAGACCGACCACAACGTGGTCGCGTCGGCGCCGACGGCCTCGGGCAAGACCGCGCTCGCCGAGCTCGCGATCTGCAAGACCCTCTCTGAGGGCGGGACCGCGCTCTTCGTCGCGCCGCTCCGCGCGCTCACCAACGAGAAGGAGAGCGAGTGGGAGCGGTTCGAGGAGCTCGGCTACTCCGTGTACGTCGTCTCCGGCGAGCGCGACCTCAACCCCCGCCGCGCGGAGCGCGCGGACGTGCTCGTGACGACACCGGAGAAGGCCGACAGCGCCACCCGGAAGCACGACTCCGGGCGCTATTCGTTCATCACCGACGTGGACTGCGTCGTCATCGACGAGGTCCACCTCCTCGACAGCGAGAAGCGCGGCGCGGTGCTCGAAGTCACCGTCTCGCGGCTCCGCCGCTTACAGGACCCTCGCGTCGTCGCGCTCTCGGCGACGATGCCGAACGTCGCGGACGTGGCCGAGTGGCTCGACGCGCCCGCGGAGACGACCTACGAGTTCGGCGACGAGTACCGCCCGGTCGACCTGGAAACGGGCGTGAAGACGTACTCGCACGGCTCGAACGCCTTCGCCGACAAGTACCGGCGGCTCTACCGCGCGCTCGACCTGGCCGAGCCGCACGTGCGCGAGGACGGGCAGGCGCTCGTGTTCGTCTCCTCGCGGCAGGACACGGTGCAGGCCGCCAAGAAGGCGCGAGACGAGATAACGGATCGGGACATCCCGATCGACTCGCGGGGCGACTACGACTTCCACAACGAGGCGAAGGAGCTCACCAACGACACCCTCCGGCAGTCGGTCACCGACGGCGTCGGCTTCCACCACGCGGGGCTCGGGAAGGAGGACCGCGACCGCGTCGAGGAGTGGTTCAAACAGGGGAAGATCAAGCTCCTCTTCTCGACGTCGACGCTCGCGTGGGGGGTGAACCTCCCGGCGCGCTGCGTCGTCATCCGCGACACGAAGTACCACGACCCGCTGGAGGGCGAGACCGACATCTCGCCGCTCGACGTGCTCCAGATGCTCGGGCGCGCGGGCCGTCCCGGCTACGACGACGTGGGGTACGGCTGGGTGGTCTGCGACCGCGCGGACGCCGACAAGTACCGCGAACTGCTGCGAGAGGGCAAGGAGATCGAGTCGCGGCTCGCCGCCGAGCTCGAGTCGCACCTCAACGCCGAGATCGCGATGGGCACCATCCGCGGGTTAGAGGACGTGATGGAGTGGTTGGAGACC
The DNA here is from genome assembly GCF_003781945.1 of Halorubrum sp. CSM-61. Lineage (GTDB taxonomy): Archaea > Halobacteriota > Halobacteria > Halobacteriales > Haloferacaceae > Halorubrum. The sequence goes on along the minus strand of NZ_RJJW01000010.1, from coordinate 15,292 downwards.
ACTTTCTACTACGTCCGCGCCGAGTCGAAGCCCGACGAGTACGAGTTCGCCACCCTCCGCGACCGCGTCCGCGACACCCTCGAGTCGCTGGTGGACGACGGATTCGTCGCGGCCGACGACGACCTCGCGATCGAGCCGACGGGGCTCGGGCGGCTCGCGTCGAAGTACTACCTGCGGCTCGACACCGCCCGCCGCTTCCGGCGGCTTGCCGACCGGGAGACGCTGACGGTCGACTCGGTGTTGGAGACCGTCGCGTCGGCCGGCGAGTTCGACTCCGTCTCGGCGCGGTCGGCCGAGTCGGACGCGATCGACCGGATCCTCGACGGTCGCGACACCGAGTTGGAGGACGGCCACCGCAAGGTGTTCGCCATCCTGCTCGCCGGGATGGCCGACTCGATCCCCTCGGACCTGCGCTCGGACGCGTGGGTGATCCGGCAGAACGCGCTCCGACTGCTCGCCGCGCTCGCGGAGTTCCTCGACCGGTTCGCCGGTCCCCGCGCCGCCAACCTCGCGTGCCGCGTCGAGGCGCGCGTCGAGCACGGCGTCTCCCGCGAGGCCGTCGCGCTCACCGCGATAGAGGGGGTCGGCTCCGGTCGCGCCGAGCGGCTCGCGGACGCCGGACTCACCTCCCCCGCCGGCGTCGTCGACGCCGGCGCGAGCGAACTCGAGAACGCCGGCATGAGCGGCTCCGTCGCCGAGCGCGTCGTCGACGCCGCCCGTGACTGCCCGCGGGTCGACGTCGACTGGGGCGACTTCCCGGAGACCATCGCCGTCGGCGAAAACGAGATGTGCGAAGTCGCCGTCGCCGCCGTCTCAGGGAGCGCCCGCGCGGGGATCAGGGTGACCGTCAACGACGTGGAGATGACCGCGACGACGACGTACCTCGACGGGGAGACCGCGGTCCCGGTCGGCGTGTTCGGGCCGCCCGACGCCGACGAGCTGGAGTTCGTCGTCGAGGTCGTCTTCCCGGACCTGCCGCTGATGCCGGTCCGGGCGGCGCGGACCGTTCGGGTGGAGTAGGTCGCCACCCGGACGGAGTGGGATCGCTACCGGCGCTCCGTCGCGACGATGTCCAGCGACTCGTCGAGCGTGACGAAAAGCGTCTCCTCGTCCCCGGGGATCCGAACTCGCACGCGGTACGGATCGCGGTCGACCACCGAGACGTACTCGTCGCAGACGCACCACGGGAGCGTCCAGTACGGCGTCGCCGTCAGGTCCGTGCCCCGTTCCTCGTAGAAGGCGACGACGGCGGCGGTGTCGAGCAGCGAGAGGCCGACCGGCGAGTCGAGGCGGTGGCGACACTGCGCGCACTCGTGAACGACCCGGACCGAGAGGCCGAGATCGGTGCCGTGATCGCCGGATGCCCCCTCGGCGATCCGGGTCGCCATCCGGCCGTTACACTCCGGGCAGACCCCGTCGGCGGCCAGGCAGTGGAGGTGGCGGACCCGCTGATCGAACGCGTCGAGGACCTCCGCGTCCGTGCGGTCGTTGAGTCCCCCCGGCGGGAAGCTGTACCGACCGTGGGAAGCGCCGCAGTCGGGGCACTCGATGGCGAGGCGCTCGTCCGCGTAGGTCGCTCGGAGGCCGCTGCCGCAGTCGACGCAGTCGTGCCCGACGTCGATCGGGTTGAGATCGGGGCTCTCGGTGAACGTGCCCGCGAGAACCGACCGGACGACCGATTCGCCCGCGTGCCGGAGCGCGTACCCCTCGTCGGTCTTGGCGACGAACTGGTCGGTGAGCTTGTCGAGGTGGTAGTTGAACTGCGCGGAGTCGCGCAGATCCACTTCCCCGTGAAGGTCCGAGAACCGCACGGCGTCGTCGTCGCTCCGCCAGAGGGCCTCCAAGATGTGGAGCCGAGTCTCGCTGGCGACGACCGCGAACGCGTCAGCCGGCGGAACGCACTCTCCGCCGCAGGTCGCGATCGACCGCTCTTCGCGCGCTCGGTTCGATCCCCCCGCGTCGGATCCGGAGATACCGCTCATACCCGGGAATGTCGGAGCATCCATCATAAACGTTCGCTGAAAGATATTTTGGTAACCCGCGCTACATAAACATTATTCAGATTACACTTTAGGCGGAGGTCGCCCTCTGTACAGGTGATGACTGGACGTGACCGACGCCGCTCGACCGTTCGTTTCCGTACAGTGGGCGCTTCGACAACTCTCGAGGACGTCTCGGCGCGTGGCCTGGCCGTCGTCTCGGGGCTCGTCGTCGCCCTCCACGTCGGCGTGCTGACGCTCGCGTGGGCCGCGACCGTCTTCGGCGGCGACACCCTCGTCGCCGCCTTCGTCGGTGCGGCCCTCGCGCTCGCGATCCGGCGGCTCACCGATCGAGTCAGGTCCGCGCGCCGGCTTCGACGCGAACCCGCCTGAACCGCTGGCCGCGCGGACCGCGCACCGCTCCGCGGTCGGCCCACACGTTAAGCCCGATACCGCGGCCACCCGTCGTATGCCCGAACGACTCCGCGTGTTCGCAGGCGACTGCCGAGTGACCGAACGCGGCGACCGCTCCCGCACCCACCGCGGGCGCGTCGTCGTCCTGATCAAGCCCGACGACACCACCCTCGTCCACGACGCCGACGGCTATCAGCCGGTCGCGTGGCTGACCCGACCGGATTCGGTCGTCGTCGAGGGCGACGGCGACGGGTTCTCGATCACCGCCCGCGACGGCACCCGCCGGCTCCGGGTCGTCGCCGAGGAGGCGACCGCGAGCCGCGCGCTGCCCGTCACCGAAGCCGGGCTCCCGGTCGGCACCTGCCCGGAAGATGGCGGGGCGCTCGTGCGCTCGCGCGGCGACGTGGTCTGTCTCGACTGCGAGGAGCGGTGGGGGCTCCCGGCCGGCGCGAGCGTCACCGACGGCGTCTGCGACGACTGCGGGCTCCCGAAGATCCGGATCGAACGCGGCGAGCCGTTCCACCTCTGTCTCGACCCCGCGTGCGACCCCATGGAGGCCGCCGTGAGAGACCGGTTCGACCGGGTTTGGGACTGTCCGGACTGCGACGGCGACCTCACCGTCCAGTCCGCGCCCGGCCGCGTCTACCTCGCCTGCGAAAATCGTCCGGACTGTGAAACCACTTTCTCGATCCCCTCCGGCGTCGTCGTCGACGAGTGCGACTGCGGGCTCCCGGTCTTCGAGACGGCCGCCGGAAACGGCTGTCTGGACGGAAGCTGTGAGCTGGACGGTCACACGGCGACAGGCGGGTAGAAACGGCGGAAATCCGACTGAAGCCGCCTACTCCGCGAGCTGCTCGCGTCCCGGCGCGATCAGCCGGTCGAGGTACTCCGCGAGCGCGCCCTTCGCGTCGGCGGGGTGGAGCTCGCCGGACTCTAAGTCGGCCTCTAAGGCGTCGTACGCGTCGTACTCCAGGTCGCCGCCGTACTCCTCGGGGCGCTCGACGACGACGGCGTCGAACCGCGGGAACACGTGGTACTCGAACACCTGCAAGACGGGGTTCTCCCGCGCCTCGCCGTCGTCGGTCGGCTCGGGGTCGGCCGTCGGCGGGCAGTACGCGTCGTTCACCTTCGACTCGATGTCCTCGCGGGAGTCCTCCATCGAGATGGTGACGCCCTCGCTGGAGGACATCTTTCCGCGGCCGGTGCCCAGATCGGCGATGAGCGGCGTGTGGAGGCTCGTCGGCGGCTCGCGGTCGATGCTCGGGAGCACGTCGCGCGCGAGCATGTGGACCTTGCGCTGCTCCATCCCGCCGACCGCCAGGTCGACGCCGAGGTACGGGATGTCGAGCGCCTGCATCAGCGGGTACACCGCCTGCGACACCTTCACCGAGTCGCCGGAGGTGATCTCGGCCATCGCGCGCTCGGCCCGCGCGAGCGTCGTCTCGAGTTCCAGCGAGTGGAGGTCGAGGGTGTAGTCGTCGTCGAGCTGGAAGTCGGAGCCCAAGACGAACTGCGTGTTCGACTCCTCGAGCCCGTAGGCGATGAACTGGTCGCGCATGCGCTCGGCGGTGTGGCGGATCTCCTCGAACGAGCCCTTGTCGTTGAGGTAGGCGTGCACGTCGGCGAGCAGCACCGTCACCTCGAACCCGGCCTCTTGGAGGTCGATGAGCTTGTTCGCGGTGAGCATGTGCCCGATGTGGAGGACGCCCGAGGGCTCGTAACCGACGTACGCCCGCTTCCCGTCGGGGTCGTCGGCCAGCGCCTCGATCTCCTCCTCGGTGACCACCTCGGCCGCGTTCCGGGTGATCCGCTCGTAAGCGTCCATGCTTCCGACTGTGCGGTTGTCGGTCATATGACTTCTGGATGCGTGCGGACGGATGGCGAGGAGGAATCTCTGCGGAACGGCCGTCCGCCCTATTCCTCGGTCTCCGGCAGCGTCCGCCCCGCCCGGTGCTCCGAGATGATCCGGTCGAGGTGCTCCTGTTTCTCGTCCTTCCGCCGCCGTTCGGCCCGACGCTCCCAGTCGTCGAGGGCGGCGGCCACGTCCTCCTCGCTCGCGACCGCCAGCTCGTCGACCTCGCGGACCGGGACCGACTCGGCCGGGACGACCGGCACGTCGTGGTCGAAGAGCACCTGATCGGCCACGTCCGAGAGGTTCCCGTCGCGGATCACGGCGCGCGGGTCCGTCTCCGCCAGCCGCTCGGCGGTCCGGCGGCCCGCGCCCGACGCGTCGCGGAGGTAGACCACGTCGCCGGCGACGAGGCCGTACTCCTCGTCGGCGGCCTCGATCGCGTCGAGCGTGAACTGCTCGACGACCTTCACGCTGGCGAGCCCCTGGTCCGCGGCCACGTCGTCGAAGTTCGAGTGGTCGAGCCGCCACAGCTCCTTCAGCGTCTCCACTTTCCCCTCGAGCTCCGCGACGCGCTCCCGGGCCTCGTCGCGCTCGCGCTCCAACCGGTCCGTCTCGCGTTCGAGCCGGGAGACCGCCCGACGCGTGCGCGCCTCGATCCGCTCCTCGCGTTTCGCCTCCTCCAGCTCTCCTTCAAGCTCCGCGATCCGCTCGTCGCGCTCGGCGAGGTCGTCCTCCAGCGACTCCGCGTGCGACTCCAGCCGGTCGACGCGCTCGCGGAGCCGCCGGATGGTCTCCTCCTCTTCGGTGCGCTCGGGCTCGGTGGGGTCCGTCTCGTCGGCCTCGTCGTCGCCGCTCCCGCCGCCAGCGCCGCTTCCGTCGTCCTCGCTCAGCTCCGCGACGACGGCCTCCACGGAGCCGCCGCCGGCGACCACGCCCGCGATCACCGCCTCGCGGTCGAGCCGCGGCGGGGTCTTCGCCGCGATCCGCTCGAACTGGTCCTCGTGGTCGTCGTAGGCGTACAGCGCGGCCGCCAGCGCGTCGCGCTCGTGGTCGTTCGCGTAGCTGGCCTCGCGGGTCCGGTGGAGCTTCTCGTCGACGGGGAGGTCCGTGGTGGGTCGCCAGCCCGCGGCGTCGAACGAGCGCCGGAACTTCTCGACGGTCTCCGGCATCGGCTCCACGTCGGCGGCGACGATGATCGGCCGCCCCTGCTCGATGACCCACTCGGTCACGTCGGCGGTGTCGGCGGTCCGCGAGGAGTACAGCGCGTGGACGGTCCCGTCGAGCCCGACCACGGCGGCCGCAGTGGTCGTCCCCGGGTCGATGCCGACGATCACCCGGTCGCGCCGCTGCACGAGCGGCTCGTACTCGATCCCGTCTCGGCGCTCGCGCTCGACCTCGACGCGCACGTCGCCGGCCCGCGAGTTCGACACGGGGATGTCCTCGGGGCGCGCCTCAACGGTGAACGTCGCGTTCGCGTAGCCGCCGTACTTCTCGGTCACGTCGCGATCGAACTCGAGGTTCGCCTCCTTCAGCTTCGACTGGACCTGTCGGGTCCGCTTCCGGACGTTGCCGTGGATCCGTCGAGTGTAGCGGTCCTGGCTCCACCCGCCCTTCCCGGTCGAGCGCCCGCGGGACACCTTCACCCGCGTCTCGTCGGTGAACGCGGTCACCTCGTGGCCGACGTTGGCGGCCGCGAGCCGGGCCGACGCCTCCGCCTCCTTCATCGGCTCTTTCCCGTACGGGATCCCGTGTCGCGAGGCGACCCGCGAAAGCGGTTCCGGGCGCTCCGCGCCGGTCACCTGCACCAGCCGCGTGCCGTCGGGAAGCGACCGGAGGAACCCCACGAGCTCCCCTTTGTCCGCCGCCAGTTCGTAGGCGTTGTCGGTGGCGACGTACAGCGGCTCGCGGTCGTCGATCAGTCGGCAGAGCTTCCGGAACGACACCACGTCGCGGGTGACTCGCGCCATCGGGCCGTCCGCGTCGGGCGCGTCCGGGTCGTCCTCGTCGACGGGGTCCAAGATGACGAGGGCGTAGGAGGGGTCGTCGCCGCGGACGTCGCCGCTGTGCACGTCGACGCCGAACACCGGCCGGTCGCGGGCGCGGATCGTCCGGGTTGTCACGGGTTCACTAGGCCGCTGACGCGTATATACCCCACGCCGGGTGGGACGGTTTCGGTGTGGGAGCCGACTTCTGACCGATAGCGGGAGTGGGTATAGCACATTGGTTGATCGGTTGTTTATAAGCGATCGAGTGGTGTTGCTGGCGGCTGTTTATAAGTGATCGACGGTATTGCGGCGAAGACCTCCAAAGCCCCAGTCGCTGTGGGCGGCGCACGCTCGCTGCGCGCCTCAGTCGCTCGTTTTACTCGCTCCTTGCGGTGCTTGCGTCGCCTGCGCCGCCCACAGCGACTGCCCCTTTGAATCCCACCCGCACAGCACCGCAACCGCGCCTCACGCCTCCCCAGCCTCGTCGCTGGCGGCTGTCGCCGCCAGCGACTCCCTCGCGCGTGCTCCTCGCGGCCTGTCGGCCGCTCGGAGGCGCACGCCACCGCATCGATTTATAAGCGATCGTCGCCGTCGCTCTCGGTCGTTTAAATACTCTCTCGCCGCCACCGATCTGCAATACCCACTCCCGGTATCGCTCGCGGTGATATCTGTACTGATCGCATCCGAGACAGGGCGCCTCTCTTTCGACAGCCCCGACTCAGTACAGATCCTCCAGTTCCGACTCGACGTGCGAGTGCTCCTCGGCGGGGAACTCGCCGCTCGTCACCGCCTCCTCGTACGCCTCGACGGCGTCGAGCATCTCGCCGCGCACGTCGCCGAACTGCCGGGAGAACGGCGGCGACCACTCGCCGAGCCCCACCGCGTCGTTGATCACGAGCACCTGTCCGTCGCAGTCCGGGCCCGCGCCGATACCGATCGTCGGGATATCGAGCGCCTCCGTCACCGCCCCCGCGAGGTTCGCGGGGACGTGTTCCAACACGAGCGCGAACGCCCCGGCCTCGGCGTGCGCGCCCGCGAGGTCGATTATCTCCTCGGCGGCGTCCTGATCGGTCCCCTGCCGGGTGTAGCCGCCGAGTCGGTTGACGTGCTGGGGCGTTAAGCCGAGGTGCGCCATCACCGGGATCCCCACGTCGGTCATCCGCCGGGTCGTTTCGACGGTGTGGGGGCCGCTCTCGATCTTCACCGCGTCGGCGTTCGCCTCCTTCAGGAGCCGGCCGGCGTTGCGCACCGACTCCGCCTCGTCGACGCCGAAGGAGAGGAAGGGCATGTCGGCGACGACGAGCGCGTCCTCGGTCGCGCGGGCGACCGCCGCGGTCCGGCTCGCGACCTCCTCGAACGTCACGGGGAGCGTCGAGTCGTAGCCGAGGACGGCGTTGCCCATGCTGTCGCCGACGAGGACCACGTCGATCCCGGCCTCGTCGACGACCGCCGCCGTCGGGGCGTCGTAGGCGGTCAGCATCGTGATCGGCTCGTCGCCCTCCCGGAGTCCCCGCGTCGTGGTCATACCTCGAACACGCCCGTGCGACCGGTTAAAATCGCCGGAATCCGGAAGGTCGGGACCGCTCGAACCGTCCCCTCGGACCCCGCTCCCGTGCCGGCGGACCGCCCCGTGGATCGTCACCGATTTGCACGTCCGCCACGGACGGGCCGTCGTGCAACCCGTCGAGCGCGCCGAGTACGAGGGGATCGACTACGGCTGGGTGATGCAGACGACGTTCGTCGTCACCATCCTCGTGGGCGCGCCCGTCGTCGCGGTCCTCTCCGCGTTCGTCACCCTCGACTCGTGGCCGGCCCGCGCGGCCTTCGCCGTCCGCGTCGGCGCCCCCATCTGGTTCGTCACCGCCGTCGCCGTCGCGGCTTACGCCCGACGCACCGAGGCGGGGGACGGGGGAGTGGCGGAGGAGGCCGACACCGGCTCCGAAGATGGGGAGGAGGACGACACCGACACCGCCTGAGCAGCCGTCCGAGCCGATTACTGATCGAGCAGATCCTCCGCCCACGCGAACGCGACGCCCGCGCGCTCCGCCGCCACGGCGTCGCGCCGCGAGTCGCCGACGAACAGCGCGCGCGCCGGGTCGGCGCCGAGCCGCTCGACCGCCGCGAGCACCGATTCCGGCTCCGGTTTGTACGTGTCGACCGTGTCGCGCCCGACGATCGCGCCCGGATCGAGCGCCTCGCCGAGCCCGTGGACCTCCACCGCCACCCGGCAGGCCTCCTCGCAGTTGAGCGAGCAGACGCCGGCGGGAGGACCGTTTCGGCCCTCCTCGACGGCCTCGATCAGCCGCCCTCCGAGGGGAAGCAGCGTCGAGTCGCGCGCGCCGGCCCGCTCGTGGGCCGCGATGGCCTCCTCGACCTCGTCGCGGAGCCCGTACCCCTCGGCGGCTCCGAGCAGGCCCCACAGGTCGTCGGTCGGGGGTATCACCGCGTGTTCGGTGTACACGTCGAGGACCGACTCCGCGACCGCGACCCAGTCGACCTCGAGCTCGACGAGGGTCCCGTCCAGATCGTAAACGACGGCGTCGTACGCGGAAAGATCGACCGGTCTCTCGACGCTCGGAACGGCGCCGGCGGCGCTTTTGCCGGCGTCTGCCTCCGTGTCGACCGACCGCTCGTCGCCGCCCGTCTCGGTCGCTCGCCCGTCCTCCGTCGCCACTCGCCCGTCCTCCGTCGTCATTTGCCCAACACCCCCCGAGCGATGATCGTCTTCTGGATCTCCGTCGTCCCCTCGTAGATCTCCGTGATCTTCGCGTCGCGGTAGAACCGCTCCACGTCGAACTCGGTCGTGTAGCCGTACCCGCCGTGGATCTGGACGGCCTCGTTGGTCACCGACATCGCGGTCTCGCTGGCGCGGTACTTCGCTTTTGAGGCCGCGACGCGGTTGTCCTCGCCGGCCTCCGCCTGCCGGCACGCCTCCCGGACCAGCAGGCGGGCCGCCGAGACGTCGGTCGCCATCTCCGCGAACTTGTGTCGGACCGTCTGGATGTCGTCGATGGGCCCGCCGAACTGCTCGCGCTCCGCGGCGTACGCCTTCGCCTCGTCGAAGGCCGCCTGCGCCAGCCCGACCGCCTGCGACGCGATCCCGATCCGACCGCCGGTGAGCGTCCGGAACGCGGCCGAGAGCCCCTTTCCTTCTTCGGTGAGCCGGTTCTCGGCCGGAATTCGGCAGTCGTCGAAGCTGATCCCGGTCGTGTCCGAGGCGCGGAGCCCGAGCTTCTCCTCCTTCTTGCCGACTTCGAACCCCTCGGCGTCGGCCGGGACGAGGAACTGGGTGATCGATCGCTCGTCGTCGCCGTCGGCCTTCGCGAAGACGATCGCGACCCCGCCCCGCTTCCCGTTCGTGATCCACTGCTTCTCGCCGTTCAGGACGTACTCGTCGGCCTCGGGGTCGTACTCGGCGGTCGTCGACATCTCCGCCGGGTTCGACCCCGCGTGCGGCTCGGAGAGACAGAACATCCCGACGGGCCGGCCCGACTCCGCCATCTCCGGCAGCCAGCGCTCTCGTTGCGCCTCGCTGCCGAACTCCGCGATACAGGAGGTCGCGAGACAGTGGACGGAGAGCGCGGTCGCGACCGCGAGGTGGCCGTACGCGAGCTCCTCGTTGACGACCGCGTAGGTCGTCTCGTCGGCCGCGAAGCCGCCGTACTCCTCGGGGACCGTTAGGCCGGTCAGGCCGAGCTCGGCGAGCCCGTCCCACACCTCCTCCGGGAACGACTCGGCCTCGTCGGCCTCGCCGGCCCCGGGTCGGACCTCCTCGGCCGCGAACTCCCGGACGAGGTCGCGGATCGCCTCCTGTTCGTCGGTGAGCGACGAGCCGACGCGTGCGCCAGTCATACCGTTCGGTTCGATCTCACACTGAAAAAGGTGGGCGATCGGGGGTGGGGGCCGGCGCGAGACTTCCGCTCCCCCCGCTCTCCCCGCTACTCCCACAGCGGGTACAGCTCGTCGCGGGGCGCCTCGTCGATCCGATCGCCGTCGAGGAGGACGCGTCCGTCGTCGAGGGCGTCGCCGTCGTCGGATCCGTCCTCGCCGTCTCCCGCCGCCCGCACCTCCCCGATCTCGCCGACGTCGATCCCGGCGGTCGCCAGCGCGTCGGTCGCTTCGTCGACGCGCTCGGGGGGAACCGCCGCGAGCAACGCGCCGGAGCCGAACGTCGCCAGCGGGTCGACGCCCAACGCCGCGCAGCACGCCTCCGTTTCGGGTCGAACCGGGACCCGGTCGCGCTCCACGGACAGGATCGCCCCGCTCGCGGTCGCGGTCTCGACGAGCGCGGTCAGCAGGCCGCCCTCGGTGGGGTCGTGCATGGCGCTCGCGGCGTCGCGGACGGCGGCCGCGTCGGGGACGACGCTCACCTCGTCGAGGAATCCGGCGGCCGCGTCGAGCGTCTCCTCGGAGACTCCGGCCTCGGCGCACTCCTCCCGGAAGTCGGTCGCGAGGATCGCGGTCGCCTCGATGCCGGCGCCCTTCGTGAGCAGGAGGCGGTCGCCCGGCTCGGCTCCGCCGCTCGACACGAACCGGTCCGTGGTGCCGAGCGCGGTCATCGAGCAGAGGGGTCGCTCCAGCGACGGCAGCACCTCGGTGTGGCCGCCGACGATCGCGACGCCCAGCTCGCGGGCGGTCGCGTCCACCTGCTCCGTGACGGTCCGCCGGCGGGCCGGGTCGTCGTCGGGGAGGAAGAGCGTGTGGGTGAGCCACCGCGGGTCCGCGCCGCTGGCGGCCACGTCGTTGCAGGCGACGTGGACCGCCAGCTCGCCGACCGCGTCCGCCGCCAGCGACAGCGGGTCCGCGGCGACGACGAGGGTGGACTCCGCGCCTTCGAGGTCGATCGCGGCCGCGTCCTCGCCGTAGGCCGGTCCCGCGTCGACCGCGGCGTCGTCGGCGCCGGTCGCCGCGAGCACCTCCGCGAGCGCCTCGGGGCCGAGCTTGCCGGTCATCGGTCGCGGAGCCACGCGACGACGGCCTCCGGGTCGGCGTCGAGCCCGCCGCCCTGCGCGAACGTCGGACCGCCGCCGCCTCCGCCGCCGAACTCGTCGGTGACGGCGGCCACGACCGCGCCGGCGTCGGGGGCGTCGTCGGTCGCGTCGCCGTCGCCCTCGCCGCCCGCGTCGTCAGCGACCGCGGCGACCACGAAGGGGGCGTCGCCCGTCCCGACCGCCGCGATCGCGTCGGGCGAGTCCGCCGCGGAGAGGGCGCGCTGGGCCGGTTCGCGGAGGTCGTTCGGGTCCGCGTCCTCGACGGTCCCGACCGCCCACGTCGCGCCGTCGGCGTCGGCCTCGGTAGTCGGGAGCTCGCGCAGGCGCGCTGCGAGCAGATCGCTCGTGGCGGCCCGCAGGTCGGCTTCGAGTCGGTCGGCCCGATCGCGGAGTCGGTCGATCGCGTCCGGGAGGTCGCCGACCCGCGCGTCGAGGGCGGTCGCCGCGTCGAGCGCGGCGGCGTGGACCGCGGCCTCGTGGTCGATCGCGGTCGGGCCCACCGCGAACTCCACGCGCGTCACGCCCTCGCCGGGGTTCGACCGGTCGAGCACGGAGAGGGGACCGATCTCGCTCGTGTTCCTGACGTGGGTCCCGCCGCAGGCGGCCACGTCCCACGTCGGCGGGTTCCCGCCGTCGTCTCGCTCCCCGCCGCGCTCGCCGACCGTCACGACCCGGACCGCCTCGCCGCCGCTCATCGCCCCCTCCTCCGTCTTGGTGTTGAACGCGATCCCGTCGAGCGCGCGGGCCTCGTCCTCGGACAGCGTCTCCCACGACACCGGGAGCGAGTCCCAGACGGCGCGGTTGGCGAGCCGCTCTAACTCGACCAGATCCGCGTCGTCGAGGGGTTCGGCGGTCGTCAGATCGACGCGCACCTTCGTCTCCGAGATGTCGAAGCCGGCGTAGCCGAGGTCCTCGCAGGTCCGGCGCGCCGCGCCGTAGAGCACGTGCGAGGCGGTGTGCGCGCGGGCGCAGTAGGTCCGGAACGCGTCGTCGACGACCGCGGAGACCGTCTCGCCGGCCTCGGGAAGGCTCTCCGCGCCCCCGTCGAGCAGGTGGACCACCTCGCCGTCGCGCTCGGTCACGTCCGCCACCGGCACTCCGTCGATCGTCCCCCGGTCCGCCGGCTGGCCGCCCGACTCGGCGTAGAAGTACGTCTCGTCGAGGACGACCTCCCGGCCGTCGACCGATTCGACCGTCGCCTCGAACTCCCGAACGTCGGGTTCCGCCGGCGCGCGTGACGCAGTCATTGGCGGTCCGTGGTGGCGATCGGATAAATAGGTGGGCGCATCGGTGATCGCTTATATACAGCCGGTGCGGTTGGCGCGCCCCGGTGAGCGGCCCGCAGGGCCGCGAACCGCCGGTGCGAGGGACGCGGCGAACGCGAGCGGCGAAGCCGCGAGCCGTGAGCCGCGAGGCTGGGGAGGCGTGAGGCTGCGGTTGCGGGCGGGGTGGGACTCAAAGGGGCAGTCGCGCTCGGCGAACCCCAGCGACGCAAGGACCGCAAGGAGTGAGCGAAGCGAACGACTGAGGACCGCAGCGAGCTGTGGGAGCCGAGCGCTGCTGGGGCTTTGAAGGAATTCATCGTCGAGTCACCCGCAATCACTTATAAGCGAGCGGCTGAGAAACATCTTGTCCCTACCGATACGTAAAAAGCCGAAACCACCGCTCGCCGAGACGCGACCCGATCTCAGTCCTCGAGCTCGAACGCGACCTCGACCTCGGCCTGATACTCCCGGTCGGGCGCGCCCTTCAGTTCGACGCCGAACTCCTCGACCTCCACCCAGTAGACGTTCTCCAGCGTGTCCTCGGCGCGGTCGATCGCGTCGTCTGCGGCGGCGTCGAAGCTCTCCTCGCTCGTTCCGATCAGCGTGATCTTCTTGAACACCATGTCACGCGGTAGTTAGGCGCACGGCGATATAAAAGGAGGCGATGGAACGGGGACCGCCGTCGAAGCTGGTCAGGGACTGCCGGGCGCGCCTTCCATCACCGCGAAGTCCTCGCCGTCGGCGTCGACGCCGATCACCGCCCAGTCGTACGGGGGCTTCGCGGAGACGAGTCGGTCTCGCAGGTCGCCCGCCCGATTGCGCCACGTGACGAAACAGCGGAGCCGCGGCGTCTCGCCGCCGTCGGCCAGATACGGGTCGAGATCGTCGTTCTCCATACACAACACGGTCACGAGCACGCGCCGCCATTTCCGCTCCGCGACGAACTCCTGTCCGCCCTCGGAGACAGTGTACCCGAGTTCGCGAAAGACGTCTCTGGCCTCCGTCGTCGGTGGGATGCTCGCAGTGGCCATCTACTCCGATGTTGACCGGCTTCCGTGATAAACTTTCTCACGATTCTGGTTCGTCGCGATCGCCGTGATCAGCGTCGGCGGCGCGGTCGCGCCCGCCAGACACTCCCGCGAAGCGCACGAGCAGCAGGCCGCCGAGAGCGACCGCGGCCGCGGCGATCCCCGCGAAGACGACGAAGAACGCCTCGGTCGAGGCGTACGTCAACACGGCGCCCGCGAGGGCGGCTCCGACGGCGCCGACGCCGTACACCCCCAGGTAGAAGTACCCGAACGAGAGCCCGCGGACGTCGGCCGCCGAGTACGCGGCCAGAAGCGCCTGCCGGATCGGCGCCGTCATATATATGCCGGCGCCGAGCGCGCCGCAGACCGCGAGCATCGGGACGATGCCCGCGCTCGCCGCAGGGAGAAACGACAGCGAGACGGCGACGATCCCCGCGTACGCGCCGATCAGCGCGTGCTCGATCCGAACGCGATCGGTCAGCTTCCCGCCGACGTACTGCCCGCCAGCACCCAGCAGGAGCAGCCCCGCGAAGACGTACTGGCTCGGCTCGAACGACTCCGCGCCGATCGGGACGGGCGCGAAAAGCGGGAGGTCGGCGAGAATCTCGGGGAGGAACGAGATGACGCCCCGGGAGTAGACGCCGTGCACCATCATGATCGCGAACGCGACGACGAACCCGCCGGTGAACAGGTGCCGCGACTGCGCGAGGAACGCGGCGAGTCCGGTTTCGCCATCGGTCAGGGACGGACCGCGACTCTCCGCCTCCGGATCGACTCCCGCGGTCTCGTCGAAGTCGAATCGGAACGCGAGCGTCGCCGCGGCGACCGCCGGGAGCGCGAAGGCGAACGCCACCCATTCCCACGGCGCGAACGTCAACAGCACGGCGGCCGCGAACGGGCCGAGCGCGGTGCCGACGTTGCCGGCCGCGCCGTGGTACGCGAGGGCCGTGCCCTGTTCCGCGGTCCCGCGGGTCAGAAGCGACAGCGCCGCGGGGTGGTACAGGCTGGAGGCGGCCCCCCACGCGAGCAGCGCGAGGGCGAGCACCTCGATCCGCGGTGAGAGCCCGATCAGGACGAAGGAACCGCCCATCCCGAGGATCGAGGCGGTCACCAGCCGCGCCGATCCGTACTTATCGGCGAGCACGCCGCTGCCGATCGCACCGACCCCCACGAGCGCGAGCCCCCCGCCGACGACTGCGCCGATCACGGCGGCCGAGACGTCGAAGTCGGCGAGCCAGTAGACGATGAAAAGCGGAATCGCGAGCTCGTAGAGATGGAACGTGGCGTGACCGATCGTGGTGAAGCCCACGATCGCGCGGTCGTTTCGGTTCATCGGCGTCTCCGTACGCCCGTTCGCCGACCGCTGAGCTAAAGGTACATCTCCCGGCAATTCTGTCGCCGTCGGGTCAGTACCCGTCTGCCCGGGGTCGGGCGCGCCGTACGGGACGCGACCCGATCCCGTGGCTCCGCTTATTCGTGGGCCGCGTCCCACTCGTCCGGCTTCCGGAGGTTGCCGCACTCCGTACACTGGATCCGTCCCATCGTGTCCATCGCGGTGTCGAACGACTCGCAGTTCCCGCACTGGAACCCCCACCGCGAGGAGCCGTCGTCGTCGGCGAACACGACGTAGAAGGGCCCGTCAGCGCCCCGCTCGACCTGCGTCCGGTCGGTGTACACCCGCTCGCCGTCGGCCGTCGTCGACGCGTCGAGACTCATACCCGTCCGTATCGGTCGGAACCGTTTAAAAGGATGACTCGATCGGCGGGGGCCGCCGGCGG
>NZ_RJJW01000008.1 GCF_003781945.1 Halorubrum sp. CSM-61 | reverse complement strand
CTGCGAGCGTGTCATAGAAAAGTTCACGCACAGTTTCTTTCGGGGTAGTAACTAGCGAATCTCCTGCTAAACTCTCCCGCACACCGACCTTTTGCTGCAGTCGCTCGCGTTGCTCGCTCCTTGGCAAAAGCTCGACCAAAAGCCTGCGAGCCTCCCGATGGTCGGCTCTTGGCCTCGCCTTCGGCGAGCGAACCGGCAACCTTCCGGGTCCTCCGGACCGCTCGGTCGCCGGACAGCTGCGGTAACTAGATCCTCTATACTGATCAGTTAGACGGATTCTTGGCCGGGTCGTGGCCAGTATCTCGTAGTGGTTGCGACCTGGGAGTCACAGCGCACGGTCTTTCGACGAATCGCTCAACAGCCGTACGTCCAGTGGCCAGTCTATGATTCGACGCCGTTGTACGATCAAACCTCACTCGCCGGATTAGAATCGGATATTCAAATCGTCTCGGAAGTCTGGTTTACTCACCACGAACACGACTCACTGGAGCAGTTCATCTGCACACTCCCAATAGCCTACTTCAGATTCGAGGCCCACGACCGCTACACGGAGTCGACGCGCTACGAGATGAACACCCTCTTTCGAGTGTTCGTGCTGAAAGAACTCCATGGATGGGACCACGAGACGGCACTCGTCGAATTCCTCGAGTGCCACCCTGAACTTCGCGAGCAACTCGAGCTCGATAGAATTCCGAATCAGTCGACGCTGTGGCGCAGCTGGCACGAGCGCTTCACGGGTGAGTTGCGTGAGACGGTTGAGACAGCCGCCCGGACAATCCTGATCAATGCCCAGAACGCGGGTGTAAGCGTTCCGCGTGACCCAAAACGGACGCTCCCCCAACGAGGTAACGACACCGATGAGTCCGACCTAGACGGTCAGACTGTACTGGAACAGGCGGAAGCGATCACAGATCACATCAGCCGCGTCGTTTTCCCGGCGTTCTCATTGGACCGTGGTGAGGGTTGTGAGATCCATGAGAACGCCTACTGGGACTTACAGACCTATCTCGGTCTCCGCGAGAACTTGGCTGCCAACGAGGGGGCTCGGAGCTTCATTTGCGAGTCAACGCGTGATCGGACACCACTCGGGCACGCCCATCGCGAGCATATTCGTAACCTCTCGATCGCGGAGATTCGCGAGATGTACCGCCAAGCAGTGAAACGTCTACTGGATGAAGTCGCGGAGACAGAGCAGTTCTTTCGAGCGGGAATCATCGCGATCGATATCACGGAAGCTGACCCGTTCACGGGTGACCGAAGTGGGCACAAGGACGAGATTCTCGGAACGAAAGAGAACACCGACGAGTACGCCTACCAGTGGGCGACAGTCCAGCTGGTCGGTAATGCTGTCCCACTTGTGCTCGATGCGCGGCCAGTTCGACGAGGTGAGTCACGCAAGGAAATCGTTGAGGACTTGCTGGATTCGGCTGAAGGGCTCATCCACGTCGATAACGTCCTGATGGACCGAGAGTTCGACAGCCAGCACATTCTGGAAATGATCAGCCAGCGTGGACTGTCCTACGTCGTCCCGAAGCGGATGCAGACGAGCGAGAAAGCCCAAGCTAAACGGTTGCTCCAGCGGGGGCAGGACCGATACGAAACGGACCGAAAGCTCCATCTCGGGAAGAACGAGTGGCACGAGACGACGCTGATCTACCGACGCAAAGAGAACTCCGAGCATGACGATCACCGGCAGTACTCGGTGTTCATGTCCAACCGTGGCGGTGGATTCCTCACTGAGTATGGGTATCGGTGGGAGATCGAGAGTGGCTATCGATCAATTAAGCGGTTCATGGCCGCGACAACCTCGACGGATTTCGGACTGCGGTTCTTCTACTTCGCGTTTGCCAGTTTGTTGTACTCGATTTGGCGAGCGGTCGATCTGCTCGTCCAAGTCGAGTTGACTGGAGAATACGAACGGTCACCGATGGTGACTGCCGATAATACACTCACGCTGTTGAAGAAGGAGACCGGAATCGGGTAGTACGGTGCTCTACCCGTGATAGAGCGTTGTCTGAGTGGCAACGCTACCGAAAGTTGCAGAAAATCGCCCATATAGTAGGAACTTCAACAAGAATAGTCGTTCAGAGAGCGTTCTGAAGCGGTCTCCACTCATCGATTCGGTTGAAACCACGCATCACAGACCCGCTAAACCCACTGTAGTCTCAACTTCCAAAGGCGCGACAGTAGTTGAGGCCGGTCATCTCAATGCATATGCCTCAAGCCCTCTCTGCTCAGTGGCTCAGAGTTGGTCGATCGGCTTGTTGATGATTTGGAAGACTTCGCTCGCCCGGTAGAACCGATTCCGGTCTTTCCCGGTGAGTTCTTCGAGTATTCCGTCATCTTCGAGCTGTCCGATCAGTCGGTTGGCCGTGCTGTATTCGACATCTAACCACTCGGCCGCCGTATTCACGTCAAGGTACGGATCTTCGAAGAGCCGCATCACCAGTTCGAGGATGTTCTCAGACCGCTCGCTCTGATAGCGCTGTTGATAGTCTTCTCGTAGGTCGACTAGCAGGTTGGCCCGCTGATGGGCCTCGTCCGCTTGCGACTGTACGCCACGCAGGAAAAACAGAAGCCACTCTTCCCATTCACCGTGCTGACTGACTGCCAGGAGATGATCAACGTAATCTGACCGCCGTGCGTTGAAATAGGAACTCAGGTAGAGATACGGCTCGGGCAAGAGACCGTCACGTTGTAGGAGGAGACTGATCAATAGCCGCCCGAGTCGTCCGTTCCCATCGAGAAACGGGTGAATCGTCTCGAACTGGTAGTGGGTCAGCCCGATTCGGAGAAGTGGATGCAGATTCGTCTCTTGGTTCGCATACTCGAGCAAGTCTTCGAGAAGGTCTGGGATCTCGTTCGGTGGCGGCGGCACGTACCTGGCGTCTTGGATGTATGGCGTACTGCCGATGAAGTTCTGAGTCGTACGGAGTTCCCCTGGGTCAGCCTCATCCCCACGGACACCCGAAAGCAACCGGTCGTGCATCTCGCATAGCAATTCGACGGTGATTGGATCGCCAGCTGTGATCGCATCCAATCCGTGTGTCAGCGCGTACAGATAGTTCACGACTTCTTGGGTACCCTGCTGTCTGTCTTCGTCGATGAGAGCCTCCTGTCCAGCCTCATAGGCGTAGATGTCTGAGAGGGTCGCATGTGTGCCTTCGATTTGCGAGGATTCCAGCGCTTCTTTTCGGATGAACGGCTCGATTAGGATCTCTCTTGAGCCGACACGTGGGCCGATACCGTGGAGTCGACCAAGTGCCTGTGTCGCCTCCGCCAGCGGTGTAATGAGCTGCTCAGTGCTAACTGAAGGGGGGAGCGGGTCAGGGCGGAATGCCGAATATGTCCCCTTCGGTGTCGTCGTGGGGACGATTTCACCGGGAGCCGTCTCGTCGAAATTATCTCGCTCCATTAGTGGCATCCCGACAAATACGCTGGCTACTATTGGTATTTTTGGTGCTAAATCAAAATAGTAGGATGAGTGATTGCACTGTCACAACTACTCAGAATCTCTGAGGATAGATTTGACCCACATATTCTATTCACTACTTTGCGCATGAAACACCCGCTAGAAAGGACTGCGTACCGAGCGTCAACCACTGGGAGACGAAGATGGTGCTTCGTTATCAGTAGTGTCTGGAGACTCGTGTGCGAGTGCCACTCCAGCATACACGCCACCGGTCCAGATACTCCCTAAGAGGGCCACTATCGGCAGGTCATCCGGGAGGAGCGGGCTAATTGGCGTGAGGAGCATTATCACCGGGGCAAGCACGCTGAAGAGAGTGTACCAGAATTTCGAGTGAGGACCAGACCATTTGAATCGGTACTGGGGATATGCAAGAAACCCGTACGCTGCGATTGATGACGTAACTGCGATACTACCCCCAATCCACCAATCTCCACGCCGTATACCGAATAGATAGCCCAGCACGGCACCAATTCCGAGACCGATTAACGCCGAGGACCAAGACTTCATACCGGAGAGCACGGCTGGCTGGATGATAAGTTGTTTCTCTGTATTGACCGATCCGTGAATCTCCTGTGTTGATCGGAACCGGGTAGAAATCATCAGCTTCTAAGGATTCCAACAGAGCCAGGAGTTCTTATTCCTTGAAGAGCACGTGCTACGTGACGCTGAACGCCAGTACCAGCCAGTATGGCGGGCGGCGAGGAAAGCGTACTGTTAATTCCCTCAAATACCGAGATCGCGGAACGTCCAGTCATTCGAGAGATCGGAATCGAAGCCCATCTCTTCGACGAGGTCTCGGATACGCTGTTCGACTGTCTCGTCGAGTTCGAAGGCGTAATCCAACTCATCGTACCAGTCGTAGTACCGTGGCATCCCCGGCCAGTGGCTGTCTGTTTTCAGTCCGTAGACGCAGTCGAGCAGGTATCGACGATATGGCATATCGTCACGGGTGACGCGAGGGAGCGTCCCATTGATCGATTCGTCTCGTACCAGCTGTTCGAGTAGGTCGACGGCAGCGTACTGGTCAGCGTAGAAGGCGTGTTCGACTGTTGGGTTGACGGAGAAGATGTCCTCAGTCGTACGGGCGTGGAGCTGGTCGACGACCGAGTGGTTTGGATGTCCGATTCCCCACCCATAGGCATGGACTTCCTCGCGCGCGACATCGTCGCTTTCGGGAGCGTTGACCGCGACAGTGTTCAGGTATTCGAGTGCCTTGACCGGAATCGCCTCGACACCATCGGTTATCCGCGTTCGAATGAGATATCGCCCGACAGCGTTTGCTATTGTGGGCGTGACGAGCGGAAATTCGTCCTTCTCAGTGGGCTCATGCGCATCGATTACATCCGCAAGGAATGGCCAACCGTGTACTTTCGCTGCATCGTCGAGTTCGTTGCTGACGCGCTCGTAGTATGGCCAGAACACGTCCCGAAACGTGTCTCCACTGCTATCTTCCTCGACTGCAGTCGAGAGTGCTGCTTCGAATTCGACGACTGCGTAGTGTAGGGCATCCACGTCACCGTCAGAGAAACGATCAAGCAGGTTATCGAGTTCGGCAACCGCTTCGTTCCGTTTTTCGGTTGGAGATGAGTCAGATTTAGACCTCCCCGAATCGGTCGAGGTTGAGAACGTGTCCGATTGGACATCGCCACAGTCGTGAAGTCGGAGACGAGTGAGTGTCTCGAACGACTCCCCGCAATCGTCGCACTCGTGAGCCATAGTCCGACTAGAGGCATGTGGAGGAAATGTGTTCCCCCTGGAACCGGATTGCGGAACTAATCTCTCTCCCCTAGCGAGTACCGACCTTCCCCAATCTCGATGTCTCTTATCGAGATGGACGAGGACTTCTGCGTGTCCGAGTCAGTATCTCGTAGTGGCTTCGACTCCCGAGTCTCGTCGAACGATCTTTCGACGTATCGCTCAGCGATCGTACGTTGAGTGGCCGGCGTATGATTCGACACCACTGTATGATCGAACGTCGCTCGCGGGACTGGAATCAGATGTTCGGACGATTTCTGAGACGTGGTTCAGCCACGAGAGCCACAACTCGGTCGAAAAGTTCGTCTGTTCGCTGCCGCTCGCTTACTTCAAATTCGAGACCCATGACCGCTATGCGGGATCGACGAGCTACGAGATGGACACCCTCTTTCGAGTGTTCATGTTGAAAGAACTCCACGGATGGGACCACGAGACAGTACTCGTCGAATTCCTCGAGTGCCACCCTGAATTGCGTGAGCAACTCGGACTCGAGAGCGTTCCGAATCAGTCGACGCTCTGGCGTAGCTGGCACAAGCGCTTCACGGGTGAGTTACGCGAGACGGTTGAGACGGCTGCCCGGACGGCCCTGATCAATGCCCAAAACGCGGGTGTGAGCGTTCCGCGTGACCCGGACAGGACGCTCCCTCAGCGAGGAGACAGTACCGGAGACTCCGATCCGGACGAGCAGACCGTGCTGGAACAGGCGGGAACGATTACGGATCACGTCAGTCGCGTTGTCTTTCCGGCGTTCTCGATGGATCGTGGAGAGGGCTGTGAGATCCACGAGAATGCCTACTGGGACTTACAGACCTATCTCGGCCTCCGCGAGAACTTAGCTGCCAATGAGGGGGCTCGGAGCTTCATTTACGAGTCGACGCGTAGTCGGACACCGCTGGGGCACGCCCATCGTGATCAGATTCGTGACCTCTCCATTGAGGAGATTCGTGAGATGTACCGTCAGGCCGTGAAACGGCTACTGGATGAAGTCGCGGAGACAGAACAGTTCTTCCGAGCCGGAATCGTGGCCATCGACATCACTGAAGCTGAGCCCTTCACCGGTGATAGAACAGGTCACGAGGATGAGATCATCGGGACAAAAGAGAAGACCGACGAATACGCCTATCAGTGGGCGACCGTCCAGCTCGTCGGTAATGCGGTCCCGATTGTCTTAGACGCAAGGCCGGTGCGGCGTGGCGAGAGTCGGCTCGAAATCGTCGAAGATCTACTTGACTCGGCTGAGGACCTCGTCCACGTCGACAGCGTGCTGATGGACAGAGAATTCGACAGCCAACACGTCTTGGAGATGATTAGCCAACGCGGGCTCACGTACGTCGTTCCAAAGCGGATGCACACGAGCGAGAGAGCCCAGGCGAAACGGCTCTTGAAGAGTGAGACAGATCGATACGTGAACGACCGTAAGCTCCACTTGGGCAAGAATGAGTGGCACCAGACGACGCTCGTGTACCGTCGAAACGAGGATTCTGAGCACACTGACCACCGGCAGTATTCGGTGTTCATGTGCAACGGTAATGTGGGACTGCTGAGTGAGTACGGCTATCGCTGGGAGATCGAGAGCGGCTATCGGAGCATTAAGCGGTTCATGGCCGCGACAACCTCGAAGAACTTCGTACTGCGATACTTCTACTTTGCGTTCGCCTGTCTGCTGTACTCAATCTGGCGGGCCGTCGACCTCCTTGTGCAAGTCGAGTTGACGGGTGAGTACGAGCATTCTCCGATTGTGACTGCGGACAATACGCTCACACTGTTGAAGAAGGAAACTGGAGTCGGGTAATCGCTGATATTGAGCCAGTGAGAACAGGGGTAACGAGCGGCAGCGCTGTTCTGATCTCTTCAAATACGCAGTTCTAGTTGAGATACTAACTGGAAGTGGTGTCCCGACCCGAGTGTGAACCGTGTCAAGTTCGGTGGTTCGGCTGATATCGTGCATACCAGCGTGCTATAGCCGCCGTAGTCTCAACTTCCAAACCGGCTCAGTTTTGATATAGCGATATATAATTTATGAATCCAGTTTCTTGGCTATTAACACTACTACCGCCAGAATTCGGAACTTTAGGCAAATAAGCGTCTGAACGTGATTACTTGGATAATCACGACCACTTTGAAGTACCCCGCCGCCGTCGGAGAAGCACGAATGGTACAATCGGCTCAGAAAGACGCTTCCCCCGGGGTAGAGACGCTACTAGCGGCTGTCCCCCAGCCTGTCTCGGATCTGTTGCGAACTCCAATCTGTCGCCGGAATCCTTATCATGAATTATCCATAATTCATAACCAAGATGGCGCAATCACCTCCCCAATCGGGCCAGCCACCCATTCAGCAGCTCCAGACGGTGGCCGACCTTCTCGAAACTCCCGCACTCGCCCGCATCTACGCCTACATCTTGCAGCACGGCCCCACCACTGTTTCCGAGATCCTCGACCAGCTCGAGATCCCGCAGGGAACTGCCTACGACTACGTCCAGAACCTCGAAACAGCGGGATTAGTACAGAAAACTCGCGACCAGCGCCCGTACGAATACGATGCTGAGTCAATCGCCCTCACGCTTTCGGCCGACGGCGAGACCCAAACAATCACGCCAGCACTTATCGCCGCTGTTGCCCGCCGCGAGAAGGACACAGACATCGACGTCTACATTGAGCGCCATGGCCTCGACGGCCTTGCTGTCGCACTTGAATATGCCTACGAGTACGTCGACGGGACAGTCAACCATCGAATCACAGCCCGGGAACTTGACCTCTCTCCGCTTGAAGCTGAGATTATCCTCCAAGCGCTGGAACCAGTTGCCACCGAGTACGCCGACGCGGCTACATGACAACGGTCTATATCGCCGATACTGGCGTCTTCGTTCGGTGTGGTGGACCGGACAACAACAAATTTCAACGGCTTCGTCGAGCTCTCCGACAGGCCGATGTCTCGCTACGGATCCCACAGCGCGTTTACGAGGAACTCGGGGGCGATCCTGTTGCAGACGAATATCCCTCCGGAAACATACCCTATCCCGATGGATTCGAAGAAGGCTGGATCGTTGTTGCGGACGAGCTCGACTACGCCAACCCACTCGTCTCGACGGTAATGGACGAAACGCGTCGGTTCATCGCCAGCGAGACCGACCGCGACGAGGACAGCATCGAGAAAGCGGATACGGCACTCGTCGGACTTGTTGCCCAACTACTCGACACTGGACGGGCCGATCACGTTGTGCTCTTAACGACCGACAAACCCGCAGGAGGAGCCGCCGAGACGCTTCTTCCGCAACATGGCTTCAGCGACCGTATCGACTTTCGGTACGTCAGCGTCGAATATCTCGAAATGATCACAGCCGACGAATTCCGGTAACACACCAACGAGGTGAAGACCGATGATCGACGATCGGTCTTCCCAGTCTGAATACGCTCTTGACGACAGCTTCGAACGTTACCTCCAGGACAAGGGGAAGGGCCGCGGTGGCGACGGTGGGAACTACCGACGTAACGCTGCACGCGAACTCGAGCGGTTTTCCGAGTGGGCCGCTGGCGACCGCGGCGGCGACGACTGGACAGGAATCGTCTCGGACAATGTCGATCGTGATCCCACCTTCGACGATCTCGACGAACGTGTCTTCCGCGAGTACGCCCGGCATCTCGCTGGTGACCGTGGCCTCAAACAGAACACCGTCCAAACCTATTATCGCTATATCTCTGCGTGGTGTGGCTGGTGCGTCAATGAGGGGTATCTCGAAGCGCACTACGCGCAGCGGGCGAGCGCGATGGCGCCGCTGCCGGAGGACGACGGCCGCAAGCCCGGTGACCAGCAGGCCTGGACGTCCGAACAGCGCCACGCTCTCACCCGCCACGTCGACGAACGGGCTCGCGATGCCGTCGAAGCGTACACGACACTTTCGGAGGATACTGATCACCCCGACAAGCAGCGAGCGCGCTATGTGGCGCTGAAGGCGGCTCGTGACCGGGCTTTGGTGTTCGTCCTCGCGTACACGGCCGTCCGCGTGGGGGAACTCCTCCGGGATCCGAACGACCCGCGCCGGCGCGGCGTCCGCTGGGAGGACCTCTCGCTCGAGGACGGGAGCATGGACGTCTACCGGAAAAAACAGCAGTGGGACGCCGCCAGTCTCCCCGACCCGGTGATCTCGCCGTTGCGGAGCTATCGTCGACTTATGGACCCACCGACGGAGCGCTGGCCGGTGTTTCCGACGTTCGACCAACGGACGCTCGCAGGGCTCGTCCAGGATGAGCTAGCCGACCGAGGGGAACGCCTAGAAGCAATTACTGAGCGCCGTGAGGAGTACGCTCGCGACTTACTGCTAGCGCTTGATGAGGATTTTCGGCCGCCATCGATTACGACGGACGGCGCACGGTCGATTCTCCAACGGCTCTCGGATGACGCAGAGATCGACATCGACCATCCGAAACACGATTATCTTGCTCCGCACGGCGGCCGTCGTGGGATGGGTGAAGTACTTGTCCGCGCGTTTGGGTACACGGTGGCGGCCCGCTATCTCGATAACTCCGAAGAGATGGTCCGAGAGCGCTACTCACATATCGAGGCCGGGGAATTGGGCGATGTCGCTACGGAAGCTCTGGAAGAAATCGACCGATGAGGGGATTACTCCGAGACGAATTGCCCTTGTTCGATGTAAGCCCTACTTCCCCATGCTTGAGGTTCGGTGCATCGACAAGCTTTATACGACGCTTCTCGCCCAAGGTCTTCTAGATCTGGAGACGGAACGGAACCGAGTGGTCGACGATTGCTCCTCCGTAGGATTCTCCTGAGGAATCAGTTGCGTTCGTAACCACCACGGCAGCGTTCTTCATATCACTGAACCGCATCAAGTCATGGAGATGCGAGTGATCGACACTTACGGAAAGAGATTCGACTGAGTGTTACACGAACCATGATCTACAGATGAGCAGGTCGAGTGCCTCGGGGCTTGATCCCGGAATTGTTCATTCTGAGTAGTAGAGGGATATTGAGTTAGAATGTCAGTTCCCTGTTGGTTAAATTCTAGCCCGAATATTGCCTCAGCACCCCCCCAAAAGACTCATTTAACCCGGTTGTGTCGAATTTTTTATGGTGAGTCAAAAAGACAATCACCGGAAAGGCGATCCTCCATCACCTGGAGGACCCGCCGGTCCACAGGAACCTTATGAAAACCAGCCGTATCCCTTGAATGAGAGTTCTGACAGCAGTGTCGACAGCAGAACCTCGGCGCCAAATGATCCATCTAACAGGCAGGAAGGAAGTCCCACACCGAAGAAATCTGAAGGCGAGTTCGATATCTTCGAGGACGCCTCAAACAATTCTCCTGACTCCAGACTCTCGGAACTTCCAGCAAATTATGAGTCATCTGCCGACCCCCAACTTAGTGGGGAACTCAACGGTGACGAAGCGGAAGACTTCATCGAACAGATCGAATCCGAACAAGAATACATTCAGATAACTCCGGTCCGTGAGGAGGTGAACTCAGAGACGGTCAAACGAGAACTGTACGGACTCCATCGATCTGGCAACGGACGGAAGCTCCCGCTTGATATGGATCTCCATATTCCCTTCATCGAATCCTCCCCCAACTTCGAATTCATCATCTACAAGCCCGAGGATGAAGTCCAGTTCAAGTTCTTCATCGGGCCGGGAGAGCGTGGCGAAGTCACCTGTGACCGACTCGAAAGCACTACGAGATCGCAGTATCCAGAGAACTTCGAATTCGGACGGGAAAACTTTGACATCACGAACGTCTTCGATGATGTCCCCGAGATGGTTCGCTGGGAGGGCGTTGAGGAGAAACGACGAGACTGGATGACGACGCTCTCATCGTTCGACAACGAAACGATCGAACGCTCGCCACTCTCCAATCTCCTCGAAACCATCATCCAAACGGAGGGCTCGGTCGTCTTTCAAGCGGTTTTCGAGCCACGCGCAGACTGGTCTCCGAAGGCCGAACGCCAGAAAGGAAACCTCAAACAGGGCGTCCACACGACCGGCGGCCTTGTCCTTCGGACGCTTCTCGACGGGGTCCTTGGCGTCTCTGACGAAGAGCGACAGGAGCGCCATCGTAGTGATACGCCCCACGAAATCGGCGGTTCAATCCACGACTCTCAGACAGCAGGCTACCGCTCAGGCACGGGACGGATGGGACAGATCGACCTGAAAGACCCATCTCACACGTACAACGTCACGCTCCGAGCGGCGACATCAGACACCGAGTGCGCCCGGAATCTCCAAGATTCGCTCAACCAGCTCAGTGGGAAGTTCTACTCGATCGAGGGGAACTACCTCGGCACGAACGAACCTGAGTACAAGCGGATGCTCCACCACGGCATCACCTATCCCAACGGGCTTGAGTCCTGGTCGCGGCGAAAACCCATCCTCGTCTGTAACATCGACGAGCTCTCAAACTTCATCACGGTCCCGTCAATCGACACGCTCCCGAAAGCGAGTCGGGGCGGAACCGGTGGGAGACCGACGGCTCAGTCCCCGCTCACCTCCCCGAACGAAGAAGTCTTCAAGGAGTTCTCGACCGGGATGACGATCGGTCACGCCGTCACAGCACTCCGAGATAACTCTGAGGGACCAGAGAAAATCAGCGCCATCGAGGAGAAAAACGAGTGGTGGGACCACCTCGCGAAGCGAGACGCACTGTCGCTATCGGCAGACCATCTCACCCAGCACTACATCCGCGCAGCAACGACTGGGAGCGGGAAAACGGTCGCGACGATTAACGACATGCTCACCACCCACCACAGTCTCGAGGGGCCGACAATCCTCATCGATCCCAAAGACGGCGAGATGTGTGAGAACTACCTGCGGTGTCACCGGACGCTGTTCGGCAACGTCTCCGAGGTCGAATACATCCAAATCCCGGAAGCAGATGGGATGGTTCCGGGGATGCCTTTCTTCGACCTCAGACCGCTCACAGAGGGCGCAGGACGGGCACGAGAGACAGCCAAACAGGACATCATCGACCACTACTTCCAGCTGCTCAGATTCGTCCTCGGGAAGAAAACAGTGGAGCAGGCGTTCGTCGCGAACGAAATCCTCACCAACCTGATCAAGGCGCTGTTCGACAGCGAACACGGGAAGGATTACTTCTCTATCGGCGAACTCATGGAGGCCGCACAGAAGTTCCAGAAGTTCGGCAAGCAGGTCGAGGATCTCGACAAGGATTACGAGACGGTTCTCAAGGCCATCCCGCGAACGGTCGACACGCAGGTGACGTCCATCCTCGAATCCCACCTTGAGAAGGACGCGCGCCAGTTCATGAACACGACCGACGCGGTCCTCAACCGGATCCGGAAGCTGAAAGAGCGCGACTTCATCTGGGATATGCTGTCGTACACAGTCGACGAGGAGTACTGGAACGAGGACACCAACTGGTACAACAAAGAGCAGATTCCGATGCTCGACATGAAGAGCATCCTCAACTCGAACAAGGTCGTCCTCATCGACACGGGGAGTCTGCGCGGGGCCAGCAGCGAAGTGTTCACGGTCCTGTTCCTCTCACACCTGTGGACTTCGGCCCAGTCCATCTGGACGCCAGACGATGATGAATACATCACGAACGTCATCATCGAGGAGTCTGCGAACATCGCTCGCAACGAAATCGTCTACCGAGAACTCCTCCCGAAAGGGCGTGAGTTCAACCTCTCGCTCGGGCTCATCATGCAGTATCCCGAGCAGGTTCTCGGGGACAACCCGCAGGATAACCGACGTGCGTACAAGGAAATCCTGAACAACATCAACACGAAGATCATCGGCAACGTCGCGACGGACGACCTCTTAGCCGAGTCGCTGTTCCACGAAGATCTCGAAAACGACGAGATCAAAGACCGCATCGCAGGGCTCCGCCGAGGGGAGTGGATCGTCCAGCTGCCGTCGACGGGCTTCCACAAACAGAAGCCAGAGATACTCACGCTCCGACCACTTCCCATCCCGCCAGGGCACAGCGCGGGACCGTTCAACGTCAGCTCTCGCGCGGATATGGTTCGTGAGAGAAGCCGAGATCGCCACTGCGTCAACCGGCAGCACGAAGCGATCGACATGGACAGCGGCGTGAAATCTGGAGGAGATGACGACGAAGACTCGGACGATGGAGAGGAAGCTCCGGAAGATTCCGAGGAGTTCACAGACGACCACGCGGCGTTCCTCGGGATGGTCTTCGACGCTCTCACAGACGGGCTCAATGGCTACCACATCAAGGACTCGATGAAGGTCCTCCCGTACAGCGAGACGGCACCCGATCTCATCGAGTGGGGGTTCTTAGAGAAGTTCGAACTCGGAAACAGACAGGCGTACTACTGGCCGACAGACGAAGCCACCGTCGTCGCAGGAAAGAATCTCGCGCCGCGAGACGGCGGTGAGTACGGTCGGGAAAGCCCAGAACATCGAGTCGGCGTCAAGCTCATTGACGCATACTACGACGGGCTCGGCTACGAGACATACATGTACTACACCCCTGAGGGCAGCGAACTCAAATTCGATCTCTACGTCGAGGCGACAGAGGAATCTCCCGACGATCGGGACAAAGTCATCGAAGTTGAGCTGTCTCCGGAGAAGCGACGACACGTCGTAGACGACTTCTTCAAACTCCGAGACGCAGATGCCGACGCCATCTGGGTCGTTAAAGATGTCGACGGGATGCGGAAGCTGCTGTCGTCGCTCACTGGTCAGCTCGGCTATATTGAGGCACGAGAATCAGACAACTTCGAGAAAGTCAGTGGCGAACTCGACGCAGATGGCGCGCAGAAAATCTTCGGCATCAACAAACTCAGAAAGGATCTAGGAGACGACTAGCAACTACCTCAGCAATATCTCGCGGTCGTCTCGGCAATATCTCACGGTTGTCTCGGCAATATCTCGCGGCCAACTAGGGCCGTGTAGACCACAATCTGTGACCATCTAGAACAACAATCTGGGGCCATAGAATTGTTTTCACCCACACTCTGAGAAGCTTCATCCATCACTAATACAACGAACTCTCATCTGGCAGAGACCAAAACAAACTAACGAAGAAAGGCGACCCAGATCGTATCGTGTGCGGATACCGCCCACGCGACAGGACCACCGAGCGTCAATTCTCAGACCCAGATACACAAACGAAATCGTTCCATATATAATAAATAAGACAATAGCTGGGTAGAGAATCTAATTAATGACAAGACGGGACCGCGAAAGTACCCTCTCCTCATTAAACCCTTAATGACAAGACGGGGGGCGATATTAGGAAGATTATCATTAACCAATTTCTTGATGATCCAAGAGTCCGGCCCAATCTCATCAAAGATGTAATGACAAGACTGCACCGTAGAATCGGGAGCTGTTCATGAAATCAATAATGACACGACGAGAGCCAAATACAGGCATATTGTAATGAAACAGAAAATGCCACTCACAAACATATTGACACTTCCGACAACAAGAGTTAATGACTAGACGGGGGCGGGTTAGGCGTATTTTTTCATTAATTCCATAATGACCAGACGGTGGGCAGATGCGACCCTTCTGTAATGAACACCGTTGAATCCAAAAACACAGCTAATAATGACACGACTGGAAGCGAGTTGGGGTACTTTGTAATGAATACTATTTGTTTGTTGATATATGAAATAATGACAAGACGGGAAGCTCATAGAGGTGTTTCTTCATTAACTAACCCTATCCGATAATCCCGCTGGTTGGGTTCTGAGGGTCTGAGAGAGCTTTAGAGATGCTCTAATATGCCTCTCCTCCCCTGTGGTTAGGTTCCGTGAATTCACAATGTTAGGGGCTTTGAGAGCAAATTAGCCAGAAGGTCGGTCGCGTGGCGAGGAGACGGGCCGGAGCCAAGAAGTAGGGAGAGACAGATGAGATCGGGCGAGATGTCGCAGAGAGTGTATCAGAAATCAGATACTGAATTAGCAAGGGAGAGACGAGTCGGTCAGAAGTTGAGACAGACGCCGATCGGGAGGTGGCCCGTCCGGACAGAGTGGCTATCGCAACCAAGCGAGTAGATCATCCCGGCGGGCACACCCACGGAGGAACGACGACCGACGTCCGGTAGAGACAGTCGCGTCAACACAGCCACTCACTTTCAGTGTGGGGACAGGCAGAGACAACGAGCTGCGGGCAGGGCAGATACAACCAGGCGGGTAGCGATGACCGCCTCCACAGTCCGGTTGGGAATCGCGTGAGGACACTCGCTGCTAGGAGAGTCATGACTAGTCCCTAGTGTTATTGAGGATGTCTACTGATTATCAATCCTTGTTACTCACCAGACACATTGATTACCCACTACGCGAGAGACATCGCGATGCCGACGAAAATCTCCGGCTACGTAGCCGACGAATTAGCGGACCTCATCGATGAGATTGCAGACTACCACGACATCCCCAAAACACGAGCACATGAACTGCTCCTTCGAGAAGGTGTGAACAACCGCCACCAGCGGATCAAGATGGAGCAGATCAACATCAAGCTGGAGCGGATGCTTCGAGAGTTTGGTATCAACTCTAACATGGAGTTCAGCAGAGAGATAGCAGAACAGAGTAAGAAGATTGGGAACATGCCACTGCCTGAAGGAACGACCGGTGTTGACCTCGTCACACCACATCCATACTTCGGTGGCGACGGCTGGTACCACGACACGAAAACCCACCCCTACAACGAGTAAGGGAACTCGACAAACCACGACACACAATTTCACCAGAGGATGTAGAACTGTACTCGCACTCTATCTCACGACCGAGACCACATGGGAGGTATCGACGCTTTTCGTGTGGTATCATCCTCTTCCCGATATTTTCGAGCTTCTAACCTTTATCAGTCCGACCTGCGTATCTACACGTGGTGTGTTCACATGAAACTCGCATTGATCGGGGTCGGACAGGCGGGTGGGAAGGTGGTCGACGAGTTCCTGGCCTACGACGCACGGACAGGCGCTGATATCGTTCGGGGAGCGATCACCGTCAACACGGCGAAAGCAGATCTCCAAGGAATCGACCACCTCCCGACAGACCGCCGGATCCTGATCGGGCAATCGCGAGTGAAGGGTCACGGCGTGGGCGCAGATAACGAGTTGGGCGCAGAAGTGGCCGAGGAGGATATCGACGAGATCCAAGGAGCGCTTGACGAGGTGCCGGTCCACGAGATCGATGCGTTCCTCGTCGTTGCGGGGCTTGGTGGCGGGACGGGGTCGGGTGGGGCACCCGTGATCGCCAAGAACCTCAAGCGAATCTACACCGAACCTGTGTACGGACTCGGTATTCTGCCCGGCAGCAACGAGGGTGGGATCTACACTCTGAACGCCGCTCGGTCTCTCAAGACGTTTGTCGATGAGGTGGACAACCTCATGCTGTTCGACAACGACGCGTGGCGCAGTTCGGGTGAATCCGTTGAGGAAGGGTTCGATGCGATCAACGAGGAGCTAGTCCAGCGGTTTGGCGTTCTCTTCAGTGCGGGCGAGATAACCGAAGGAAGCGACATCGCCGAGAGTGTGGTCGACTCCTCGGAGATCATTAACACACTCAAAGGCGGCGGGATATCCTCGCTAGGCTATGCCGACGTCGAGGTGGACGAACCAGAGCGGAAGGGGTTGCTCTCGCGATTCCGTGGCGATTCGAATGCTGGGATCGACAGTACAGAGGCGACCAACCGGATCACGAGTCTCGTCCGGAAGGCGACGCTGGGTCGACTCACTTTGCCCTGTGAAGTGAAGGGCACGGAGCGGGCGCTGCTTGTGGTTGCCGGCCCACCAGAGTATCTCAACCGGAAGGGTATTGAGCACGGTCGCAAGTGGCTCGAAGAACAGACCGGCTCGATGGAGGTCCGTGGTGGTGACTATCCGCGGCGTGGAGAAGGGACGGTCGCAGCGCTCGTACTGCTCGGCGGCGTGACGAACGTCCCGCGCGTGAAAGAGCTCCAGCAGGTCGCAATCGAAGCGCAACAGAATCTCGGGGAGATCACTGACGAGAGTGAGGACCGTTTCTCGGAGTTGATGGATAGCGACGGGGAACTGGAGTCACTGTTTTGAGATTGTGGTCGTCTATTCGCGATATTGGTCTTCAAGATCGTCGAGTGCTCGCCGGAACTGCTCGCTGTTGATTGCTGACTCTGTCGATGCCCGGGTTTCCAAAACACCCGCGTACGTCTCGAAGTCCTCAGGGTTGGGATCAGTCGCCAAGATACAGTCGATGTATCCATCGAGAGCGGTCTGGAGCGTCTGTGCGTAGTGGTCGTAGGAACCGTCGATCCAATTGAAATTCTCATCCACTTCCTCAAACACTGCTCGATAGACAGTCGTAGCGGCGAGGTATCGATCGCGCTCACGGTACTGTTCAGCAATATCGAAGAATCGAGAGAAGTCGATCGCTTCGAATACAACCGGATCGGCGTGTTGCTCGAATAAGTGTTCAATCTCTTGTCGATACTCATCGACCGATTTGTGTTCGTCACCGAACTGCGCGAGAAACTGTTCTCGGACCGTACTGTGAGTGGCAAGAATCTCGTGGACGAATGCACGCAGCTCTTCGACAGGGACGTCCGCAAGGAGAGCCTCGATACGCTCACTCTCATCTTTTGGCGGGTCACCTGCGATAGCTAGGAGCACCGCAACAATATGTTTGCAGTCGCCTTGGCCGTCGTATGGGCAGGTACACTGAGTCTCGAGACTTCGGCCACTGAATTTGATAGTCACGTCGTACGGGTTCGATCCGCTGACAACGGCTGACACGAGATCGTCGAACCGGTCGAGCTGCTGGATCCGTCCCTCCCTGCGATAGGTTTGTCCCCGCTCAAACACGGGATCGGTACATCGGTCCTGGATGGTTTCTGTATCGACATTCATGCGGAGCCCTTCCGAAATCACTCTACTGATCTCGATACTCTTGTCACACTTGTGGCCGCCACCTCTCAAAAGCGTCTCTTTTGAGGTCTTCCACAGTTACGAGCACGAACGAATACTTGAGTGAGGATATCGTGGAAACATATCGGAGACTTCCACCACTTGCTGGTGTTCGACCACCGTTGGTGAGCTCGCCTGCTGGACCCGCTGTGCCATTTGGTAGATGACCGAGTCCGTTTCCACATTTGGGCAGTCAACTGTTTCTCACGGCGCTGTCAGCGGCCTTGTGGTCGAGGAGCTGTCAACACCTCCCCTCGACCATGTCAAATTCGAGTCGCTACGCTTGTGCGTCGGCTCGAGATCAGGCCTGACTCACTTGGCCTACTCCGTCTATTGAGTAGATAGAGAAGAGTCGCCGCAGTGACGGATTGTTTTTACCCACCGGTGGTGGATGGAGCGTAGTTTAACAGGTGATTAAGAATACAAGGTAATTCCGACTGTAGAGGCCCTCAAATGGCCAAATAACCGACTCCTAGTTTGTGGTACTCATATAAAAGTTACAAGCAGTTCTCCACAACTCACGCACGACACGCACGATTCCTGACGGAACCCTCCGGCGTCCAAGCGCCGGAGGAGTCGTGCTGCCAGCCAATGACAGCAACCAACCCAAATAGGGCCAGGAGTGATAACTCTGTTTCCCAGAGTGCCTCACTCGACACTGACCCACTGACACACCGCGTTGTACAGCCCAGTTCCAGTAACCCACCGAACCGTCGCCAGCGAAACGCCGGTCGAACAGTCATCGTGGGGTCGGTCTAAGTGACCGAAGCCACCGACGATCCGACCTCGTTCGCCATCCCGATGGATCCAGACCGTGCGTTCAACGCAATCTCAAACAGTCGTCGCCGGCGCGTCTTGCTCTCACTCTCACAGTCGCATGGAGCAATTACCGCAGGTGATCTGGCCGTCGAAATCGCCGCCATTGAGAATGCGATTGACCCCAGTAAAATCAGGAGCAACGAACGCACCTCAGTCTACATCTCGCTGACCCAATCGCATCTCGAGACGCTCGATGAATGCGGCGCAATCGCGTTTGATGACCGATCGAAGTCCGTCTCTCCGACAGACGCGACCGAACCCCTCGCCGAACACATCCGCCGACTCCAGACTGCGTGTTACAAGCCGGACTCGGAGGGCGCCTAATGGCTGACTCCCAGCGTGAACTGGAGACGCTCAGAGAGATCGACTCCAACTTCCACCGGCTGTTCGAAGCGGTCAACGATGGTGACGACGTCGTTTCGATGCCGGGTGGCGATCCACTCGCAACTCTCCGGCGGGCACAGGCACAGATCGATGCCGCACTGTTCGCGTCTCACCGCAGTCGCGATGACCTCACGCTTGCTGACGACGGTGCCTGCCTGCTTCAATGGAACCCACCGAGTGCGCCACCGCATCGCCTCCGCTTCGAACCCGACAGCACAGGCGAGTCTTGGACACGCCGTGAACTCGAGTGGACTGGCACGGGGTGGCGCTCCTGTGGTAGCGACCGTGTCGAGGACGTCGCGATACGCGCGCCAGCAGCCGCCCGGTACCCTGATCCTGTCGACCCGACACCGCTTGAAACGATGGTTGAGTGGATCCGTGACAGCTGGGCGCGCCCGGATCCACCAGCGCTCGTGTTCGCGAAGACGGCCACAACCGAACAGGGCGTAGTCGTCTCTGTCGACGACGAACTTCGCTACCGGGAGCGCGATAGCCCACAGTGGTATCCTGCGACGACAGACGAGTTCTACCACCATCTTCGCACTCACGGACAGCCAACGCTCCTCCCGCTTTCAGAGACAGCGCTGACTCGCCAGCACTTCACCCCTAGTCCACTCTCCAAATGACGGACGAACCACTCTCGCTTCCACCGGGATTCGATCGTGAACTCACCCAACTCATCGACACGATCGAGACCCTTCGGGACGCTCTCTCAGAAGAGGAGACACTTACGACCGTCCAAGCTGTCACCACACGGCGGCGGTTGTTCCTCGCGCTTTACGCGCTCAAAGCGATCCGTCGACAGCTCGCGGATACAGAGCATCCCCTGTCCCAAGGCGATCATGAGGTGGTGACGTGGGATGGCCCTGCTCAGGTACTGTATCACATCGAACTACGTCTCGATCGGCTGCTTGAGGATCTCTCCATTCAGGGGTACGACCACTCCTCACAAGAGTATTCGATCGAGCAAACACTCGAAACGATTCAAGACCACATCGTCATCCTTCAGGACGCACTTTCTGAGGGGTCGACGGACAACTCCACGCTGCCTGAGCAACTCTCCAGTCACCGATCTGTCTATGTAGACGTGGCTGGGCGTGGGGTTGGCGATGGGCGATGGCTTGAGTATCAACTCCAACGCGCGTTGATGCGGTGGGGGTATCAAGCAGAGACGCGCCAGCACCTGTTCGGTCTCGAGGTCGATGTCGTCGCCAAGCGGAAGCCAAAACAACAGCAGCCGACTGATTGGATTGTCGCTCAGTGTAAAGACTGGACGAGCGACACGATCACGCCGTCGACGATCTTCCGGCTGTGTACGATTGCGTTTGCCTGCCGGGCCATGCCGGTCCTCTGTCATACGACCGATATCACAGCTCGGGCTGAGGAGCTCGCCCGCCACTTCGAAGTTCGGGTCCTCGATCTGCGGGATCTTGAACGGGGTGCGCTTCCTGCGCCTCACGTGTACAAGCCGTCTGCTGAACTCAACGAATGGCCTCCACAGTACAACGCTCGTGACGGTCGAGGCACTCTCCCCGTGATGTTCTACGGAGAGCCTGGCAAACGGTTTAGCTACGTTCCTGGCTTCACTCCCGTGGGGATGGACTACGACTACGAACCGATTGATACCGATCAAGACGACGATACGCATCCCGCAGCCGGCCACTGAATAGTTAGTTCATGGCTTTTCAGTTCTCCGTCAACTACACCGATTTGGAGGTCTTCGAACGGGTGCCTACGCGGAACCGTCGCGGAATCGTTCGATCGGGATATCGGAGACATCGTCATAATCGTCGTCACCGCCAACGAAGAGCGTCGCGTCGACATGTTCAGCCGTTGCCAGCGCGAACGAGTCGCCAAGCGCAGGATTATACCTGAGCGTATACTCCGAGGCGTCCGTCCAAGTATCGCCGACATCTACCGTTTTGATACCGAGATCAGTCAGCCAGTCGAGATACTCGTCGGCTGTGTCGCGGTCGTACTTTCGGGCGATTGTGTACCGGATCTCAGCGAGATTCACGTAGCTGGCGTAGCCGACGGTGTCCTCGACTGCGACCGCGTCGAGATACTCTTCTACAATCTCGCTGCCTGGTTCATCGTCGGCGTGTGCTATCAGTGGCTCGGCGTCGAAGACAACGCGGTCAGGAACCGACATTACTCTTCAGTTGAGAACTGCGAGTCACGTTCTTTCCGGTCCTGGTCGCGTTTCTCTTTGAGGATCTCGGACGCAGGCTTGTCCGTACTCGCTTCGCTACGGGCGGCAAAGCCGCGCATCTCGCTCGGTGAGCGGACCTGTTCAACGATCACCTCTCCATCTTCGGTTTCCCGGAACAACACCTTCCCAGGCGCTTCGATCCCGAGCTTCTCGCGGAACCGTTTTGGGATGGTCGCCTGGCCGTGCTTAGTGACGGCGACGATCTCTTTTTCAGAATTATTTGACTGTTCTGTCTTACTCATAGTTCATAATTAGATCTCGATCATAATCAAATTTTCTTTTTATTGGCAAACAGTTGTTGCTCCTCTGTCGGGTGTTTAGTCGAGTTCGAAGTTTGGTTCGGCTTTTGAGGGACGTGAAGTACTAGAGTCAAACAGTCCTCGAACGTAGCGGTTCGATCACGCGTCGTGGTCAATATACCTGGCTTCCCATTCAGCTCGGGCCTCGATCTCTCTGGTGCCTCGACGAGTGGTGGTGTACTCGTTAGTTCGTCGATCGCGCTGACTTTTTTCGACAAGTCCCTTCTCAACGAGCGTGTCGAGATTCGGATAGAGCCGACCGTGGTGGATCTCTTTTTCGTAGTAGTCCTCGAGTTCGTCTTTGATTGCGAGCCCGTGTGGGTCATCAAGGCCGGCAATTACGTACAGCAAGTCGCGTTGAAAGCCCGTGAGATCATACATACTCCACCTAACGTATTCAAGTTTTGAAATAACTACTGATCTTCGAAATGATGTTCCAATGATAGCTTCTCTGTCAGCATCGAACACAGTAGAGTAGTAGCTCAGGAGATCATAATATCTGAATTAACCAACACGCACTCTTACTCTCCAATCTGTTGGTTAAGAGTATTTAGCGGCCGCTCGTGTACGAAGACCCGGAGTCGGTGGAGTGGAACGAACACCTCACCGACGGCGTCCGCGTGATCGGTGCCATGTATGTGCTCCTCGCGCTTTTGGACCGTCGACGTCGAAACGGGGTATGACCGACGACCTCTCCGACCGCACGATCCTTCTCACCGGCGGAACAAGCGGGTTCGGACGGGTGGCAGCGGTCAACCTTGCACAACGAGGTGCGACCGTCGCAGTCGTCGGCCGCGACGAGTCGAAGGGAGCCACCCTCACAGAACAGTCCGAAGACCTTGCCGGAACAATCGAGTTCCATCAGGCTGACCTCGCCTCCCAATCCACCATCCGGTCCCTCGCAGCAACCGTGAAACGCGAGTACGATCGGATCGATGTCCTCGCTCACAACGCTGGACTCTCGGCTGGGTCACGTCGTGAGAGTCCAGACGGAATCGAGATCACGCTCGCGGTGAACCACTTGGCCCCCTACCTCCTGACATACGAATTACTCGACCATCTCCGTGACGCACCTGATCCGCGTGTTGTCGTTACTGCCTCGGACATCCATCGGCGGGCAACACTCGATCTGGACGACCTACAGCTGACGGACGAGTACGACTCACTCGACGCGTACGCCCGCTCGAAGCTGGCGAACATCGCGTTCACGGTCGAACTTGATGACCGGCTCTCAGGTGACTCAGCGGTCACAGTCAACTGCGTTCATCCGGGGTTCGTTCCGTCGACGGACCTGTTCCGCGAGGCGTCGCTCCGAACGCGACTGCTGGTTCGGATCGCGGGGTTGGTTCCGGGTGTCGCCACCTCAAAACAGGCAGCCGCCGTACGCCTCCAAACGCTCTTGGTGGAGCCGACGTACGGCTCTATGAGTGGCCAATATATCGGCAGCGATGGTCCCACAGATCCTGCACCCGAGGCAACGAACCAAACGGTGCGACGGCGACTCTGGCGAATGAGTGCCGAGCTGGTCGGCATTACATCCGACTGGCCGACGTCTAGCACCAACTAAGATGCGCCCACTGTTAGCATTGGTGACGATCACGGTATCCTCGTTATTGTATTACAACGGAGCAGCAGAAGTCCAGTACAACTCAATAGTTGTACTCATTCTACTTCCTCTGTGAAGTGTCCTATTTCGTCGAGAGCAAGCACAAATCCCACGGGCCAACATAAGTGAATCTCCTGTATCGCTCACGCGATCCCGCCCACAGACAAAGAGATTGAACGGTTCAAACTACTCGTAGTAACTGACGCGATCGACAACTTCCGCGAAGGCGACATTCTCGCGGACATCAGTGATCTCGATAGTGACACGCTCACTCTGTTTGGTGTCGGGAACAATGACGACGAACCCGCGCTCAACACGGGTGATCCCATCGCCTTGATCGCCAATATCTTCGATTTCGACGGTGCGTTGCTCTCCTTCCTCGACGGGGGGCGTCTGTGACGCCTGCTCGGGTTGTGGATCGGTGTCAGTAGTGGTGGGGTCGCTGGTCGTGGGTGACGGCAACACAGCGATACGGTACGTTTCGTCCGCCTCTAGGTTCCCCAGGCGGAGCTCTTGTTCCGGTATCTCAATCATATATGATCCGTTACGCTCTTCGACTTTCCCTGAGAACAGACACTGAAGTTGATCTGAGATATCCATTTGTAGACCGTACACCGCATACGCGGCGAATCACACATTACTCTGCTGTCTCTCTACTCCGGGGCTACAACGTCCTCACAAGCCGGACACTCGGTCCACACGCCCTCTGTGCCGTCGTCCTTCTCGTACTCAACGAGAATCCATGCTTCGGATATGTCCTCACCACATTTCGGGCACCGACCGAGGGGCGATTCATCAGCGTTCATGCGAAGGGGTGGAAGGAGCGTGTGACAGTCCCTTCCAAATGAATATCACCCGGCTTGAACCTAAGCTTTTGGCGGCTTTGCGGGCCAAACGCACCAGGTTTCCGGTGGAGTAGACCACCAGCACGATTAACCAACATGCGCTTTTCACCTTCAATTTTTGTTGGTTAAGATTATGCTCGATCGCTATCCAACTTCCGAATATTTGGCCCCCCACGAGTGGACCGATCTGTCCCTTTTTATTTGCTCCTAGTCAACCCAGCGTGAATGTCTCGACGACAGGGAGCCCGAACCTCAACCGACGCGATGGAGATTGCCATTCTCTCTGGGGTAGTTGGGGTCCTCGTCGCTGTTCATTTCCTTCTCCCCGAAGCACTCCGCTCGCAGTTCCTGTTCACGTACGGCGAGCCCACTGTTGTCTCGGCGTGGACCGCGGCAATCCTCCACGATAGCGTTTCGCATCTAGCGTCCAGCGTCACGTGGTACGCGATCGTGATGGCATCAGCGTACGCACTCTCTATGACATGGACGCGTCGACGTCCGTTCTGGTTCGCTGTAGTCGGGTGTCTTGTGCTCGCACCGCCGATGACAAAGCTCGTGGATTACTGGCTGCTGAAGGTCCAGTGGAATCTCGTTGCGGACGCAACGACGGCACGCGGATTTTCCGGCGTCGTGAGTGCGTTTGGTGGATTGCTGTACGTCTCACTGGCACGCACAGCGACCGCTAGGTATGGCTACGACGCTGGCGTGGCGACGACTGGAACAATTGTTCTCGGAGCGCTCTCCGCGCTCACATTCACGTCTGCTGTGTTGTCTCCGTCGGTAGCTGTCGTCCTGTGTACGATTGTTGCCTCCGCGATCGGAATCGGGATTGCCAGAAACAGGCCTAAAATTCCGACGTGGCGGGCATGGGCTTGGTCACAGCGTGATGGACTCCTGCCTATCGTAGTTGGCTGTGTAGTAGTGGTCGTACTCCTTTCGCAGTTATTCCAAGTCCAACTAGATGAAACGGGGCGATTTGTCAGCGTAATTGCTCATGGAACAGGGTTTGCGACCGGCATGATCGTTACTGTACTCGTGCTCATCGCGGAGTACGTCGGCCAGCAATGGACTAAGAAACCGGGTAACCACCTTGTGACGTAACCTGAGGGTCCTACGAGTCCTCTTCTGACGGCGGTCGTTTTGAGAGCCGATCAAACCGATTCTGAACTGCGTCTGATCGCTTCGTGGTCTGCTCGGGTTCGTACTGTACTGTCTCCAAGTCGCCGTCGACGACGGTGGCTGTGAGGATCGCATCAGCATGTTTTCCGTCCTCAGGGAGTCGATCAGCTTCCAAGACAGCATTCCCTACCTCCTCGCCATCGCGTTCGAAAAACACGGTGGCTAACCCATCTTCGATTGAGTCCACAACGGCTGTGTATTCGCCGTCTTTCAGATCAACTAGATCAGTCATGAATATGTCTCCTCTAGGACACGCTCCCCGTTAGGAGTACTGACGATCACGGTGTCCCCGTCGTTGTTCCAAATCGGCGACCCAGAACCCCAGTACAACTCAGTAGTTGTACTCGTTCCACTCCCTGTATGAAGTGTCACGGTATCACCGGCAGCAAGCTCGAACCCCTCGGGAACAGTGTACCTCTGGCCTGCTTCGTCTTCGATCGTCCAGCCAGACAGATCCAGCGTCTCGTTACCGGTGTTCTCAAAGACAACGTATTCGTCGTTCAGATTGTCTCGGTCATCACCAGTCGCGTCCGCGTGGATTTCGGCGACTGTCAGGCCAGCCTCAGCCGTCGTCTCATCAGTCTCGCTGTCCGTCTCGTCGGGAGTGTCGGTGC
The DNA here is from genome assembly GCF_003781945.1 of Halorubrum sp. CSM-61. Classification (GTDB taxonomy): domain Archaea; phylum Halobacteriota; class Halobacteria; order Halobacteriales; family Haloferacaceae; genus Halorubrum. Next base: position 140,819 of record NZ_RJJW01000008.1, on the reverse strand, counting down.
TGCCGGTGTCGATACTGGTTGTCCCATCGCTCTCAATGCGGGCACGGTCACTAACAGCGTCAGGCACTCCAACGTCGATCGGATCGCCCTCACGGAGCGTACTCGGATCAGTCGGGGCGTCTCGCTGGGTTTGGACAGTAACGGTCTGTCCGTCACTAGTCAAGACGATGTTGCCGTGCGTGGCGGTCCAATACGCTGGGTGTGAACGCTCAGCGAGTCGTTCGAGGACCTCCTCGTGGGGATGTCCGTATTGGGAATCATACGCGCTCGAGATTACGACTGCTTGCGGATCGACCGCATCAAGAAATGCTCCACTTGACGAGCTCGCAGAGCCGTGGTGGCCGGCTTTCAGAATTGTCGACTCCAGCTCTGACCCGTATTTGTCGACGAGGTATGCTTCCTGATCGTCCTCGGCATCGCCTGAGAGCAGGAAGCTCGTTTCGCCGTGGCTGAGCTTGAGGACAATGCTGTTCTCGTTGCGATCTTCGTTTTCGAGGTACGGGTCCGGTGGTCCGAGAACATTGACGTCGACATCACCAAAGTCGATCGTGTCGCCTTCGCGCGTTTCGTACAGTGTCACGTCGTGTGCTTCGATCGCGTCGAGATACTCGGCGTAGGTTTGTGTGCTTGACGCGATACCGGGGTCGTACACTGCGCCGATCCCGTCGGCTTCTGTTTCGTAGTACTCGATGATCGCGGCGTTTCCACCGATGTGATCCGCGTCACTATGCGATGTTACGAGGTGGTCGATCCGCGAGATATCGTGACGTTGGAGATACGCTAGTACGTGTTCGCCGTCGTCGTTATAGTGGCCCGTATCGACGAGCAACGTCTCACCGTTTGGGCCCGTAATGAGCGTACTAACTGATTGACCGACGTTGACGTAGTGGACCTCAACACTCCCGTTGGTTGTGATGGTTGACGAACCGTTGGCTGGTTCCGTATCAGCAGGGGCTGGATCACCAGGGACCCCGCCGGCACAACCGGCGAGGACAACCATCCCAGCGATGATGAGAAGAGTAGTGAGTTTCCGTGGCGATTCCATGGTCACAGTCGTCACTGGTGGGGTGTAAAGCTACGCCACTCTCTCGATAAGGTCGTATTTTCACACTAACTCACAGATCCTCGATAGAATATTTTGAGAGAATCTGACCGGGAGATATCTCGAAACAGAACAAAGATGGATAAGGGTGGGGGAGGGGGTCTATGAATAATGGAACGGGCTGAGAAGGTACCACCCTCTCGGCAGATGTGACTTAGAAAACGAGGACGATTCCACGGGAGAGACGCCACCACCACAGAAATCGGGAGAAGACCGACTCAGATCTCACGGAGATGTGGTTCTGTCATATACTAATCGTGTTGTTCACTACACAACCCGATTGAAACTCATCGCGGATATTGTTCGCGTGTATCCTATAAAAAACCCTAAGTTTCAAAGATCGATTTTGGGATTTGAGGTTATGAGAGACTCACGAGCCTGATATCGTGGTTTGACGCGGTCGAGCGGCATAATTCCAGGACCCCCCACCCCCACCTTTTCGGCCGCTTCCATTATTCATAGACCCCCCCACACCCCCTCCTATCCCAAAACTGGATTCCGGAACAGGGTCTAGTCTGGAAGAACCGAGAAATAGACAATTATATGAAATACAGTCAGACTGGCTTCAAGCTCGACAAGAAGGGCAGTCAGACTGTGCTGTCACTCTCCAAACTCGCGGACATCCCGATTCGAATTCACCGCCCACCCGGACAGGTTCGAGGCCGATCTCACGGACAAGCCCTTCTCTCAACGAGCGAAGTCGAGAGACTGAGCGAAGTAGGGTGGGGTAGTTGACAACTAGGAGTGAGACACTCCGAAGGAACGTCTGTGGAGATCGCGCTCCCTACGGACACAGTTATGTCCACAAAGAGCGTCTTGAAAGCAGGAAGCCTATCTCTCAAGGAGCGAATAGCCTCAACCGTGAGCGAGTAGGAGAGGGTAGTTCACAGAGTGGATTCGATCGGCGGTTTCTGGTTGTAGGTCTGGGCGAAGTGCTCTTTCTGATCCCAGAGGGACTGGAGCGTTTCGAGTTGGTCGATGCCGTTGACGCAGTACCTATCGTCCTCGCGACTTCGCTTAAGAAAGTCCCGACCGGTCTGGAGTGAGTAGTTCTCGGAATTATCGTACGGCGCGTTCACGATCTGGATGTCGGTAAGGTCCGATTCGTGGAAGAACGACAGCACACGGAAGGCAGTCTCTCGCGTGTCGAAAAGCCAGCGGACGTATTCGTACTGGCCGCGAATCCGCATCAACTTCTCGGCGGTCTCGACGAGATCGTCGTGGCTGGTGATGATTTCCCAGCTGGTCCACTCGTTGGCGGTGCCGACATCCGGTCGAGTGTGTCTGCGATTGCCTGGGTACATCACAATATTCTCCCACGGGTGATCTTTGAAGTCTCCTATTGCAGAGATCGGGTGTCCACCAGCAAAGTGACAGAGCTCCACGCCCGTCCGGTGCGTCAGCGTCTCGTCCAAGTACCCGACGAGCCCGCCGTCAGAGCGGATGATTCCTTTGTACTTCTCGATGAACTCCTCGCGGAAGAAATCACCAATCGCCGCCCGACCTTGGCGCGTCGGAGCCCACTTCACGGGCTTGGACAGGATCCACTCAGGGTCCTCACTCCCGCGAACCCAGCCGAGAGATTCTAACTCATCGAACGCGTCTGCGTAGCGGTAGTCCCAAAAATTGTCGCCACAATCGATGAGTGTCTGAAGCTTCGGCGGCTGTGAGGTCGCGATCGAGAGCAACTGCCCATCCCGATGGAACTCAGCGCCGTTGTACCACTCGCCAATCGCGTACAGCAGATCCAGCGCTGACTGGGAAACCGTCCCGTCGTCAATTTGTCTCTGTCCCCTGTTCGGTGTGGTGAGCATAAAAAAGCCGACTCAGAGTTCTGATAAAAGCGTACCGGCGGGTGGTGATCTCAGTTATCTTCGTTTTTTCAGGGCTCAAGACGACTTTCGAGACGGATGGAGAGATCGTCATTATCGCCAGTCGAGTAAGATTTTTGTCTGTTACCGTATTACCGGTAACTACCAGATGTACGAAGTGCTCGACGACACGGCGGCGCAGATTATCCTCGCCATCGAGAGTGGTGACTCCATCCGCCGTGTCGCTCAACACCTCCATACGCCCTACGAGACAGTGAGACAGGCCGTCAATCGGCTGGAAGACGCAGGCTACGTTTCCTATGACGACGGCCTCACTGTCGTCGACGAGCGCGTACGCGACGCAGCGCTCGAGTTCGTCGCTGCCAGCGCCAGCATCAGTCCACCCTCCATCGAAGAGGCCTACGTCATCCCACAGTTCGGTGACTGGCCGTTCGCGTTTGCGCGGATCGACGCCGTCTACGTGTGGACTCAGGGCGGCTACCAGGTCGGTCGCGAGCCCAACGACTATCCGTTGTTCCTAGCCGTCCGTGAGCGGGATGTCGACGCCTGGGGGGCGTTCTTTGAGTCCTTCGACCTTCCCACCGCATTCGAGCGACAGCCCCGAGAGGAGTTGAACGAACCGCTGCAGATCGTCCTTGAACCACGCGCGTCACTCGACATCGAACACGTCGAGGGGTACCCAGTGATCCCAAGAGACGAGACAATCGAGTATATGCGCGAGAACTACGCCCAGTTCCAGTCGGCGCTGGCGATGTTCGATCGGATGTACGAGGACCTCGACCTCGGCGTCACGTATCGAGAGACCGAACGGGCACAGCCATGAGCTTCAATAACCGAAGTGACGCGCTCATCGAACTGCTCGAAGAGCTCACCCAAGAGAGCCACGAGTACGTTCTTGTTGGCGGCTACGCTGTCTCAGCGTTCAACGCTCGCTTCTCCACGGACCTCGATATCGTCGTCGCGCCGGACTCCAAGGCTGACTTCGTCGAGTTCCTCGAACAGCAGGGATTCGAGGAAACGGACAGCCACGCCAAGGAATGGTTCTACGACACCGAGGTAATCGAGTACGAGAAGCGGCTCACGCCGCAGCAGCCGATCGGCTTCGATCTCCTAGTAAACGGACTCGGGTGTCGCCAGACGGAGGCACAGTGGTCATTCGACTACCTGTACGACCACAGCCACCAACAGGAGGTGAGCGGGGGCACAGTGACGACGACGGGCAGAGTCATCGATGGGGCCGTCCTCGTGGCGGCAAAGCTCCACAGTGGCCGAGAAACGGACCTCCGAGACGTCCTGGCAGTGGCTGAAGAGATCGACCTCAACGCTGTCACGCCCCATCTGCGGCGAGGAGACGACAATGCCCTACGGGAGCAACTTGAGCGTGGACTGGATATCTTGGAGAGCGACGAACTCAAGCACGGATTTCGGAGTGACTTCGGGGCCTCAGCTGTCTCAGAAGAAACGGTCACCGCTCTCCAAGAGTATCTGTCTGCACAGATTAACCACCTGAGGTGAAGTGGTCGGGACCTCGTTAGGAGTGGAAGGAATCACGCACGGTGTGTTCGGACCAGGTCTTTGAGTTCTGATTTGCTGAGATGGGTGATCCCCCGCCGGTCACCATCATTGGTGTAGAAAATCGATGCAGTGACCGACCGATCTGGATATTGGTCGGCAACGACGTGGTAGTAAATACTGAGCTGTTTCTCGTACTCGTCTTCGGCGTGGGTCGTGAGGTCAGTTTTGTAGTCGATGATATCAACCCGGTCAGGCGTAATATGGAGCAAGTCGATGATCCCGCCGATCGTCACCTCCTTGTCATCGACAGTCAACGGAAGGAACGCGTCGATCTCAGCTTTCCTCTTGCCGTCAAGTGAGTCTAAGAATTCCTTCACATTCTCCTTATCAGGGTTGTCCCCGGTGTCGACAGCCTCACCGAGCACATACCGCTCTGCGAACTCGTGGACTTCAGAGCCAAACTCTATCCCTCGACCACCGGTGTCTCCTTCGAACACGGCATCGTCGATGAACGTATGCGGGGAGTAGCTTGCTGGCCCATCAGGATCCGGAATGTCAACGGTAAACGGTGAAGACTCGTTGTCTACTGCGCTGAAGGACGACAGATCTGGGTCGACTGTTTCGATATTAACGGGGAGTTCGTCGAGGAACACATTTGGATTCTCACCGCCGGTTAGAATGACGTGGCTCTCAGCACGCGTAATAGCCACGTAGAGCAGTCGGCGTTCCTCATCGTAGTTCTGGGAGAGACACTTATTGAGAACGTCTGTCTGCCAGTTGTCGTAGACGTGTGGGACATCGTGAGCCTCCTCAGAGTACACCTTTCTCTGTCGGAGTCCGATTGGGTCTGTGTACGCGATATCGCTCCCGCTGCCACCGGTTGATGGGAACTTGTTCGTGTTCATATTCGCGAGGATGACAATCGGATATTCGAGCCCTTTCGTTGCGTGGATCGTCTGAACAGTCACCGCATTCGTTCCCGCACCAGCGTCGACCTCATGGGTGCTGCCCTCTTCGATCGCGGCTTCGATAAACTGGATGAGTTCTCCACGAGTGAACGTTGTCGTCCCGTGGACCGACTGAATAGTGTCAAGGACAACGTCCGCGGTTGGACCACTCCGGTCGTACCGATCGAACACGCGACGGGCGACACCCCCGAATGTCTCCATCTCCCGAAGGTTTTCACGGAAGGTAACCATCGCTTCAGGGTACGCCCCGCGATCGGTGATCGCTTTCACCTCGTCGATTGTGTATCCGGCCTCTTCTAAGACGAGTGCCCAACCACGGTCGGCGTCACGTTCGAGGATGCGGAGCCACGCTAACAGCAATTTCGCAGCATCGGTTCGGAAGACTTCGATCCCTCCCTCGTAGGCCATCGGCAGGTTGTATTCGCTTGCCGTGTCGAGTAGGTCCCGGCCGAAATCGCGAGTCCGGGTCAAAACGGCGATATCACCGTACGTCGGCGCGCGGTACTCGCCATCGTCACCCTCAACGGCGTAGTCATCATTGTCGACGATGTCGTCGATTTTCGCGAGAATCGCCTCGTGTTCATCCTCACTCGTGAGCGCCTCGATACGGCTCTCGTCATGGTCTGTGTCCGCCTTCAACCGTGTGACCGCCTCGGAGATTGCCTCAACATCGAGTAACTCACTGTTCGTCGCACGAGCCGTCAGCGCCTGTGTCGAGAACCTTAGGATAGATTGGGTCGACCGGTAGTTCCGTGTCAGTTGTTTGCTGGCAGCTGTCGTCGTCGGGAATGTGACGCGATCTGCGTCCCGATTCAGCTCTTCGGCGAACCGGTCGAGTCGCTCGTCGAACTCGCGGATGTTGTCGACGTCGGCGTATTGGAAGCTGTAGATGCTTTGCTTCCAGTCACCGACCACACAGATATTCTCTGTGCCGGCCAGAAGAAGCATGAGTTTGAACTGGATCTCACTGGAGTCCTGGAACTCGTCGACCATCACATACTCGTAGCCCAGTCGTTCTCGAAGATCGTGGTCTTCACACAGAAGGACGAACGCAAACAGCTGAAGGAACCCGAAGTTCAGGTAGTTCCGTCGAAGCGCAAACTCAAGGTAGGCGTGATACACATCGTGAACGAACTGCTTGAGTGCTGTTCGATCGTCCTCGAAAACGCGTCCAGCGACATCCGCTGGAATCTGTTTGGCGTTCCCGCGAAGCTCCCATCTCTCAGGTGCCTCTGGGAGGTAGGTTTTCTCTTTCCCATATTTGCTGAGCTTCGACCGGAGCTTCGACTGCTTGCTGCCACCGTTTCGAGGTTGATTTATATCGGCGAACAGCGTCTCAAACGCCGCAAAGTCACCGTCGAGGTGTGATTCACCGTCGCGGTACCAGCCGGTTTTGGTGGGAAAGACACCCTTCGCAGAAAGCTCTTTGATGAGATCGAGCAGTTCTGTCGTTTCTGAGATCGCTGTGAAGAACTCGTTGTACTCAGGGTGCGAGTCGATGAACTGGCCGATAAACTCTCGAAACAGCGCCTGTTCGATGATATCGTCTTCGATGATCCGCGTCGAGCCGGTGATCGTCTCCTCCACGCCGAGATATGTCGGAGCATCATGGCCGTGTTCGTCGAGGATATCGTGTGCCAACGAGTGGAACGTCTGGATCGGGGCGTTCGAGAGCTCCCGCATACCGTACTCGGTGTTCCGCACAATCCGGTCGCGCATCTCCTCAGCTGCGTTGTTCGTGAACGTTACCAACAGGACATCAGACGGATCGATCCCGTCCTGATCGACGATGTTCGCATACCGCCGGGTGACAGTGAAGGTCTTCCCGGTGCCAGCACCAGCGTCGACGATGTACAGGCCGTCGGTTGACTCAATGAGGTCGCGTTGCTCCGGGTTTGGTGTAACGTCGCTCATTGGTCACCCTCCAAGAGCAAATCACGATTATCCACCCGCCGGTAATTCGGCTCGCCAGCAAGTCCCTCAATGGGAAACGGCTCGTCACCTGTACGACGTCGGTTGAGCTCTGTCAGTCGCTCCTCAACAAACGACTCAAACGCATCCAGGTCAGGTTCAAAGAACGCACCCTTCTGTTGCCGAGCGATTTCCCGCATAACCTGTTTGCTCCCCGTCTTTACGTACTTGTACTCTCCAATCTCTGCCTCGAGTCGTTTAATCATCGTCCGGCCGAACTCTGACTCGATGAGTTCGTCGCTGTCAGTTGTCTCAACGAGTGGTGTGGCATCGAAGAGAGCAGCGTACGTCTGATAGTCGATCTTCGAGAGAATTTTCTGGCACTTGTTCGCCCCCTCCTCACGAAGGTACTCGAAGAACTCCTCTGTTCGGACGTGATCTGTGAGAGATCCGGGATAGTATGTCACTGTCGTCAGCGCGTCGTCGATATCGACGTCACCGGCGATGGCGTCGTCGACGAGTTCAGTGACGTAAAAGAACGTGAACGAGAGCTGTTGAGCGGGCGTTTGTGAGCGCCAGTAGGTGAGATATAGCAATGCTTGGAAATCCGGTTCGTCGGATGGTTCGTCGATCGCGGCGTCTTGGACAATTGAATTGGCGTCGTTCTCACTCCCGCTTTTGTAATCCAGCAGCTCGGTTTGCGACTGGACAAGGTCGATCATTCCGTTGATACCAAGATCCTCATCAACAAACCGGCGTTCAGTTACCGGCGACTCGATATCGTACCCGAAGTAGTCGGCAATAGCGTTCTCAGTACTGCTAGAGGGTGTAAGGAACGCTCCGTCTTTCGAGGGGTTGTCGTCGAGGTACGAGACGATTGTTTCGAGGCTAACACGGTACTCAGTGCGGCGAGTCTGTTCATCAACGGAGCGGATCAGCGGACGGACTTCATCAAGCATGAGGTCAACGACTTCTGTCAGCGCCGCGTCGTCGACGACCGCAGGATGGGTGACGTAGAACTCCGCAAAGTCATGGAACAGGTTGCCTTCAGTGAGATACTCTTTCTCTGGGCCGTCGACGATCCGGCTGAAGTAGTAATCTCGCGGTGAGTTCACGTAGGTGTTGAGACTCGACTTACTGATCGTCTCGACTGGTTCAGGAGACACGTCAACTGACTCTGTGTTGAATACAGCCCCATCATGTGGTTCAGATCGGAGTTGATGGGTGGTAGACGGCAGTTCTGAGAAACGATCGTATTCTCGTTCAAGGAGCTCTTCGAAGTACAGACACGGGGTAACCGGCGATCCGCCGGTTGCATCCTGAACGAGATAGTGTTGCTGGCTCCCGCTCTGTAACAGCAACTGGAAGCTCTTGAGATTCCGCGTGAACTGAGCTTCCTGATCAACCCACGGACGACGCGGTGCCGAATGTGTCCACCGGTCATCGAGGCCTAGATAGAAGACGACCTCACGGCCGACGAATGATGCCGACTTCGCGTCAGCGAGCAGGACGCCTTCGTTATCCCGGTCAACAGGTACCTCATACGTCTGTAGATAGAACGACAGCTCGTCGAGGCGCGCCTCCGTAACGGGCTCGTCGGCGATGCCAAGCTCATTTAGCTCCGCTCGAAAGGCATCAAGCGTGTCGTCGGCACGGTGTTCGAACGCCGAGAGCGCGTCCGAAAACGTGTACTCCTGAATCTCGTGACAGAAGTCGATCAGCCACGAAAGGTCACCATCATCGAGTTCGTGGAGCCGCTTGTCCGCCTCACGGTCGGTAACATCGCAGTCAAAAGCTGTCAGCAGCGATCGAATCTCGCTGATTCGAGTGTCAGTTCCACGGTGAGCAGTCCGGAGGAGATGAAGGAACAAGCGGTGTTCGCTGCGATCAGTAAAGCCTGGTCCGCCGAAAAATGGGATGTCGGCTGCCTCGAGGGCGGACTCAATGAGTGGTGAGTACTCGCTTTCCTGATCGAGGACAATCCCGACGTTTTCGGCGTTTGTCTCGGTGACCCCATTCACCACCGTTTCGATGATCGCTGTCGGTGAATCATGGATGCGAAACGGCGACAGCTCAAACTCTGTGTCGGCAAAGAGACTGACCGTATCGTACTCAGTAGGCAGATACGCTCGTTCGAGTTGGGTAAGCATCTTCGGCTCGACGACGACCACATCGAGATCTGACTCGATAGTGTCGTTTGTGAGCTTCATCGATGCCGTTTCAAGATCACCGATTCGCTCAACTGCGCGTTCGGTAGCCTCGTCGATGTAGGCGTCGTACTCGAAGATAGCCTCGTGGGATCCTTGGTGTTCCCAACACTGGAGGATATTCCCGACTGCGTAGGCGCACCGTTTCCACGAAATATCTTCATTTGTGATCATGCCGAGGAACGCGAGTCGGTCCTCAGATTCTTGCCGGCGACCGACCGCAAGGCGACGTGGGGGTATAGCAAACGGACCGAGGTGTGACCGATCAAGCTGGCGGTTGAGGGCACTCGCGAGCGGTCCATCTGGAGTAATCACTCGGTCGTACGATTTGACTTCGTCGTAGAGTTGACGTGATGATTTTGCGCGGGTAAATGGCACAACACGTGGAGTCGTCGGTATCGGTTAAATCTTTGTTAGGATACTATATTCTGATTATCAGCGATTCTTAAGAGCTGTTTCTACATCCTCCACCGCCTCAAGTATTTCTTCGCGAAACTGATGAAATCTTTCTAATGAATCTAACTGAGGAGTATAATGAGACTTAAATTAGTGATTGGGCTCTACCTCAACACGAGTCGCACATTTGCAGTAGACTCCCCAGTCACCTTGTTTGATCCAACTATCACAGTCGGTACAGTAGAGTATCTCGTATGCCTTTTTAAACACCTCTCTCTGGTGGGCTAGCTCTTCTCCGGTATAGAATGACGCCTCTGGCTCGTTATGGTGGATGTTAGAATTGAGAAATTGGAGGTGACGCTGTCGATCTCGAAGGGTATCGGTGAGGCGATCTATTTCGGCATCGATCTCATCCTGAGTCCAGTCGGTTCTCTGTGTGATTTGACCATCTTCTAAGCGACTTCGGTAGGTGGTAATCGCTTTTCCAAAGATGAATCCTGGATTCAGATCATCTTCGATCAGATCATGATATGGGACTTCTGCTTCTAGGTGCTGACATGATTTTCGCGAAAACCATTCGACTGTCTTTCTGATCCATGCTGCTGCAGCTGGTACATCGTCTTCGTCGATATGATGCTGAATGCGCTCCCAGGGATTGCTGATGTCTCCAACCGGGAGAGGGCCTGCTTCTAACGAACACTTAGAGAAACGGACCTGCTTGTTAAAGGATTGCGTTTGGGTAAGATGTCTATCCCACGTTTTATCATGTGTAGTGATCAAAACTTGATACTTGTCTGATATTTCATCCGATAAAAAGGATGCAATGTCAGAACGGTGGCCCGAATCAATCGACATTACGACATCATCCAAAAGCAGAATATCCATCGCTTCACCCCCAACATGGGATATTGCTAGAAACAGGGCTAATCCCATGCTATCACGGTGCCCCTCACTATGGATTGCGTCGGGATCATGTGTGCCCTCTTCGTGGAATGTGGCTTCAAAACGGACACCAGTGTCCGTAGGTTCGATAAGGGCATTGAAATCTTCTGCTTCTGAATCAGAGTGCAGCTGTGAATAGTAATCCTCAAATTTATCACGAATCTCGTTAAAAACAGTCTCTAATACCCGCTCACGGGCATCCAAGAAGTTTTGGTAAACCAGTTCCGCGACTTCCTTTCGGCGTTTTGCTACTGTATAACTAGCCTCTTTTTTAATTACAGTTTCGTAACGGTCGTCTGCTCGGGATAGGAACTCAATATCTTGTTGTCCGGTAGTAGATCCACTTGAGGCTGACTTCGATTGTAACTGGTTTACAGCTTTAGTTAGTCTGTCAGGGAATAGTTGTGGCATTGAGTACTCCGCACCTTCTGGTGTTTCTGGTACCCCAGACATGGATCCAGTCTGTAAGTCTGACTCCCACTCTTCAATGTCGGAAATGACCTTGTTGAAAGTTGTCGCCTCTTCGGGATGTTCATCGTCGATATCAGCCACAAGCTGCTCTAACAAACTTTGAAACCTCGTGAGAGATGTACTTAGTTCGGACTTTTTTGATGTGATGCTATCTCGGAGTGATTGAAGACCTTGGATACGTTGATGCCGGTCTTCGAGATGTGACTGTAAGTCGTCACTGTCCCACTCTTTCAAACATAGTGGACACTGATTTTCGTATTCCTCAATCAGGTCTTTCCCACGTGAAATGAGGTCAACTGTATCAAGATCACGCTTAGCATGCTCTTGTTCTTCAACGTTTTTGACATCTCTTCGCAAGTCCTTTTCAATATCAAACAGTTCTGAGGAGCGGTGGTGAATCCAATCGTCAATGTCTGCTAGAACTTCCTGAGTACCAGGCTGAAGAAGAGCCGGTGTTGTTACTTTTTCTATAGATAGTCCTTTTGTCAGATCTTCGTCTAGTGAGTCAACCGTGTCCACTTGCTGGTTCTTCCTGTGTTCGTTAACGATCTCAAGCGCTCTCTCTAACGTGGACACTTCACCATTGAATAACTGGAAAAATCTTTTTTCAGCATCTTTACTATCCTCTTTACGTGTAGTAACTATATCTTGATAGTTCTTGTATGTAGTCTTTAGTGCGGTTCGCTTGTCATCGATATCCTGAATTTGAAATAGTTCGTTTAGTTTATCGCCACGTTCTCCTTCCGGTATTGAAATGAACTGTAAGAGCCTATCCCTTGTTAAAATCGAATAACCAAGAGATGCGATGTCCATCTGTTGCTGTAACCATCCCGGTGGCTGATCTTTGTCACTTGGCTCTATTACATTTAGTTGGTCAGGATCTCCCACTGAGCGTTCAACACGTACTTGGCCTTCTCCGGATTCCTCGACAGTTGCACGAACAACTGCCTCATCTGGATCTGCCAAGATGTGGGAAGCATGCTTTCGGAAAGATACCCGCTGCTTACCACGCCCCCGAAGTTGGTCTATATCGCCGGTCAAAAGGAATTCAATGGCTTGAATGACTGAACTCTTCCCAGAACCATTTGGACCTAGAATTCTAACATTTTGACCATTTATGTCCTCATCGCTCCACTTCGTAATCCCTCGAAAATTCTCTACCTCAATACTCTGAATCTGCATCTGAAACCTCCTCATCGATCACGTCTTTGATTTCAGCACTCTCCGTGAGTTCACCCGCTAGCTCCAACTCATTTAATCTGTCAGCAACCGCGTCTGGAACCGAATCCTCATCCGAGATTTTCTCAGAAAACGATGCTTGAATTTCTTGCTCCAAATCTCGACCTCCATCTACCATAGATTATGATATAAAAAACATAATTAAATAACTTGGCAATAGGAGATCGTTGATATACTATAGATCACCACTAATGTTACAGGTCAGTATAGCAGGGGAATGAGTTCTCTCACTTGTATCTGATTTAAATAGGAAGAAGATCACGTGCCTCAAAGAATTTATTGAGAGCTGTATTGGCTACAGAGCGCTGCTCTAATTCAGAAATAGGCTCCTTGGTGGCAGCAAGCAATTCAGATACACCCTCCTCTCGAAGTCGGAATAATTCTTCATCGCTCTTCCGTAGGAGATTGTTGATACGGTCACGGTATTTTCACAAGTAGCCACAACCACCGATCTGAACGTCTCTCTAAGCCGAATAGAGTTCACCCGGGATAGACCGAAATCGCAAGACAGCAAGCTATCAACAATGTCCTACACAAGAGCGTTCGAGTGAGCTACCGTCCACTACTGTGGTCGTCGCCTTCGAGCGCGTTCCGAAGCCCGTCCGGGAGTAGGGAAAACGGCTTCTCCGCGTGAAAGGCGACGTTCTCGTAGGCCTGCTCGACATGTTTTCGCTTCGAGTCTGCACACTCCTCGGCGAGCGTGTCCAGTTCGTCCATCATGGACCAGAGTTCGTCCTCGGCTTCAAGCATCTCGGCGGTCAGCGCCAGTTCCTTGGTCGCCTTGGCGGCCGCGCGTCGCACGCGGCCGTCGTCGTCGCGGAGCGCGTCCGCGTAGAGGTCCCGCAATCGTTCGCGGTGGGTCGCGATTTCCTCGAGCGTCCACTCACCCGGTAACGCCTCGTCGGTGAGGTCCGCACCGACCGTTCGATAGGCCAAGCGCGGATACAGACTGGCCGCAAAGCGAATCACGGACTGTCGCTGGTATCCATCGTCGGCCTCGTAGAGGTCGAGACACATATCGAAACACTCGTCGAACAGGGCGGCTCGTTCCTCGAGTTCGGTGTTTTCGATTTCGTCGATCGCCCGATTCACGCGCTCGGTGTCGCCCGAGGAGAGTGCGTCAGCGAACGCCTCGTGAGTGTGATCCATAAGCGTTGTTGGTTGGATGGCGGCGTAATTCCTCGGGTCGGCCTTCGAGAGGATATCCGTTCCTCACCCGGCGGTGTCGTCGACGTAGTCTTCACGCCACCAGACGGTCCGGCCCGCAGGCGACCTGACCGCAGTCGCCGTGAACACCCCGATGGAGAACGTTTCCGCTACGGCCGTATCCGATCCATGTAGATGGGTAGCGAGATAGCGCAGTAATTCTGGGATCGCTTCGTCACTCCACCTTCTCCCGGAGCACGAGCAGGGCGTATGTCCGATCCTCGTCGAGTGACCAGATCGTGGCTGTGGCGAGTCTGGCGTTGACGTGATCGTCGGCGACCACGTCCGGATGTGTGTGGTGTCGATGTGCCAGAGTGTCGCTTCTTCGGACTGAAAGAGCGGAAGCGGATCGAGGTGCTCAGACTGGAGATGTTCGAGCGTCAGTTCCATATACGGTTTGTACGGTTGGCAGAGATCTAATCTGTTCAGCACGGGGAATTCTAAAGGAGAGCTACCGCGAACGAACAGCTATGGTCGACTACATCGTGGAAATCAAAGACTCGGTCTTTCGCGAGACACCACTCGCGGAGGCGAATTTCGATGAGGATGGTCGACTCGCCTTCGACTTGAAAGCGGACGCAGAGGAGTGGGTAACTGAACAGAACCGAGAACACACGAGCAGGGGGCAACTCACGCTACACACCGCTCATCCGACCGACACGTCGGATGTCGACGCCTACGCCGTCTTCCAGCCGGTGAAAGGCGTCTGGGTTCCAGATTCGTAGGCACACAGCCACCCAACCGCCCACCACAATTACTACGGGTTTAATCCGTAGATACCATACGAGCGATGGTTGATCCCGACCCGACACTCACGGAGGCAGCAGTCCGGGATCTGGCACGTCCCCAGTCATACGACCGGGGGGGAAACTACTACGCCGAGGGTGCCGTCGTCAAGCTCGTCCGGCGCGGTGAGACGATCCGAGCGGCGGTTGAAGGCAGCCAGTACGAGCCCTACCAGGTGCGGATCGATCTCGACGAAACTGGGGTCGTTGACACGGCGTGTTCCTGTCCGTACGATCACGGTGGGATTTGCAAGCACCGTGTCGCCGTTCTCCTGACGTACGTCCGCGATTCCGATGGGATCGACCAGCGACCGCCTATCTCCGAACTGATCGCGGATGCCGAGCCCGAGATCCTCCGTGACGTTCTCACCAGCCTCATTGAGAGTCGCCCGGAGCTGGCATCCCAGATCGAATCCGAACTCGAAACAGCCGAGTCAGAAGACGAGACGGAGAATGGCGAACACGGTCGAACTCCGGACATCAATCGCGAATCGATCCGCCAGCAGGTACAGAACATTCTCGGACCGACTAAGGGGCGAAGCGCTCACGCCTACGACCCGTACGAGGCAGCCGAAACCGACGTCGAGAAGTTGCGAGGCCTTCTCGATCAGGCACGCACAGCCGTCGAGGCTGGCGACGGCGAGACGGCACTGGACATCCTCGAACCGCTGGCCAACGAACTCATGGACGAAGAGTGGCTCGCGCTCTCGTACGACGATTCGAACGCGATCTTCGAGTTCTTCGACGAGGTCGACCGAGTGCTGGCCGAGGCGCTGCTCACCGCCGACCTCTCGGAGGTCGAGCGTACCGATTGGAAGGATCGCCTCTGGACGTGGGTACAGGAGATGGGAGGCTATACACACCATCCGCCGTACAGTGCCGCGCTCGAAGCCGCCCAACGGGGCTGGGATTTCGAACCGGTTCAGCGAGCGATGCAGGGCGATATCGGCTATGCCGACCTCTGGGGAGGGGATCCACCGTGGTACGCCGAGGACTTCATCAGGGCTCACCTCAACGTCCTCAAGCGCCAAGGTCGCAACGAGGAGTACCTGGATCTGGCGGAGGCTGCGGATCTGATCGATGACTACGTAACCAAGCTCGTGGAGGAAGGACGGATCGACGAGGCGATCGAATACGGCCGGCACAACTTGTCCTCCCCGAACGAAGCACTCACACTAGCCCAGACGCTGCGAAACCATGATCGGCCCCGAGCAGCACTGGAGGTGGCCCAACGCGGATTGACACTAGACGGCAGCGAGAAAGCTGAGCTGGCCGAGTGGCTCCGCGATCGAGCCGCCAGCCTCGACGAACCGGAGGTGGCCTTGGAGGCGGCTATCGCCGCATTCGAAGCCTCGCCGACGCTTGCGGCCTACCAAGCGGCAGAGGAACTCGCCGGTGAGGAGTGGATGACTATTCGCGAAGAGTTGGTGACATCGCTTCGGAACAAGGACACGACGCAGCGAGTTGCGCGACGGCACGTCGAAATCTTCCTGTACGCAGAGCAGTACGAGGCGGCTATCGATATCGCGGATCGATTTTCGGACTACAAGGTCGTGGAGCCGGTCGTCGAGGAAGTCTGGGATGAGCACCCAGACTGGACGATCGACGCCTGTAAGGAACAAGCCAAGCCAATCATCGAGGAGGGACAGTCCCAACGGTACCGACACGCCGTCCAGTGGCTGGAAACTGCCGGAAAGGCCGCCCGAGTTGTCGGTGAACTCGATGAGTGGTGTGTCTACGTCGAAGATCTCCGAGACGAACATTACCGGAAATACAAGCTCCGCCCGATGCTCGAGGAACTGTTGGAGGGCTTCACTGAGTAGTCGAAACCAGGTGAGGATAATGGATAGGACTACCAAAGACCGCGTTCTCACCGTGCTGGACGAGTGTGACATCGACCTGCCTGAAGATGGGCTGACACTGGGAAAGATCAGAGAGCGGGCTTTCAGATTCCAGTTCGAAGCAGATGACATGCTCTCGTTACAGATCGAGCGTCATCCGACGGTGTACCTTTCGGACATGGGTGTGCCGGGTGTCGATGCCTCACCAGCTCGGTTTCACGTGGTGACGGAGTATCAACTGGATTTGAACGACGAGACGTGGCATATCGAAGAACTTTCTTCGACCTTCGAGTACGAACCATGGCTGGTACTCGAAGCCGAGCTTGGAGCCGGAGGGCCCCACGAGATGATTCAGAAGGGGATCGAGGACGTCAGGGCTGCAGACGATCCAGAAGACACATTCGAGGACGTGTTCGGGTCGTGGATAGATCACTGGGAAGAGAAGTTCGACGAACTCGACGGCAGGAACGTTCCCGAGGAGGACAAAGAAGCGATCCTCGATCTCCTAGTCGGCGAGCTGAAAGAGCGGGCAAAACTCGATTGATCGGTGGCTGCTGTTCGTCCCGACATGCAGCTTCGTGCGACACGCTTTGTTGATTCCGATCGTAGGATACAGACATGCAAACCGAGACGTGGATCGAGCGGTTACTCATCGATCAACTCACTACCCACGACAGACGATACAAACACGATTACGCTGGCGTCGAAAAGACGACTGACGACCTCGTTGTAGCCTGTACGCAACTCGACGCAATCACGACAGAAGGTGGATCCGAAGAGCCGCCACTCGAAGAGCTTCTCTCGATGGATTCGGAGTTCGGACCTGAAGTCGAAACCGCGCTTCAAACACTGCAAGAACGGGGATTAGTCGAGTGTGTCGGAGAACGCGAGCGATCTGGGCCGTCGTTCGAATCAGGGGACTATGGCACGACAACCCTCTGGAAACCGACCGTCGAGGGGAGGGCCGAAGCGAGAGCGATCCGCGAGGCATATTCTGACGAGGTGGAAACACTCGCGGACTCGCACGGTGAGGAGTTCGAGGAGTTCCGCGAAGAGATCGTCTCGGTCGCCAGAACGTATGGAATCCTTCCGAGTGATGTCGAATAACAGACTACCAAAACCATGACCGATTCAGAGACGGAGATACTGGAGCGATTTGTTATCGAAGTCAGTCAGATAGGGACTGTCGACCATATCGTCGACCTGAAAGCAGAACCAGTCGGCAGGTCGACCTATTCCCCTCGTCAGGAGTTGCCCGGCGAGAAGCTGTGTGATCGGAGTACGCGCTCACCCGCGAGTGAATACATCGATTTACCGCGATATGCTGACTGGAAAGGTCTCGACAAGACGGCATTCGAGAGCGATGCGCCAGATGAGATCTGTTCGTATTGCTGGGCTGCAACACTCGATGAGATCGACCAGCTGAGACAGGATGCAAGCATGGAGGTAGAATCTCGTATCGGCACCACCGGCTACCGTCTTCGCTGGAAGCAGAAGGGTCGCGCTCGCGAGGAGTGGTACGATATCGTCGTTCGGCCGGAAACGACGATAGCAGAACTCGATCGGCTCGTGTGTCGATTCAGTACGCTCGATGATCTTCATCTCCGGATGTACGGCCTCGAAGACGAGTATCTGGACTCGTCACTCAACGTTCTCCCGGACCACCAGTATGAGAAGATCGACGACCCCTCGTACACGAACGCGAGTGGCGTGACGATCGGAGACATCGCTGAACGTGCGACGCTCCGAGAAGGGGATCGGCTCAGCATGGTCTACGACTTCGGAACGCCGTCACAGTACTACTGCATCGTCAAGGAGGTCTACGATCCAGACGAGATCGACGACCTGCTGGCAGAATCCGACACAATCGCCGGGACAGATACCGCCGCCATCATTGACGAAAAACGACTGTAGGCGGGACAACCACCCGCTACTCGTCCATATCGGGATACTGGGACGGTGCGTCCCCCTGTTCGTCGACGACCACGGGGCTACTGTCCAACGATGCGTTGCGAGTATCCTGGAGTTCGATGTAGTGTTCCCAGTTGTCACCCATGTCGAACGTGTAGGAGAGCGCTCCCAGCTCTTCCGGATTTAACTCGTCGATCGTGGTGTCGGCGGCGTTACCTTCCGGCGGCGGATTCGACTGGAGCTCGCGAAACCGCGCTTTGGCGTCTTCGGAGGCGTCGTCGGGCACGGCTTGATCGATGAAGCGGTCGATCTCCGCGTCGTCCATCGCTCGCCAGCTCGGGCCGCCGTCGTAGAGCTGTGGGTGGACGTAGCTCCGGAGCGCGATGCCGTCCTCGTTGCGCGTGATGAACTCGTAGGCGTGGCTGTCCCAACGCTCGAACGCCTCGAAGATCGCCTCGTGGAATTCGGCTAGTGTATGTGACCCGTCGACTTCGATATCCCGCCAGACCTCCTCGTCGGGTTCGAGCTCCAGTGGCGGATTCGGGAGCAACCATACACGAAACACGTAGCTCGTCATACGTGTATCTTCCATAGGCGGGAGTGTCAGTTTTCCTCACGACAATAGCGTGGTTCCTCGATCAGTTGACTACAGTACCGTTCATTCACAAAAGATCCCAGCGTCATCTACGATTTTTAGAATATCGGTAACGCAAAATGCTAAACAGTCGCCCCTATCGATTTGTTGTGTGAGCGACCACCACAGTCTGTAGACCCACCTCTATCGACTTGTTCCTGTCACCGATAAAACTGAGTCATCGATAACACCCTCGCCCCTATCGACTTGTTCGGTGAACACCCTACTGATTGAGCTGTGCATTCACGACGGTGCGGAGTTCGTCATTGTGGACGTCGTCTAGCCGCGAATCTTCTCGGAGCGTCTCGATGATAGTCTCCGGATTCTCACCAAACGTGAACTCGAGGTAGCTACCCGAGTGTGGTCCCTGACTCTTCCGCTCTGTCTCGACCAACGAATACGTCGTGAGTTCTTTCATCTTATTCACGTACGTCTCCTGGTGGTACTGATCCGAATCTAGGGTACCTGTCAAGTACTGATACACCCGGTATCCAATCGGGCTCCTTGCTGCACCAGTTCCATCCTCACGGGCCACAGCTGCAGTCGCGAACAGACAGAGCTTCTTCTGCGTACTAATCCCACGTGTCACCTCCAACACGCGGTTCTTCTCAACCTTATCTTGGGCTTGTCGAACGTGTTCCTCCCGGACTTTGTCTGCACCTGTTTTTTCCGCAATCGACCCAGCTGTTCGCATCAGGTCGATCGCCTTCCGTGCGTCTCCATTGGTTTGGGCAGCGAATGCAGCTGCAAGCGGGATGACGTCACCGCTGAGTGTATCCTCGTGGAAGGCGTCCTCCCGAGCCCGGAGAATTTCCCGGAGCTGGTCGGCGTCGTAGTCACTAAAGTGAACGTCCTCAGGGGTAAAGGAACTGAGAGCGCGACTTCCCACACTCTCCATCATCTTCGTGTCGTTAGTGATGGCAGTGACAGAGACTTGGGCAGTAATCTCGTCGGTGCTTCCAGCACGAGAGAGCTGATAGAGAAGGCGCGAAAAAGCGGGCTCGTCTTTATCTCGACGACCGACGAGCATATCGAGTTCATCGAGAATAAATACAACTGTATCGTAGTGGTCGTTGATCAGACGGTAGAGTTCGCGCCATTTTTTCTTGTTTGGAACTCCATGTTCCGGGACATCGACAGTTGTTCCGATGTCGTTCGCCACCTTTCGGGAAAGTTCGTAGACAGCTGCGCCGAGGGTTCCCACGTTCTGGCAGTTCATCTGGATGACGCCGAACCGGATATCACGGCTTTCGCAGAGTTCGACGATGTTCTGACAGACAGCGTTGATGATAAGAGATTTCCCGGTTCCAGAAGGACCATAGAGGAGAAGATTCGGCGGTCGCTCGTTACTTATTGCGACGCGAAGGTGCTGAGTAATATCGGTGAGCTGTGTGTCACGACCGACGATACGTTCTTCGTCGACGATCTCGTTCGGCTCAAGGAGCGACCGGTTCTTGATGAGACTCGCGGCTTCTTCCTGCTCGAGAATGAGATCTTTGATAGAACCCGTGGACTCGGAGGTTCCCTCGGGACCAGGATCCGTGGGCATATTGGGACCCACTCTACCAAAATACTAAAAGATTCCCCTGTCGATTTCTTTTCTGCCGGTATGACCGTCAAATCCACGGTATTAGAGGTTTACGCTGTTCCTCTCCGTAACCTCCGACGATTTGTTAGGGGTTATCGTCTCAACCGATTCAAAAGAATACCCACACACCCTCTCACCCCTATCGATTTGTTCCAGCCTCCAAGGAAGGGAGGGGTGACAGAATTCCAGATTGGACTAACGTCTCATCTACGTCACGATTTGGGGCAAAATTGAGAGTCTCTTCCACCTTCTCTTTTTCTTCTTTCTAGTTCTAGCTACTAGCTAGATAGAAGAACACACGTCTATCGATTTGTTCTAATCACTCTTCGTCGCTATATTCACCTCCTAATAGGATATTAAATAAGAAGTCAAGAAACCAAGCGACGAAGACCAGGATCGGAGTTCTTGTACACTGTGGTGAGTGATGTCTTGTTGCTCCTTTTATTTCTTCGACTAACTACTCTACACCCACTCCTATCGATTTGTTCAACCCCCTTTCTACACACCAATTATAACAGAATCGAATTTATAAAGATGGATTTAGCCGAAGGATATTATTCTGATTAACCATATCCACCTTGGCTCCCCCGTGATTGACCCACCTCACCACTCTTTCTCGTTAGAACAAATCGATAGGGGTGGGTGTGTGGTCCTAGGGACACGGTCGTGGTGAATCCCCCGACTACGTGTAGGAGTGGTCCTATGCTCAATTTTGATCAGCAATGGAAACCTCCCACTAGGGCGTGGAAAGAACTTCTCTCCACTAATTCAATACCGATCTCCTATGGGTAACTCCTCGCGAAACAAATCGATAGAGGTGACCCTCTATATACAGGTGGTTTTGTTGAACAAGTCGACAGAGGGGTGCGTCTAGTGGTAAAATATCTTGAATCCGTGGACCCAGTCGTATCTTCCTGTTATATTTCACCTCCGTCACCACAACCAAAAAGTGACTATAACCACCCAATGACGAATCCATCGATAATCTCTGTCAACAACCTCAGACATTTATCATCGCGCTCTCTCACTACGAATATGTCGTTTCGGGTCAGCTGGCACAATCTCCTTGAGCGGTTAGATGACCTCCCGGAAGGAGCGACGCTCCGGACACCACTCTCGAACGACCGGTTTCAGATAACTGGCGTCCAGGAACACCGTGTCATCATCAGATTCTCAGATAGCGGTGAGTCGCGACCGCTTCAAAAAGACCAGTTCGAGACACTATATCGACGTGTCTCCGACTCTACCGATGGGTTCGACCTTGATCGACTCCCACCCGATGCGGATCCATACCCGACGGTATTGAGTCTCCATCCACGATTCGAGGTGAACGACGACCGAGGTGTGATCATCGAGACTGAAGCACCAACCACCTCATTGTTACTGGACGAGGGCCCGTCCTCTGAGCCTGCTTCCGACGAACGGACAGAACCTGATCTCGATGTCTACGCGGATGCGCTGTTGCTCGTCGACGCGCTGGAACGCCACGAGGTTACAGCGCTCGAAGGGGTCGAGACAGGGACACTCATCGACCTGTATACCTTGCTCTCGGACGTTCAACGGAACGCCAACGACCTCCGCAAGGAGATCGCGGACACGCTCTTAGACCGACTCCACCACGACCGACCGGTCTCGGGATCGTACGGCTCGGTCCAGCGGACGGCTCGGACGAACCGCTCGCTCAAAGATGACGAGGAGGTGCTGGACACGCTCGAATCAGCCGGGATCGACCGTGATCGGGTGGTGAGCGTTGATCGCGGGAAGGTTGACGACGCCCTCGAGGTGACTGATGTCGCTGAACGCGACGTCTACGAGATTGAAGAAACCGAGTACGTTCGGAAAGCCGAGGTGGACGAAGACCGCAAGGAGACGCGACTCCAAGGGCTGAAAGACCAACTTGCGGCGAGCGATGCTGACGACGCCGACCAGCTCCGCGATGAAGTCGAAGAGCTCGAATCGCGGATCGAGGAACTGACCGAATTCAAGTCTGGACAGTCGTACCACACACGCTCGAATGCCGACCGATAAGTCCGTCTGGCGACGTGACGGGGTGAGACACGTTACGGTCGACGTCGGCCCAAACGTGGGTGTTTCTCAACGCTCGACGCGAGTCCCTTGAGGCTCTCCAGCACAGGTAGTTTATCTGTCTGATGTGAGAATCGTTGGTATGGGTGACCCGGATTCTCCAACCGTCTCGGTATCTCTCTCTAGTCCCACGGATATTCCAGCAGTCCTGAATCGAGCTGGCATCGATCACGTGAGTGTCCATGATCACCGACTCCTTGCTATCTATCACACGGCAATTCTCAACGTGACGACTGATCCGCATCAGATATCGGATACACAAACACTCGAGGTCGAATGCTGGGAGGATCCAATTCCATCTCGTGCTGATGGAAAGTCGTCACAAGATATTCTTCAGGACTTCACCGACGTGTTCGACTCTGCCGGGGACTATTGAGGGATTCACTCCGGTGGATCGACCTGATCAGCACAGCAATCACGGCCAATCTCATAACGAGTGTTAGCGACAGAAAGAACGATTATAATGGATACACGTTAGCTGTTGGAATATGAGTGCGTCACAGGGTGAAGCCGATCTCTCGGAGGACGAACGTGCGGGTCTTGAACTGGTCCGTGAGACAGGTGGGATTCACCAGAGCGACTTTTGGAAAGAGCTGGGTGTCTCTTCGCGGAAAGGAAGCCGACTAGTCGAAGGGCTTGAGAGTGCCGAGCTGATCCAGCGTGAGGAAACGGTGTACGAAGGTCAGC
Organism: Halorubrum sp. CSM-61; assembly: GCF_003781945.1. Lineage (GTDB taxonomy): Archaea > Halobacteriota > Halobacteria > Halobacteriales > Haloferacaceae > Halorubrum. The sequence goes on along the minus strand of NZ_RJJW01000008.1, from coordinate 117,499 downwards.
GGACCTACTATCTCGAACCAACGGCATCTGATCGTGATTTTTCACTGCTGATGGCGGGTGACATGCTCTCGCCATTCATCGGTGAGGAAGAGGTCGATCCGCAGGCAGACGCCTTCTCCCAATGGCTGATGAACCTCGCGTACGAGGAAGAGTGACTCTGTTCTCAAGGGCTTCTGACGGCTCTTAGTCACCAACTCTCAATTGTTGAGGGTTTCATCAACGGCTTGGAGACCGATTCCGAGTTCTTCAAACCGGCGTCAGATTATCCAGTAGTATGGACAAAGATGACTCTCACAGCGACGTCGTTCCTGGGAGTGATGAGGAACCTGACACGCCGGATGTTCGTGGCTACGACTTTCGTGGAGAATTTGATTTTGACGAGATGCTCGACGCCTATGGGACAACGGGGTTCCAGGCGACGCAGCTCGCAGAGGCAATCGACATCGCCGAACGTATGCAGGAGGCGGACGCCACTGTCTACCTCACGTTCACGTCAAACATCATCTCGTCGGGGCTGCGCGAGACCGTCGCGTATCTCGTTCGAGAGGGGTATGTGGACGTAGTTATTACGACGTCTGGATCGCTGACCGAGGACGTGATCAAGACGGCAAAGCCATTCAAGATGGGAAAATGGGACGCAGACGAGGCATCGCTCCGTGAGCGTGGGATCAATCGGCTCGGGAATCTCTTCGTTCCTTCTGACCGGTATGTGTGGTTGGAAGAGTATCTGTATGATTTCTTTGAGGACTTTTTCGCAGAGGAGAAAGTGAGAACACCAACGTCGTTCGCACGCGAGTTAGGTGAAACTCTTGAGGATGAGGATTCGGTTCTGAAGCAGGCCGCGGACAACGACGTACCGGTGTACTGTCCAGCGTTGACGGACTCCGAGGTCGGGAACTTCCTCTACTATTACCGTCAAGGGTACGATTCAGAAGTGGGTATTGAGATTTTGGACGACTATGACTCGCTAATTGAAGATGGGCTGCTGGCGGACTCGACGGGGCTCATCGCGGTGGGGGGTGGAGTACCGAAACACCATGCAATCATGACGAACCTCTTTCGAGGAGGAGCGGATTACGTGGTGTATATTTCAACGGGGATGGAGGGTGATGGGTCATTATCGGGTGCACCGCCGAACGAGGCTGTTTCTTGGGGGAAGATCAAAGAAAACCAGACGAACTACACACAAGTGGAAGCAGAGGCTACACTTGTCTTCCCACTGCTTGTGGCGAAAGCGTTCAAACAATAACCTCTCACACGCCCGTTGCGGGTCTGATATGATATCGAGTGGCGGGGATTAGCGCAATAATCACGACCAGAAGCGGGTTACTGTGCGTTGTCTCTCCCTACCCACCACGAATTTAAATAGCCCTTCCACAAACCAACAAGAGAACACCCACGTGCCGTAATGGATCCACTTTCACCGTGGATTGCCAATTACTAACACACCTAGTAAACTAGGATCAAATACGAGAACGCTGATGTCCACTTCGTCTATCCAGAGCAGACGAGACCTCTTCGACGTCTTCCAGCACACCATCGAGGGTACGTACGACGAGTTGGTGGAAGAACAAGAATTGCAACCCGGGCAGACAATGCTCAAGACCTTCCTCATTGAGTCCAATGTCACTCCGGAGGAACTCCACGAGAGAGTGGACATAACAGAGGCTCGCGAGGTAGACTTCGACTTACAAGAACTCATCATCCAACGCAACGCTACCAAGTACACCTTCTTCCTCGATCACGAGGACTCTCGATTCTGGACGCTCTACACCCTCGAAGAATCTGAGGACGCAAAGAAAGTCGTCCAAGACATGGTGAGCGGCGTCCGCAACGGACTCGACTACACGTGGATGCCGATCGAGCAACAGCGTGAGGTAATGGACATGGGTGAGTTCCGCGACGTGGGCGTCAGTTACGACGCTGACGACGTGTTCTCCGAAGACTACATCGACGAGAGGCTGGACTTCGGTGATCTCTCGGTGCGCAGTAGCGGTCGTGGAACCGGAACTCTGTTCGACATTCTCGACAGTCATGACGAACTATCCAGCTTCCTCTCCCTCTCCAGCGTCGGCATCAAACGGAACGTGAACGGCTCGTTCATTTTAGAGCGAGTAACCCACAACGGACGGTTCACCACTAGTGGAGGCGACTCTATCCAACTCCATCTTGACACCGTAGCTGAGATTAAGGAGCGATACGCAACGCTTCTGCGGAAGATCGAGGAGAACCACCGGCTCTCATACGAATCTCAGGAACACGGGACGGGGATGGACGGTACCCCACTCGTGATCGAACTGGACAACGAGATCGAAGACGTCCGGCAGTTCATCGAGAATATCATTACGGCGAAGAACCCGCTTCGACTCTGGGGTGCGAAGACCAAGCTCGATGACCAGTACTGGAAAATAAAAGGCGTAGATCTCCACAATAACGACAAATACACGATTGAGATTTGTCCCAAGTAGCTACGACTCTACCTCGGCGACGAGGCATGTGGGAACACCGCTCTCCGCATCTACTCGAATCTTCAACGGCACTATGACTCGAACGCTACAATGGAGGTGGAAGAATGAGTGTGATGGAGAACCTCTCCGATCACACCCTCCAGATTAATGCGTGGATTGGGCTGTGCCAGCTCGACAGGACGTTCCCCGACGCTCTGCGGAACCTAGGCTACACCGTTGACATCATTGATCCGAGCTTCGTCCATGAGGGCGACTCGGTGAATCCAGATTTGATTCTCACCAGCCGCGCCCATAACCATTCTATCATCATCGACTGTAAGTCGTACTTCATTAAGCAGGAACAGAACCAGAAGTATGAGTCAATGCATCACTCACCCGAAGTTCTGCTGACTCGCGGTATCGTCTCCGCCGCCGATGCCACAGAGGACTTCGACGCTGAATTCTCGTACTCATCCTTCGAAGACCTCGACGAAAACCCACACCTACCTGAGAACGATTTTGCGGTCGTTCACTTCGATGAGGACGCGAACCAGTACATCATTCGGACGCTAGACAACTACGAATTCAATCTCGTTGATCTCCAAGACGAATTTCCCATCTTCACGAACACACGCCGTCTGCCAACGGACTACTTCCCATTTGACGTGGGGACTGGTGATGATGACTACCGCCAGTTCACCATCAGCATCCTCCAATCCACTGTTCACGTCGCACTCAAACAGAACACGTTTGACGCCGACGATCTCCTTGAGGATGCTCACCCGCTGTGGATTGACCTCGATAACAACCTAAAAAACGAGCTGCGAGCACACACGGAGACCATCCTCACGGAGTACCAGCGGCAGGGACTGGATGAACACATCGAGAAAGTTCAGGCAGGGAGAAAAGACGAATGGAGGGTGGTCTCGAAGTCCTTACAGGCGCTCCAACGGAAGGTGGACGGGTTCGTAGATGACGTTCAGGAGAAGTTGGAGCAAACATCGCTTGATGACTTCGAGTGACTATCAAGCAGCGCTAACGTCTCGGTTTCCACGGAATTAAAGAACGAATCTATCGAAGGATCATCTTGCAGGGTCGCTGAGCTCATCTACCTCAGCATTCACCCTGCTCTTTGGTGTGCTACTCGTTCTATGACACCCTCAGGAAATCAACAAACCACTCCGGAAGCTCGAAGATTACCTGAACGAGATGCCGGGAATCCTCAATGGGCTGTGTTGAATCGCTATAAGGCGTAGATATTCACTGTTTGACGAAGCGGTTGATGTTATAGACGACACACATCAACGCGATTTCGCGGAACTCACGAAACCATGATCGCGCTCGCACGGCGAAGCCGAGCGAGCGCTTCACAGCCGAGTTCACAGTTTCGGTCATAGAGCGCTAATTGTAGTGATTATCGTCGATTCTGGCGTTGTGTGCGTGGTCGTACGGTGCGAAGATGCGGTGCTTGATCAGCGGTCTGATCCCGAGCTCACGTAATCCTTCGCGGAGCGATTGCTTGTCGTAGCCTTTATCGGCCGCGAGAGACCGCAGATCGCCCATATTCCGGCGGGCGATCTGCTCAGCAAGATCGGCGTCACTTCCCTCCCGGTTCGTTGAGCAGTGAACGTCAAGGACGGCTTGAGACGCTGTATCGACGAGTTTCGTGACTTTGAGCTTCTGAACGCGGTAGCTGATTCGCTGGCAGTAGTGGCGCCTAGCTGGTGAGCGATCGTAGAACGTGGCGTCGATCGCGGCGTGTTCAGAGAGATCGTGCAGCTGCGCCGACTGGCGCAGCAGCACTCGACACACGCTCATGCTGATCCGGTCGAACGCCTTACACAACGTGGACGGCGCGGGGAGATCGGCCGCGTTGAGGCCGATCTCCCCGGTTATTTGTGGCATCTCTTTGAGCAGGTCGATCGTCATGCGGTACGACGAATCGAGGTAAATCCGCAGACAGTGAAGGGAAACGAGTGCGTAGTCGGCGAATCCGCCGCCACCATCCGGGGCGGCGGATTCGCCTCCATCGCCAGTAACTCTTTGAGCAACCGGTACAACCTCCCCGATGAAGCGGGAGATTTGCGTCATGGTCAACGGAACTCTCCCGATTCAACTCCTTTGATTTAGCGGCCTACCTCGCCTCCGTATGGCGATTCAACACAGCCAGTGTTCCCGACACCATAACGGGCTCACAATCACGCTAAAGAATGATATTGTCGCCGTGATTTCCTCCCACTTCAAGGGGAGGTTTCTCGCGTACTCGCGGAATTCTCTGTCGAAAATCTCGGGGACATCCTCGGCAAGCCTCCGGAACCGTGACCCGATATACGTCCCGATCTCCGTTGCGTGATCGAGGAGGTCGTGCGATTCAATGTATTCGATCGCGCGTCCCGCCGACGAACGCGGGGACGTCACGAATGGGCGAGGTTCAACTCGACCTCGTTCACGACGCTTCGGACGAGATCCGGGAGTTCCCGCTCGAATCGCTCGCCAGTGAGACGGTGTGTCGGTCCCGCGACGGCCAGCGCACCGAGGACGCCACCGTCGGGTCCCGTAACGGGAACGGCCACCGATCGGAGTCCTTCGGTGCTCTCCTCGCTGTTGAACGCGACGCCACGGTCCCTAATATCCGCGAGCTCGTCGAACAGCGCCACTTCGTCGCTGATCGTCTGTGGCGTCGCCGCCGGGAGGCCGTGACGGTCGACGATCTCGCGAACCCACTGGTCAGAGTAGCACGAGAGGATCGCCTTTCCCGCGGCCGTCTGGTGCATACAGAAGCGGCGGCCCTCTCGACCCCGCGAATAAACGCCTCCGTGACTGACTTCACGGTAGAGGACGACCGCGTGGCCGCGCTCTTCGACCGCGAATTGCGCGCTCTCTCCCGTCTCCGCCGCGAGATCGCGGAGTTTGTGTTTGATCTCCGTCGAACCTGGATACTGTTCCCGCACGTGTGCGCCCAGATCGAGGTACCGAAGCCCGAGCCGGTACTCCTCGCTCTCCTTCACTACGCAACCGTGTTTCATCAGCGACCGGAGGTGCTTGTGGACTGAACTCTTCGAGAGTCCCGTCCTCTCGGCGAGTTCGGTCACACCTGCCCCGTCCGATTCGCGGAGGGCCGTAACGATAGCGAACGACGTGTCTATACTCTGTATCGTCGATCCTCTCGATTCAGGGTCGATACCGCCTGGTTTCCAGTTCTCCATCGGATGATCCAGTGTATGGCAAGCACAAATATTTTCGCCAATGAGAAACAGATCTGAATATCGTTTCCCGAAAGAGTACACCATTTCGAACGGGTCCCGTCGTTTCTCGTTCGCCCTCAGCTGCTCGGATCGGTGTGTGTCCCGGACACGTTCCCTCTCACGGGGGTCGACGAAGGGAGAACGCGTACGGAGCCGTTAGATTTCCTCTAAGACGCGTTCCGTCGTCGTGAATCGCCTCGGAGTATATAACTGCGATCGACCATGTGGTTTGTATGAGTTCGACCACGGAACGGCAGATCCGGTCGATCGACGACTTGGAGGTCATCGTCGACACCGATTTCCACCTGACGGAGCGGCAAGAAGACATCCTCCCGTACCTCGAGAGCCCGTTCGACGAGCTGTTGAATAGCCAGCAGGGCGACGACTACGGGTACCTCGGCCGCGTCTATCCCGCCCACGGGATGGTGTACTCGGTGACGATCGGGAAAGCCGACTCCGAAACCGTCCGCACCAAGGAGGACATCCAAACGGGGCGGGACCTCGTGGAGTGGGACAAAGCGATAATCACTCCCACGCAGAACCTCTATCTCGGGGCCGTTCACCACGACGACCTCGCCGCCGCGCTCGCGACGGCGTATAACAACTGGCTCCTCGACGAGATCGTCGACCCCGACGATGGCCTGTACGGAGCCGCCCTCGTCGCCCCGCAGAAGCCACAGAAGGCGGCCGAAGAGGTCGAACGTCGCGCTGACGAGGACGGCATCGCGGCGGTGATGATCCCGAGCGGGTCGGTCGATCCACTCCTCGGTCACGAGTCCTACTACCCGCTTTACGACGCGTGTGAGCGGGCTGGACTGCCGATCAAGATGCACAACGCCGCCGGAACGATGATGACGCGGTTCCCGTCGACGTGGCAGGCGATGGATCGCGCGCTTCCCGTTCACGCAACCTCGCACAACATGATGCACCAGACGAACCTGGCGGACATGTTGACTCGGGGCGTTCCCGAACGGTTCCCCGATCTGACGTTCGTCATCCAGGAGTCCGGGCTCGGCTGGTACCCGTACTTCATGCGGCGGTTCGATCACGACTACATGGGGGCGAAGTGGGACGCGCCGATGCTTGAGAAACGCCCCAGCGAGTACCTCAAAGACCAGTTCTACGTGACGAGCCAGCCCGTCGAGGGCCTAGACGACCCCGCGTATCTCACGGAGACGATCCGGCACTTCGAGGGTGAGAACAGTCTGATGTTCTCCTCTGACTATCCGCACTTCGACTTCGACAACACCGGAGAGCTACTGAAGATGCTCCGCTCGGAGTTCTCCAGCGAGGAGATACAGAATATCTACGGTAAGACCGCGGAGCGAGTGTACGCCTTCGACTGAGCATGAGTGAATCCACACAACCTGGCCCAGACCGAGACGACCTACACCACGTCATCGCAGCCGAGGACATCGGCGACGGTGAGCGCGTTATCGTCGAGGTCTCGGGGCGGGAGATAGCCGTCTTCAACTCGAACGGGGAACTCCACGCACTGTCGAACTACTGTACACATCAAGGGGGACCGGCCTGTGAAGGCCTGCTGGGCGGAACTCTCGACGTCGACGAGGACGACGAACTCGTCTGGGCGTGTGAAGACGAGATTGTCGCGTGCCCGTGGCACGGGTGGGAGTTCGACATCACCGACGGCACTCACACGGCGAGCGACGATTACCGATTGCCGACGTACGACGTCCACGTTCGCGACGGCGAAGTCTACGTCGAACTGTAGTCCCACCGTTTCGAAACGAGACGTTCCCAACCACTCGTACCCTTCGGACAATGACTCGACATAACGAGGGACGACCGCTACGGGACGGCATCGAACCGCCGGAGTGGCTCGACGGAGACGATCCGTACGCGAACGTCGACATCGATCGCCTACCGGACTGGTGGCGTGACGCCGTCGTGGAGTTCAGAGAACACGACCTCTCCCCGTATCAACCGCCGCGGTTCGCGGACGACACGCTCGTCCCGCCGCTTCTTGACTGGCTGGAGACGGCCTACGGCGTCGAGATCCAACTGATGGGTCTCGACGTCGCCCCCGGCGAGGCGTGGGGGATCCGAATCGACGGCGATGTCGTCGCCACCGTCGATCGGGAGAGAACGTCGGACGGGTATACACGGTACGAAATGACGAGCGAGAGGTTCATCGAGGTCGTGGAAGAACGGGTGGGAACGTCCCTGTACGGCTCACACCCGGAAGAACGGGGATGACCGTCACTGTGAGTACGGGACCCGCCTGGAACCGACACCGTCGCACACCCGCGAAGGAATCGCCCGGGAACGAGGGCCCGCTCGCGGGTGGCCGACCGGCGGGGGCACGTCAATCGGTGAAGTTCTTCGGCCGGGTTCCACCCCCGTGCCGTTCCGCTCGAGACGCGGACTGGTGATCGACGGGTCGCGTTTGGGTTCGGCAGCTGTGTTGAATCGCTGTAAGACGGAGAGAGTCACTGTTTGACGAAGCGTTAGATGTTATAGACGACACACATCAGCGCGATTTCACGGAACTCACGAAGCCATGACCGCGCTCGCACGGCGAAGCCAAGCAAGCGCTTCACAGCCGAGTTCACAGTTTCAGTCATCGAGCGCTGATTGTAGCGGTTATCGTCGATTCTGGCGTTGTGTGCGTGGTCGCATGGAGTGAAGATGCAGTGCTTGATCAGTGGTCTGATGCCGAGATCGCTTGACATCCTCCCTGCGCTGAAGCGCGAGGATTCCCACGGTGCCGCGCCGCTGAGTTTGGATATTGTGGTTTACGGAAGCGCTTCACAACGAACCGCAGATCGTGAGCGTCTACGAGACGACGGGGGACTACGATATCGTCGCGATCGGGAAATTCCTAGATACAGATGACATGAACGATCAAATCAAGCGAATATTGATTGGTACAGATGTCCAATAGTCGAATACAAGTGTTGTGTTGAATACAGTGAAAGAATACGAGCAATTCAGCGTTGGCAACGACTAGGCTACTTATGGAGAATCGAGGAGCAAGCCTCGCGCTTCAGCGCGGGGACTATGTCAAAACCTGAAACACCCACCGCTCGAGCATCCGTCTTTAGTTAAGCCTCACACCTCGGTTGTGTAGCGGTAGCGAGCGTCTCTTGTAAGATTGGTCGTTGCTGGTGGATCTTTTGAGCGTCTTCGATCAGCCGGTCGAGCAGCGGCGGCGGTGAGTAGCCGAGGAACTCACCGAGTTCGTGGAGAATGAGCTGGGCGTGCGACCGGAAGGTCGCCGCCCAGCGCTCTGTCGGAAACACAAGCTCATCATCCGCCTGCTCAGTGACTAGATCCAACAGATCGCGGCTTACAAGCAGCGACAGCAGCGCTGCGTACAATAAGATCCTCACCACGTGTTCGTCACTCGTGTCGAACTCGTCCAATTCGTACTGCGTCTTCAGCTCCCGGAACAGCAACTCAACTTCCCACCGACAGCGGTAGATCTCCGCTAAATCCGCCGGAAAGAACTCCTCCCTAGCTAAATTCGTCATGTACAGGTGGTAGTCGTCGGCGTCCTCGTTGCGGACGCCGACGACGCGAAATCGCTTCGTATCCAGCGACTGTGTCCCATTGTACGGCCCCCGTTTGAATTCGACTTCGACCTCCACATCGATGTATTTCCGGTCAAGGTCATCGAGAACAGCTCGGAGCTGCTTGCCCTCTAAGGGAATGGCGCGGCCGCGCCATTCCCGTAATTCTGCCGTAATCACCGGGTTTGCGTTCTGCTTCAGCCGACTCACGAAGTAGCCGTCGTTCTCGTCGATCAGCGCAAACCGGCGGTACTTGAAGTAGGCAAGATCGAACAACACGAGGCGATTCTCAAGCCACGGCCCTGTTTTGAACAAGGTGCTGTCGTGCGTTTTCTCGTTAGCAGTATCGAGCCGTTCAATCGTCTGCTCTGTGGCATTGTGGAGCAGGTGGAGCTTCGCTCCAGCCTGCTCCTCGTGGCGGGCTTCGAATTGGTCTGAGAGAAATTCGTGTAACCGCAACACCGTTCCATCAGCGATCATCACGTCTCTAAATCGGTCGATATCAGCGTCAACAGCGTTAGGAACAGCGACCTCGTCGAGACCGCGCTCGACGAGGTCGCGGAGATACTCTGCAAGCGTCGGTGTCAACCGCTGATAGAATCCACCCGGAGAGATCGTCTCATCGGCAGTAGAGTTGTAACAGCGTCTAAACCCGGCGAGTGTTCGGCTTTCGCCTGCGGCGAAGCCGAACACGAACGCCCAAACGAAGGCAGGGATCTGGAGCTTGCGGTCACGTTCGACCACGCCGAGTTCCTCGGCGTGCTCTTCGAGGAACTCAGAGGGAAACAGTGTAGTGAGTCGACGCATAATTCGAGATGAGGAGTCCTTGTCGTGCACAGACTGGACTTCCTCATTCCTTCCGAAAGATGCCTCGATAAGCCGCCGCTATCTCGCGGTTTCTCGCTTAACTAAAGACAGATGCCTCATCGAGTCGGGGAGAGAGTGGAGATCGCCACTTGATGAGGTGGAACCGGTAGTCACGACAGACGACACCTTCTCGTAACGACGCATCGAGTCGGCGTCACCGATGCTTTGAGTCGGAAAGTATTCTCGTTCGCACCGTTCTCATCTCAGACCACGAGATAGCTGAACTGTGCTATTCAATACTTCCGAATAATGATAAGATCTGGACCAGCTCAGATTTAGCTTGATATAGGCGCTAAGCCCCCACCCTCAACAGAGCGACCGAAGGGAGCGGAGTAGGGTGGGGATACAGCGCCGTCATCACCTGTTCATCTGAAGATACGGTTACAGGCCCACAGGCCAACGCCGTCGTAATAATTTTACATTTGGGTGTTGTATTACAGTATGAACCCAATGGAGTACGACCTCGATTCGGGAGCGCATTCGACGTACTCCCTGCACTACCACCTGATACTCACTACGAAGTATCGGCGCGGAGTGCTAACTGAGGAGCGAATCCAATTCATTCGTGGGGTTATCAGCGGGTTCACGGACAAGTACGGTGTCGAACTGACGAACCTCGACGGAGAGGACGACCACGTTCACATCCTATTCCGAGCGAAACCAACCACGGACCTCGTGAAGTTCATTAATACAGTCAAGGGCGCGACCGCCCGCCGTATCCGTAACGAATACGAGGATGAACTGAAGACCGAGCTGTGGGGCGACTCGTTCTGGAACGACTCGTACTGTCTTATCTCGACTGGGCAGGTGTCGTTGGATGTGCTGAAACAGTATGTCAAAGACCAGCGGGAGAGCTGATGTACTACGCCTACAAGTATCGCCTCAAGCCGTCCGACGCCCACCGAGAGGAGTTGGACCGCCATCGGGACATTTGTAGGCAACTCTACAACCACACGCTCTATCGGCTTAACGAGTACCAAGATGAACACGGCGAACTGCCGTCCATGACCACGCTTCGGTCGGAACTCCCCACCCTCAAGAAATGGTGGGACGACCTCTCCGACGTGTACTCGAAGGTTCTCCAAACCGTCGTGGAACGGCTGTTCGACAATCTCAAAAGCCTCTCCAAACTCAAGGAGAACGGCTACGGAGTCGGTCAACTCAAGTGGAAGCCGCCACGGGAGTTTCGCAGTTTCACGTACAACCAGTCTGGCTTCAAGCTCGACAAGAAGGGCGGTCAGACTGTGCTGTCACTCTCGAAACTCGCGGATATACCGATACGGCTCCACCGCGCCATCCCCGACGACGCCACCGTGAAGCAGGTCACGGTCAAGAAGGAACCGACAGGCGAGTGGTTCGCCACGTTCGGCGTCCAAATCGACGGTGAACCGCCCGAACCCCCCGAAAATCCCGAGAAGTGCGTCGGAATTGACGTGGGGATTCTCAAGTACGCCCACGACACCGACGGCACGGCGGTCGAGTCGCTCGATCTCTCCGACGAGCGTGAACGCTTGGAGCGTGAGCAACGGAAACTCTCGCGGAAGCAACACGGGTCGAACAACTACGAGAAGCAACGGCGTCGCGTCGCGGAGTGTCACGCCGATCTCCGACGGAAGCGCCGTGATTTTCTCCATAAACTCACGAACTACTACGCTCGGGAGTACGACCTCGTGGCGGTCGAAGACCTGAACGTGAAGGGGCTGATGGAGTCGCCGTCGAACAGCCGCAACACCGCGTCGGCAGCATGGCGGACGTTCTTTTCGTTGCTCGAATACAAGTGTGAGCGCGAGGGGACGCACTTCGTGGCAGTCACCCCGAGAGGGACGACCAAGGAGTGTGCGTCCTGCGGCGTCTCGACGGAGAAGCCGTTGTGGGTCCGTGAACACTCCTGTCCCGCCTGCGGGTTTGAGGCGGACAGGGACGCGAACGCGGCGTGGAACATTCTTTCTCGTGGCCTCGAAGACGTAGGAGTGGGACACTCCGAATCAACGCCTGTGGAGACTGCGTTCCCTACGGACACCGATTCGGTGTCTGTAAAGCGCGTCGTGGAAACAGGAAGCCCTACCCTCAAGGAGCGAACGGCGTCAGCCGTGAGCGAGTAGGGTAGGGTAGTTCACTGGTAGGACCACTTTTCGACTAATATTCTTTCCGATAGCACTGGATAGAGGATTGACTACAGAGAAGTTCTCTGTCGGAGAGTGCGCCGGCCGGGATTTGAACCGGAGGAAGACGATCCGGGCGTGCGGCGCTTCGCGCCGTTCCGGGCTGCGACTTCCAGGGTTCAAACCCCTCTCAGGATTTTCCGAGCGAAGCGAGGAAAATCGCCGGCCGGGACTCCCGCGAGCGAGCGTAGCGAGCGAGTGGGAGTACGGGCGGCGCACGAACGAAGCGAGTGCGCCGGCCGGGATTTGAACCCGGGCCATGAGCTTGGAAGGCTCAGGTCCTACCACTAGACCACCGGCGCGCGAGTGCGTCCGTCGCTGACGCGTCTACACGTAGGCCGAACGGTTCTCATAAACGTTCCGTGTTCTCGACGACGGCGGCGTCTCTTCGACACCGTCGATCGTCAACATCCTTACTTAAAGAACTACAATATACAGAACCGCTTCAGCGCACTTAGAACCGTTTTCAGAGGATTAGAAGCGTTCTGGGTGCATATATGGGCACCCACCAAACGTACACCCGTAAGGTGACGACGATGTCATACCAATCGAGCAATCCCCTGGTCGACGAGGTCGAGTTCGCACTGGACGGCCCGTGGGCGGCGTACTGGATCGCCTTCCTGCGCGTCGTCACCGGCTGGTGGTTCTTCCACGCCGGAGTCACGAAGCTCATCGAGGACGGGCTCTCGTACAGCTACGGGCCGGCGTACATGCAGGAGATGTCGGGTACGGCGCTGGGCGGGATTCCGGTCTGGATGGGGAACAACCTCGCGTGGCTCATCGAGCCGGGCGTCCCCCTGTTCGAGACCCTGATCGGGCTCGCGCTGATCGCGGGCGCGTTCACCCGGCTCGCCGCGTTCGGCGGGGTCGTCTTCATGGTCCTGTTCTGGGTCGGCAACGCCGGGTTCGGCAACGGGCTGGTCAACGGCGACTTCATGGGCCTGCTGTTGTTCATGACGATGATCGTGCTCGCGGCCGGCCGGTACTACGGCCTCGACGCGGTCATCGAGACGCTCGACGTGGTCGAACGGCACCCGAAACTCCGCTACCTGCTCGGTTAAGAGGTGACATCCAATGACAGACATCATCGACAAGGCGGCGATGGCGCTGAGCGCGGGACTACTGCTGTTCGGGATCGTCGGCATGGGAGTCTTAGAGCTCCTCGTCGGCCAACCGTACAGTCCGGTCCCGCTCACGAACGAGGCGGGCGACGTGATCGCGACTCCGCTGTTCTCGCCGCAGCTCCGGACGGGGGTCGTGCTGGCCGGCGTCGCGGTGCTCGGGCTGTACGCGGCCTACAAGATCGCGACGCCGCTGGCCGAGGACGCGCGGACCGGCCACGAGGCGGTCGCCGACTGAGACGATCCGCGACTCGACCGCCGCGGTAGGCGGCGCGGCTACTCTTCTGCGGTCCCGTCGGACGACCCGTCGAGCCGCGCGTTCGGTTCGTCGGTCTCGCGCGCTTCGCCCGTCGGCGCCGTCTCCTCGACCGCGCGCTCGACGCCGCCGTCGGCGCTCACCGACGAGTCGGTCCCCTCCGTCTCCTCCGCGCCGAACGTGAACGCGGAGTCGCCGGTTTCCGGCTCCGATTTCGGCCTGGTCTCCTCCTCGTCGTCGACGTGGGCTCCTCCCCTGGCTTCAGTATCGGTTCCGAGCTCGACCCCCGCGTCGGCTCCGGAATCCGCCGCGGCGCCACCACCGAGTTCCGCCCCTCGCTCGCCCACGTCGAACGCGTCGGTCATGCGACGCAGGTCACGGGCGCGCTCCGTCAGGTCGTGCGCCTGCTCGGAGACCTCCCGCAGCGTCACGGCCTGCTCCTCGGCGGTCGACGCGACGGTCGTCGCCTCCGCGGTCGTCTGCTGGCTCACGCCGGCCAGGTCGTCGACGGCGCCGGTGACCTCGCTGACGGACGACGCCTGCGCGTCCATCGCGCCGGAGATCTCCTGGACGCCGTCGTCGGCCTCGGTCACGCGCTCGGCGACCGCCTCCAGCGCGTCCTCGGCCTCCTCGACGGTGTCGACTCCGTCGTCGACCCCCTCGCGGATCGCGGCCATCTCGGCGACGCTCTCGTCGGTGCGCTCGCGGAGGCCGTCGATTAGCGTCTCGACCTCGGCGGCAGACTCCTGCGTCTCCTCCGCGAGCGCCTTCACCTCCTCGGCGACGACCGCGAAGCCGGAGCCGGCCTCGCCCGCGCGGGCCGCCTCGATGGAGGCGTTCAGCGCGAGCAGGTTCGTCTGGTCGGCGATCTCCGAGATGGTCTCGACGATCTCGTCGACCTCCGCCATCTCGGCCTCCAGCCGTTCGACGGTCTCGGCGGCGGACTCCGAGCGCTTCTCGATCCCGTGGAGCTCGTCGACCGCGTCGCCGGTCGCCTCGCGGCCCCGCTCGGTGAGATCGCTCGCCCGCTGCGAGGTGGTCGCCACCTGCTCGGCGGAGGCCGCCACCTCCTCGACGGTCGCGGACATGTCCTCCATCTCGCCGGCGACGTCGGCGAGCTGCCGGCTCTGCCGCTCCGCGCCCGCCGAGATCTCGTCGACCGCGTCGCTCGTCTCGCGGCCCGCCTCGGCGACCTCGTCCGTGCCGTCCGTCACGGCCTCGCTCTTCGCGGCCACCTCGCCCGCGAACGCGTCGACCTCGGCGATCGTCGCCTCCAGCTCGTCCATGGCGTCGTTGAACCCGTCGGCGATCTCGCGGAGCGCCTCCGGATCGTCGGACTCGGCCTCCAGCCGCGCGGTGAGGTCGCCGTCGGCGCACGCCTCCATCGTCGCCCCGAAGGCCGCGGCGCGCTCCTCCAGCGTCCGCGCGAACGCCTCGCTCTCCGCCTTCGCGGCCTCCGCGCGCTCGCGCTGGGTCTCCGCGGACTCGATCTCCTCGCGCAGCGAGTCGCGCATCGTCGAGAACGACCCGTAGAGGTCGCCGAACTCGTCTCGCCGGCCCGTCTCTAGGTCCACGTCGAGGTTCCCGGCCTCCAGCTCGCGCGCCCGGTTCCCGAGGCGCTTGAGCTCGACGACGGTCCCGCGACCGAGCGTCGCGCCGAGCAGCCCGAGCCCGACGATAGCGACCCCGATGATCAGGAGCAGGTTCCGCCCGATCATCCCCGAGAGGGCGTACGCCTCCGAGAGGGGGACGTGGACCGCGACCGACCAGTCCTCGGAGGGGACCGGCGCGTACGCGACGAAGTACTCGGTCCCCTCGGCGAAGCCGAACGTCGCGGACGCGACGTGACCGACCGGGTTCTCCTCGTCGAAGAGGGCCGACCGAATGCCCCCGTTGTACCGCTCCCCGGCGACGCCCTCGCGGTCGCTCGCGCCGATCGTTCCGTCGCCCTGCACGACCGTCGTGAACGCCCCCTCCGTCGGCGTGCGGAGGTCGGCGACGACCGGACCGAGATCGACCTCCATCACGAGGTAATCGCGCATCGGAGTCGCCGCGACGTACGCGACCCGGCGCTGTCCGTCGGCTTCGTAGGCGGGCGTCGTGTACACTTGGTCGCCGAACAGGAGGCCGTCGTCGAACCACTCCTGGCCCGTGACGGCGCTCCCGGCGTCGCTCCCCTCTCGACTCGACGCGAGCACCGTCCCCTCGTTGCGGTCGACGTGGTGGAGCGCGACCACCTCCTCGGCCGTCCGCGAGTGGTGCGAGCTGAGGTACCCGGCCCGCGAGTCGGCGTCGCGGGTGAACGCCTCGTTGTCGGCGATCTCGCGGGCCATCGAGCGCCGTTCGCTCGCCCAGCCGTCGAGCTCGATGGCGCTCAGCTCCGCGACGGCGGTGTAGTCCTCCTGTGCGCTGGCCTCGAGCTGCTCGGTCGTCTCCGCGTAGGTGACCGCGCCCACGGCGCCGATGGCGGCGACGACCACCAACACGACGACCGCGAACTTCGCGAGGTAGCTCCGAGTGATCGCGTCGGGGCTGATCCGACGCAGAAGGCGATCCAGACGTGTAGAACTCATTACATCGACGCGGTCGTCACTGTCTCTTTAATCCACGCCCGCCGGTATCGATCGCGATAATCAGTCGTCCGAAGCGGTGACCGTCGCGTAGCAGTTCCCGCTCGAAACGTCTGAGTCGACCGTTTGCAGGGCGCTCTCCGCGAGGTCGGCTTCGAACTCCTCGGGCGAGTAAATGTGATAGTACCGCGGCACCGTCTCGCCGCCCGGGAGGGTCCAGTCGACCGTCGTGTCGAACCCCTCCTCCCGGTCGAACCGGTCGTGGGCCGTGCTCCACGCGCTCACCAGCGCGGTCCCGCCCGGCGCGAGGACCCGCGCGAGCTCGTCGAGGCTCCGGACCCGGGCCTCGCGCGACGGGAGGTGGTGCAGGGTGGCGACGTACACCGCGAGCCCGACCGCGTCGGTCGCGATCGGCAGGGTCGCGGCGTCGCCGTGGACGAACGACGCGGTCCCGTTGTACCCGCGCTCGCGGGCCCGATCGACCGCCTCCCGGAGGAGCTCGCGACTGAGATCGACGCCGACGACCGCGTCCGCGCGCTCCGTGAGGAGCTCCGCGTGGCGCCCGTTGCCGCAGCCCAGATCGAGCGCGCGGGCCGCGGCGCGCCCGTCGAGGAACGACTCGACCTCCGGCCACGCGTACTCCCGCGTCTTCGAGAAGTGCGCGGCGATGCGGTCGTAGGTGGACCGGGGGTCGCCGACGGACTGGGGTTTCATATCGGAAGGTGGCGCCGGACCGATTTAGCTCCGATGGACTCACACTACGGCGATGACGAGGAACGCGGCGATCGTCAGCAGTAGCAGGACGACGACGTGTTTCACGCCGTCTCTGACCGATCCCTCGCCGAGCTGCCCGGCGACGAGTCCGGAGCAGACCGCCTGTATCGCGGCGGCGTGGAAGAACAGCTGCTCGTACGCGCTCGCCTCGATGTCGCCGAGGCCGTCCGTGATCCCCGAGGGGCCGCCCGGCGCGCCGGGGAGGTCGCCGGCGCCGGTCCCGACGCCCGAGCCGGGGATCGCCGCCTCTTCGATCGCCGGGATGAACGACACCGACAGCGAGGCGATGATCCCCAGGAAGACGAGGAAGGAGATGTAGATCACGATGAGGTACGTCAACATGACCTGCCGGCGCTCCCGGCGGAGCGACCACGTCGCGCGCGCTTCGTCGGCCGCGATCCGGAGCACGGGACCGATGTCGCCGCTGGCGCGCATCGCGTTCGTGATCAGCGCGACCGCCCGCGAGGTCATCGGCGACCGGACGCGTCGCTCCAGTCGCCGGAGCGCGGTGCCCACGTCGGCGCCCCAGTCGATGTCGCGTCGGGTGCGCTTCAGGTCGTCGGTGAGCGCCTCCAGGTTCGAGTCCGCGACGCGCCGGACGCTCCCGACCACGGAGGTCCCGGCCTCGTTGACGCTGGCGAGCCGGTCGAGGAAGTCGGGGACCGCCGCCTCGATCCGGCGGACCCGGCGCTTGCGCGCCTCGTACACGACGGCGTAGCTCGCGAGCACGAGCGCGGTCGCGGCGACGACCGGCCGCTCGACCTGCGCGACCATCTCCGTCGGCGGTCCGAGGGTGATCGGGAACGCGGTCGCGAGCAGGCCGACGACCGCGAGCGGCACGGAGAGGAGGAACACCGCGTGCGGCGCGTCGAGCACGCTCTCGACGGGCGAGGCGACCCACCGACGGAGGGACCGGATCCCGTCGTACGCCCGGAGGCGCTCGCGGCTCGTCGCCCAGCGGTCACGCTCGCGGACGCGCTCGTCGGCCGGCACGCCCCCGTCGGCCTGTACCGCGTCGCCCGCGGGATCCGCGTCGCCCGCACGCCCCGCCTTCGTCCCCTCTTCGATCGGCTCCGAGAGGTCGACGGTCTCGGTGCCGCCGACCCCCTGCGTGACGCTGTCGACGTAGACCACGAACCCGAACGTCGCCAGCGGCACCCCGAGGTAGACCACGACGCGTAACAGGGGGAGGGTGTCCTCTAAGACGAGCCCGATCACGACGAGGATGGTGATGAAGAAGAGCGGGCCGGCCACTAAGGCGGTGACGTACGCCTCCGCGAACGTGGAGAGGAGCTCGAGGTACTGCCGCTGTTTCGACTCGGCCTCCTCCTGATACAGCTCGTACTGGTCGCTGAGGAACGTCGAAACGGGCTGGCCGGTGCCGAGCACGGACGCGAGGTTCTCCGCGAAGTCCGCGAGGTCGTCGCTCGGGGTGCGTCGGGAGGCGCGCTGGAGCGCGGTGAGCGCGTCGGTACCGAAGGCGTTCATGTCGCGGACGGCCACCGACAGCTCCGTCGCCGCCTCGCCGTACACCGCCTCGTTCTCCGCGAGGGTGTCCATCACGCGCGGGAACGGCATTCCCGACCGGGAGAGCGCGTACATGAACGCGACGGTTCGCGGGAGGGTGGCGTCGATCTCCGCCCCCCGGGCGTGGGCGCGCTGGTCGAGCAGCTCCCACCGCCCGTAGTACATCCCGACCGCGAGCGCGGAGCCCAGCGTCGCCGAGGCCAGCGTCAACACGAGGAATAGTTCGGGAAGCCCCAGCTCCGTGAGCCGGGTCACCCCGGCGACGAACCCGAGCGACGCGGGGAGCGACTCGCGGAAGGCCGCCTCGCTCACGTCGAGCGCGGAGAGGAGCCCGGCCGCCGCGTACACGCCGATGACGCTGCCGGCGACGCCGAGCACGCTCGCGTACAGGAGCGTCTTGGCGGCGTACGTCCGGTGGGTCCCCCCGACGTGGGCGGCGCGCATCAGGTCCCGCTGGCGTCGCCGCCGGGGGCCGTCCTCGCCGACGTACTCGCCGAAGATCGCCAACGCGATCCGGGTGACGACCAGGTCCGCCCCGTCGTCGACCGCGGGCAGGAGCAGCGCCAGACAGCACCCGACCGCGGCGACTAAGGGGAGATACGCGATCATCGGTCGGCCTGTGCCTCGACTCCGCCGTCGTCCCGTGCCCCGACCTCCCCGTCGCTCCGCTCTTCGAGCCGGTCCATCACGCGCTCGGAGTCGGCGTAGTACTCGTTGACGAGGGCGGTGAAGGCGCGGTAGTCGGTGACGCCGAGCCCGCGGAGCAGCTCGAGGAACCGCTCGCGGCGCCGGACCTCGCGGAGTAGCTCCGACCGAGACCAGCCGCGCTCGTCGGCGATCTCCTCCATCAGCGACGAGTCGTTCCGGGTGAACTCGTCGGTCTCGGCGTCCCACTCGAACGCCGAGGAGTAGTCGAGTTCTCCGGTCCGCTGGTCGATCCCGCCGATCTCGCCGATCGTCTTCGCGCGTCGAACGCGCTGGTCGCCGGAGCGGGTGAGCGTCTGGATCGACAGCATGTCCAGCGACTGGACCATCGCGCGCGGCACGTTGATCGGCTCGTTCTCCAGCCGGTTTATCACCGTCTCGATCGAGTCGGCGTGCATCGTCGAGAAGGTGGTGTGGCCCGTGTTCATCGCCTGGAACAGGGTGATCGCCTCCTCGCCGCGGACCTCGCCGACCACGATGTACTCGGGGCGGTGGCGCAGCGCGGACCGCAGCAGGTCGTACATGTCGATGTCGGCGCCCTCGTAGCGTCGCTCGCGAGTGACCGAGGAGAGCCAGTTGTCGTGGTATAAGGAGAGCTCGCGGGTGTCCTCGATGGTGAGCACCTTCGCGCGCGGCGGGACGAACATCGACACCGCGTTCATCGAGGTGGTCTTCCCGGAGGCGGTGCCGCCCGCGAAGATGAGGCTCTTGTTGTGCTCGATACAGAGCCAGAAGTACGCCATCTGCTCGACCGAGAACGTGCCGTACTCGATCAGGTCGATCGGTGTGAACGGGTCCTCGGCGTACTGGCGGATCGTGAACGCGGAGCCGCGGGGGGTCACCTCCTCGCCGAGCGCGAGCTCGGCGCGCGACCCGTCCGGCAGCGTCGTCTCCACCATGGGGTCGCCGACGGAGATGTGGCGCCCGGACTGCTGAGCGAGCCGGATCACGTAGTTGTCGAGCGCCGACTTCCCGAACGAGACGTTGGTCTCGACGTCGGTGTACTCGTCGTGGTACACGAAGATCGGGAGGTCGTATCCGTCACACGAGACGTCCTCGATGTGCCGGTCGTTGAGGAGGGGGTCGACCTTCCCGTAGCCGCGGAAGTCGCGGTAGAGGTAGTAGAAGATCGCGTGGAACGTGTCCATGCCGACGTCGACGCCGTACCCCTCCAACAGTCCCTCCAGCTCCGTCCGGAGGGTCTCCTCGTCGGTCCGCCCGGTCCCCTCGCGGTACAGGAGCGGGTCCCGGATGTCGTCGACCACGCGGTCGAGGAGGTCGCGCTCGAACCGATCTAAGTCGGGCTCGACCGCGTAGTACCGGTGTTCGCTCTCCGCCTCGTCGTAGGTGATCGCGACGTACGCGTACGGGGCGTTCACCCAGTACCGGTCGACTTCGCGCTCGCCGTCGGGGATCGCGAAAGAGGCGAGCGGGCCGTCCTCCTCCGGCCTGAAGGGGCGAACGTCGAGATCGGACCCGCGAACCACCTCCCAGGTTCGCGAGAGCCGCCGCCGGAGGGCCGCGATGCGGTCCTCTGCGTCCTCCTCGCGCGCGTCACTCGCCATCGTCGTTACGGAGCCGTATGCGCCGTGGCGGTTTAAAATCCCCCCGGCGATTATCAGGGGCGACACCGGGGCCGCCGGATCCGCGATTCTCGCGGCTCGACGGGGGATCCGCCCGTTACGTTCATACGGGACGACCGCGAAGTACCGGACAGGAAATGCGGCGTGACTACTTCGAACTGACCGTCGAGGGCGTCGACGACGACCGGCCGGCGACGCCGCTGGTCCGTATCGACTTCCACGGACCGGACGGACTCCTCCGCGACCGGCTCTCGGGGACCGGTGGCGACCTCCTCGACGCCGACGACGTCGACGTGGCGTTCCGGCTCCGCGAGCCGCTCTCGGCCGCGGCCGACCCGGACGGCGTGGTCGGCGTGACGAACCGCTACACCGGGGACTTCGTCCTCGAGCTCAACGAGACGGCGACGGACGTGCTCCCCTTCATCCGCGCCGCGCGCGACTCCGCGGGCGACGAGGACGCCCGCTACCGGGTCGAGATCGACGTCGACGGCGAGCGGCTCGTCGCCTACGACAAGGACACCTTCCTCGTGTACGACCACGAGGGGAACCTCCTGCGCAACGAGAGCCTGATCCCGTCGGGCGTCGAGCTCTGAGGCGCGTCCGCCGCTTCTGTGGCGTTTTGGATCGGCTAGCTTCTGCGGCCGTTTTGGATCAGTTAAATCCCCGGGTGCGTTCCCGACCCTTCAGAGACAGGGACGTAGCATAAACCGCTTGCCAGCCTTTTCCGCTCGTTGGCAGTCAAATCGCTCCGATCTCATGGCTCCACCTAACTACCCCCGACGAGAAGACGAGGAGCCGAGCGCCGAGACCTCGTCGAAAGCGTCCGCGTCGAGTTTTTTCGGCGAATCCGATACGCCTCCCTCCGTCCGTGTCGTCGAGTCGGTCGCGGACGCCCTCGAAACGGCTCCGGAGGAGTTGGGGCCGCTCTACGAAGCGATCGATCCCGACGCGCTCGACCGGCTCTTCGAATCGCCGCACCGCTTCGCGAGCGGGCGCGTGACGTTCGCGTTCGAGGGGCGTACCGTCACCGTCGACGCGGACGGGCGGATCGACGTTTCGCCCGGCGAGGACGACTGAGAGCGACGGGTGGACGCGCCGCGATCGACGGTCACGTCCCGCCGGTCGGTCGGGTCTCGTCGGCGTTCTCGAACAGGAACGTGAGGATCTTGCGCTCGGCCGCGAAGACGTGTTCCGAGAACGTGGCCGACGCGACCCCGAGTTCGTCGGCCACGTCTTGTCCCGTACAGTCGCGCGGCCACTCGTAGTACCCCATCTCGAACGCGGTCCGGAGGACTTCCCGCTGTCTCTCGGTCAGCTCGTCGAGGACCGACTGCTGGAGCGTCGCGGGGGTCAGCATGGCCGTATGGGCCTCTTTGGTCCGTTTCGCCAGCAGCTCGAAGTCCGGGTACTCATCGAGAAACCGTCCCGTGACCGCCGACGGGTCGTACCGCATCGGGATCTCGGCGACGACGCGGCCCCGGCCGTCGACGCCTTCGACGGTCTTCGGGAGGGCGCCGAGCTCGGCGAGCCGATACGCCGGGCAGCTCCCCGAGACGACGAACTCGACTAGGCCGCCGTCCTCGTACTCGCTGAGGAGCGAGGGTTCGACGTCCTCGTACGCGTCCGCGTGGCTCGTAACCCGGGAGGGACACGTGCCCAACACGTTGAAGAACTCCGCGTACTGCGCCTCCGGACGCGGGACGATGTTCGCGAGCTCGACCCGACAGCGCTCCTCCTTCGACACGCCGACGAACGGGTACCCCTCGTTCCGAACGGTGAGCTCGATCTCGACCACTGAACCGGTCCGGTCGTTTCGCTGGTCTTCAACGTTGCTCATCCCCCAAGGTGCGTGATAGGACCTATAAGACTTTGTGAAAATAGTTGACTAAATGATGATATTCGGCGGATCGTCTCCTTCCGAAGAAACAGTGCCGAGTGATAGCGGGAGTGGATATATCGATATGGTGGAGTGGTTGTTTATAAGGGATCGAGTGGCGTTGCTGTCGGTTGTTTATAAGTGGTCGACGGTGTTGCGGCGAAGACCTCTCGGGGATCGACGGTGAACACCTCCAAAGCCCCAGYCGCTGTGGGCGGCGCACGCTCGCTGCGCTCCTCGCTCGCGGTGCTCGCTGCGGTGCTTACGTCGCCTGCGCCGCCCACAGCGACTGCCCCTTTGARTCCCACCCGCACAGCACCGCAACCGCGCCTCACGCCTCCCCAGCCTCGTCGCTGGCGGCGATAGCCGCCAGCGACTCCCTCGCGCGTGCTCCTCGCGGCCTGTCGGCCGCTCGGCGGCACGCGCCACCGTATTTATAAGTGATCGTCGAGGCCGCTCACGGTAGTTTAAATACTCGCTCGCCACCACCAATGTGCTATACTCACTCCCGATATCGCTCGCCGCCGTATTCGATTGGCCGCTGCCGGAATGGTTCACCAACAGCTACGGAGTTCGACAGAGCCAAAAAACGAAACTGGGGGAACGCGAGCGTGCGTGTTCAAACGGCCGGAGCGGCGTCGTGGGAGTGTGATTGACATCCTCTCCGCCCTGAAGGGCAAAGATTCCCACGGTCCCGAACCGCTGGTTTGGGGTGTTTACGGTTTGTAGCTGTCCCGGTGACCGCCACTGGCTGTGCCAATCAGCCGGTACTCCTATCCCGGCATGGGATTCAGAGGTACTTCTTACTGTACCCGAACACTACAACAGAAAGGGTGCTTTCTGTGTGTGGTCGGGAATCCCGATATTGTCCGATTAAGTGGGCGGATAGACCGCCTCGGATGACTATTAATACAACGATCACTCAGTTAAAACACCCGACCAGAAGTTCGTGGTTGCTGGAGAGAATTGTCGGATTCATCCCCGCGCTGAAGCGCGAGGCTTTCTCCTTGACTCTCAGTAACCTACCGAGCGGTCACTCCTCGCGGGTCGCGTACGCTCACGGGACACACCGTCCCGTTCGCTTCGAGGTCTCCCTGCGGTCGACCTCGCTCGCTCCCCGCTCGGCAACGAGGTTCTTTCAGAACCTCGCTTACATCGCACCGCCCATGCCACCCATGCCTCCCATGCCGCCGGCGGGGGCGCCGCCCTCGTCGCCGTCGCCGCCGGTCGAGAGGTCGCCCGCGGAGATGATGTCGTCGATTTTCAAGACGAGGTTCGCGGCCTCGGCGGCGGAGGCGATCGCCTGCTCCTTCGCGTGGGCCGTCTCGACGACGCCGGCCTCGGTCGTGTTCTCGACCTCGCCGGAGAAGACGTTCAGTCCGGCCTCGGTGTCGCCCGCTTCGTGGGCCGCGCGGAGGTCGACGAGCAGGTCGATGGCGTCGAGCCCGGCGTTCTCGGCGAGCACGCGCGGGATCAGTTCGAGCGAGTCGGCGAACGCCTCGACGGCGAGCTGCTCGCGGCCGGAGACGGAGTCGGCGTAGTCGCGCAGCCGGCGGGCGAGCTCGACCTCGACGGCGCCGCCGCCGGGGAGCGTGCGCCCGTCGGAGACGGTCGTCGAGACCACGTCGATGGCGTCCTGAATGCCGCGTTCGAGCTCGTCGACGACGTGCTCGGTGGTGCCGTACAGCAGGAGGGTGACGCCGTGGGCGTCCTCGCCCTCGACGTAGAACAGCTCCTCCTCGGCGTCGCGGCTGACCGTACCGACCGCGAGGTCGTCGGCCGTGAGCGAGTCGAGGTCGCTGACGATCGGCGCGCCGAGCACGTTCTTGAGGAAGGTCAGGTCGGACTTCTTCGTCCGGCGGACCGCGAGGATCCCCTCCTTCGCGAGGTAGTGCTGGGCGAGGTCGTCGATCCCCTTCTGACAGAAGACCACGTCGGCGCCCGACTCGACGATCGTGTCGACCTTCGCGCGGAGCTGCTCTTCCTCCTGATCGAGGAAGCGCTGGAGCTGGTCGGGCGAGTCGACGTTGACGGCGGTGTCCACGTCGGCCTCCTCGACCTCGATCGGGTCGTTGAGCAGGAGGACGTCGGCCGCGTCGAAGTCGGTCGGCATGTCCTCGTGGACCGGGTCCTTGTCGATGACGGCGCCGGAGAGCAGCCGGGACTGGCCGGCCGCGCGACCGGTGCGCGTCTCGATGTTGAGGTTCGCTAGGTCGACGACGTGGGAGCCGTCGTCGGCCTCGACGGTGACGCCCTGGATCGCGCGGACGACGAGGTCGGCGAGCGTGTCCTTGTCGAGCTCCGCGCCCTTACCGGTCATCGACGTCTCGGCGACGCTCTTCAGGGTCTCGGTGTCGTCGGGGTCGACCGCGGTGGCGACCTCGTCGACCTGCTCGCGGGCGTACTCGCTCGCGAGGTTGAAGCCCTTGATGACGGCCGTCGGGTGGATGTCCTGCTCGAGGAGGTCCTCGGCGTTCTTGAGGAGCTCGCCCGCGATCGCGACCGCGCTCGTCGTGCCGTCGCCGGCCTCGTCCTCCTGGGTCTCGGCGACCTCGACGATCATCTCGGCGGTCGGGTTGTCGATGTCCATCGTCTGCAGGATGGTGACGCCGTCGTTCGTGATGGTCACATCGCCCATCGAGTCGACGAGCATCTTGTCCATCCCTTTCGGCCCGAGCGTCGAGCGTACGGACTCGGCGACGCCGCGCGCCGCGGAGATGTTGTACTCCTGTGCGTCCTTATCCTGGACGCGCTGGGCGTCGTCGCCCATGATGATCATCGGCTGACCCTGCTGCATTCGCTGGCTCATACACTGCTTGATTGATTGTGATTCTATATAAATATGTCGTTGGCTGTCGTTCGATCGCAGCCGCCGAACCCCGCGAGCCGATCGAGAAAACCGCCTGACTCCGCGGCTGCCGACCGATATTTATGTGTATGGTTAGCACGGATCTCCGTAGTGATCCGAGCTCCTCATCTGCTGTGTTTATATACGTACTCGGTGGCCGTCGATTCCGGAGGCGGCTATGAAAAGCGCTGCTCTCGGCACTACGGGACGAGCTACCGAACGAGAACGGAGAAGCGGGGTCGGCCGCGAGCGGTCACCGATCGAGCTCGTCGGTGTCGGTGAGGTACTCCGAGTCGACCTCGTCGATCGTCGGTTCCGGTGGTTCGTCGGCGGCGTCGAGCTCGCGTCGGTTGAGGTGACTCTCCAGCTGCCGGCGCTTGTTCCTCCCTTTCCGCTCGCGACCTGATTTCGTGTCTGGCATCGTCACCTGTGTCAACAACACCCACACACATGAGTCTTGTGTCGGTGTGCGGGAACGTCTACGGAGGTCGAACAGCGTTGCTACGGTCGAAATCGTCAATAAGGAACGCCAGGAGAGGGATTTGAACCTCGGTCGTTCCGCTCGCTTCGCTCGCTTCACTCCCTGGTTCAAATCCGTCGGCGCTTCGCTGTCGCAGTACTCGCTCGTCGCTGTCGCAGTACTCGCTCGTTGTGCGACAGCGGAAGACGCCAGGAGAGGGATTTGAACCCCCGATCCCGGATGGGAACACGCTTTCCAGGCGTGCGCCTTACCACTCGGCCATCCTGGCTCGTCCCGAGATAATCCGGTGAGACTGTTAAGTCCTTCTTTTCGCGTGGAGTCGGTGCTCGGTCGCGTACGCGATCCCGCCGGACGCGACGGCGATCGCCCCCGCGAGCGCGAACAGCCCGGCGTACCCGAAGGGGAGGTCGCCGTCGAGGAGCAAGTACCCCTGCGCGAGCACCAGGAACGCGAACCCGCCGACGAGTCCCCACAGGGCGGCGGACCGCGCCCTCGCCCGCGGAGTCGCCGGGACGCCGGGCGGGTCCGCGGTCCCCCCGGCTCCGTCTTCGTCGGTTCCGTCCCCGTCGTTTCCGCTCGCTTCGACGGCGTCGTCGGCCATCTACTCGACGACGGCGACCGCCTCGATCTCCACGCCGACGCCCTTCGGGAGCGCGCCGGCCTGCACCGCCGAGCGGGCGGGGGGCGACTCCTCGAAGTAGCCCGCGTACGTCTCGTTCATCTCGTCGAAGTCGTCGATGTCGGCGAGGAACACCGTCGTCTTGAGCACGTCCGACGGCGCCGCGCCCGCCTCGTCGAGCACGGCCACGAGGTTGTCGAGGGCCTGCTCGGTCTGGACGGCGATCGGCGCGTCGTCGAGGAGCTCGCCGTCCGGCGTCAGCGGGATCTGGCCGGCCGTGAACGCGAGGTCGCCGTTCGTCGTCGCCTGACTGTACGCGCCGACCGCCGCGGGGGCCGCGTCGGTGTGAACTGTCTCCTTCATACGCGTCGGCCTTCGACGGGCGCCCATAAAGTGACCGGGGAACGCGTCCCCTCCGGCGGTCCCGCGCCTGCGACCCGATATTCCCCGCCGCCACCGTTGCGCCTATATCCTCTCCGTGCTAACACGCACCACATAGTGGTAGCAGAAATCGTCCCGGTCGTCGCGATCCTCGGCGCGGTGGCCCTGATAAACCTCGCGTTCGCGTGGCTGTTCACGCGCGGTGACCGCGATCCGGCCGACTTCCTCGGGTCGGCGCGGGACGTGCCGGAGGAGGCGAGGGCCGACGCGGAGGCCTCCGGCGACGACGCGCCGGGCTTCGCGGCGACCGCGGGGGAGTCGGGCCCCGCCGGCGACCCGCCGCCGCTCGACGCCGACGGCGAGACGGTCGTCTGCCGGCACTGCGGCGCGGAGAACCGGACGGGGTACCGGTACTGTCGCTGGTGCGTCCGCTCCGGATTCGTCGAGGACGGGTCCGACGGAACCGCTGGGGCGGCGATGCCGAACCGCTCGCTGTGAGTCCGCCGCGGTCGCGGTGGGTCCGTGTTCCGTCCCGACAGGCTCCCGTTCCGTCGCGGCGGAACCGCGACGCGGTCAGTCCGCGTCGACGCGGCACCCGCCGGAGTAGTCGATCCCCTCGATCGTCTCGATGCCGTCGTCGCCGCAGACCGGGCAGTCAGGGTTCCGCCGGTACGGCACGGACTCGAAGGTCATGTCCATCGCGTCGTAGAAGAGCACGCGTCCCTCCAGCGCCTCGCCCGCGCCGAGCAGGAGCTTGATCGCCTCGGTCGCCTGAATGCACCCGACCGTGCCGGGTAAGACGCCGAGCACCCCCGTCGCCGCGCAGTCGGGGACCGTCCCCGGCTCCGGCGCCTCCGGAAACAGACACCGGTAGCAGGGGCCCTCGGGGACGAGCGTCGTCGCCTGCCCCTCGAACTTGTAGATGGCGCCGTGGACGACGGGGAGCCCCTCGATACGGGCCGCGTCGTTAACGACGTACCGGGTGCGGAAGTTGTCCGCGCAGTCGACGACGAGGTCGTAGCCCGCGAGCAGGTCGCGGACGTTCCCCTCGTCGAGGCGGGTCTCGTGGGTCTCGACGTCGACGTCGGGGTTGAGCCGCTCGACGTACCGGGCCGCCGACTCGACCTTCGGCTCGCCCACGTCGGCGTCGCCGTGGATCACCTGCCGCTGGAGGTTCGAGCGCTCGACGACGTCGTCGTCGACGACGCCGAGGGTGCCGACGCCCGCGGCCGCGAGGTACTGGATGACCGGCGCGCCGAGCCCGCCCGCGCCGACCACCAGGGCGCGCCCGTCGAGGAGCCGTTTCTGCCCCTCCGGGCCGACCTCGTCCATGATCACGTGTCTGGAGTACCGGTCGAGCTGGTCGGCGTCGAGCGAGAGACTCATGGGTGGACGTGCGGCGTGAGTCGGTATAATCGTGTTCCCGGTCGCGGTAATCGAAGGTGGCGGCGTTCCGGCCGCGACTAGAGCCGAA
This sequence comes from Halorubrum sp. CSM-61, assembly GCF_003781945.1. GTDB lineage: Archaea > Halobacteriota > Halobacteria > Halobacteriales > Haloferacaceae > Halorubrum. Next base: position 89,030 of record NZ_RJJW01000008.1, on the reverse strand, counting down.
TTCCGCCTTCGACGTCCTCGACGTCGCCGGACACCGCCTCGAGGTGAGGAGCGACGAGTTGGCGAACCATGGTCACCAGCGTGTTGTGCTCGCCGTCCCCGATCATGGCCTGTTCCTCGTAGAGGCCGTCGGACTGTTCCTCCGTGAGCGTGCCGAGCATCACAGTCTCGCGGTCCGCCATCAGCAGGCGGCCGATCCTGTCGCCCTCGGCGGGGAGGTTCAGCCAGCCGGTGTCGGGGTTCCACACGACGACTTCGGGCGCGTTCTCCTCCACGTACTCTTTCACCGCGGGGTCACGGGTCCCGAGGTAGACGTCGACGTCTCGCTCGCGCGCGGCGTCCCGAACGCGGGCGAGACATCCGGTCTTGAGCAGTCCCGTGTCCGTGAACATGCAGAACAGCTCCTCCTCCGCGCTCTCGATCACCGACTGGCCGAAGGACACGACCCGTTCGCGCCCCTCGAGTTCGCCGATCCCGTCCGGCTCGGCCTCGCCGGTGAGGCGCTGCCGGAACTCGTGGTGGAGCGCGGAGTGCATCCACGGGACGCGCAGTGCCGGATGGCCGGCGTACGCGACGGTTCTCGCCTCGGGATCGTGTCGGACCAGTCCGGCCTCGGCGAGGTGGGGGAGGTCGACGTGACGGAGACGAGTCAGGACCTCTTCGACGCTCGCCTCGGAGATGTCCGACTCGGCCACGCCGCGCTCCCGCGCCCCGAGTTCCCGCGCCAGCGTCTCGACGTGAATCCGGCCGATCTGGTGGCTCAGCACGTCGAGAATCGTCCGACGCCGGTCGTCGGCGAGCGCGTCGAAGACCGCGTCGAGCGACTCCGGACTCGCCGGAGCGGAGCCCTCGACCGCTTCGAGGATATACGGGTCCCGCAGGGAGGGGGTCTCGACGAGCGTGACGGTGTTGTCGTCGGTGTCGTACTCGACGAGGCCGGCCGCGGTCATCGTCGGGAGGTGTCTGTGGTGGAGGGCGATCGCCGCGTTCTGACAGTCCTCCTCCGTCACCTCCTCGGAGGATTTCTCGTGCGTGCAGGCAGCGAACGCGGGGGCCAGCCCCCCGCGGGGAACCGGATCGGGCGCGGCCTTCAGGAGCCGCTGAAGGACGCGGCGACGCCCGCCGTGCGCCAGCGCGGAGAACGCGGCATCCAGCGAGTCAGTGCCGGTTTCGCCCGACCTATCGTCGGTTAACTCGTTCATATAACACGAGACAAGCCGGAGGGAGATAGGTATCTGCCCTAAGTGTATGGCCTTATCTAAATTATATATATATCTTCGAAAATAACCTGAAGAAACGGGATATTCATTTTTCGGAGACTGATCCGTCTCGTCACCCGCAGCGGCGTCTCCGCTCGGATCCGCTTCGGCGGGGCCGGTGCGGAGGAAACGGACGGCGATTTCGGCGGCTCGCCTCCGAATCCCGTCCGAATTCCGAACGGATATCAGGTGCTTACCCCTCGTAGGGTGTTCCTACTCAGTGCTATCCGTTCCCGATCGGAACGGGATTCCGATCGAGCGGTTCGGCACTCGAGAGCGAACCGAACGTCGCGACCGCTGGTACGGCTCCGGTCACGGAGCGCGTCTCGAGGCGTGACTCCCCGTCCGTCCCCCCGCGCCCGCCGTCGATCCAACAGGGTTCAAGTATCCGACCGGCAAAGCTTGCGCCATGCAGACGCTGCTTCTCAACGCCGACGACGTCGACGAGAACGCCCGCATGGACCGCGTCATCGACGCGGTCCGGGGCGCGTTCACGGCATACGAGCGCGGAAACGCGAAGATGCCGGCGAAGTCGTACATCGACCTCCCGGAGTACGACGGCGACTTCCGGTCGATGCCCGCCTACCTCGACGTGCGCACGGAGGACACGGACGAGGACTCCGGGTGGGACGCCGCCGGGATCAAGTGGGTGAACGTCCACACCGACAACCCGGCCGACCACGGCCTCCCGACCGTGATGGGGACGATGATCTACTCCGACCCCGAGACCGCGTTCCCGCTGGCGATCCTCGACGGCACCACGCTCACGATGAAGCGAACGGGCGCGGCGGCCGCGGTCGCGACCGACGAGCTGGCGGTCCCGGACGCGACCTCGCTGGGGATCGTCGGCGCCGGCGTCCAGTCGTACACACAGCTGGAGGCGATCGCCGCGGTGCGCGACATCGAGGAGGTCGTCGTGAGCGACCTCGACGAGGAGCGCGTCGCGGGCTTCATCGACGCCTTCGACGACCGGTTCGACGTGCGGGCGGGCTCGATCGCGGAGGCCGGCCACTGCGACGTGCTCTCGACGGTCACCCCCGTCAAGGACCCCATCGTCGGCCCCGACGACGTGGGCGAGCACACCCACGTCAACGCCATGGGCGCCGACGCGGCGGGCAAACACGAGCTCGCCGACGACCTCCTGTTGGACGCGACGATCGTCATCGACGACCGCGAGCAGTGCACCCACTCCGGCGAGATCAACGTCCCCTACGCCGCGGGCGTCCTGACCGACGCGGACATCTACGGCGAGATCGGCGAGATCGTCGTCGGCAACCGACCGGGACGCGCGGGGACCGCCGGCACCGCGACGGGCGAGGGCGTCGACGGCGTCACCGTCTTCGACTCCACCGGCCTCGCGATCCAGGACGTGGCCGCCGCCCGCGTCGTCTACGAGCAGGCCGACGACAACGACAACGGCTACCCGTTCGACCTCCTCGGGCTCGACCGCTGAACCTGACGCGCGGACTTTTCACGACCGCTCCCCTACTCGACCCGTGCAACTCGTCAGCGTCGCGGCGATCGCGGAGAACCGGGCGATCGGCAAGGACGGCGAGGTCCCGTGGCCCCACATCGAGGCCGACGTCAGACAGTACCGCGAGCGCGTCGCGGGTTCCCCCGTAATCTTAGGCCGCCGTACCTTCGACTCGATGCGCGACGACCTCCCCGGCGCCCGCCAGATCGTCGTGAGCCGGAGCGTCGACGCGGTGGACGTGCCGACCGCGGTCGTCGCGGACGGCGTCGACTCGGCGATCGAACGCGCAGAGGAGATCGCCGGAGAGAACGATACCGCCGACACGATCGACGGCGACGTCCCCGTCTACGTCCTCGGCGGGGGGGCGATCTACGAGCTGTTCCAGCCGCGCCTCGACCGGATGGTGCTCAGCCACGTGAAGGGGAGCTACGACGGAGACACGTTCTACCCGGCGTGGGACGAAGCGGAGTGGACCGTCGCCGAGGAGACCGCGTTCGACCGGTTCACGCTCCGGGAGTGGATCCGGCGCGGCGACGGGGCCTGACCGCGGTCAGGTTTCTCCGTCGGTGTCGCCGTCGGCCCCGCCGCCGTCGTCGGCCTCACCGCTCCGGCGCAGCCGTCGCCTCGCTACCAGTCCGACGATCAGCACCGTCGCGGCGGTGACGAGCCCGGAGACGAGCGCGCCGCGCGGGGTCGTCGTCCCCGTCGCCACCGTGGTCGCCGTGGCGCCGCCGCCCGCGAGCGCGGCGCCGCCGGCGATCCCGCCGAGCCCGATACAACAGAGGCTGAGCAGCCCGACGAGCGACAGCGACTCGAGGATTCCGTCGCCGCTCACGGCGCCTCACTCCTCTTTGCCGCCGTCGTCGGGGCTTCCCGCGCCGCCGCCGACCCGCGTCGCGAACCCGAACCGCGGCTTGGCGTCGTCGACCTCGACGGTCACGGTCTCGCCCACGTCGGCGTCGGAGACGAACAGCGAGTACCCCTCGACGTACGCGATCCCGTCGCCCTCGTCGCCGCGCTCCTCGACCGCCACCTCGATCCGGTCGCCGGCCTCGACGGGGGCGGTGTTGAGTCCCCTGGCGACGAGGTACACCTCCGAGGAGGAGTCGCGCGAGGCCGGCGGCGAGACGGTCCGGAGGTACTGGAACTCCTCGCGGACGTCCTCGCGGAACGCGTCTAAGTCCTCGCCCTGGAACACCTTCACGACGAAGTCGCCGCCGGGCGCGAGCAGCTCCTCGGCCACGTCGAACGCCTGCCGCGCGAGGTGGACCGACCGGGCGTGATCGAGGGCGTACTCGCCGGTCATGTTCGGCGCCATGTCCGAGATAACCGCGTCCGCGCCGCGCTCGCCGACCGCCTCCCGCAGGTAGTGGCGGGTGCGCTCCTCGGTCATGTCGCCGCGGATCGTCTCCACGTCGTGCTCCTCGAGATCGTCGATGCGCTGGAGGTCGACGCCGACGACGGTCCCCGACTCCCCGACCTCCTCGGCGGCGACCTGCAGCCAGCCGCCGGGCGCGGCGCCGAGGTCGACGACGGTGTCGCCGCGATCGAACAGGTCCGACTCCTCGTCGATCTGCTTCAGCTTGTAGGCCGACCGGGCGCGGTACCCCTGCTGTTTCGACTTGTTGTAGTACTCGTCCTTTCCACTCATTGCCCCGTCGTAGACCGTCCGGCCGTTTATCGGCGTCGTTCGCCGGTTCCCTCGGCGTCGTCCCTCGTCGATCCGACGGGACGGTGGCCGCACAGCCGATCGGTCTCGCGGGGATCGTCTCCCTCGCCGACCTCGAATCCGAGATCCGTATAAAAGGCCGTCAGTTTCGGGTCGAACGCGGCGGTGACGAGATCGAGTGCGGGATCGCGCTCGGCGCGTCGCACGATCTCGGCGACGAGCGCGGAGCCGATCCCTCGCCCGCGACGCGCCCGCCGGACCGCGACGGCGTCGACGTGGAGCCGATCCGGCTCGGGACGCGTCGCGATAAGCGCGCCGACGACCGCGTCCGTCCTTTTAAACCGGGCGACGAGGGCCTCCCCCGTGCCGGGCGCGCTGTCGGCGTCGATCGCGACGTCGACGCTCTCGGCGTCGGTCTCCAGCATGGCGGCGTCGAGCACGCGGAGAATATCGAGGCGGTCGTCGGGGTTCGCGGACTCGACCGAGAACTCCTCGGGCGGCCCGTCGGGGAGACCCGCTCCGGTCACGCGCCGTCGCCCGTCGACCCGCCCTTTATCAGTCGGAGCAGCCGGACCTCGTCGGCGTCGACGACGCGGTCGCCCGGGACCGGAGAGCCGTCGACCAGCGCCGACGCCTCCTGCGGGTGGTAGCCGGCCTCGCGGACGAGGTCGGCGTAGGTGGCGTCGTCGGGGATGTCGAGTTCGTGAGTCCCCTCGCCGACGACCTCGACGGTGACGTTCATCGGTTCGCGGTCACGAAGGCTACCCGTCCAGCTCCTCGCGGAGCAGCCCGTTGACCTCGCCGGGGTCGGCGCTCCCGCCCGTCGCCTGCATCACCTGTCCGACGAGGAAGTTGATCGCGCCCTCGTCGCCGTCGTGGTAGTCGCTCACGGCGTCGGGGTTGTCGTCGATGGCGGCCGCGACCGCGGCCTCGACCTCGCCGGAGTCGGCGACGCCGAGCCCCTCGCGCTCGATCACGGTGTCGGGGTCCTCGCCCTCGTCGAGCATCTCGCGGAGCACGACCTCCTCGGCGTTTTTCACCGTTAGCTCCTCGTCGGCGACGAGTTCGACGAGGCGCGTGAACTCGTCGAGGCGGTCCTCCACGTCCGTAATCTGCATCTCGCGGTAGTTGAGCTCGCCGAGGAGGTTGTCGGCGACCCACGTCGCGGCGAGGTCGGGGTCGAACGACTCGGCCACGTCCTCGAAGAAGTCGGCGACCGCCTTCGTGGAGGTGAGCTTCGAGGCGGACTCGCGGTCGAGACCGTACTCCTCGCGGAAGCGCTCGCGGCGGGCGTCGGGCAGCTCCGGGATCGGAATCGACTCCTTCCAGTCCGAGACTTCGAGGGCGGGGAGGTCGGCCTCCCGGAAGTAGCGGTAGTCCTTCTCGGCCTCCTTCGAGCGCATCGAGACGGTGACGCCGCGCGCCTCGTCCCAGTGGCGGGTCTCCTGTTCGATCTCCCGGCCGCGACGGAGCACGTTCTCCTGTCGGGTGACCTCGTACGCGAGCGCCTGCTCGGCGCCCTTGTGACTGGAGATGTTCTTCACCTCGGCGCGGTTCACGTCCGCGAGGGCGTCGTCGGTGATCGCCCCGTCGCCGTCGACGTCGCTTTCGGGGACCAAGGAGACGTTGGCGTCGACGCGCAGGCTCCCGTCGCGGGTCGGATCGAAGACGCCGAGGTACTCGAGGACCTCCTCGAGCTTCGCGAGGAAGGCCCGCGTCTCCGCCGGCGACCGGAAGTCCGGCTCGGTGACAATCTCCATCAGGGGCGTCCCGGCGCGGTTGTAGTTCACGAGGGTGTGCGTCGCCGACTCGATGGAGCCGCCCGCGTGCTGGAGGCTGCCGGGGTCCTCCTCGAGGTGCGCGCGGGTGATCCCGATGGTCCGGGTCTCGTCGTCGACGCGCACCTCCAGCTCCCCGGACTGGCAGATCGGGGCGTCGTACTGCGTGAGCTGGAAGTTCTTCGGCAGGTCGGGGTAGTAGTAGTTCTTCCGGTGGAACGTGGTCGTCTCGGGGATGTCGGCGTCGATCGCCTTGCCGATCTTCACGGCGGCCTCGACGGCGCCCTCGTTGAGGACCGGTAGCGCGCCCGGGAGCCCGAGGCAGGTCGGGCACGTGCGCGTGTTCGGCTCCTCCTCCTCGGCGGGCTCCGTCGAACAGCCGCAGAAGATCTTCGTGTCGGTCTCGAGCTGGACGTGGACCTCCAGCCCGATCACGACCGTCCGCTCCTCCGTCGCGGCCTGAGTGCTCATTACCGGTTCGTTGCGGGCGGGTCACCTAAATCGTGTCGGGACCGATATGTGGTGTACTCGTGTCGATTCGGTGCGGTTTCGGGGGTTCGTTTTCGTGGTTCTCGACGATACGTCGTTGACCGCGGATCGACGGTGAACACCGCCAAAGCCCCAGCCGCTCGGTAGTACGTGATCGATGACTTCGCGGTGAACACCGCCAAAGCCCCAGCCGCTCGGTAGTACGTGATCGATGACTTCGCGGTGAACACCGCCAAAGCCCCAGCCGCGAGGACTCGATGCGCTCGCTGCGGTCCTCGGTCGCTCGCTGCGCTCGCTCCCTGTGGTCCTTACGTCGCGCGTCTTCGTCCTCGCGACTGCCCCTTTGAGTCCCGCCCCGCACTGCAACCGCACCTCAGGCCTCCCCAGCCTCGTCGGCCGGCGCTTATAAGCGCCGGCCGACTCCCTCGCGCGTGCGAGTCGCGCCCTCCGGGCGCTCCTCGGCACGCGCCACCGCAGATGCGTTCGAGTGAGCATGTCATGACGCTCGCCGCGGTCGGTTTCTCTCCGGGACCGTTGCTAAACCCTTATCAGCGCTCGGGTGGGAGAAACGCTCGTATGAGCGACCTCCCGGACGACTTCGACTGCACCCTGACCAACTGGGAGTACATCTACGGGCTCTGCCGCAACGTCTCGAACGCGGTGAAACGCGCCGACTTCGAGCCGGACGTGGTCGTCGCGCTGGCCCGCGGCGGCTGGTTCGCGGGGCGGTGCATCTGCGACTTCCTCGGGCTCAACGACCTCACGAGCCTCAAGATGGAGCACTACGTCGGCGCCGCCGAGAAGAGCGACGAGCCGCAGATCCGCTACCCGATGCCGGAGGGGAGCGTCGAGGGGAAAGACGTCCTGATCATCGACGACATCGCGGACACCGGCGGCTCGATCCGCCGCGCCGAGGAGTACGTCGACGATCGGGACGCCGGCGAGGTCCGCACCGCCACCCTCCAGCTTTTAGGCACCTCCGAGTTCCAGCCCGACTACGTCGGCGAGCGACTCGAACAGTGGACGTGGGTCGTCTACCCGTGGAACTTCCTCGAGGACATGATCGACCTCACCGAGGGCGCGATGGAGCGCGCCGACGAGACCGTCTTCGACCGAGAGGACGTTCGCCACTACCTCGACGAGTATCACGGCATCGGCCGCATCGAGATGGAGGTCGCCCAGGCCGGCCGCCTCGACGAGGTGCTCGACGAGATGGTCCGCCGCGACGTGGCCGACCGCGCCGGCGAGAACGCCTGGACGCTCGCCGAGTAACGGCTCGCGATGAACGACGACGAATCGGATCCGGATCCGAACGACGACAACGATGACACCGGCCCGGCCCTCGACGCCCTCCTCGACGCCTACGCCCTGAAAGACGAGCGGCGCACGGGCTGGCAGCTCCGCGGCGTCGACGCCCCCGAGTCGGTCGCCGCGCACGCGTGGGGCGTCGCGTACCTCGTCTTGACGCTCGGTGACCGATTTCGCGAGGACCTACCCGACGTCGACCTCGACCGCGCGCTCCGACTCGCCGTGGTCCACGACGTGGCGGAGGCCGAGACCGGCGACGCCGCGACGCGTGCCGACTCGACCGCTGAGACGGTGGATCCGAACGCCAAGGAGGCCGCCGAACGCGAGGCGATGGCGGACCTCGCCGGGCCGCTCCCCGACCGCGTCCGCGACGCGTGGGAGGCGTACGAGGCCCGCGAGTCGCCAGAGGCGGTGCTCGTCAAGGAGTGCGACCTCCTCGACGTCTGTCTGCAGGCGGTGCTCTACGAGCGCGGCGACCGGTACGACCCCGCCGACGGCGACCCGGAGGCGTTCCGCGAGTACGACGACCTCGACGAGTTCTTCGCGACGACCGAGCCCCGGCTCCGGACCGAGACCGGGCGGGCGCTGTTCGAGCGACTCTACGAACGATACAGGACGGCGCGGGACGAGAGGTAGCGAGTCCGAGTTCCCGCGACTATACGACAGATGTCGAACCTCAAAAACGACGACTGTAGGTCCTCTCCCGGCCGATCAGCGCCGAGAGATAGCAAGAACGTTAACGGCCGAGTTCGTTTCGGGGACTGAGAGCTTTCACCACGCATGTCCGAGAACACTGACCTGATTATCGTCGGCGGGGGAATTAGCGGGGCGTCGCTTCTGTACACGGTGGCGAAGTTCACCGACATCGACGACGTGACGCTGATCGAGAAGGAGCGGGAGATCGCCGCGATCAACTCCCACCGGACGAACAACTCCCAGACGCTGCACTTCGGCGACATCGAGACGAACTACACCCTCGAGAAGGCCGAGGAGGTCAAGGAGGGCGCCGAGCTGCTCGCGGGCTACCTCGAAGGGACCGACCCGGACCGGGAGATGCACAGCAAGCGCAGCAAGATGGTGCTCGGTGTCGGCGACGAGGAGGCCGCCAAGCTGGAGGAGCGCTACCGCGATAACGGGTTCGGCGACCTCTTCCCGAAGCTGCGCGAGATCGGCCGCGAGGATATCGCGGAGCTGGAGCCGAAGGTCGTCGAGGGCCGCGACCCCGACACGGAGCTCAAGGCGCTCCAGACGCCCGACGGCTACGTCGTCGACTACGGCGCCGTCGCGAAGTCGTTCGTCGACGCCGCCCGCGAGGAGGAGGGCGTCGCCGTTCACCTGGGCACCGCGGTCGAGGACGTCGACGAGGGGCGCGACGGGTTCACGGTCGAGACCGACGACGGCGACTTCGAGGCCGACGCGGTCGTCGTCGCCGCCGGCTCCCACAGCCTTCAGTTCGCCAAGGAGATGGGGTACGGCGAGCACATGTCGCTGCTCCCGGTGGCGGGGAGCTTCTTCCTCGCCGACGACCTGCTGAACGGGAAGGTGTACACGCTCCAGATGAAGAAGCTCCCGTTCGCGGCGGTCCACGGCGACGCCGACGTTCACGACCAGGGCGTCACCCGCTTCGGTCCCACCGCGAAGCTCGTGCCGACGCTCGAACGCGGCCGGCTCTCCACCGTGGGCGACTTCGCCGACGTGTTCGGCTTCTCGCCGGCGTCGGTCCTGAGCTACGCCAACATCCTCTCGGACCGGATCCTCTTCCCCTACGTCGTGCGCAACCTCGTGTACGACATCCCCGAGGTCGGCAAGCGCGCGTTCCTCCCGAACGTCCAGAAGGTTGTCCCGACCGTCGACGTCGACGACATCGAGCGCGCGAAGGGGTACGGCGGCGTGCGCCCCCAGATCGTCGACACGGAGAACAAGGAGCTCGACATGGGCGAAGCGAAGATCACCGGCGACGGCGTCCTGTTCAACATCACGCCCTCGCCGGGCGCGTCGACCGCGCTGAAGAACGCGATGACCGACGTGCAGACGGTCCTCGACTTCTTCGACGAGGACCACGAGTTCGACGAGGAGTCCTTCCGGGAGGCGACGATCGAGAACTTCCCGCGGGTCGACGACGGCGAGGGCGACGCGGAGGCGGACGCCGACGAGGCTGAGTCCGAGGGAGACGCTGCCGACGACGACTCGGACGACCGCGTCCCCGCCGAAGCCGACGACTGATCCGGGTGGGGTCGACGCGCGCGGCGCGGAATCGGTCCGATTCTCCCCCGACACCGGTCGCCGCCGTCTCGTGGCGTCGTTATCCCCGTTGAGTCGGCTGCAACCGAATTAAACCGGATCAAATCGCGCTAAAATCGGCTGCAGGGCCGTCCTCCCTTTTATTCAACCACCCGCTAGGCCGAGTTGCGATGTTCGAAGCAGATCCGCTCACGACGGCAACGCTCGCAACCGACGCAGCCAAGACGGCCCTGCAGGTCGGCCCGCCGGCCGACGCCGCCTCGCAGGCGCCCGCGTTCGTCCAGGAGATTCTCGTCGAGGTCGGGTCCTCGGCCGGCGACGCCGCGGGCGGGCTCGGCGAGACGATCAGCGATCTGACGCCCGGCGGGAGCGGCGTCGCCGAGGCCGGGAGCGACGCGGCCGAGGGCGCCAGCGACGCCGCGAACGGTGCCGCGGGGAATGCCCCCGGCCGATAACGCGCGTCTCCCGACCGACACCGTTCGCCGCGTCGGCGATAGCGCTCGCCGCGTCGGCGACAGCGTTCGCTGACTCGTTTTCACGCCCGCGCTTCTCCGCCGACCTCCCGATCGAACGCCTCCCTGAGCACGCGGATCGCCCGCCGCTTCGTCCCGTCGGGGACGAACACGAAGGGGATCGGCACGTCGAACGCGCGGTCGCCGTACAGTCCCCAGTCGCCGACGGAGCGCGTCGTCCCGCCGTACGCGATGGGGATGTCCTCCAGCTCGTCCGGGTCGTAGGCGGGCACGTACGACCGGTCGATCCACACCTCGTGGACCGGCACGTCGAGGGCGTCGGCTAAGAGTCGCTCCAGCCGGTCGTCGCCCTCGGTGAGCCACGACGTGAACTCGTCGAGCGCGGGGGTGTACCCTCGCTCGCCGTCGTCGTCGGCGCTCTCTTCACCGCCGTCGCGGTCACCGGCGAGGTCGCTTCCGATCCGGTCGGCGAGCGCGATCCGGTGTTTCCAGCAGGTGGCCGGGAAGCGCCGCCCGCGGAAGCGGTCGTACATCAACGCCAGCGTCGAGTCGGGGTTTTCGCGGGCGGCGACGCGGAGGCGTTCGAGCACCGCGTTGTCGTCGAGCTCGCGGTCGAGTATCCCCTCGACGGTGACCGGGCTCTCACCAGTTTCGGCGGCGTACTCGCCGAGTATCGCCTGCAGGAGCCGGTTGGCGTACACCGACTTGTGGTGCTGGGTGACCCACATGTATAACGCGATCCGGCCCTCGAGGTAGTTGCCGATGGTCGACAGCGCCTTCTCCGAGAGCGCCAGCCCCTCCTCGGGGTGGGCGGTGTAGGCGTCGACCATGCGCTCGACGTCGAAGCTCAACACGCCCGCGCCGGTCATCTCGTTGTCCCGGGTGATGTAGTCGAGGCGGTCCACGTCGATGGGGGAGTGGAGCAGCTGGGCGCCGACCCCGTACTGCCACGGCTCGCCGCGCTCGTACGCGAGGCTGTAGCCGAGCACGTACGCGCACACCTCGAAGGGGTCGACGTCGAACGCGCGGAGCGCGTCGCCGTACTCCTCGACGACGATCACGCAGCCGAGTAGCTCGTGCGGGTTCGCCGACCGGAGCGGGGCGCCACCCACGCCGGCGTCGTCGAAGGCGTCGACCAGCCCGGTCTCCGCGACGCGTTCCCGGAGGACGCCCTCGTCGAGGAACCCCTCGGAGAGGTGCGAGAAGGGCGGGTGGCCAACGTCGTGGAGCAGGCAGGCGCACTCCAGCGTGCGCTGGATCTCCTCTAGCTCGTCGGTCGTCGCGTCCCGCGTGAAGTACGACTGCCGGCGGAGGTTCTCGAAGACGGTGCGGCCGAGGTGGTAGACGCCGAGCGAGTGCTCGAAGCGAGTGTGGTTCGCGCCCGGATACACGAGGTGCGTGGCCGAGAGCTGGCGGACGTACCGCAGCCGCTGGAACGGCCGGGTGTCGACGACGCCCTCGACGAGCGCGTCCGGCAGCTCGACGTAGCCGTGGACGGGGTCTTTGATCTGGGTGGTGGGCATCGATTACCGACACGAGGCCGCCTCGCGACCTGCTTCTTTCGGTCCCCCTCCGACGGCCTCGCCCTCCCCCCGATCTCCCCGAAACGTTCGATTCCGTCCTTATAAATAGCGAGCGCGGCGATCCCCACGCATGGCATCGGACGCCGCCGCCGAGACCGGCTCCCCCCTCGTCGACCGGTGGACCGCGCTCGACCGCGGCTGGCAGGCGCTCGCGCTCGGGCTGGGGATCGTCGCCGCCCACGCCGCGGGACAGGTCGCGGGCCTCTTCTGATGGGCGTCGCCGCCGCGGCTCGGCCGTACCTCCCCGGGCTCGGGCTGCTGGCCGCCGGCGCGCTCCTCTCGCACCTCGCGGCCGGCGCGGTCGACGGGCTCCAGCCCCTCGTCGTCGCGGTCGCGGTCGGCGCGCTGGTCGGCAACACCGTCGGGACGCCCGAGGTCGCGAAACCGGGAGTCGGCGTCGACAAGCTCTTCTTGGAGACCGGGATCGTCCTGCTGGGCGCGGCGGTCGTCGTCGAGGAGTTCCTCGCCGCGGGGCCGACCGTGCTCGGACTGGTCGTCGTCGCGGTCGGCGGCGGACTGCTGCTCGCGGAGCTGATCGCGCGGGGGCTGTTTCGACTGGACGGAACGACCCCCTCGCTGCTCGCCGCGGGCGCGAGCATCTGCGGCGTCTCCGCGGTCGTCGCCATCGGGCGCGTGCTCGACGCGCGCGGGTCGGCGATCACGTTCGCGGCGGCGACCGTCCTCCTCTTCGACGCGGTCACGCTCGTCGCCTTCCCGATCGCCGGCGAGTGGCTCGGGCTCACCGGCCGGCAGTTCGGCGTCTGGGCCGGCGTGAGCATGTTCTCGACCGGTCCCGTCGCGGCCGCGGGGTTCGCACATTCGCCGGAGGCGGGCCAGTGGGCGACCGTGACGAAGCTCGCGCGCAACTCCCTCCTGGGCGGCGTCGCGGTCGCCTACTCGCTCGCGTACACCGCGCGGTCGGCGACCGATCCGGGCGTCCGCCGGCTGTGGGCGGAGTTCCCGAAGTTCCTCCTCGGCTTCCTCGCGGTCGCCGCGGTCGCGAACAGCGGGCTCCTCTCGCCGGCCGCGCTGGAGTCGATCGGGCGCGTCTCTGACGCCCTCTTCACGCTGGCGTTCGTCGGCCTCGGGCTCTCGATCCGGCTCCGCGAGATGCGCGAGGTCGGCGGGGCCGCCGTCGGCGCCGTCCTCGTCCACCTGCTCGTCGTGAGCGCGCTCGCGCTGGCGGCGGTGCGGTGGCTGCTGTGACCTTCGGAATCGGATGTTCTCTGCGTGTAGAAGGTCTCTCCGCGGTGAACGCTCGTTTAATACCTCAGAGACCCTATATATGTGAGTCGAGCGAGGCGACCGCTCCGAGACCCGTTCCGGCAGCGACCGCGTCGTTCGTTCGACGACCGAGTTGAGAAATATGACAACATTCGAGTACGAGATCGAGATCGCGGCGCCCGTCGAACGCGTCTTCGCGTTCGACAGCACCCCCGAGAACTGGCCGCGAACGATGGCCGGTCTGCGCGATTTCGAGGTGCTGAGCGAGACCGATACCGGAGCGAATATGCGGGCGACGTACGCGCTGCTCGGGACCGCGATGGACATGGAGATGGAGATGACCGTGGTCGAGCCGAACGAGGAGATCGCGGTCACCGTCGACGGCGACGGCATGCACGGCGAAACGCGCAACCGCTACGTCGCGAGCGGGGACGGAACGAGAATCGTCCACCGGACGGACTACGAGATGGGTGATTCGCTGCTCGACCGCCTCTTGGGACCGGTCGCGAGGCGGTACAACGAACGGCAGCTCAGGACCCACTTGGAGAACACGAGGGACATCATCGAGGCCGAGATCGAAGCGGAAGCGGCGACGGCGGCCTAGTTCGGCCGCTTTCTCGACGCGCGTCGACGGCTTCAATCCTTATAAGTATCGAGCGGACGCACTCCGCGTATGAGCACGATCGGCTTCATCGGCGGCAGCGGCATCTACGACGCGCTTCCTCTCAACGACGTGCGCGAGGTCGAGTACGGCACGCCCTACGGCGAGCCCAGCGACGCGATCACGATCGGCGAGTTCGCCGACACCGGGAAGGAGGTCGCATTTCTCCCGCGACACGGCTCGAACCACGGCGTCTCGCCCACCGACCTCCCGTACCGCGCCAACATGTACGCCCTCAAGAAGGCGGGCGTCACCCACATTTTCGCGTCGAACGCGGTCGGGAGCCTGAAGGAGGAACTGGAGCCGGGAACGCTCGTCGTCCCCGACCAGATCTACGACCGGACCAAGCACCGCGACCTCTCCTTCTACGGCGACGGCGTCGTCGTCCACCAGCCGTTCGCGGACCCCTACAGTCCGGAGCTGGTCGATCACCTCACCGAGGCCGCCGAGTCGGCCGTCGGCGGCGAGGGCGACGACGACACTCCCGTCGTGAAGGGCGGCACCTACGTCTGTATCGAGGGCCCGCAGTACTCCACGCGCGCGGAGTCGGAGTTCTACAAGAGCCAGGGGTGGGACCTGGTCGGCATGACCGCGATCCCGGAGGCGAAGCTCGCCCGCGAGGCCGAGATCGCGTACGCGACGATCGCCGGCGTCACCGACTACGACGTCTGGAAGGCGGACAGCGAGGTGACGCTCGAAGAAGTCCTCGAGAACGCCGAGCAGAATCAGGAGGCCATCAAGGCCGCCGTCGAGGAGGCCGTGCGATCGCTCCCCGACGACCTCGAGTGCGAGGCGCACACCTCCCTCGAAGGCACCGTCAACACGCCGACCGAAGCGATTCCGGAAGAGACCCAAGAGCGCGTCGAGCCGCTGCTGGGCGACTACCTATAAACCGATCTGCGGTGCGGTCGGCGCGTGCCTGCGAGCGCCCTGATAAGGGCGCGAGTCAGCACGCGCGAGGGAGTCGCGAACGGAGTGAGCGACGAGGCTGGGGAGGTGTGAGGTGCGGTTGCCGTTGGGTGGGACTCAAAGGGGCAGTCGCGAGGACGAAGCACGCTGCAGCAAGCACCGCAGCGAGGGAGTGCCAGCGACCGAGCGAGGAGCGCAGCAAAGCGCGCGAGTCGTCGCGGCTGGGGCTTTGGAGGTGTTCATCGCAGAGTTACTGGCACCGATTCATAAGCGACCGAGTGAAACTACAGAACCGACTCCGATCTCGAAACCGTACTAGTCCGCGATCGCTTCGGACTCCCCGGTCATCGCCGCGGGGTCTTTCACCCACAGGTCGCCGAACAGGTCGTCCTGCTGGAGCCGCACCGAGCCGCGGTGGGCCATGAACAGCAGCGCGAGGTACGTCATGAACGGGCGGCCGCCGGCGGTCTCGATCTCCCCGAACAGCACCTCCGTGCGCCCGCGGTCGAAGTGGGTCCGGAGGGCGTTGTCGATCTCCACTATCACCTCCTCGATGTCCTCGTCGTGGGTGCGGTCGGTCGCCTCGCCCGCGGTCGGCTCGCCGTCCTGTCGGAACTCGTCGCCCGCGTGGTAGTCGAGCGTCTGGGTGCCGCGGGCGTGGCCGTGCGGCGACTCCGAGGTGTCGTACTCGCGGGAGTCCTTCCACCACGAGCCGCGCTCGGCCTCGCGGAGCTCCCGGACCAGCTCGTCGAGCGTCTCCGGCGAGCCGCGGGTGCTCTTCCGGTCGAGCCGGCGGTCCATCTCGGCCTCCAGCTCGTCTATCGGATCGAAGTCGCCGTCGGCGGGGTCGGGCGCGCCGCCCTCCATCGCGACCTCCCACGGCTCCGGCTCGGGCTCCTCGTCCTCGTCGTCGTCGGCCAACATCCCGTCGCTTTTCATCCGGAGCAGGACGCTGGCGTAGAACAGCGCGCGCCCGGTCGTCCGGAGGTCCGTCTCGTCGAGCTTCTCCAAGAACGCGTCGGTCACCTGCACGATGTCGATGTCCCACGGCTCGATCTCGCCCTCCTCGGCGAGCTGGACGAGGAGCTCGACGGGCTCGACCTCGTCCTCGTCGGTCTCGTCCGGGGGCGAGACGCCGGTCACGGTCGGTTCGGACCCGTCGGTCGGACCGGACCCGTCGGTCGGACCGGACCCGTCGGTCGGACCGGACTCGCCGATCGAGCCGTGGTCTTCGGCCGAGTCGGGGCCGTCGTCCGGGGAGTCGTCGGCGAACGGGTCCGCCCCGTCGCGCTCGCTCGTCAGGTCCAAGTCCGGGACGCCCCCGGCCGACTCGTCAGTCATCCGCGGTCACCTCGCCTTGCTCGTCGCCCTCGCCGTCGTCGCCGAACTGCATCCCGGTCACGGCGGAGAGGTTGTCGCCCTGCATCGTGACGCCGATGGCGCGGTCGGAGCGCTCTAACAGCGCCGAGCGGTGGCCGACGACGACGAACTGGGCCTCCTCGGCCAGCTCCTCGATCATCTCGCCGACGCGCTCGGCGTTGACCGCGTCGAGGAACGCGTCGATCTCGTCGAGCGCGTAGAACGGCGCGGGGTTGTGCCGCTGGATCGCGAAGATGAAGGAGAGCGCGGTCAGCGACTTCTCGCCGCCGCTCATCGCGTCGAGCCGCTGGACCGGCTTGTCCGCGGGCTGGGCCTTCATCGTCAGCCCCTCCTCGAAGGGGTCCTCGGGGTTCTCCAAGAGGAGCTCGCCGCTGCCGGCAGAGAGGCGCGCGAAGATGTCCTCGAAGTGGTCGTTGATCGACTCGAACGTCTCCATGAACGTCCGCTTCTTCTCGGCCTCGTACCCCTCGATGCGCTCTTCGATCGCGTCGCGCTCCTCGACCAAGACGTCCCGGCGCTCCCGGAGCGTGTCCAGCTTCTCCTCGACCTCGTCGTACTCGTCGATCGCGAGCATGTTGACGGGTTCGAGCGCCTCCATCTCGGCTTCCAGCTCCTCGATCCGCGACTCGACCTCGTCGAGGTCCGGGATCTCCGAGGCGTCGTACTCGCCGACCTGCGACTCCAGCTCGTCGATCTCCCACGCCAGCCGGTCGCGCCGGTCGGCCAGGTCCTCCAGGTCCGACTCCGCCTCCGAGACGAGCGAGCGCTGCTCGTCGCGCTCGCGGGTCGCCTCGGTGATCTCCTCGCGGAGGTCCTCGCGGTCGGCCTTCAGCTCCGTCAGCTCCTCCTCGAGCTCCGCGATCGCCTCGCGTTTCGCCGCCAGCGTCTCCTCTTTCTCCTCGATCGCCGCCTCGTGCTCGGCGATCGCCTCCTCGGCCTCGGCCTTCCGGTTCTGCGCCGTCTCGACGGTGTCGTGGAGGTCGTCGACCGCGTCCTCGGCGTACCCCTTCTCCAACTCGAGCTCGTTTTGCCGCCCGTCGAGCGAGCCCATCCGGTCTTCCAGGTCCGAGATCTCCCCGCGGATCTCGTCGGCGCGCTCGGAGAGCTCCGGGATCTTCGAGTCGGCCAGCTCCGCCTCGATCTCGTCGATCTCGGCGTCCAGCTCGTCGATCGCCGCGTTCAGCTCGTCGATCTCGTCGTCGAGATCGCTCATCTCCGCGTCGACCGACTCGCGTTCCGCCTCCAGGTCCTCCAGTTCGGCCTCCAGCTCCTCGATGCGGTCCTCCGCGTCGGACAGTTCGTCTTCGGCGCGCTCGACGTCGGCCTCCAGCGACCTGACGCGCTCGGCCGCGTCGGCCTTCCGGTCGCGGGCGTCGTCGATGTCGCTTTCCAGCTCGTCGATCTCGGACTGTAGCGCCTGCCGCTCGTCCTCTAGGTCCGAAATCTCGGTCGCGAGCCGTTCGAGCTTCCCGCCGCCGGACTTCGTGAACGCGTACCGGGAGCCGCCGCCCGATCCGCCGGTCATCGCGCCGGACTTCTCGACGAGGTCGCCGTCGAGCGTCACCATCCGGTAGTCGCCCATCAGGTCGCGGGCGGTGTCCATGTCCTCGACGACCAGCGTGGAGCCGAGCACGTACGAGAAGATCCCCTCGTACTCCGCGTCGTAGTCGACGAGGTCCCGCGCGAAGTCGACGACGCCCGGCACCGAGGGCTTCCGCGGGAGGCCCCGATTGTCCATCTCCGTGATGGGGAGGAACGTCGCCCGGCCGGCGTTGCGCCGCTTGAGGTAGTCGATACACGTCGACCCCACGCCGTCGTCGTCGACGACGACGTTCGCGAGCCGGCCGCCGGCCGCGGTCTCACACGCCTCGGCGTACTCGGCCTCGACCGAGCCCAGCTCGCCGACCGCGCCGTGAACCCCGTCGATCCCGCCGTTCTTCACCTCGGTCACCGCGCGCGGCCAGGAGGCGTCGCCGCGCTCGTCGGCGGCGGCCTCCAGCTTCGCGTACTCGTTCTGCTTCTCGCGGAGGTCCTCCTCGATCGCCTCCAGCTCCTCGCTCTTCTCGGCCTTGTCGGCGAACAGGTCGGCGACCGCGTCCTCGATCGTCGCCTCGTTCTTCTCGGCCTTGTCGAGCTCGCTTTTCAGCTCGGAGACGCGCGCCTTGTGCTCGGGGATCGACTCGCGGGCCTCCTCTAAGTCCTCCCGCGCCTCGCTCACCGCGTTCGAGCGCCGGCGGGCGTCGTCGAGCAGGCGGTCCTTCTCCCGTTGCAGTTCGTTCTTCTCCTCGCGCAGCGACTCGATCGACTCCTTCTTCTCCGCGAGCTCGGCTTTCAGCTCGTCGAACTCGGTGTCGGCGCCCTCGATCTCTGCCTCCACGTCGGCGAGCTCCGAACGTTTCGTGGCGATCTCCGATTTCACGGAGGCCTTCTCGACTTTCGCCTCGCGGATCTCCTCCGCGAGCTCCTCGATCGTCTCCTCCTTGCGGTCGATCTGGACGAAGGCGTCGCGCCGCTCGGTCTCGGCCTCCGCGGCGCGTTCCTCGGCGGCCTCGATCTTATCCTCTAGCCGCGAGATCTCGCCCTTCACCTCCTCGATCTCCGAGCGGATCTCGATCTGCTCGTCCTCGCCTTTGGTCTCGATCTCGTGGTTGAGGTCGGCCAGGTCCTCTTCGAGGCGAGTGAGCTTCCCCTGTCTGGCGTCGAGCTCGGCGCGGAGCTCTTCCAGCTCTCCCTCCGCGTCGTCGATGTCGCCCTCGACGCCAGCGAGCGTCTCCCGTTTCTCCTCCAGCTCGGACGCCTTGAGGAAGCCGCGGTACTCCTCCAGTTCGTCGCGGAACTCCTGATACTGGAGGGCGGTCTCACGCTCGTCGGCGAGCTGGTCGAGCCGGTCCTGCTTCTCGCCGATCCGGAGGTCGGCCTCCTCGATCCGGTCCTCGACGGTCTCTAACTCCTCGTAGGCGGCCTCCTTCTTCTCGTCGAACTCGGCGACGCCCGCGATCTCGTCGATGATCCCCCGGCGCTGGTAGGGGGTCATGTTGATGATCTCGGTCACGTCTCCCTGCATCACGACGTTGTACCCCTCCGGCGTGACCCCGGCGGCGGCGAGCAGGTCCTGCACGTCCGAGAGGTTCACCGACCGCCCGTTGAGGTAGTAGTACGAGTAGTAGTTGTCCTCGGTCTCCTTGACGCGCCGCTTGATCGTGATATCGGAGACGTCGCCGACGTTCTCCGTGCCGGCGGCGGAGACGACCTGCGAGCGGTCGAGGGTCCCGTCCTCGTTGGACAGCACCACCGTCACCGACGCCTCGCTCGGACCGCCGGACCCCTCGCCGCCGTCGTGGCCGGGGTTGTAGATCAGGTCGGTGAGCTTCTTCGCTCGGATCCCGCGGGTGCGAGCCAGCCCGAGCGCGAAGAGGACCCCGTCGATGATGTTCGACTTCCCGGAGCCGTTCGGCCCGGTGACGACCGTGAAGTCGTCGTAAAAGGGGATCCTCGTCGTGCGCCCGAAGCTCTTGAACCCGTCTAAGACCACTTCTGTGATGTGCATTGTCGCGGGAGGGTACGGCGGGCGGTTACGCGACGATGATGTCGCTGTCGGACTCCTCGTCGCCCTCTCCGTCCGCGTCCGACCCCTCGCCCGCGGCGGCCTCGGCGTCGGGCGTCGTCGCCTCCTGTTCGGGGACGAGAACGTCGTCGCCGTCCGCGGCCGCGTCTGCCTCGCCGTCTCCGGCGGCGGGCCCGTCGCCGGTCCGCTCGACGACCTCGACGTGGTCGTCGGAGTGGGTCCGGCGCTCGCCGCCGGTCGCCTCGGACTCCGCGGCGGTCGCCCCGCCCGCCTCGTCCGCCGACCCCTGGGCCGGCTCCGTCGACCCGGCGGCGTCGGTCGAGACGGACACCTCCTGAGCGTCTTCCACCTGTCGGACACGCTCTTTCATCTCGACGAGCTCCTCGGTGAGTCCGTTGACCGCAGCCTGTAGCTCCGCGACCTGTCGTTCGAGGTCCTCAACGCGGTTACTCATTATACTCACGTATGCCCACGCGGGCCGTATAAATCTGCGTCAGACATGTGTGTGCGTACCACACGATCTCCGAGGGAGCGGAAAACACACGTTTCAGCGCCGTGAAACGTGTCTGTCGATCGTCGGACACGAGGAGAAGATACTTGTAGTGGGGGTTGATATCGGGTCTGTATGAGCAAGATCACCTTCCGGGCCGACGACGATCTCGTCGAGCGGCTGGAAGCGTGTGACGCCTCCAAAAGCGAGGTGATGCGGGAGGCCCTCCGGACTCACCTCGACGGCGCGGTCGGCGCGGACACGGCCGGCAACGACGCGGACGCACCGGACGCGACGGTCGACGACGCGCTGGCCGACCGGATCGACGACCTCATCGCCGATCGGCTGGACGCCGCGTTGGACGAGCGGCTCGGTGAGCGACCGGCGCCTTCGACGACGCCTCACGCGCCGTATACGCCCGGAAACGGCGGCGATATCAACGTAAACGTCACACTCGACGCCCCCGGGGCCGAGGAGGACGACGCGAGTGTGACGCGTGAGACGACGGCGGACGCCGACGCGCAGACGCGTAAGACGCCCGCCGATCCGGACGTGCAAACGCGGGAAAACGTCTGCGGCGGATGCGGAGAAAACGTCCCGTCTGACCACGTTTACTGCCCGAATTGCGGAGAGAAGCAGTCCCACCGGGCGTTCTGTGAGTGCGGCGACGAGCTCCGGACCGACTGGGCGTTCTGCCCCGGCTGCGGGCGCCGGACCCCCGCCGCCGACGTATTGAAGGATCGCTGAATAGCTTTTGAGGGCCTGTATACGTCAAAATTCGGGCGTTTTCACGATCTGTCTTACACCCTCCGGTAGTTTTATAATGGTAGCCTCGGTGACTTCAATTGCGTAAGACGGTCGTCTTACAGCGGCCGTCCGAGTCGGGGTGACCCCCCGTCGTCGGGCGATTCGTCGCTGTAAGACACACGCGTTGCGTGCTCGCCGTCTTACCGGGGGAATACCAATGGAGCGTGTGACACTACGAATCCCGAAACAGCAGATCGACGAGGTCGAACAGATGGTCGAGACGGGCGAGTTCCCGAACCGGAGCGAGGCGATCCGGTCGGCCGTCCGCGACATGTTGAACGAACAGGACGGCGAGCGCGACGAGCGCGGCCGCAACCGCAACTGGGCGAAGGTGTAAACTGATGCAGGATCTCGTTCAGGACGCCCTCGACAACGCGGAAGCGGAGAAGCGCGACATGGACGTCGACATGGACGACGACGAGTTCGGGGACCCCCGAATCGTCATCGTCGGTGCCGGCGGCGCCGGGAACAACACGGTCAACCGGCTGTACAACATCGGCGTCGACGGCGCCGACACCGTCGCGATCAACACGGACAAACAGCACCTCAAGATGATCGAGGCCGACACCAAGATCCTCGTGGGCAAGTCGCTCACGCAGGGGCTCGGCGCCGGCGGCGACCCCAAGATGGGCGAGCGCGCCACCGAGATGGCTCAGGGCACGATCAAAGAGGTGCTCGGCGACGCGGACCTCGTCTTCGTCACCGCCGGGATGGGCGGCGGCACGGGCACCGGCGCGGCGCCGGTCGTCTCGAAGATCGCCAAAGAGCAGGGCGCCATCGTGGTCGGGATGGTCTCGACGCCGTTTAACGTCGAGCGCGCCCGCACGGTGAAAGCCGAGGAGGGGCTCGAGACCCTCCGCAACGAGGCCGACTCGATCATCGTCCTCGACAACAACCGGCTGCTCGACTACGTGCCGAACCTGCCGATCGGGAAGGCGTTCTCCGTGATGGACCAGATCATCGCGGAGACGGTCAAGGGGATCTCCGAGACGATCACCCAGCCGAGCCTCATCAACCTGGACTACGCCGACATGTCCACCATCATGAATCAGGGCGGCGTGGCCGTCATGCTCGTCGGCGAGACCCAGGACAAGAACAAGACCCAAGAGGTGGTCAACGACGCGATGAACCACCCGCTTCTGGACGTCGACTACCGCGGGGCCTCCGGCGGGCTCGTCCACATCACGGGCGGCCCGGACCTCACGCTCAAGGAGGCGGAGGGCATCGCGAACAACATCACCGAGCGGCTGGAGGCGAGCGCCAACGTGATCTGGGGCGCCCGCATCCAGGACGAGTACAAGGGGAAGGTCCGCGTCATGGCGATCATGACGGGCGTCCAGAGCGCGCAGGTGCTCGGCCCCTCGACGCAGAAGCAGGCCGACAAGTCCCGCGCCAGCATCGACGGCGACGACCTCGGCGACTCGCGCTCGCGAGCGGCCGAGGCGAACGGCACCGCCGGCAACGCGGCGGTCTCGGGCGGCACCGATCAGGGCGCGTGGGAGTCCGACGGCGGGAGCGACCCGACCGAGAAGAACAACGGGCTCGACGTCATCCGCTGACGCCGGACTCGACCGGTTTCGGCATCGACGGATTCGGCGTCGTCGCACCGCTCTGCCGACCGCGGCTTTTCCGTTCGATCCACTCGTTCCCACCTACTTGTCCGAAGGCCCCGCCCGCCGAGCTACGCTGCCTCGATCGAGTCGAGCAGCCGGCACTTCCGGCAGACGTCGCGGCTCGTCTTCGAGCCGCAGCGCTCGCACTCGCCGAGGTCGGGCGAGTCGGCGGCGGCGTCCCCGCCCTCGCGGTACGCCTCGGCCGCGAGCGCGGAGAGCTCCTCGTAGCCGGCCATGATCGAGTGGCGGGCGCCGGGATGGTTCTCCTCTAACTCGTGGATCGTCGACTGGATCTCCCCGCGGTACGCCTCCGAGGAGTGGGGACACTCCGCCATGTGAGTCGGGAGGTCGCGGACGTGACAGTACAAGGCGATCTCCTTTTCGGGCACGTCGCGCAGCGGCTTGGCGCGCGGGACGAACGCGTCGGTCCCCTCGCGCTCGTCGAAGGGGCCGAGCGAGGCGTCGAAGTGCTTCGCCACCTGTCGCACGTCGCCCTCGAGGAAGTTCATCATCGCCGTCTGGGCCTCGTCGTCGAGGTTGTGGCCGGTGAGCAGCTTGTCGGCGTCGAACTCGGCGGCGTACTTTTCGAGGAGGTCCCGCCGGAACACGCCGCAGTACGCGCAGGCGGCCATGTTCTCCGGGTCGCTCTCGACGACGTCGTCCATCTGCACGTCGAACTCCTCCTCGTAGGAGACGACCTCGTGGCGGATCGACAGATCCTCGGCGAGCTCCACGCAGGCGTCGAGGCTCTCGTCGCGGTACCCCTCGATCCCCTCGTGGATGGTGAGGGCGAGCATCTCGACGCGGGGGTCCTTCCCGAACACGTCGTCCAAAATCTGGGTCAGCGCGACGCTGTCTTTTCCGCCCGAGAGGCCGATCACCCAGCGGTCGGGGTCGTCCGGCGTCGCGTCCGGATCGAGGAGAGTGTCCTCGCGGACGCGGCGTTTCACGCGCTTCTCGACCGACTGGCGGAGGTGTTCGCCACAGAGGTGCGCCCCGGAGTAGGCGGCGTGGTGGATCGCGTCGTCGCCGCACCTGTCACACTCCATCGGTGTCGGGTTGCGGACGCGCGGGGATACCCGTTTCGGGCCGCATACGTGAGAGAGGCACCGAGGCAGAGCGTGTTCCCAGTGGACGCCGCCGGAGCCCCAGCGGCGAGGGTATACATAGTTGCTTATAAATCGCTGAGTCACACGAACACCGTCGAAGCCCCGGACGCTCGGCCACGCGTGATCGACGTCTCTGCGGTGAACACCTCCAAAGCCCCAGCCGGGAGGACTCCATACGCTCGCTGTGCGCCTCGGTCGCTCACTCCGTTCGCTCCCTGCGGTGCTTGCGTCGCCTATGGAGTCCTCCCGGCTGCCCCTTTGAGTCCCACCCGACTGCACAGCACCGCCGGAAGACGGTCCTGCTCGCTTCGCTGCGCGGGCTGCGACTTCCGTGCTCCCGCTCGCGTTGCTCGCGGGACCGCACCTCACGCCTCCCCAGCCTCGTCGGCCGGCGCTTATAAGCGCCGGCCGACTCCCTCGCGCGGTGCTCCTCGCGCCCTTATCAGGGCGCTCGGAGGCACGCGCCGCCGCAACCGGTGTAAGTTGGCATCTGATCCGGACAACCGCCCGCGCGTTGTCGCCGGTTCCGACACGGGTTTGACCGGGGCGCCGCCTCCCTCGGACGTGACCGACTCCCCGACCGGCGTCGACCGCGACCCCGACCCGCGCCCCCTCCGCGAGGACCCGCCGGCGGAGAGCCTCCGCACCCGACTGTGGCGTCACGGGTTCAACCTCCTGCCCGCCTACCGGGGCACCGGCGCCCGCGTCGACCACATCGGCGCCGACTGGCGGTACGTCCGGATCCGGGTCCCGTTCAACTGGCGGACGCGCAACGCGGTCGGCACCATCTTCGGCGGCAGCCTCTACGGCGCGATCGACCCGGTCTACATGACGATGCTCCGTCGGACGCTCGGCGACGGATTCACCGTCTGGGACAAGTCGGCCGCGATCGAGTTCCTCCAACCCGGCCGCCACACGCTCTACGCGGAGTTCGCGCTCGCGGACGACGAGATCGCGACGCTCCGAGAGGAGCTGGATCCCGGCGAATCGACCGATCGGCGGTACCTCGTCTCGCTCGTCGACGAGAGCGGGACGGTCCACGCGGCCTGCGAGAAGACGCTGTACGTCCGGCGCGACGAGTGAGTGCAGGCCTCCCGGCGAAACCGTTCCCTCCGATGCTCAGACAGATACCGACCGGTCACGCCGTCGCGCCCGCGACGAGGCTCTCTTCGACGGTCTCCACGAACCGGTCTGGGTGCTCGACGTGCGGCAACAGCTTGGCGCGGTCGAAGACGACGAGCCGGGCGTCGGACGCGTCGGCGAGCTCGCGCCCGTCGGACAGTGGGCTCACGTCGGCCTCGCGGCCCCAGACGATCGTCGGCGCGGCGTCCATCCCGGCGAGCGCGGCCGCGAGGTCGAGGTCGCTGTTGAGGTATCCCGAGACGAACGACGCGGGCGCGAACCGCGCGTTCTCGACGTGGCTCGTCCGCCACTCGTAGTCGGTCCACTCGTCGCTGGGGTTCGTCGGGTCGTCGTAGCCGTGGTCGGCGTTGAAATACCGGATCGACGGCTTCGAGGCGATCGCGTTGAACAGCGCGGTACCGACGAGCGGCGCCCGGATCAGCTCCCGGAGCCACGATTTCGGCGGGCTCGGTCCGGCGACGGTCGTCGGGCAGACGCCGACGAACCCCCGGATCGACACGTCGTCCGCCCCCGATCCGGCGTCGTCGATCGCCGCGGCCGCGTACGCCGCCGACAGCGACGAGGCGACGACCGCGGGCCGATCGAAGTCGGCGAGGAAGTCGCGGACGAAGTCTTCGTACAGCGCCGCGGAGTAACGCAGCGGCGGGCGGTCGGACCGCCCGAACCCCGGCAGGTCGGGGGCGACGACGTGGTGCTCTTCGGCCAGGTCGTCGAACACCTCGCGCCACTCGCCCGCGGACCCGGCGGCGTTGACGCCGTGGAGGAGTACGAGGTCGGGGTCGTCGGGGTCGCCCGCCTCGGTGTAGGCCACGTCCATCCCGAGCCAGCGGAACGTGCCGTCGTCGCCGTCGAGCGGCGACTCCAACTCCCCTTCGTATCGGAGCCCGGTGTTGAGGGCGGCGACCGCGCCGACGCCGAGGAGGGCGGTCCCGGCGACCTTGGTGAGCTTCATGGAAACCTGTTGGTCCGCTGGCGACTTATACCTCGTGGGCTCGAGCGGCTCTCTCGGGCCGCGGTAGCCTCACGTCGCGTCCGAGTCGACGCACTCCGCGATCGGCTCGACGATCTCCGCGGCGAGGCTGTACGGGTCCGTCTCCCGACGCCGGACCGAGTCGGCGAGCGCCTCGATCCCGCCTCGGCGCTCGATCTCGGCGGTCGCGAGCGCGCCCACGTCCGAGCGGATCAGCGTGCGGATCTCCTCGGCGTAACGCCGGCGCTTCGTCGCCTCGATCGCGCCCGACTCGCGGAGGTGGGTCGCGTGCGCGTCGAACGTCTCGATCAGCTCTCCGACGCCTTCGCCGGTGTTCGCGACGGTTCGGAGCACTTCGGGGGTCCACTCCGGCGGCTCGTCTCCGTCGTCCCCGCCGCCTCCGTCCCCGTCGCCGCTGTCCCGCTCCTCGCCCCCGTCGTCCGGGTGCTCCGGAACCTCGAACCCGTGGTGTCCCCCGTCGAGCCCCTTCGTCGGCCCCTCGCGCCGGTGGACCATCTCCTCTAACTCGGCGAGGGTTCGCTCCGCGCCGTCCATGTCTGCCTTGTTGACGACGAACACGTCGCCGATCTCCAGGATGCCGGCCTTCAGGGTCTGCACGTCGTCGCCGGAGCCGGGCTGGACCAGCACCGCGACGGTGTCGGCGGTCCGGACCACGTCGACCTCGTTCTGGCCGGCGCCGACCGTTTCGATGATGACGACGTCCTTCCCGAAGGCGTCGAGCGCCTTCACGGCGTCCGCGGTCGCCATCGACAGCCCGCCGAGCTGGCCGCGCGCGCTCATCGACCGGAAGAACACGTCCATGTCGCCGACGTTCGACGCCATCCGGATCCGGTCGCCGAGCACCGCGCCGCCCGTGTACGGCGAGGAGGGGTCGACGGCGACCACGCCGACGGTGTCGCCGCGCTCGCGGTAGGCGGCCGCGAGCTTGTCGACGAGCGTCGACTTCCCGGCGCCGGGCGCTCCCGTGACCCCGATCACGTCGGCGTCGCCGGTGTGCTCGTGGAGCGCGGCGACGATCCCGCGGTAGCCGGCCGCGCGGTCCTCGATCCGAGTGATGACGCGGGCGAGCGCTCGGTGGCTTCCGGCGAGGAGGTCCTCGACGAGCGCGGCGTCGCCGTCGCTCAGCTCCGGCGATCGCGGCGTCGCCGAGGCGTCGCGTTCCGTCCCGCCCATCTACGCGCGCTCCGGGAGGTTGTTCCGGATGAACTCGATCGTCTCCTCCATCGGCGTGCCGGGGCCGAACACCTCTGCGACGCCGAGCTCCTTGAGGTCGTCCTCGTCGTCGTCGGGGATGATCCCGCCGACCAACACGAGGGTGTCCTCGAACGCGTCGTACTCTTTGAGCCCCTCGATCACCTTCGGGACGAGCGTGTTGTGCGCCCCCGAGAGGATCGAAATACCCAGTACGTCCACGTCCTCCTGGACCGCCGCCTGCACGATCTCCTCGGGCGCGCGGTGGAGCCCGGAGTAGACGACCTCGAACCCGGCGTCCCGGAACGCCCGCGCGATCACGTGTGCGCCCCGGTCGTGGCCGTCGAGCCCGACCTTGGCGACCAGACAGCGGACGGCTCGCGTCTCCTGTTCGGCGCTCATACCCGACTGTCCGTCGCGTGACCGTTTGATTCTAACGGACGTTCGGGATGGTTCGGTTGGACAGCGACCAGCAATCGCGCCCTTCCGGGACCGACGCGTTCAACGCGCTAGCGGTGGTACCGAACCGCATGGACTTCGACGCTCCAGCTCCGTCCGACGGCCGGCTCCCCGCCGAGACGCGGATCGGTCGGGCCGCGCTCCGCGTCGCCGACCTCAACGAGACGACCGCGTTCTACCGCGACGTGGTCGGTCTCGCGGTGCTCGATCGCGACGGCGGAGACCGACCGACGGCGGTCCTCGGCGTCGACGGAACGACTCTGCTCGTGCTGGAAGAAGAGCCCGACCGCCCGGAGCGCGCTCGAACCGACGCCGGCCTCTTTCACACCGCGTTCCGGGTTCCCTCCCGCGCCGCGCTCGGCGAGGCGCTGGCCCGCGTGCGGGACCGGTGGCGCCTCGACGGCGCCTCGGACCACCTCGTCAGCGAGGCGCTGTACCTCGACGACCCCGAGGGCAACGGCGTGGAGATCTACCGCGACCGCCCCCGCGAGGAGTGGCCCGTCGACGACGACGGAACGGTCCGGATGGCGACCGAGCCGCTCGATGTCGAAGGGGTCACCGGGGCGGCGGGCGGTTCGGACGACGGCCCCGCCGACCGCGTCCCGCCCGGCACCGACGTGGGTCACATGCACCTCGAAGTCACCTCGCTGTCGGCGTTCGAGGCGGTGTACGTCGACGGGTTCGGCTTCGAGGTCGGCATGACCGGGCCGAACGTCCGGTTCGTCGCGGCCGGCGGCTACCACCACCACCTCGGCGCGAACACGTGGCGGGGGCGGACGACGCCCGCCGCGGGACGAGGACTCGCGTGGTTCGAGGTCGTGGTTCCCGACGCGGCCGCGCTGGAAGCGCTCCGAGAGCGACTCGACGAAGCCGCGGTCGGCGGCGACGTTGAGTTCACTGTCGACGAGCGAGACGAGGGGATCGCCGTGACGGACGCCGACGGGATCGAAGTGCGCGTTCGGACGCCGTAGCCGATCTCCGCGGGCCGGTCAGGTGACGATCGTCCGGAGCGTCGACTCGGTCAGCAGCGCGGTGATTCCGAGCGCCTCGGTCGTCATCCAGCCGAGGAAGGCGAGGTACATCGCGAGGAGGACGTATCCCTCCTCGGTGGTGATCTCGAAGTCCGTCGCTGACAGCACCACGACGACGAGGGTGGTGTAGAAGAGGAATAACATTAGCGGCACGGACGTGAGGAAGCCGATCGAGACGCCGCCGGCGAGGATGACGCCGATCGGCAGCGCCGCGACGAGGTTGAACGTGTTCGTTCCGAAGACGTTCGCGATCGCCGCCCGCTTGTCGCCGGCCTCGCCCATCTTCACGCCGACGAGCAGGTCGGGGAACGAGCTCATCACAGACAGCACCGTCACGGAGATGAGGAACGGCGGCGCGTCGAGCGCGTCCGAGATCTCCATGGTCATGCCGACCATCGACTCGACCCCGACGAGCACGACGATCAGTCCGGCCGCGAACAGCCCGGACTGCTTCGGGAGGTTCGTCGATTCGGTCCGCTCCAGGTCCGACGCGCCGCTCTTGCCCCCGACGAGGAGGATCACGTACACGCCGTACAGCACCAGCAGGCCGACGCCCATCTGCGGGGTGATCCGCGCGAGCTCGCGCCCGTCGGTCCCGAGGACCCCGAGCGCGATCACGCCGAAGAGGGCGAGGACGGCGACCATGTAGAAGATGGCGTCGCGGTAGACGATCCCCTGCGTCGTCGTCGTGTCGCCGCTCGTGATAGAGACGGCGGCCGGGATGACGAGAATGTTGAACACCGCCGTCCCGATGAGCGCCCCGGCGCCGACGCCGAAGTCGCCGAGCACGACCACCGAGATGACGATGATCGCGAGCTCGGGGAACGACGTCGCCGCCGCGACGATGAGCCCGCCCTGGATCGCCTGCGAGACGCCGAAGTGGTCGCTGATCTTCGAGGTCGTCGACTCGATGACGTTCGCGCCCTTCCAGGTCAACAGGAACCCGATCGCGCCCAGCGCGATCCAGACGGCGAGCGACTGGTCTCCGACGAGCTCCTGCAGTACAGTCACGTCTCGTCACTGGGTCCGAAGTCGATTAGGGCTTCCGGAGGCGCGAGAAAAAAGGGAGTCCGTCGTCGACCCGAGGGCCCTACTCGCCGTCGTATTCGCCGAACCGCTCGTCGAAGACGGCGATCACGCGGCGCTCGATCTCGTCGCGGATCTCGCGGACCTCCTCGATCGGGCGCTCGCCGGGGTCGTCTAAGTCCCAGTCGTCGGTGTCGACGCCGTCCAGCTCCAGCGTCGAACAGCCCATCGTGGCGACGAAGTCGGAGCCTTCGAGCGTCTCGTCGGAGATGGACTGCGGCGTCCGTCCGTTCACGTCGAGCCCGACCTCCGCGAGCGCCTCCACGACCACGTCGTGGACGCTGTCGGCGGGCATCGTGCCGCCCGTCACGATATCGACGCGATCGCCGAGGCCGCGCCGGTCGCGCTCGCGCTCCGCGAAGGCGGTCGCCATCTGGCTCCGCCCGGCGTTGCGGACGCACATGAAGGTGAGAGTTGTCGCCATCAGTAGATCAGCTCGTCGTCGTTCTCGACCATGTACAGGGTGCGCGCCGCCACGTTGACCGCGTGGTCGGCGACGCGTTCGAGGTCGCGCACCGCGAGCAGCGCGCGGGAGACCTCGTCGAGCGAGGCCTCAAGCGCCTCGGCGTCGGCGTCGGCGCCGGTCTCGCCGAGCGCCGCCTCGTTGCGGGCGCGGTCGGCCTCCAGCAGCTCGCGGACGACCGCCTCGCTCGCGCGCCGGCACCGCTCGTCGAAGTCGTCGTCGCGGGCCGCGATCTCGCGGCAGGCCTCGGCGTCGCCCGCCTCGTAGGCCGCGACCGCGTCGGCGACCATCTCGCCGGCGTCCTCGCCGAGTTCGCGGAACTCCACGGCCGGGTGGACGCCCCCGTCCGGACCGCCGTACTCGGCGAGGTTGGTCGCCAGGTCGGCGACGCGTTCGAGGTCGGTGATCACCTTGAACGAGGCGGTCACTAACCGGAGGTCGCCCGCGACGGGCTGCTGGAGCGCGAGCAGCTCGGTGCACTCGTCCTCCAACCCGAGGTACGTCTCGTTCACCTCGTGGTCGCCCTCGACGACCTCCTCGGCGAGCTCGTCGTCGCCGGTCGCGGCCGCCTCGATCGCTGACGCGTACCGCGCGCCGACCAGCTCGCCCATCGCGACCACGTCGTCCCGGAGCCCGTCGAGCTTCTCCTGGTAGTTCTCGCGGGGCATCTATCCGAACTTCCCCGTGATGTAGTCCTCGACGCGCTGTTCCTCCGGGTCCTCGAAGATCTTCGTCGTGTCGTCGTACTCGACGAGCCGGCCGCCGGTGAGGAACACCGCGGTCCGGTCGGAGATCCGGGCCGCCTGCTGCATGTTGTGGGTGACGATGATCACCGTGTACTCCTCGGCGAGGTCGTCGATGAGGTCCTCGATCTTCGAGGCCGCGACGGGGTCGAGCGCGGAGGTCGGCTCGTCCATCAGGATGACCTCCGGGTCGGGCGCGATGGCGCGAGCGATACAGAGACGCTGCTGCTGGCCGCCCGACAGATCGAGCCCCGACGAGTCGAGCTGGTCTTTCACCTCGTCCCACAGCGCGGCGCCCTTCAGCGACTCCTCGACGCGCTCGTCGACGTCGCCGTCGAACCCCTGGATCTTCAGGCCGTAGGCGACGTTGTCGCGGATCGACTTCGGGAACGGGTTCGGCTTCTGGAACACCATCCCGATCTTCCGGCGCAGGGCGACCGGGTCCACGTCGTCGTCGTAGACGTTCTTCCCGCCGAACTCCACGTCGCCCTCGACGCGACACACCTCGATCATGTCGTTCATCCGGTTAATCGTCCGGAGGAACGTCGACTTCCCGCAGCCCGAGGGACCGATCAGCGCGGTCACCCGGTTTTCGGGGATCTCCATCGTTACGTCGTCGATCGCCTGTTCGTCGCCGTAGAATACGTTCAGGTCGCGCGCGGCGACCGCCGTCCGATTCGAAGGCGCCGATCGGCCGTTCGATCCGGTCTCTACGTCCGTCGTGATGAGCGAGTCGCTCGCTTCGGTTTCGGTCTGTGTCTCGGATTCTGTGTTACTCATGTTAGCTCCCCCGTTCCGCGCGGTTCCGCAGCAGTATCGCCGTCCCGTTCATGCCCACGAGAATGGTCAGTAGCGTGATCACGCCCGCGGCGACGACCCCGTACCGGAACTCCGCCTGCGGGAAGTTCGCCCACGCGTAGATCTGCATCGGCATCGCGCTGAACTTGCTGAACAGGCTGCTCGGCGCGCTGAACACCGTCGTCGCCGCGCCGACCATGATGAGCGGCGCGGTCTCGCCGATCGCCCGCCCGAGCGCGAGGATCGTTCCGGTCAGGATGCCGGGGAACGCCTCCGGGAGGACGACGTTCTTCGTCGTCTGCCAGCGCGTCGCACCCATCGCGTCCGACCCCCGGCGCAGGTCGTCCGGAACCGATCGGATGGCCTCCTGTGCGGAGATGATCGTGATCGGGAGAATAAGCAGCGACAGCGTCAGCGACACCGTCACAGCGGTCCCGAAGCCGAACCCGAGGAGGTTCGCGAACAGCCCCAGTCCGAGCAGGCCGTAAACGACGGACGGAACCGCCGCGAGGTTCGCGATGTTGATCTGGAGCAGCCGCGTCAGCGCGCCGACGACGCCGCTGTCTGCGGTGTACTCCTCTAAGAACACCGACGTCGCGACCCCGAGGACGAACGACAGCACGGCGACCATCGCGATGATGATCACCGAGCCGACGATTGCCGGGTACAATCCGGCGTCCCGGGCGTTCCGGGAGGGCGCCTCCGTGAGGAACGTTCCGCTCACCCACGAGTTCGGCGTCGGAATCCCGAACGTCTCGACGACCAGTGCTCCGGCAAGTGCCCCGCCGACGAGCAGGACGGGAAGTCCCAGTCCCGTCACCCCCTCGCCGACGTCGAACACGCGATGGAGGTAGACGGCGACCGGCACGCCCGCTAGGGCGATGACCAGCAGCGCGTTCGGCCCGCCGACCCCGAGCCCTATGGCCCGTCCGAACAGTCCGACGACAGCCGCGAGCGCGAGCGGGACGCCTCCCGCGGCCAGCGCCGCCGTCCGGCTCCCCCGAGCGTTCACCACTAGGGCACCGGCCGCCGCGATCGGGATCGCTAACGTCCAGAGGTAGATGAACGTCGTCGTCGGGTACGTCCGGAGTACGTCCCGGACGAACACGGCGAGTACCACTCCGACGAGACTCACCGGAAGGGCGGCAGTCACGGCGGTCGACGAGTTCCGAAGCTGACCGTACGCGTACGCGAAGAGCCCCGGGACGATTCCGAGCGTGTACGCGAGGAACCACAGCCGTTCGTCGAACACTAAAAAGAGGACGGAGAACGCGAGTCCGATCGCAGCGCCGCCGATCAGCCGTCCGACGAGTCCGAACCCGACCGCTCCGGGCCGACCGCGCGCTCCCATATATACGAGATATCCGGTGAGCGGAGCGACGACGACGAAGAGATACGCGAGCTGCCAGTTGAGTCGCGGGATCTGACCGACGAACGTCTCGATCGCGGTGAAGACCGCGGCGACCGCGACGAGGCCGCCGCCGGCCACTGTGACCGCGCGACGGGTCACTTCGCGGTCGCGGGCGCTGTACAGACAGAAGGCGAGGAACGGAACCACGAGCGTGACGAAGTACGTCAGTAACCACAGGGGGCTCGTTCCCGCCAGGTCGAAGGCGTCGATCGTGACGTAGACGAGCAGCACCGCGAGCGCGAAGATGCCGAGCACTGAGGCCCCGAGCGAGAGGTACTCGAAGATGATCCCGCGGACGCGGCTCACTTCCCCGAATCCCTCGATCCGAGCGGTGTCGGTGTCGGTCGCCATCAGTACTCCTCCCGGTAGCGTTCCGCGATGATGTCACTGAGTACGTTCATTACGAGAGTCACCACGAACAGCGTGAGTCCGAGCGCGAACATCGCGTCGTACGGGAGCGTCCCTCCCGTCAGGTCGCCGCCGGCGATCTGGACCATCGCGACCGTGATCGTCATTCCGGAGTCGAGCAGGACGTCGGCGGGGTTGATGAACGGAATCCCGAGAACCGTCTCACCGACGGTCGGCATCCGCGCCTGTGCGCCCATCGCGACGACGACGATCATCGTCTCACCGATCGCGCGCGAAACGGCGAGGATGTACGAGGAGGCGATCCCGGAGATCGAGGCGGGGACGACGATCCCCGTCGACACCTCGAATTTCGTCGCGCCGAGCCCGTATCCGGCCTGCCGCAGGTCGTCCGGCACCGCGCTCATGGCGTCTTCCGAGATCGACGAGACCATCGGGATCGTCATGATCCCGACCATGAGCGACGCCGACAGCGCGTTGAACGTGCTCATCTCCGGGAACAGCGTCGCCTTCAGCGCCGGCGTGATGTACACGAGCGCGAAGTACCCGTACACGACCGTCGGGATCCCGGCGAGGATCTCCAAGAGCGGTTTCAGTATCGAGCGCGCGTTCGGCGTCGCGTACTCGCTGAGGTAGATCGCGGTCAGCGTTCCGACCGGAATCGCGACGAACGCCGCCGTGATCGTCACGGTGAGCGTTCCGATGACCAGCGCGACGATCCCGAACGTCTGGCCGCCTCCGCGCGGGTTCGGACTCCAGCTGGTGCTCGTCAGGAATTCGGTGATCGGTACTTGAGAGAAAAACGCCACTGCGTCCGACAGCAGGGTCACGATGATGGCGACCGTCGTGAGCAGGGTGATCGCCGCGCAGGCGGCGAAGAACCCCCCGTAGGTTCCCTCCTTCAGTCGTGTGAGCCCGCTCCGGCGCTGTAGATCCGGACTCTCGGTGCTATCTGTCACGGACGGTCGGAGATCGAACGCTGTCGTAAATCAATACACCGGTTCATCGCGCGGGTCTCAGCCCTGCGCCTGCTCGATCGCGTCTTCGAGGATACCCATCTGCTCTTCCTGCGTCTCTTCGGTCGCGGGGACGTATCCGACGTCGCCGGCGACGAGGTCCTCGTTGGTGGTCTGGCTGACGAAGTAGCGGGCGAACTCCGCGACGTGTTCCTCGCCGAGCGACTCGATCGAGGGGTACGTGAACAGCGGCCGCGAGAGGGGAGCGTACTCGCCGGAAGACGCGGTTTCGAGGCTCGGCTCAACCGGGCCGTTGCCGTTGTCGATCGCGACCGGCGTGATCTGGTCCTGGTTCTGGAACCAGTACGCGAACCCGAAGTAGCCGATCGCGTACTCGCTGCCCTCGACGCCGGAGGCGATGGTGTTGTCCTGCTCGGTCGCCTGGTAGTCGTCGGTGTGGCCGTCCTCTCCCATGACGTTCTCGACGAAGTAGTCGTACGTCCCCGAGGTGTCGGCGGCGCCGAACCGCTCTATCTCCTCGTCGGGCCACTCGTCGCGCACGTCGCTCCACAGCTCCGCGGCGTCGGACTGCCAGATCTGCGAGAGCTCGTCGACGGTCATCTCCGTCGCGAAGTCGTTGTCGTTGTTGATCACGACCGTCAGCGCGTCCGTCGCGGCGACCAGCTCGACGTACTCGACGCCGTTGTCGGCGCAGAGCTCCTCCTCTTCGGGCTGGATCGGTCGGCTCGCGTTGTTGAAGTCGGTCTCGCCGACGCAGAAGAAGTTCGAGAAGCCGCCGCCGGAGCCGGTCGAACTGATATCGATCGATACCTCCGGGTTGTCCGCCGCGAAGTCCTCGGCCACCGCGCTCATCAGCGGGAAGACGGTCGACGACCCGGCGATGTTGATGGATCCGGAAAGCGAGTCCGAGCCGTCAGATCCGTCCGAGCCGTCGGAACCGTCCGAGCCGTCGGAACCGTCCGAGCCGTCGGAACCGTCCGAGCCGTCGGAACCGTCTTCGCCCTCGGTCTCGGTACAACCCGCGAGCGCCAGCGCGCCAGCCCCGGCGAGCGCCGCGAGCGATTTCCGCCGCGTGATCCCCTCGGTATCCGCGTCGTGGCTTGATGCCATCACCTGATCGAGAGCGTCTTCGACATAAGTAGTATGCTATGAGCGGTACGACCGACGCAGTATCGCTCCCCGTCGCTATATATACTATATAGACCCGATCGACGGGCACCGCAGTTCGCGTCGCACGGTTCCGTCACGGATCGGCGATCCGACCGTATTTTTAAGACCCTCCGTGCGAAGACCCGGACGATGACCCCACCGACGACCGGGGACCCGATCCCGCTCTCGCCGTCGCGAGAGGAGGCGTGGGTCGCCCACGCCGCCCTCCTCGACGCGGGCGAGGCCGCCTTCGACGCCGGCGACGACGCGCCGCCCCAGCACCGACCGATCCGCCGCATCGAGCGCGGCCGCCCGCTCGCGCCCCGGGACGCCGTCCTCCTCCGCGACGCCCTGATCGATTACCTCGGCGACGCGCCCGTCCGCGACCGCGCGCCGGGGCGGGCGCTGCTGCGTCGGATCGACGACGCGGTCGAACCCGACGACCGCTCGGCGTCGCCCGCCGACTCGAACGTCTGAGCCGGACGCTGCTTCGGTTCGACCCGACTACGACCCCGCCTCCACCGCCTCGATCAGAAGTTCCGCGACGTCGACGATCTCGACCTCGTCTTCGAAGTTCCCCGTCTTCCGACCGTCCTCGAACATCGTCGTGCACATCGGACAGGCGACGACGAACTTCTCGATATCGGCGCCCGCGTCGGTGTCCTCGACCGCCTCGCGGAGCCGCTCCTCGCTCGGCTTGACCGCCTCGTCGTGTTCGGTCCAGAGCCCGCCGCCGCCGCCGCCACAGCAGAACGACTCGTCGCGCGAGCGCGGCATCTCGTAGAGGTCGGCGCCGGTCGCTTCGATTAGCTCGCGGGGGGCCTCGTACTCGTCGTTGTACCGCCCGAGGTGACAGGGGTCGTGGTAGGTGACGGTGTAGTCGAGTTCGTCGCCCGACAGGTCCAGCCGGCCCTCGTCGACGAGTTCCTCCACCACCTGCGTCCAGTGGAACACGTCGACCTCTCCCTCCGGGTTCCACGGCTCCTCGCGGTCGAACGGCATCATCGGGTCGTCGGCGAACTCCGCGAAGTCGACCTCGGGGTACTCGTTTTTGATGGTGTTGTACGAGTGGGGATCGGTACAGACGATCGAGTCGAACTCGCAGTCCGCGAACGTCTCGACGTGGTGGCCGGCCAGTTCGAGGTAGAGGAACTCCTCGCCGATCCGGCGGACGTCGTTGCCGTCGGTCTTCTCGTCGTCGAAGAGGATACCGAACGACACGTCGGCCTCGTCGAACAGGCGAGCGAGCGCGCGGGCGACCTTCTTGTTCCGATCGTCGAAGCTCGGGTAGTCGCCGACGTACCAGAGGTACTCCACCTCGCGCTCGCGGGCGTCCGGGACCTCGACGCCGTCCAGTTCGTCCGCCCAGTCGCCCCGAGTCGACTGCGACTCGCCGAAGGTGTTCCCCTTCTGCATCACGTCCTGGAACACGTCTTGGAGGTTCGAGTCGACCGCCCCCTCGTCGACGAGCTGCCGCCGCATCTTGGTAAACGACGTGAGGTGCTCGATGTCGACGGGACAGGCGTCCATGCAGGCCATACACGACATACAGGACTCCATCGACTCGCGGTCGATCACGCCGCCCTCGTCGGCGACGATGGGGACTGTCCCGCCGTCGTTGACGGCGGCGGAGCCGGCCACGCCGCCGTCGGTGGCCGCGTCGTCGGTTGCGCGGCCACCATCGGTCGCGACCGACCTCCCGCCGCCCGCACCCGCCACCGGATCGTCGCTCACGGACTCGCGGTACGCCTTCAGGTCGAGGATTACGTCCCGCGGGTCGAGGGGCCGACCGACCGTTTCGGCCGGGCAGGCGTCGGTACACCGACCGCACTTCGTGCAGGCGTCGCCGTCCATGAGCTCCTTCCAGGTGAAGTCCTCGAGCGACTCGGCGTTGGTGTGATCGAGGTCGGCCGGGACGTTGGGGAGCCGCGCGCCCGCGTCCTCGTCGCGGGCGACGACATTCGCGAACGAGGAGATCATGTGGAACGGCTTCGCGTACGGGATCCACGCGATGAACGCGAACGCCAGGAGCGAGTGGCTCCACCAGACGACGCCGTAGACCGCCTCCGCGCCCGCGGTCGTCAGCCCGGCCCATCGGAACCCGGCCGCCATCGCCATCCCGACGAAGCTCACCGTCTCGGTCGCCCGCGCGGGCTGGCCGACGATCCCGAGCGCCTGCACGACGAAGCCGCCGAAGCCGAGGAGGAAGAGGGTCCAGACGAACGCGTCGTCCTCCAGCGAGGTGTGTTTTCCCCACAGCCGCCCGTCGCGGTCACGGTAGCGGCGGTAGGCGGCCATGCCGACGCCGACGACGAACAGCAGGCCGAACGCGTCGACCGTGAACTGGTAGGCTAAATAGAAGTCACCGACCCAGAACGACTCGCCCGCGATCGGGCGGTACACGTCGATGTCGAACCCGAGGATGGTCGTCGCGACGAGCAAAGTAAGAAAACCCCACATGACGAACGTGTGCATCACGCCCGCGTACAGGTCCCGATCGAACTGGTTCTCGTTCGAGAGCACCGTCTTCGTCGCCGCGACCGTCCGGGCGGGGAGGTTCGACAGGCGGTCGCGCGGGTCCTCGCTCCCGCGCGCGTACGTCGCGAACCGGGCGTACACCCCGTACAGGAACACGAGGATCGCGACCGCGGCGAGCCAGTAGAACGCGGCCTTCCCGACCGGGCCGATCGTCCAGAACGTCTCCCGGGTGGCCGCCTGCAGCGGAGTCATGATCGATCAGGCGGATACGGCGGGGTTAAAACTTGCCACAACACGGAGTGCGTCGTCGGGCGTTTCCGGGACGACCGGAGGCCGACCGTCGCCCGGCCGGCTACACCGCCCCCACCGCGGCCGCCACGGCCGCCGCCAGCAACCCCCCGCCGACCGCGAGCGCCGGGTAGTCCGCGGGGCCGAGCGCGAGCCGCGGGAGCGTCGGATTCCACGCGAAACACCGGGCGTTCAGGGCGGTCCCGAGCCGGTCGGCCCGCCCGAACGCCCTGTTGATCCCCGCGACGCCGACGAGCCGGACGCGCTCGCGGACCGGGAGCGCCTCGCCCCCGCGCGCCCGGACCGCCTCCCGCGCCGTCAGCAGGTCGCGCTTCAGGAGGGGGAGGAACCGGAACACGAGCGCGACGCCGACCCCGAGAAACTGCCCGGGCTTTCCCGGAACCGCGCGCTGGATCGCCGCCCGCGAGTCCCGGACCGGTGTCGACCTGACGTAGCCGGCGGCGACGACGAGGATCAGCAGGACGCGGTAGCTCGCGAGCCCCGTGGTCGCGGCGCGCTCGACCCGGAACCACGGCGCCCCGAGCGTCGCGCCGGCGACGAGGGGGGCGACGAGGAGCACCGGGAACGCGGCCCGGTAGGTCCACAGGTCGCGCGGCCCGCCCCCCGCGAGCGCGAGGCAGGCGACGGCGAGGAAGGTGAGCGCGGCGAGTCCGCGAGGCGTCGTGTACGCGTACGCGGCGGCCGCGAACCCGGCCTGCACGAGGAGCTTTGACCGGGGATCGAGCCGGTGGGCGAGCGAGTCGCCGGGGACGTACGAGAGGGTCACGGGTCGGCGGTGTCGCCGGTGACGGCGGCGTCCGCGGGCCGGTCCTCGAACTCTGCCGGCACCCGCACGTCCAGCCCCGGCAGCTTCTCGACCGCCTCCCGCGGCGCGTCGTCGACGGCGACCCGCCCCGCGGACAGCCCCACCACCCGGTCCGCGAGCCCGAGCACGTCGCGGAGGTCGTGGGTGACGACGATCACGCTCGTCCCCTCTCGGTGGAGCTCTCGCAGGCGGTCGAGCACCGACCGGCGGGCCGGCTCGTCGAGCCCGGTGAACGGCTCGTCGAGGACGAGGTGATCGGGTTCCATCGCGAGCGCGCCCGCGATCGCGACGCGCTCGCGCTCGCCGCCGGAGAGGCTCGCGATCCGGTCCTCGGAGCGCCCCTCCATGTTCACCGCCGCCAGCGCGTCGGCGACCCGCCGGTCGATCTCGGCGTGCGAGCAGCCGAGGTTCTCCGGGCCGAACGCCACGTCGGCGCCGACGGTCGCGGCGACCAGCTGGTCGCGGGGGTCCTGGAACACCATGCCGACCGCCGAGCGCGCGGCGACGAGGTCGCCGCTCACGGGGGTTCCGTTGACGGCGACCGTTCCGGCGTCGGGCTCGACGAGCCCGTTGAAGGTCCTGACGAGCGTCGTCTTGCCGGAGCCGTTCGCGCCCGCGACGATCAGGAACTCGCCGTCGCCGATCGAGAGGGTCACGTCGTCGACCGCGACGACGCCGTCACCGTCGGCCGCGCCGCTCCCGCCGCCACCACCGAACCGACAGGTGACGCCGGTGGCGTCGATCACGGGTTCAGGCGGCCGCGACCGCGTCGGAGCGCACGATGCCGACCGCGGCGGCGATCTTCAGCGCCTCCGCGGGGAGGAACGCGACCGCGCCGACGGTCACGGCCTCGACGGGACCGAGCGAGAGCACGTACGCGAGTCCGGCGACGCCGAGCGCGTAGATGACGGCGGTGCCGAGGACCATCGCGCCAACGAGCGTCGGGAGCCCGACGGCGTCGAGGTCGCGGAGGGTCACGCCGCGGTGGACGACCGCGCCGACGGCGGCGGCGGCCAGCGGGTACGACCAGAGGTAGCCCGCCGACTGGCCGACGAGCGCGCCGACGCCGGCGGAGCCGCCCTCGAACACCGGGGCGCCGACCGCGCCGGCCGCGAGGTAGAGCACGAGCGACGCGGCCCCCCACACCGGGCCGAGGTAGATCCCGGCGAGGAACACGCCGAGCACCTGGAGCGTCACCGAGACGGGCGAGACGGGATTGGGGAACGTCACGTACGCGAACGCGCCGACGAGCGCGGCGAAAAGCGCCGCGCGGGCGAGGTTCGTCGCGGCCTCGTCGCCGACGAGATCCACGGACTCCGTGTTGGTTGCCATGTCTCCGACACCCTCGTAAACCGACTTGAAGATACTGGTTGACGACGACGTCGGTGGCCGCGACTCCCGGTCGATGTCTCGGAACCCGCTCAGGACCGGACGCGAGGCTTATTTGTCGTCGGCACGTACACCCCCGCCCATGGACGAGAAGACCTCCGAGCTCCGCGACATCTTCGTCGAGACCACCGGATCCGAGACGGTGACCGAGCGGCAGGCGGAGTCGCGCGGGACGCTCACCGACCGCGACGAGGCGGCGGTCGAAGAGCGCGTCCGCGAGCTCGTCGCCGCGATGCGCGAGCGGTACGACTTCTCGACCGATCTCGACGACGCGACATACGCCCGGATAGCTCGCGGACGCTTCGAGGAGGACGACGAGGCGATCGCGACCGCGATCGCCGAGGAGCGCGGCGGGGAGAGAGTCGACCCCGCGACGGTCAGAGACGCCCGGTTCGACCTCCACCTCGTCCGGGAGGCCGACCGCGAGGTCGACGACGCCGCCTTCGAGTACGACGACCTGAAGCAGCTGACCGCGGAGGGACGTTCCGTCGCCGACTGCGCCGACGCCCTCGACGCCGACCCCGACCTCGTCGCGAAACACGCCCGCGTCGCCCGCGTGGACCTGACCTCCACCCGGGCGAACGACCGGTTCCGCGACGAGTTCCGCGACCTCCTCACCGACGCCGAGATCGAGGGCTCGCACGCCGAGGCCGCCCGCGAGGACGGACTCGAAGAGGCGACCGAGGACATGGAGACCGACGTTTCTTTATAAACCGTTGCGGTGGCGCGTGCCGCCGAGCGCCCGGAGGGCGCGAGGTGCACGCGCGAGGGAGTCGCGAACGCAGTGAGCGACGAGGCTGGGGAGGCGTGAGGCGCGGGGCTGTGCGGGGCGGGACTCAAAGGGGCAGCCGCGAGGCGGACAGAGGCGCAGTAAGCACCGCAGGAACGAGCGCAGCGAGTGACGAGGAGCGCAACAAGCGTCTGTCCGCCTCGCGGCTGGGGCTTTGGAAGTGTCTGATCCAGAGTCGTCGATCACGTACTACCGAGCGACTGGGGCTTTGGAGGTGTTCACCGTCGATCCGCAGACAACCGCTTATAAGCGAACAGCCAGAGCTGTGCAAGCGTTTCTCGTCGATCCGCCGTCGACAACGTCCACTCATAAGTAACCGCCCGCGATCGACTCCTCAGAACGGTCCCTTGCCGCCGCCCATCATGTCGCCGAGGCCGCCGCCGTCGCCGCCCATCTTCTTCATCATGCGCTGCATGTCGCCCTCGCCCATCCCCTGGAACTGGCCGATCGTCTCTTCCATCATCGAGTGCTGCTCCAAGAGCTGCCGGACCGTCTCCTCGTCGGTGCCGGAGCCGCGCGCGATCCGCTCCGTGCGCGACTGGCCGACGACGCGGGGGTTCTCCAGCTCCTCCTCGGTCATCGAGTCCATGATGCGCTCGAAGCGGCGCATCCGGTCTTGGGTCACGTCCATCGCGTCGTCCGGGAGCTGGTCCATCATCCCGCCGCCCATGCCGGGGATCATGTCCATCACCTGGTCGAGCGGTCCCATCCGGTTCATCGCGTCCATCTGCTTTTTCATGTCCTTCAGGGTGAACTCGCCCTGCAGCATGTCCTCGGGGTCCCAGTCCTCGTCCTCCTCCTGGGCCTCCGCCATCGCGCGCTCGACGCGCTCGGAGAGCTGCTTTAAGTCGCCCATCCCGAGCAGCCGGGAGATGAACCCGGAGGGCTCGAACCGCTCGATGTCCTGGACGGTCTCGCCGGTCCCGAGGAAGGCGATCGAGGAGTCGGTCTCGTTGACCGCGGTCAGGGCTCCGCCACCCTTCGCGGTCCCGTCGAGCTTGGTGATCATCACGCCCTCGATGCCGATCGACTCCTCGAACTGGCGGGCCTGCTCCTTCGCGCCCTGCCCGATCGCGGCGTCTAAGACGAGGAGCGAGCGGTCCGGGTCGACGGCCCGCTCGATCTCCTCGATCTCCGCGATGAGGTCGTCTTCGAGCGCGTGGCGCCCGGCCGTGTCCACGATGTGGATGTCGGCGTCCTCGGTCTCTTCCAGCCCCGTCCGGGCGATGTCGACCGGATCGTCGTTGTCGGGGTCGCCGTAG
This sequence comes from Halorubrum sp. CSM-61, assembly GCF_003781945.1. Taxonomy (GTDB): domain Archaea; phylum Halobacteriota; class Halobacteria; order Halobacteriales; family Haloferacaceae; genus Halorubrum. Next base: position 46,158 of record NZ_RJJW01000008.1, on the reverse strand, counting down.
AAGTCGACCTCCGCGCGCTCGCACATCTGCTTGGCCTGGTCGTACGCGCCCGGCCGGAAGGTGTCGGTCTGGATGACGGCGGGGCGGAGCCCCTTCTTCGAGAACCACCACGCCATCTTGGCCGCGGAGGTGGTCTTCCCCGATCCCTGCAGGCCGGCCAGCAGGATCGTCTGGTTTTCGAGGGGGAGCTCCGTGGAGTCGCCGACCAGCTCGACCATCTCCTCGTAGACGATCTTGAGGACGTGGTCCTTCGCGGTCGTGCCGCCCGGCGGCTCCTCTTCGAGCGCGCGGGTCTTGATCGAGTCCGACAGCTCCATCACGAGGGAGACGTCGACGTCGGCGGAGAGGAGCGAGCGCTGGATCTCCTTGACGATCTCCTCGACGTCGCTCTCGGAGAGTCGGGACTTCCCCTGGAGCTTGTCGAGGCTGCTCCGGAGGGACGTACCGAGGTCGTCGAGTACCATTTGCCGGAGATAGGTGGTCGACGCGGTAAAGCTTTGTTCGTCGGCGTCGCCGAAGATCGGTCGAAGGAGGCAGCCGAGACGGCGATCGGTTCAGTCCGGAAACACGGGAAGCGACGGGAAGTACGTCGAGTAAAACCCCTCATCGAAGCTGATCAAGCCGTCGCAGTCGATGGCGGCGTGCGCACCGATGAGAAAGTCGGCGGCGATGTGCTGCCGCGGCGAGAGCGCCTCGCCACACTCCTCGCAGTCGACGGATCGCTTCTCACCACACGCTGGACACTGGATCCCGTCCGATCGGCAGTCCGCGTATTCTCGGAACCGATCGCCCGCCTCGAAGCGCGCCTCACGCGAGGGCTCCACGACTCGGACGCTGAAATCCTCGAGGAATCGATCGAGGTCGGCGGCCGAGTCGAAGTGGCCGTCGGCCGAAAGTTCGGCGTACACGACGGGCGTGACGACCACCGCTCCCTCTCGGTACGCGTGCCTGAGGGCCGCTTCGCTAGCGTCTGCGTACTCGTCGTCGTACAGCAGCGCGAGGAACGCGTTCGTGTCGACGGCCGTCGTCACGAGTCGGCACCCGTCTGCTCGTCGTCGGACGACTCGTCGACCGGAAGCGATCCGTTCGTCTCGCGCGGATACTCGCCGCGGAGCCGACGCATCCGATCCGGCATCGTCTCGTCGCCGTCTGCGCTGCCACGGTGCTTCTCGAACGGGTCTTCGCCGTCTTCGGTGGTCGGGGCCCGTTTCCGGAGTCGATACTCGGAACCGACCCGCTCGAAGTCGACTTCGTCTCCGGGTTCGATCCCGAGCGCATCCCGAATCTCTTTCGGGATGGTGACCTGTCCCTTCGTGGTAACTCGGGGCATGCTCTACCGGTACTTTTGAAGTAATAATAAATAAGTATTACTCAGCGGGGGACCAAGCGGTGCGAGCAAACTGTTGCCCCACGGATCTCATCGCTCGACGATCCGCGCGCCCGCGGCGTCGATCCGACAGACCTCGGGGTCGTAGCCCGCGTCGGAGAGGCCGGTGCCGAGCGCGAAGACGGTGCGGCCGAGCATCGCCATCGCCGCCTCGCCGCCGACCGCGTCGACGGCGTCGACCGCTTCCGCGACCTCGGGAACGAGGAGGTCCGCCTCCCGGGCGAACGCGCGGGCCTCGCCCATCATCGTCGTGAGCCGCGGATCCGCGCGGAGACGGTCGAGCCCGTCCTCGCCGGCGGCGGAGAGGGCCGCCGTGTCCCCGCCCAACACCTCCTCGGTCGACAGCTCGCCGAACGTGACGTACTCGACGCGCGCGGTCGCCGGGATCCCGTCGAGCTCACCGATCCCCGGCGCGCCGGGCTCTACCCGGATCGGGACCCCGCCGCGCGCCTGCGCGACCACGTCGCCGAGGCCGGTGCCGCGACCCACCTCCGCCTCGTGGGCGATCCGGACCAGCTCGTTCTCGGACCGGCCGCGGTCGAGGGCGTCGTTCGCGGCGAGCGCGGCCCCGAGCGCCGCGGCGCCCGAGACGCCGAAGCCGGCGCCGATCGGGAGGTCCGTCTCGACGGCGACGTCGACGCCGGACGCCCCCAGTTCCGCGAGCGCGTCGTCGACCGCGCCGATCGTCCCCGGCTCGCCGTCGATCGTCCGACGGGGCGACGAGCGGTCGCCCCTCGCCGACACCCGGACCGTCACCCCGTCGGTGAGCGTCACCCCGGCGCCGCGCGAGCCGGCGGCCGCGGGACGCTCGGCCGGGTGCGCGCTGAAGAAGGCGGTGACGTGACCGGGAACGAACGCGGTCGCCCGCTGCCTGCTCATGGCGCGTCGGACGGGTGGCCGTCGATTAACGGTTGTTATCCGCGGCGACGCCGACACCGCAGGCCTAAATACCGCCCGGCCAAACCGGCGGAGTATGCGAGACCAGTTCCGTCCCCTGCTCGCCGCGCTGCTGGCGATGGCGCTGCCGGGCCTCGGCCATCTCACCCTGCGCCGGTGGGGGCGGGCGCTGCTGTGGCACCTGACCATCGTCGGCGGCGGCGTGGCGCTGTTCGCCCTCTACGACGTGCCCGTCGAGTCGTCGGTTTCGGTGACGGAGGCGGCCGAGACGGCCGCCGCGCTCCCGACGGACGTGACCCTCCCGATCGCCGTCCTGTACGGTCTCTCCGCGGTCGACGCCTACCTCGTCGGGCGCGCCGACGTCGCCGAGCGGCAACGGGCCGACGCGACCGCCGAGGCGATCCGGCGCCGCGCCGCGAGCGACGACGGCGAGACGACCGGAGATCTCGGCGGCGCGAGCGCCTCGACCGGGGCCGTCGCCGAGAGCGCCCCCGGACCGTCGGAGGTCGAGTGCCCGTACTGCGGCAAGGAGACCGACGCCGACCTCGACTTCTGTCACTGGTGTACCGAGCCCCTCCCGTGGGCCGACGCCGAGTGACTTCGAGGAGGCGAGCGCGTCGCAGCCCGCGAGTTCGGCCGCGGTAGTTTCTCACACCTGATAACTGCGTGGCAACTATCATATAGCCGGCCCGTGAGCGTCCCGGTACGGACGCGAACGACGGACGGAACATGAGTCTGAATCCACGGCAATACGACGTGCGGGAGCTGCGCCGGATCGCGGACGCACCGCGGGACGGCGCCGACGGAGCGCCTCGGGAGCGGTCGCTTCGTCAGCCGAACCGGAACCGAGCGGAGCAGGCCGCCCGCTCGGCCGCGTTCACCGAGCTGCTCCAGCGTCAGCGGGGGCTGCGGCTCTCCGGCGACGGGGACCGATCCGACGCCGGCGATCGGCCGTACCTGACGGCGATCCCGGCGTCCCCGGAGGCGGAACACGAGATCGGCGAGTGGCTCGGCTACCTCGTCGACGTGGGCGGCCACGTGCGGAGCCGGGACGCGTTAGCGTACTACGCCGAGCTCGGCTGGGTCGACGACGACGCGGTCGCGGCCCTCCGGCGCCGGTTGGAGGGGTTCGACGCCCCGCGGTACGACCGGCCATTCACCCCCGCCGACCACCGGATCAGCCTCGTCTCCATCGTCCGGATCGCTTCGTGTGCGAGTGAATCATGAGCGACGACGACGAATCCACGGACATCAACGGTACAGACGGCCCGGAAGCGGTCGGCGTGAAACTCGGCAGCACCCGGACGGTGCTCGACCTCCCCGACGGGCGGGGCGGTCGCGAGCGACACTCGACGCTGACGTGTCTGGCGACCTACGAGGACGCCATCACGGGCGAGGAGAAGGTCCTGTTCGGCCACGAGGCCGCGATCGAGTACCCCGACACGGTGCGCTTTATGCTCCGCTCGGGGCTCCCGGAGGACGACGAGAGCGTCGCCGACGCGGAGCGCTTCTTCGAGGCGCTCGTGGACGCCCACGACGTGCCCGAGGACAGCGCGGTCGTCTACGCGGTCCCCACCATCGACAACGAGGCGGGCGTGAACAACCTCAAGTCGGTGATCGAGGGCTCCTCGATCGGAGGGGTCGAGACGCGGAGCTACCCCGAGTCGCTGTGCGGGGCGATCCCCGCCTACGGCGACGACCTGTCCGCCATCGACGAGGTGTTCGTCTCCGTCAACATGGGGTCCACGACGCTGGAGGCGTGCGCCTACCGACGCGGCGAGCAGCTCTCGCCGTTCTCGACCGGCTCGGTGACGGGCAACGAGGTCGACCGCCGGATCGTCGCCGCCGTCGAGGAGGAGAGCCAGGGTCGCGTCCACATCGACCGGACGACCGCCCGGGAGTACAAGGAGGAACACGCCGACGTGTACGACTTCGAGCCGTTCACGGACGTGATCCAACAGCCCGGCGGCGGGAGCCACGAGTTCACCGTCGACCGCGGCGTGCGCGAGCCCGTCGACCGGTACATCGACGAGGCGGTCGACGTCGTCGCCAACGAGTTCCTCCCGGAGCTCGCGAACGACCACATGAAGCCGTACCAGCTCGCCTTGGGCCGCCCCGTCGCGGCGACCGGCGGCATGGCCTGCATCCCCGGCCTCACCGAGGAGTTCGAGAAGCGGCTCTCCGCCGAGCTCGACCGCGACGTCGAGGTCGTCTCCCCCGACGACCCCGCGACCGCCGCCGCGGAGGGCGCCGGTCGGATCGCCGAGCGCCTGATCTGAGCGGCCGGCCTGTTTTCTGTATATTTATCGAAATTATCTTCCTCGTAGCGGTGACGTACCCCGTCAACGATGACTGTTTCTTGATCGGCTACGGGAGTGAGTGTTGCAGATCGGTGGCGGCGAGAGAGTATTTAAATGAGAATGACCAGCAGTGACGATCGCTTATAAAGAACATGCGGTGGCGTCGCCGGCGGCAGAGCCGCCGGCTGCAAGAGGCGCGTTGCGTCTCCCTGCGTGCCTCCGAGCGCCCACTGGGCGCGAGGAGCACGCGCGAGGTCGTCGGGCGAAGCCCGACTGCCAGAGGGACCTTCGGTCCCTCGCTGGACGCGGCGAACGCGAGCGGCGAAGCCGCAAGTCGTGAGCCGCGAGGCTGGGGAGGTGTGAGGCGCGGTTGCGGTGCGGGATTGGGCGGGACTCAAAGGGGCAGCCGCGCTCGGCGAACCCCAGCGACGTAAGCACCGCAGGAACGAGCACCGCGAGTGACGAGGAGCGCAGCGAGCTGTGGGAGTCGAGCGCGGCTGGGGCTTTGCAGGCCTTCACCGCAACACTACCGATCGCTTATAAACAGCCGACAGCACCCTAACAGTTCGACTTATAAACAACTACCTCACAAACGTGCGAGACGTACTCCCGTCGTCAATTAATCGGCTATTCCGGACGAGAGGATGTCTGGTGGAGATACAACGAAGCAACGCGGGCTAACGACGCAGTTTCGAACGCTTTCGAGTCAGATCGGAAACACGGCGACGGCAACAGCGAGCCGGCGGGGTCGAAACGCGGAGCAGGCACTACGACGAAAAACGGGCAGAGGGTGAAAACGGAGTCGGAAGCGGAACCGGAGCGGTCGCGGTCAGTTCGCGGCGTCGGCGTCGGCGTCAGAGCCGAGCGCGTCGCGGAGCTGACGGCTCGCCGGGATGAACACCCAGAACGTGAGCGCACCGAGGATCATCACCCAGAAGGACGCGTCGCCGAGGACCAGCCCGATCTCGCCGTAGGCCGTGTTGACCCCCTCGGCCGGGTTGACGAGCTGGACGATTTCGTAGTACGAGGGCGTCCGGTACCAGCCGCCGAAGGTGAGCCATCCGAGACCGCCGAGCGTGAAGAGGGTGAACCCCTTGATGAACTCGTCTGCCATTATCTCAGGTTTCGCTGGAATCGCCTTGAGGCTTTCCCATCCCCTGTCCACGGAACCGCGTCCCGAGAACGTACACCGCCGTTCCCGCGACGAGGAACCCGATACCGGTGATCGCGAGCGCCGCGACCAGCAGGTCGTCGGACGGGTAGAGGCCGGCGCTGTTGAGCAGGTAGACGATCGCCGTCCGGACGAAGCTGATCTGCAGCGTCGCCGCGTCGATCAGCGTGAATCCGATCAGGTACGCGATCACGGCGGCGAGCGTCGAGAAGACGGTGACGGCCTTGTACAGCCGAAACGGGACGACGATCTCCCGACCGTCTGAGCCGACGCGCGGCCCGGTCGGTTCGTCTCGCGGGTCCCGTTCGGCGTCCTCGGCGTCCTTCGCGACGGGATCGCCCGTCTCGTCGTACGCCTGCGTGTCGTCGTTGTCGGGTGGTGGTGACATCGGTGACGGAGACCGCAAAATCGGGACGGTTCGACCCGTTACTTCGGGGGCCGCAGCATGTAGTACCGCCGGTTCAGGTCGTACATGTACCCTTCACGCATCGTCTTCAACACCGCGTAGGTGATGATACCCCCCAGCACCGGCAGGACGAACGTGAGGGTGATGAGCAGGTCGAGCGAGATCGGGAAGAAGTTCTGGATCGCGAGCGCCGCGAGCGTGAACGCCAGGATGACGCCCGTGACGCCGACGGCGGCCCAGAACGGCTGTTCGACGGGGCGGCGCGCGCTCCCCTTGTTGAGGAACGGCACGAGCCCGATGACGCCGAAGACGATCCCGTGGGCGACGATGCCGAGCAGCTCGTTCGACATCACGATGTTGCCGCCGAGCACGGCCAGCTCAGGGTTGAGCGGATTGAGCTTCAGTAGGCCGAACGACCAGTAGAGGTACCAGTCGGGGAGGATGATCGCCGGCGTCGAGCCGGGGTTTGCGGGCTCGCCGAAGTGCGCCGGCATCAGCGCCGCGACGAGGATCATGATCCCGACGAAGAAACTCGTGATCGCGAGGTTCCGGAGCGTCTCGTGGGGCCACGTCGGGAAGCCGAGCACGTCGCGCTCGACGTACGTCGACTCCGCCCGGAGGTCCTCGTCCTCGCGGCGCGAGCGCTCGAAGTACTGGTAGGTGAGCTGTGCGAGCCCCTGCGAGCGCTCCTTGCGGTCAGACCAGGTGGGCGTCTCGTCGTCCGGCGGCACGGTGGCCGGCGGACCGCCGTCCGTGCGCGCTTCCGCGTCGGTTCCTCCGTCCGTCATGGGGGTGTCGTCGTCGGTCATTGGATTAGTGCGGCTCCGCGATGCCCTGCACCCAGACGATGCCGACGTGGAGGGCGATGAGCCCCGTTACCACGAACGGCAGCACGAACACGTGCAGGATGTACATTCTCACGAGCGTCGCCTGTCCGAGCGTGAAGCCGCCGAACAGGAGCTGTGCCGCCCACTCGCCCACGAGGGGCGTCGCGAGCGCCATCTCGACGCCGATCTGTGCGGCCCAGAAGGACAGCTGCTTCCACGGGAGCACGTATCCGGAGAACCCGAACAAAAGCGTCAGGCCGATGAGGACGATCCCGAGGATCCAGTTGACCTCGCGGGGCTCCTTGTAAGAGCCGGTGAAGTAGACGCGAAGCATGTGCAGGAACACCGCCGCCACCATGAACTGGGCGGCCCAGCGGTGGATGGAGCGGAGCATGTACCCGAACTGCACGTCCGTCATGATCATCACGAGGGAGTCGTACGCGGCCGTCGGGTCGCCCTGCGCGGCGGCGCCGGCGGTCGACGGGGCGTAGTAGAAGCCCAGCAGCGCGCCGGAGACCGCGGCGACGAGGTACGCGACGATCGACAGGGAGCCGAGCGAGTACAGGGGGTACCAGTACCAGAACTTGTTGTCGAGGTCGTACTGTTCGGTGTGGCTCTTCGGCATCTGGAGGTTCGCGCGGTAGTACATCGTCTCCAGCAGTTCGAGGTAGTCGACGATGCGGAGCCGCTTGTCGAGCCAGATGAGCGTAGTCAGGAAGGCGGTCTCGATGACCGTCAGGTCCTGCTTTTTGAGCCACGCGTTGTGGTCCATCTCGTCTTGTTTTTTGAGGCTCATTGTGTGTTACTTCTTGTAGTACGGGTAGACGGCCCGCTTGAGCGTCTCGGTCAGGTTCCCGGTGTCGACGCCGACGCCGTCTTTCTCCTCTTCGCGGACGTAGAGGTCCTCCCACTTGCGGCGGCGCTTCTTCACGATCATCACGTCGGGCAGGAACTCCTTGCGGTACAACAGGAGGATGAAGGCCAGATCGATGAAGATCATCGCCAGCAGCGCGCCGGTGAACATGTTCCCGAACTCCGTCGAGGCCCAGGCGGACATGAGCCCGTAGACGAACAGGGAGACGAACACGACCTCGATGACGGTGAGGAGCACGATCGCGATCGCGGCGGCGGTGCTCTCGCGTGCGGGCTCGTACCGGTGGATGTCGCCGTACGAGGAGCCGCCGGAGCTCATTGGTTCCCTCCGTGGCCGGTGTGTGCCGACTCACCGTACTTCAGCAGGTAGAACGTGAACACGAAGGTCAGCGCGATCCCGAGTATCGCCGCGATGCCGACCCAGTGGGCGTGCAGCGGGACGCCGACGTGGGCGATGTTCTCCGGCCATCCGGTGTTCCCGCCGGTCTCGACGGTGGGAACGTCCTCGCCGACGGCGATGCCGGCGTGCATCCCGACCGCGTCGTGGGGAACGCAGTGGTAGTGGGTGATACCGGCGTCCTCCTCGGTCACCTCGTACTCGTAGGTGTACCCCTCCTCGCCGACCGGGTCGCCGCTGTCGAGGGCGGCCTCGCCCTCCACCGTGACGACGTTGTGGTCGCCCCCGGCCCCGGTCCACTCGAACGTGATCGTCGTGCCGGTGTCGACCCACAGCTGGGTCGGTGCGAACGCGAGCCCGTCGCTGCCGGCCCCGACCTCGACGGTGACCTCGCTCTCGCCGCGGGCGTCCTGGTACTCTCCGAGGTTCCCGTCGGAGACCCCGCTCGGCCAGTCCGGTTCCGCCTCCTGTGCGGCGGCCGTTCCGGTCGCCCCGGCCGAGGCCGCGACCGCGGCGCTGGCGCCGCCGGCCGTCCGCACAAATTCCCGCCTTTTCATACAGTCTCACTCGGGACGGGGTGCGCTTAAACCCACCGACTGAACCCGTCGACGGGGAGGGCTTTACAAGGCCTGTAGCCGTCGATATCGGCGATTCACTCCTCGCGCTCGTCCTCGTTCACGACCCCGCCTTCGACGGGGACGAAGTCGGGGCGCTCCTTGGCCTGGCGGAGGGCCCGCAGGCGGTCGCGGTACTCCTCCGAACGGAACCGATCGGAGAGGCGCGCGTTCGCGACCATGACGAATAACAGTAGGCCGATGACGAGGAACACGATCCCCACCGCCGGCGCGACGATGGTGTTCAGGTCGGCGACCAGCGAGGCGACGAGCAGCGCCGCGCCGGCGAGCACCTGCACGACCGCGATCACCTGTACCATCAGGTTGCCGAACTCGCCCGAGCCCTCGGGGACGGTGTCGGGATGCGGGAGCGACCAGTCGTCCGGTGGTTCGGGCACGTCGTACGACTCCATCGCCGCCAGCGCGACGATCGGCTCGATGTCGCGGAGCACGGTCCCCTGACCGCTCACCTCGCCCGACGGTCGGACGATCGCGTACCCCTCGTCCGAGTACACGAGGATCCGCTCCTCGCCGTCCTCGCGGACGCGCTCTAACACGCCGAACACCTCCCGCCGCGCGATCCGGGACTTCAGCTCCGCCTCGGCGCGATCGAGCAGCCGGTCGCCGGTGATCCACGACTCGGGATCGAACGCGGCGTCCCACTCCTCGGCGCTCATCCGGGCCATGTCCGAGGGGCCGAACTCGTCGAAGTCGTACTCCGCTTCGACCCGTTCGCGGAGCGCGGCGAGGTCGTCCGCGTCGTCGTCGGCGTCGAGACCATCGGACGCGTCGGCGGGAGCGTCGCCCTCGGACTCGTCCGGCGTCCGGTCCGGCCGCGACACCGGATCCGGTTCCGTCGAGGTGTCCTCCATTGCCCGGCGATACGTGCTCCGGACGCTAACGGTTTTCGTCTACGGGCTGGCGGATCGGGGCTCGGGGGAACCGGACCGCGACGGTCCGAGCGATCGGCGCGGGAACGTCCCGACCGCGGAGCCGCGGATCGCGGGGCTTTACGCGCCGGAGATCCAACCGCTGGTAATGGTCGACGAGTCGGTTATCGCTGCGGCGGCCGGGCTGTCGGTGACGGCGAGCCTCCCGTTCCTGCTGTACGGGGCGTGGATCATGATCGACACCGAGACCGTGACGTGGACCGTGCTCATGCGCCACCTGCGGTACATCGCCGTCGGGCTGGTGCTCACGACCGTCCCGATCGTCGGGTGGATGATCCCGCGGCTCTTCCTCCATCTCTCCGGGATCGCCGTGATCCACGCGTTCCTGGGGGTGCAGGCGTACGCGCTGCTGGCGTTCGCGCTCACCGGGATCGTCCGCATCCTCCAGGCGAAGCGCAACGCCGACGCCTACGAGGACCCCGACGTCGACATCGACGAGATCCACGAGGACATGGGCCACTGGCGGGCGCGGCTCCGGGCGGGCGTGGCCGGGTTCATGCTCCTCTGGCTGTGCGCGTGGGTGACCGGACTCTACCGGCTCTACGCGCTTCACATCGCGCCGATGTTCTGACGGGCGTTCCCCGATGGACGTCCGGCTCCCGGGCAGGCTCGGAACCCGGCATCGACCGCACCGACCGACAGGTTCAATCCCGTTTTCGCCGTAGTTCCGATACTGTGGCAGTCACCTTCGACCTGTTCGGGACCCTCGTCGACGTCGAGTACCCGTCCGACCCCGCGGAGATCGTCGCCCGCGAGCTGGAGTCGCGCGGCGTTGAGGTGCCGGACGACTGGCACGTCGCGTACGGCGAGCGACACGTCGACGCCCCGACGGGCGCCGAGGTTCCCCTCCCCGCCCACGTGGCGCACGCGCTCGAATCCCGCGGCGTGGAGGCCGCGGACAACGTCGTCCGGCACGCCGTCGTCGCGGCGTTCGACCCGGACGTGACGCGACGCGACGGCGCGCTGGAGGCCGTCCGCGACGTCGGCGAGCGCGGACCGGTCGGCCTCCTCTCGGACTGCGCGGTGCCGGAGCTGGTGCCCAAGACGCTGATCCGAGCCGGCCTCCGCGGGGAGTTCGACGCGGTCACGACGAGCGTCGGCTGCGGCTGGCGGAAGCCCCACCCGAAGGCGTTCGAGGCGGCGGCCGAGGCGCTCGGCGTCGCCCCGGCGTCGCTGGTCCACGTCGGCGACGACTCCCAGACCGACGGCGGCGTCGAAGACGTCGGCGGCCGGTTCGTCGACGTGACGGAGACCCCGCTCGACGAGCTGGCGGCCCACCTCGAAGCGGAGCCGTGAACCGCGCGGCGTCCCGCCGGAACGCCTACTCGCCGGTCGTCTCCCCGTCGATGCGAGCCGCCCACTCCCGACCGATCCGACCCTCCGCGAGCAGCTTTTCGAGGTGCGCGACGACCGTCGCCCGCGCGAGGTCCGCGACGCCGGTCAGGTCCTTCTCGTAGGCGGCGTCGACCGCGCCCTCCACGTCGCTCGCGCCGGCCTCGACCGCGTCGAGGACCGCCCGCTCGCGGTCCAGCCGGTGGTCGATCAGGCGCCGACAGACGGCCTCCGGGTCGTCGATCGCCGGACCGTGTCCGGGATGCAGTCGGTCGTACCGCGCCTCGCGGACCCGTTCGAGGCTGTCCAGGTACTCGCGGAGATCGCCGTCGGGGGCGCCGACGACGACGCTCCCCTCGGCGACGGCGAGGTCGCCGCAGAGGAGTGCGCGTCCACCGCCTTCCCGCTCGTCGTCTCGCGCGCCCCCTCCCGCCACCGCGAACGCGACGTGGTCCGAGGCGTGCCCCGACGTCTCGACCGCGCGGACGGTGGTGTCGCCGACGCGGTCGCCGTCGCGGTACGTCCCGTCCGGTTCGAGGCCGGTCGCCGCGACGAACCGATCGACGTGGGCCGCGTGCGCGAACACGGGCGCACCGGTCAGGTCGGCGTACTCGGCGACCGCCCCGACGTGGTCCGGATGCGTGTGAGTGACGGCGATCGCGTCTATCGCGGTCCCTCCCGTTTCGTCATCGCCCGTTTCGTCGTCGCCCGTTTCGTCATCGCCCGCCCCGCCCACGCCGACCGCCGCGTCGAGCGCGCCCGTCCGGGCCGCGGGGTCGACGAGGAGACCGGCCGCGAGGTACGCGTTCGTCGTCCCGCCGGGCGCGCGGGTGTCGACCGGGATCTCGACGCGCTCGATCGGCGAGTCCGGATCCGGCGCCGCCATCGGCTCAGTCCCCGCGGCCGACGGAGGAGCCGTCGCGCCGGTCGAGCAGCGAGCGCGCGGCGGGCCCGGGACCGGACCCGGCGCGGTCGCGGCCCGGGATCGGAACGTCCGTGTCGTCGGCGACGGCGAACCGCGAGAGGTCGGCGACGCCGGAGTCGACCTCGTCGATCGAGCCGTACGGCCGCCCCACCACGACGTCTCCCGCCTTGCTCCGGTTGATGCCGGGAATCGCGGTCAGCTCGTCCATCGACGCCGCGTTGACGTCGAGGGGGTACGGGACGCCCGTGACGGAGCGGTAGCCGTGGTCCGTGATCGCCACGTCGATCGCGGTGCCGAGCTCGCGCTCGCCGGGGACGGCGACGAGGAGCGCGTACGTGCCGAGCTGGCGCCCGAACGTCTTGCCGTCCTGGTGGTACTCCAAGTGCACGTCGGGGAGGACCGTCCCCGGCGGGACGACGCGGTCGAGCATGGGGTTGTCGACCGTCTCGCGCACCTCCTTCTTGTACGCCTGGAACTGGTCTTTGTGCTCCTGTGCGATGTCGGCGCCCGTCTCGGCCATCTCCGTGCCCGCGAACGCCATCACCTGCCGGATGTTGATCCGGCGGAGCATCAGCCCCTCGTCGTAGACGGTCTGGAGGAACTCCTTGTTGTGCTCGTAGGTCTCCGGACGCTCGCCCGCGAGCCCGTGGACGAGGTTGATCCCCGGGAGGAGCTTCGGGAGCCGCGGCGAGGCGTCGGGGCCGGTCGAGGGACCGGTCACCCGGTCGTCGTCGCCGGGCGTCGTCTCCGGCGCGTCGCCCGGCCGCCAGCCGCCCTCCTCGTTGACGACGCGGACGGCTTCCAGACACTCCTCGGCGGTGACGAGCAGGTTGTTCTCTTCTTGGACGACCGGGTCCGCCGACTCGAGTCCGAACGCCGCGGTGTCGCCGGGCGTGTTGTGCTCGGCGATCACGCGGATCGCCTCGCGCGAGGCCTCCGGGTAGTCCGTGATCGTCACCGGGTTCATGTTGTCGAGGTGGAGCGTCCGGAGGTCGGGGGCGACCTCACGGATCCCGCCGTACAGCTCCCGGAGCGCGTCGGGATTCGGTGCTTCGCCGTCGCCGCCGAACGCGAGGATGTCGGCCTGCCGGCCGAGCCGGAAGTGTTTGACTCCCCGGTCGGAGAGCGCGTCGACCTCGTCGACGACCGACCGCGCCTCGCGGAACGCCGGGCTGCCGTAGAGCGGCTCCGTGCAGAAGGAACACCGGTAGGCGCAGCCGCGAGAGGTCTCCATCTCGCAGATGAGGTAGTCGGGGTGGTTCGGATGTTGCTCGACGACGAACGCCCCCTTCTCGGCCCACCGGTCGATCTCGGCGTTGTCGCGCATCCGGTTGCCGAACCCCTCTAACCCCTCGCTGACGAGGTCGTACGCGGCCGCCTCCACGTCGCCCATGGCGACGAAGTCGTAGTCGAGGTCGTCGCGCTCGGTCTCGGTCGCGCCCGCGTTCTCGTCGCCGACCCCGAACCGCACGGGGCCGCCCAGCAGGGTGACGCCGTCGGCGGTCCACCCCAGCTCGCGCACCTCGTCCGGCTCGGCGGGGGTGCCGCCGACGTACTTCCCGGGGACCGTCATCCCGCCGACGTACACCATGAGGTCCGCGTTCGCGACGTCGGCGTGCTTGCTCCGGTCGTCGCGGAGCTCGTCGATAGTGTGGTAGGTGACCTGCGACTCGGGGACGCCCGCGTCGACGAGCGCGCCGGCCGTGTACCGCGGATACGTCGAGATGTACGGCGGCACGCCGAAGTGGGCCGGCTCGTCGACGTAGCCGTCGACGACGGTGACGGAGAGGTCGTTCGGGTCGGGCGGGAGCGAGCCCCGGCCCGACGCGGGCGAATCGGTCATGTTACCCACCGTAGTCGGCCGAGACGGGAAAAGCGTGCGGAACGCGAGGGCGGAACGCACAGCCCGGAACGCGGCGGGGAATCGCTTATATCGGACCGCCCGGGATCGAGACTCATGCCCTCCGAGACGGTTTCGACCCGACTGCGCGTCGTGCAGTACGTCGTGATCGCCGGCGTCTGCCTCTTCGCCGCGGGACAGTTCTACGCCGCCGAACCGCGCCCGTGGGGAGTCGCGACCGCGTGGGCGGCCGGGACCGCCCTCGTCTTCGGACCGATCGCGTGGCTAGCGCGGGACCGGGTTCCGAGCGACCGCCGCGAGACGCTGGCGTACGTCGCCGCTGGCGCGGGGATCCTCCTCGCGTCCGTCTGGCTCGGCGTGTCGCTCGCGCTCGCCCCGGCGCTTTTCCCGTACGGTCCGGGCGTCTGGGCGGGGGTCGCGCTCGGGATCCTCGTCACGTTGCTCGCCGAGCGAACCGTCGTCCCCAAGCGGCTTCGCGGACCTGGGGTCTGATCGCCACGGCGGCCACACCGCCACGACGGGCACGCTCCGCGCGCCTCGACCGCCGCCGCCACGCCGTTTAAGCCCTCGCCGACACAACACGTCGGTATATGCCATCGACGATGGAGGTCAAATGCGAGAGCGACGACTGCGAGCTCGACATGTTCGAGAACCACTACACCTACGACGTGCCCGACGACCACGCGGTCGAGGACCTGTCGTGCCCGTACTGCGGCGGGAGCGACCTCGCCGAGATCGAGGTGTAGCCCGTGAGCGAACTCGTCGAGGCCGGGCGGTCGATCGTCCGCCGCGCGCTCGAACGCCTCGGCCGCGGGTGGAGCAAGATGCAGGAGCGCCGCCCGCTCTCGTACGACCTCTTGGAGAGCGACGACGCGTACCTCGTCGTCTTCGACGCCCCGGGCGTCCGCGGCGAGGACCTGAACGTGACGTTCCTCGATCACACCGTCGAGGTCCAGCTCGACCGGTTCCGCGACTTCTACGACGGCTACGAGATGCTGTTCCCGGGTCGCGGCGTCTCGCTCTCGGGCAGCGCCGAGCTCCCCCCCGACGCGAACGTGACGCCGCGGGGCGCGAACGCGACGCTCACGCGGAACGGCACCCTTCAGGTCGAGATCCCGAAGAAGGACGACGGACGCGACGTGGAAGTGGTAGAGGAGGACGACGAGGCGGACTTCGACGCGGCCGACGACGCCTGAGACGACTCCTCACTCCCTCGCCCGACTCTCCACCGACATCCCCTCCGCGATCTCGAACTCCTCGCCCCCGTCGAACCGATCGGGATCGAACGCGTCGATCCACGGCGACTCCGAGTCCCCCGCCCCGGTCCCGTCGAGCGACGCGAGCACCCCCTCGGCGACGTGCTCGCCGATCGCCGGTGCGCGCATGAACCCGTGGCCCTGCCAGCCGGCGGCGACGAACACGCGGTCTGCGGGGTCGCCGACCGGCCCGACGAGGGGGTCGCCGTCGGGGGTGGCCGTGCAGAGCCCGGCCCACGCGCGCTCCACGTCGAGACCCTCTACCGCAGCCTCGCCGAGCCGCTCGCGGAGCGTCGCCGAGACCGACTCCACGAACCAGTCGTCGCCCGTGCGGTCGTAGTCGTCCGGGTCGGCCGGGACCGGCTCCGTGCCGTCGCCGGCGAGTAACCCGGTCGGGTGCGGTCGGAAATACGCGCCCGCGGTCGCGTCGTACACCATCGGTCCGTCGTAGCTCCTCGCCCCGCCGCCGACCCCCGCCGTCAGCGCCTGCACGCGGTAGGGGACCACCGGGACCTCGCGCCCCGCGTCGCCGAGGAACGCCGAGGTGTGCGCGCCGACGGCGACGACGACCGCGTCGAACTCTCGGCGGGTCCCGGATCGGCCCGTACCCGCGTTTCCGACCCGCAGGCCGGGGCCCTCGCCCGCGAGCGAGACGGGGGTGTCGGTCTCGACGGTGACACCCTCGCGGCGCGCGCGCTCGCCCGTCGCGGCGACGTAGCTCGCGGGGTCACACCAGCCGGCGCCGTCGGCCACCGCGGCGACCGCGAGGTCGTCGGTCGCGAGGGGGAACCGCTCGCCGAGCGCCGCGGGATCGACGAGCGAGACGTCGCGGTCGTGTCCGCGCATCCGGTCGACCATCGCCGGCACGGCCTCGGCGTCCGGGTCGCCCCCGCGGACGGCGATGACGTAGGGGCACGGCGTAACGGAGAACCCGGGGAGCGTGTCGTCGAACGCCCGGAATCGTTCCATCGCGCGGGCGGCGAGCGCGGCGTCGACGTCCTCGGCGTAGGCGTCGTACAGCACGCCCGCCGCGCGCCCGGAGCTACCGGCACCGAGGTCGCCGCGGTCGTACAGCGTCACGTCGGCGCCGCGGGCCGCGAGGTCGGCGGCCGCGGTGACGCCGACGGCGCCGCCGCCGACGACCGCGACTTCGGGAGGCGGGGAGCCTCGATCCGCGGGTACGTCTCGGTCCGTCGACGCGTCGGAGCGGCCCATGCGCTCGCCTGTCACCGATACGCCTTAAAAACGAGGGCGGGCGCCTCCGAGGGCCGACGGGCCCGTTGAAACCCTCGGTAGCGAGCACAGCCGGGTCCGGCTGCGATCAGTACAGACACGCGGCGGGAGATTAGGGGAGTGGGTATCGCAGATCGGTGTTCGCGCATCGGTATTTAAAAGAACTGTGAGCGACGGCAATGATCGCTTATAACCCGTCCACCTACTCCACCTCCCGCGTCAGCTGCTTGCGATACGGCTCGAACCCCTGTTTCTCGTAGAACGCCATCGCCCGCTCGTTGTCGACGTCGACGTCGAGCCGGAGCTCGCCGCAGTCCGCCTCGCGGGCATCGATCACGGCGCGCTCCATCAGCCGGCTCGCGATCCCGGTCCCGCGGTACGGCTCGCTGACGTAGATGTCGCCGACCACGAGCCGATCGGGCCGGTCGAACACGGTGGGACACTCGTCGACGCTCGTCGAGACGAACGCTACGAGACCGCGGTCGGAGCCGGGTGCACCGGGAGCCGCGGGATTCCCGGGGTCGAGGCGCTCGGGGTCGAAGTCCTCGCGGTCGACACCGTCCCCGTTGACCCCGGCGTCGACCGCGACGACCCAGAGGCGACGGTCCGCGTCCTCGCGGAGCAGGTCGAGCCGGAACCGGGTCTCCGCCGCGATCAGCTCCTCGTCGGGTCGGTCCGCCAGCGCGTGCGTCGCCACGTTCGCTTCGAGATCGCGGTGGTAGGGGAGCCACAGCTCCGCCGCGTAGCGACGGAGGGCCTCCTCGTCGGCCGACAGGCGTCGGATCTCCATACGGCGGCCACCGGAGCCGGCGGCATACGCTTTCGGGTCGCGTGCGGGTCGGTCGCAGCTCCCGATATACGGGAGACGAAAGCTTGAAACGCCGCTCGCTCGACGTCACGAACATGGAACTGCGGGTCATCGAGAAGACCGACACGGAACTCCGCATCGAGATCGCCGGCGAGGACCACACGTTCATGAACGTGTTGAAGGGCGTCCTGCTGGAGACCGACGACGTCGCGGCCGCGACCTACGACATGAACCCCGAACAGTCCGGCGGTCAGACGGAGCCGGTGCTAACGGTGAAATCGGAGTCCGGCGACCCGCTCGACGTGCTCGCCGACGCCGCCGAGTCGATCACCGAACGCACGGACGCGCTGCGCGACGCCGTGAAGGCGGCCTGAGCCGGTCCAAACGCGGATCGACGGGAGTTCTCGACCGGTTTTTCACACGCTTTCGACTTCCCGCGAGCCGCTCGGCCGGGATACGAGGGGCATACCTAAGTGCCGACTCCCAAAACGGGGAGGTATGCCGCCGAGCGTACTCATGCTGGGATGGGGGTACCCGCCGAACATCACCGGCGGGCTCGACGTCCACGTCGGCGAACTGTTCTCGGGGCTCCGCGACGACTTCGGGGTGGAGGCCACCCTCGTGTTGCCCGCGGAGTTCGCGCCGGACGACGAGCCGGGGATCGAGCCCGTCGAGACCGGCGAGGGGGACGTCGCCGCCCGCGTCGACCGGCTCAGCGACCGGTTCGCCGAGCTCGCTCCAGACCACGACGTGATCCACACGCACGACTGGTTCGGGTACGGGCCCGGTCGACAGGCCGCCCGCGCGTCGGACGCGACGTGGGTGTCGTCGTTCCACTCGCTGGCGAGCGACCGCAACATCGACCCGCCGACCCGCGAGGTCGAGACCGAGCGCCGCCTCGCGAACGCCGCGGACACCAACATCGCGGTCAGCGAGCTCGTCCGCGAGGACATCCGGGAGCTGTACGACGCCGACTCGCGGGTCGTGTACAACGGTTTCTCGACGCCGACGTTCTCCGGGAAGGACGTCCGCGAGGACCTCGGAATCGACGGGGAGATGCTGTTTTTCGTCGGTCGACACACCGATCAGAAGGGGATCTCGCACCTGCTGTACGCGATGCGGAAGCTCCACCGTCCGGGCGTGACCCTCGTCGTCGGCGGGTCGGGTCACCAGACCGACCAGCTGAAGCGATTCACCGAGCTGCTCGGGATCGAGGACCGCGTCGAGTTCGTCGGCTACGTCCCGGAGGCGGAGCTCGGCGACTACTACGCCGCCGCCGACGCGTTCGTCTCGCCCTCGTACGCGGAGCCGTTCGGGATCACGATCACCGAGGCGCTGGAGTCCGGGACGCAGGTCGTCGCCACCCGGTCGGGCGTCGCGGAGGTGCTCCCCGACGACTGCCTGGTCGAGGTCGAGGTCGACTCGGAGTCGATCGTCGAGGGGATCACGGTCGCGCTCGACCGCGAGGGTCCCCCGGAGTACGAGCGCCGCGAGTGGTCGGACGTCACCGAGGACACGCTGGCCGTGTACGAAGACGTGGCGTAAAACGCGCGGACGCCGCCGTCCCCCTCGACTCGCTTCTCTCGCCGCCGCCGACTCGTCGTCGCTGCTACTCGCTCTTGCCCTCCTCCTCCCGCTACTCCTCGCCGTCGCCGTTGTCGTTGTCGTCGTCACCGTCGCCGTCGTCGTCACCGTCGCCGTCGTCGTCGCCGCGGTACACGTTGAACTCGGTGGCCGTCTCCGGGTGGGTGACCCGGAACCCGTCCGCGGTCTCGATCACGCCGCGGGTGCTCCCCGATCCCCCGCCGTACGGGCTCTCCTCGCCGTCGATTCCGCTCCCGCCCTGATACGGCGAGGTGTACGGCGAGCTCGACATCGGCTCGTCGAAGCTCTCCGGTGGGAGGTAGATCCGCTCGCCGCTCGCGGAGCGAACGACGACGGCGACGTCGCGGGTCCCGGTCACGTCGATGACGGTCCGCTCCCCCGTGACGCGCGCGTCGATGTCGATCTCGTCCATGCCCCACGTTGCGGACGGGGGCGGTTTAGCCCTACCGGCCGTCGCGCGGGATGGCCTCGCAGGAGACGGCTCCGTGGGGATCGGCCGAGCGGGAGACGACCTCGCGGAGGTCAGCCGCGCGAGGGGTGGTGAACCCTTTTGTGCGGTCGCGTCGAACCTCGACCCGATGGACGTCAACAGCCATGCCGAGGAACTCGCCTCCGACCTCGGCGTCGACAAAGAGGAGGTCAAAGCCGACCTGCAGAACTTACTGGAGTACAGCGTCCCGATCGACGAGGCCAAACAGAGCGTCCGCCGGAAACACGGGGGCGGAGGCGGCGGCTCGACGCCGACGCCCGATTCGGTCGACGTGGGCGAGATCACCACCGACCACGACGGCGTGACGGTCACCGTCCGCGTGCTCACGCAGGGGACGCGGACGATCCGGTACCAGGGCGACGACCTCACGATCCGCGAGGGGGAGGTCGCCGACGAGACCGGCGTCATCTCCTACACCGCGTGGCAGGACTTCGGGTTCGAGCCGGGCGACTCCCTGACGATCGGCAACGCCGGCGTCCGGGAGTGGGAGGGCGCGCCGGAGCTCAACCTCAACGACTCGACCACCGTCGCCATCGCCGACGAGGAGGTCGAAGTCGACCACGAGGTCGGCGGCGACCGGAGCCTCGTCGACATCGACGCGGGCGACCGCGGCCGTAACGTGGAGGTCCGCGTGCTGGAGGTCGACGAGAAGACGATCTCCGGACGCGACGGCGAGACGGAGATCCTGGAGGGCGTCGTCGGCGACGCCACCGCGAAGCTTCCCTTCACCGACTGGCAGCCCCGGTCGGAGCTGAAGCCGGGCGCCGACCTCCGGATCGAGGACGTGTACGTCCGGGAGTTCCGCGGGGTCCCGTCGATCAACCTCACCGAGTTCTCGACGGTGACGCCCCTCCCCGACCCCGTGGAGGTCGCGGAGGACGCGCCCCGCCTGTCGGTCGCCGAGGCGGTCGGCTCCGGCGGGATGTTCGACGTGGAGGTCGTCGGGAACGTCTTAGAGATCCGGGACGGCTCCGGGCTCATCGAGCGCTGTCCGGAGTGCGGCCGCGTGGTCCAGAACGGTCAGTGCCGGAGCCACGGCGACGTGGACGGCGAGGACGACCTGCGCGTGAAGGCGATCGTCGACGACGGCACCGACACCGTCACCGTCGTCTTGGACGACGAGCTCACCGCCGAGGTGTACGGCGGCGGGCTCGAGGACGCCCTCGACGCCGCGAAGGACGCGATGGACAAGGAGGTCGTCGCCGAGGCGATCGCCGACTCGCTGGTCGGGCGCGCGTACCGCGTCCGCGGGAACCTCTCGGTCGACGACTACGGCGCCAACCTCGACGCGAGCGAGTTCGAACTCGCGGACGACGACCCGGCCGACCACGCCCGCGCCGCGCTCGCGGAGGTGGGCGAATGAGCGACGACGGGCCGGGCGCCCGCGAGGTCGCCCACCGGCTGTTCGCCGCCGAGTTCGACGACGCCTCCCTCTCGTACTCCGAGAGCGACGAGGAGCGCGCCCCGAACTACGTGGTTACCCCCACGGGGGCCCGCGTGAACCGGCTGTTCGTCGCCGGCGTGCTCACCGAGATCGAGCGCGTGAACGACGAGACGCGCCGCGGGCGCGTCGTCGACCCCTCCGGCGCGTTCGTCACCTACGCCGGGCAGTACCAGCCGGAGGCGCAGACGTTCTTGGAGCGCGCCGACCCGCCGTCGTTCGTCGCGCTCACGGGGAAGGCGCGCACCTTCGAGCCGGAGGACTCCGACCGCGTGTTCACCTCGGTCCGGCCCGAGAGCCTCAACGCGGTCGACGCCGACACCCGCGACCGGTGGGTCGTCTCCGCCGCGGAGGCCACCCTCGACCGGCTCGCGGTCTTCGAGAAGGCGCTCGGCTCCGACCTCCGCGGCGAGGAGCTCCGCGCGGCCCTCGAATCGGGCGGCGCGCCCGCGTCGCTGGCGGCGGGAATCCCGAAGGCGATCGCTCACTACGACACCTCGCCCGCCTACGTCGAGGCGCTCCGGCGGCTCGCGATCGACGCCTTAGAGCTGATCGCCGGCGACCGAGACGAGGTGCGCGCGCTCGAAATCGCGCCCGACGAGGGCGGCGAGGTCGCCGTCGGCGCGCTTCCGGAGACGGACGTGACGATCGAGACGCCGGCGGAGCCGGTCGGCGACGAAGGGACGGAAGAATCGGAACCCGAGCCGGTCGCCTCCGAATCGGACGAGGCTGCCTCCGAGTCCGAGCCGGAACCCGCGGCGACAGGCGACGAAACGGCCGAAACGGCTGAAGTCACCGAGACGGACGATTCCGGATCGGCCGACGCCGACTCGACCGATACCGACTCGATCGGTTCCGAGCCTGCCGACGTCGCCGACACTGCCGACACCGCCGACACCGTCGACGCCGCGGCCGCCGACACCGATCCCTCCGAGACCGAGTCGGAATCCGCCGGCTCCGAGTCGGAACCCGATCCTGCCACCGAGCTCGACGACGAGAGCGACGGTCTCGGCGACTTCGACGCCGGGACGGACGACGTCGGGACGGACGACACCGAGGCCGACGAATCCGGCGGAGACGACGGCGATGCCGACCTCGACGAACCGCCGACCGAGCCCGCGTCCGACGAGATGTACGAGCTCGACGAGGAGGAGCGCGAGGAGATCGAGTCCGAGTTCGGCACCGACTTCTCCACCGGGAGCGAGGTCGACGACCCCGGTGAGGCCGACATCGACGTGCCGGAGCCCGAGGAGATCGACGAGCCCTCGGCCGAGGAGGGCACCGCGGAGTCCGCGGAGGCCGACGCGGCCGCTGATGCGACCGCGGCGGAACCGGACGCTCAGGAGCCGGACGCGACCGACGCGGACCCGGAGAGCGCGGATCCAGCCGGCGACGACGGCGAGGCGGCCGACGATCTCGACCTCGAAGTCGCGGTCATCGACGCGATGGGCGAGCTCGACGACGGCGACGGCGCCGACCGCGAGGCCGTCGTGGAGGCGGTCGTCGACGACCACGGCGTCGGCGCCGACGCGGTCGAGGACGCGATCCAGGACGCGCTGATGAGCGGGAAGTGCTACGAGCCCGGCGACGGCGTGCTCAAGCCGATCTGATGGCGCCCGCCGCGTCGCCCGCCGTCGAACCGGTGGTCGGCGAGCCCGCGGCCGTGGCCGACCTCGGGAGCGAGCGCGCGCTCCTGGTCGCCGACGTGCACGCCGGTATCGAGGTCGGGCTCCGGTACGAGCGCGGCGTCGAGCTCGACAGCCGCGCCGACGAGCGACGGGAGCGGCTCTGCGCCCTGATCGCGGAGACCGACGCCGACCGTGTGGTGGTCCTCGGTGACCTCGCGCACCGGATCGCGGCGCCGGAGGGCGACGAGCGCGAGGAGCTCGTCGAGCTGATCCGGACGGTCACGGACCGCGTCCCGATAACGCTCGTCGAGGGGAACCACGACGCCGGCGTCGCCGAGGCGTTCGTCGCCGACCTCGACGTGATCGGGGCGGGCGGGGACGTGCTCGGAGATAGCGTCGGCGTCGTCCACGGCCACACGTGGCCCGACCCCGCGCTCCTCGACGCCGACGTGGTCTGTATGGGTCACGAGCACCCCCAAGTGCGACTGGAGGACGCGGTCGGCGGCTCGCGGGTCGAGCGCGCGTGGCTGCGCGGGACGCTCGATCCGGGAGCGTTCGTCGAGGAGGACGGAAACGAGCGCGACCGCTCCGACCCGCCCGAACTCGTCGTCTTCCCCGCGTTCAACGAGCGCTCCGGCGGGACGTGGGTCAACGTCGACGGCCAGTCGTTCCTCGCGCCGTTCCTCCCCGACGCGCTCCCGGCCGGCGACGCGTACCTGCTCGACGGGACGCGGCTCGGGGACTACCGGCGGGTGTGAACCGACGAAAAGCCGAAAACGACCGCGACTACTCCTCGACGGGCCGGAACCGGAACCCGTCCCAGTCCTGGCTCTCGGGCTCGCGGATGCCGGCGCCCGGCTCGCGCAGCTCGTCGGCGTAGACGGGCTCGACGCGGTCGCCGATGTCGACGTCGAAGGTCTCCCCGGAGCCGTCCTCGCGCTCGGCGATCTGGCCGAGCGCACGGACCGCCGGGCCGTCGTACCCGTCGCCCATCTCGAACTCGACGATCGCGAGGGTGTTCGGCTCGCGGACGCCCGGCGGCGTCGCCGTCGAGGTCGTCCACGTGAGGACCCGACCTTCGTACTCTCGGAGGTCGACCGTACCGACGCGCTCGGCGCCGTTCGGGCTCACGGTGTGTGGCGGGTACGTGACCGTGCCGTCCGCGTACTCGGCGGCCTCGAAGGCCGGCTCGGCGCTGTCCGTCTGATCGTCGACTCTCGTATCGGCCGCTTCGTTGTCGCTCATTGGGTGCCCTCCAGGATCGTCGTGGTCACGCAGTTCCCGAACCCGCCGACGTTGCAGGCGAGCCCCGTGTCGGCCTCGACCTGCCGCGGGCCGGCGTTGCCGGTGACCTGTTCGAATATCTCGTACACCTGTGCGACCCCGCTGGCGCCGAGGGGGTGGCCCTTCGACTTGAGCCCGCCGGAGGTGTTGATCGGGAGCTCGCCGTCGCGGTCGGTGACGCCCTCCTCGACCGCCTTCCACCCCTCGCCCTTCTCGAAGAACCCGAGGTCCTCGCTCTGGAGGAACTCGAGGATGGTGAACATGTCGTGGAGCTCCGCCACGTCGACGTCGTCCGGACCGATTCCGGCCATCTCGTAGGCGATGTCGGAGGAGTCGACGACCCCGCCCATCGTCGTCGGGTCCGCGCGCTCGTGGACGACGTGGGTGTCGGTCGCGCCGCCGATCCCCGAGACGACCGCGTACTCGTCCTCGGGGACGTACTCCGCGGCGACCGACTCCGGACAGAACACGAGCGCGGCGGAGCCGTCCGTGATCGGACAGAAGTCGTACAGCCGGAGCGGATCGGCGACGATCGGCGACTCGAGCACCGTGTCGAGGTCGACCTCCTTCTGAAACTGCGCGTGGGGGTTGTCCACGCCGTTTTTGTGGTTCTTCACCGCGACCTTCCCGAGACTCTCGCGGGGGGCGTCGTACTCGTCGAGGTAGAGCCGCGCCGTGAGCCCCGCGAAGGAGGGGAGCGTCACGCCCTGTTTGTACTCGACCGGATGGGTGAGCGACGCGATCACGTCGGTCGCCTCCGCGGTCGTTCGGTGGGTCATCTTCTCGCCGCCGACCAGCATGGTGAGGTCGCTCGCGCCGGAGGCGACCGACTGCCACGCGGCGTACACGCCCGCCCCGCCCGACGAGGATGTCTGGTCGATACGGGCGGTGTAGGCGGGCTGTGCGGCCAGATCGTGGGCGAGCGCGTTCGGGACGCCGGTCTGGCCCTCGAACTCGCCGCTGGCCATGTTCGAGACGTACAGGTGATCGAGGTCGTCGCCGCCGATCCCGGCGTCGTCGAGCGCGGCCGCGCCCGCCTCGGCCAGCAGCTCGCGCACCCAGGCGTCGCGCTGCCCGAACCGGGTCATCGACGCGCCGATGATCGCTACGCGTTCCATACGCGTGGGACCACGGCGCCCGCCTAAAGGGTACCTCTCTGTGGCCGCCGGGCGGCCGACCGCCCCCTGTCCCTCCGGCTCACTCCGCGCGACGCCCGGCGTGACCGGGGTAGTCGCGCTCGAACCGCGAGCCGATCTCGTCGCGGTCGAGTCGGATCACGACCGGGCGCCCGTGCGGGCAGGCGTACGGGTTCTCGCACGCGTCGAGGCGGTCGAGCAGGTCGACGACCGACCCCTCCGTCAGCGAGGTGTTCCCGGTCACGGAGGGGTAACACGCCAGATCCGCGAGCAGCTCGTCGACCACGTCCGTCACCGGCTCGTCGCCCGCGGTCGCGTCGCCGACGAGCGCGGAGAGCACGTCTCGGACGAGCCCGGGGTCGAGCGCGGCGTCGAACACCGCCGGGACCGACTCGACGACCACCTCGCGCTCGCCCGCGCGCTCGGCGCGGAAGCCGACCCCAGCGAGGTCCTCGACGAACTCCTCGAACAGCGCCGCCTCCCGCGCGGTGAGCTCGATCCGGACGGGCTCGGCGAGCGCCTGCGCGTCGGCGCCGTCGGCGAACGCGGCCTGCAGGCGCTCGTAGTTCACCCGCTCGTCGGCGGCGTGCTGGTCGATCAACACGAGCCCGTCGGGCGCCTCGGCGACGACGTACGTCTCGTGGAGCTGGCCGAGCACCCGCAGCGGCGGGAGCGAGTCGTAGGTGCGCTCCGCGCTCGTCGGCTCGCCGTCGAGGGTCCGCTGGGCGGTCGCGGTCGAGCGCGAGGCGGGCGACGGTGCTCGCCCCGCCTCCGACCCGCTGGCGGTGGCCTCCGTCGCAGTCTCGGTGTCGGTCGAGTCGGAGCCGTCGCCATCCGAACCGCCGAACCGACCGAGCCCGTCGGCCTCCCTCGCGTCGCTTTCGGTGTCGGTATCTGCGCTGGCGACCGCGTCAGCGTCGTCCCCTGCGTCCCCCTCGCCCTCGTCCGGGTCCGACTGCCAGCTCCGCGGCGAGGGACGATCGGACGCGGACCCGGCGGACCCGGCGGAACCGACGGTATCCGGGCCCACGCCGCCGCCGTCGTCCATCTGGTCGTCGCCCGACCCCACGTCGTCGCCCGACCCCACGTCGCCGACCGCCCACGCCTCCTCGTCCGTGGGGTCGAGCTCTGAGGCACCGGCCGCGGAGCCGGCGGTCGGACTGCCATTTCCGTCCCGGACGCCGCCGCTTTTGTCGTCGCCCCCTCGGTCGCCGCCCTCTCGGTCGCCGTCGTTCCTGTCGCCGAGGGCCGCGCGCTCGTGGTCGGTTCCGGCGCCGCCGACGGCCTCGGTCTCGGGTGTTTCGGGAGCGACCGCCGTCTCGTCCGGTGCGGACCGCCCTCTGGGGGCCGTCGAGCGGATCAGCCCGTGGTCCAGCAGGGCCTCCTCCACGGCGTCTTCGACGGCCTCGCGCACCGCCGGCTCCTCGTCGAACCGGACTTCCAGCTTGCGCGGGTGGACGTTCACGTCGATGTCGCCGGGCGGGACCTCGACGAAGAGCACCGCGAAGGGGTACCGGTCGGGCGCGAGCTGGCCGCCGTACGCGTCGAGGACGGCCTCGCGGAGGGCGCTCGCGGTGACGAACCGACCGTTGACGTAGGTCGCGAGGTACTCGCGGGTCGACCGGGTCGTCCCGGGGTGGGAGACGAGACCGCTGACGCCGCGAACGGGGGGGTCGGCCTTCGAATCACTCGGTTCCCACTCCACGTCCACCATCGCCTCCGCGACCTCGCGGCCGTAGACGGCCAAGACGGTCGACCGGAGGTCGCCGTTCCCCTCGGTCGCGAACGTCTCTCGCCCGTCGTGCTCCAGCGAGACGGCCACATCGGGATTGGCGAGCGCGTAGCCGGTGACGACGGTGTTGATCCGGTCGAACTCGGTCGCGGTCCGCTTGAGGAACTTCTTGCGGGCGGGGGTGTTATAGAAGAGGTCCTCCACCTCCACGGTCGTCCCCTCGGGACAGCCCGCGGGGCGCGCCTCGCCCACCGCGCCGCCCTCGACGGTGATCTCGGCACCTGCGTCGGCGCCGGGCGGCTTCGACCGGACGGTGAGCCGCGAGACGGCGCCGACGGTGTACAGCGCCTCGCCGCGGAAGCCGAGGGTGCCGACGCCGCGGTCGAGGTCCGCGATGTCGCCGATCTTCGAGGTGGCGTGTTCGGCGACCGCGGCCTCCAGTTGGCCTTCGGGGATGCCCACGCCGTCGTCGCGGACGCGGATCCCCTCGGTGCCGCCGGCCTCGACGGACACGGCCACGCGCGTCGCGCCCGCGTCGAGGCTGTTCTCGATCAGCTCCTTGACGACGCTGGCCGGGCGCTCGACGACCTCGCCGGCCGCGATGCGCTGGACGGTCCGCTCGTCCAACCGCTCGATGTTCGGCGGCTCCATTGCCTTCGGTTCAGGCGAGCGATCACTTCAACCCGTCCCCAGCGCCCGGATCGGCCGATCGAGTCAGGTCCGGCCCCTCAATGGCGGTCAGCCTTCCATCCCGCCGAACGAGAGGCCAGATTCGATATACCGCTGCGCGAAGAGATAGATGACCACAACCGGTGCGGCGAACAGCAACGCGAACGCGGAGAACCGAGCCCACGGAACGGTGTACTCGTCAATGAGCGCGAACAGTCCCACTGGTAGGGTGTAGTTCTCCGGGCGGAGCACCGTCTGTGCGACAATAAACTCCATCCAGCCCGCGAGAAACACAAAGATGAGCACGGCCGCGAGACCCGCCTTCGAGAGCGGGAGGATGATCTCCCAGACGACCCGCCACGGCGGCGCGCCGTCGATGACTGCGGCCTCCTCGTAGGAGGGCGGTATCGAGTCCATGAACGTCTTCAATAGCCACGTGTTGAACGGCACAGCCATCGCTGAGTAATAAACGGCGAGCATGAACTTGTCGTTTGTCCATCCGAATGCGGAGAAGATCGCGAACACGGCGATCAGCATCGCAAGGCCGAGACCGCCGCCGACCTGCGTGAAGAGAATGTAGCCGTATAGCACCTTCTTGCGCATGAGGAACTCCTTCCGCGAGAGCGCGTAGGAGGCGGGAATGATCACCGCCATGGTCATCATTACCGTTGGGATTGCGACGGTGAGAGAGTTCCACGCGTACTGTTTGAATGCGGACGGCCGCTCGACGCCGTAGTTGGCGGCCTCGAGCAGAACGACTTCCGAAGTGACGATGCTGCTTCCGGTAAACGGGATCGATATCCGGAGGCTCGGGATAATGAGATCTCCGATCACCCAGACGAAGGGTGTCAGATCCATTCCCATCCAGAGATCGCCCTCGGTGATCAGCAACCAGGGATTGAACCCGGCCGGAAGGAGCTGTAGTCCTCCGGCCGAGTACAGCGACGCTCCCTCTCCCGACAGCGCCGCGAGCGCGATCCAGTACACCGGGAACATGAGTATCGAGACGAGCGCGAGCGCGCCGGCTGTCGAGAACACCGGCGCGAGAAGCTGCAGCGTGCCGATCTTCCCGCGACGGTAGAGATCGAGCTTGTACTGAGTGTTCCGATACCAGCCGACGATCGCAGCCGGGATAGCTCGGATGTCGGATTTGATTTTTCGTGTGATCGATTGGATCAGGGTCATTCGTGTGCTCCCTCCGCGAGCTCTCCCTTCGTCGCCGCGACGATCATGAAGAGCCCGATGATCGTTATCGCCGTGAGCATGATCGCGGAGCCCTCACCGAACGCGCGGAACTCGAACGCCTCGCGGTATCCGTACAGCAGAATGAGTTCGTTCGCGCGTGCCGGGCCGCCCCGGTTGAACACGAACGGAATCAGGAACTGCTGGAACGACGCCGCGGCGGTGAGGATTGACGCGAACATCACGGGACGCTTGATCGACGGCATCGTGACGTGTCGAAAGCGATTGATGAATCCGGCGCCGTCCACCTTCGCGGCCTCGTGAAGTTCGCCGGAGACGTTCTGGAGCGCGCTCACGGTAATAATCACCATGAACGGGTACGCCAGCCACATCTCGGTGACGTTGTACGAGACGAACGCGAGCCACCGTCGGCTGAACCACGCGATCGATTCGAATCCGAACGCGCCGAGGAACTGGTTTGCGAGCCCGAACCGTGCTGACGAGAAGACGCCCCGCCAGACGGTGATCGTGAAGATCGCGGGGAGCCCCATCGGAAGGATGACCAGGGCACGCATCAGCCGCTTCCCGCGTACCCAGTGGTGTGTCAATACGACGGCGATACCCACTCCGAGAACCACTTTTCCGACGACGCTCGTCGCGACGAACAGCCACGTGACACCGAACGAGCGGTAGAACTGACCGTCGGTCAACAGGCTCGCGTAGTTATCGACACCAACGAACTCGGCCTCGCCGAAGACCGTTCCCCACAGTCCCGGTGCGTCTTGGAACATGGTTCCGAGGGTCGCGTTCGTTAACGAGAGCCCGATGAGGTAGGCGAGCGGGATGGCGACGAACGAGAGGAAAAAGAACAGTCCCGGCAGCACCAGCGCTAACGAGAGGTTTTCCGTCAACCACCTCGGGGCCTCATATTTGCGAACCCGCTTTACCACATCTGAGGTCGCCATCGGTTTATTCCCAGTTATCGCGGATACGGCTCTCTGCTTCCTCCAGCGCCGCCTCAAGCTCTTCCCCACCGGTGATCGCGTTGAGAATGGCGTCTTCGGTCGGGCTCCAGACTTGGTTCATTCGGGGGTCGGCCGGCATCGGAGTACCGTCGGCGGCCGACGCCGAGAAGCCCTTGACTGTCTCCGGCAGGTCGTCGGTTCCGGCCAGCTCGTCGAGGACCGGAATGAAGCCCTGGTCCTCCGCGAGCCGGGAGAGTAGGTCCGTGTTCGTCGCGTACCACTCGGCGAAGTCGCGAGCCGCGTCGGCGCTCTCCGGGTCGTCGCTGACGCCGTCAGCGAAGTAGAACATCTGCACACCGGAGTACGGTGCCGGCGTGCCGCCTTCCGGCGCGGGGAGCTTCGCGACGCCGGCGTCAAAGTCGGCGTTACCCAGTTCCCACGGCCCGTTGATCGCGAACGGCGCCCGTCCCTCAGCGAACACGGCCGCCTGTGGACCGTAGTCGTAGTCGTTCGGGCTGTACTCGTCGAGCTCGTCGGTGACGATTCGGAGGCCATCGATAGTCTCCTGTTTCGTCAATCCGAGCTCGTGGCCGTCGGCCTGGTAGTAGAAGCCACCGAACGCGTGCGCGTATCCGCTGACGAAGTAGGCGTCGATGTTGAACGAGAGGCCGTACTGGTTGTTTGCTGGATCATGGTACTCGTCCATGATCGACTTCATCTCCGAGATCGTCTCGGGAGGCTCGTCGACCATTTCTTTGTTGTACAACAGTCCAACTGTCTCAGCGCTCACCGGTAGCCCCCAGACCTCGTCCTCGAACGTGACCGCCTGCTGTGCCGGCGAAGTGAACTGATCCAGATCGACATCGAAGTTTCCAGTCTGCGCCTCAAGGAATCCGCTCTCGGAAAAGTCGCCCGCCCAGTCGTGGGCCCACATGAACGAGTCCGGACCCTCGCCGGTCGGGATCGCACTCGTGAGTCGGTCCTGCATCTCGGTCACGTCGACGCCCTCGATCTGGTTACTGCTCTGTTCGTGATAGCTCTCGAGGGCGTCCTCCATGATAATGAGTTCACCCTCTTGGAAGTCGTACCAGAGTTCCGATTCGCCGCCGCTCTCACCGTCGTCCGAACTTCCGTCTTCCGTACTGTCGCCGTTCGAACCGCCGTCGGCGGCACTTCCATCGTCTGCGCTGCCGTCGTCCTCAACGCTGGCACACCCAGCGATGCTGACGACGCTACTCCCAGCCAATGCACCCAGTAGTTTCCGCCGATTCCAAGCCATATGTGAATCAATGATGAATATTATCTTCTCTTATTAATACGTTGGGTACAGATTCAGGTGCAGAAAAATGCAAATAAGTTATTTTCCCTGTTTAGAGGCCCTCTATACCCAATATCTTACTTCTAAAATTATGGATGAACATCTACCTCATATATTCTATAAATAGAAGAACGTTTTAGTGACTCGGGATAGATTTTAAAAGCGTACATAAATGAACCATTCAAGATCGCCGAGACGGCGGGTGGGAATTCATCAAGGACGCTACCGCTCGAACTCTCCCGACGCCGTGCGGTCGGCCCGTGGATCCGTTCGAGACCGCTCACGCTGCGCCGAGCCGGTCCAATGAGCATCGACCGTGCGGCCGTCGATCATCGGCCCACCAACAGCGATGTCTACGCTCACGACGAGGAGACGGTCCACGTCAGACTCAAGACGAAACGAGGGAACGTCGAGCGGGTTCGTCTGCTCCATGCCGATAAGTTCGACTGGCCCGAGAGCGCAACCAGGACGCCGATGCGACTGGTCGGTCACGACGAACAGTACGACTACTGGCAACTGGCCGTGACGCCCCCGAATCGCCGGCTCTGTTACGCGTTCCACCTGAAAAGCGGGGAAGAACGGCTCTGGCTCACCGAGTGGGGGTTCGAGGCGGGAACGATCGACGACCTCCCGACTGCAGGCGAGCGACGGTCGCTTCACTACTTTGAATTCCCCTTTCTCCATCCGTCCAACGTCGCGGATCCACCGGATTGGGTCCAAGACGCCGTGTTTTATCAGATATTCCCGGAGCGTTTCGAGAACGGAGACCCCTCGCGAAATCCGGACTCGGTCGCGGACTGGGGTGACTCGCCCACCAGCGACTCCTTTTTCGGTGGCGATTTACAGGGGATCATCGATCGGCTCGATCATTTGGATGATCTCGGAGTCACCGCGCTGTATCTCACCCCAGTGTTCGAGTCGAGTTCGAACCACAAGTACAACACCACGGACTACACTCGGATCGACCCGCAGTTCGGCGACGAGGAGACGCTTCGAGAGCTCGTCGAGGCCGCACATGACTTAGATATCCGCGTCATGCTCGACGGGGTGTTCAATCACTGCGGTCGACGGTTCGAACCGTTTCAGGATGTCGTTGAACACGGGGCCGACTCGGAGTACGCCGACTGGTTCCACGTCCACGAGTTCCCGATTTCTTTCGAGCCGCGTCCCAGCTACGACGCGTTTGGTTTCGAGCCATACATGCCGAAGCTCAATACCGAAAATCCGGAGGTCCGGTCGTACCTCCTTGACGTCGCGACGTACTGGGTCGAGGAGTTCGGCATCGACGGGTGGCGACTCGACGTGGCTAACGAGGTCGACCACGCCTTCTGGCGGGACCTCCGTCGCGAGGTGAAGGCCATCGACCCCGACACGTACATCTTGGGCGAGGTGTGGCACGACGCCAGACCGTGGCTCCACGGAGATCAGTTCGACGCCGTAATGAACTATCCATTCAGTTACGCGGTGTACGAATTTCTTACCGAGGCGGAGATCGATGCGTCGACGTTCGCGGACAAGTGTACTCGGTTCCTGATGCGCTATCCCGACCGGACGAACCGATCGCTGTTCAACCTGCTCGGCAGTCACGACACCGAACGACTCCTCCATCGGTGCGGCGGCGACGAACGGACGTTCCGACTCGCAATGCTGTTGCTGTTCACGTATCCCGGAGCTCCGTGTGTGTACTACGGCGACGAGGTCGGCATGACGGGCGGCGACGATCCGGACTGTCGTCGCACGATGGTGTGGGACGAGACGGAGCAGAATCGGGACCTGCTCGCATTCGTACGCCGACTAATCTCTCTTCGGACCGACACGCACCCGCTTCGGCGGGGCAGCCTCTCGTTCGACCGCGATCTGACGGACGGGGATCGCCTCGTGTATCGTCGGCGGTCCGACGACGGTTCAGTCGCGGTCGCGATCAACCGTGGTTCCGATCCGGTTCGACTGCCGGCCGACGCTCTTGACGACGAAATGATTGTCCTCTCGACCGGGTCGGACGCCGTGCGATCGGCGGACAGCGGTGACCATCTCCTGTCTCCCTCGTCAGGCGTCGTCACTCGCTGAGCCGGGTGCTCTATCTCTGAAAGAAGAATATACGAAAAATCACTTCATAAATTCTGAAAAATGGAAAGAACTATACCGCGTGATTCCTCCACACACAGTATATGGCTACCGTACGGCTCGAGAACCTACGTAAGGAGTTCGACGCGGGGGACATCGTCGCAGTCGACGATATTAGTCTCACGGTCGAGGACGGGGAGTTCCTCGCAGTGGTCGGCCCATCGGGGTGTGGGAAGTCGACTACGCTCCGGATGATCGCCGGGCTTGAACGAGCGACCGACGGTCGGGTGTATATCGGGGACGAGGACGTGACTGACTTGAGTGCGCGCAAGCGGGACGTCGCGATGGTGTTCCAGAACTACGCGCTGTACCCGCACAAAACCGTCTTCGAGAACATGGAGTTCGGCCTGCGGATGTCGACCGATTTGGACGGGGCCGAGCGACGGGAGAAGGTCGAGTGGGCGGCGGAGATGATGGACATCCCCGAACTCCTCGACGACAATCCGGACGAGCTCTCCGGAGGACAGAAGCAGCGCGTCGCTCTCGGTCGAGCGATCGTCCGAGAGCCCGACGTGTTCCTCTTCGACGAGCCGCTCTCGAACCTCGACGCGAAGCTCCGCGTGGAGATGCGCACGGAGATCCAGCGGCTCCAAGACGAGCTCGACATCACGGCCGTGTACGTCACCCACGACCAAGAGGAAGCGATGACTATGGGGGACCGGATGGCGATACTCAAAGACGGCGTCCTCCAACAGGTCGGGCCGCCGAAGGAAGTCTATCGGCACCCCGACAACGCGTTCGTCGGCGGGTTCGTCGGGTCACCGAGTATGAACTTCATCGACGCAACGACGAATCATGTCGAGGACGGAATCACGCTCACCGATCCGAACGGTCCGTTCAGAGCGCGGCTCACGAGTCCGCTCGCTGAGACACTGACGCCGGAGGGTGACTACACAGTCGGGATCCGTCCGGAAGACGTCTTCATCGACCGCGGAGAATTCGAAGCGACGGTCGAAGTCGTCGAACCGGTCGGGTCGGACAACTACGTCCATCTCGACGTTGCGGACAGCTTCCTCGCGCGAGTCACCGCCGATGTCGAACCCGCCGTCGGCGATACGGTACCGGTTCGGTTCGACGAGTCCGCGCTCCGCGTGTTCGACGCCGAGGGCGAGGCGGTCGTGGCGCCGGAGCGCGTCGTCGCGTAGTTTCGCCCGGACGGCAGCTCGAACCACAGACGGCCAGAAAACCGCCCAGTTGTCCGATTCTCGATTGGACTGGCGGTGCCCCTCGGGGCTCAGTCCGCCGCGTCCGGCGTCGGCGCCTCACCGCCGAGCCGATCGCGGTCGTGGTCCGCCTCGAAGTCGAGGTCCGGGCCGCGAGCGATGATCCCGGAGGGGGTCACGTCCGGATGCGTCGTGTAGTAGTGCTCCTTGATGTGGCTCATGTTCACCGTCTCCGCGATGCCCTCGGTCTGGTAGAGGTCGCGCAGGTACGGCCAGAGGTGCTCGTACTGGTGGATGTACTGCTTGTTACACATGAAGTGGGTGTGGTACACCTGATCGAACCGGACCAGCGTCGTGAACATGCAGACGTCCGCCTCGGTCAGCGAGTCGCCGACGAGGTAGCGCCGGTCGGCGAGGCGGTCGTTCCACCGGTCGAGCGCGTCGAACAGCTCGTCGATCGCCTCGTCGTAGGCCCCCTGCGACGTCGCGAACCCGGCGCGGTAGACGCCGTTGTTGACGGGCTCGTAGATATCGGTGATAACCCGGTCGACGTCCGCGACGGTGGCCTCGTCGTCGGGACCGGGGAGCAGCGACGCGCCGTTGCCGAACTCGTCGAACGCGGTCGAGAGCATCCGGAGTACCTCGCGCGACTCGTTGTTGACGATCGTCTCCTCCTCGGTGTCCCACAGCACGGGGACGGTCACCCGACAGGTGGCGTCGGGGTCGGCCTCGACGTAGAGCTCGCGGAGGTAGTCGCTGCCGTGAAGCTTGTCGGGCGTACACCCCTCCTTCTCGGGGGTGAACTGCCAGCCGTCCTCGGCGCGGTACGGGTCCACGACCGAGACGTCGATCGCGTCCTCCAGCCCGAGCAGCGACCGGGCGAGCAGGGTCCGGTGCGCCCACGGGCAGGCGTACGAGACGTACAGGTGGTACCGGCCCGCCTCGGGCCGGAACCGCTCGTCCGGCTCGGCGTCGACGCCCTCGGGCACGTCGCTGCCGGCGATCCAGTTCCGGAACGTCGTCTCGCCGCGCTGGAACGAGCCCTCCTCGTCGGTCGTCTCGTACGCGTCGGTCCGCCATTCACCGTCGACGAGCTGGTTCATACCGGATCGTACGGTCGCGAGCCCCATAACGTGGGCGGGGACGCGCGTGTCACCCGTCTCCGATCCCCTCGGCCGAACCCGCGCGCCGCCGGCAGTATTGCCGCGCCGCGACGGGTTTAAGAAACCCACGCGACTACCGGTATCCAGTCATGGCCGCACAGGCGATGGATCGCGTTCCGCGATCGTGATGGGGTCTTCTCCGTGAGTATCGACACTACGCGCCGAACGAACGTGCCGCATCCGAGAGCGGTCGCTCCGCGAGCCGCGCCGCCGCCCGAGGTGGCCGCCCGATGTTGACCGGCCGCGAGGCGGTCGCCCGGACCGGCATCGACGCCGCGGCGCTGAAGCCCGCCGAGTGCGACGTGTCGCGGGCGGGCGAGCTCCCGGTCGATCGCGTGACGATCGACTACGAGGGCCGCGAGCACCTCCCGGACGCGGAGACGCTCGACCGGCTGGCCGCGGAGGCGGAGCTGTACGTCACCACCCCGGTGCGGGCGGACGGGTTCGACCCGCTCGGCGACGACTCGCTGACCGCCCGGATCCCGGACGCGGCCCGGCGGGTGCTCGTCGCGGGCCACGGCGCGTACCTCACCGACGAGGAGTCGTCGCGCGCGGTCGCCCCGCGGCTCGGGGCCGCGCGGCGCGCCGCCCCCGACGCGTGGGTCGGGACGGAGGGCGTCGAGCGCGTCGCGCTGGCGACGGGCGGGACCCAGTTCGAACTGCTCTCCCGGTCGACCGACCGCGACGTGCGCGCGCTCCGCGCCGCCGGGTTCGACGGCGAGGTCGCCGTCTACGCGCCCACCGTCCTGACTGACGACGAGGACGCCGTCCTCGACGCCGTGGGTGCGTACGTCTCCCGACGCCGGCCCGTCGCCCGCGCGCTCCCGGACGGGAGCGGAGGCGAGGGCGACGGGCCGGCGACCGACTCGGAGGCCAGCGGCCGCGCCCGCGAGGTGCTCTCGGCCGCCGCGCGTGACTTCGCGCTCGTCGGGTCGCCGGAGACCGTCCGGGAGCGCGTCGCCGACCTCCGCGAGGCCGGCGTGGACCACGTGGTCGGCTACCCCGCACGCGGGATCGGCGAGTTCCTGTCGTAGTTAGACACGGTACGGCGTGAAACAGCCGTTCGCTGCTGACCGCCTTTTGATTGATAGCGGGAGTAGGTATCGCAAATTGGTTGATCGGAGATTTATACGTGATCGAGTGGTGCTGCTGGCGGCTGTTTATAAGTGAGCGGCGTCGATACGGCGACGACCTCCAAAGCCCCAGCCGCTGAGGGCTGTGCACGCTCGCTGCGCTCCTCGTCACTCAGTCGCTTCGCTCCCTCGTTGCAGTGTCGCCGGCGGCGGAGCCGCCGGCTGCCCGTGGCGCGTAGCGCCACGCTGCTTACGTCGCCCGTCTTCGCGGAGCCGACTGCCCCTTTGAGTCCCGCCCAACACCGCAACCTCATGCCTCCCCAGCCTCGCGGTTCGCGCTCTTCGAGCGCTCACCGCGTCCAGCGAGGGACCGAAGGTCCCTCTGGCAGTCGGCCGAAGCCCGACGACCTCGCGCGTGCTGCTCGGCCGCACCGCGGCCTCGCAGGCACGCGCCACCGCATCCGATCTGCACTCTCTCTGGACATCGCCGCCGCTACGCGACTGATAAACGGGAAAACTGCGGGTTCGCTCGGAGCGGCGTTACTCGTCGGTGTCGACGGCGACTTCGTCGGCGTCGACGTCGACGGCGGTCTCCTCTTCGGCGGCGACCTCGGACGGGCGCGCCTCGAGGGTCAGCTTCTGGACCTCGACGCGGCGAAGCGGGTAGATGAGCTTCGCGTCGCCGTAGATCGCCGACGAGAGGTTCCCCTCGACGATGGCGTCGACGAACGACTCGAACGTGCGGTCCTCGGCGGCCGCGTGGACCTTGTCGATCATGACGCGGCGGATCGCCTTCTCCTGCGAGCGGTCGGCCTTCTTCGTCGTCAGCGCGACGGGCTGGACGCGGATGCGGTAGTCGTCCGTCGTCAGCACCGTGATCGACGCCTCGACCTTCGAGGCGCCGCGGCGGACGAGCGAGCGCAGGTAGTCCCGCGTGAGCTCGTACTTGATGAACTCGGTGTAGGCCGTGTCGCTGCCCACGTCGGTGATCTTGAACGTGAGCTTCGTGTTGTTCGCGCCGGAGTCGCCGGTCAGCTCGCCCAGCGTCGTCGTGATCGTGCGGCCGACGACCTGGTCGGGCTCCTCGGCGAGCGTCTCGCCGAGCTCCTGCCGGTCGAACTGTTCGGGCGCCAGCACGGTGTACCAGCGCTTCTGTTCTCTGCTCTTGGATACGGATCGTTCGCTCATGTGTTGGTGTCTGTGTCGCCGTTGGTGTCGGAGCGGCGCGCTCCGTCGTCGGCCGCGAGGTGCTCGCTCGCGCGCTCGACGATTCGGTCCGCGACGCGCAGGTTCACGACGTGGTCGTCCACGGTCGACCGCAGTCCGCCGGTGGTGGGCCGCTCGACGACGCACTCGATCGCGTCGCCGTCGACGCGCGTGGCCATCGAGTCGGTCTCGTCGGGTGCGAGCGCGGCGGCGACGAGGGCGGCGTCGGCGTGGGTCGTCCGGACGGTGGCCGTCCGGGTCGACGCCTCGCCGGGGGCGGACTCTCCGCCCCGAGCGGACTCCCCGCTCATAGCGCCTCCCTGAGCGCGGCGAGCGCGCTCGTGATGTCGCCGTCGGTCTCGCTCTCGGAGCCGTTTCCGTTCGCTCCGTCCGCCTCGTCCGCACCGTCGGCGGCGCCGACCGCGATCCCGCCGCGGTCGGCGGTCCCCCAGCCCTCGCCGCCGACCTCGCCCGCCGCGGACCGGCAGGCGTCGCCGAGACCGATCGGATCGGTGGCCGCGGCGGCCAGCTGACCCGCGGTCTCGTCGACCGCGACCGCGACCGGCTCCGGCGACCGGAAATCCCGGGCGAGCCGGGCGATCGTCGGGAGAACGCCGGCCGCGTCGGGCGCGGTCTCGTCGGCCTCGTCGGTCGCTCCGCCTCCGGTGCCGCCCCCCGCGAGGTCCACGCGCGCGACGAAACAGCCGTCATACCGGCCGGTCGTCGCGGCGCCGAGCGCGCGGTGCGCGGCGAGCCCGTGGGTCCGCCACGCGTCGAGCGCGGCGGTCCGAAGCCCGTCGCTCGGGTCGGTGTCGAGCGCCAGTGCGACCCCCGTTCCGGGGGCCTCGCGGGCGAGCGCGTCGAGCGCGTCGGCGTAGCCGCCGACCGTCTCGAACGGCGCCGCGTCCTCGGCCGTCGCGTACGGGCGGAGCGCGCGCTCGACCGCCGAGGCGGCCCGCGCGCTCGCGTCCTCCGCGTCCGCGACGTCGACGGCGATCAGCGACGCGAGGCGTCGGTGGGCGTCGTCGTCGAGGTCCGCCGGGAGCCCGAGCTCTGCGAGCGCCGCGCGCGCGGCCTCCGGGTCGCCGGAGTACCGTGTTCGGACGAGCGTCGAGGCCGCGAGCCCGTCCGCCAGATCGGCGGTCGGGAGCGCGACGCCCGGGCGTCGGCGGACGAGCTCCGCGCGCTCGGCCGCCTCCAGCGCGTCGCCGGAGCCGTCCGTGCCGGGCACGGAACCGGCCGCGACGACGCCGGCGAGGGCGACGACCGGATCGGGGTCGTCGCCGAGCGCGCGAGCCGTCGCGAACGCGTCCGTGCTCGCCGGGCGCCCCGCGCCGGGGATCGCGTGCGGACCGCGGTCCGCGCCGACGGTCACCGCGACGGCGTCGTCGCCGGCGTCGGGGACCGGGTCGCGGGACACGCGGACCTGAAACGGCGTGCCGACCGCTCGCAGTGCCCGCGCGAGGAGCGCGGCCGCCGCTAGCGCGTCGCCGTCGTCGGTCGCGACGAGCCGTGCGAACGGCGCGTCCGCGAGGACGCCGGCGAGGGCGTCGGGGGCGGGCGTGGCGGATGTGGCTTCGGTCATCGGTGGGTGCGGTCTGTGAGTGCGGTCGTGTGTCGGTGCGTCCGTCGGATCGTGATCGCTGCGTCGTGTGTCGCTGCGTCGCGTCGGTTACTCCTCGGAGCCGGTCCCGTCGGAGTGGCGTTCGTCTGCGTCGTTACTCGTCGCCGAGGAGCTCGGCGGCGTTCTCGTAGGTGTACGTGAACTCCTCGTCGATCTCGTCGCCGCGGTAGTAGTTCGCGAGGCGGCGGATCTTCGACTCCGTGTTCTGGAGCGCGCGCTTGTTCTGGTGGTCCTGTCCGTTCTCCGCCATGTGCTCGCGCAGGCGGATGGCCTGACGCATGAGGTTGCGGAGGTCCTCGGGGAGCTCCGAGTCCGCGTCGTGCTCCTCGAGGATCTCGGTGACCTTCTTGCCGGTGGCCAGCTTCACGTCGGGCACCGGAACGCCCTTGACGCCCTCGTCACGGAGCTTGAGTCCGATGACGCTGGGGTCGTGGCCCTGCTCCGCCAGTTCGACGACGCGGGACTCGATGTCCTCGGCGTCGACGTCGCTCCACTCCGGGTTCTCGTCCGTCGCCGGCTTGTCCGAACCGGACGAACCGCGACGGCGCGTGTGCATTCGTGCCATTGTGTATCTGGTTGGAACGGCACAACCGCAACGTGACCGCGACTCCGCGCGACGCGGCTGACGGACGCTCGCGGATCGAGCTGTCCGACCGGACGGCCCGCACGTGCGGGGAGTCCGACCGCGACGCCGGAGGCGTCGGCGCACTGCTACATTCCCAAGCCGTGGGCGAAGAGACCCCGGCGCGTCGGATCTGCAGCTGTGCTGTTCCCGTGTGTGGGGTCGTCGTCGCCCCTCTTAAGGGTGTTCTTGTGGGCCGACGTCGGTCGTCGGACTCCGGGCCTCCACGGAGAGCGGGGGACGATCGCGGGCGACGGCGGACGATCGCGGACCGCGAGAGCGTGTGGCCGATCACGCAGGCGGATTTCTCTCGGACGGGGGAGAGAGACGAGGATTTACGTGGGTGGTTGGCGACCGAGGGCGTGTGAGAGACTGATGACCGAAACAGAAGACGGCGACCCGTCCGCGACGGACGGCGGGGAGCCACCGGACGGCAGCGAGTTCGGCGTTGGTGACGGGATGGACGACCAAGACGACGCCCCGCGAATCGACTTCTACGGCGGGAAGTGGGCGAGCACGATCCCGCTCGCCTTCTTCATCTGCTGGGCCATCTTCCAGAGCGGCGTCCTCGGCATCGGCGACACGAACGGGCTGGTGATCGGCGCGCTGATCGGGACGATCCTCGGGATGTTCTTCGTGCGCGGGGACTGGAAGGCGTACGCCGACACCATCTTCGAGGGGATGACCCAGCGCGTCGCCGCGACCGCGATCGTCGCGTGGCTGTGGGCCGGCATGTTCGCGGAGACGCTCCAGGTCGGCGGCTTCGTGGAGGGGCTCATCTTCGCCGCCGACGCGCTGAACGTCGGCGCGACCACGTTCCCCGCGGCCGCGTTCGTCCTCTGCGGCCTGCTCGCGACCGGGATCGGGACGGGGTACGGCGCCACCGTCGCGTTCGTGACCCTCTTTTTCCCGGCCGGCGTGCTGATCGGCGCGAACCCCGTGCTGCTGTTCGCCGCAATCTTATCGGGCGCCGTCTTCGGCGACAACCTCGCCCCCGTGAGCGACACCACGATCGTGAGCGCGGTGACGCAGGACGCCGACATCGGCGGCGTCGTCGCCTCGCGGTTCAAGTACGCGATCGCGGCGGCGATCCCGGCGTTCATCGCGTACCTGATCGCGGGCTCCGCCATGGCTGGCGTGAGCCTGGAGGGATCCGCCGCGCTCCGAGACACGGCGACCGCGGCCGGACTCGTCCACCTGCTCTCGATGGGTATCGTCATCGTGACGGCGGTCGCGGGCCGCCACATCGTCGAGGCGATCTCGTGGGGGATCGTCGTCGCCGTCGCGTTCAACCTCATCTTCGGTCTCTCGTCGGTGAGCGACATCCTCGCGTTCACGGTGACCGAGGACGGGACGTTCACGGCGCTCCCGTTCGTCGTGGTCGGAGACGCCGCGGGCGTGGGCGGGAGCCTCTACGCCGGTGCGATCGGCTTCTTCCCGCTCATCGTGTTGACGCTGCTGATCGTATCGATGGCGCAGATCATGATCCGCGGCGGCGGCTTCGCGGCGATTCAGGAGTTCCTCCTGAACGTCGTCGCGACGAACGTCCGGCGGGCCGAGCTGACGATGGTGCTCGGCACGGCGACGATCAACGGGATGATCACGATCAACACCGCCGCGGAGATCGCGATCGCCCCGTACATCGCGCGGATCGGCGAGAAGTTCAACATCAACGGCTACCGCCGCGCGAACATCTTGGACGCCAACACGTCGGCGCTCGGGTACATCTTCCCGTGGGCCGGCGGCGTCCTCGTCGGGTACCAGGTGATGGTCGGCCCCGAGGGGCTCGGCGCCGAGTACGGCCCCGAGATGGTGGTCAACCCCATCGACGTGGTGCCGTACGTGTTCCACGGCTGGTTCCTCGTGATCGTCTTCCTGCTGGCCGCGATCACCGGGTTCGGCCGTGAGTACATTCCCGACCGCACCTCCGAGGAGGTGTCGCGCGCATGAGCCGCCTCGACAAGTTCTTCGCCGGGTTCTCGTTCCGGGGGTCGACGCCCGACTACGAGCCCGGCGACGTGATCGAGGTGATGGTCACCGGCGCGGAGGGCGGCGAGGCCGTCGCCCGCATCGGCGACTCGACGCTCCGGATCGAGGACGCGCCGAGCGGCGCCGTGAACACCCGCGTGCTGGTCGCGGTCGACTCGTGGGACGAGGCGGCCCACCGCGGCACCGGGACGTACCGGGAGACGGTCGGCGAGAGCGCGTTCTGATCGGTTCTCGCGGAGTCGTTTTTCCGGTGTCGTCGCGCTGATCGGTTATAAACCGGCGATCGACACGAACGCCTTCGAAGCCCCAGCCGCGAGGCGGGTGCACGCTCGCCGCGCTCCTCGGTCGTTCGCTCCGCTCACTCCCTGTGGTGCTCGCGTCGCCTGCGCCCGCCTCGCGGCTGCCCCTTCGAGTCCCGCCCCACACAGCCCAGCGCCGCAGCCTCACGCCTCCCCAGCCTCGGTCGGCGGCGGCCGCGGAACCGCACCGCGGCGCGGCCGCCGCCGCCCTCCCTCGCGGGCACCTCGCGGCCGCCGAGAGCGGCCGCTCGGCGGCGCGCCGTCGCTCGATCCTTTTCAATGGTCCGTCGCTGGTGGCTGGGTGGGAGACACGCACGTGGGGGTGGAACCGCCGCGGACCGGGGCGCTTTTTAAGACGACCGTCGAAGGTGGAGGCGTGCTATCGGTCGAGCTGCACGCGCACTCCGAGCTGTCCTACGACGGGCGCGATCCGATCGACCTCCTCTTGGAGCAGGCGGCGGCGGTCGGACTGGACGCGCTCGCCGTCACGGACCACGACGAGATCGACGCCAGCATCGAGGCGGCCGAGAAGGCCCCCGACTACGGGCTCGTCGGCATCGTCGGCATGGAGGTGACGAGCGCGGCCGGCCACGTCCTCGCGTTCGGCATCACCGAGCGCGTCGAGAGCGGGCTCCCCTTCGACGAGACGCTCGACCGGATCCGCGATCAGGGCGGGATCGCGGTGGTTCCCCACCCCTTCCAGAAGTCCCGCCACGGGGTCGCCGCCCACATCAGCGACGAGCAGCTGGCGAGCGCCGACGCCCTCGAGGTGTACAACTCCCGGCTGTTCACCGGGCGCTCGAACCGGCAGGCCGAGACGTTCGCGATCCGGAACCGCATGCCGATGACCGCCGGCAGCGACGCCCACATCTCGGAGATGGTCGGACAGGCCGTGACCGAGGTCGGCGCCGACGAGCGCTCGGCCGCGGCGATCCTCGACGGCATCGCCGAGGGCCGGACCAGCGTCGTCGGGAAGCGGACCCCGTGGCGCATCTCGCTCCGCCAGTTCGGCGGCGGGGCCAAGCGCCGCGCGCTCCGCGCGCTGAACGCGCTCCGCTGACCGCGATGACGACTCCTTCCTCCCCCGATCTCGATCTGCGCGGTGCGTCGCCGGAGCGCGTCCGCGACGCCCTCCGCGACGGCGACCCGCTCCCCGGCGGGCGCGGCTTCGCCGGCCTCTTCCGCGATCCGCCGGACCGCGAGGGTCCGGTGCTCGTCAGAGACGCGCTCGGTCGCCAGCCGCTGTTCGTCGAGCGCGGCGCCGCGGACCCGGCGACCGCACCCGACCCCGCGGCGCCCGACCCCACGGCGCCCGACGCGTGGAGCTTCGACCGGACCGACCTCGACGATCCGGAGCCGGTTCCGGCCGGTTCCCTCGCGTCGAGCGCGGGGACCGAGCGCGTCTGGTCTCTTCCGGACGACGGGCCGGTCGATCCGGAGCCCGGACAGGCCGCGGTCGACGGGGCGATCGACGCCGCGCTCGGCGATCTCGGCGCGGGCGATCTCGAAACGGGAGCGAGTGAGGATCTCGCGGTCGCCTTCTCCGGCGGCGTCGACTCCGGCGTCGTCGCCGCCGCGGTCCCGGACGCGCCGTGTTACGTCGCCGGGTTCGAGGGGTGTCACGACGTCGCGGCCGCCCGCGAGGCCGCCGCGGCGATGGACCTGGACCTCCGCGTCGTCGAGGTCACCCACGACGACCTCCTGCGCGCGGTGCGCGAGGTCGCCGCGGCGACGGGGCGGCGAAATCCGATGGACGTCGCGATCGCGGTCCCGCTGTATCTCGCCGCGGAGGCGGCCGCGGCCGACGGAGTCCGTCGGCTCGCGGTCGGGCAGGGCGCCGACGAGCTGTTCGGCGGCTACAGCAAGGTCGCCGATCCCGTCGGTGACGACCGCGTCGCGGCGGAGACGGTGCGGGGCGCGCGGACCGAAACGGTCCGCTCGCTCCCCGACCAGCTCGAACGCGACGTGCTCGCGCTCCGCGCCGCCGGGGTCGAACCGGTCGCGCCCCTGCTCGACGACCGGATCGTCGCGGCCGCGCTCGCGCTGCCCGGCGAACTGCTCGCGAGCGACGGCGAGCGCAAGATCGCGCTCCGGCGGGCGGCGGCCGGACGCGTGCCCGAGTCGGTCCGCACGGCCGACAAGAAGGCGGTCCAGTACGGGACGTACGTCTCCAGGGAGCTCGACCGACTCGCGCGGCGGGCGGGGTTCAAGCGGCGCATGGACGACCACGTCGGGCGGTACCTCGACGCGCTGCTGTCCGAGTGAGAGACGGGGACCGATACGCGCGAAAAACGGCCCGTGAGGGCCGGTGCTGACCAAGCCGCCGTATGGAGTACCAGTCCTACGGCCGACGCCCGATCGGTCGGGCGCCTACTGACGGATAACGGTGACTGGTATAAAATTCAGGGAGTAGTGACAAATATGACACCGTCATCCTACGAATGAATGACGTTCGAACACTAATTTCGGATATTCCTCCCGAAGGATCCGATCGGATTCACGTAGACGCACCGGAACCGCACATCCATCCGCCGGAGGAGCGGACGGGGAAAGCAAGCGACGCGTCACCTGACGAGGTACGGGTCGCTGCCGGCGATGAAGCGCCCGAGGTCGCTCTCGCGGCGGAAGTCCGTCGAACGGAGCTCGCGGAGCGCCGCGGCGAGCCGGTCGCCGTCGCCGTCGGTCCACTCGGCGGGATCCTTGATCGGGAGGACGAGCCAGCCGGAGCCGAGCAGCTCCTCGGCGTGAAGCGCGTCCATGTCGATCGCCGTCTTGTGCGCCCGCGAGGTGTACTGCCGGAGGACGT
Source organism: Halorubrum sp. CSM-61 (assembly GCF_003781945.1). Taxonomy (GTDB): domain Archaea; phylum Halobacteriota; class Halobacteria; order Halobacteriales; family Haloferacaceae; genus Halorubrum. The sequence continues at coordinate 1,402 of NZ_RJJW01000008.1, read as the reverse complement.
GGTCGGTCGCGCGCGGGCCGACCGGGAGAAGGACGTGGGCGGCGATCGCCCGGAGCTCCGCGTCGAAGAACCGCTCCATGTCGTCGTACGACGCCTCGTCCGGTACTCCCTCGGTGACGCACATGTGGAGGTACGAGAAGAACGTCCCGTCGGCCCGGATCGGATAGGAGCCCTCGCCGCCGTCGGTCGGTGGTTCCTCGTCGAACTCCGCGATCAGGCCTCCCTCGGCCAACGCGGAGAGGAACGCGGCCGACCACGGCTCACCGGTGAACGGGACGCCGGCGTCGACGCCGCCGTGAACGCCGGGGCGGTCGCCGATCACGTGGAACTCCGCGTTGGCGTCGCCGTAGCCGGGGACGAACGACTCGCAGTCCGGGCGCATCCCGAACGGGTTCCGCGTTCGGTCCGTGACGTTCTGCACGCCGCGAGATAAGCGGCGGACCGGTTAAATCGCGTTCGGTCCGTGACCGGAGCCGATCGAGCCGGCCCGGACCTCGCCGTGACTCCACAGAGACCACGGATGCGAGGCGCACGAGGCGCGATGGATACGCATAACTTATGGAAACGAGCCGGGTTCGCACCGCCGTGGATATCCGGATCGCAACGCCTCGCCGAATATATTTCATAATCGTTAATTTACGATCCGAAACCACATGACTGCGTCGGGTTGTACGAATCACACGGCCCGGAAAGTATATATATACGCCTCCGCTTGACTCGCTCGAAGACCCATGTTCGACCGCATCCGTACGGCGGCCCTCTTCGGGCTGCACCAGGCGACCGTCGCCGTCGGGATCTCGCTGTTCCCGGTGGCCGTCTTCGCCCGCAAGCAACTCGGTATCAACGTCCCCATCGGCCGGCTCGTCGAGACCACCGGCGAGGTGTACGAGGCCACCGAAGAGTGAACGCGCCGGCGTCGCAGTGATCGTTCCGTTTTCAAGATAGTTCGTTTCGGAGCAGTAGCACTGCCGAGCGACGGGCTCGACGAGTTCGGTACTGCGTGATCGGTGACTCGCCGGCGGGCACCTCCAAAGCCCCAGTCGCGACTCCCTCGCGCGTGCCGACGAGCGCCCGCCGGGCGCGAGTCGCACACGGGGCGAGAAGCGGAGCTCTCGCTTGCAGCCGGTGGCTACGCCGGCGACGCCACCGCACAGGGATTTGACATCCTCTCCGCCTTGAAGGGCGAAGATTCCCACGGCACCGTGCCGCCGGTTTGGGATGTTCAAGGTTTGTAGTCGCCTCGATGACGGCTACTGGCTGTGCCAATCAGCCGTTACTCCTATCCCGCCATGGGATTCGGAGGTACTTTTTACTGCTACACCCCTGTTCCGACACGGAAGAGGGTGTCTTCCGTTTGGAATCAAGGGAATCCCGATATTGTCCGATTAGTGGGGCGGTAGAC
>NZ_RJJW01000018.1 GCF_003781945.1 Halorubrum sp. CSM-61 | reverse complement strand
TCCGAGTTCACCGAATCTCTCGGTGAATAGGAGTAACGGCTGGTTGGCACAGCCATCGACGTTCTTGTTTGACACGGAAACTGGCGCGTTCGCGCCTCAAGAACAGGTAACGTCGTAAACCACAATATCCCAACCCAGCGGTACGGTGCCGTGGGAATCCTCGCGCTTCAGCGCGGGGAGGATGTCAAGGCCGTCGGGCCGCCGGTCGCGATCTGGATGCGCAACCGGCTGCCGTACGTCACGTCGCGGTACCGATTTCACGGGCGAGTCGGACGATCACCGCCCGATCGGCGGCGTCCGGGAGAGCGCCCGTCGCCGTCGCTGTCCGGCTCGGGGTCCTCCGAAAAAACGGTGGCACCGATGGGGGTGACCCACATCGAACACCGTCTGCGAGTACGACCGCGGCGTGGTCGAAGCGGCGTTAGATGACGCGGTTCTGCAGGTAGTCGAGGTGTTTCGCGTTGTAGACGATCTTGACCTCGTCCGTCGCCGGGCTGCCGATGCAGGTCAGGCGGACGTTCTTCTCCTCGACCTCCTCGTCGGAGAGGATCTGCTGCATGTCCATCTCGATGTCGCCCTCCTTGACGATGGAGGCGCAGTTCGCGCAGGCGCCGGCGCGGCACGAGAAGGGCCAGTCGTAGCCCTGCGCCTCGGCGGACTCGAGGATGTACTCGCCCTGATTCACTTCGAGGGTACCGTAGTCCTCGTCGTCGAGGTCGGCGTCGGCCGCCTCCTCGAACAGGTCGTCGTCGTCCATCGACCAGCCGTGGTCGTCCAGCACTTCGTAGTTGAGGTATTCTACTGTGGGCATCACCCGGCGGTTTGATGCCCACCTCATTAGGCTTTGCTGTTCCGCGTTTTTCTCGCACGAACGGCCACCCCTGAACGCCCGAACACGTTCGTTTTTTGCCTATTGGTATGGTATCACGAATGATACGGCAGGAGAAACAGTAAATACCGGAGGGCCGCAAGCAGTGTCCGATGGAAGAGTCCGTCGTCGCCGACTTCGTCGGCCGCGTCCACACCTCCGGCATCGGAAGCGACGAACCCGTGTCGGGCCGCGTTCTCCTGAGCCAGCGACGACTCGTGCTGGTCACCGACGACGGCAAGACGACCGTCCCCCTCTCGAAGGTGTTCGACGTCGTCGTCGGCACCGTCCCCGGCGACCTCCAGTCCTTCTTCAGCGACAGCGTCACCGTCGCCTACGAGCGGGACGGGAAGCGGCGCACGGCCCTCGTCGAGGGCGAGCCGGACGACATGGAGCGGTTCACCCGGCTGCTGTTCAAGGCCCTGTTGCGCGGCGTGACGGTCACCGTCCGCCATCCGGCGAAGCTCGGCGGCCGCGTCACGGACGCCTCGGACCACACCGCGTCGATCACCCTCTCGCCGGGCGCGATCGGCTTCGACGACTGCCCGGACCCGTTCGCGGTCGACCTCTCCAGCGTCATCGACTACGAGCGCACCGACCGCACGATCGCCGGCGAGAAACGCCCCGCGCTCGTGTTCCGCCACGTCCCCGAGACTCAGACCGTGACCTCGATCGCGACCGTCCCCGACAAACGAACCCTGAACGTGCTCGGCCGGTACATCAAGCAGGAGTACGACGAGGTGATGGAGGACGTCGAGGCGTTCGACCCGACGGAGGAACAGCTGGAGATCCTCGTGTCGATCTACTCCGCGGGCGGCGAGGCGACCATCGCCGACGTGGTCACCGGCGACGTCACGCAGACGGAGATGGTCCTCGACACGCTCCGCGAGGAGGACCTCGTCGTCGACGGCGACACCGGCGCCGCGCTCACGCGAAAGGGCCAGATGATCGTCACCTCCTACATGGAGTCGGTCAACTCCTGACCGGCGCTTGTCGGACAGTAGCGAACCCACTCTATCCCCGACAGGGGGAAGCTTCATGCCCGTACGCGTGTAGGTAGTTCACATGCCAGACGACCACCGCGGGCGGTCGACGCGGCTCGACGCCGCGGTCCGCGATCTAGGGATCGACGGGGCGGTCGACGAGACGCCGACCGGTGACCCTTCGCCCGTCGCGTCCGCTCCCGACTCGGGGCCGCGGGTCGCGCGGGTGCCCGAACCGCACGTCCACGACACCTTCTCCGTGGAGGGGATCGACACGAAACGGCGGGAGAAACTACTGGAGGCCGTCCTCCGCGACCGCGACGACGTGAGCGCCGCGTCGGCGACCGCGCGGAACGGTACCGTCGGCGTCCACCACGACCCGTCTATTTCCCGCGAGGACCTCCGGGAGACGCTGGAGGCGTGCGGGCTCGTCGTCGATCCGGCGGCCCGGGCGTTCGAGGCGCGGCGGGCCTCGCAGTTCGCGTCGGCCCGCGTCGCCGTCGCCGTGCTGTTCGGACTGATGGTGGCGACGCCGTACATCGCGGTGTTGTACCCGACCCGGATCGAGTGGCTGTTCTACGACCCGCTCACGGTCGAGTACCTGCAAACGCTCCTCGACTCCCGGATGGCGACGCACTTCTTCGTCAACCTCGGCGCGCTCTCCGGGATCGCGTTCCTCGTCGCCTGCGGCCCGCTCATCCGTCGGGCGATCGGCGGGCTCGCGGCGGGGCGGCTCACGACCGACGCGCTGTTCGTCGGGAGCGTCGCGGCGCTGTTCGCGTACAGCACTGCCGCCGCGTTCACCGGCTTCGACGGGACGGTCCACTACGACCTCGTCGCCTACGCGGTCGTCGGTGCCACCCTCTGGACCCACTTCGGCGTCGGCGCGACGACGCCCGACACCGCGGGCGTCGAGGGACAGACCGCCGGCGGAAGCGACGCGCCCGCCGAGGCGGCGGAAGACGAACCGGTCGCGATGACGGACGGCGGACGCTGAGGGCGTTCGCGGACGCCGACGTTCGCGAGGATCGACTCACCCGACGGTCGAGAGCCACCGGTCCGCGATACCGGGGAAGGACAACGAGGCAAGCGTCGCGACTCCGGCGGCCCACGCGAGCCCGGCGGCGACGCCGATCCCGCCGCTCGCCGGAGCGAGGACCGCGATCGACCGTTCCACCCAGAGCCCGCCGAAGATCGCCAGGGCCAGTCCGCCGTTGAAGTAGGGGATCCGCAGGAGCAGCAGCGACGGCGAGAGGGTCACCCAGCCGGGAGTCGGCGTCGCGAGCGGTCGAACGAACCCGCCTCGGACGAGGGTCGCGGCGACCACCGCGGCGATCCACGCGACGAGCCCCGTCGCCTTCGCGTCAAAGCGACCGGTGGCCGGGTGCTCTATCACGAGCAGTAACACGGGCAGCGAGAAGACCGAGATCTCAGCGAACAGCCGAGTGGTGTCGTGGAGAAAGACGCCGAAGCGGCTCTTTTCAGCGCGCGTCAGCTGTCCGTAGCCGTACCAGATGCGCCGTTCTCTCGACCGAGCGGCCGCGCTCTCCCGTCCGGGCGTTCCCCGTCGCGTCACCGCTCTGCCCCCGCAGAGATCTCGTCGTTCTCGTCGATATCGACGGTCTCCTCAATCCCGACCGCGTCGCCGACCGCGAGCGTCGAGCCCCACTCCGACTCCGGAACCACCGTGTTGACCATGAGCCGGAAGTCGTGGTCGAACCGGTCGCTCTCGGTCCACGGCGGGAGCGTCTCCCGGCGCCTCCGGAGGAACGTCTCGCGGAACCCGTCGATCGGCTCGCCCGTGTCCGGGTCCCTGGAGGGGACGACGCAGCGCTGACACGGGTTGACGCCGAACAGCTCGGTCTCGCCGATCGAGACGCGCACGGCCTCCCCGTGGTCCGCGAACAGCCGGTCCTCCCAGAACGCCGGGCAGCCGTCGATCACGAGGTTGGGTCGGAGCCGTCTCCGCATCTCCGTCGCGCCCGAAATCTCGTCGAACCACGAGGCGACTGCCTCCAGCGTCGCCCGCGAGACGACCGTCGGGCCCGGCGCCGCCCGGTCGTCCGGGAGCCCCCCGTCCGGCTCGCGGACCAGATCGACCGCGTAGCCGAGGTACTCGCCGACCCACGCCTCCAGCGCGGGGCCGTCCTCGGGGAGCGCGAACGTTTCCTCGTCCGCGGCGACCCCGGTCTCCTGACGCGTCGGCCGCGAGAGGGTCACCGCGGTCGGCGTCGCGTCGGTCGTCCCGGCGAGCTCGTAGCTCGCCGAGAGCCCGTGGACCGCCGGCTCGCTCTTTCCGTTGACGTAGCCGCCGTCGCCGCCGACCGAGGCCGCGTGCGGGTCGACGCCGGCCTCGACGATCGCGTAGGACCGGTCGCCCCGGAGGGCGCCGTTCGGCCCGAGTTCGGCGCGGTCGACCGCGGCGCCGTCGTTCGACTTCAGCGGGTACGCGACGAGCTCCGCGATGCGTGCCATACCCGCGGTTCGGGGAGCGGCGACAAAAGGATCCGGGAGGGGAGAGTGAGAGAGGACCGCGGGATCGAAGACGAGAGAGCTACTCGTCGGCGGCGTCGTCGGCGTCGTCGGCGTCCGCGTCGGTCTCGGCGTCTTCGTCGTCCTCGTCATCGCCGATCGTCAGCCCCGCGGCCTCGAACGCCTCGGCGACCTCCTCGACGGGGAGGGTCCGGTAGCCGTCGGCCTCGGTGACCGTGGCGACGGCCAGGTCTTCCGGATCGAACTCGTCGTCGTGGGCGGCGAGCGCGGCGATACCGAGTTCGACGCCCGCGTCGAGCGAGAGCCCCTCGGTCCACTCCTCTTCGAGGTGGCCCTGGATGTCGGAGCGGCCGCCGCCGATGACGGTCGCCTTCCACTCGTTGGGGGTACCGGAGGGGTCGGCGGCGAACAGGCGCGGTTCCCCGTTGTCGATGCCGCCGATGAGGAGCGCGGCGCCGTACGGTCGGGTGCCGCCGCGCTGGGTGTTCTCCTGGATGTGGTCGGTGACGAACTTCGTCAGCGTCTCGACGCCGACGGGCTCGCCGTAGCGGAGGCGGTTCCCCTGCGACTGACGGCGCGCGAGGTCGATCAGCTGGCGGGCGTCGGCGACGTGGCCGGCGCTCGCGGTGCCAAGGTGGTCGTCGAGCTTGTGGAGCTTCTCGATGCTCTCGGCCTCCATCAGCGTCGAGGAGGGGCGAGACATCGCGACGAAGACGACGCCGTCGCCCGTCCGGACGCCGACGCTCGGTGCGCCGCGCGAGACCGCCTCGCGAGCGTACTCGACCTGATAGATCCGCCCGTCCGGCGAGAACAGCGACGTGCCGCGGTCGTACGCCTGCTGATCGTTACCACCCATCATCGTCGATCACCCGCTCTCGCGGTGTCGCGCTGGCTCATTACCCCTTCTTACGTCGGACGGTTGAAAAAGCATCCGTAACCGGTACAAGGGGTCCGGGACCCGGGGCCCTATACGCGTTCGGCGGAGCGTTCAGCCGTCCGCGCGCTCGTAGGTGACGAACGCGAGGTCGGCGTCGTCGTCGTCCCTGTCGTCGTCGCCGGCCTCGGCGCTCCCGCCCCTGTCGCCGCCCCCGGTATCGGCGACCGCTCGCTCCGCCTCCGTCCACGCCTCGGCGTCCCAGTCCGGAAAGCGCGTGTCGCCGTCGGGCCGCTCGGGGACCTCCGTCAGCACCATTCGGTCGGCGCGGTCGAGGAGCTGCTCGTAGACGGTCGCGCCGCCGATCACGTAGACCTCGGCGACGCCGCGGTCGGCGGCGTCGGCGGCCGCGAGGTCGACCGCTTCCTCGATGTCCCCCGCGACGACGGCGCCCTCGGGGAGGTCGAGGTCGCGCGTCGTCAACACGACGCTGGTCCGGTCCGGGAGCGGACCGCCGATCCGGTCGGCGATGCTCTCGTAGGTCGCGCGGCCGACGATCACGGGGTGGCCGGTCGTGAGCCGCTTGAAGTGGGCCAGATCGGCCGGGTAGTGCCACGGCATCCCGCCGCGGTCGCCGATGACGCCGTTCTCGGCGACCGCGGCGACGATGACGAGGTCGATGTCGGCGCCGCCGGCCGCGTCGCTTCCGGACGCGTCGCCGGCCATCACTCCGCGACCGCGAACGAGATGCCGTCCGCGGAGTCGTAGTCGACGACCTCGACGTCCTCGTAGGTGAGCTCGTCGAGCGGCACGTCGGCGATCTCGATCCGGGGACGCTCGCGCGGCTCCCGCGAGAGCTGTTCGAGCAGGCCGGGGACGTGGTCGTACCCTTCCTCGCCGTCCGCCTCGTCGGGCGCGGTCCGCTCGACCCAGCTCTTCACGTCGAGGTAGTCGGCCTTGCTCTCGACGGTCGCGAGCCGGTCTTGCACGTACGGGAGGTTGTTCGCGTACCACTTCCCGCGCTCGCCGCGCCCGCAGTAGACGTGGGCGTCGACGACGGTGTGGCCGAACTCGCCGACCTCGAACCCCGTCCGCTGCGCGAGCGCGTTCGCGAGCAGCGCGTAGGCGGCGATGTTGAACGGGACCCCGAGCGCGATGTCCCCCGAGCGCTGCGTGAGGTGCAGGTTAAGCCGGCCGTCCTGCACGTTCACGACGAAGGTGTAGTGACACGGCGGGAGCGTCGAGACGGCGGCGTTGGCGGGGTGCCACGCGTTCACGACCATCCGGCGCGACTGCGGGTTCTCCTCGAGGGTGTCGAGCACGTATTGGATCTGGTCGAACGTCCGGCGCTCGGCGCCGTCCGGGCCCTCCTCGACGTTCACCCAGCGGTGCGCGTCCTCCGGCCACGTCTCACCCGGAAGCGCGTCGACGCCGTCCGGCACGGGGAACCGCCGCCAGAACCGGCCGTAGGCGGTGTCGAGTTTCCCCTCCTCGTCGGCCCACGCGTCCCAGATCTTGGTCTCCTCGCGGAGGTTCCGGACGTGCTCCTCGCCGGAGAGGTACCAGAGCACCTCGTGGATCAGCGAGTTCCAGCGGTAGCCGTCCATCTTCTTGGTCGTGAGGAGGGGGAACCCCTCCGTGAGGTCGACGGTGTACTGCCCGCTGAACGTCGCGATCGTGTCGACGCCGGTCCGGTTCGGCTTGTACGTGCCCGTCGACAGGGTGTCGTCGACGAGATCGAGGTACTGTTGCATGATGGGGTCGGGCTCCCCGGCGCGACCGCCGGGGAGACGGGTTTACCTGTCCAAACGAACGGGCGAACCTAACCGTGACGGTTGCCGTCGGATCGATGTGTTGGAACGGTCGGTTACGGTTCGATCGGAGACGCGTTCGCTGGTCCGACTGAGCGGTTATAAATAATAAATAGTTGATCGGCGGTAAACACTTCCAGAGCCCCAGCCGCTCGGTAGTACGTGATCGACGATTCCGCGGTGAACGCCTCCAAAGCCCCAGCCGCTCGGTAGTACGTGATCGACGATTCCGCGGTGAACGCCTCCAAAGCCCCAGCCGCTCGGTAATACGTGATCGACGATTCCGCGGTGAACGCCTCCAAAGCCCCAGCCGCGAGGAGTGCGCACGCTCGCTGTGCTCCTCGTCACTCGCTCCGCTCGTTCCTGCGGTGCTTACGTCGCCTCCGCACTCCTCGCGGCTGCCCCTTTGAGTCCCGCCCGACCGCCCCGCAACCGCACCTCACGCCTCCCCAGCCTCGTCAGTCGCCCTCCGCGTTGCTCCGGGCGACAGACTCCCTCGCACGCGCTCCTCGCGCCCGATGGGCGCTCGGAGGCGCGCGCCGACCGCAGATCGATCTATAAACGATCGATAGAGCTCTCAGCAATCAGAGATCCGAGGAGGCCGAATCGAAAAGCAGCGCTAATGACTGAAACAGCCAGAGGGGCACCGGCCGAGACTCCCGTGAGCGAAGCGAACGGGAGGCAGGCCGGTGTATCTTTGAGCGTAGCGAGAAGATGCACCGGCCGAGACTCCCGTGAGCGAAGCGAACGGGAGGCAGGCCGGTGTATCTTTGAGCGTAGCGAGAAGATGCACCGGCCGAGATTTGAACTCGGGTTGCAACCATGGCAAGGTTGCGTGATACCACTACACTACCGGTGCGTGCTTCGCATTCGGTGATTGATCGGTGAATTACTTAAACCTTTGACTTCCTCCCACGGCTTCAGCCGTGTGATTCCTCCGATGGGGATGCTGGCTATGTCGCGCCCACGGAGGCAAGTTTCCCATCACCGGTACTCCGGTTTGTGCGCTTCTCGTTGGGACTTGCCCTCTCAGGAGAGTGTGGTAGCTCCGACCAGTTGTGGTCGTCCCACTTGAGACGCACGGGCCGAGCCATCGACCCAACGGATTCACCAGCCTGTCGTTCGAGGAACGTACGAGACGCGCACAGGTCGGCGTGAGCTTCGTGACCGCACGGACACCGGAACAGGTCACCGTCTCTGTCTGTGGCGTCCCGCTCGCCACACGCCGGGCACGTTCGGGTTGTGTCGGCTTCTGACCGCACCTCGACAGTGATGCCGTATTCCTCGGCAGCCTGCGAGAGTTGTTTGATGAACGCCCGAAATGCCCAAAACTGGTGCGTTTTCGCGTTCACATCGGCGCACCAGTGCGTCGAGAGAACGTCGGTAAGGTCACCCACGTACACCGTGGCGACCCCTTCGGCGTAGAGTCGGTCCAGCAGGTCTCGAACCAGTGCATCCTGTGCGTGGTCGCGCCGCCGTGTCCGTTTGCGATACAGTCGCCGTATCCGCCGACTGCTGTATCGTCCCTCGCGGAGTTTCGACTGTAAACGAGCGATTTCGTCGGTCGTCTCGCGGAAGCGGTCGAACAGGTCGCGGCCTTCGTAGAGGTACTGCTGGCCGGTCGTGGTAGTACAGGCAACGAGATTATTCGCGCCCACGTCCAGCGCGGCTTCGTGAGAAGCCAGTGGTGAATCCTGTCGAGAATCAGGCACAGTAACAGGCTGAAAGGCCCTGAACGTGTCGTCTATCTCGTCGTACTGTATCTCCAAGCGTCCCTGTTGGCCGTCCCATTTCGGAGCGCCGCAGACTTCGAGGCGGAGCCGGTCGTGATAGCCCAAGCCGTACTCGTCTTTCAGGGCGTGGCCGACTGGTATCTCGACTCGTGACCGTTCGCCTCACGACGATAGATGTTTGTAGATATGTGTCTAAATGTCTTTTGGACACAAATGCGCCCGAACATCGACATATCACACACACTGAATGGACGAGTGAAAGACCTCGCCAAACAGAAAGAGATGGCCCTTGATGATGCCTACCGGGAGATTATCGAAGCGGGTCTGGAAGCGGTGGAACATCCAGACGAGTCGTAGTGCGTGGTTTGCTACGATGTGCTGTCAGTTGGACCCACCCCTGAAAGGGTGAAATTCCGCTCGCTACATGTCACATCCGAGCGATCGTGGACAGATGGTGCAGATCCGGGGACGCGACGAGCTCCGGATCGGCCTACTCCCCGCGCGTCGCCGCGATGTCGTCGGCGTGGGCGCGCACGAGGTCGGCGAACGCGGTCGCCTCCGCGCGCTCCTGCGTCTCGTCGTCGCTGCGGTCGCGCACTCTCTGTTTGATCGCGCGGAGCGCGTCCGGCTCGCCGCTTGCGATCTCGTCCGCGACCGACCGCGGGTCGTCGACGACCCGGGAGACGAGCCCCGTCCGAAGCGCCTCGTCGGCGTCGAGCACCCGGCCCGAGAGCGCGAAGTCGAGGGCGTCGCCCTCGCGCATCACCCGCGGGAGGCGGACGGTCCCGCCCCACGCGCCGAACAGGCCGAACCCGACGCCGGGCTCCGCGAACGTCGCCGCGGGCGCGGCGATCCGGAGGTCGGCCGCGAGCGCGATCTCGACGCCGCCGCCGCGGGCCGCACCGTCGATCCCGCAGACGACGACCGTCTCCGTACCGGCGATCGCCGCCGCCGTTCGCTGACCCGCGCGGGCGAACGACTCCGGGTCGTCGAGGCCGGCGACGGCGTCGAGGTCGGCGCCGGCGCAGAACGCGTCGCCGGCGCCGTGAAGGTATGTCACCGGCGCGTCGGCGTCAGTGACGGCGGCGCGGAGCGCGGTCAGGTCCTCGGACCGGAGGGCGTTCCGGCGTTCCGGTCGGTCGATCGTCACGACGCGGACCCCGTCGTCGTCTCGGGTACGAATCACGTCCGGGTATCCCGTTCGTTTCCAAAGGTCTTTGCCCCTCGATCGACTACCGTTACGTAATGGACGATGCCGCGCGAGCGCGTGACGCCGCGTCTGAGGCGCTCGCCGACGTCGAGCCCGATCAGCTGCGTGAGGCCCTCGAAGACCGGATCGCGAACGCCGCCGTGACGCCCGGCGTGCTGGCGCTGGTCACCGCCCGCGCCGTCGACCCCGAGATCGACCCCGACGCGGTGGTCGACCGGGCGGCCGGCGTCCAGCTCATCTACGAGGGGCTCCGGCTCACCCGGTCGGTGGCCCACGAGGCGCCGTGGGCGACCGCGGCCACGCGGGAGACGGACATCGACGCCGACATGGACGTGCTCACCGCCGACGTGCTCGTCTCGCGCGGGTTCTCGCTGCTGGCGTGCACCGACGCCGCCGCGGCCGCGGTCGAGGTCGTGCGCGCGTTCGGCCGCGACCAGACGCTCCGGGACCGCGAGGGGACCGACCCCGCCGCGGCGACCGCGCTCGACCGGAACCTGGAGATCGACGCCCTCGAGCTCGCCGTCGTCGCCGGCACCACCGCCGTCGGCGGCGACCCGCCCGAGGAGCTGTTGACGTACGCCCGCGATCTGGCGGCCGACTACGACGGCGAGTTCCCGCCGGCCGGCCGCGCGCTCCCGGACGCGACCGCCGACCGGATCGCAGACATCTCCGACCGCGCCGTCAGCGCGACCGATCGGTGAGTCGCCCGACGGCGACGGGACGGTGTGTGCCCGCGTGACGGGTCGCCCCCGAATCGAAACCCATAAAGTCGAATCCGGTCAACGATTGATTGCGCCTGGGTAGCTTAGCGGTAAAGCGCGTCCTTGGTAAGGACGAGACCCCGAGTTCAAATCTCGGCCTAGGCTCTTTCTGCCGTACACTCCTTGTACGCACACTGTTCTGGCCACACTCGTCTGAACGAAACCCGTTCAAGATTCGCTTCTCTCGCTAAACAGGGCATCCCTCGCCGTAATGCGATTCGGTGAAGTGTCAGGAAACACAAACTAACTCACAGACTGCGGCGGGATTGCCCCGAAATCGACCGGGGGCGCGTCCCCTCAAGCGACACCCCGGATTTCGCTAACCCGCGCTCACGGAGGGATGACTGAATCGTAATCAGTAATGTGATAGAAATGCTCCTCGACGCGGCTATCCACGTCGGTTACGCGGTGAGTGAGCCTCCGCCGAAACGACTATTGGTAAGACCAGCGTATTACGTTTATATGTCTGAAGCAGCTACGAATGACGACGGCGGGGACGACATCGCCACGGTGAATTTCAAGCTCACCGAGTCGTTCCTCGAACAGATAGACGATACGTGGCAGGGGCGCGGGTTCAACAGCCGGAGCGAGTTCATCCGGTACACGCTTCGGGACGCCGTCGAGTTCCCGACGTTCGACCGCGACGAACTCGTCGCCCTGCTCGAAGCCGAGGAAGACATCCGCGAGGGACGAACGACGAGCGCCGAGGAAACCCGCGAGCGGTTCGGCACGAGCGATGAGTGACGACGGGTGGACGTGGGAACTCTCCTCGACGGCCGAAGACGACCTCGACGGACTGTCCCCTACCGAACAAGACCGGATACTCGACAAGCTCGATGAAATCGTCTCCTCACCGTGGCGCGACCCGCCGGACTACGGCGAACCGCTCCAGAACAGCCCGTACAAGAAGGTACGCATAGGGGAGTTCCGGCTGTCCGTGAGCTTCCGGCAGGACGACCAGCGGCTCGTTGTCGCACGCGTCAAGCGCCGTGGCGGCGCGTACACCGCTGACGACGACTAAGCGACGAAACGCCCTCGATGCGGCGAGATACGGGTGAAGAATTCGGTGGGGTTGCCTCGGTCGTCGAAGTGAACTATCTCTCCGAGGTGGGCTGTTCCCTCTGTATCTCGATGTGGTGAGTAGCGCGGTAACTACAAGAGATTCACGTGACCGGTCAGGTGGAGGAAGAACGTCCGTTAGCAGCGTGTACTCCGAGAAGGTAAATGAGGATAACAAGAAGTTCGACCGCAACTAATCCGACGACAGTACTGAATACGAATGCAAGTCCCACTCCCAGCAAGAATACGGATACTCCTACGACCATCCGTCTTTAGTTAAGTCTCACACCTCGGTTGTGTAGCGGTAGCGAGCGTCTCTTGTAAGATTGGTCGTTGCTGGTGGATCTTTTGAGCGTCTTCGATCAGCCGGTCGAGCAGCGGCGGCGGTGAGTAGCCGAGGAACTCA
>NZ_RJJW01000023.1 GCF_003781945.1 Halorubrum sp. CSM-61 | reverse complement strand
CTCAATCACTACAACCACAACATCGAAACCTCGCCGCGTTTCTTCCCCGAAATCGTCGAGACCCATGACTTCGAAGACCGCGTGAAGACGCTCGAAGTCGCCAAGGAAGCCGGTATGGACCTCTGTGCCGGCGTTATCCTGGGCATGGGCGAATCGCCTACCGACCGCGTGGACGCGGCCATCGCGCTCCAGGACATCGGGGTCTCCTCGCTCCCCGTCAACATCCTCAATCCGGTCGCCGGGACGATGTTCGACGACCGAGAGGAAGCACTCATCTCCACGGCGGAGACCATCAAGACCATCGCGGTCTACCGACTGCTCCACCCGCACGCGCGAGTGCGGCTCACCGGCGGTCGCGAGGTCAACTTCGCTGAGGACGAGCAACACCTTCCCTTCGAGGCCGGCGCGGATGGCATCCTCACCGGGAACTACCTCACAACCGAGGGCCAGTCCCCCGGCGACGACATCGAGATGATGGAGCAGGCCGGCATGGAGCCCAATACCGAGGTCAACGATTTCGACCCGGAAGAAGTGAAATCCCGTGATGGCGACTCGGCCGACCCCGCGGATACGGCGGTCGGGACAGCCACGAGCAAGGCGGAACTGTCTGATGACTAACACAGAGATACAGCAACAGCTATGAACGACATCAACTTCGCCGTTCTCGGCACTGGTGGTATCGGCCGTCGCGCACTCGAAGTCTCCGCGGACAAAGACGAACTCACCCCTATCGCAGCCTGCGACCGCCATGGGGTTGCCGTCAACCACGACGGCCTTGATGTGGACGAACTGCTGGCCGCAACGGAGGGGAACATCGCTTCCGACGGCGGGACTACCGTTGAATCCGGCGGTGACGACATCAAGGAACACGGCGACGACAAGGGCGTCGTCGCCTCCACACAGGCCGAGCCGACGGAGACGCCCATCGAGGACATCATCGCCGAACACGAGGTCATCGACGCGGTACTCATCGCGCTGCCGAACCTCGAACACGACTTCATTCCGACTGTCGCCGAGCGCTTCGCGAACGCAGGCTACGAGGGCGTCCTCGTCGACGTGCTCAAGCGTTCACGTGTCATCGGCATGCTCGACGACCGCGAGGAACAACTGGAAGATTCAGGCATCACATTTGTCTGCGGTGCGGGCGCGACACCCGGCCTCCTCACGGGCGCGGCGGCACTCGCCGCCCAGTCGTTCATCGAGATCGAGGAGGTCGAAATCTGGTGGGGCGTCGGCCTCAAATCCGGCTACGAGGACAACCGCGGCACCGTCCGCGAGGACATCGCCCACCTCCCCGACTACGATATCGAATCGGCACGCGCCCTTTCGGACGAGGAGATCGAGGAAATCGTCGACGCTCACGACGGCGTCATCGAGTTCAACGACATGGAGCACGCCGACGACGTGCTTCTCGAACGGGCGGGTATCTGCGACGCTGAGGACGTGACCGTCGGCGGCGTCCTTGACCTTCGCAACGACGAGAAGCCCACAACGACGACCGTCAAAGTCACCGGTCGCACGTTCGATGGCGAGGTCGGTACCAACACGTTCGAACTCGACGACAACACGAGCATGGAAGCCAACGTGAACGGCCCTGCACTCGGCTACCTGAAGGCTGCCGTCCGCCGCAACTGGACCGGCGAATACGGCGTCTACGGGCCTGCCGAGCTCATGCCCGGGTTCTGAACCGTGCAGCAGCAGATGGATCGAGGGTTCGACCTCGAAGCACGCCTCCAGTCCCGAGAAGACCGTGGGCTCCGTCGCGACCTCGCTCCTGTCGACCGTGTCGAGCCGAGGGCTCGCCGGGTGCCCGACCCCGGTGCCGACGTACCGGCCTTCGACGCCGATGCCGAGGAAATGCTGGTGTTCGCAGCCAACGACTACCTCGGGCTCGCGGGAAACGCCAGACTGGCCGAGGCAGCCGCCCGGACAGCCCATGAAGTCGGCACTGGCGCGGGCGCCAGCCGGCTCGTCGTGGGCGATACATCCGCTCACCGCAAGCTCGAACACGCACTCGTCAAATCGAAAGAAACCGAGCGTGCGCTGGCGTTCTCCTCGGGG
>NZ_RJJW01000021.1 GCF_003781945.1 Halorubrum sp. CSM-61 | reverse complement strand
GAGGGAAACAGTGTAGTGAGTCGACGCATAATTCGAGATGAGGAGTCCTTGTCGTGCACAGACTGGACTTCCTCATTCCTTCCGAAAGATGCCTCGATAAGCCGCCGCTATCTCGCGGTTTCTCGCTTAACTAAAGACAGATGGCCGTTAAAGTCTCCTATCAAGTATGCGCTACCGTGGGGGAAAGGAAGTAGAACTTCAGCGGTTGCAGGGTGAAGTGAACGAAAACAGCCGCTAATCGAGTTCGCCGTACCCGTCTCCTCTCATAAGTTCTGCAACGTCCTCCACATTGTCGAACGCCGCGAGAAGTGCATACTCACGGGCATCTGTCTTCGCGATATCATCAGCCCCGAGCTCCGTGGCGAGTCGGCTACGAAACTCCGCTTCTCGGGAGACGACTTCATCGCGAGCGAAGATCTCAAGCCGGTTGTCTCGTTCGTCTCCGACATTACTCCGACGTACGAAGTACGGATACTGGTGTGCTCCGGTATCGCTGGCCGGCGGGGTAGTCGTCGTGCTCTTCTCGCTGGGACTGTTCGTATTCTTTGTTCCTCGGGAGGTCCGAGATTCATCTACTTCGGCAGAGGTGGCTACCTCGGGCTCCTGATCATCCGCCTCCTCGTTCGCGATATCATCGGGTTTCTCTGGTTCGTCATCTGCTTCTTCCTCCTCGTCACCGAAGTTGAGGTTCCCTGACCCAGATTTGAATGAATCTCCCCCCATTAGTCAGCCACCTCCGGTTCAGTTGCGAGGTTGAACCGCATCGTCTCAGTCCCGTAGTCGTCGATATTTAGGACGAGTTCGTCGTCTACATCTACACCGAACGTCTCCGTCGCAATGAATCCCGCCAGCTGCCATAGCTTCTCCAGCGTTTCGAGTTCACGGTCGGGCACTCTTCGCTCACCTTTCTCCGTGATCATCTCGCCGTCCTCCTCGTAGGTCTTCCACCTTTCTTCGACTACTTTGAACGCAGAGCCACGGGCTTCCCACATAGCGTCCATCAGACTCTCTCGTGACCCGATAGAGACTGGCGTTGCAAAGGAGTCCGTATTTTCGAACTGATCGCGATACTGCTTGTGGGCGTTCGTCTGCCCGACCCCGGACGGAACCACGCACGAAAGCCCGATTTCGATGTCCAGCGCAGTCTCCATGTTTCCGACCATCTCCTCGAGACCATCGAGGCTGAGACTTCCCTTCCCAGCTGGCTTAACGGGTGCTACCAGTGTCCGAAGTGCGTAGATAGCATTGTACAGGAGGTCTTCGGCGCGCGCGTTAGGGTCGATGAGGACTGCGTCGTACTTTTCGTTCAACTGCTCTCGCTCCCAGAGGAGATTGTATAGAAGCTCGAAGCGGGGGTACTCGTCCCGAGAGATACCCTTCATCCCCGTTTCATAGGAGATTTTCTGCTCGAGGTTGGAGGTAAAGTCCCCCAGCATGTCGTGGCTCGGAATTATGTCGATGCCCTCTTCAGAGGTCTCGATGAGGTTGTCGAAGTCGCTATCAGGCATTTCCAGAATGTGCTTTACGAGATTGTCTGCATCCGGGTTCCCACGGTTCTCTCCGACGTCGAAGAGTGAGGTGAGATTACCTGTCTGTGGGTCTAAGTCGATCGCGAGGACATCAAGCCCCATCCGCTTGAGCGCGACCGCGAGGTTTGCTGTCATGGTCGTTTTGTACGTCCCCCCGGACTCAGCGTAAATGACAGTCGTTATCATATACCGACTCATATGAGCGCCTGTTACATATATCTGTGTCAGACATTCGGGCCTATGATCTGTAACGAATATCTAGAACATCTTTCTGTATCAACTATCTGTATTTATTGATGGGTAGTGAGGACACACGGATTCAACTGCAAAGACGCAATCAGTTAGGGAGCTGTGCGCTGGAATTTGTCTGTGATTTCCAGCTGTTTCGGTTGTGTTGGAACTAGAAGCTGTACTGATGGCGATCTTGAAGCATGCACTTGATAGAACTATCTAGAATAAGTACCTATTACAGATATCTGTAACAGGTATCTGTAACAGTCGTCTGGCATATATGTCAATAATCAAAGCGAGTGCCTCAGAGCAGGACCTAGAGGTGGATCACTCATTCCACGAAAGCCGGTCTATAGTTGGAAACTCAGCCTTTGCTGTCTGGGGCGGGTTATAGTATCGGGATTTGATATCGTAGTACCCAAATTCAGGAGGGATACGAGCGCACGCCTTGGCCAGATTTTCGTCCGCTGTGTGGGTGATCACACGGATTCGAGCATTCACATCAAACAATCGAACTGCCAACGCGACTACTGCTGCATCCTGCCAGTTGTTCGTCTCTGGATACTTGCTTTGCTGATTGAGAAACCCATCTGCAACGAACCGTGCTTTCTCAACCGGTCCAGCGCTACTATCGAATCCCGCTGTGCGGTTACCGGGAAGTGGTGGGGTTACCCGCAGCCACCCTTCTTCGATAGCCATATCGAGGTATGGATTCGCCGGTGAGTCAGCACTCCCGGTATCCGCCAGTTCGTGGTAGACTGCTGCTGGCACCCAAATTTCTGTTCCGATTTCCTCCACGGCAGTTTTGAGTGATTGTAGGTGCGGACTGGGGTGCTTTCCCAAGTTCCGAAACATCACCGTGTCCGCAATATTCGCAGTATAAATCCTCGTCATTCGGTCTACTTGTCGTCAAATTCCTCGAGGAGATCGCCTTCGTTCTCATCGAAATCATCTGGTGTGTACGTCGTCGGGCCCGACTCGTCGTCACCAAGATCGAGAATCGAATAGATGGCTTCGACAAGATCATACGCAGTTCCAGAGGAAAGGTCTGCGAGGCTCGCGATCTGCCGGATTGTGACATCCCCCTTACTGTGTGCTTTCACGAGGTCGTATGCGAGTGCAAACGTGACGATGCCGTGATCTTCGAGCACCCGCTCGATCGCTGGATATTCGTTCTTCTGTGCGATCACTTCGATAAGTTCAGGCGTAATCGAGACTTCTGTTTCGCGGACTGTCAATGTCAGTTCGAACTTTTCAGCGGTGTATACGGCGGTTCTGCTATCATGGTCAACTTTGCTGATCAGGCCCGCCTGTTCCAGTTTATGCAGATAGTCGTACACCGTCTTCTTCGAGACTGTCGTTGTTTCAACGAGTTCAGGGCCCGTCGTAGTCCCGGACCGCCGAATGGATGTATAGAGACTAGCGAGAGACGGGTTCTCGAGTAATTCTGCGAACGTAGGGATTCCGGTGATCATCCCCGGAGTGTCACCCGCGTTTCGCACGTGTTCTGTATCGTAGCTCATCCTGTATAGAGTTACGAAACTAGAAATTATAAACGTTTGCCACGGAACTGAGTCACTATAGTTTGGGTAAGAGGAGGAGAGATGGGGTTTCGCTATGAGTGAGAATTAGTTCTGCTGTGACGCATTAGATACGGCAAATGGTTCCACAAGCGCGCTAGTCGTCACCAACGCTGAACTGCGTGTATTCACTCACAGTGTTCAAGACGACGCTCGTATTGGATTCTTGCACATCTGCATCGGCCAAGACGCGCTTGATCTGGTTGTTCATATCGTCGGAATCTGTGAACTTTCCAATCGCGATGATGTCGTAATCACCAGTCGTCTCATATACACTCATCATCTGTGGTTCATCGCGAAGCGCGTCTGTAATATCCGGTAGCCCGGGGCCATCGACTTTGAGTTGGAGAATGGCAGTCACGTCGTAGCCAAGTTTGCTGTAATCGACAATTGGCGTGTAACCCTCAATTGCGCCTGCTTCTTCGAGATCTGCCAAATGGTTCGAGACCGTCGTCACAGACACATCAAGTTCGTCGCTGAGATTACGCAAGCTCTCACGGCCATTTCCCAGAAGTGCGTTTACCAACTCTGTATCAAGGTTTTCGTACGTCATTGTTTGTGTTTTAATTTGTAGTGTTATAATTGTTTTACGTATTATACCATATTTGGAATATCCTTTGAGAGGCTCTGTTGAAATCCTACTTTTCAGACATATTACCGACTGAAACAGCAGGTCACCGAAGAGTACATACCGGGTATCTGATTATTATCTGTTCTGATAAATACGAGCAAGAGTTATTCTATCTCCTGTGCCACATAGGCATATGACACAGCGATCTGAGGGGTATCTATTCCACCTTGAGAAAGCTCTAGAAGTCGATACTCGCGAAGAGAAGAACTTCCATATTCGACAGGCTCTCCAGATTTGTGGCGTTTGCGATGAGTCAGAACAGTCCCTGATAGACTCACAGGACAGCTAAATCATTGAACAAATAATATTTCTTCACTGACCGCAACTGGGTCAGTATATGTCACTTCCTGAGGATTTCAACAAAGCCGGACGGACAGAATCGATCGGCATCTACACGAATGATTTGCCCGCGTTCCGCGGAATTGAGCGCGCCCTCTCACAGCATGGCTACGAGGACGCAGTTCAACTCGTCAAGGCCTTCGACTTCGTCACGTCCGTCGAAAACCGGTACCAGTTCTCTGGATGATCGCTTTCTGACGGACTGACCACAGAGGATACGGCCACCATTCGTCGTTGATCTCGACAGAGCTCTACTGATCACTGACTCGCTGGTCTGTCTGTGAAAACGCCTCTGTCGCCATGTCGGCGCGCTCAGCCGCCTCGATGTGCTGGTAGGCCTTGCGGACCTGTTCCTCACTATTGTCGAGATACCGGGCTGCAGCGGCGTAGCCGAACTGTCGAACAAGCACTTCTCCGACACCCCGACGCCCGCCGTGTAGTTCGAGATAGTCGCCATCGAGTGAGAGGTCCAGTTCGTCGCGACGCTCGGCGAGTGTGTCGTGTGTCCAGAGCCGTTCCATGATCGACCGGGCACCGTCAGTGGTGAGCGGCTTCGGCGCGTCGAGGTCGTGCTCAGCAGCGACGATCAGGTCAGGTGCCCCGTTTCGAACACGCTCGATCGCGCTGTCGCGGAGACCGACAGTGGCGAGTCCTTTGGCGACGTGTGAGGCGAGCGAGGGGCGGTGTAGCGTCGTGAACACCGGCCACGAGTCCGGCACGTCCAGCACCTCAGCGTACCGCTGCAACGGGCCGATAACGGGCTCGGGGAGTGACGCCTCCTTCCACTCACGGCTCTTTCGGAACACGGTGACGCTGCTGTCTGCGAACGACACGTCACGCCAGCGAATCCCGTTCCGACCGTCGCGGTCTTCTTTCGGTGCCGAGAGGAACTCCGAGCCGCGCAGGCCCGTGTAGGCGACAACATACACGAGTGCCTGCTCACGACACCGCTGGTAGGCCTTGAACCGAGCGCGCTGTTTAGCCTGCCACGTCTCACTCTCCGGGTCCCCTCGATCGGCGTGGGAAACCTCAATCGCGCCGAGCGCGTCGAACGCCTCGGAGACGCGCCGATCGACAAACTGGGTGATCAGGTCGCGGTGGATCGGTTCCCACGCCTGCTGGTCGCCCGGCCGGCGGCCGTCGTTCTCGGGAAGCGGATCTTCGGCGTCCGACTCGCGGGCGTAGTGCCGCGAGATGTACCCCTGCGCGTGCGCCCACCCGCACCACGACGCGACGTGGGCGTAGTAGGTGAGAACGGTGCCGGCGGCGTACCCGGCGGTTGAGAGGTACCGTGCGTAGTCCGAGAAGACCGTCGTGTCGAGGTCCGCAAACCGGACGGTGTCGCCGTCGACGACGCCAGCCCACGACTCGGGTGGGGAGGCGTTCGCCGGGTCGGCGGTCTCGCCGAGGCACCAGCGGTGGAATCGATTCAGCTCGCGATCGGCGTCAGTTCGGTACGCACCTTGCTCGCCGGCATCGCCCTTCCCCTTGTCCGTGAGGTACTTCGTGAATGTGTCCTCGATCGGCGTCTCGACGGAGCGACGACCCGTCATTGAGCCTCCGAAGTGTAGGGGTTGTGCCGTCGGAACGCCGCTGCAGACGCGGCATTCCAGCTGGAGCGACAGTATGGGGAAGCGTCGGCCATGATTCTGATTCTGCCTCGTTTGGGGCCACGGGTGGGGGTCACTAAGAGTTTACTTTGTCTTATTACCGAGATAAGACTAAGTATTGTATTTGCCCAGACATTAGAATATCTGAGAGAGTATCGGCTGGTTTCAGCCGCGAGAACGCTTCTAATCGGATCTTGGTAGCTGTTAAATTGTATATCGCTATACACAATTCAGGCCTGGTGAAGTTGAGACTACAGTGGGTTTAGCGGGTCTGTGATGCGTGGTTTCAACCGAATCGATGAGTGGAGACCGCTTCAGAACGCTCTCTGAACGACTATTCTTGTTGAAGTTCCTACTATATGGGCGATTTTCTGCAACTTTCGGT
>NZ_RJJW01000009.1 GCF_003781945.1 Halorubrum sp. CSM-61 | reverse complement strand
GCCATCGAACGTGTCTTTTGGGAAATAGAAAGACGAACATCATCGTTTGCGAATAGTTTCAGCAATGTCGCGTTCGAGACAGCTCAAAATTGGCTCGAAGCCCTCGCAGTCTACCACAATTCACGCCAAACTTAACGCGACCGTCATTTTCTGAAGATGAGGGAACCGACCATAATTTCCAATTACAAGTTTCAGCAGAGCCCGTAGGTCAGGGTAGTAGCTGGGGGAGGGGGGTGCGTCCGACAAGACGGTAGGAGTGTAAGGAACGTACGTAGCGAGCACGTTACAACAGCGGAATCAGCAATCAGTTGGACCCGAGTGCAGAAATTCGTGGTTCGAACTCTTCCTGGAATTTTTCCATCGCATCTGCTCCCCACTCAATCATGTGGTTTTGCTGGTCAGCGGTTAATTCGGTAATTGTTCCGTCAATGTCTTGTGGCTGCTTGATACGAGATGCTTGTTTCTCAGGCAAGCGTTCCCACTCCAACTCAACCCCTAAATTCGTCTCAATATCTGTTTGTCCTTGTTTCAGTGCCTCAAATATCTCCTCGTTGCGTTCCTTATCCGGCGTGGAGATGTAGAGCTCGACGGAGAATTCCGGTCCCTGATGGAACGCCCAACCAAATCGGACTCTCGAAATGCCAGCGCTGAACGTCAAGTAACTTCGAGGTCCGGGCTTGAGCTTGTACCAGTTCGGACGTTTCTGGGAGTACGCCTCAACCATCTCGGCGAAGAACCGACGGTAGCTACGCTCGGAGTCGGAAAGAGACTCGTTACTCACCTCTCGTTCCCACTCGTTAGGCTCAACGACGACTTCGAACTCGAACCCACGCTCCTCAGATCCTTCAATACTCACGATGCGGGGTCTAATCGCGAAGAACTTCGCCCCTTTTGGCCCGGATTCGTTTAACCATTCGAGGACGCTCCGGTGTTCCGGCCGGAACTCCTCGGCGAGCCACATCGTGAATCCGGCGTTCTTTCCGGACGAATACGTCAGGAGCTTCCCCAAGTGATCGTGGTCCGTCCGATTGTATTGGTTCTCGATGACGACGGTCTCCCCCGTGTTCATCTCTCGTGCGACGATGTCGGCCGAGAAGTCTCCGACGGCTTCCTCGGCTCGTGTGTCCTCGATCTCTATCCCCAACTCGGACGCGAGCAGGTCGATGTTCTCTGTCAACCATCTCGTGAAATCCCGCTCTTCGTTCTCCCACACCGAGCGGAGGTCGTGCTCTTGGATTCGCGAGACGTTACGATCCATAGACGAGCTTCCCCGGGAGCTTTGATAAAATGTTGTGAGCTGTATGCTCTTGGAGCGTAATCCGTTAAGCTTCGTTGCCGGACGCATCCCCCTGCCCCCGGGGAAAGATTGGCCCGGATCCGAAGAACATGACCACTGTTCCAGATGCAGAGGGGCTCTGAGATCGTGTCTCGTTGATGGGGGGACTGGATTCGCAGTCAGATGTCTCGACGACTTGCTGGACGCACCCCCCTCTGTCGCCGTCTTCCAGCCAAAGTGCAGTAGAACCACAAAAGAACCAAAGAAGCATTCAGGACGCTATCCCGTCTGCTAGACAGGAAGACATGTAGGACACGGGGGTTTATATGTAATACCTAAAAACGGGAGCGTATGAAGGCGTTCGGCGACGAGGACACGATTTTCGAGGACATGGACGTCCTCAACCCTAACGAGCAGACGTATCAGCCCGAGTCGCTGCCGGAGCGCGAGGTCGAACTCGATCAGATCCACTCCGCCCTCCGTCCAGCGACGATGGGCTCAACCCCACTCAACCTGATCGTATACGGTCAATCCGGGCAGGGGAAGACCGTCGGAATCCGTCTCAAGACCGACCAACTTCAGGAGTACGCTGACGACTCCGAGATGGACCTCACCGTCGTTCACATCCGTTGTAAGGGCATGGATGGCTCCTACCACGTCCTGACGCATCTCGTCAAGCGACTCCGTGAGAAGCGGTTCGGCCCCGGTGAGGAACTCCCGAGCGGTCACCAGCGGAAGACTCTCCTCAACATGGTGATCGAGAACCTGGAGAAGGTCGGCGGGACGGTCATCGTTGTCCTCGACGAGATCGATGCCATCGGCGACGACGACTACATCCTCTACGAACTCCCACGGTCGAATCCTGACGGTGTCCGTCTCTCGCTCATCGGGATTACGAACGACCTCCAGTTCCGCGAGAACCTCGACGCCGATGTCCGGTCGAGCCTCGGTGAGGACGAGGTCCGTTTCGAGCCCTACGACGCCGATCAGCTCCGTAACATCCTCGCACGGCGTGCCGTCGGTGCCCTCCGGGACACGTATTTTGAGGACGACATCGAGGACTACCAGCACCTCCGAAGCGAGATTCTGAGCGACGACGCGATCCCGCTTGCCGCGGCGTTAGGCGCACAGGACACGGGAGATGCTCGCGAAGCGATCCGACTGCTGTTCCGTGCGACCAGATTCGCCGACGATAGGGGTGAGACGACCGTCACAGAAGAGCACGTGCGCGAGGCACGTGACTTCCTCGAGACGAAGGCCATCGAGTCGGGAATTCAGACACTCCCGAATCAGCGAATGCTCGCGCTCATGGCAGTCACGTATCACGGGATCCACGGCGACACGCCCGTGACGACGACGCCGATCTACACCCAGTACAAGACCTTCTGTGAATACGCCGATGTGAACGTCCTCTCGAACCGGCGATTCCGTGATCGGCTCAACGATCTCGCCGATACGAACGTGCTCAATAAGCGGCAGGGGCGGGGTCGTGGAGACGAAAATCAGTATTCGCTGGCGGTCGAACTTGATACGGCGCTGGAGAACCTCCCGAAGGAATCGGAGCGCCTCGGGGATGTCGCAAAGGTTCTCCGAGAACAGAGTGGATAATAAAATCTGTTGGCCTTGTTTAGACGTGGTAAAGATCCCTGCTACAGCTTTCATCAAAGGACAAAATCGAAAAGAGATGCTCATAGGCAGCTCTGGTCTCGCCAAACGAGATTCCCACTTCTATACCCGGTGTTATATGATAGCGGAGCAGTAATCGAAGTTCTATGACTCAGGGGTCTCCTACTGTTGGCCAGGATAAAGATTCTGTTCCTCGTGCTTGGCATATCGGATTTAACAACGAGACGTGGATGGATCTATTCCTCAGTTCGGATAGCACCAGTATGGGATGGCCCCAAGTAGATAAGGATATTTCTAAACTACAATCTCACGAGTCAATCGTCGACGCAACTGATGCAAGTGAATCAGTGCATCCTCGAAATCCGGCTGTCCAACTTCGAAAGTTCGCCCACGAAGCGGAGATCGGTGACATCATCGTTCTCAAAGATGGATTACGCTATCATTCAGATGATGAGTGGGGTGGCAACGGAAATATCCGTGCGATAGGCGTCATCGATGGTGAATACACCCACGCAGATGCTCGCGACTATCACGGGGAACTCCCGATAGACGCGACCAATAAAATGAACGAGCACCATCGTAGCGTCCGGTGGGTGATCAATTTCGATGAACAACTTGGTGGGCCCTTCACACCAGAGATTGCGTTCAGTCAATGGACATTCGACGAACTCGATGAATATCCCACCTTACGAGAACAGATCATCTCTAGTCGTGGACTTCACGAGAAATTCGCTGAGCTAGAGGAGTACGCCGCCAGTGTTGCTCAATCACGGAAAGAGGAGAAAGAAACCACAGTCTGGATCGAAAAGAGCTACCACAATCGTGAGGACCGCGAAGAGCCGGGGTGGGGACTTGGAGACGCGTTGTGGTGTCCCCAAACACGGACAGACGGTGGAGGCTCAATCTACTACGAGAACGCGACGGGTGTCAAGAAAGGCGACGTCATTATCCACCTCGACCAGGATCAGCGAGCATTCACCGGTGCATCGATAGCCGCAGATGATTATGAGGAAACTACGTGTCTTGAAGACACCGAATGGGATCGGAAGGGCGTTTCCGAAATGGAATATAATTCAGGAGAGCGCCCGGCCTACCGTGTTCCACTCAAAGATTATCGGGAATTGGCCTCTCCTCTCGATGTAGACGCTGTTCTGGACGAAGAGAACAAGGAGGTACTACACAAGCTTCGGGAAGATCACACGGTCGTCTACAGTAAAAATCTGAATCTCAACCAGGGGGCATATCTTACGAG
Source organism: Halorubrum sp. CSM-61 (assembly GCF_003781945.1). Classification (GTDB taxonomy): domain Archaea; phylum Halobacteriota; class Halobacteria; order Halobacteriales; family Haloferacaceae; genus Halorubrum. The sequence continues at coordinate 161,838 of NZ_RJJW01000009.1, read as the reverse complement.
ATCCCCTCCAGCCCTGGTCGAGCTCATCAACGATACGGCTCACCAGAAGGTGGGCGAATCGATTCCTCATCTCGCGACCAACACCTCGAACCGCGACGTGCAATCGGGCAACGACGAGGATGAAGAGAAATCCAAGGCTCGAGAGACCGTTGATTCAATCTCCAAAGCGACATCACTCGTTGTTGAACGTCTCGCCGAGACTGAGTATGCGAATCCTCTCCGAGAAGTCTCTGCTGACCGCATCGAGCCTTGGACCCTCGCACTACGCGGGTTCAATCCAGGAGACTTTGTCGTACCCGAAGAAGAGATCGATTTTCAGGATCTCAAATCGTATCTCAAGACGAATAGAGAACACTTCGACAGGATCGCATCGGAAATCTCGATAACAGGTCTTGACAACATGAACCCCGCAGAAGTCGTTTTTCTCGCACTGCTGCGGGATCGTCAGAAGTCGCTAATTGCAAGTCGTGATCTTGACATACAACCGAACGCGAGCCAGCCCAAGCTCAACGCGATACTTCGTGGTGCTTACCAGCACTTCGAGAACCCGACGCACCCAATCATCCAGCAGGTAAGGAAGGACGATACTACCGTTTACAGGCAGAGTGCCCCAATCGATTACTGGGAACCAGTACTCCGACACCGTGCCTGCGGAGTCGGTGAGGCCGACTACGGTCTATGGGCCGGGTTGAACCGCGGGGACGTAATTGTGTTCCACGCGAACGCCGAGACAAGATTCTCTGATCCTGAGTACGACGATGGCTTCCTGTTTGGGATCGCTGTCGTGGGAGAGCGATTCGAGAGTAATGAGAAGTGGTGGAAAAATAACTATGCACGTGACGAGCAATATCCTTATCGGGTCGCATTTGACCGTCTGTTTCTCACGTCCGGTGCAGCGAACGCGTCTAACTTGACTGTGACTGATAGCGTGACGCAACTCCGCAAGGCATCTGTCTTTAGTTAAGCGAGAAACCGCGAGATAGCGGCGGCTTATCGAGGCATCTTTCGGAAGGAATGAGGAAGTCCAGTCTGTGCACGACAAGGACTCCTCATCTCGAATTATGCGTCGACTCACTACACTGTTTCCCTCTGAGTTCCTCGAAGAGCACGCCGAGGAACTCGGCGTGGTCGAACGTGACCGCAAGCTCCAGATCCCTGCCTTCGTTTGGGCGTTCGTGTTCGGCTTCGCCGCAGGCGAAAGCCGAACACTCGCCGGGTTTAGACGCTGTTACAACTCTACTGCCGATGAGACGATCTCTCCGGGTGGATTCTATCAGCGGTTGACACCGACGCTTGCAGAGTATCTCCGCGACCTCGTCGAGCGCGGTCTCGACGAGGTCGCTGTTCCTAACGCTGTTGACGCTGATATCGACCGATTTAGAGACGTGATGATCGCTGATGGAACGGTGTTGCGGTTACACGAATTTCTCTCAGACCAATTCGAAGCCCGCCACGAGGAGCAGGCTGGAGCGAAGCTCCACCTGCTCCACAATGCCACAGAGCAGACGATTGAACGGCTCGATACTGCTAACGAGAAAACGCACGACAGCACCTTGTTCAAAACAGGGCCGTGGCTTGAGAATCGCCTCGTGTTGTTCGATCTTGCCTACTTCAAGTACCGCCGGTTTGCGCTGATCGACGAGAACGACGGCTACTTCGTGAGTCGGCTGAAGCAGAACGCAAACCCGGTGATTACGGCAGAATTACGGGAATGGCGCGGCCGCGCCATTCCCTTAGAGGGCAAGCAGCTCCGAGCTGTTCTCGATGACCTTGACCGGAAATACATCGATGTGGAGGTCGAAGTCGAATTCAAACGGGGGCCGTACAATGGGACACAGTCGCTGGATACGAAGCGATTTCGCGTCGTCGGCGTCCGCAACGAGGACGCCGACGACTACCACCTGTACATGACGAATTTAGCTAGGGAGGAGTTCTTTCCGGCGGATTTAGCGGAGATCTACCGCTGTCGGTGGGAAGTTGAGTTGCTGTTCCGGGAGCTGAAGACGCAGTACGAATTGGACGAGTTCGACACGAGTGACGAACACGTGGTGAGGATCTTATTGTACGCAGCGCTGCTGTCGCTGCTTGTAAGCCGCGATCTGTTGGATCTAGTCACTGAGCAGGCGGATGATGAGCTTGTGTTTCCGACAGAGCGCTGGGCGGCGACCTTCCGGTCGCACGCCCAGCTCATTCTCCACGAACTCGGTGAGTTCCTCGGCTACTCACCGCCGCCGCTGCTCGACCGGCTGATCGAAGACGCTCAAAAGATCCACCAGCAACGACCAATCTTACAAGAGACGCTCGCTACCGCTACACAACCGAGGTGTGAGACTTAACTAAAGACGGATGCTCCGCAAGGGTACGGTCTCGACCAATACCGTTAACGATTGGTGTCAGGATGTAACTGACAGCGACTTCCCAGTGAACCACTTTCTCATCTCACTCGATGATGACAACAAGTACGGCCGTGGAGAGATAATTGCCGACCGACTCGTAAACTCAACCACCAGTGTATCTCCAGTTGCAACCACAGCCGAATTCACTGGTACGATCGACCCAGACACGTTCGACGGGATCGTGTTTCCGGAGACGTACGATCTCCCGACCGCTACGGAAATTTCCGAGCAAATTACTGCTGCTGTCCGCGCTGGCGACCACATAATCTTCACTGGACCTCCTGGAACTGGGAAGACAGAAATCGCCCAGCATGTCACGGCTGATCTCGTGGAGAACCACCCAAACCTCTACAGCGGATATCAAGTCACGACTGCGACGGCTGATTGGTCAACGTTCGACACTGTTGGGGGCTACATGCCGACAGAGTCCGCTGGTGACGACTCAAACGGAGACCTCGAATTTACCCCGGGAATTGTCCTAAATCGGCTCAAAGATCCACAGACTGGCGTACAGTCGAATGAACCCATCATTATCGACGAACTAAACAGAGCTGACATCGACAAAGGGTTTGGACAGCTGTTCACACTCCTATCTGGACAGCCTGTCAAGCTTCCGTACACGAAAGACGAGCAGGAGATTGAGCTCCTCCCGACAGACCATGCCGAAACTGTCCCGGCAGATCATCAGTACGTTGTCCCCGATTCGTGGCATATCTTTGCGACGATGAACTCATACGATAAGACGTCACTGTACGAAATGAGCTACGCATTCATGCGTCGCTTTGCGTTCATCCGCATTCCCGCCCCTAACCTTCCTGAAGGGGATGACGAAGAAGCACTAGATACGCTCGACGAGGGCATGCAGCAGTACATTGACGCTTGGGAGGAGATCAATCCGACACCCGAAGAAATTCGCGCTATCGGGCTCGTTTGGAAGCATACCAACCAGGCAGTAGAGGATCGAGCGATCGGCCCGGCGATCGTGAAGGACATGCTTGGCTACATAACCAACCATCACGACACCCAAAACGGCAATCTCAAAAGCCGCGTCACGAACGCTGCCATCAGTTATATTTTCCCTCAGTTAGAGGGGGTCCCTGAGCGCACGCAGATCGTCTCACACATCGCCGATGTCGATGAAGTTGACCGGGATATGATTGAGACAGCAGCGCGTGACATGCTCCAAGTCACGCTTGATACTGAGTCATGAATCGTGAGGAGCTCATTGAGGGTCTCACCGAGGATATCCTGGCGTACGTGATGAATGGCGGGTTTCCACAGCGGGAGCTTGCAGACTCACTAAAGTACGAGGCACTCGATGAACGATTCGAGGACTATGAAATCCTCCTCGACTTACACTTCATCCTCAAACCAGAGGTCGTCGAGTTCGTCGAAAAGTTGTCCCAGCGGTTACGAAATATTCGTACTGAAACGAAGACTGTTGCCAAGACACAACGAGGCGGAATCGATGGACACATCAACTGGGGATCTACCGTGAAAACTCGGTACGCGACTAATCCCCATGATCGGTCCCTGTTCGTCACAGAAAACCGATCAGAGGACTACGACATCCCCGAGAATCTCGTCCTCAAAAAGCTTCTTTCTGTTATTTATGCCACTCTTCGAGACGCTGACGAGTACCTCAAAACTAACTACGAATGGGTCTCTGATCGCTGGCAACAAAACGGAGAACTCATAGATGATCTTCAAAGAATTGTCGACCGTAATGTCCACGTCCGCCGTATTCGCGACCCTGAATCGTACGAACCTACTGAACGCATGCTCACCACTGCGGAGCACTCGCGGCAGGTAGTCTATCGAGATGCCGCCGCGTTATTACGCACTCGACAGCGACTCCATGACGGCCATCCCGACGAACTACGTGACCTCCTCGATGAAAACGCGATCACCCCTGATGACCAAGCAAGACTTTTCGAACTATACGTTCTTTTTCGATTTATTTCTACACTCGAAAAACTCCAAGATACCCAACCCATCTTCCAGACGATCAAAAGTGGTCGACAGGAAATTGCTCGTATTGACGGTGAGCAAGAAATCGTCGTGTATCATGACAAGTCTGCAAGCGATCGTAAGCTCTCTTTCCACACAGAGTCGGATCCCGATGACCGTGAACTCACACGAGCAGAGCAAGTCCAGAAGACCGCTCGCTCAGTCGCCAGCAACTACTTCAACAAAGAGTTCCGGAATCACACCGGCCGCCCTGACGTTATCGTCCTAGAAGTCAAAACAGACGAACCGCTCCAATACGAATACCTCATCGCTGAGGTCAAACATAGCACCCGAGAAGAGACTATCCGAACGGGGATCAAAGAAACGCTAGAGTACCTCGCTTTTCTCCGCGTTAACGAAGAGTACGTCTTCGGAGAGCATGCCGAAGAAGAGAATTACTTCGGCAGCGGATGGAACGGTCTCTTAGTCGTACAGGACCTCGACCAAGACACTCCGTCAGTTGCAGAGCAGGTCGATGAACCAATTACAATTTTACAAGCGAATAACCTGGATGAAGATCTTGAACAAGTTCTTTCGAGTGTGTTGAGATGAGATCCAGTCAAATTGGCTAATTCTTTCTGCTGAACTCAACTTCCGAGTACGCATACGTGTAGCGCTTGATCCCGTTTTCCTCACAGTAGTCAACCAACTCGCTCGGCAACACGTCCATCTCCTCAGACTCATCCAGAAACGCAACCACCACATCATCACTACCGTCGGAGCTCTCGACCACGACCGCCGTATCTGGGTCGTTGTGGCTAGTTTTGACCACCAGATCGGCGGGTACAAACGGATTTTTCGCAAATTCGAGATTTTCGTGTTTGTACGTCCAGAGCTTGATGTCCTGATCGTCACAGTATGATGCGAGGATCGCGGGGTGGTAGTCGCGCCACGCACCAGGCCCTTCATCGAGCGAACTCGGGAACGCAACCCGCACCGCTTCCCCGTCCATTTCGTGTCCGAACGCCCCGGTGTTCTGCTCCGGTGGCAACACCTCAATGACGATCCCCACCGATGGCTCCGCGTCGCTTGCCTTCACCACCCGATCCCCCGGCGAGAACGGATTCTCCGGCTTCTGGTTCATGTGAGCGGTGTTGGGCCCGAGGTCGATCAGTTCGTTCATCGGTCGGGCTGCAAGGTGGTCGAGTTTCTCCGGGGAGTCACCGGAGAAGGCCGCCTCCGTTTCGACCTTTGACTTCAGCGTCTCGAGTCGCTCCCACCCGAGTAGCATCAGACTGTCCTCGTTGTCCCGGTGCCAGACCATGACCACGATGTCGTCGTCGGGGTCCCGTTCGACCAGGGACTCGGGGAGAAAGGCAGAGACGTCTCGTGAGGATTTTACGTCGACCGTGTAGCCGAACACCTCGAAATCATGCCCGGAGAAGCTCTCGGGGTTACACCGCCGGATCGCCTCCTCGTTTTCCCACTCCCACATCTCGACGGGGAGGTACTCGCGACAGAACTGCTCGAACGCGAGCTCGCCGAGGTTACCGATCCGCTTGACGTCCAGGTCGTCGGCTCCCTGAATGACCGCTTGGTGGTGGGCTCGCTCGTGATCGATCTCGTCCGGGGTGAACCGGTACATTAGTTGAGTATCAGGCACCAGATAGATATATTTTCAGTATGAAATATCAAATCAAAGAAAGAGAATGACGAAGGCGCGTTGCGACTTCGCCTCCCGACGATAGCGGTCGGTTGATCATGGGGCCTCGGAACTGGACTGACCTCGCACGAGGAAACTACCAACCACCCAAAGGACTTTACCGCGACTCCGTCACGTGTATCTCGCGAACCGCACGAAGGCGACGACCCCCGTCACGCTGCGTGACGAACTCAAACCCGTCACTGGGGGTTCGCCTTATATACACCCGGCTGCCGTCCTGTCAATTCACCCCGTCAGAAAACGTGACGGGCGCGACGGGATCCTCGCGAGTGAGCGGAGCGAACGAGCGAGGGTCAGTCGCGCCCGTGACTGAACGAAGTGAAGGAACGGGCGCGACGGGATTTGAACCCGCGGCATCTTGGTCCGGAACCAAGTGCTCTGTCCGCTGAGCTACGCGCCCTCACGCTCGGATATCCGCGGCGAGCGTTTAACGCTTCTGACTGCGGTCGTCGAGATCGGTGCCGTCGTTCCGACGACCCGCCTCCTCGAGGATTGGACTCCACTCGAAACGGTCCCCTTCATCGCCGTCGACGACCCCGCCGTCGGTGCGCGCGTCCTCGGCGGTGCGGTCGGCGCCCTCGCTCCCGGACCCGACCCCGCCGATCACCCGCCCGATCCACAGCAGGCCGGGGCGACGCTCGACGGCGGCGGCCCAGACGACGAGCGCCGGGGGCAACACCACCAGCGAGGCGACGTACGCGAGCGAGATGCTCGCGGCGGTCAGGAGGCCGAACTGGCCGAGGATCGGGGTGATCGCGAGCACGAGCACGCCCGTGCCGAGCGCGGTGGTCGCCATGGTGCCGGTGAGCGCGCCGCCGGTGCCCCGGAGCGTGGTCTCGACCGCGGCGTCGGCGTCGCCGCACTCGACGTACTCGTCGTGGAAGCGGTGGGCGACGTGGACCGTGTAGTCGACCCCGAGCCCGATGGTGATAGAGAGGATCGTCGCCGTGAGCGCGTTGAAGGGGATCCCGGCCAGCCGCATCGTGGCGGTGAGGGCTGCGACGGTGACCGCCACGGGGAGGAGCGTGACGAGCCCGAGCGCCGGACTCCCGAGGAACAGCCGGAACAGGACGATGAGGAGGAGCGCCGAGAGCCCCAGGGCGGCCGACAGCGAGACGATCGCCGAGTCGAAGATCGTCTCGCTCACCGCTTGGAAGACGACGATCTGGCCGGTGGCGGTGGCGTCGCCGCGGTAGCGGTCGGCCACCGCGCGGGCGTCGGCGGTGATCTCCGCGTCGGCGGCGTCCGACTCCACGTCGTACACCACGCGCGTGGCCCGGTCGTCGTCCGCGAGGTACTCGCCCGTGAACCCGGCGTACCCGGAGTCGCGCAGCTCGCCGTAGATCCGGTCGAGGTTCCGGTTCGGGGGGCCGTCGTCCAGCGACGACTCGTCGACGAGGCGTTCGAACTCGGGGTTCTCGTCGGCGTAGCCGTCGATCGCGTCGGTGACGCCGGTGGCGCTGGCGCGGCCGTCGGCCTCGACGAACGTGTCGGGCGGGTCGCGCTCCGCGCGGTCGAGGCTCCGGAGGGCGGCGTCGCTCGTCATCCGCCGCTCGACGTAGACGGTCACGGTGTCGTCCTCGCTCGTGGCGAAGTTCTCGGAGAGGAAGTCGATCGTCTCGGTCGCGGTGTACTCGCCGGGCCGCATCGGGCCGGGGAAGTAGTCGACGTAGCCGGGCTGGTCGCTCGGCGGCAGGAAGTCGTCGTCGTCGAAGGTGGTGTCGACGCCCGCTCCGTACCCGGCCGCGCCGGCGGTCAGGAGGAGGACGACGGCGAGGAAGACCGCGGGGGCCGGCCGGGAGATCGCGGTCAGCGACGGGAGCAGTCGACCGAGCGCCGAGTCCTCGGAGCCGAGCGGGCGGGAGCCGAACGCGGGGATCGACCGCTCCGCGCGCCAGCGGTCGACGAGCAGCTTCGCCGCGGGGAGGAAGCCGACGAAGATGACGAGGGTGAAACAGATGCCGATTCCGGCGACGAGCCCGAACTCCCGAAGCGGGTCGAGCGCGCTGGTCAGGTTCGCGAGGAACCCGATGATCGTCGTCCCCGCGATGATCGAGTACGCGACCGTCAGCTGGCCGAGCGCGTCGCGCATCGCGGTCGTCGGTTCGACCCCCTCCGCGCGCTCCTCGCGGTAGCGGTTCACCGTGTGGATCCCGAAGTCGATCCCGATCGCGAGCAGGAGGACGGGAACCGAGATCAGCACGTCCGAGAAGGCGATGCCGGCGTAGCCGGTGAACCCGAACGTCCAGACCACGGTCATCAGGAGCGCGACACCGCCCAAGACGAAGTCGAACGGGTCTCGGTACGCGTACGCCAACAGCCCGAGGATGACGGCGAGCGCCGCCGGCACGACGATCGCGAGCGAGTCGAAGATCACCTGCGCGAACTCGTCGTCGACGACGCCGCTCCCGAAGGCGGTGACGTCGCCGGGGCCGCGCTCGGCGACGTCGCGCGCCTCCAGCTGGAGCGACTGCGCGTCGGCCGACGCCGGGAACGAGTGCGTGACGACGCCGAGCGCGGCGGAGGCGGTCTGGGACTCCCGGTTGTAGTCGTCGGAGAGCAGCGTGTCGAAGCCGGGGTCCTCGGCGGCAGCGTCGACCGCGTCGTCGATCTCCCCCTCGCTGGCGCGCTCGACCGCGTCGCGCGCGTCGGCCGCGGTCTCCACGTCCCCGTCGAGCTCGGTCGCCACGTCCATCGCCGGGGCGGACACCTCGGTCACCCGGAGGTCGTCTCTGTCCTCCAGCCGCTCGGCCGCCGTCAACATCGCCAGCAGGCCGCGCCGGTCGAGCACGTTGCCGTCCCGCTGGATCAGCTGCGTCGTCGGCTCGTCGCCGCCGAACGCGGGCTCGAACTGCTCGTTCACCCGGTCGAGCGCGTCGGCCTCGTCGATCCCCTCGGTGAACTGGTCGCTGCCGGCCTCTGACTCCAGCAGGGCCATCCCGGGCGCGAAAAGCGCCGTGACGATCAGGCAGGCGACGACGACCCGCTTCGGCCGGTCGACGACGCGGTCGGTGACCTCCAGGAAGAGGCGCTCTGCGCCCGACATCTACCGGTCGCCGCCGAACCGGTCGCGGGCCCGCTCGCGGAGCCGCGAGAGCGCTCGGCTCACCCGGCCGCGCTTCCAGACCGCCGCGGCGCCGAGCGCGAGCGCGCTCAGCAGGGCGACGATCCCGGTCGGGGACCGAAGCACGCTGCCACCGTCGTCGGTCGCGACCTCGACGGGGAGCCGGTAGGTGTCCGAGAGCTGCTCGTCGCCGTCGGCGTCGTCGTACCGGAAGTCGACAGCGGCGGCGTACGTCTTCCGTGCGGCCCCGCCGTCGGCGCTCACCTCGAAGGTGAGCGTCGTCTCCTCGCCCGGGTCTAACGAGGTGACGAACGCCTCGTCGTCGTCCGAGGAGACGGGCTCGTCGACGAACAGCTTCGCCTGCACGTCCGAGACCGGCTCCGAGCCGGTGTTGCGGACGACCACGTCGTACCGCGCGGTCTCGCCCGGCGCGACCGAGGTCCCGGTCCCGTTACCGCCTTCGTCCGCCTCGTCGCCGCTCGGCGCGGCCAGCGAGACGGCGAACGCCTCCCGCTCCGGGGTGACTCCGACGACCACGTCGGACGCGTCGGAGACGACCACGTCGTCGTCGAGCCCGCGGTAGCGCACGGCGAGGTTGAGCGTCCGGTTCCCCGGGTTCGCGTCGCTGCGGATCCCGGCGTCGAACGTCGCCGTCGCGGTCTCGCCGACCGCGAGGTCGCCGACGGTCACCCGCGTCTCGCGGGGGACGACGTTCTCGTCGGCCGGGACCGTCTCCGCGCCGACGCCCTCCGGCGCCGGCGCCTCGTTGTCGAAGGCGACGACGGCGTTCTCCACCGGACGGGGGCCGTCGTTGCGGACCTCGACCGCGAACGAGCCGTCCTTGCCGACCTCCAGCGAGCTGTTCAGGCCGGTCACGTCGAACGCCTGCCGCGAGAGCGGCGTCACCCCGGTCCGGACCGTCCGGGCGGTCGCGTCGGCGCGCTCGGCGTCGCGGTACTCCACGTCGAACTCCAGCGTCGAGGCGCGCGGCGTCGCGTCGGCCGCGGCGTCGAGCCGGTACGTGAGCGTGCGATTCTCGTCGGGCGCCCAGTCGTCGACGTACGTCTCCGTGCTCTCGGCGTCGGTGGCGAAGGTGAGGTCGGCGTCGACAGGCGTCGCCGTCACCGAGGCCTCGCGGGCGCTCTCGTTCTGCACGTTCCGCATCGTCACGTTCACCACGCCGGTGTCGCCGGCCTGCACCGCGCCGTCGACGGCGGTGACCGCGAACTGCGCGCGGTCGGTGATATCCACCTCGACGAACACGGTCTCGGTCACGACGCGCTCGTCGCGGAGGGTCGCGCCGCTGTCGTCCTCCGCGTTGTAGACGTTCCGGTACTCCAGCCGGATCGGGACTCGGTACACGCCCGGCTCCGCGTCCTCGTCGGGGACGACGGTGAAGTCGATCGGGCCGGTGACCCCCCGCGGCACGTCGCCGACGGTCTGCTCGTCGGTGCGCACGTCGAAGGGCACGTCGCGGTCGGTCTCGTCGCCGGCGAGGATCCGGGCGGTGGTCTCGTGGGCGGTCACCACCTCGCTCTCGAGGTCGTCGAACCCCTCCTCGTCGACCTCGCCGCGGTTGTTCAGGCTCACCTGCAGCGTCGACTCCTCGCCGGGGACGAACGCCGTCTCGGGCGCGAACGCCTCGATGTCGGGGTCGCCGCTGACCGTGTCGTTGGCGGCGACCAGCGCGGTGCCGGCCGTCAGCAGACAGCAGACCAGCGCGACGACCGCGACCCTCCGGATGCGACTCATATCGGTTGTCCGTTGTTTGCCGCGCCGACGTAATACCCTTCGGGAACCTACTGAAACATCGTATCAGTTTTCAGAAAATTCGCGGAATGATCAGAGGTGAGGAACCGCGTTCTCTCGGCTCGATTCGGATTCGTTCCGAGACGGCGGCTCGTTGCCACCGAAACCGATCCTCGTTTTAGCGCCACTCATTTATATAGCCTCGGCGTAGCTCGCCGCATGGAGTCGCTTCGCGATCTGGGACTGTCGAGCTACGAGGACCGCGCGTACCGCGGGCTGCTGGCGCTCGGCACCGGGACCGCCGCCGACGCCGCCGCCGAAAGCGACGTGCCGAAGGGACGCATCTACGACGCGCTCGGCGGGTTAGAGTCCCGTGGGCTCGTCCGCGTCCAGGGCGACCGGGAGCCGAAGCGGTACGCGCCGGTCGAGCCCGCGGTCGCCGTCGACCGGCTCGTCGAGGCCAAGCGCCGGGAGCTGGAGCGCCGGATCGAGACGTACGAGTCGGGGAAACGCGAGCTGATCGACCGGCTGGCCGACGCGGAGACGGCCGACGACCGGTTCTGGACCGCCGCCGTCGGCGCCGACGACTCGCTCGACCTCCTCTTCGAGCGGATCGACGCCGCCTCGGAGTCGCTCGTGGTCGTGGCCACCGAGGTCTCCTCGCAGTTCGAGGTGGACCGCGAGGGGCCGGTCCTCCTCGACCGGCTGCTCTCGGCGATCCGGCGCGGCGTCGACGTCTCCGTGCTGCTGTCGCCCGCGATGTTCGACGACGCGCTGGTCGCGATCGACGAGGACCACGCCGTGCTCGCGATGGCGCAGGGCGCGTTCGCGCTCCGCGTGACCGACGACGTGTACGGGAACTTCTACCTCATCGACGGCGAGGAGGTGTGTCTGGAGGTGTCCGACCCGCTCGCGCCGGACCGCCTCTTCGGGATGCTCGACCTGCGCGACCGCGGCTTCGCGACCCGCGTGAGCGACGGGTTCGCCGACGCGTGGGAGTCGGCGGACGTGGTCGAGGAGGTTTAAAAGTCGGAACGGGTGACTCTCCGATCCGATGACAGGAGATCGGCCGCAGGCAGCGGAATTCCCTTCTCGTTATCACATTTGATATATTTAAGGCGCAGCTTTATCCGATCGCGTCCGAAGGAGGAACCGAATCAGCGTGACTCTCCGTCCAACCGACCGCCCGTCGACCGCCCGCGCCGACGACGACCGCCGGAAATCGACCGGCGACGGCTCCGTCCCCGGATCGGCGGGTGAGGGCGGCGAGTCCTGGGCCGGCGAGGATGGACGGTCAGACGCGGTCGAATCGGCCGGCTCCGCCGCGTCGACCGGTCCGTCCGTTCCGGGCACCGACCGATTCGTCGCGGCCGTCGCGGTCGACGGCGAGGTGCTGTTCGCCGGGCCGTCGGTGCCCGCGGTGCTCGGGGTCGAGCGGGCGGCCCTCGTCGGCGAGGACCTGCTGGAGCGCGTCCACCCGAACGACCGCGATCCCGTCTCGGACGCGCTCTCCGCGGTCGCGACCGACCGCGTCGTCACCCACCGGCTCCGCCACGCGAACGGCGGGTTCGTCTGGGTCGAGTCCGTCGTCGACGAGGAGCTGGCCCCCGAGTTCGGCGGCCGCGTCGTCACCGCGCGCCGCGTCGACTCGGAGGCGACCTTCCCGGAGCGGTTCCGGGAGTTCCTGGAGTACGGGACGGACCTGGTCACCGTCGTCGACGAGGACGGCCGAGTCCGGTACGAGAGCCCGTCCGTCGAGGAGGTGATCGGCTACGAGCAGGGGTCGACCGTGGGGCGCTCGCCGCTCGGCTACGTCCACCCCGACGACCGCGAGCGCGTGACGGAGCGGTTCTACCGCGCCCTCAACGAGCCCGACGCGACGCCCACGTTGGAGTACCGCTACCGCACCGCCGACGGCGACTGGGTCTGGCTGGAGTCCCGGACCCGGTCGCTCCCGGCCGACGCCTCGGTCGGACACCTGCTCATCAACTCGCGGGACGTGAGCGAGCGGAAGGCGCGCGAGCGCCGCCTCACCGACCGCAACGAGCGGCTCGACCGGTTCGCCAGCATCGTCTCGCACGACCTCCGGAACCCGCTGTCGGTGATCCGGGGATCGATGGAGATGGCGCGGCTGAAAGACGACACCGAGCCCTTAGAGCGCGGCGAGCGCGCCGTCGACCGGATCGACCAGCTGGTTTCCGAGCTGCTGACGCTCGCCCGACAGGGCACCGGGATCGACGAGCCGACCGAGTTCGCGCTCGCCGGCGTCGCCCGCGAGGCGTGGGACACCGCCGGGAGCCCGGACGCGAGGCTCGTCGTGGGCGCGGACGCCCGAGTCCGCGGCGACCGCGGTCGCCTGCGGCAGGCGCTCGAGAACCTGTTCCGGAACGCGACCGAACACGCCGTTCCGGGCGATGAGAGAGGCGGTCGGCCGGTCGACGTCCGGCGAACCGACGGCGGCGAAGACGCCCCCCTCACCGTTCTCGTGACCGCGACCGAGGAGGGGTTCCTCGTCGCCGACGACGGGCCGGGGATCGATCCCGAGGACCGCGAGGCGGTCTTCGATCCGGGATTCACGACCCGCGAGGACGGGACGGGCTACGGCCTCGACATCGTCCGCGAGGTCGTCGAGTCGCACGGCTGGACGGTCGAGCTCCGGGGCGACGACGCCGCCCCGGCGAGCTCCGACGACGTGGGAATCCCCGACGACGTGCGGGTCCCCGACGGGGCGTGCTTCGTGGTCCGGGGTCCCGACCCGGACGCGGCCGACGCGGGCGAGCCCTGGATCGACGGGTGACGGCGGCGGCGCGGTCGGCGCGGCGGCGTCGCTTCGGGGGCGCCGCGCCGTCCCGTCGCGTTTATTTTTCCCGGCCGCCAATCCGGCCCGTGACCCCCGTGGACGCGACCGTCCGGCCGGTCGAGCGCGCCGACCTCCTCGCCGTGGTGCGGATCGAGCGCGCGTGCTTCTCGGACCCGTGGCCGTACGACGCCTTCGAGCGGTTGCTCGACGAGCCCGCGTTCCTCGTCGCGGAGCGGGAGGGGGCGGTCGTCGGCTACGTCGTCGCGGACTCGACCCCGAACCACGGGCGCGACATCGGCCACGTGAAGGACCTCGCGGTCCACCCCGAGGCGCGCGAGGAGGGGCTCGGCCGGACCCTGCTCCGCTCCGCGCTCGCGCGCCTCCGCACCGTCGGCGTCGCAGTCGTGCGACTCGAGGTCCGCGAGGGCAACGCGGCCGCGCGCTCGCTGTACGCGGACGAGGGGTTCGACCCGATCCGGCGCATCTCCAACTACTACCGGGACGGCGAGGACGCGCTCGTGCTCGTCGTCGACCTCGCGGAGTGGACGGCGGGAGAGTGAGACCGTCCACCGCTCGCGCGGACTTCCGCGTTTGACAACGCTTAGTGTCCCGGGGGCGAACCCCGTGGTATGAGTTCGGTTCCCGAGCGATCCGATATCGACGAGTCGTACAAGTGGGATCTGGAGAGCATCTACGCCGACGACGAGGCGTGGGAGGACGCGTACGAAGAGGTATCTGACCGGATCGAGGAGCTGGCGGCCTACGAGGGCCGCGTCGCCGACGACGCCGCCACCCTCCTCGAACTGCTGGAGCTGCGCGAGGAGATCTTCCGCGACCTCCAGCGAGTGACGACGTACGCCCGGCTCCGCAGCGCCGAGGACACCCGGAACCAGGAGTACCAGGCGATGTCCGCGAAGGCGTCCTCGCTCGGCTCCGAGGCGTCGAGCGCGGTCTCCTACCTCGAGCCGGAGCTCCAGTCGCTCTCTGAGGAAGACGTATCGGCCTTCCTCGACGCCGAGCCAGCCCTCGAAGAGTACGAGCACTACCTCGACGACGTGTTGCGGATGAAAGCGCACACGCGCTCGGCGGAGGTCGAGGAGGTGCTCGCCGACTTATCGGAGGTCACCGACGCACCGAGCGAGATCTACTCGATGCTGACGAACGCCGACATGACCTACGGCGTCGTCGAGGATCCCGACGGCGAGGAAGTCGAGATCACGCAGGCGAACTTCACGAAGCTCCAGAAGAACCCGGACCGCGAGTTCCGCGAGCGCGTCCACGAGACGTTCTACGACGAGTGGGCGAGCGTCCGAAACACGGTCGGCACATCCTTGGAGAAGGCCGTCCGCGAGCACGCGACCAGCGCCGAGATCCGCGGCTACGACTCCGCGCGCGAGGCCGCGCTCGACGGCTCGAACGTCCCGGTCGAGGTGTACGACACCCTCGTCGACAGCGTCGGCGACAACCTCGACGTGCTCCACCGCCACGCCGAGCTGAAGGCGGAGGCGCTCGGCGTCGACCAACTGGAGAGCCACGACCTCTACATGTCGCTGACGGGCGATCAGGGCCCCGACGTGGAGTACGAGCAGGCCCGCGAGTGGGTGATCGAGGCGGTCGCGCCGCTGGGCGAGGCGTACCAGGAGCGGATGGCCGAGGGGCTCGACTCGCGGTGGGTCGACGTGTACGAGAACCGCGGGAAGCGCTCGGGCGCGTTCTCCTCGGGCACCTACGACACCCAGCCGTTCATCCTGATGAACTACCAGGACGACATCTCCTCGATGTACACCTTAGCCCACGAGCTCGGCCACTCGATGCACTCCGAGCTCGCGGGCGACGCCCAGCCGTGGCACGACGCGAGCTACGAGATCTTCGTCGCCGAGATCGCCTCCACCGTCAACGAGACCCTGCTCACCCACCACCTGCTCGACACGGTCGAGGACGACGAGCTCCGCACCCACGTGCTCGACGAGTACCTCGAACGCTTCCGCTCGACGCTGTTCCGCCAGACGATGTTCGCGGCGTTCGAACAGCGGATCCACGAGCGCGTCGAGGCCGGCGAGGCGCTCACGCCCGACGCCTTCGACGAGATCTACGCCGACCTGAAGGGCGACTACTACGCGCCCGCGGAGCTGACCGGCGGCATCGAACGCGAGTGGGAGCGGATTCCGCACTTCTACTATAATTTTTACGTCTACCAGTACGCGACCGGCATCTCCGCGGCCGCCGCGATCGTCGAGCGCGTCTTGGCGGAGGGCGAGGAGGCCGCGGCCGACTACCGCGAGATGCTGCGGGCCGGCGGCTCCGACTACCCCCTCGACGTCGTCGAACTCGCGGGGATCGACATGGCCTCGCCCGACCCGATCGAGTCGGCCGTCGGGATCTACGACGGGTACCTCGACGAGGTCGCGGCGCTGCTCGATCTGGAGTAGACCGAACCACCGGTCGCCGAGGACCGTCCGTTGATCGAGTGCGGGAGTGAGTATTGCAGATCGGTGGCGGCGAGAGAGTATTTAAACGACCGTGAGCGGCCTCGACGATCACTTATAAATACGGTGGCGCGTGCCTCCGAGCGGCCGACAGGCCGCGAGGAGCACGCGCGAGGGAGTCGCTGGCGGCGATCGCCGCCAGCGACGAGGCTGGGGAGGCGTGAGGCGCGGTTGCGGTGCTGTGCGGGTGGGATTCAAAGGGGCAGTCGCTGTGGGCGGCGCAGGCGACGTAAGCACCGCAAGGAGCGAGTAAAACGAGCGACTGAGGCGCGCAGCGAGCGTGCGCCGCCCACAGCGACTGGGGCTTTGGAGGTCTTCGCCGCAACACCGTCGATCACTTATAAACAGCCGCCAGCAACACCACTCGATCGCTTATAAACAACCGATCAACCAATGTGCTATACCCACTCCCGAAACCGCTCGCCGCTGCGTCTGTGCCGACCGGAAGGAGACAAAACGCATCACTCGCTGACGCTTTCGGAAAGCCGAAACGATCGAAACTCGCGCAGGGCGACGCTCCCTTCGACGGCCGGTTCGGCGGCTGGCGTCAGAGGTACGCGTCGTCCCACTCGTCGGCCCGATGGACGTTCCCGCAGTTCCCGCACTCGAGCCTGTCGAGCCCGTCGGTAGCGACGTTCGTACTGCCGCATTCCGAGCAGAAGTACCCGTACTGTTCCTCTTCCGCTTCCCCGCTGTACAGGGTGAAAAACGGGGCCTCACTGCCGGGGACGGTGTCGTCGCGATCGGCGAACCGTTCCGCCCCGTCGACGGTGACCGACTCGGGGACCGAAACGGAGGGCTCGTTCGCCCGCTCCGCCGATTGCCCCTCCGTGAACACGGTGACTTCGAACTCCTCACCGCCGACCAGCAGCTGGTCGTGATCGCCCTGTTTGAGGCCGAACTCCTCGAGAAACTCGCCGCCCTCGACGGCGTCGTCGAGGATGTACGCCGACAGCGGCTTCTCGGAGAACTGGTCGCGAACGCGGTCGAGCAGCGCCGTGGCGATGCCCTCTCCCCGCGCCGCCGGGTCCACGTGCAGCCACCGAATCACGGCCTCCGTTCCGGTTTCGAGGGTGACGAACCCGCGGACGGCTTCGACGTCGTCGATCGTCGCCTCGACGACGAGCACGGTCGTCTCCGCGTCGTCGAGCAGGTCCGCGAGCGCCGCGTCGCCGAACTCCTCCTCGAGTATCACCTCGATCTGTTCCGGACTGAGCGAGTACGACGCCTGCAGCGAGTCGCGCGTGATTGCTCTGATCTGTTCCCGGTCGTCCGACTCCGCAGCGCGTACGTTCATGTGATTTGTGGCGTTGAATTCGAATGTATCGTCCGTGACTGTCTGTCAGTACGTCGATGTCCCACACTGAAAAGAGGGGTCCAGCAGGAGACGGACCGGTGAAGGCCTGTGGGAAACGCTACCTGCTCAGGTGGATCTCGTCGTCGGAGACCCGCTCGATGCTCGAGGTGTTGAGCACGTAGTCCTCTTGGTCGGCGTCGCCCCAGCCCAGTTTCGATCGGATCGTGTCCGTCAGTCCCGGGTCGGGATCGACGTGTGCCTTGCCGTGTTCCACCTTGACGACGCGGCCGATCATGTCTCCGTCCGCATTCACTACCTCCTTCCCTTCGTCGGTCTCGGTCAGCGTGTGATCGTCTTGCATTGCGATCGAACTGAGGGCGCTTTCGAGGCTAAGGATTCTGCTTGCTCGTGACGGGTGTATTTACGTGGCTCCCGAGCGATGCGATCCGCCCCCCTGTCGTCGCCGGTCGAAGCCCGGATCGGCCGATGCGGATCCGAAGCCGGTATCAGCGGTACCGGGAAGGGTCGCGACCGCTAGAACGTCTCCGTCTCCTCCGCGTCCTGGTCGTCCTCTGCGTTGCCGCCCCGGTCGCTGTAGTTCTCTCGGCCGACCGCCTCGTCGCCGACCATGTTGAGGATGGCCTGCTTGACGCCCTCCGCGTCCTCGTACTCCCCCTCGTTCTCCGGAGAGAGCACCTCCCGCACCGTGACCGGTTCCCCGACGAGCTCGAGCTCGCGATCGCCGTACCGATCGAGGACCGCCTCGTGAGACAACGGGTACGACTCCCCTTCCAGGTCTTCGACCAGACCGCCGAATTCGACGCCGTTCTCCCGGGTGTTGTCAGGCTCGTTCGCCATGGGGTAGCTTCGGCGGATCGAGTGTGAAAGGCTTCTGCACGCACACGCAAGGTCATGTCCCTCTCTACGTCTCTCTCGGACCGCCCACAGCGCCGATTCGAGCGCACATACCGGCGATCGACCGGTAATCGTCTCTTAGACAGACGTGAGTCCACACACGTTGGCCCCACATTGATCACACGAACAGGCGACGGCGAGGTATGGGTACCCAGCGCGAAGTTCAGGACGCGTCGATCGAACCGGGAGAGCTCGTGTACGACAGCGACAACGAGGTGGTCGGACGGGTGATCGGCTTCACCAACGAGGGATTCGAAGTCGAGGTGGTCGAGTCCGAGGGGGAGGTGGAGTCCGAGGAGACAGAGGTCGAGGAACTGCCGGGCAAGGAGTTCGGCGAGGGATACCTGATGTGGCGGTGCGAGGAGTGCGGGGAGATGGACGAGCTGGACGAGGGGTTGCCGGAGTCGTGTCCGAACTGCGGCGCTCCGAAGGAAGCGATCTCGGCCGCCCGCGAGGACTAGAACGCGATCCGCCGGAACCGCGATCCGCCCGTGTTCGGAATCGCGAGATTCGGGAGCGAGAACGCGCTGAGCGGACGTTTCGGTGCGGTTAGTGATCCGATTTCCGATTAGTATACTTATAATTAATACGCCGTATCTCGTGAGCGAACGTGAACCACATGACCGCAGTCAAGATCATCAAAGTGCTGGGAACTTCCACCGAGTCGTGGGAGGACGCGGCGCACGAAGCGGTTCGCGAGGCGAGCAAGACCGTCGACGACATCAGTGGCATCGAGATCCGAGACCACACGGCGGAAGTCGAAGACGGTTCGATCTCGACGTACAAGGCCACCGTCGAAGTGGCGTTCCCGGTCCGAGAAGAAGAACAATAGGCCGATAGCCGCCCGACCGCCGCGGGTTCCGAGCGGATCGCGCTCCGCGAAACGACGAACTCGCTTCTCCCACCCCCGAGATCGACTCCCCGTCGGCGATCGAGGGACCCTCGATGTCGCGGGGCGAAGCGTCTCGGGCGTACTCTTCTCGTCGTGAGATCCGCGTATCCGATCCCGCCAGCTCGCGTGTGTAAGGAGTTTCGGTTTCAGGACCGCCGACGACTCGGATCTGGCCCGTTTCCAGCTAAAGACTTAGGCCGAGGTTTCACCCGAGTCACAACAGAACCTCCAATCGGAGACAAAGTATGTCAGACACAACGGGGGAAGCCCAGATTCGGATCGGCGGATCGGGCGATCGGTCACTGGTCGTGGAGGCGGAGATGGCGTCCGACGAGGTGCTCAGCGCCATGGCAGACGAACGACGCCGCCAGGTTCTCGCGGTGATCAGCGGGGAGTCCGCGCCGATAGACCTCTCGACGCTCGCCGAGCGAGTCGCGGACCGACTGGGGTCGAGGGGCTCGAAGACGGAGTCCGATCAGGGTATCGATCGGCTCAGCGTCGCGTTACATCACCGGCACCTCCCGAAGATGGCGTCCGCGGGGCTCATCGACTACGATGCCGAGAGCCAGACCATTCAGGCGAACAAAGCGGTACTGGCATGACCATGTACTCACTCAGCGTCGGTATCGAACTGGAGCTGTGGGTCGTCGACGAGACGGGGCGACTGTGTGACGGAACGGACATCGCCCGAGCCCACCGTCGGATAGAGCCAGAGTTCATCGATCCGCTCATCGAAGTCAAGACGGAGCCACACACCAGCGAACGCTCCCTGCGACGCGAGCTTCAGTCGACCCTCCAGACGGCGATTCTGGCGGCGGAGGGCGAGGGGAAACGCCTCGTTCCGCTCGGGACGCCCTTGACCACGTCGGACGCCCCCGCGAACTGCGAGCGCGGACGGGCCTTTGAAGCCATCTACGGTAGCAACGTCGAGAGCTCGAAGAACTGCGCCGGAACGCACGTCCACTTCGAGCAGGTCGACGTCGTGGACCAGATCAACCTGCTGACCGCCCTCGATCCGGCGCTCGCGTTAGTGAGCTCCTCGTCCTATTACGACGGAACGCACGGGGCGAACTCCTCGCGCGCGCTCGCGTATCGAACGGACTGCGGAGAGGAGTTCCGCTGTTTCACCGACCTCTGCCACTACGCGGACAGCCTCTCGGAGTGGCGAGACCGCGTCGATCGAAAGTACGACCGGTTCAAGCGGCTGGCCGCCGAGGAGGGAGTCGATCCCGAGACGGTGGAAGACCTGTTCGCGCCCGAGAACACCGTGTTGAACCCGGTCCGCCTCCGCGAGTGTCAACCCACGGTCGAGTGGCGAGCGCCGGACTCCACGCTCCCCAGTCAGATCCTCCAACTCGCGACCGACGTCGAGGGCCTCGTCGCACGCACGCAAACGGAGTCCGTCGAGTTTGGGGAGCCTGACCTGAGAGACGATCGCATCCAGATCCCGGAGTTCGAGGAGCTCCGAGATCTGAGCTGGCGAGCGATCGAGTCCGGGCTCAACTCGGACGAAGTCGAGTCGTACCTCCGGACGATGGGCTTCGACACCGCCGAGTACGAACCCCTCGCGTCACGGCTTCACGGTCCGTATCAGCTCAGCGACTCGGAGGCCCGAACGCGGCGGTTACAGCAGGCCGATCGACTGGAGGCGGACGTCCAAGACCTGACCGAAGACGAATCCGAGTACTCTATGTACCCGGCCTGAGGCACCGCGATATCGGCGACGACGAACCCGCCGGGTAGATCGACAGCAGCTCCGCTTCCCTCCTCCAAACGACCCCGTCGGAGTCCCCATACGGTGGTACCTCTCCTCGAAGTGGCCAGTAGGCGTCGATCGGAGGCGTTACCGAGGATCGACGGTGTCGCAAACGGTCGGATCGGGCTGGGGTCGAAGTTGATTATTCGTATAGCGGTATGTAGTATACGAAGAGCTAATGCCGAGTGTACGGTCTCCCGCGATCGGAACCGGAGCCGTCCCATCTCCGGACGGATGGCTATTCTCGCGTTCCCTCTCCGCGGCACGACCGAATTGGGCTGACCTTCCTGACGAGGCGATCTCGGCGAGTCATCGGTTCGGCGACCGGCGACGCTATCGAGAGAGGAGAAGTGAACCCGCCCTGGTACGGTGTGCTGAAAGAGTTGCGAGTTTGACGCGCAAGGTGACCACAGCGGACACCGTCAGCGGCGGGTTCGCTTCGACCGAGATACCGTCGGCTCAAGAGGATTGCGATCACGGCCATAAGCGGGGTAGCTTGGCTCCGCGAGCTCCACGAGGGCCTCGATCTGAGCGTCGCTCTCGGGTCGCGATAACAATCGCGATAACAACGCGAGTAACGCGAGTACCCGACTGCGTGATGAGTCCGAGACCTCGATCTCGACCATCTACCCCTCTATCTGTCTTCTCGATCTAACTTATCTAAGACACATATTTAAGATATGTATCTAAGATAGACGAGTGGGGTGTCTAAGATACATAGGTAAGTGTCTGACGCACATTCATTAGCTACGAATCCCATCTGGCGTACATGCTTGCCTACACGGTATACAGCGAAGCGGGCGGCGTCGGCAAGACCTCGCTCGCGGCGAACGCGGCCGTCGCTCACCAGCGAGCCGGTCTCGACGTGCTCGTCGTTCCGCTCGATCCGCAGGACGGGGACCTGAGCCGCCTACTCGGCGTCGACGCTGATCGCGCGGACGCGGACGCGGACAGCCTGGTCCGTCACATGGTCGGGAGCCCGCGCGGCCCCTTCGAGGACCTCATCGAGACCGCCGAGGGGATCGACGTCATCCCGGAACACAACTCGCTGTCCGATCTCACCCAACACCTCGATCGGGAACAACAGAAAGCCGAGGACTTCGGCGACGCGTACAACGTCCACGCACAGTTGCGCCGGGTCCTCGGTGAGGCGGGCGTCCCCGAGAGGTACGACGTTCTCGTCTGCGATCCACCGGCGACGGAAGGATCGCACCTCTACAACGCGATTTACGCGACACGGAACCTGCTTCTTCCGGTCGAACCGTCGGCGAAGGGACGAGCCGCCGTCGAGGGACTGGAAGATCTGGCGTCGAACTTCGCCGATCAGCTCAATATCGACGTCGGGGTGTTAGGCGCGGTCCCGATCGGAGTCAAGGGCACACGCGATCAGGAAGAGACGCTGGAAACGATTCCGTACGAGGTCCCCGAGGTCATCGGCGATCGGACGTCGTTGATAGAGGGGTGCTGGCGGCAGCAGTGTTCCGCGTTCGAGTACGTGCAGACCCATCGCGATCGACGCCGCGATTACGAGGTGGAGACGCTCGCGCAGTTCGATCGCATCGCCCGGTTCATCGAAGCCCAAGGCGGGATCGAAGCCCCGAGCCCCCCCGAACCCGGCGCGCTCGATGAGAACGAACGGGAGGTGACGGCCTGATGGGCGGCTTCAAGAGCGGGGCCGCCGACGACGACTGGGGGACGGAGACGGACGACGAGACGACGGCGACCGAGACGGACGATAGCGAAAGTACGGCTGAACAGACGAGTGATAAACCGAATAACGCGATACAAAGTTCATCAGGGCGCGTGTCTCGATCGGCTCAGCGAGATCTCCCGTGGGTGCTCACGCGGAACAGTATTACGGACGGCCGCGAGCAGACCGTACAGCTCCACCTCCAACAGTCGACGGTCGACTCGCAGCGCGAGACGACGCGAACGCTGGAGTCGGAGCTCGGGGAGCCGATCAAGAAGGCCGATCTCCGTGAAGCCGCGTTGCTCGTCGGGCTCCGACACACGGACGAGATCGCCGCAACGCTCCGGGAGTGGGGATACGACCTGGACTGAGTAATCTGCCGCGCGGTTGAGACCCGAATCGCTTGCTCGCCTCGTCGGTCAGGGGAGTCGACGACGGTTCACGGCTCGCCCGATGCCTCCCGAACCGAAGCCGTATCGGTGACAGCTGCGAGACGCGAATGCCGTCTCTCTTCTTTCGGATCGGCCGAACGCTCCTGACGGTCGCCGTTAATACAACGATATCCCGCGTTCTCACTGTGGGGGAACAGAACCGATTGCCACGGGAGACACCCGGTCAACCGGAGAATCACCCGCAGTTCGATGCATCGATAGGATAGAAATTACAGTAGTACATATGTAATTCTTAGCGGTGAGGTCATTCTATCATAAAAAATATAATTAATTATCGGAGACGGTATCAGACGTGACCAGGGTGCTCCATAGTGGTATTGCCAGTAATACCGAGCCGAAAGAGAGCGGAACGAAAGGCGTGGAGTATCCGGCTCCTAATACCCCCTGCCGCTCTCGTGTGGGACATATGTTCCGCATACTGTACTCAGGTTGAGCTCGAACACCCGGTACGCCCGGTTATGACTGAAGGCAATTATCCGTAGACGGACTCGGAGGCATCGACCGGTGCGCGGGTAGTCGATCGCCTCGAACGGGCGACGATCGAGAGTTCGAGGCAGTATAGCGACCGATTAACCGTGCAATCCCGCGGCGACACGCGATCTGTAGTGGGAAAGTGATACACAGCAAAGAATAACTTTTTAACGGAGGACTTCATCGGGCGAACTATGGCGTCCAACACGGACAATCCTGACAAGTCTGCAGATTCACGTGACACGACCGCGTTCGATCGTCGTTCGGTGCTCGCCGCGG
Source organism: Halorubrum sp. CSM-61 (assembly GCF_003781945.1). Taxonomy (GTDB): domain Archaea; phylum Halobacteriota; class Halobacteria; order Halobacteriales; family Haloferacaceae; genus Halorubrum. Next base: position 137,918 of record NZ_RJJW01000009.1, on the reverse strand, counting down.
GTGCCACCGCGGTCGCCGGAACGACGCTCGCCGGCTGTCTCGACGGTGGGGACGGCGGGGACGGAGCGGACGGTGAGGACGGAGCGGACGGCGGCGACGGCGGTAACGGAAGCGACGGCGGGGACGGCGACGACGGCGGCGGCGGCGGATCCACCACTAACATCGCGATCGTCTCCAGTCCGGCCGGGTTCGACGACAGCGCGTTCAACGACCTCGCGGTCGAGGGACTGGAAAGCGCACAGGAGGAGTACGACATCGAGATCAACCAGGTCGAGGAAACCGAACAGTCGAACTATCAGTCCACGCAGGCGAACCTCGCGGAGAGCGGCGACTACGACCTCATCGTGTTGGTCTCGTACAACCACACGGAGGCCCTCACGCAGAACGCGGCGGAGTACTCGGATCAGAACTGGATGCTCATCAACGACCACGTCGACGAGCCGAACGTGGCCGGGTACACGTGGGCCAACCACGAGATGTCCTATCTGGCGGGCGTCCTCGGCGGGACGATGACGACCGAGGAACTCTCCCACGAAGGGAGCTCGACCGACCCGGGCAACGCCCACATCGGCTTCGTCGGCGGTGTCGACGGCTCGCTCATCAACGCGTTCGAGGAGTCGTACGTCGCCGGGGCGGAGTGGGTCAACTCCGACGTCACGGTCAACGTCGGGTACATCGGCGACTACAGCGACACCGACACCGCCGCCAACATCGCCTCGTCCCAGTACGACAACGGCGCTGACATCGTCTACCACGCCGCGGCCGCGGCCGGACAGGGGGTCTTCGAGGCCGCTCAGGACAACGACCGCTTCGCGATCGGCGTCGACGCGGACCAGTCCGTGACCCTGGAGGAGTTCCAGGACGTCATCATCGGGTCCGCGGTCAAGTACATCAACGAGGGGACCCGCGAAGTCGCTTCGGCGGTCGCCGAGGACGACTTCGAGAGCGTGACGGGCGCGAACACGCTCGGCCTCGACGAAGAGGGGGTCGACGTCGTGATCGGGCAGGCGTTCGAAGGGGAGATGCCGGGCGTCGTCGAGGAGAACATCCAGGACGCGAAGGACGGAATCACGAGCGGCGATATCGAGGTTCCCTGTTCCGCCTCCGGCTGTAACTAACCCGCCTGCAGCCTCTATTGGTACTCATGATCATATTTCCGACGAAGGACAATGGCGACTGAACAGACACCGACCGCCGTTCGCATGGAGGGCATCACGAAGCGGTTCGGCGACGTCGTGGCGAACGACGACGTCGATTTCTCGGTGGAGAAGGGGTCGATCCACGCCCTCCTCGGCGAGAACGGGTCCGGAAAGACGACGCTGATGAGCGTCCTCTACGGGCTCTACGAGAAGAACGCCGGAACGGTCTCCATCGACGGCGAGCCCAGGGAGTTCGAGTCGCCCAGGGACGCGATGGACGCGGGCGTCGGCATGATCCATCAGCACTTCCAGCTCGTGGAGACGATGACGGTGCTCCAGAACATCGTCCTCGGCCGGGAGCCGACCGAGATGGGCCTCGTCGACACCTCGACCGCCCGGAGCGACATCGAGGAGATCTGCTCGCGCTACGACTTCCACGTCGACCAGTACCTCGACACGAAGGTTCAGGACCTCGATCTCGGTGCCCGTCAGCGCGTCGAAATCGTAAAGAGCCTGTACCGCGGCGCGGACATCCTCATCCTCGACGAGCCGACCGCGGTCCTCACCCCGCAAGAAATCGAAGACCTGCTCGACCTGATGGAGGAGCTCGCGGACGCCGGTCACTCGCTCGTCTTCATCACGCACAAACTGGGCGAGGCGCTCGACGCGGCCGACGAGGTCACCGTTCTGCGAGACGGTCGGGCCATCGGCACCGTCGACGCCGCCGGAACGACGGAAGCGGAACTCGCGCGGATGATGGTCGGCCGAGAAGTGCAGTTCGATCGTCCGCCTCGGGATCCGCCGGAAGGCGACTTCGTCCTTAACGCCGAGGGGCTCCACGTCCGAGGGAGCCGAGGCCTCGAACGGGTGACCGACGTCGATCTCGGCGTCCGAGAGGGGGAGATCCTCGGGATCGCCGGCGTGCAGGGGAACGGCCAGACCGAGCTGGTCGAGGCGCTGACCGGGCTCCGCGACGTCGATTCCGGCACCGTGCGCTTGAACGGCGAGGACATCACCGAGGCGAACCGGCGACACCGTATCGACGCCGGCATCGCGTATATCCCGGAAGACCGGACCACGGAGGGGCTCGTGCAGGACTACACGCTCGTTCGGAACGCGCTGCTGGGGAACCAGACCGTCGAGCCGTTCGCCGACGGCGGGATGATCGACTGGTCGGTCGTCAACGACCACGCCGAAGCGATCATCCGTGAGTACGACGTGCAGCCGCCGGACGAGGGCGCTAAGGCGAAGTCGCTGTCCGGCGGGAACCAGCAGAAGTTCATCGTGGGCCGGGAGATCGAACACGACCCCGACGTGATGATCGCCTCTCACCCGACGCGAGGGGTCGACATCGGTTCGATCGAGTTCATCCACGACCGGCTGTTGGAGCTGCGTGACGCGGGGATGGGGATCCTCGTCGTGTCCTCGAAGCTCGACGAGATCCAGAAGCTCGCCGACCGGATCGCGGTGATGTACGAGGGCGAATTCATGGACACGGTCGATCCGGAGACCACGACCGAAGAGGAACTCGGACTGCTGATGGCCGGCCACGACGCGGGTTCGGGCCACGGCGGGGGTGCGGGCGACGACGCGCCCGACGGGGGGTCCGGCCGTGAGTAGCTCGTCGGGACGCGTCTCCGACGTGGCCGACCGAGCGGCGGCCCTCATGCTTCGTGCGTCGGTGATCGAGCGGTTGGCGATCGCGACCGCCTCGACCGCGCTGGCCCTGCTGATCGGCGTCACCATCGTCGCGGCGGCCGGGTACGATCCGGTGCAGTTCATCACGAGCATGCTACAGGGGGCGCTCGGCGGGCAGTCGGCCGTCGCGCGAACGCTGCGGTTCTCGACGCTGTTCATCCTCACCGGCGTCGCGGTCGCGGTCGCGTTCCGGGCCGGCGTGTTCAACATCGGCGTCCAAGGCCAGTTCGTCGTCGGCGGCTTCATGACCATCATGTCGATAGTCTGGACGGCGCCCCTGTTACCGGAAGGCGCCGTCGGCGGCGTCGGGCTCATCCTCATCGGATTCGTCGCGGGGGCCGGTTCCGGCGGTCTGTACGGAGCGTTACCCGGCGCGCTAAAGGCCTACGCGGACGCGAACGTGATAATCACCACGATCATGTTGAACTTCATCGCGACCGGCGTCGTCGGGTGGCTGGTCCAGAACCCGTTCCGCGGCGAGGGAAACGCCGCGCCGAACACGGAGCGGATCCCGGAGTACGTCTCCTTTCCCAGCATCCTGTTCGACAGTTCCGGGTTCTCGATCGTGGGGCTCGCGATCGCGCTCGCGGTCGTCGCGGTGATCTACGTCGTGATGGAACGCAGTCGGTTCGGGTACGACATGGTGACGAGCGGCCATCAGGAGTCGGCGGCGACGTACTCCGGCGTCGACGCCAAGCGGACGGTCGTCTCGACGATGACCCTCTCGGGGATGGTCGCGGGAATCGCCGGCGCGGTGTTCGCGATCATGATCCAGGGCTACTACACCGATCCGAGCGGCATCGGAACGTACGGGTTCGACGCGATCGCCGTGAGCCTGCTCGCCGCGAACAACCCGCTCGGAATCATTCCGGCCGGCCTGCTGTTCGGCGGCCTCGAGTCCGCCGGGTCGCACATCGGGATCTACACGGACGTTCCGGTACAGCTCATCGACGGCGTCATCGGGCTCGTCATCCTCTTCGTCGCCGTCCCGGAGCTGTTCCGGATGGCCGCCGTGCGAACCGGCCTCGGGGGTGAGAAGCGATGAGCGACGACGCCGCCGGAGACAACCGCGTTCGGAACGCGGCGCTCGTCGGCATCCTCGTCGTGGCGGTATTAGCGGCGACGGCGCTGGACCTCCCGATCGTGGACATCGTCACGATCGGGTTCGTGGAGCGCTCGCTCCAGGCCGCGACCCCGATCGCGCTGACGGCGATCGGCGGGCTGTACGCCGAGAAGAGCGGCGTCTTCAACATCGGCGTCGAGGGGTTCATGATCTTCGGGGCGGCGACCGCGGCGACGACGATGTGGATCATCAGCGGGGGGTCGCCCGGTCAGGGCGACGTCTGGCTCGCGATCCTCGCTTCGGTACTGGTCAGTCTCGCGTTCGCGGTCGTCTTCGCCGTCCTGCTGATCAGATACGAAGCGGACCAGATCGTCGCGGGGTTGGCGCTCTGGTTCATCGGTCTCGGGTTCGGGCCGTTCATGGCGGTGCTCGTCTGGGACAGCCGAAACAGCCCGAGCCTCGAGGGGATCAACGACCTGACCGTCCCCGTGCTCGCAGACGTTCCGGTGCTCGGTCCGATCTTCTTCGACACGTCGCCGCTGGTGCTGTTCACCGCCGTCTTGGCCGTCGTCGCGTGGAAATTCCTCAACGATACCAGATACGGCTACTGGATCCAGGCGGCCGGTGAGAACCCGGAAGCGCTCGATACCGCCGGTATCGACGTCACGCGCGTCAGATACGCCGCCGTGATCTTCTCCGGCGTGATGGCGGGTCTCGGGGGGGCGGTGTTGCTCGCACACGCGGGGTCGTTCACCGGCACCGGCGAAACGATGGTCAGCGGCCGCGGTTGGATCGGTATCGTCGCCTACCTGTTCGGGAACTACAACCCGATCGGGGCGGCCGTCGCGGCGCTCGTGTTCGGCGGACTGGACATGCTGCAGATCCAGTTACAGACGGTCGGTATCGAGGTCCCCAACCGGCTGGTCAACCTGTTCCCGTACGCCGGCGTGATACTCGTACTCACGGTCTGGGGCTCCACGCGGACGCCCTCTGCGGTCGGTGAGACCTACGAGAGCGAGGAGTGACCGCCCGCGTCGCGGTCCGTTCCGGCGTTCGATCGGATCGGCGTTCGACGCCCTCTCGATCGCGGCGGATCGGCGGACGAGCACCGTGAAGGAAAGTGTATCGGCGGCAGACAGTTCCGTTTCGGTTGGTATGTGCTACTTTGTCACACTCTCCCCAAAGCTTTTCTACACTCATCGTACATAACGTTTCGTATGCCTGACCAACAGTCGGACGACTCGGAAGACTCTCATAACAGACGCCGGCGTCTCTTTCAGGGCCTCGGTGGAATCGGTGCCGCGGTCGGCCTCGCCGGGTGTAACGATTCTCCCAACGGCGACGACGGGACGGACGGCGACAACGGAACGGACGGCGACGACGGAACGGACGGCGACGACGGGACGGACGGCGACGACGAAACGGACGGCGACGACGGGATGGACGGCGGTAACGAGACCGACGGCGACGACGGAACCGACGGCAACGAGACGGACGGCGACGACGGAACCGACGGCGAGGATTCGGACGGCGACGCCGAGGCGGCCACGAACTGGGACAACTACTCCGTGACGGAGCTGGTCGTCGACGAGACGATGATGTCGCTGGACGTGGCGCCGGACGGTCGCGTGTTCTACATCACCCGGGGCGCGCTCTTCGGCGCAGACACGAACACCGGGACGGCCAAGGTCGGCTATATCTATCCCGACGAGGAGGAGACGGGGACCGCACTCGAACTCCCCGTCGGCACCGTCGAAGAGGACGGCGGTCAGGGGATCACGTTCGATCCGGACTTCGAGGAGAACGGTTGGGTGTACATCTTCTACGTGCCGCCGGAAGACGAACTGGAAGACCCCGACGACCCGTACATGCTGGTGTCGCGGTTCACGATGGAAGACGACTCGATCGATCCGGAGTCGGAGACGGAGCTCCTCCGGATCCCCCATCAGCGCGAGACGTGTTGTCACGTCGGCGGGTACCTCGAGTTCGACCTCGACGGCAACCTCCTCATCACGACGGGCGACGACACGAACCCCTTCGAGTCCAGCGGCTACACGCCGATCGACGGCCGAGACGGTCGCAAGAACTTCGACGCGCGGCGTTCCGCCGGGAACACCGCCGACCTGCGCGGGAGCATCCTACGGATCACTCCCGAGGACGACGGCTCCTACTCCGTTCCGGACGACAACCTGTTCACCGACGCCAACGACTACGGCGAAGAGATCGAAGAGGACCTCGTCAAGCCCGAGATCTACGTGCTGGGCTGTCGGAACCCCTACACTATCTCCGTCGACGAGGAGAGCGGTAACGTGTTCCTCGCCGACTACGGGCCCGACGCCGACAGCTGGGACACCGAACGGGGCCCCGTCGGTATCGTCGAGTACCGCGAGATCTGCGAGGCGCACAACGCCGGGTGGCCGTTCTCTCGCGGGTACAACTACCCGTATCGCCGTTACGACTTCGAGGAAGAGGAGTCCGGCCAGCCCTACTGGCCGCGGAACCTGCGGAACGAGTCCCCGAACAACGACGGGCTCACGGAGCTCCCGCCCGTCAAGCCGGCCGACATCTGGTACCCGCGGTCGTGGGAGGGGTATCTCGAGGCCCCCGACTGGGTCGACACCCCCGTCCCCGGCGAGCGGAGCTTCCCCGACCTCCCGGCCGGCGGCGCCCCGATGGCCGGACCGCGCTACCGGCACAGCGACGAGTTCGGCGAGGGCGCTCTCGACCCCCACTTCGACGGGAAGCAGTTCATCATGGAGTGGGGCGTGAACTACATCAAGTACATCACGTACAACGACGACGGCAGCGTCGAGTTCAACGACTTCCTCCCGGACGAGGAGTTCGTGTCGCCGAACGACATGGCGGCCGGTCCGGACGGTCGCCTGTTCCTCCAGACGTACGGCCCGCCGTGGGCCGGCGAGGAGGGCCGCGTGTACATGATCGAGTACGAGGAGTAACCGTTCTCCGGGGAAGCTCCGCGTTCGCGCCGGTCCCGTTTTTCGATTCCGCCTTCCTGAAAGGCGTCCGTACGCCGATCGGTCGCCATCTCCGTTCGCATGGCTGCCGACGCGTTTCAACCGCCGGTCTCGGCGTTACCGTCTGTGACAGCCGAAATACCGGTTCTTCAGCCGTGAGACGCCGGCCATACGCTCTCCTCTGCGGCCCGGTTTCCGGACCGTCGTCGGTTACTCGATCTGAACGTCGCCGATCATCGACGAGCTGTGGGGATCGCAGACGTAGCTGGCGATCTCCGACGTCGCCTCGGCAGTGAACGACAGCTGTTCGCCCTGCTCGCTCATGAGCTCCGTGCTGTAGTCGTCGACGACGCTCCGGTCCTCGTCCCAGAGTTCGAGGTTGTGGCGGCCGCCGTCGCCGTTCTCGTAGATGAACTCGTACTCGTTGCCCTCGAAGAGGACGATCGTCGGGTTCTGCTCGTCAGTGATCATCTCCGGAGCGACGCCGTTCCAGTTGACGCCGTCGCTCTCGAGGTGGATCACGCCGACGTCCTCCCACTCGGCGGAGTCAACCGAGCTACCGCCGTCCTCGCCGTCGGCGGTCTCGTTCGTTTCTCCGTCGCCGTCGGTCTCGTTCATTTCCCCGTCGTCGGTGGTCTCGTCGGTTTCTCCATCGCCGTCGGTCTCGTTCTCTCCGTCGTCCGGAGACCGCCCGTCGGTCTCGTTCGCGTCCTCGCCGTCGGTGGTCCCGTTCGTGGTCTCGCCGTCGGTGCCGTCGGTGCCGTCGGTGCCGTCAGTTCCGTCGGCGGCCCCGTCCTCGTTATCGCCCGAACAGCCCGCGAGGAACGTTACCGTCGCGACGCTACCTGCGATCTCTAACGTTCTACGGCGTGTTGTGTCGTCTGCCATCGGGAAGAATCGGGTCGCCACGTTGATAAACATTGTTTTCATTCAGTGAGACATTAACAAATAATCTGCTGAAGGGCCGCGGTCCGCCTCGGTCGCGGGTGAATCACCGAAACAGTTATTGGTAGACAGTCAGTCGTTAGCACGTAACCTACCATCGCGATCAGTGGTAGGAGGAATACCGATCACGGCGGAGACCGCACAACTCCAGACACAATGAGCAATTCAACCCAATCCGACGCAGAAGAGACCAGTAGTAACGAGACTCTCTCCACGAACCGCCGCCGCGTCCTGCAGGGCATCGGCGCGACCGGCGTCGTCGGCGTCGCCGGGGCATCGTCGGTCCAAGCCCGCCAGCCCCCCCTCGACAACGCCTCCATTCACGGAGAGGAAGACGAGATCGCGATCGGGAACCAGTTCTGGACGTACAACGAGAACTCCGACATGTCGGTCGCGGAGCTGATCCGCGAGAGCGCCGACGCGGGGTACGACATGGTCGAACCGTTCCAGTTCGACGATAACGAGGCGATCAGCACCGCACTGGAAGAGGCGGACATCGAGATGGGCAGCGCCCACGTCGGCGTCGGCCAGTTGGAAGACAACGACGAGCTCATACAGACCATGTCCGACTTCGGCGTCAACCACCTCGTCCACGCATATCAGGGGCCCGACACCTTCTCCGACGAGGACGCCCTCGAGGAGTTCGCCGGCCGGCTCAACGACGTCGCCGACACGCTCGCCGAGGAGGACATCCTGTACGGCTACCACAACCACAACCACGAGTTCGAGGAGACGATCGGCGACACGCCCGCTTTCGACGTCTTCGTCGAGAACCTCAACGACAACGTTCACCTCCAGATCGACGCGGGATGGGTACTGACGGGCGGCTACGACCCGATCAACTACATCCAGAAGTACAGCGACAGGACCTTCTCGATCCACATGAAGAACATGGCGGACGGGGAGTTCTACGAGATCGACGAGGGAGACGTCAGCATGGAGGCCGTCGCCACCGTCGCTCGGAACGCCGCCGAGGTCGACTACCTCATCTACGAGTACGACGCCGCGCCGGAGCCGATGGAGAGCCTACAGACCGGCGCCGAGTGGCTCGAACGGCTGAACAGCCGTCCCCACTACGGAGGCATCTGCGGAACCGGCTCCGACACCCACCCCGCGCTGTTGTAGTCGACATCCCTACGGGCATCTCCCTTTTCGACGACCGATCGAAGTCGGCGACACGGTGTGTTCGCCGCCCGCCAGGCGGCTCAGCGAACGTACTCTTCGAGGTACGCCAGCGCCTCCTCGGCCGCTCGGTCGGGAGCGTCGGGATAGGTGTACAACTCCAATGTCGCGAAGCCGTCGTAGCCGACGTCGGCTAACGCCCCGAAGATGCTCTCGAAGTCGATGTCCCCCTCCCCGGGGATGAGGTGGTAGTGTTTCCCCCGGCGTCCGCCGGCGATGTCCTCGAGGTGAACGCCGGTGATGTTCCCCGCACACTTCCGGACGCTCTCGGCCGGGTCCTCGCCGTAGACGGCCGCGTGGCCGATGTCCAGGTTGACGCCGAGCGCGTCGCTCCCGACGTCGTCGATCAGTTCGAGGACCTCGTCGGTGCACTCCACGAGGAGCTCCGGCTCGAACTCGATCCCCACGTCGACGCCGGCCGACTCGGCGTAGTCCGTGATCTCCGCCAGCGAGTCGAGGAGGTACTCCCTGGCCCGTTCGGGCGGGTTCCCGGGCAACGGTCGCCCGGTCGCGACGCAGACGGCGGGCGCGTCGACCGTTTCGGCCAGGTCGATCGCGTCTTTCGTGTACCGGATCCGCCAGGCGCGCTCGTCGTCGTCCGCGGTGACGATCGTCGGATCGAAGAACGACGACGGGGGCGCGTCGTCGTAGTATCCCGTCACCGTGTTCGCGTTGACGTTCGACACGTCCAGCCCGGTCTCGTCGAGCGCGGCGCCCAGCGACTCCCGATCGGACTCGTCGAATCGCGGCAGATAGGCGTGTGGCGTGTCGGCGAGGAGCTCGACGCCGGCGTAGCCGTGGTCGGCGATCCGTTCGATCGCTTCCGGCAGTTCGAACCGCGTGTACGCGTTGGTCGAGAAGGCGAGTTCCACCATAATCTCGTCTTCATCCCACGGGATCATATTCTTTGCGCTCATGACACCGCCCCCACGGCGGCGGATGGCCAGCCGATCGACGAGCCGCGCCGTCAGCTCACGTCGAAGACCTTCGAGAGGCCGACCGCCGGAACGAAAAACGCGACCGCGGCGATGGCCCAGCGCGTCCCGACCGTCGCGGCGAACGCGGCGGCCAAGATGGTCAGTCCCAGTACGCACGCCCCGACCGCCGGTCCGATCACGTCGGGCGACGGGTGGAGGTACGCCCTTCGCAACGGAAGTCCCGTCCAGACGACGAAGGCGGCGAGTAACGCGACCACGAGAGCGGCGTCAACGAGGGACATCGAGGCGACCGCGCTCGCGCCGACGACGCCGAGGGCCGCGATCGAGGTCCCAGCGACGCCGAGAGAGACCGCTCGACGTTCGGCCGCTCCGGTCTCGCTTTCGGCCATCTGTGTGACGCTCCCGATGTACAGCGCGACGATCGCCGGTATCAGAAACGCCCGTAGCGGGAGCGCGGTCGGTGCTACCGCTGCGGTCATTCCGAGGACGACGTTTATCCCCCTGTTGCCGCCCATGACCGCGGAGCCGATCAGCGATCCCTTGGCGACCCCGTCGTACACTACAATCCCCAGCGCCAGGACCGCGGCGACGGCGCCGGCGGCCGCGCCGGCGGACAGGAAGGCGACGCCGACGCCGCTCGCGAGCAACGCCGCTCCGAAGGTCAGCGCCCTATCGCGGGGGATCTCGCCCGACGGGATCGGGCGTTCCGGACGGTATCGAGCGTCTTCCTCGACGTCGAAGTAGTCGTTCAACGCCATCCCCGCGGCGTACAGTAGCACGGACGAAACCGCGAGGCCGACGACCGTCCCGACGGGGACGGCGTAGCCGAAGCCGCTGACGACGGCCGCGCCCAAGATGACGTCCGGCGGGGCGGTGAAGAGGTTCGGGACGCGAACGAGCCTGGCGTAGGCCGCGAGCGAACTCCGCCACCGACCGGTCCGGTGGAACCGGTCGCCGTTCCGCTTCATAGCGGTCCGAACGGAGCACAGACCGTCTCAGGTCCAACCATGCTCTTCGAGGTAGTCCATCGCCTCGCTCGCGGTCTCGTGCGGGGTCTCCTCGTAGGGGTACAGTTCGACCGTCACGAAGCCGTCGTACCCCCTGTCTCCGAGCGCCCGCAGGAACCCGTCGATGTCCATGCCGCCCTCGCCGAGTTGGGTGTGCTCGTGGGTCCTGTCGGCGGGAATGTCTTCGAGATGGTAATGACCCGTGTGGGCGGACAGCTTGTCGATCAGCTCGATCGGGTCCTCGTCGACGCAGTAGAAATGGCCCGCGTCGAAGTTGCAGCCGATCCGCGGCGAGTCGATCCGGTCGACGAACTCAAGGAAGTCGTCGGACGTCTCGATCAGCAGCTCGGGCTCGGGTTCGACGAGGACGTCGACGCCCACCTCCTCGGCCGTCGGCATGACCTCTCGGATCCCCTCGAGGAACAGCGCCATCGCGTCCGCCTCCGAGGTCCCGTTCGGGATCGGTCCGCCCGGCGTGAGCGAGATGCTGTCCGCGCCGAGCGCGTCGGCGGTCTCGAGCGCGTTCTTCGTGTGCTCCACGCGCGCGCGCCGGTCCTCGGCGGCGGGTTCGAGGAACGACGGGTGGTGGAACGCCTCCGTGTCGCGGTCGTACTCGGCCGCCGCGCTCTCGGCGGTCGGTTCCAGCGCCTTGAGCATGAACGCGTTGCAGTTGCTCACCGCGAGCCCGTTGGCGTCGAGCAGGTCGCGGACCGCCGCCACGTCGCTCTCGTCGGCCGTCCCCGGGAACAGATGGGGCTCGTCGAGCAGGATCTCGACGCCGTCGTACCCGATATCGCCGAGCGTCTCGAGGCTCTCCTCCAGTCCGTGTCGCTGGAACGCGTTCAGCGAGAAGCCGAACTCCATCAGTGGCCCTCGTACTCGAAGTTCGGCGACTGGTCGAAGAACTCGTAGGGGTTCTCGAAGACGACCTTCCGGACCGCCTCCCGGTCCCAACCGCGGTCGAGCATCTTGTCGCGGGCCTTCGGCACGGCGAGCGGGTCGGACGGGTCCCAGTCCGCCGCGCTGTTGAGCATCATCTTGTCGGTGCCGTACTCCTCGAGCAGGTCGATCGCGGTGTCGTCGTCGATCTTCCCGGGATAGAGCGTGAACCCCATCCAGCAGTCGGTCTCCGCGGTGATGTCGACCGTGTTCTCCGTGTTGTGATCGATGACGATCCGCTCCTGCGTGACGCCCTCGTCCCGGATCATCTCGACGATGCGCTCGGTGCCCTCGGGCTTGTTCGTGTGGGGCGTGTGAACGATGACGGGAAGCTCGCGTTCCTCTGCCATCCGGAGCTGTCGCCGGAAGGCGTACTCCTCTTCTTCGGTCCCCTGATCGAGCCCGATCTCGCCGACGCCGACGACGTTGTCGCGATCGAGGTACTCGGGAACCCGATCCATCACTCGCTCGGCCATCTCCGGGTAGTTGGCCTCCTTCGGTTCGAGCCCGATCGTCACGTAGTGGTCGATACCGGCGGCCCTGTCGGCGCGCTTCGTCTCGAACTCGATGATCTGCTCGAAGTAGTCGAAAAAGGACTCCGCGTGCTGTTTGTCCTGCCCGCTCCAGAACGCGGGCTCGATACAGCACTCCACCCCCGCCAAGCGCGCGCGGTCGTAGTCGTTCGTGTTCCGAGAGATCATATGCATATGCGGATCGATGATCGGGATTGACATGACGTACGATCGATGTTCGTCCTACTATACTTATTTTTTTGCCCCCTTATTCGACCGGCCGGGCGATCCGCCGCCGCGGCCGGCACGGAGATATATACCGATCCGCTCCGAACTGAGAGGTATGCCCGAGTACTGTCCCCATTGCGGCGCCGCCGTGAGTTCGGTTCGGCGAGAGCCCGAAGACGGACGCCCCTACGAAGTCTGGGTGTGCGAGGACTGCGAGGAGGAGTGGCGACATCCGGAGGAGACGGTTCTGGACAGGGAACTGGACTTCAGCGGGACCGGAGAACAGCTCTCGCGTCGGGAGTCGGACACGGACATGACGTGGTGACGCTCGAACGCGCTACCGGGCCGTACTAACGAGGCGGATTAAACGGAGCCAAATTATATGTGTACATGGAGTGATCGGTTCGTATGACGACCGGTGTGTGGTTAATCGGCGCGAGAGGGAACGTTGCGAGCATCTCGATGGCGGGAGCGCGAGCGATCGCCAGGGGCGTGGTCGACTCGACCGGAATGGTGACAGCCAGGGAGCCGATGGCGTCGCTCGACCTGCCGAGCGTCGACGACCTCGTCTTCGGCGGTCACGATATCCGGGCACAGAGCATCGAGGAGACCGTCGAAGCGGCGAACGAGGCCGGCGGCGTCCCGAACAGAGAGACACTGGACGCGGTCCGCGAGGACCTGCGAGCGATCGACGAGCGGGTGACCATGGGGACGGCGAGGCAGTGCGGACAGGTCGTCGAGGACCTCTCCGACGACGGGGTGACCGACGAGGGAACGCTCGCGGACATCGTCGCACGGATCCGGAGCGACTACGAGGCCTTCGCGGCGGACCAAGACGTCGACCGGCTGGTCGTCGTCAACGTCGCGTCGACCGAACCACCGGTAGGGGGAGCCGAGCGGTTCGACACCCTGGAGAAGCTCGAAACGGCGATCGAAGACGACGATCCGGATCTCCCGGCCAGTTCGCTGTACGCGTACGCCGCGCTGATCGACGAGCGCCCGTACGTCAACTTCACGCCGAGCACGGGATCGGCGCTCGGCGGACTGCGAGAGCTGGCCTCGCAGAATGACGTTCCGCACATGGGTCGCGACGGGAAGACCGGAGAGACGCTGGTGAAGTCGGCCCTCGCACCGATGTTCGCCGGGCGGAACCTCCGCGTGCTCTCCTGGGAGGGTCACAACATCCTCGGCAACAGGGACGGGCTCGTCCTGGAGGACGACGCCAACAAGGAGGGGAAAATCGAGAGCAAGGGGAACCTCCTCGAACAGATCCTCGGCTACGACCACCACAACGCGGTCCGGATCGATTACACGCCGTCGCTCGGCGACTGGAAGACGGCGTGGGACCACATCCACTTCCGGGGGTTCTTAGGGACCGAGATGAAGATGCAGTTCACGTGGGAAGGGTCTGACTCGGCGCTCGCCGCCCCGCTCGTGCTCGACCTGATCCGGCTCGTCGCGTTCGCCGACGAGCACGGCGAGGGCGGTGAACAGCCGCAGCTCGCCTCCTTCTTCAAGTCGCCGCAGGGCGTCGACGAGCACGACCTCTCCCGGCAGCTCCAGCGGCTCTACGACTACTCAGAACGACATCTGAACGACGCGCGGCCCTCCGGGGGGACCGCCGAATAATGTCGGGGCCCTCGGACCCGACCGCCGGCCGCGCGATCGTCCTCGACGTCGTCGGCCTCCAGCCTCGGCACCTCGAAGCGGGGCTCGCTCCCAACGTCAAACGGTTCGTGAACGGCGATTCGGTGGCGTCGCTCGAACCCCCGTTCCCCGCGGTCACCGTCCCCGCCCAGACGACGCTCGCGACCGGGCAATCGCCGGCGGAACACGGCGACGTCGCGAACGGGGAGTACGACCGCGACGAGAGGTCGGTCGCGTTCTGGGAGCGAGACCGGGGGTCGCGGAACCGGCTGTGGGAGGCGGCGAGCGACGACGCGGGGCTGACGACGGGTGCGCTCTTCTTCCAGCACCTCATCGGGACCTCGGCCGACGTCGCCGTCACCCCGTCGCCGATCGAGGACGAGAACAACGACATGATCGAGATGGACTGCTGGACCAATCCGGACGACTTCTACGACGCCCTCCGGGAGGAGCACGGCCACTTCCCGCTGCACAACTACTGGGGCCCGGCGGCCGGCGAGGCCGGCAGCGAGTGGATCCTCGAGGCCGCGCGGGAGTCGATCGCCCGGTACGACCCCGACCTGCTCTGGATCTACGTGCCCCACCTGGACTACGACGCCCAGCGACACGGCCCCCGGTCGACGGAGTTCGAGGAGGCCGTGGCGACCGTCGACGACATGCTCGGAGAGTTCCTCGCGTGGCTCGTGACGACCGACCGCTGGTCCGAGACGGTCGTCAACGTCGTCAACGAGTACGGGTTCCACCCGGTCGACACGCCCGTGTTCCCGAACCGCGCGCTCCGCGAGGCCGGACTGCTCTCGGTGGAAGACGACGGGTCGGGCGGCGAAGAGGTCGACATCCCGGCGTCTCGGGCGTTCGCGATGGTCGATCACCAGGTGGCTCACGTGTACACCGGCGCGCCCGACGAAGCCCGTCGCGTCCTGTCGGAGCTGTCCGGAGTCGCCGCCGTACTCGGCGCCGAGGGGAAACGGGAGCGCGACCTCGATCACCGGAACGCAGGCGATCTGGTGCTCGTCGCGGAGTCGAACGCCTGGTTCCAGTACTACTGGTGGACGGACGACGAGTCGGCCCCGTACTACGCGACGGACATGGACATCCACGCGAAACCGGGCTTCGACCCCTGCGAACTGTTCTTCGGGGACGCGGGGCTCGCGTCGCTCGATCCGACGAAGGTGTCCGGATCGCACGGGCGAGTCGACGAGGAGGCGTACGGGATGTACGGGCTCGGCGGCCCCGCGGCCCCGGAGCTCGCGCTCGACGACACCGCCGTCGACGCGCGAGACGTCGCCCCCACGCTCGCGGACCTCCTCGGGATCGACGACGCGGTGTCCCTGTCGTTCGACCGGCCGTCGCTAGTGCGGTAGAACGTCCGCAGCGGTGCCCCTCCCCCCGCGAGCAGGTCCGAGTTTCCGGTTCACACTGTCCGTGCCCGCTGCGAGCCCGTTCGTCGGTCCGTACGTCACGGCTCGACGAGAACGCCCTCATCGACCGTTACCTCATTCAATCGACGTCCGAGGTCGACTCTGCGACCGGTAACTCTGCGTGAGTGTCCCTCGCGTGCACCCGATAGTACAGTGCACCTCCGGGTCGCGTCGCGAACACGAATACCGATACCCAGAAACATAATTTAATAAATAGGAATGTAGCGGATAACTCGATCAGCGGGGAAACACCCGGTGTATTACTCGTCGACGAAATCGTCGAACGTCATTAGTAGCTTATTAACGTCGCTCGGTATCGGTCTCTCACTCCCGTCGCGCAGCTGGACTCCGATCTAAGCGCCGGTCGAGTGCCCTCGCACTTGAAATGCATTCACCCAAATATCGTAAATAAGCAGTCACTCAATTACGGACGTACTTTTGTAATGGTGAATAGTCACACCCTCTATGCGCTATTAATACTATTTTTCTCGTTGGTGTTGCGTTGAACTCTCTGTGCAGACGTCGTTGCCCGCCCCGAATTGTTCGCTCATTTGGCGCCAGGGTCGCAGTAGCGTTCCGCGCGGACCGCGCTCGGCCCCTAGTCGAGGACATCCGCGGAATCGTCCCGCGGTCGATACTCCAGCCGCTGCATCGTCTCCGTGAGGGAGAGGTATCTGTCGCCGTTGGCGGAGATCCCGTGTGCGACGACCGGCGAGCCGTCGATCGGCGTCCGGACGGCCGCGCGCAACAGCGCCCGACAGTCTCGGTGACTGAGCCACATCGCGCGGGCGAAGCGGTGACGGTCGGCGGGCTCCGGCCCCAGGTCTCGCAGGCCCTCGCGCGACAGCAGCCATCCGATGCGAACGACGACGACCTCGAGGTCGTACCGGTCGGCGGTGTACGAGCAGAGCGCCTCGGTGGCGACCTTGGCGACGCCGTAGTGGGAGTCCGGGCGCGGCGGGGCCTCCGTGTCGACGACCGTCGTGGGACTCTCGACGGTCGATTCGAACGCCGAGGGGTCGTCGCGGTTGTACATCCCGTGGACGTGCGCCGAACTGGCCACGACGACCCGGTCGAGGTCGTTCTCGCGGGCGGCCGCCATCGCGTTCGCGACGATCCGGAGGTTCGCCTCCTCGCCCCCTTCCCCCCACTCCGACCCGTCTTCCGTCACCCACGCGAGGTGGACGAGCGCGTCGACGCCGTCGAGCGCGTCGACGAAGGCCTCTCTGTCCGTTGCGTCGAGCAGGTCGCTGTCCATCTCCTCGTGTTCGCGGTGCGTCAACAGCGTGAGTTCGTCCCGGTCGAACGCGTCGACGGCGACGCGGCCGACCTTACCGGCCGCCCCAGTGATCGCGACGTGCATACCGAGCCGATACCGTTCCAGCACCGTAACTTGCCGGTGTGTCAGTGCGTCCGTATGCCCGTCCGCGTGTCGAACCGATCGCGGCGCTCCCCGTGAATACACCGCCGATCCACACTTTCTCCGAGTAAGACGCTATTTCCGAAATACTCGTCGTCTAACAAACCGTCGGGACACCGTTGACGTTCTCGTCATGGACTCGTCCTCCTCTGATCGAGACTCCAATACGGCGGCAGACGACCGGATTCCGGAATCGCCCGTAAAAGGAGAGACGCTCGATCGGACCGTCGACGAGACCGAAGCGGTGTTTCACGCCGAGACTGACCGAGAGCAGCGACGGATCCGGACGCTGATGTACGAGACGGATATCTTGGAAGCGGTAGTGGAGTCTATATCCCCCGACGACGTGTTCTACGATATCGGAGCGAACGTCGGCGTGTACACGTGTTTCGCCGGTCAGCACGCGGACCGCGTCGTGGCGTTCGAACCGCACGAGGAGACGGCGGCTCGGCTGCGCGAAAACGCCGAGTTGAACGATATCGACGTTACGGCGTTCGAGATGGCGGTCGCCGACTACGAGGGGACCGCGTCGCTGACCCACCCGCGTCGGTCCCCGGACGAGCTCGGAACCGGCGAGTTCTCTGTCGCACCGGTCGACGACGCGACCGACGTCGCCGACGTCGCCGTGACGCGAGTGGACGCGGTCGTTCGAGAGAACGACCTCCCCCGGCCCGCCGTCGCCAAGATCGACGTGGAAGGCGCCGAACGAGAGGTCCTCGACGGGGGCGAGGAAACGCTCTCAGCGTGCCGAGAGCTCTTCGTCGAGGTCCACACCGACCACGTCGGCGTCGACGGCGTCGTCTCGCGGTTGACGGACGTCGGGTTCGAAGTGACGACGCTGAGAGAGCGAGGTAACACGGAGTTTCTGCGGGCGACGACGCCTCCTTCGGCCGGTTCTCCGAAATAAGCACCGTATAGTCTTCACCCGTCCCGGGATGCTACCGCCATGGAAGACATACCGGGTGTCGTTACGCTCAGCGACGGCGACTGGACCGACGCGTTCCGACGCCTCGACGCGCAGCGGGGCGGCATCGTCTGGGTCCCGCCGGGAGTCCACGACTGCGAACCGACGACCGTCGACCTCGCCGACTACGAGTCGCTCGGCGACAACTTCGCGATCCGCGGTGCGGGGCTCGGGGCGAGCGTCCTCGATTTCGGCACGGGCGTCGGCGACGGCTTCTCGATCCTCGACTCCAACGGAGGGGATATGTTCTACACCGAGATCACCGGCGTCGGGTTCCAAGGCGCCCGCGACGGCGTCCTCTTTCGGCTGGGCAACGACGAGTGCACCGACGCGTACAACAGCTGTCGGCTCTCGTTCGCGACGAACAACGGTTCCCCCGACGGAACCGCCGCCTGCCGACTCAATCACGTCCTCAACAGCCGCCACTTCGGGGTTCACAACTGCGACGGCGGCACCGCGCTCGAACTCAGACAGTTCCAGTTCGGCGGAATCACGGGGTCGGTCAGCAGTAGAGAGGGCCTCTCGATGGATTTCCGGGGGTACTCGATGGCGAACGTGGTAGAGTGGCTCAACGTCGAGGCCTGCGCCGACGGGGTCAGGATCGTCGGCGAAAATAGCGGCATCAACCGATTCGGGATGCTCTACGGCGCGAACGTCCACGGAACCCTGTGGCGACACGAGGCGCCCGTCGAGACGCGAATCGACGCGGCGTTCCTCGGGAGCAACATCGAGAGGGTCGGCCGATCGACCGCGGGATCGGTCTCGGTCGGCCTCACGAACGGATCGGCGTCGGCCTTCAAAAGGGAATGACGGTTCCGTGAAACGATCAGTTCACTGAGTGCCGTCGGGGCCAGATCCCGCGACGTGCCCGTTTGTGTGAATTATAACTAATGGGCCCTGCGGCGATGCACCAATGATGCACCGTCAGAGACACTCGCAGGTCGCCGAGCACGTTCAGGGTCGCTCACAGGTCAGCGAAGACGAACGGTCGCGCGAACGGAAGCCATGAGCAAGCCGGCACAGCGGCGCGAGTCCGAGGTCGCTCCGGCGGAGGAACCGACGGTATCGCGATCGAGCCGGAGCGATCTGAAGCGTATCACGATGGTAGCGACGCCCGACGACGGGTCCTGCGGAATCGGCACGTACGCGCGGGACCTCATCAAGGGGATCGGGGCGGTCAGCGCGGACACCGTGGAGATCCCACAGGACGATCGCTCGATACCCGCCTTCCTCCAGCTCGCGGTACGCGCGGCACGGGGGAACGGGGACGTGGTTCACGTCCAACACGAGTACGGGCTGTTTCGCCGCGAGGGGAGCAAGTATCCGGGAGTGCTCGGCCTCCTCTTCTTCCCGGTGCTCTACGTCGCGTGCGCGCTCCGGTCGAAATCGATCGTCGTGACGATGCACTCCGTGCTCGATTTCGAGCCGGACGAGGCGCCGTTCTCGGTGAGGCTCTACCTCCTGTTGATGCACAAGCTCCTGGCCGTCTGCTCGGCGCACCTGATCTTCCTGGCGCCCGATTGCGCCTCGAAGTTCCAGGGGGACATCGCGCTCGAATCGGACGAGTACAGCCTGCTCTCACACGGCGTGAACACCGACGTCTCGCCCGATCTGTCGAAGGCGGAAGCCAAGCGACGGTTCGGTTACGACCCGGACGAGCCCGTGGTCGCCATCCCCGGATTTATCCGCCCGCCGAAGGGCCACGACATCTTCCTCGAGGTCGCGTCCAAACTCCCCGAGTACGAGTTCATGATCGCGGGCGGCGCGCGCCCGAAGGGCGAGGACTTCGAGTTCGCGGAACAGATTAAAGCGGACGCGCCGGACAACGTGACGGTCACGGGGGTCCTCGACGACGACGACTACTGGGCCGCGCTCAAAGCGCCCGACCTCGCCGTGCTTCCGTACCGCGTCGTGACGCAGAGCGGGACGTTCAACGCGTGTGCGACACAGGAGCTTCCGGTCCTCGCCAGCGACGCCGAGTACTTCGAACGGATCGAGGGGGCGTGGGGCACACCGGAGACGGTCGACGTCTCGGACGCCGACGAGGTGGCCGAGCGCGTCCGACAGCTCATGGAAGACGAGAGCCGCCGAACGAAGCTCGCCGACGTCATGGCCCAGTACAAACGGGCCAACAGCTTCGAGCAGGTCGGCACCGATCACCGTCGAATCTACGATCGCGTGCAACCCGACGCGGAGAGCGAGCTCGAACCGTCCGTCGAGTCGGCGTAGTTCGCCGGACGCCCGAACGAGTCGCGAACGTTACGCGCGACATCCGAATCGGACGGTCGACTGCCGCCCGGCTCGCTGACCGACGATCGGGTCGCAATCGGCGAACCGCACTGGCGCAGAGTGAGGCGACAAACGGGTTCGGAACGGAGCGATGCGATCCGCGCGAGTACCGCTAAATATGACCTTTGTCCGTGTTAAGCAGAGCGACACCGCCGTTGGTGGCCTCGGAGAGGGCGTCCACGAACGACGTTACTTCGGGTGATTGTCCGGATTTAACAGAGCGATACGTGAGCGAACGGGTGTGCGTTCGACCCGTGTTCGCCCGGTTACAGGAATCGATCGCTAACCCGCCAGTGAGCCGCGACCGGCGGCGCGCCTACGCGGCTTATATTAAAGCCCTCACACGGAAATCAAACGGACATGGAAACCGTTGTAGTTGCCACCGTCCCAACTGACCGGTTCATTCTGGAAGAGACCGTCGAGCAGGTCCCGGACGTCGAATTCGAGTTCCTTCAGTCCGCCATCCACAGTTCGAACAGCACGATGCCCTTCCTCTGGACGTCGACGAGCGAACCGGACGAACTGGACACCTCCCTACAGGACGACCCGTCCACGCAACGCGTGCGCCGCCTGTCCATAGACGGGAGTCGCGCCCTGTACGAAGTCGACTGGACGGCGTCCGCGGCGCGTCTCATCGACGAGTTCGCCGAGACCGACGGCTCGGTGCTCGACGTCCAGGGGATGTCCGACCACTGGGAGTTTCAGATCCTGTTTCCCGACCGCGAGACGGCGTCGGAGACCTTCCAAGCGTGGTGTGACGACGGCATCAGCCCGTCGCTGTCACGTATCGGCAACCTGTCGTGTCCGGAGGACAACAAGGGGGGGCTGTCGCCGACGCAACACAGCACCATCACCCAAGCGTTCGAGGCGGATTACTACAAAGTTCCGCGGGGCACGACGCTAGAGGAGCTGTCCTCGGGCTTCGACGTGTCTCACCAGGCCGTGTCCGAACGCCTCCGGCGAGGCCACTCCCACCTCGTCGAGCAGATGCTCTCGGAAACGACGGCCGGAGTGGAAAGCCGGCTGTGACCGTCGCTCTCCCCGTCACCGAAGGCGACGGTCGGGTCGCGCTCACGTCGCGGGCCCGCTCCGAAGGACTCCGGCTCCCGTCTCGTTACCGGCTCCCGTCTCGTTACGCCGCCGATCTCTCGTGAAGCGTTCACACAGCAGAAACCGTCGGTACGTCGCGAATTAGAGGGAACTATCGAATATGGGTTCACGACACACTCACACGGCCGAAAATGCGGTCCACGTAGTGCGGGGAATCGCTCGCGAATCGAAGGAGAAGAACGTCCCGTTCATGGCGGGGAGCATCGCGTATTCGGCGTTCGTCTCGCTGCTTCCGCTCGTGCTGCTGTTGACGATCGCGGCGTCCGTGCTCGGCGGCGAAGTGCTGGTGAATCAGGTTCAGCGGGTCACGGAGAGCTACCTCACGCCGAGCGGACAGTCCCTCTTGGTCGACAGTATCAACCAAGCCGGCAGTCAGACCGGGCTTTCGATCCTCGGGTCCCTCGTGCTCCTCTGGGGGATACTTCGGGTCTTCCGGGCGCTCGACACGGCCTTCTCGGCCATCTACGACACCCAGTGGAAAAACGATCTCCCCAATCAACTCAAAGACGGGATCGTGGTACTGGTGTCGTTGGGGATCGCGCTGGTCGTCGTCGTCGGCGCGGGACTGCTCCTCCATCTCGTCCCGAACCTCCCGTTGCCCGGGCTGGTGAGGGGGGCGTTGTTGATCGTCGGTCTCACGGTCGTGTTTCTCCCCATTTACTACGTGTTTCCCGACGTGGATCTGTCCCTCAAGATGATCCTTCCGGGGACGATGGTCGCGGCCGTCGGGTGGGCGGTTCTCAACGCCGGCTTCGGGATCTACGTCGCGTACTCGTCGACCCAAGCGCTGTACGGCGTCGTCGGCGGCGTGATACTCCTGATCACGTTCCTCTATTTCGGCGCGTTGGTGATCCTGATCGGGGCGGTCACGAACATCGTGCTCATGGGCGGCCGGTCTTCCGCCTCGGCCGAGCCGTCGAGCGCTCGGTGACATCCCGAACGCGAACGACGCTCCGGCCCGCGGGAATCCCTGTCGGGTCCCGGTAGTATCCGTTCACTCCGACGGCCGTCGATCGTCGACGTAGAGGTACAGCCCGACGTTGACGAGGACGCCGGCGGCGAGCAATCCCCAATTGGCGAGGGGATCGTTGTACCAGACGACGTCGATGCCGAGGGAACTCGGGTACACCGGCCAGAACGGTTCGATGGAATCGGCGATGTCCGGCGCCGAGAGGATGTCCGCGAAGAGGTGGGCGATTCCGGGGATCCAGACCGCCAGGAAGCCCAGGCGGACGCTGTTGTCCACCGCCTGGGGGGACAGCCAGGCCGTCTCGTCACCGATCTTCTCGAATATCTTTCCGACGACGGGGGCGATGACCGCGGCCATGAGCGTCACCGCGAGCACGGTGTGGATCGTCCCGTGGTGCTTGACGGTCGGAACGACCCCCTCGAGCACCAAGTCGATGTCCGGTAACATTCCGAACGGGACGCCCGACAGGACGAACGCCGCCGCCGTTCCCCGGTGGTCGAGGACGAGCCACGCCGGCGCGAGCCAGAGCAGCGCCATGCCCAGGTGGCCGCTCACGTCTACCATGCGTGGGGCGCTCCGATCGTAGTGGATTCCGGTCGCCGGCCGGTCCGCGAGAAACGACGAGTCACCGTTCCGCCCCGTCCTCGGATCGGCGCACGTCCTTTTCGATCTGGTCGGCGCTCCCGAGAGTCCAGACGTTGATCTCGCCGCCGGTGTTGACGTCGCGCTCTGTCACCGTCTCCAGCGTGTTTCGCACCGCGGCGGCGGGGTCGTTCGCCGCCTCGTCCGCGTCGAGCGCCTCCAGCAATCCGATGGCGATCTCCCTTCCGGAACCGAGCGCGACCTCGCCCCCCTCGAGTACGCGTCCGTCGGAGGCGACCTCTCTCAGGGTCGCGGTCCCGTCGTCGTCGCGAGCGCCGATCACGGCGTCGACGCCAGCGTCCTCCGCTTCCCTGGCCGCGATGCGAGCGATGACGTCGATATCGGGAGTCTTCTCGCTCCGCAGCCCCCGATCTCGGAGTTTGACCTCGAACTGACGGCGGAACTGCTGAACCGCCCCCGATTCACCCACGACGCCGACGCCGACGCCCTTGAGGCCGAACACGCGCCGGAACTGATCCGACGACACCGCGTCGCCGTCGACGAGCCGAGTGTCCCCGGCGATAGCCACCCCTGTCGGCGTCTCGATCGCTACTACAGTGCTCATCACTCATTGAGGACTGCCCTCAGCCCATTAATATCGTGGCCTGCGTGTGCAGGGGGAGGCGGAGATACGGGATCGGGGACCGTTCGAGAGCGATGGACGGAACCCGGATGACCGGAACGTCGGGTGCTCTCGGTCGGTCACTGGACCTCGTTGTACATCTCGTCTATCATCTCTTTGAGATCGGGGCTGCCACCGCCGGGCTGACGGGGCGTGTAGCTGAACTCCCCTTTCCCGTCGGGCGCTTCGCCCTGCGTCCACGGCTGTTCCGGGTCGGGCCGCTCCTCGCGAGCGGTGGACATGAACGAGTAGTTGTACTCCTGATTCTCCTTCTCCTGATCGAAGCTCGCCGGGACGGGGCGGTGTTCGCCGAGGCTCTCCAAGGCGGCGTGCCACTGGTTCTGGTGCATCGTGTCCCGGGCGATGAGGTACTCCAGCATCTCCTTCATGCCGGGGTCGTCGGTGAACTCGTAGAGCCGGGTCGCGAGCACGCGTCCCGTGGACTCGGCCATGACGTTCGCGTACAGGTCGGCGGCGAGGTTCCCGGAGGCGACCACGTAGTTCCCGGTGAACGGGACGCCGTTGCTGTCGACGGGCATCGCGTGTAACCCCGCCGAGAGGGCCTGTCGCGGCTGGCCCGACCGCATCATCTCGTCGACGACGGCGTCCTCGCGGGCGGCCTCGCGGGCCTCCTCGGACGCCCCTTCGAGGTTCTTCGAGACCGCGGTCGCGAGCATCTCGATGTGGCCGAGCTCCTCGGTCGCGGTCTCCATCAGGAACTGCCTGATCTCCCGTTTCTCGGCCGGGATCGCGAAGGCCTGAAACATGTACTGCAAGGCGACGCGCATCTCTCCCTCCGCGCCGCCGATGGCCTGCTGGAGCATCTTCGCGAACCGGGGGTCGGGGTTCTCGACTTCGACCTCGAACTGGAGCTGGTTGTCGTGGTAGAACACGGCATGGGCAGTAACGTCAGAGGCCGATAATAGCGTCCTGCTTGCGCATGCCGGGAACTTTTGCTATCCCGAGCGTCACGCCCGTCAGCCGGGTCTCGTCGCTCAAGACGGGGCGAACGTTACTGACGGTAACATCGGCTGGAGCCCGATCAGAGCCTCGACGGCATCTCGGGCGTCAGAACTGGCGCAGCCGAATCTCTTCGTTGGTGATCTCGTCCACTTCCCCCTCTTGAAGCGGATAGGCGTCGTCGTTCACGTCCTCCCAGCCCATCGCCGCCTTGATCCGATCGAACGCGTCCGGGTCGGGATCGATGTACGGCGTCCCGTGTCGAACCGCCGTGACGGTTCCGACGCGGTCGCCGTCGGCGGTCACGACGTGCTTTCCGACTTCTTCGTCCGTGTACGTCGTCTCGTCCATACCACTACCACGTGAGGAAACGCAGATAAGCGCACACCTTGCTCGTGAAAGCATGACATCAGCGGGTCGCGTCGTGGTACCGTTCGCTCTCCTCACTGCGGGCACCGGGTAGGCTATCGGTCGTGGGACTGAAGCTCGCCTTCGCCAACCGGCGACGAATGTAAACCGATCCTGACGCAGATATATAAGTAATCGTAGTAGTATTTGAAACAGATAGGTAGTCGGATAACCCGCGCTCCCTCCGAGCGGTTCTCGAGGAGAAGGCCTCGGCGCTACCGAGCCCGTCGAACGCGTCGACGGCTCCGCCGGCCGCTTTCCTGACAGAATTCGGGTGCGGACCGGTTTCGCAGGTGTGTAGGCATCTCGAATCGGTCACCGGTTCGTGTGTCGAGACCGCCCGAACGGACGGCTCTCGCAGACTTGCACCCGCGTTTGCCGAACGGAACCCGATCGCGGCCTCGATCGACTCGTCCGACCGGCTCTTCTCGATCGTTCTCGGGTTCGCCGCCAGTTACCGCGTGGTCCGCCGGTAGGTCTCCGCGATCTCGGCGAGGAACACCGCGCCGTCGGCACACCGCTTCTCGTCGATTAGGGCGTGTCTCTCACGGCACGCCCTTCCAGACGTTCCGCCGACTCCGACCGGCTCGCCGTTGATCCGGCCGCTCTCAAAACATACGTATAGTTATAATAATCTCTAAGTACCCGATTTTGTATATATTTGTCTGGCTGATCGTGTCGACCACCCTTGCTCGAGCCGGGGGCTCGTCGGACTGACTGGACGGCGACGGTATCGATCGGAACCGAGAGAGGTTCGAGGAGACCGAGGCCCCGAACGCCGCGCTCAGGCGTACGGGTCCTCGGCCTCGAGGTCGCGTTCGGCGCGGTACTGGTCGACGAACTCGCTCACGTCGAACTCGACCATCTCTCGTTCGAACGCCGAGAGGGCCTCGTCGTCGTCGGCGTGGCTCACGGCGTGTTCCATCAGCTCGACGACGAGCTCGACGACGATCTCGTGGAGCCGGCGGGAGTCGAAGTCGGTCACCCACGCCATCGCGTACCCCACGTCGGCGTTCTCGCTGGCGTCGTGCGCGACGACGGCCTCCGGGAACTCCTCCAAGACCACGCCGAGCAGGTGCGGCGTGTCGAACTCCGGCATCTCCTCGCTCGTGGTCTCGATCGCCTCGCGGAGCACCTCGACCAAGAAGTCAGGGAGGAACCGCTCGGGGGGATGCACGTCCATCACGACCGCGTGCGTCTCGCCGCAGTCGCACTCGAACTCGCGCATCCCGAGGTCCAGTTCGCCGGACGCGATCGTCTGCCCGCACGGCAGCTCCAGCGTGTTCTCGTCACCGCCGGGGACGCGCGGCTGGGACATACCCGCCGTTGGTCGCTGTCGGGGTTAAAAGGCGCGGAACGGGACGGGTAGCGGAGCGCCGCGGAGGCGGCCTCCCTACTGGAATCCGATCCGGCCGCCGGTGTCGCGGATCGCGTTGCCGCTGCCGCCCTTGAACTGCTCTTCGACCTCCTCGTAGTACGAGAGGATGTCGTCGGTGATCGTGGGGCGCACCGACTCCATCGCGCGGCGGAAGTGCTTCATCTCGACCTCCTCCGCGTCGTCGTCGTCGCGCAGCGCCTCGATGGCGGCCTCGCGGGCGATTCCCTCCAGGTCGGAGCCGACGTAGCCGTCGGTGATCTCCGCGATCTCGCGGAGGCTCACGTCGGGCGCGAGCGGCGTGTCCTGCGTGTGGATCTCGAGGATCCGCTCGCGGCCCTCCTGGTCCGGCTGGCCGATCATCACGAGCCGGTCGAACCGGCCGGAGCGAAGCAGCGCGGGGTCGATCATGTCCGGGCGGTTGGTGGCGCCGATCACCATCACGTCGCCCATCTCCTCTAACCCGTCGAGCTCGGTGAGCAGCTGGTTGACGACGCGCTCGGAGACGTTGTTCCCCATCTCCTGTCCCCGCGAGGGCGCGAGGCTGTCGAGCTCGTCGAAGAAGATGACGGTCGGGCTCACCTGCCGGGCCTTCCGGAAGGTCTGTCGGATCGCCTTCTCCGACTCGCCGACCCACTTCGAGAGCAGCTGCGGGCCCCTGACCGAGATGAAGTTCGCGTTCGTCTCGTTGGCGACCGCCTTCGCCATCAGCGTCTTCCCGGTGCCGGGCGGGCCGTACAGCAGCACGCCCTTCGGGGCGCTGACGCCCATCCGGTCGAACTTCTCCGGCGAGGTGAGCGGCCACTCCACCGACTCCTGGACCTGCTGTTTGGCGCCGGAGAGGCCGCCCACGTCGTCCCACGAGATCTTCGGCAGCTCGACGAGCACCTCGCGCATCGCCGACGGCTCCACCTCGTTCAGCGCGCCCGAGAAGTCGTCGCGCTTGACGATCATCCGGTCGATGAGGCTCGGCGGCACCTCCTCCTCGTCTAAGTCGATCTCGGGGAGGTACCGTCGGAGCGCCTTCATCGCGGCCTCCTTGGTGAGGCTCTCGATGTCGGCGCCGACGAACCCGTGGGTCTCGTCGGCGAGGTGGTCCAAGCTCACGTCGTCCGAGAGCGGCATCCCGCGGGTGTGGATCTGGAGGATCTCCTTGCGACCGACCTCGTCGGGGACGCCGATCTCGATCTCGCGGTCGAACCGACCCGGGCGGCGGAGCGCGGGGTCGACGCTGTCGACGCGGTTGGTCGCGCCGATGACGATCACCTGTCCGCGCGTCTCCAGCCCGTCCATCATCGTCAGCAGCTGGGCGACGACGCGGCGCTCGACCTCGCCGGTCACGTCCTCGCGCTTGGGCGCGATCGAGTCGAGCTCGTCGATGAAGATGATGCTCGGGCTCTCCTCTTTCGCGTCCTCGAAGATCTCGCGGAGCTGCTGTTCGGACTCGCCGTAGTACTTCGAGATGATCTCCGGGCCGGCGATCGAGAAGAACGACGCCGAGGTCTCGTTGGCGACCGCCTTCGCGAGCAGGGTCTTCCCGGTGCCCGGCGGGCCGTGCAGGAGGACCCCCTGCGGCGGCTCGATCCCGAGCTTCGAGAAGATCTGCGGGTGTTTCATCGGCAGCTCCACCATCTCGCGGACGCGCTGGATCTCCGACTGGAGGCCGCCGATGTCCTCGTAGGTGATCCCGCCGCCGGTCTTCTCGAACCCGGAGATCGGCTCCTCGCGCAGCTCGACCTCGGTGTCCTCCGTGATCAGGCAGACGCCGTCGGGCTCGGTCTCCACCGCGATCAGCGGGATCGCCTGCCCGGGCGACCGCATGAACGGGTGGTTCGTCGACGACATCACGGGGACGATGTCGCGCTCGACGACCGGGCGCTTGAGGATCTGGCGTTTCACCATGCCGGCGGCGTCGGAACCGAACTGGACCGACGCCTCCTCGGGCGGGGCCAACACGAGCTTGTCGGCCTTCTCTGCCTCCGCCTTCCGGATCGTCACGCGCTCGCCGATGCCCACGTCGGCGTTCTGCCGGGTGAACCCGTCGACGCGGACCGTGTCGGTGTTCCAGTCCTGACGGTCCGCGCGCCAGACCTTCGCGGCGGTCGTCTCCGCGCCCTCGATCTCGATGATATCGCCGGGCGAGAGCTTGAGGTGCAACAGCGTGTCGGGGTCGAGTCGGGCGATGCCGCGACCCGAGTCGTTCGGGTACGCCTTCGCCACTTCGAGTTGGACTTCGTTCATAATTCCCTGCGGGGGTTGTCCCTAACTGCACCCGGTTCGGGAATAAGCCTGTTGCCCCTGTCGGCGCCTGTTCCGCCGAGCGATTCGAGAGATGCGGCGATCTGTGCCATCATATAGCACGGTACAACATCCGCGGTTAAAACGCCGTCGCATGGGCGGGTTTTCGCCGTCGACGCGGAGCGTTCGGGGGCGTCGGTTTCCCGTCTCTCAGGCGATCTTCATCATCCGCGTCTCGAACTTGCCGACGCGGACGCGCACCCAGCCGGCGAGCTCCGCGTCGAGGTCGGGATCGTCGGTGTCGACGCGGAGCGCGCGCACGTCGTCGAGCTTCGCTCGCGAGGCGACGATCCGCAGGTCGCAGCGCCGGATCACCGCCGGCGACAGCTGCGGGTTTCCCCGGCCGAAGACGAACCCCTGCCCGCCGATCGGCGAGACGACGATCACGTTCTCCTCGCCGAGCGCGTCGAGGATCTCCCGCTCGGTCCCGTCCCGGACCACCACCTCGCCGTCGCGCCACACGTCGACCCCGATCGGCGACGGCTCGAACCCCAGTTCCGCCTTGATCGCGCCGACCGTCGAGCCGGGACCGAGCACGAAGGTGACGCCCTCCCCCTCGCGGGCGCGGATGTCGTCGGCGACGCCCTCGGCCAGCGACTCGACGGTCCCGCTCGCGGTCTGTTTCGACGACTGGAGGTCGTCGGCGACCGGGACGCGCGCGACCGCGCGAAGCTCCGGGTGGACCTCGCCCTCCCGGTAGGCGTCCTCGTCGATGTCCATCACCTCGCGGCGCTCGGTCCGGGAGAAGGCGGCCGCGACCTCCGCGGCGTCCTCGGGCGAGACGGCGAACACGGACGAGTACACCTTCACACCGGCCGGAACGCCGAGCATCGGGACCTCGGTTCCGGTCCGTTCGAGCGCCGTCGCCACGTCGGTCGCCGTGCCGTCGCCGCCGACGAACAGAACGAGGTCCACGGGGCCCGCGGCGTCGTCTCCCCCGGCGAACGCCTCGACGACGCGCGCGGTGTGCTCGGCGGTCGTCTCCGTGGGGCCAGGCGGGTCCGCCCCGTCGCCGCGGTCGTCGCCGAACGGGTCGACCACGCGGGCCGGCTCGAAGCCCGCTTCGCGGACCAGCCGCTCGCCCATGGGGTCGGCGGCGGTCGAGACGCGCGTCTCGGGGGCGACCGCGGCGAGCCGATCCAGCGCCCGTCGCGCGCGGTCCGGCGCCCGGGGCTCCGCGCCCCGCGCGACCGCCTCCGCCACCTTCCCGTCGGTGCCCTTGAGCCCGACGCGGCCGCCCATTCCGGCGACGGGGTTCATCACGAATCCGACGTGCATGTCCGGTCCTTCGGCGGCGCGGACTTAAGCGGGACGCGTCTCGCCGCCGGAAGATCAACGTTTAAGACGCCCCCAGAACAAGCGCGAGTCATGATCCTCGAAGCCGCCCCGACCGAGCCGCTCCCGATCGACGCGACCGCGACCGCCGTGCTCGTCGCGAGCCTCGTGATCACCGCGGTGTGGCTCGCGTACCTGTACCGCTAGGTCTCCGGTCTCGGACCGCTTCCTCAATTCTTCGAATCGACCAACACCGACCGCTCCCGGACCCACTCGGCGGCGCGCTCCGCCTCCTCGGCGGTCGGCGCCGTGATCTTCACTCGCACGCTCTCGCCGGGGTAGGAGCCGACCGTCACGTCGAACGCCTCCCGTAGCTCCGTGAACCGCTCTAAGAGCGCGCTCTCCGGCTCGTCGACGTCGACGACGACGGTGTGGGTCGGGGTCCCCTCGAACTCCTCGATCACCGACTCGAACATCGCTTCCATCTCCGCCGGGACGCCGGGTAGGACGTACGTCGATTCGACGACGGCGCCGGGCGCGACTCCCTCCTCGTTGGGAAGCGGTCGGCAGCCGACCGGGAGGTGGGTGGTCTCGGCGACGAGGTCGCCCGCGCTGTACCCCCGCTCCGCGAGCCACGCCGCGGCCTCGTCGTTGGCCGCGAGGTCGCGTCCGAACGCGGCCGCGACCGCCTCCATCGTCACGTCGTCGTGGGTCGGTCCGAGCCCGCCGGTGACGATCACGGCGTCGTACTCCGCGCGGTACTCGTTGACGACGCGCGCGATCTCGGCGACCTCGTCCGGGACGACCGTCACGCGCCGGACCGTCACGCCGCGGTCGGCGAGCCGGCCGCAAAGCCACGTCGCGTTCGTGTTCTCGGTGTCACCGACGAGGAGCTCGTCCCCGACGGTGACGATTGCGACGTCCATACCCGCACAAGGCGTCGCACACTGAAAAAGGGCGTCAGTTATTCGTCCTCGTCTTCGTACACGCCGAGCCCCAGCTCTCGGCGACGGTCGCGGAGCTCCTCCAGCTGTCGCCGGAAGTACGCGGTCCCGATCACCGCGGCGACCGCGGCGATCGCGAGGATCACCCCGAAGACGAGCAGGTCGGTCTCGCGGTACGACTGGACTACGACCGACCCGCTCGTGACCGAGTCCCACGTGATCCGGTCGCGACCGTCGACCGTCTCGACCTCGTGGCCGCGCGGCGACACGTGCCCGACGATCGGCATATCGGTGCTGAACCCGGGCGGGAGCGTCACCGCGTACGACCCCTCGACGTAGGTGAGCGTGCTGAACCGGCGGGGCGACCCGGACGCCGAGAGGGCCATCCGCCCGCCCTCCATCCCGTCGCCGAACCGGACCCACGTCTCGTCCGGGGTGCGCTCGATCTCGCCGCCGCGGGCGCGGAACTCGCTCCCGTTCACCACCTCGCCGTCGGGGTACTGGTACCGGAACGCGTCGAACTCGAAGGGCTGGTCGCCCGCGTACGGGGTCTGCCGGTAGAACCGTATCTCGTCGACGCCGGAGACGTCGTACACCGCGGTGTACCGCGTCCCGGTCGACAGGTTGATCGCCGCGTCGCGCTCGGTCTCGAAGTCGTACGCGTGTGGCGGCTCGGCGTCGAGCGTCTCGTTCGCGACCTCGCCCCCGTCGTTGACGTAGGTGAGACAGCCGGCGCTGACGGCGAGCAGCGCGACGACCGCGAGCGCGAGGGCGAAACGTCGGTTCACGGGTCAGACGACGCAGCGCATCTCGGCCGGGAGGTACGAGCCGATCGCGGCCAACAGCCCCGGCGGGTCGGTGTCCTCGGTGCAGACGACGCTCTGTTCCAAGAGCCCCAGCCGCTCGACGGTGACGATGTCCTGCGCGTGGCCCGCGCGGTTCACGGTCGCTCGGACCTCGCCGCGGGTCGCGGAGTTGACGTTGAGGCGACCGTCGCCGCGCTGCCAGTCGTACAGGCGGTCGCGCTCGGCGTCCGCCAGCCGGCTCGGCTCCGAGTCGGGGTCGCCGACGTCGCCGCCGTAGACGAATCGGACGGGGAGGTGCTGAACCAGCCCGAACCGCTCGACGACCTGCTCGGGCGAGCCCCTGCCGAGGCCGATATCGTCGGCCGGGATCCGCACGTCGACGCCGGCGTCGAGGACGAAGCCGTCGTCGTCCCACGACTCGAGGGTCCCGACGTACTCCTCGCCGGCCTCCAGCCCCTCGTCGTGGGAGACGATCTCGCCCCACGTCTCCGCGAGGACGTTGCGGGCGACCTCGGCGTCCTCGCCGCTCACGTCCACCTGCACGAAGTCGTCGTCGCGGACGCCGACGTGCCAGTCGACGTCGAGCTCGCCGACGTCGTTGGCGACCAGCGAGTTCATGCCGTCGAGCGCGCGGTCGCGGGCGTCGCCCTCGACGTAGCACTTGGTTGCGAGGACGACCATCAGCCCGTCACGTCCGCGTTGAGCTCGTCACGGAGCTTCTCGACGCGCTGGCCCATCGCCTCGCGGAGCCGGTCGTTGTCCATCGCCTCGACGGGAGAGCCGCACTCGGGGCACTCGAAGCCGAAGTCCATCGCCTCGCCGAACTCGAAGCGGATCGAACACACCTCACAGAGGTAGAACTCGTGGGTGCGCTCGTACTCCTCGCGCTCCTCTAAGGCGTCGAGCAGGCGGTACATCTCCTCTTCGAGGTTCTCCGGGATGTTGTCGTAGTGGAACGTCCAGAGGTACGTGAGCCATCCCGAGTCCTCGTCGCGCACCCGGCGGTAGGTGGCGAGGTCGTTCTCGTAGAGGATGAACAGGGCGCGTCGGACGTCGTTGAGCTCCAGTCCGAGCTCCTCCGCCAGCTCCTCGTCGGTGACCTCGCCGTCGGGCGGCGCGGCCGCGACCGGCATCCCCGTCGGCCCCACCAGCTCGTGGAGGTACTTCTGGATGACGGGGTCGTTCAGTAGATCCTCAAAAGCCATTACGTGGATCTGGTGGAGGAACCGGGTTAAAAGCTCCGGAAGGAGCGGTGACCGCCGCCCGCGGTTGTCGGGGGTCCCGCTCCCGACCGCCTCCGGCAAAGCTTTACCCGGCGTGTGACAGGACACGGTCGTATGGCATCGACCGGGGTCACGGGGGAGGGGTCGGACTCGTCAGCGCGACCGGACGAGTCGAGCGAGTCGGACGTATCGAGTGGGACCGGCGGGTCCGGCTCCTCGGGAGCCGGAACGCGGGTCCGCCGAGCCGCCGGCGCGCTCGCGCTGCTCTCCGTCCCCGTCCTGCTGGCCGCCCTCCCGCTGGTCCCCGCCGCCGCACTCCTCGGACCGGCCGGCCTCGACGTGGCCGGCCCGGGGGCTCTCGGGGGACTCCTCGCCGCCGTCGTCGTCGGGCTCGGCGGCTCCGCGCTCCTCGGGCCCATCGTCGTCGACCGCCGGATCGCCCGGCTCCCCGAGGCCGAACTCGACGACCGCCCGGCCGACTTCGTCGCGGACCGCGTCGCGACCCTCGCGGGCGAGGTCGGCGTCGACGCCCCCCGGGTGACGGTGGTGCGCGCCGACGCCGCCAACGTCGCCGTCGCCGACGGTCACCGCGGCTCGCGGCTCGTCGTCTCGACCCGCCTGCTCTCCCTGCCGAAGGCCGACCGCGACGCGGCGCTCCGCCACGCGCTCGTCCGGCTCCGGACCCGGGAGGCGCTCGTCGCGACCGCGCTGCTCCCGGCGCTCGGGGCCGTCGAGACGGTGGCGCTCCTCGCGACGCTGCTCGTCGGGCGGCGCGGCGAGCGCACCGCGGCGGACCGACGCGTCAACCGGATCCACGGGTACGAACCGGAGCGCGACCGGATCCCCTCGTGGGCGTACGCGGTCGGGGGCGTCGCGCTCTGGGCCCTGCTCCTGCCGGCGTGGATCCCGGCCGCCGTCGGCGACCGGTTCTACGTCGCCGGCGGTCGTCGGGACGCGGACGGGGCAGTCGCGCGGGCCGGAGCCGCCGAGCGCGACGGGCTCGGCAACGCGGTCGCGTTCGCCAGCGACGCCGCGGGCGCCGCCGACTGGCCGCCCCTCCTCGACCGGCTCTCGCTCGTCTCGATGGCTGACGCCGAGACCGGGCGGGTGCGGGGGACGAGCCGGCAGGAGGCGCGGACGCGGCTCGCCCGGCTCCGGTCGAAGCGGGCGCTGTGAACTCGCCCGGTACGGTCAGGGGCGCGTCGTCAGGAGCGCGTCGTCAGGGATTCGCCGGGACGGCCATCCGGAGGAGCGTTCCGCCCCCCTCGGGCGCCTCCACCGAGAACTCCCCGCCGGCCCTGCTCACGACCAGTACATCAGCCAGATCCCGAGCCGGTCCGCGTGCTTCAGCGACGTCTCGCCGCGTTCGAGCACGTGGGTCTCGTGTTCCGGGATGCCCGGACCGTCGTCTTCGATCTCGATCTCGATCCACTCTCCGTCCCTGCGCTCGACCCGTATCCGGACCGTCGGGCTCGGGGAGTCGTTGTGTTTGACCGCGTTCTCCACGCCCTCCTCGATCGCCGTCTCGAAGCCGACCACGCTCACGGAGAGGGGATCGCCGTCGGCGAGCTGATGTCGGGGATCCGCGGCATCCTGAGCGGCACGCCGGAAGTCGTCGATCGGGAGTCGAATCGAGAATCGAACCGGGGATCGAAACGGAGATCGAAGCGCGGCGACTACGACGAGTAGGGCGGCTCAGCCGCAGTCGGCGATCCCGGAATCGTCGGTCCCGGAGTCGTCGGTCCCGGAATCGTCGGCGCCGGGTTCGGCTTCCTCGCCGTCGCCTCCTCCCCCCTCGTCGGCGTCGATCACCGTTTTTCCGGTCGCCTCCGGCAGCACCCGCCGGTCGGCGTTTTCCCACTCACGGTCCAGCTCGGCGCCTTGGAACAGCCGGTCGAGAAAGACCGCGAGCCCGGCGACCTCGGAGTGCGGCTGGTTCGTCACGCCCACGTTGAAGTCGGCGCGCTCGTACAGCGCCCACGGGACCTTCTCGCCGCCGACCACGACGAGGAGGTCGCGGGGCGTCGACTCGCCGTCGAGCCCGATCGACTCCCGGACATCCCTCTCCACGTCCTGGACGCGCTCGCCGTACATCGTGAGGTGGACGACGGTCCCCTTCCAGTTCCGGACGATCGCCTTCTGGTCGCCGCGGAGCTCGACCGCGAACGGGCCGCCGAACCTATCGGTGATGTCCCGCACCGTCTCCGCCGACTGCCCGGCGTTGTCGGGGAAGATCACCCGGTCGGCGCCGAGCGCTCGGGCCGTGAGCCCGACGTGCGTCGTCATGCGGTCGTCGCGTCCCGGCCGGTGACCGTACCGGAGGACGACGACCTCGCGCGCATCGTGCATACCGGCCGTGCGCCCGCGAGCGGCGTGGTCCTTTCGATGCGAACTCGGCGGCGGCTCCCGTTTGCGGTTCGCCGCTGTTACCACACACTTATGGATCGTTTATCGAGGCAGAGTCGAGAGGTGACCACGTAAGTGAAAGATTCATTGGGGAGGCGGTCACCGGATCGGGTATGACGAGCGTCAAGGAGTTCCGCGTCGACGAGCCCGCGACCGCCGACGCGCTCGGCCGCGGCCGGTTCGTCTTCACGGACGCCTACTCGGTGTTCGACTGGGGGCAGATGCCGGACGCGATCCCGCGGAAGGGCGCGAGCCTCTGCGCGATGGGCGCGTTCAACTTCGAACTGTTGGAAGACGAGGGCGTCCCGACCCACTACCGAGGCGTCGCGGACCCCGGCCGAGACGCCGACGCGGGCGGAGAGGGCGAGCCCGAAGCCGTCCCGCTCGCCGACGCGACCGCCCCGCCGACGGAGATGGCCATCGACCTGACGCAGGTTCCCGACCTCCCGTACGAGGGCCCCGAGGCCGGCTACGACTACGACGCCTTCCACGCCGCGGGCGGCGAGAACTACCTCGTCCCGCTGGAGGTCGTCTTCCGCAACCGGGTTCCGGTGGGGTCCAGTCTGCGGCGCCGCGCCGACCCCGCCGACTTCGGACTCGACGCGGAACTCGGTATCGACGCCGCCGAGTGGCCGGACGAGCCGGTCGACCTCCCCGAGCCTGTCGTGGAGTTCTCCACGAAGTACGAGCAGCAGGACCGCTACCTCACCCGCGAAGAGGCCGACCGGATCGCGGGCAAAGCGGATGTCGACGCCCTCGCGTCGCTCGCGCGAGACGTGAACCTGACCGTCACCGAGCGCGCCGAGTCCGCGGGGTTCGTCCACGAGGACGGGAAGATCGAGTGCCTGTACGCCGACGGAGAGCTCCGGGTCGCGGACGTGGTCGGCACCTTCGACGAGAACCGGTTCTCGTACGGCGGCCGGGGGATCTCGAAGGAGGTCGTCCGCCAGTGGTACAAGGCGAACGACCCCGCGTGGGTCGAGAGCGTGAAGGAAGCGAAGGAATCCGTGGCGGGTCGGGAGATCGACGACTGGCGCGAGCTCTGCGAGCGCGACCCCGAGCCGCTGCCGCCGGCGGTCGTCGAGGCGGTCTCGAACCTGTACGCGGCCGGGACGAACGCGTACACCGGCCGGGAGTGGTTCGACGTCCCCGACATCGAGGCGGCGCTGGACGCGGTCGACGAGTTATAAGAAACGGCGAGCGGATCTCTTTCCCTATAAACCGCCGACGTCGCGGCGACTACCGCGAAGGCCCCGACCGCTCGCTTATAAACGGCTGATTATGGATCGGCCGTGACGACCTCCAAAGCCCCAGCCGCGAGGCGCTTCGCGCCTCTGGCAGCCGGCGGCACAGCCGCCGGCGACTGCCCCTTTGAGTCCCACCCGCACCGCACAGCCTCACGCCTCCCCAGCCTCGTCGCTGGTCCTCCGCGTTGCTCCGGACCAGCGACTCCCTCGCGCGGTGCTGCTCGGCCGCGGGGCGGCCTCGCAGGCACGCGCCGCCGCACCGCATTTATAAACGATCTGCGCTATCGCTCACCGGTGTGAGCGAATCGGGTCGATACCCGCGTCACCGCCGCGCCCAGTCGAGCATCCGCGCGTAGAAGGGGTCGGATCCGAGCGCGTCGGCGTCGCCGACCAGCGTCAGCTGCTTTTTCGCCCGCGTGAGCGCGACGTTCATCCGGCGGTGGTCCTCGAAGATCGGGCCGTCGAGGTCGCCGGTCGCGACCAGCGAGACGACGATCACCTCCTTCGAGGAGCCCTGGAAGCGGTCGACGGTGTCGACGGTGACTCCGGTGCGCCGGCCGATCTCGGCGACCTGCGCGCGGAACGGAGCGATCACGCCGATGTCGCCCGGGTCGACGCCGGCCGCGACGTAGGCGTCGACGACCTCGGCGACGCGCTCGGCCTCCCGGACGTTCCGGTTGCCGTCGCGGCTCCCGTCCGGGTCGACGAAGCCCACGCCGCCGGCGAGCCCGTCGGGGAGGTCGTCGGGGTCGACGCCGAGGTCGCGGAGGGTCTGGCCCGCCACCTCGGGGGTGGCCGGGCGGAGCGCGCCGTCGTAGAACTCCGCGGACGCGAACGCCTGGATGCGCTGGCTCATCCGGTACTGGCGGTCGAGCATGACGCTCGCGTCGGGGTACCGCTCGATGAGCCGCTGGAAGAGCGACGTTTGGAGGTCGTTCTCCGCGCGCACGACCGGCGGGAGCTGCTCGTGGTCGCCCACGAGCACGAACCGGTCAGCGCGGTTGATCGCGGCGTGGGTGCCCGGCTCCGTGAGCTGCGAGGCCTCGTCGACGAGCGCCACGTCGAACTCGCACTCGCGGAGGACGCGGGAGCCGCAGGCCGCGGTGGTGGCGGCGACGACCGGCGCGTCCCGCAGTTCGGCGGCCTTCGCGTTCGGGTCGCCGCGCTGGACGAGCCGCACGTCCTGCATGTCGCTGCGGACGCCGGTCTCGGACCCCACGCGGAGGATTCCGCCGGTTTCACCGGCTCCATCTGGTCGCGAGGACGCGACCCAGTCCTCGAAGCCCTGATCGCGCAGCGCTTCGAGGGCGTTGTCGACCGCGCGGTTCGTGAACGCGGAGAGCAACACGCGGTTCCCCTCGGCGACCAGCGCGCGGATCGTCCGTGCGATGGTGTACGTCTTCCCGGTGCCCGGCGGCCCGTGGATCAGCGCGCAGTCCTCGGCGTCGACGGCGAGCTCGACGGCCTCGTTCTGGGCCGCGTTGTTGTCGATGTAGGCGTCGGGGGCGTCCGGGTCGGCGCTGTCCGGCGCTCCCGCGGGACGGTCGTCGGGCTCCCGAAACTCCGGCTCCCGACGCCCGAACAGCACGTCCTTGCGCGCGTCGCTCCCCTTTAAGATCGCGTCGTGGAGCGCGGTGAGCGAGCGGTCGACGGAGATCTCGGAGGGGTACACGTCGAGCCGCCGGAGCTCGACCGGCTCGTCGGTCTCCACGACGACCTCGTCGCCGTCGAGCGCGGTGATCCGGCCGAGTTCGCCGTGGCCGGTCACGGGGTCGCCGTCGCTCGCGAGCGCCACGTCGCCCTCGCGGAGCTTCGAGACGGCGTCGCCCGGCTTGCGGGCGCGGAGCTCCCACCGGGCGTCGTCGATCTCGGTCTGTGAGATCGGCTCCAAGTCGATCAGCGCGCGGTCGTCGGCGGCGCGCTCCTCGGGCGTCTGCTCCCACAGCTTCCGGTACTCGGCGTGGGTCTCGCGGCGCTCCTCTTCGAGGGCGACGTAGAAGCGGTCGAAGTAGTCGCGCTCCTCGTCGGGGACCGGCGTCCCGACCGACCCCGCCTTCGACTCCTGGTCGAGGCGGCCGGAGACGACCATGCAGGTGTCCTGCTCGAAGCAGTACTCGCACTTCGCGTCGGCCTCGTACCCGGTCGGGACGGTGGGACGCTCGCCGGGGTCGTCGAGCGCGCGCCACTCCATCGCCGCGAGGGCGTTGCGCTCGCGAACGACGAACTCCAGCAGTCCTCGACCCACCGAGAACTCCTTGGCGGGCGCGAGATCGCCCGACTCCTCGTTGCGGTCCAAGGCGGTGTTCTTGGTGTACAGCAGGGTTCCGATGTCGGGGTCGACGCCGCGCTCCTCCAGCATGAGCGCGTAGCAGGCCGCCTGAATCTTGTCGTGGAAGCGCGGCTCCCGCTTGGTGTTCTTCCCGGTCTTCAGCTCGACGGGGGTCCCGCGCCGGAGCGCGTCCGCCCGGCCCTTCAGCCCGAACGTCGGCGAGATGAGTGTGAACTCCGACCGCCACGTGTCCTCGTCGGTCAGCGTCCCCTGCGAGAGCCACCCCTCGATCGCGGCGGCGTTGCGCCGCACCTCGTCGGCGACCTCCTCGGGCTCGTACCCGAGTAAGCCGAGTTCGAGGCCCGCCTCCTCGACGCGGTCGGCGACCGACTCCTCCAGCTCCATCCCGCGCAGCAGGTCGCCGAACACCTCGTGGACGACGGTCCCCTTGACCACGGGGTAGTTCAGCGGGATCCCGGAGAGCTTGTTCAGGTAGTACATCCGCGGGCACTGCACCCACGACCGGATCCCGGTCACGTCGACGAGGAAGTCGGGCTCGAGCACGACCCACGAGTCGCCGGTGGTGGCGTACCCGGTCTCGCCGCCGAACTCGTCCTCCTCGGCGTCGGTGACCAGCAGTTCCATGCCCGGCTCGGCGTGCTCGGCGGTCTCGGTCCACTTGCCCCACAGCGTCACGTCGACCGCGTCGCCCGCGCCGCGGTCGGGGCGGATCCGAAGCTCGCGGAGCTCGCGGTCGCCGTACGACGTCGACACCGTCCGCGCCTCCCCGACGGAGAGGATCGGCCCCCGAACGTTCACGGCCGTCATCGGCGGCGCCCCCGAAAAACGCTGTCGGTGGGTCACAACGACTTTGTCGATACCCCGCGTCGGGGGCACCATGGCCGACACCGAATTCGCCTCTCTGTTCCGCTTCGACGAGGTCGGTTCGTGGGGCCCGTTCCACTGGCTCGGCCTGCTGTGTTCGGTCGCGATCGCCGGGATCAACCTCTACGTCTGGACGCTGACCGCCATGCCGCAGTTCCTCGCGATCGCCGGAAGCTTCGTGTTCGGCATCGCGCTCTTTTTCACCCGGTTCTGGAACTCGATTCTGTATCTCGTCGGGACGGTGCACGTTGTCGCACTCGGCGTCGTGTGGGTGCTCGACGGTCGCGGATTCCTCGTCCTCGGCGTCGCAAACGGCGTGTTCAGCGTCGGACTGCTGTTAACCGCGCTGTCGCTGTTCTTCGCGGAACTCCGCGCGGGAGACGACTGATCCGGTCGGCGGTCGCGCGTGGCTGATCCGGTCGGCGGTCGCGCGTGGCTGATCCGGTCGGCGGTCGCGCGTGGTTGATCCGGTCGGCGGTCACGCGTGGCTGATCCGGTCGGCGGTCACGCGTGGCTGATCCGGTCGGCGGTCACGCGTGGTTGATCCGGTCGGCGGTCGCGGAGAGCCGACGTAGCTCCACGGCCGATGCGGCCGCTCCGCGGCGGGGTCGCCGCGACCGACACGCTCATGCGGCTCTCCCCGTTAGGATACCCCGACATGCGCGTGCGAGACTGGGACGACATCCTCGCCGACGTCGCGAGCGACTCGACCGACCCCGACGGCTGGCGCGCGGTCGCCGGCTCCAGACGCGCGGGGCTCGGCGAAGACCTCTACTTCGGCCACCCGAGCGTCGGCGTCTACCACCTGAAGACGTACGCGAAGAACCCCCGAGACCTCCGCGGCGTGGGCGCGAAGATCGCCCGCAGCGTCGACGACGAGCTCGATCCCCTGCTCCCGGACGAGGAGTCGGCCGGGCGGTTCGCGGTGCAGTCGCCCCCTGAGGACGAGTCAGAGGCCGAGGACGTGGCGACCCGACTACGCGAGACGCTGAAGGTCCACGCGGAGGCGCCCACGAGCCCCGACCACCTGTTCGAGGACGTGATGGAGGCGGTCGACTCGCCCGCGTTCGGCCCGATGGACTACGAGTTCGACGGGCGGCCGGACGAGCTCGACGAGCTCTCGGACACCTTCGAGGAGGCCGAGGAACTGCTCTCTTCGGAGCTGGAGGACCTGATCGACGACGACGACGTTGACCGCGGGTTTCACTGAGCGGTCGTTTATAAGTCAGATTTCGGTGCTGCTTGTGGATGTTTATGCGTGGGTGACTGCCGATCGACGGTGAACGCCTCCAAAGCCCCGGCCGCTCGCTTATAAGTGGTCGACGGCAGATCCGCAGTGAAGACCTCCAAAGC
Organism: Halorubrum sp. CSM-61; assembly: GCF_003781945.1. Classification (GTDB taxonomy): domain Archaea; phylum Halobacteriota; class Halobacteria; order Halobacteriales; family Haloferacaceae; genus Halorubrum. Next base: position 96,758 of record NZ_RJJW01000009.1, on the reverse strand, counting down.
CCCAGCCGCGACGACTCGCGCGCTTTGCTGCGCTCCTCGTCACTCGCTTCGCTCGTTCCTGCGGTGCTTGCTGCAGCGTGCTTCGTCCTCGCGGCTGCCCCTTTGAGTCCCACCCGACTACCCCGCACCTCACACCTCCCCAGCCTCGCCGCTCACGCCCTACGGGCGTTCGCGGCGTCCCTCGCGCGGCGCTCCTCGCGGCCGCCTTCGGCGGCCACTCGCAGGCACGCGCCGCCGCACCGCTCTTTATATTCGATCACAACCGGGTCAGCGGCACACCCGTCGACGCTCATTTATAAACGACGACCGTACGGATCGCATGGGCTATCCGGTCACCTACTACTGTCCGCACTGCGGGACTCTCGTCGAACTGGAGCGCGACGGCTACCTCGCGGACAAGTCGGTGACGCCGTACCCCCTCGAAGGGTGGTCATACGTCGACCCGACCGCGCCCTTCGAGGGCGACGAGGCCGACGGCGTCCGGTTCGTCTGCGGCGAGAGCGACGGCGTCGACTGGGACCCGCACGACGGGGTCCGCGGGTCGGACGTGGGCGGTGACGAGCCCTATCGAGACCCGGACGCCGAGGGCGACGGCTGCGGCGAGCCCTTCTACCTCTCGTTCGTGCGGTACGAGGAGGGCCGCGAGATCGACCCGCGCACCGAGTCGGAACCGGTGGAGATCGACCCCGATCCCCGCCCGGGCGGGCCGCGGGGACCGACCGGCCCGTCGGGGCCCGACGGAGCGGACGGGGGCTCGGACGGCGGGTTCTGGTAGGATCGGAAGGGATCGGGGTCCGAACCGCCCGTGGCGTTATCCCGCTTCGGCGCGACGATCGACGTATGGGGGACACCAAATCCGGACGGGAGGAACAGGCGCGCGACGAGGAGCGACGACGGATACGGCGCGACATCTCGGAGGCCAGGGAGCGCGGCGACGAGCCGGACCCGACCGCCGACCCGCCGGCCGAGTGCCACCGCCGGGGCTGTTCCGAGCCGGTCGCGTACTCGGTCACGGAACGGTATCAGGAGGAGACCGGGAAGGGCGCCGTGGAGGCGACCGCGTTCCTCTGTGCGGACCACACCGCCGAGGAGTCCCCGGTGAACCTTGACGACGCGTACGAGGGGTACGTGTTCCACGTCGAGCCGGTCGGCGATGGCGGCGACGGCGAGCGCGACGACTGAGACGCCGAGGCCGACGCGGACCGAGACGCCGACGACTGACAAACCACTTACTGCGGGAGCCAGAAGGACCGGGCATGGAAAGCATCAACCGGACCGCGATCGAGCTCGTCGACGAGGCGCTCGACTTCGCCGGCGAGCTCGACGTCGTCGGCTACGAGCTGGACAACGGCGCCACCGTCGTCGACTTCGGCGTCGACGCCGCGGGCGGAGTCGAGGCGGGACTGCTGCTCGCCGAGATCCAGACCGCCGGCCTCGCGAACCTCCGCACCCGCATGGGCGAGGTCGCGGGCGCCCCGCGCCAGTACGTCGAACTGTCGACCGACCACCCCGCGATCGCGCTGCTCTGCTCGCAGAAGGCGGGCTGGGAGCTCGCCTTCGAGTCCGGCTTCGAGGGACTCGGCTCGGGGCCGGCCCGGGCCTTGGTCGGACAGGAGACCGAGTTCGAGCGCGTCGGCTACTACGACTCCTCCGAGTTCGCGACGCTCGCCGTCGAGTCGACGACGCTCCCGACCGAGGAGGTCGCCGAGCACGTCGCCGACCTCGCCGAGGTCGACCTGGAGGGCGTGTTCCTGCCGACGTACGCCACCGGCTCGACCGCGGGCTCGGTCGCGACCGCGGCCCGCGCCGCTGAGCTCGCCGTCTTCCGCCTGCTGGAGCTCGGCTACGAGCCGACCGACGTGCTCCACGCCTCCGGCGCCGCGCCGATGGCCCCGGCCACCCGCGACGAGGACCTGGCGATGGGGCGGACGAACGACGCCTTGGCCTACGGCGGGGAGGTCCACCTGCAGGTCGCGCGCGACGACGACCGCTTCGACCAGATCGTCTCGACCGCCCGCGAGGAGTACGGGACGCCCTTCGTCGAGGTGTTCGAGGACGCCGGCTGGGACTTCTACGAGGTCGACGAGCGCGTCTTCGCGCCCGCGAAGGTCACCGTCGACGTGATCGACGGCCCCGTCTACACCGTCGGCGAGACCGACGAGGAGCTTTTGGCGGAGTCGTTCGACTACCGCTGAGCGGCCCGACGATGCGCCTCAAACCCGTTCCCGAACCCCCCGACTCGCTCGACGACCTCTGCGCGTTCCAGCGGGCGGTCCCGCTCGTCCCGGGGAGCACCGACGACTGCTGCGCCCGGCTCCGCGAGCGCCGGGGACTCCCGGACCGGCAGACCGCGAACGACTGGCTGGCGTTCCTGCGCGCGCTCGGGCTGGCCCGGGAGACGCCGCGCGGGTTCGTCAGAGCCGACGCCGAGCCGACACCGGAGCGCGTTCGCGAGGGGCTCCGCGAGGGCGTCCTCCTCGTTCCCGAGGCGCTCGCCGCTCTCCGAGAGGCCTCGCCCGCGAACCCGCTCACTCCCGACGACCTGTTCGCGGCGACGCGGGAGTCGGTGCCGCGACACGACCGCGCCCGCGACCCGAACTGGGAGGCGACGTGGCGCGAGCGCGCCGACCGGCTCCTCCGGTGGCTCGCGCTCGCCGACCTCGCCGAGGCGGTCGAGGCCGGCGGGGACGGGATTCTGGGAGCGAGTTCCCCCGGCTACGTCGCCGGCGACGCGGCCTGAATCGGCGGTTTGTGACGGGCGTCGACGAGCCGTAACAAGCCTTTTACTCGGAGCCGGAGAGGTACCCCCATGGGAGGATTCGACGGGCGGGACGGACCCCTGCGGGTCCGGTACGAGCCGACGAGCGTGAAGGACCTGCTCGTGGAGATGAAAGACACCGCCGAGCTGTTGATCGACCTGTCGTACTCCGCGGTCCTCCACGGGAGCCCGACGATCGCCCACGAGGTCGTCGAGCTCGAACATCGGATGGACGTGCTCCAGATGCGGGCGCGGATGAGCCTCATGCTCGCGGCGCGGAGCCCGGACGAGGCCGAGACGCTCGCACCCGTCCTCGGCGTGGTCGGCGCGGCCGACAAGATCTCCGACGCCGCCGGCGACATCGCCAAGATCGTCACCGAGGAGATCGGGCTCCCCGACGCGATGCGCGGCGCGCTCACCGAAGGCGTCGAGACGCTGGTCCGGGCAACCGTCTCGTCCGACTCCGCGTACGCGGGGCGGACGCTGAAGGACGTCGACCTGGAGTCGAAGACGGGCGTGCGCGTCATCGCGATCCGGCGCGACGACGACTGGATCCTCAACCCCGGCCCGAAGACCCGGATCGAGGCCGGCGACGTGACGCTCCTCCGCGGACCGGAGACGGGCGTCGTCGACGTACACCCGACGCTGACCGGCGACCCGTTCGAACCGAGCGACCCCCCGGAGCCCGCCATCGACGACTTAGAGCGCGCGGTCGACTCCATCCTGTTGATGAAGAACCTCTCGGAGCTGGCGGTCGATCTGGCGTACGGCTCCGTCCTCTTCGACAACGAGGCGCTCGCCGAGGAGGTGTCGAACCTGGAGATCGAGGTCGACGCGCTCCAGTCGCGGTTCGAGGCGTGGACGCTCCGGGCGGCCCGCGAGGCCGACGACCCCGTCTCGCTGCGCGGGCTGATCCACCTCGGCGTCGCGACCGAGGAGATCTCCGACGCCGCCTTAGAGATCACCGAGGGCGTCATGCGCGACATCGGCGTCCACCCGGTCGTGGAGATGGCGGTCCAGGAGTCCGACGAGATCATCGTCCGGACCGTGATCGGCGAGGGGAGCGACCTCGACGGCACCCGGGTCGAGGACGGGATCCCCGCGACCGACATCTCGACGAGCGTCATCGCGATCCGCCGGCCCGACGAGGGGTGGCTCGTGGGCCACGACATCGACACCACGCTCCGCGCCGGCGACGCCGTGCTCTCGAAGGGGACTCGAACGTCGGCCGAGGAGTTCGGGGCGCTCGCGGCGTGACGGCACCCGAGACCGACGACCCGGCCCGACTCGCCCGCGCGTACTACGACGCGCTCGACGCCGGCGAGTACGACCGGCTCGCAGCCCTGCTCGATCCGGAGTTCGTCCAGCGGCGTCCCGACCGCACTTTCGAGGGACGCGACCGCTTCGTCGCGTTCATGCGCGACGAGCGCCCGATGACCGACACGACCCACGCCGTCGACGCGGTGTACCCCGAGGGCCCCGGCGTCGCCGTCCGCGGGCGGCTGCTCGACGCCGACGGCGACGAGGTGTTCGGGTTCGTGGACGTCTTCTCGATCGCGGACGGGCGGCTCGCGGCGCTGGAGACGTACGCGGCGGCGGACGGCGAGTGATTTCTCGTGAGTTTCCCATCTGACATGCTCTGTCTGTGAATTTTTAAACAAACCCGATCTGTGGCTACGATCGTTTATAAATAACACTGCGGTGGCGCGTGCCTGCGAGGCCGCCCTGCGGCCGAGCAGCACCGCGCGAGGGACGCCGCGAGCGGAGCGAGCGGCGAGGCTGGGGAGGCGTGAGGCTGCGGTTGCGGTCAGGTGGGTGGGACTCAAAGGGGCAGCCGTGAGGCGGGCGCAGGCGATGCAAGCACCGCAATGAGCAACGCGAGTGAGGAGCACAGCTAGCGTGCGCCCGCCTCACGGCTGGGGCTTTGGCGGTCCTCGCCCTAATGTCGTTGATTGCTTATAAACCGCCGCCAGCGACATACTCGACTAGTTATAAACGGCTACCCTATCGTATCGAGACACCGACTCCCGCTACCGCTCACTCCTGTGCATGTACGTACCGCAGTCGAGTCTGAACGCATCACCGGAGGGATCTCTCCAAGAGAACACGCGATCGACAGCACCATCTTCTGACAAATGGGCGTCCGAGGATTCGACAGTTTACGACTCGTACTCCGCCCACACGTACCGCGTCCCGTAGCTCCGGTAGGGCCGCCACGCCTCGGCGATCTCGCGCATCTCCGCGCGGGTCAGCTCGTCCCCGTCGTTGTACACCCGCTCGATCCCCTTCCGCACCGCGAGGTCGCCGAGCGGGAGCACGTCCTCGCGGCCCAGCGCGAAGATGAGGTACATCCGCGCGGTCCACTCGCCGACGCCGCGGATCTCGGTGAGCGCGGCGACGACCGCCTCGTCGCTCGCGTCCGCGAGCCCCTCCCGCGTGAGGTCGCGGTCGCCGTCGCTAAAGGCCGCGGCGACGTTCCGCAGGTACTCGACTTTCGTGCCGCTGAGCCCGGCCTCGCGGAGGGCGTCCTCGTCGGCCGCGAGCACGAGGTCGGGCGTCGGATCGCCGCCGAGGGCGTCGAGGAACCGCCCGTGGATCGCCGCCGCGGAGGCGGTCGAGAGCTGCTGGTTCACGATCGAGGTACAGAGGCGCGCGAACTCGTCGCCGGCCGGCTCGACCGCCAGCGGGCCGTGTCGGTCGATCAGCCGGGCCATCGTCTGGTCCTCGCGTAAGGTCGCCGCGACTCGCTCGTTCATCGAGGGTCAGTAGGGCCCGGAGACGGGAGTGGGTTTCTCCCGCGAGCCGCACGCGAATAAACTTACAGTACGTTTCCCGTTTGGAAGATGAAAACGTTCAACCATTACGGTTCCGACCGTTCCGGTATGCAGCTCGAAGACGTCCAGCGCGTAGCGGTCCTCGGCGCCGGGAACATGGGGCACGGCATCGCGGAGGTGGCCGCGCTCGCCGGCTACGACGTGGCGCTGCGGGACATCGAGGAGGAGCTCGTACAGGACGGCTACGACCAGATCGAGTGGTCGCTCGGCAAGCTCGCCGAGAACGACCGGATCGGCGAGGAGGAGGCGGAGGCCGCGCTCGACCGCGTGGAGGCCTTCGTCGACCTCGAAGACTCGCTCGCCGACGCCGACGTGGTGATCGAGGTCGTCCCGGAGAAGATGGCGATCAAGAAGGACGTGTACGACGAGGTCGTCGAGTACGCGCCCGAGGAGGCCGTCTTCGTCACCAACACCTCCAGCCTCTCGATCACGGAGCTCTCGGAGGTGACCGACCGCCCCGAGCGCTTCTGCGGGATGCACTTTTTCAACCCGCCGGTCCGGATGGACTTAGTCGAGGTCATCTCCGGAAAACACACCGCGGAGGACACCCTCGAGCTGATCGAGGGGCTCGCGGAGTCGATGGGGAAGACCCCCGTCCGCGTCCGGAAGGACAGCCCGGGATTCATCGTCAACCGGATCCTCGTCCCGCTGATGAACGAGGCGGCGTGGATCGTCGAGTCCGGCGACGCGACGATGGAGGCGGTCGACTCCACGACGAAGTTCGACATGGGGCTCCCGATGGGCTCGTTCGAGCTCGCAGACCAGGTCGGCATCGACGTGGGCTACCACGTCTTGGAGTACATGCACGAGGTGCTGGGCGAGGCGTACCGCCCCTGCCCGCTGCTCGTCGAGAAGGTGGAGGCCGACGAGCTCGGGAAGAAGACCGGCTCGGGGTTCTACGACTACGAGAACGGCGGCGCACAGGTCCCTTCAGACGCGATCGACGCCGACGTTCGCAAGCGACTGCTCGCCGTGATGGCCAACGAGGTCGCCGGGCTCGTCGGAAACGACGTGGCCGACCCGCCCGCGATCGATCGCGCGGTGATGCTCGGCGCCGGCTTCCCGGACGGCCCGGCGAAGCTCGCCGACGGCGAGGGGCTCGACGCGCTCGTCGACGTGCTCGACGAGCTCCACGAGGAGACGGGCGAGGAGCGCTACGAGGCCACCGACTACCTCCGCGAGGCCGCCGAGGCCGGCGGCTTCCACGGGGGGAGCGGCGGGGACGCCGAGGACGGCGAGGGCGCCGAGGGCGACGCGTTCGCCGCCTACGACACCCTCGACGTCGCCGTCGAGGACCGCGTGGGGCACGTCGAGATCGACCGCCCGCACCGGATGAACACGATCAGCGGCGAGCTGCTCGAGGAGCTGTCCGACGCGATCGACCGCCTCGACGCCGACGACGAGGTGCGGGCGATCCTGCTGTCCGGCGCCGGCGACCGCGCGTTCTCCGCCGGCGCCGACGTACAGAGCATGGCCGCCGGGGGTGCGGAGCCGATAAGCGCCGTCGAACTCTCGCGGCAGGGCCAGCAGACGTTCGGGAAGCTCGAAGAGTCCGACAAGCCGGTCGTCGCCGCCATCGACGGGTACTGTCTCGGCGGGGGGATGGAGCTCGCGACCGCGACCGACATGCGGATCGCCTCCGAGCGCTCGGAGCTCGGCCAGCCGGAGCTCGATCTGGGGCTTCTCCCCGGCTGGGGCGGGACCCAGCGGCTCGCCCGGATCGTCGGCGAGGGGCGCGCAAAGGAGATCATCCTCACCGCCGATCGCTACGACGCCGAGACGATGGCCGACTACGACTTCGTTAACGAGGTCGTCCCCGACGACGAACTCGACGAGCGCGCGTGGGAGCTGGCCGAGTCGCTCGCCGCCGGCCCGCCGATCGCCCAGAAGTACACGAAGCGCGCGATGCACGCCGGCCGCACCGACGGCGAGGCCGGCCTCGAAGTCGAGGCGATGGGCTTCGGCCACGTGATGAACACCGACGACCTCATGGAGGGCGTCACGGCGTTCATGGGCGACGGCGAGCCCGAGTTCGAAGGGAAGTAGGGCGCGAGCGGATCGGCTCTGGTAATTGGGCCGATCGCGTCTCCGACGGCTTATTTATAAATGGGTACTCGCGGAGTGGCAAAGAACACCGCCGAAGCCCCAGCCGCTCGGCCGAACAATAATGCGCCTTATAAACAACTGATCGACACGGACACCGCCTCGCGGCTGCCCCTTCGAGTCCCGCCCCGCACGGCACCACCCCGCACCTCACGCCTCCCCAGCCTCGTCGGTCGCCGTCGCTTCGCTCGGCGACCGACTCCAGCGAGGGACCGGAGGTCCCTCTGGCAGCCGGCGCGTAGCGCCGGCGACCTCGCGCGTGCTGTCTCGCGGCGCTTCGCGCCGCTCGCAGGCACGCGCCACTAGGAAAGGTCGGAATTCCGATCCGCGGTCCGGTTACTGCCGGTTATTTAAAAACAGTCGCGGTCGCTGGGCTCGCTAGCCGCCGATTGGTTCGACGCTTAGACGTACCCTTCCTCGACGAGCAGTTCGCCGTTGAGCAGCGAGGCGCCCGCGGCGCCGCGGATCGTGTTGTGCGCGAGGCAGTTGTACTTCGCGCCGGCGTCGGTCGACTGGACGCCGCCGGCGACGATGCCCATCCCGTCGGCATACGTGCGGTCGAGGCGGGGCTGGGGGCGCTCCGGCTCGTCCTCGCCGAACACCTTGATGAGCTGATCGGGCGAGCTGGGGAGGTCGCCGGTGCCCTCGAACGAGCGCATCGCCTCGCGGAGGTCCTCGGGCGAGGGGTCCTCGGCGAACTCGGCGAAGACGTTCTCCAGGTGACCGTCGAGCGTGGGAATCCGGTTACAGGAGGCGGCCACGTCGGCGCCGTGGAGGTGGACCTCCGCGCCGTCGAACTCGCCGAGGAGCTTGCGCGACTCCGTCTCCATCTTCTCCTCCTCGCCGCCGATGTGCGGGATGGCGTTGTCGATGATCTCCATCGAGGTGACGCCGGAGTAGCCGGCGCCGGAGACCGCCTGCAGGGTGGAGACGCGGACGCTCTCCAAGCCGAACTCGTCGATCGCCGCGAGGGTGGGGACCATCGTGATCGTCGAGCAGTTCGGGTTCTTGACGAGGGCGCCGTCCCAGCCGCGCTCGTCGCGCTGGACCTCGATCAACTCGAGGTGACCGGGGTTGATCTCGGGGATCGTGAGGGGCACGTCGATCGCCATGCGGTCGTTCGAGGAGTTCGAGGAGACGACGTATCCCTCCTCTAAGAACGCCGGCTCGACCTCGGCGGCGACGCCCGAGGGGAGCGACGAGAAGAGGAGATCCACGTCGTCGTCCGCGATTCCCGCGGGCGTCGTCTCCGCCACCTCCATCTCGGCGACGTCGTCCGGGATCGGGGTGTTCACGCGCCACTTGGCCGCCTCGCGGTAGGTCTCGCCCGCGCTGTCCGCGCTCGCGGTGACCGCGGCGAGGTCGAACGTCGGGTGGTCGTCGAGGAGCTGGATGAACCGCTGTCCCACGGCGCCGGTGGCGCCGAGGATGCCGACTCGTACAGACATTGCGCGTGGGTCCGTGACAGGGACGTAAGTGCGTTCGGATACGCGTCGATTCCCCGGCCGCCCTCGGCGGTTGCGCGGCGTCGCGCCCTCGCCGGTCCCGCGACGTTGCGCCCCCGGCCGGCGTCGCGGCACGCGACGTTTATATACTTGCTCGTGACAGTACGTGACAATGAGTGATTTCGGAGCGCTGTCCGTCGTCCCGCCGGTGCTCGCGATCGTGTTGGCGGTGATCACCCGCAAGGCCGTGCTGTCGCTGTTCCTCGGGATCTGGTCGGGGGCCGTCATCGTCACGGGCGGGCTCGGGATCGTCCAGACGTTCGAGTGGATCGTCGCGGCGGTCTCCGACGAGTTCCAGGCGACCATCCTCGTGTTCACCCTGCTGCTCGGCTCCGGCGTCGCCATGGTGTGGAACCTCGGCGGCACCGCCGCGGTCCGCGACTGGGCGCTCGAACGCCTCGACTCCCAGCGGAAGGCCGGGCTCGTCGCGTGGGGGCTCGGGATCGTCCTCTTCTTCGACGACTACGCCAACACCGCGATCGCCGGATCGGCGATGAAAGACGTCTCGGACCGCCTCCGTATCTCCCGCGAGAAGCTCTCGTACATCGTCGACTCGACCGCCGCCCCGGTGGCGACGCTGGGGATCTCCTCGTGGGTCGCGTTCCAGCTGTCGCTCATCTCGGAGGGGTACGACGCCGCCGGGGTCGCCGAGGCGAACCGCCCCGGCACCTTCGAGGTGTTCCTCTCGTCGATCCCGTTCAACATGTACGCGATCTTAGCGATCGTGATGGTGCTGTTGATCGTGGTATCGGGTCGCGACTACGGCGAGATGCTGACCGCCGAACACCGGTCGTGGACCTCCGGAAAGGTGACTCGCGACGAGGCCGTACCGATGCAGGACGTGGCCGGCGAGCTCGGCGAGCCGCCGGCGTCGACGCCCCGGCTCGTCAACTTCTTCGTGCCCGTGGCGGTCCTGATCGCGGTCACGGTCGCGACCGCGCTGTGGTCCGGCGGGCTCTCGCCGGCGGCGTTCCTCGGCGACCTGCTCGCCGCCGAGTTCGGCTCGGCCGGCGGACAGTTGTGGGACGCCGCGCTCAACGCCTCCTACGAGGTGGCGCTGATGATCGGCTCGTTCGCGATGGTCGCCAGCGGCTTCGCCCTCGGGAAGGCGTACGGGATCTTCGGGGTCGCCGACGCGACCGAGTACACGATCGACGGGTTCGGAATCATGCTTACCGCGGTCTCCATCCTCGCGCTGGCGTGGGGGATCGGCGAAGCCATCGACGCGCTCGGCACGGGAGATTACGTCGCGACCGCGGCCGTAGGCACCGTCTCGGCGGCTCTCCTCCCCGCGCTCGTGTTCGTCGTCGCCGGCGTGATCGCCTTCTCGACCGGCACCTCGTGGGGGACGATGGGGATCGTCACCCCCATCGCGATCCCCATCGCGTGGGAGATCAGCGGCGGCGGCGCGGCGGGCCACACCCTCGTGGCGGCGATGGTCGGCGTCATCTTCTCGGGCGCCATCTTCGGCGACCACAGCTCGCCCATCTCCGACACCACCGTCCTCTCGGCGACGTTCACCGGCGCCGACCTGATCGACCACGTCCGCACCCAGATCTACTACGCGGTCACCGTCGCCGCCGTGGTCGTCCTCCTGTTGGTCGTGTGGGGATTCACCCGGGTGACGCCGCTCGCGCTGCTCCCGCTCGGCGCCGTCCTGCTCGCCGCGCTCGTCTACCTCCTCTCCGAGTTCGACGCCGCCCGCCGCGGGATCGACCCGGTGTCGGTCTCGGAGCCGCAGACGGACGACGGCGAGCGCGTGGTCGTCGCCGGCGAGGATCAGCGCGACTGAGCGCCCACCCGACCTTTTAAACGCGCTCGCCGGCTACCGTCGGATGCGCGCCCTCAGTCCCCGCCCGAGTACTCCCCGATGGGAGCGATGACAGCGCGGAGAACCCAGGCGCGTCACATGTGGTCGCTGACGCGACCCGCCCGTCGCCGCGCAGGCGACCGCCCGCCACGAGGGTTTCCCGGTCGACGCGGCACGCCGCCGGAGATGAGACCGGTCGTTAGTGTTGCGGGCGACAATCTACTAGTAGAGAGCTACCGCCACGAAACAACTCCACACACGACGGTTGTATTGTAATCCTCAGCAGATGATATATTTTGCCTCGGTTGTGATCAAGACAGACTGAGGAGTGAGCGATAGCGGGAATGGGTGTCGCAGATCGGTGACTACGAGACAGTATTCAAACAGCCGTGAGCGACGACGATAGCTTATAAATACGGTGCGGTGGCGCGCGCCTCCGAGCGCCCTGATAAGGGTGCGAGGAGCGCGTGCGAGGGAGCCCGCGGCCGCCTCTGGCGGCCGCGGCGAGGCTGGGGAGGTGTGAGGCTGCGGTGCGGGGCGGGACTCAAAGGGGCAGCCGCTGAGGGCGGCGCAGGCGATGTAAGCACCGCAAGGAGGGAGCGAACACCGTGAGCGACTGGGGAGCGTGGTTCGAGAGAGCAAAGCCCTCTCGTCATCACGAAAGGCGCTTCGCGCCTTTCGAACGACAGCGAACGTGCGCCGCCCTCAGTGGCTGGGGCTTTGGAGGTGTTCACCCCAGCACCGTCGTACACTTATAAACAGCCGCCAGCAACACCACTCGATCGCGTATAAACAACCGTTTCACCAATTCGCTATACCTACTCCCGCCATCGATCAAGAAGCACTCTTCAGCGACCGGCTGTTTCAGACGATAATATGTCTCTGAATAAGAGGATTTCAACAGAGCCGAGACTATTCTGTGGTGATCTTGATCTGCTATCACTAGGCAATAGCTTTACATTCTAACCAGATAGATTCCACGCAACTTGCTGCCAGCGAGCCATATAGATGACTGGAACAGGCAGTGACGAAACAGACGATGATTGGACTGACGTATTTGACCCGATGCGGGTTGAGCAGTCAGTAGAATACGATCAAATAGAGAATGCCATAAATCGGTTTGAGCGGACGATTGACCATCAGATCGATCTGTTACGGGAAATCGATAACAAAGCCCAGCGTGTAGTTCAATACACAGCTGTTCTGATTGGTGTTCTCTTCACTGCAATTTCACTCATCCCAGAAACGGATAGTGTCTCACTCGCAGATGGTGGATTGATCGCAACCATTTCGTTCTTGATTGGGTTAGGGGGTTTTCTCTTGGCGATCTGCGCGGCAATCATTACCTTCCTGAGTAGCGTTCAAGAATATGGACTTGCGCGAGAGTTTGGGTATAACGTTTCGGACGAAGTTTTTGATGATCAGACATACAAGCAGGCCATCCTGAACAGCTACGCTGATGCCGTGGCCGAAAATCGCCGTGTCATCGCTGTTAATGCCCAACGATTCGGATACTCCTTGGCCGCGCTTTTCGTAGGGATCGTGTTTTCGTCGCTTGCCGGATTTCTCTTCCTCACCTCATTCAGTCTGAGAATAAACGTTTCTCTCGTGGGGGTGGCGACAATCCTTGTAGCCGTAGTAACCTATGGGATATTCACGGAACGATTTTTAGTGCTGGAGCGTGACCTTCCAAGTGATGACTGACCCAGAAAAACGGACATCCGCGGCCGAGCTGGAAGATGCGGACGGGGTCACAGTAGATGATGATGGTCGGGTTCGGGCGAAGATGGTAAAAAACGCTAAGGGTGCGGCCGCCGAGGACGACGAGTAGTTGTTACAGCGGGGCAAGACGGAAGCCCACTCGCTTTAGCGGTAGGATGAGACCGACACAGATCCATCAACTATTGTCCTGATTGTCGACAGGATATTTACACACGATGTCGGCGTATCAAGTTGTGGCTGGTCTCAGTACGATGGCCGATACGTATCCGAACCGAGACGCGTTCGGTGGGCAAGAAGAACACACCCCCATTAGATTTGATTAGATCTGCGTTTTTGTGGGTATAAGGCCTTCAAAACGGGTACTACACTTTCTCCGAGCCTACTAGTAGATTTTCGTCCGGTAGTGTCGCGGGCGACATTCTACTCCAACAGCACCGAGAACCCCCACTCCGCGGAGGACTCCGGCTCGGCGTCCTCCGAGACGACCGAGACCGTCGTCTCGAAGCGGTGCTCTCCCACCGGGAGACACCCGTCGGCGTCGGGGGTGGCGTACAGGTCGACGAGGCGCTCACTCGACTCGCCGGCCCCGATCTCGAACGTCCGGTACTCCTCGGTGATCGCGATCCGCTCGGTGAGCCGCCAGCAGTCGGGCTCCGCGGGATACTCCCGATCGCTCCCTCCGGGGAGGAGGATGAGTACCCCGGAGTCGCTGGTGACGTATTCGAAGTGGACGGCTCGGCCCTCGCCGACTCGCAGCGTCTCGTCGCTCGCGTTCTCGAGCGTCGTCCGGAGCCGCGGCGGGTGGTCCGACGTGGCGGTGTCGCGGACGACCTCCACGGACGGTCGGATCGGGAGGTCGGTGTCCTCGTCCACGGCGGCGACGGTGATTCCGGGACCGCCCGTTCCCGGGGGGCGGGTCCCGTCGTCGCCGGAGCCACCGTCGAAGCAGCCGGCGAAACCGCCCACGAACGCGGTTCCGATTCCCCCGACGTACTGCCGCCGCAGTGGGTGCATGCGTCACGTATGGCCCACAGCGCGTATGGTTATTCGTGCTCAAACCGTCGGTCCGGTCGTTTTCCGCTCGCACTCCGGTTTTGCGGATATCTCGCACTCCGGTTTTGCGGATATCTCCGACTCGTTACTGGACCGGCCCGTCGAGGAACTCCCGCACCGCTTCCGTGAAGAACGCCGGGTTGTCGATGTTCGACGCGTGTCCGGCGTCGGGGATCTCGGTGACCGAGACCGCGTTCGGGATCAGCTCGCCCATCAGCGCCGCGTGATCGCGCATGAGGGACGGCTCGTTCTCACCGTAGAGGACGAGCGTCGGGACGTCGATCCGGGAGAGCTCGACGTCGCCGCCGCGGGGGAAGGCGACGAGCGAGTCGACGATCTTGACGAACTCCGCGTGGGAGATCGTCGGACCCGTGTCGATGAGTTCCTGGACGGTTCCTCCTTCGCCCGCAACTCCGGGCTTGATGAGATCGCCGACGGCCATCTGGATCCGGTTGAGCGACTTGTACCGGACGACGCGGTCGAGAGCGGCGAAGACTCGGAGGTTGGCGAAGAGGAGCCGCCCGGTGAGACCGAGCGGGGCTTGAGTGAACGTGTCGGCCAACACGAGCCCCGAGAGCGTTTCGGGATACGTCGCGGCGTACGCCTGGGCGATGCATCCGCCCAGCGAGAGCCCGCACAGCACGGGCCGATCGAGGTCGAGGGCCGCGAGCAGCGCGTGCAGATCCTCGACGTAGAGGTCGACGGTGTAAGTCGGTACGTCCGACCCGCCGGTTCGGCCGTGACCCCGGACGTCGTAGGCGACCGTTGTGAACTCGTCGGCGAGCGCGTCCGTCTGGGGCGCCCACATACGGCGGTCCATGATCGCGCCGTGAACGAAGACGATCGGGCGTCCCTCACCCCGTCGCTCGTAGTACGTCTCGATCCCGTTCGTTCGAATCGTTGGCATGGTTGTGATATAGTTAGTTATCTAACGAACGGGAGTTCATTCCCGCAACACCATTGGCCCGATGGCGAGCGTCCGCTTCGCGAGGGTGAGGACGCGGAGCACGTAGGAGACGAAGAGCAGGAAAGGGAGGAGCGTGACCGCGAACGCGCCCCCGACCACGAGCGTCAGGTGGTCGATCCCGAGGGTGCTCCCGGGGAACGTCCCGGCGTCGACGACCGCGAGCATGAGGCCCGCGACGACCAAGGCAGGGACCGCGGCGTAGAGGATCTGCCGCGAGAGGTCGATCAGCGCCCACTGGAAGTAGATCGTCTTGACGTGCTCGCGGCCGGGACCGAACAGCGACAGCGACTCCTTGAGCTCTTCGAGCAGGTCGCGCTCGCCGTCGGTGAGCGCCTCGCCGTGGTCGTGGGCGATGTCCTCGATCCGGCCGATCTTCGGGCCGTAGTCGAAGTCGAGGGCGGCGAACACCACGTCGAAGGTGCCGAACTCCGCGCCGTCGAGCTGTCCGCGCACTGTGTCGGCGTTCTCGACGACTTCCGCGGCGAGCTCGTCGACGTCCTCTCGGAGGGCGGTTCGGTCCGATTCGTCACCGTTGTCGCCCCGCTCGCGGACCGGCTTGTGGACCGACTCGCGGAGGCCCCGAGCGCGATGGGACGCGGCCGCGATGATCGCGTCGAGGAACGGAGCGGGGTCCGTGGGGACCGGCGAGCCAGTCAGCTCCTCGATGGAGTCCCGGACCGCGAGCGTTCCGTTCATCCGCTCCTGCTGGTCGCCGAGCGGGCCGTTCTCCTGCGTGAGTACGACCTGACCGATCGTGACCACGAGCGTCGCCCCGGTGACGATCACCGTGATCATCGAGGCGAACAGCGTCTCGATCGGGTCCTTCGCCTCGACCTTGCCGGCGAGGGAGGGGGAGAAGGCGGTCGCCGCGGCGACGAACGCGACGAAGACGGCGACCGTCAGGACGCCCGCGACGAGGAGCCGGTTCGCGCGCAACAGCAACCAGAGCTTCGCCCGGTTCTCGTCGACGCGCTCCCGCATCGTGTCTGCGGTATTCGCGTCGCTGTCGGCGTCGGGGGAGGTATCGGTGTCGCTGTCGGCGCCGTCGCCCGCGCCCGACGCCACCTCTGAGTCTTCGCTCATCGCGCCTCGACGGTCACGGAGAGGTCGTCGACGTAGTGGGTCGCGTCGGCCTCCCAGATCACCGCCGTGCCCACGGCGAGGTGGAGCGTGTCGGTCGACAGCTCGGTGGTGGTCCACTCGAAGGCGTACTTCCGCCACCCGTCGGCGAGCCACAGCGCGTCCCGGAGCCCGCCGTAGGGCGTCTCACCGAGGTCAGTCGTGTTGAGCCCCGGCTGGGGGAAGTCCTCCTCGGTCTCGGGCGGCTCCGGGCCGAGGCGCATCAGCGCGTGCCGGATCGTGTTGAACGACTCCGACTCGCTCCAGAACTGCCCGCTCACCTCGATCCGGTACGCCTCGCCGGAGTCGACGGAGATCGGGTGGGTGGCCCACGTGACGCCGTCGTCGTAATCGCCCTGGTTCCAAATTCGGAGCGAGCGCTCCCCGGAGGCCGCCTCCTCCTCGGAGACGGACGCTTCCCAGTCGAACTCGTCGATGTTCACCTCGGGACCGATCGCGGCGCCGAACTCCCAGTCGCCGATCCCGTCCTCGAACCCCTCCTCGAAGGCCGGACCGTCGCTCCCGCCGGTACACCCCGCGATCCCGGCGAGACCGGCGACCCCGATCCCGCCGCCCCTCCGGAGCAGCTCGCGCCGTCTCACGGCGACTCACGTCCGTCCATGACGAACGCCAAAACGCCCGACCGACACATAAGTAGAAGGTGCGTTACGGGTCTGAGCGGGTCGGGTGACCGCAGTTCGGTGGATCGATTTTAACACCGGCGTTCGAGAACGAGTACGCACATGACACCGGGAGGGTCGACCGCTCAGCTCGCGGTCATCGCGCTCGCGGTTCTGGGCCTGTGGATCGGCGCCCGCGCCCTCGTCGACTCGACGGTGCGGATCGCCCGGCGGTTGGGAGTCAGCGAGCTCACGATCGGGCTGACGATCGTCGCGGCGGGGACCTCGACGCCGGAGCTCGCCGTCTCGCTCGTCGCGATGCGACAGGGTCACGTCGGGATGTCCGTGGGCAACGTCGTCGGGAGCAACGTGTTCAACGTGCTCGGTATCCTGGGGATCGCCGCTCTCCTCCGTCCGCTCACCGTCGGCGGCGCGGCGATCGAGACGCTCGTCTGGCTGACGGCCCTCACGGTGCTGATGGTCGCGGCGCTGTGGTCCGGACGGCGGCTCTCCCGCGCCGAGGGCGCCCTCTTCGTCTGCTCCGAGCTGGCTCGATGGGTGCTGGGGCTGTTTCGGATATTCGGGTGACGCGGGCCGCCTCGGATACGGTCTACGCCTCCGAGCACCCGTCCGTCGGACGGATATCCGAACCGTTATCGGTGGCGGCGCGGAGGGCGTAACCGTCGCACGATGAATCCGGTCTTTCTCGCGCACGTCTCCGTCTTCGGGCTCTCGGCGCTCGCGTGTCTCGCGGTGATCCCGCGTGCATTGCGGATCCGCCGACACGACACCCGAGAGGGACTCGTCGCACTGCTCGTGTCGGTCGTCGGCTGGGCCGGCGGCTACGTCGGGTACCTCGTCGCCCCGGGCGAGTCGACGAAGATGGCGCTGTACATCGTCGGGTTCGTCTTCGCGCTGTTCGCGGTCGCCGCGTGGCTCTACTTCTGTGCGGCCTACACGGGACGATCGCCGCGGCACGCGCCGTACCGCCGGGTCGTGATCGGGACGTTCGTCGCGACGGCGGCGCTGAAGGTCACCAATTCGGTCCACGGACTCTACTTCACGACCGCGTGGGCCACGGAGCCGTTTCCCCACCTCGCGATCCGCCACGGTGTCCTCTACTGGGCGGTGCTCGGGATCTCGTATGCGGTCATCGCCGTCGGGTTCTTCATGCTGATCGAACAGTTCTACTACACCGGCGCCGACAGTCGGCCGCTGATCGTACTCGCCGCGCTCACGGCCCTCCCGACCGCGGCCACCGTCTTCGGCGGGACCGCCTCGTGGCTGCTACCGCTGATGTACGAGCCGCCGGGTGTGGCGCTGTTCGCGGTCGGCACGCTGTTCGTCTACTTCCGCCGGTTCGAGGCGATCCAGTTCGCCGCCGAGAGCGACGACGCCGCGATCTTCTTAGACCAGTCCGGCCGGATACGCGACTACAACCGGGCCGCCCGCGAGCTGTTCCCGGCTTTGGGGGGGTCGATCGGCGACCCGTTGGAGTCCGTCCTTCCCCGGATCGCCATCGACCGCGACGACGACGAGGTCATCGAGATCCGGACCGGAGACGAGGCGTCCCGGTGCTACCAGATCTCGCGCAACGCCTTCACGTCTGGCGGCGCACCCGCGGGAGAGCTGCTCACGATGGACGACGTTACCGAGCGAGAGCGCTATCGAGTCCGACTGGAGGAACGGACCGAACAGCTGGAGGAACGGACCGGACAGTTGGAGGCGTTGAACCGCGTCGTCCGCCACGACATCCGCAACGACATGACCGTAATCCACGGTTGGACCGAGACGCTCCGCGACCACGTCGACGAGGAGGGGCAAGACGCGATCGAACGCGTGGTCAGGGCGTCCGCGCACGTCATCGAACTCACCGAAACCGCCCGCGACTTCGTCGACTCGCTCGCCGGCGACGCCGTGCTCGACGTGAAGCCGGTCGCGCTCGACGAGGTGTTGACCGCCGAGGTCCAGACCGCTCGCGACTCCTTCCCGAACGCGACGTTCCGGGTGTCCGAGGACCCGACCGGAGTCACGGTGCTCGCCAACGAGATGCTCGCGTCCGTCTTCCGGAACCTCCTGAACAACGCGGTCCAGCACAACGACACCGACGAACCCGAGGTGACGGTCGCCTGCGAGGAGGTCGACGACCGGATCCGCGTCCGAATTGCCGATAACGGTCCGGGCGTTCCGGACGCGGAGAAAGACGAGATCTTCGGGAAAGGCGAGAAGGGGCTCGAAAGCGCCGGCTCCGGGATCGGGCTCTACCTCGTCTCGATCCTGACTCGGCAGTTCGACGGCGAGGTGTGGGTCGAGGACAACGACCCGCGCGGCGCCGTCTTCGTCGTCGAGCTCGCACGGCCAGAGAGGACGCGGACGGCCGAGTAGCCGACGGCGACGCCACGGTGGAAAAAAACTGCGGTCGGGGACGACACCCATTTAGAAACCGACCGGACGGTTCGCTCCCCGCTGCGGTCTCGCCTTCCGGACTCATCGCTCCTCGCTTCAGTCGTCGGAAAAGGTCCGGGTGCGAGAATCGAACCCGATTGCGAGACTCGCTACTGCTCGTCTCGCGTGGTTCGATTTCGCCTTCCGGCTTTCTTCGTCACTACGTTCCTCAGAAGGTCCGGGTGCGAGAATCGAACCCGCGTCTCAGCCTCCACAAGGCTGAAGGATAGTCCACTACCCTAACCCGGACACGCGTCGATATCTATCCCGCTTTGATAAATAACCGTTACGACTCCCGGACGGGCGTGTGGTGCGGTGTCGTTCGGGGAACGGATCGGGTCATCGGAGATACGCGTCGAGCGAGTCGACGACGAGATCGACGAATGCGTCGCCGACTCGGCCCTGCCACGCGATCAGGTCTTCGCCGCGCTCCGGTCGCATCACTCCTCGCGCTCGCTGACCTCGCGGAGCGCGTACGCGTCGGCGTCGATCTCAGCGGCGATCTCCGCCCGAGTGAACGCCTTGTCGCGATGCGCGTAGAGGTGTGCGACCACGCGTTCCGGGACGCTCGGCCCGTCCGGCAGGTCGCCGGACTCGAACTCCTCGATGCGAACGGGCATGGTATATACTTCGTGTACTTTTGAAATAAATGTACGCCCGTACCGTATCCAGTCGGCCCCACGACCACGCCGTTTTTACTTCCAGCCGGCGTATTCGGGGGCAACCGTGGCGTTCACCGACAAGATCTACGTGAAGAACCACCGGCAGCTCGCCTCCCAGCTGGAGACGAACATCCCGAAGGGAGCCTTCGCCGGCGCGACCCTCGACATGCTGTTCACCGGCGACGGGCTCTCGAAGCTCGACTCGACGACGCGGGACCGAATCTTGGACTTCGCGGAGGACTTCCTCGACTGCGACTGTCAGGCGAACCCGTACTGCGGCTGCCCGGAGGAGAAGTTCATGCGGTACGTGTTGGAGCTCCGGGCGGAGGGGCTCGGCCCGCAGGCGATCGTGGACGTGATGAGCGACGACTACATGGTGTACGCGTACACCGGCGACGTGCTCTCCTTCCTCGACGACTCGGTGCGGCAGCTGGAGGCGTTAGAGACGCTGGCCGACGTCGAGGGCAACGAGGAGATGTCGGAGCGAGCAAGGAGAGCGAAACGCGAGCTGGCGGGATAATCGGTATTCGCGAGTAGAGTCCCTGTCGGTTATTTATAAACGGTTATCGACGGATCGATGGTGAAGGCCACCAAAGCCCCAGTCGCGAAAACGGCGCACGCTCGCTGCGCGCTTCAGTCGTTCGCTCCGCTCACTCCTTGCAGTGCTTACGTCGCCTGCGCCGTTTTCGCGACTGCCCCTTTGAGTCCCACCCGACCGCACAGCACCGTAGCCTCACACCTCCCCAGCCTCGTCGGTCGGCCTCCGCGTTGCTCCGGCCGACCGACTCCCTCGCACGCGCTCCTCGCGCCCAGAGGGCGCTCGGAGGCGCGCGCCACCGCCATTTCTTTATAAGTCGAAAGCGATCGATGGAGGTACTCACGCCGTTCACCGAATTCCCGCCTCCCCGGAGCGTCCGAACGGTCTAAGTGCGCTCACACCCGAACTCGACCAATGAGTCTTCGGCCCGCGTGGTTGACCTTCAGGCGGTACGCGGCGACGACGACCGGGATGACCCTGGTGCTGTTCGCGCTCGGCGTCTACACCGCGGCGACGGGCTCGGGGCTGGCGTGTCAGGCCCAGTGGCCGCTCTGTTCCGACCAGCTCATCCCCGCGCTGACGATCAACCCGGACTTCATCGAGTGGTTCCACCGCGTGTGGGCGATGGTCACCGGGTTCCTCATCGTCGGCGTCGCGGGCTGGACGTGGATCGGCGACCTCGACCGCCGCACCCGGCTGGCGGCGACGCTCGCGGTCGCGATCCTCCCGCTGCAGATCACGGTCGGCGCGATCACCGTCACCGTGGGCGGCCTCGTCCCCGGCGGGTACACGGTGTCGACGCACGCCGCCCACCTGATCGTGGCGCTGGGGATCTTCACGCTGCTCGGGCTGACGACCATCTGGGGCGGCGGCCGCGGCTCCCCGCGGCTGCTCCGGGCCGCGGTGGGGATCGCCGCGGCCGGGATCGTCGCCAGCGCGGTCTTCTCGCGGGCGGTCCCGTTCGTCACCTACTCGCCGGGCGCGCAGGCCGGCTTCTACGCGACCGGGCTCGCCGGCCACCTCGGGCTCGTCGCCGCCGTCGCGTACGCCACGGAGGCCGTCCGCACCGGCTACCCGGGTCTCGATCGGTCGACCGCGAGGACCGCCCGCCTGCTCGTCGCCGGGTCGATGGCCGCGCTGGTCGGCACCCTGCTTCTGGGCCGCGACCTGGTGTTGTACACCGCGTTCTGGCAGCGGCTCAACCTCGTCGCGCTCGGCGTCGCCGCTGCGCTCGCGCTCGGCGCCGCGTGGACGGTCAGGGGCGTCGGGTCGGAGGGGACGACGGCGAACCCCGTCCGCGGCGACTGAGGGCCCTCTCCGCCCGAGGAGGAAAGCTTAAAATCAGTTCACGTTCACCCTCAGGTATGTCATACCGCGCGGAGACGGACATGAGCCGTCGTACGTACCTGAAGCTGACCGGCGGGGCCAGCGCCGTCGGGCTGACCGGCGTCGCCGGCTGTCTCGGCGACGACAGCACCACCATCACCCCGGGCACCGCGCCCGGCTTCCCTCCGTTCGAGATGCAGGAGGACGGCGAGCTGGTCGGCTTCGACATCGACCTGCTGGAGGCCGTCGTCGGGGAGACCGAGTACGAGCTGGGCGAGTGGGCCACCTTCGAGTTCGACTCGCTCATCCCCGCGCTCACCCAGAACGAGGAGATCGACGTGATCGCCGCCGCGATGACGATCACCGAGGACCGGCAGGAGACGATCGCCTTCTCGGACCCCTACTGGGAGTCCGATCAGGCGATCCTCGTGCGCGAGGGCGGCGACTTCCAGCCGTCGTCGTGGGAGGACTTCGAGGGCGTCCGCGTCGGCGCGCAGTCGGGGACGACCGGCGCCGACCAGGTGTCGACGAACCTCATCGAGCCCGGCATCATCTCCGAGGACGACTACTCCTCGTACGACAGCTACGTGTTCGCGGTCGAGGACCTCGCGAACGAGAACGTCGACGCGGTCGTCATCGACCTGCCAGTCGCGGAGACGTTCGCGGCCAACCGCGACGTGGAGGTCGCGTTCGTCGAGGAGACCGGCGAGCAGTTCGGCTTCGGCATCCGGCAGGGCGAGTCGGAGTTCCAGTCGGCGCTGAACGACGGGCTCGCGACCGTCCGCGACGACGGGACGTACGAGGAGATAACCAGCACCTGGTTCGGACAGGAGTAGGATGTCGGACCCGGGGACGCTCGCGCTCGCGGCGGCCGCCAGCGTCGCGACCGACCTCCCGGCGGGCGACGGCCTCGCGGCGCTCGCGGCCGCCGGCGGGTCCGCGGACTGGTGGGTCGTCGGCGAACCCGCCGACTGGGGGTTCGTCCGGCGGAACGCCGACTACCTCGGGGTCGGCGCCCTGCTCACGATCGGCCTCACATTCGCGTCGATCCTCCTCGGGTTCGTCGTCGGGTTCCCGGCCGGCGCGGTCGAGGTGTACGGCGACGGGCTCCTGAAGCGAGCCGTCAGCACGGTCGGGATCGTGCTCCGCGGGACCCCGATCGTCGTGATCCTCATCGTGATGTACTTCGTCGTCGGCGTCCCGCAGATCAACCTCGGCGTCGCCTCGATATCGTCGGCGATGACCGCCGGGATCTTGGGGCTCGGCCTGCGCAGCGCCGCCTACCAGTCGCAGATATTCAGGGCGTCCCTCTCCAGCGTCGACGAGGGGCAGCTCGAGGCGGGTCGCTCGATCGGGCTCTCGCGGTTCGAGGCGGTCCGGTACGTCGTCGTTCCGCAGGCCCTGCGCCGGTCGATCCCGGGCTTTCAAAACGAGTTCACGATCGTGTTGAAGGACACGAGCATCGTGTTCGCGATCGGGCTCGCGGAGCTGCTGACGCGGGGGTACGACCTGTTCTCGGAGCAGACGACCGCGGTGCTCGAAGTCATCCTCTTCATCAGTGCAATCTACTTCGTCCTCACGTTCACGACGAACCGCGCGCTCGACTACCTCGGCGACCGCTACGCGATCCCGGAGGGTGAGTCGGCGTGAGTGACGACGACTTCCTCCGCGTGACGGACGTCTCGAAGTGGTACGGCGACGAGAAGGTGCTGGAAGACGTCTCCTTCGAGATGGATCGGGGCGACGTGACCGTCCTGATCGGCCCCTCCGGCTCCGGGAAATCGACCATGCTGCGCTGCGTCAACCGGCTCGCGGAGGCGCAGGAGGGGTCGATCCTGCTGGACGGCGAGGAGGTGCTCTCGCCCGATCTCGACGTCGACGAGCTCCGCCGCGAGGTCGGGATGGTGTTCCAGGGGTTCAACCTGTTCGCGCACCTCACCGCGGTCGGCAACGTCGCGCTCGGCCCGCGCCGCGTCCTCGGGCTCTCGGAGACGGCGGCCCGCGAGCGCGCGGAGGAGCAGCTGGAACGCGTCGGACTCGCCGACCAGCTCGACTCCTACCCCGCGGAGCTGTCCGGGGGCCAACAGCAGCGGGTCGGCATCGCCCGCGCGCTGGCGATGGAGCCGAAGCTCATGCTGTTCGACGAGCCGACGAGCGCGCTCGACCCCGAGCTCATCGGCGAGGTGTTGGAGGTGATGCACGGGCTCGTCGAGGAGGGGATGACGATGCTCGTCGTCACCCACGAGATGAGCTTCGCGCGCGAGGTCGCCGACGAGATCGTGTTCCTCGACGACGGCCGCGTGGTCGAGCGCGGACCGCCCGAACAGCTGTTCGATCGCCCGGAGGAGGAACGGACCGGCCGGTTCCTCGAACGGATCGCGAGTCACGACTGATGGCGAGCGCGACGAGACCCGCGACGGTACGGGAACGCGTGGCCGACGCCGACCGTTCGGTCGGCCGGCTCCTCCTCGTCGCCGCCGGCGCGCTGTTCTGGGGCTGGCTCGTCGCGAGCTGGGTCAACCGGTGGCTCGGCGGCGTCCTCGTGCCGGTCGGCCAACCGCTGATCCCGGCGGGCGCCGTCGAGACGGCCTTCGCGGCGATTCCGGGATTCGCCGCGTACGCGGCCGACGCCGCCTTCGTCGTCGAGCTGACGCCGGAGCTGTCGCGGGGCACGTGGCTCACGGTCGTGATCACCGCCGTGAGCCTCGTTCTCGGGTTCTTCATCGCCGTCCCGCTGGCGGTGACCCGCGTGTACGGCCGGTTCTCGGCGTGGCTCTCGCTGGCGTACACCGAACTGCTGCGCGGCACGCCCCTCCTCGCGCAGCTGTTCGTGCTCTACTACGGGCTCAACCTCGCGAGCTACGTCCCCGGCGCGTTCTCGGGCGTGTTCGCGCGGGACGTGGTCTGGGTGGCGATCCTCGGGTTTACGCTCAACGGGGCCGCGTATCAGGCCGAGTACATCCGCGGGGCCCTAGAGAGCGTCGAGGAGGGGCAGATCACCGCGGGCCGCGCGATCGGGCTCTCGAAGCTGGAGACGATCTACTACGTCGTGCTCCCGCAGGGGCTCCGGTACGCGATCCCGTCGTGGACCAACGAGTTCGTCTACCTGATCAAGTACTCGTCGCTGGCGGCCTTCATCACGGTCCCCGAGCTCTACTACCGGGCCGACCAGATCGCCTCCGAGACGTTCCGGTACACGCTCATCTTCGTCGTGACCGGGGTGACGTACCTCGCCTTGGTCCTCACCGCCTCGAAGCTGATGGAGCGCGTCGAGGAGCGCGTCTCGATTCCCGGACTCGGCGCCGATAGCGAGGAGTGAGAGGCTCCTCCCGGGGACCCGACCCTACCTCGTGAAGTCGGTGACGACCTCGACGCCCCGCGCGTCGTACTCGCCCATCACGGCGAGCCGGTCGGAGACCTCGGAGAGCGAGATCTCTCGACTCACCAGCGCGGCGGGGTCCACGTCGGTCGCCTCGATCAGGGCGAACAGGTCGCCGTAGCTGGTCGGTGACATTCCGCGCGAGCCGACGAACGACACCTCCCACCGGGTCATCCAGTCGGTCGGCAGCGACACCTCGCCGCGCTCGGCCTCGGTGGTCAGTCCCACCTGCACGTGCGTCCCGCGGGGGCGCACCGAGCGAACCGAGTTACGACACGTCTCGGCGATTCCGAGCGCGTCGACCGAGACGTCGGCCCCGCCGTCGGTGCGGGTCCGGATCCAGTCCGGCACCGCCTCCTCGTCGTCGCCGAGCTCGTTCGGGTTCAGGGTCTCGTCGGCGCCCAGATCGCGAGCGAGCGAGAGGGCCTCGTCGTCGACGTCGACGGCGAGGACTCGCGCGCCGAGCGCGTCGCCCAGCTGGACCGCCGAGAGCCCGACGCCGCCGCAGCCGTGGACGGCCAGCCGCTCGCCGCCGCCGAGACCGGCCCGCTCCGCGAGGGCGTGGTAGGCCGTCATGTACCGGCAGCCCAAGGCGGCCGCGGCGGTCGCGTCGAGCCACGGCGGGCGCTCGACGAGGTTGTAGTCGGCGTCCGGGACGGCGACGCGCTCCGCGAACGCGCCGGGGGCGTCGGGCTCGAAGCCGAGCGCCCGCCCGTCGTCGCAGACGTTCCCGTGTCCCCGCCGGCAGCGCGGACAGGTGCCGTCGCCGAGCGAGAAGGGGACCACGACGCGGTCGCCCGGGGCGAACCGGTCGACGGAGTCACCGACGGCGACCACCTCGCCGGCCGGCTCGTGGCCGAGCACCTGGCCGCGGGGGACCCGGTCGTCGGCCCACTCGCCGTGGCCCGCCCACGCGTGCCAGTCGCTCCGACAGACGCCGCAGGCCGCCACGCGGACCACGGCGTCGTCGGGACCGGGCTCCGGCTCGGGGACCTCGCGGATCGCCAGCGATTCGCCGTACTCGCGGAGGATCGCCGCGCGCATACCGGACCCACGACCCCGCGGGGATTAAAACCGATCTCCGGGTACGAGCGGCGTCAGACACGTGATGTGATAGTGATAGGACATTCGGTAGCGACGAGGGGTGTACTTTGTTTCACTCCGTAAACGCTCTTTTAACGGCTCTGAACTGGATATTATGAAAGCTCGCCACCCGTACGACTGATCCCTGAAATGATATTCTAGAAAGGTTTATTATCCTATAGTAGCACGGATCGGACGTGACGCAGCCGATGGAGCGTCGACCGGGCGTCGCGTATCGGCGACCGGACGGCGACCCGACGCAGCTCGTCGTCGAGGCCGGCGGCGAGTCGGGCTTGAACTCGGAGGCGCTGCCGCGGTCCGACTGGCTCCGAATCGTCGAGTCGGACGACAGGGACCGGCTCCGCGACGCGCTCGACGAGGGCGCGGTCGACGTGACGTACCGGCTCGCGGTCGGGGACGAGCCCGAGTGGGTCCACGAGCGCGGCGCGCGCGACGAGAGCGGCGACGTCGTGGGCTACCTCTTCCCGGCCGACGACCGGGTTCAGCGCCGCAAACGGCTCGAACGGCAGCGGGAGCGGTTAGAGGAGTTCGCGAGCGTCGTCTCGCACGACCTGCGGAACCCCCTCTCCGTCGCCGCCGGGAACATCGAACTGGCCCGGAAGCTCGAGGGCGAGGAGGCGGACGAGCGGCTGGACCGCGCCCGCGACGCGCTCGGCTGGATGGACGATCTCATCTCCGACCTCCTCGCGCTCGCTCGCGAGGGCCGAACGGTCGAGGAGACAGCGACGACGGATCTCCGGAGCGTCGTGGATCGGGCGTGGCAAACGGTCGACGCGCCGGAGGGCGTCGCGCTCGTCGTCGACGAGTCCCTGCCGTGGGTCGAGTGCGACCGAGGCCGACTCCGACAGGCGTTAGAGAACCTCTTCCGCAACGCGATCGAACACGGCGCGGAGGACAGGCTCTCGGTCGATTCCGGCGAACGGAACGCCGAGGAGGCGATCGACGGGACCGGTCCGGCCGCCTCCGGCGGAGCCGCGGAGCGTCCCGGTTCCGAGATCGACGACGCGGAGACCCGGACCGGTCGCGACCCCTCGCTCCGGGTGTTCGTGGGCCGACTGCCGGACGGCTTCTACGTCGCCGACGACGGCTCGGGGATCGACCCGTCCGAGCGCGACACGGTTTTCGAACCGGGCCACTCGACCGAAACGGACGGGACGGGGTTCGGGCTCGCCATCGTCGAACGCATCGCGGAGGCCCACGGCTGGGGGGTGTCGGTGGCCGAGAGCCGGGCGGGCGGCGCCCGGTTCGAGTTCACCGACGTCGACCTCGTCGATCCCGAGGGAGCGGGCGCCGTCGACCCCGCACCGAACGAAAGCTCCGTCTCCCAGTCCGAGAGCACCGGCTCCCGAACGGGTTCGGAAACGCCGCCGAGCGAGTGAGCCGCGGCGACCGACACATCCGTGAGTCGCCCCACGCCCGCTTAGACGAAGTCGCTCAGTCCCGCCTGTCCGTCGTCATCGTCTTCGCGGCCGTCGTCGCCCGCGGAACCGTCGGTCTCCTCGTCACCCTCGTCAGCGACCGGCGCGCCGGTCTCGACCGCCTCGTCGTCGGTCGGGGAGTCGGTCTCGCCCGTCGCGCGGCGGCCGCCGGCGAAGGCGCCCTCGGCGTGGTCCTCCATCCGCTCCTCGCGGAGCGCCTGCGCGTCCTCCACGATCGACTCCACCTTGTTCGTCGACTCGCCGGATCCGGTGACGAAGGCGACCCCGGACTCGTCGAGGTCGTAGGCGGCCGCCATCGCGACCGTCAGCTCCCGAGGCTTGCAGTGGTGGGTGACCGCCTGTAGGAACGGGAGGACCTCGCGGCGCGCGGTCGCCACGCTACACCCGCTCGCGGCCGCGATCCGTCCGACGACCTCGTCCGCGGTCGCGTCCGAGGACGACCAGAACTGCGGGCGGCCGTAGCGCGTCCACCCGCCCTTCTCGCCGTCGCGCGCGGCGGCGACGCCCGCGGCCGCGTTGTCGGTGGCGTACCGCCAGTAGGTGTAGTTCTGGGTCGCCCGGACGCGCCCGAGCCACACGTCGGCGTTCGCGAGGAAGTCGTACGCGCGGACCGCCTCCATCGGCTCGTACACGTCGAGGACGTTGTTCTCGATCCACATCGTTAGGTCGTCGGGGGTCTCGTCGACGGCGTACGCCGACCGGAGCGCCTCCTCCGCCGACTCCTCTTTGAGGACCGCGTCGAGGAACGGGAACAGGCCGAGCGCCTTGTCGCGGTCGCCGGTGACCACGTCCTCGACCGCGATCGAGTCCCGGCCCTCCGTGGCGGCCTGCAGGTCGTTGATCGCGCCGCGGAGGTCGCCGCGGTTGCGCTCCGCGATCCGCTCGAGCGCGTCCGACTCGAACTCAATCGACTCCTTCCGGCACACGTCGCGGAGGACGGGGACGATGGAGCGCGCGGAGACGTCGCGGAACTCGATCTCCTGGGTGGCGTTCCGGAGCCCGCGCGCCATGTCGTAGTAGTCGTTGGCGATGAGGACGATGGGCTGGCCCGACTCCTTGACCAGCTCCGTGATCGCCGAGGCCCCGCCGCGGTCGTAGTTGCCGTGGATGTTGTCGGCCTCGTCCAAGATTACGAGCTGGCGCGAGGCGGTGTCGCCGCCGCCGGCCCCTCCGCCGGCCGCGCTCCCGCCGAGGGTGGCGTTTCGCGCGGCCCGCCCCGCGAAGCGCTCGATGACGTCGGCGGTGCGCTGGTCGGAGGCGTTCAGCTCGACCGTCTCCCACCCCATGTCGTTCGCGAGCGCGTGGGCCGCGCTCGTCTTCCCGACGCCCGGGCTCCCGTGGAGGACGACGGCCTCGCGGTGGTCGTCCCACGAGCGCGCCCACTCCGCGAACGCGTCGCGGGCCTTGTCGTTGCCGCGGACCTCCGAGAGCGTGCTCGGGCGGTACTTCTCCGTCCAATCGGCCATTACCGGGGCAAGGAGCGAGCCGCGTTTAGTGGTTGCGGAGGCGCGCTCCGGGTGTCGCGTCGGGATCCGGCTGTCGGGCCGGCGCCGTTCGGGCGGCGGCGGACGCCACCGGCTCCGATCACTCCTCGGACACCGCTCGGAGGTCGAGTCGCGGAGCGAACCCCTCGTACGCGCCGTCGCTCGAAACGATCGTGTCGCCGTCGGACTCGACGAGATGGAGCGCGTCGAACGGGGTGAAGCCGTGATCTTCGACGTACGTGGCCGCCGCGACAACCGTATCGACGTCGCCGCGGACCTCGACGAGCCTCGACGCGTTCGTGACGACGCGTTCGGTGTCGCGGTCCTCGCGGTAGGCGACCAGGAGCAGCTCGATGAGCGTGAACCGCGAGGTCCAGAGCTCGTCCCGGTGGGTTCGATACACCGCCTCGGCGGCGTCACCCAGCCAGTCCTCGTCTTTGATCAGCGCGAGCAGAAAGTCCGTTTCGGCGTACATTCAGCGTCCCGCCTCGTCCAGCGCCGTTTTCCGAGCGCCTTCGCGGAGCTCCTCGGCCGTCTTCTCGACGTCGGCGAACTCGTCTCGAAGCGCGTCGAGGGGGTCGTCGGAAATGGGAATCAGCTTGATCCCGTCGCGGAGGTCGACGACGTGGTAGCGATCGCCGTATCGCTCTCGGATCTCCTTCGGGAGCGTCAGCCGCCCACGGTCGTCGAGCGTGGCGTCGGACATACGCTCCTGTACGATGGGTAGATACAAAATCGTTCCCCAGATCGAGAAATACACCCACCAACAGGTTCGACGAGTCCTTCGCGTCCCCAACGCCGATCGACGAAATGGCAGGACGATCGGCGAGTACGGGAGCGTTCCGTGCGTAGTCGAATGTGACGGAGGCATACGCGTTGCAGGCACTCGAGGGTCCGACTTCCGTCGCGTGACAGCCGCACACAGCAGTCGGCGTCGATCGTGTCACTGTCTCAATCGGAGCGTGCTGAGCCGTTGCGCGCAATTTTCGGCGTTGATATTCATGCCAATAAGTACATAAGCGAGGTCGCCATCTCTGCACGTAACCAGCAACCGATCGGAACGGGTTCGGGGTTTCCGCGGCGTCGACGACGACGCGCGATTCGCGGGCTCGCTCCTCGGTGGACCGCTGGGTTCAAACTATGAAACCAAGCAATCTGTTCAACACGGACGACCGCGCAGTGAGTCCCGTGATCGGGGTCATTCTGATGGTCGCAATTACAGTCATTCTGGCCGCCGTCATCGGGACGTTCGTGCTGGGTCTGGGCGACTCGCTCGGAGACAATCAGCCGACGGCGCAGATCAATGCAGATGTCACCGAGGATGATGCCAATGGCGCAACACTCAGTCTTGAGCACAGCGGCGGTGATGAAATAGCTACGGAATCTATGCGTATCGTGATTACTGGCAACAATAACAGTGCTCAAGCAGAGAACAACAGCGTATTCAGCAGTAGATTTACCGTTGGTGACATAGAATCGGCCGACTTCGGTGGCGGTAGTGATGCACAAGAGGAAATCCGAATTCGTGTGATTCACACTCCCAGTGATTCTATTCTTCTCGATCGGACCCTTGAGGTTCAGGATCTACAAATGGATTCGGACGAAACTCTCAATTTCTAAATTGAGCCAATAGCGTTACCGATTTTTTTTAATCGCGTACGATACTGATACCCGTGATATGACGTGTCACAGCGTTCCTGAATAGTCGCTAAGTCGAACTCACCGCGGCCATTTCGGCTGTTCTCCTCACTCCCCCACTGCCTCCTCGACGATCGCGATCTCCTCCTCAGTCAGCCCGTACAGTTCGTAGACGATCTCTTCGATGAGCCGGTCCGTCTGCTCGATCTTCGCATCTAACTCCTCGGCACGCTCTTCCGGTTTTAAGTAGTTCTCTATGTCGTCAGCCACGCCGTTGACAGCCGCCAACTCGATCGCCTTCGCCCGATTGACGAGCGAGTTCGTCTTCATCGCCGTCTCGAACTGTCGAAAATTGAATACACGCAGTTCGGCTACAGCCGGGCCGATCAGGTGTCGTCAGTGTCGTCAGCGTCGTCGCTGTCACGCTGGCGACCCTTTGAGACCCGCTCGCCGCCGCTACGAAGGCTCTCACGCGCCTTTTCTCGGTCAGATTGTTCCTCACTTTCTGCGCTCATACTCCCGACTTATACGGTGAGGTGTATAACCGTTGGGTCAGCGCCACTCTCGAAGGTCAGCGATCGCTCGACGGACCTGCGTGACCAGTCCGGACACCGCGACGACTCCGCCGAGCAGTACGATCGACGGCAGCCAGAGCCAGATCGGAACGGATCCCGAGACACCGTGGTAGAGCCCGAGCACGAACGAGACGATCGCCGAGACGATCAGAACGATCGTCAACTGGATCAACGGGATGTTCCGGAGGTTCGTACTCCGGTTGAAGTTGATCCGCATGATGTAGTTCTGTACGAGCAGCTCTTCGGTCTCTTCCCGTGTGAAGCCGGCTTTAAGTAGCCCGGTGAGATTCTCGGAACTCACACCGACATCGAGTTCCGACGCGGTGTACGTCATCGCTGCGAAGGCGGTCGAAAGGACCAGCGCACCGAGTCCGATCTCCGTATAGACGTTTACGAACGGCTCGACGTTCCCGAGTCCCGTCTCGGAGTCGGGACCGACTTGGATCGCGATGGACAGCACAGAGATGAGAATCCCTATCAGTGCGACGTTAAGCCGGAGTATCTTACTCGCCTTCGTATCGATGTCGTTGAGCGTCTCACGCTGTGCATCGACAGTTTCGCGAGCCTCCGAGCGCAACTCGGCGAGCTGCTCTGGGTCGCCGTCGAAGTCCACGTCTTCGAGTTCCTCGCGTAACTCGGCCGGATCGCGACTCACCATCGTCAGTTAACCGCCTCCTCGACGATCTCGATCTCCTCCTCAGCCAGCCCGTACAGCTCGTAGACGATCTCGTCGATAAGCTCGTCCGTCTGCTCGATCTTGGCGTCTAACTCCTCGGCGCGCTCTGTCGTTTTTAAGTAGTTCTCCAGATCGTCGGCCACGTCGTCGACGTCGGGCAACTCGATCGCTTTCAGCCGATCGACGAGCGAGTTCGTCTTCGTCGCCGTCTCCCGGAAGTTCGCGAACCCGCCCGCCTCGTCGACGGCGACCGGAACGAAGTGCTCGATCAGGTCCGCCTCCCGCTCCGTGAGGTCCGTGATTCGGAACGCCGGTAGGAGGTCGGTCTCAGTGTAAGCGTCTTTTCCTTTTTTATTCGGATCCGGCTTGTGACGAGCAGTGGCCTTTATCAAGACAGCGTTTGGGGATTCGCGGTCCACAGCAACATCACTAAGGCGGAGGCTGTGTAGATCTGATTTTGTTTTACCTAGTTGTTTTATCCTCTCTTGAGGTGGTTGTATCAAACCAAACTCATCGATCGGGTGGCTAAATTCGTGCGTTGAAAAGTAATCATATGCTTCTGTATTCAACTGATGACGCTTTTCAACTAATTTTTGAATGTCCTCAACGGCTGCGACAAGTCGATCTGGTGAATAAGCATCTGGTAGCGGGAACTCCACGACATCTTGAATCAATATCTTCTGGAAAACCTCCTTATTCTCGTCTAGGTACTTCTTCCTGTGATAGAATGCGATTGTTTTCGAATTGAGAAGTCCTACAATTGCTTTTGCGAGGTCACTCTGTCCTTTCTTTGGAAGTAGAACGAATCCAACCTGTGTATGGAACAGTTCCTCCTCGGAATAAGCAGCACAAATTCCGCGACCATCTGTAGAAATTATTTGTCTGACGACACAACGTGGTTCCGTGAAAAACCGACGCTCACGAGCTGCTCCCAAGTGCTCTCCATATCTGATCCATTCCCCACCTTCCCAAGAAATATTATATCGCCTAATTCCAGTTCCGGTGGTAATTCTATGGTGGTCCTCTGACTCTTTTTCGGTAGAATGGAATACTCGATTATCTATCTGGTCTTCTGTATGGCCCTGGTGTTTGTCATAAGGGGTTAGTCCAAGACATGATTCAAACTCAGTACCTCACAAAGCATCCTCAGCTAGCTGTTTCTGAAGCCTGAGTTCTGTGGTGGAGCGGTTGTGCTGGGTGGTCTTGACGAGAAGATCGTCGACGAACCGACGGAGAGCTGTCGCTGTCGGCGGCGGCTGCCGCCGACGCGACAGCGTCGCCACTCCTGGCGGAGGCTAGCCCGGTCGGAGATTAGCGAGTAAACCGGTCGTCTGGTGGTCGGTTTGCGGGGACGGCCCGACGCGTCGCGAGGGCCGTCCACGCTGCCCGTTGAATCATGTTGATGAACTCCTTGAACGACCACTTCCAGAGGCGACGCCCTCCACGGCGGGGCGTCGCCACGTACTCCCAGTGTAAATACCGCCAGACGTTCTGTAACAACAAGCTCACCACGACGTACAGCAGCCGTACGACCGGATTTTGTGTCGAGGTCGTCGCAATACTTTGCTCGGAGAGTCGGTAGCTGGCCTCGATACCAAAGCGTTTCGCGTAGTGGTATCGAGCGTCTCGTGGTGAATTGATGAACGGCGCGTCAGCGGCGTAGCCGTGACGCGCCACTCCATGTTCGTCGTACCGTCCGTTTTGGTACGTACAGTCGATGTAGACGGGAAACTCGACGGTCCAGCTGTGACCGTCGAGTTTCGCCGTCATGTCGTGTTGAATCACGCGACTCCAGCCTTCCGAGAGTTCTTGCTTGATCGTCTGTCCCCAGCGGACGATCGGCATGACGTAGGCGTGGTTGTGTGCCTGAAGCAGCGTCAAACACTTGCTGTCGTAGAATTCGCGGTCAAGAAAGACGGCCTTGACCTCGAGGTCAAGGCCGTCGAGGATACCGAGAAACTCTGCGAGGACACTGCTGGCGGTGTCGCCGTCTTCGAGACGGCGCACCGCCAGCGTGTAGCGTTTGTTCTTCACACGCGCGTAGAGTGTGGCGTAGGCGTGGAACGCAGTCGTTCCACGCTTCGCTTGTGAGTGATACAAGCCGTCTGTCCCATCTTCGTCGCCGTAGTAGGGCCGCAGGTGGAGGTCTGAAACGACCTCCACCTGCTGGGGAAGGACGTCGAGGACGTCCTTCTGAAGGAGCGCGTTTCCGACTTGTTCGAGCGTCTCAAGATCGAACTTGGTGCGGAGATGGTAGAGAACCGAATTTTCGTGGGGAGCATCTTCGCTTTTCTCACAGAGCGTTGAGACCGAGGTCCCGTCGGCGCACGCGCCGACGAGGACCTCGTAGATGTCTTCAGCATCGAGTTCAGCGTTTTCAGCGAGTGTGAGGGCAACTTCCTCGTCAAGGGAGTTGACGAGGAAGTTAAGAAGCTGGTCCTCGTGAATTTCACCGTCTGCTTGCTTGGTATTAGACACACCTTCAGCAAGCAGACGTCTCAACTAACCGGCTTTGTGATGTACTGAGCCTCGTCGCTGGCGGCGATAGCCGCCAGCGACTCCCTCGCACCGTCGGTTCGCGGCCCTACGGGCCGCTCACCGGGGCGCGCCACCGCGTTGTTCTTTATAAGCGATCGTCGCCGTCGCTCACAGTCGGTTTAAACACTCACTCGCCGCCACCGATCTGCAATACTTACTCCCGCTATCGCTCGCCACGGCTCCTGTATTGGCCGGAGCCGGAGCGACAGATCTCGCCTGCTGAGTTCAAAGAGTCGGGAAAGTCGGCACGCCGCTTTCGCGTCTATTTATAGTCGCGTTCGAGGTTCGCTTACAGTTCGTCCAGCAGCGTCTCTGCCGCCTCGGCCGACGACCCCGGCCCGCGCGCGGTGATCAGGTCGCCGTCGACCGTGACGCTCGTGTCGGCGTCGAGCTCGGCGTCCCAGTCGGCGCCCGCGATGACGACCTCGTCTTCCACCCAGTACGGGAGCTTCCGGCCGTCCGGCATCACGTCGTGCTCGTCGACGATGTCCTCCTCCCACGCGTTCGGGAAGCCGGTGACGGAGCGGTCCTCGACGAGGGGCGTCCCGTCGGCCTCGCGGGTGAACGCGAGGATGCCGACCGCGTGACAGACGACGAGCGCGACGCCCTCCTCGCCCGCCACCGCGTCGAACAAGAGCTGGCGCGCGTGCCGGTCCTGGTTCACGTCCCAGACGGTGCCGTGGCCGCCGGGGAACACGACCGCGTCGTAGCCGTCGGCGTCGACCGTCGCGATCGGCTCGGGGTCGTTGAGCTCCGGGTGCTCCTCGTCGACCTCGCGGAGCTCCGCGACCCGCTCCTCGCCGCCCGCGGCCTCCGGGTCGAGCGACCGCTCGTCGACGACCGGCGGCGACCCGGAGGGGGTCGCGACCGTCACGTCGACGCCCGCCGATTCGAGCGTCGTCAGCGGCTCGATGCACTCCTCGGCCCAGTACCCTTCCTCGCTTACGACGAATAGCGCCTCGGTCATGCGTGGCACCACGTTGGGGCGCTCGACGTAAAAGACGCCCGCGCCCGGAAGCGACGAGGGGCGTCGCGAGGTTTATAAGCCGCTAGGAGGGGAGACCGGTTCAGGTCGTGAACAGCTCCGTGTCGTCGGGGACGGCGAACAGCCCCATCCGGACGCCGGCGTCGAGCCAGCCGTAGCCGTACGAGTACGACGCGAGCGCGTTGACGGGGTCGCCGGCGTCGCGGAAGTGCCGCCCGTCCTCGAAGTACGACTCGGCCATCTCCAGCACGTCGGCGGCGGCCTCGCCGAGGGGGGTGTCGGCGGGCGGGCGGGGCTCCGCGAGCGCGAGCGCGTCGGCGAGCATCCGCTCGTAGCGGTCCGTCTTCTCCTCGAGATCCGCGGCCATGCGAGCTGTTCCGGAGAGCGGGGCAAAAACCCGTCGGCGGAGCGCAGACTGGAAACGCAACCTCGATACCCCCGGAGCCGAAACGGGCGGGCATGTACGAGGCCGTCCACGCCCGCCCCGACGGCGACGCGACCGCCGCCCGCCACGCCGCCACCGCGGCGCAGTACGGGTACGAGGGGGTCGTCGTCCGGACGCGGGAGGCGCTCGAGCCGGTCGGCAACGCCGGCGGCTCCGGAAGCGGTGGGGGCGCGGTCGGCGACCGGTCCCCGGAGGCCGCCGCCCTCCGCAAAGAATACGGGATCGACGCCGTCGACGCGGTCGAGATCGACGCCGACGACGCCACGAGCGCCTCGGGCGCGGTGGGGAACTACCGGCCCGAGCGCACCGTGGTCTGCGTCGTCGGGGGCGACGACGGCCTCAACCGGTTCGCGGTCGAGGAGCCCCGCGTCGACGTGCTGGTCCGGCCGATGGACGGCTCCGGCGACTTCAACCACGTCCTCGCGAAGGCCGCCCGCGACAACGGGGTCCACGTGGAGTTCGACCTCGGCCCGCTGTTCCGCGCGACGGGCGGGAAGCGGGTCCGCGCGCTGGCCGACCTCCGGAAGCTCCGCGAGATCGCGACCTACTACGACGCGCCCCACGTCGTCAGCGCGAACCCGCGGTCGCACCTCCAGCTCCGGGCGCCGCGCGAGGTCGTCGCCGCGGCCGAGGCGGTCGGGTTCGACGCCGAGTGGGTCAGGGAGGGGCTCCGAGCGTGGGGCGAGATCGCGGCCCGAAACCGGGAGCGTCGCTCCGAGGCCTTCATAGAGCCGGGGGTCCGACGTGGCAGGTATGAAGAAGACGGTTGAGGAGCACGCCGCGCGCTTCTCCGAGAAGGCCGCCGAGTACGACGACTCGAAGAGCGACGAGTACCACGCCTGTGCGAGCCTCGTTATCGACTACGCCGACCCGGACGCCGACGACGTCGTCCTCGATCTGGGCGCCGGCACGGGCGCCATCGCGCTCGCCGTCGCCGAGGACGCGGAGCGCGTGCTCGCCCGGGACATCAGCGAGGGGATGATGGACGAGGGGCGCCGCAAGGCCGACGAGCGCGGCCTCGCGAACGTCGAGTTCGCGTACGGCGAGTTCCGCGAGCCCGAGGTCGACTCCGACCGGCGGATCGATATCGTCACCTCGAACTTCGCGCTCCACCACCTCGCCGACGACGAGAAGCGCGAGGCGATCCGCGTGATGGCCGCCACGGGCGCGCGCCGGATCGTCCTCGGCGACGTGGCCTTCTTCGAGGACCCCGACCCCGGCGCGCCCTTCTACGGCCCCGAGGTCGACGACCCCGCCACGGTCGGCACCCTCGTCGAGGCGTTCACGGCGGAGGGGTTCGCGGTGACCGCGGTCGAGCGCGTCCACGATCAGGTGGCGGTGATCGTCGCGGAGCGCGGCGCGGCGCTGGCGGACCGGTGATCCGGCCGTGAAACACCTCCCCAAACACCTCCGGCCGCGCTGGCGGTACCTCGCGGTCGGGATCGAGACGTGGCCCGACGCGGACCTCGGGCGGCGCGCGTTCCAGCGCGCGCTGTGGTACGCCGCGGGCAACCTCCTCGGCGACGCCGGGAGCGCCGACGCCGACCTCACACTCCTCTCGTTCTCGCACGCCGACGGCGAGGGCGAGGCGATCGTCCGGGCCCGTCACGGACACGTCGACGACGCGCGCGCGGTGATCGGCTGCGTCAGCGAGGTCGACGACGACCCCGTCGGGATCCGCGTTCGCGGGATTTCGGGGACGGTACGTGCCTGTGAGGAAAGATATATGGGTCGCGCGGGCGGTAGTTCGACACAGCGAGACGTCGCGTTCGAGGGTGCCGAGCGGTCCGCGGTCGTGCGCGGCGACGCGCGCGACGTGCGGACCGAGTCGGGGTACGTCGGCGCGGCGAGATTCGACACCGAGTGATATCATGCAGGGCCAATCCCAACAGCAGGCGTACGACCGAGGAATCACAATCTTCTCTCCCGACGGCAGGCTCTATCAGGTCGAGTACGCCCGGGAGGCGGTGAAACGCGGGACCGCGAGCGTCGGCATCCGCGCCGAGGACGGCGTCGTCCTCGCGGCGGACAAGCGCGCCCGGTCCTCGCTGATGGAGCCGGAGAGCATCGAGAAGTTGCACAAGGCCGACGACCACGTCGGCGTCGCGAGCGCGGGCCACGTCGCCGACGCCCGCCAGCTCATCGACTTCGCGCGCCGGCAGGCGCAGGTGAACCGCCTGCGCTACGGCGAGGCGATCGGCATCGAGACGCTCACGAAGAACATCACCGACCACATCCAGCAGTACACGCAGGTCGGCGGCGCGCGCCCCTTCGGCGTCGCGCTGATCGTCGGCGGGATCGAGAACGGCGAGCCGCGCCTGTTCGAGACCGACCCGTCCGGCACCCCCTACGAGTGGCAGGCGCTCTCGATCGGCTCCGACCGGAGCGACCTCCGCGACTACCTCGAGGAGGAGTACGAGGAGGGCCTCTCGGTCGACGAGGCGGTCGCGCTCGCGCTCGACACCCTCGCACAGTCGAACGACGGCGAGCTGTCGCCCGACGGCGTCGGCGTCGCCACGATCACGGTCGACGAGGCGTACACGGAGCGATCGGCCGACGAGATCGAGGCGATCCTCGCCGACCGCGACCTGCTTCCGGAGGAGGAAGGCGAGGCGAGCGACGCAGACGACGCGGACGCCGAGGCCGACGACGGGAGCTCCGACGAGGAGTAGCCCGTCGGTCCACTCTCCGTGCGGCCGCCCCGGTGCCGGCTCGGAACGTCTATTTCGTTCGACGGCGTCGATCGCGTATGAGCGACAGCGACGCCGTCGGATTGCGGTCGGTTCCCGAAGGGTACGCGCTCCGCGAGTCCCCGCCGTCCGTGGCGGCGTTCCGCCGTCTCCGCCGGGAGGCCGGGATGGCGGAGCGGAGCCGCGAGGCGGTCGCGCGCGGGCTGCCGAACACCACGTACGGGGTTCACGTCGTCGAGGAGGCGTCCGGCGAGCCGGTCGGCATGGCCCGGATCGTCGGCGACGGCGGGTCGGTCTTCCACGTCTCCGACACGGCGGTCGCCGAGCCGCATCAGGGTCGCGGGATCGGGACCGCGATGATGGACGCGCTGGTCGCGTGGCTCCGAGCGAACGCGCCGGAGGGCGCGTACGTCAACCTCTTGGCGGACGTCGACGGCTTCTACGAGCGGTGGGGGTTCGAGCGCTCCGCGCCGGCCTCGAAGGGGATGTGGGTCCGAGCCGGCGACCTGTAGTCGGCGGGTGACGGACGTGGCGCCGGCGACGGACCGCCGGTCGGGAGAGTTATGCCGCCGGAGACCGACGCACGACGCGTGCAGAAGACGGTACTCATCACCGGCTGTTCCTCGGGCATCGGGCGCGCAGCGGCGCGCGCGTTCCTCGACGAGGGGTGGACCGTGTACGCGACCGCGCGGAACCCCGCGGACATCGAGACTCTCGGCGAGGCGGGCTGCGAACTGGCGACGCTCGACGTCACGGACCAGAGCGACATCGACCGCGTCGTCGACCGCATCCTCGACGAGGAGGGCGCGATCGACGCGCTGATCAACAACGCCGGCTACGGCCAGTTCGGGCCGGT
Source organism: Halorubrum sp. CSM-61 (assembly GCF_003781945.1). GTDB lineage: Archaea > Halobacteriota > Halobacteria > Halobacteriales > Haloferacaceae > Halorubrum. Next base: position 57,487 of record NZ_RJJW01000009.1, on the reverse strand, counting down.
CGAGGACGTGCCGACGGCCGAGGTCCACGAGCAGTTCGACGTGAACGTGTACGGCCCCCATCGGCTCATCAAGGCCGTCCTCCCCGGAATGCGCCGCGAGCGCGACGGGACGATCGTCAACCTCTCCTCCGTCGCCGGCCGGCTGTCGTTCCCCGGCGGCGGCGTGTACAGCGGCTCGAAGTTCGCGATCGAGGCCATGTCCGACGCGCTCCGCAACGAGGTCGCGGAGTTCGGGATCGACGTAGTCGTCGTCCAGCCCGGCCCCGTCAAGACGAGCTTCTCGGAGCGCGCGGAGCGAGAGGCGGGCACCGGCGACGCGGACGGCGAGGCGGCCGACGGTTCCCGGACGGACGACTCCGGACTCGACCGCTCCGGCGCCTACGAGGAGTTCTACGAGATCTTCGCGGACACGCAGCTGATCGGGGGCGACGGCCCCGGAGCGATAGAGCCCGAGGCCGTCGCCGCCGCGATCGTCGACGCCGCGAGCGCGACGCAGCCGCCGGCGCGGGTCCAGCCCGGCACGGTCGCACGGATCGGGGTGCTCGCGCGGTTCCTCCCCGACGCGGTGCTCGATCGCGGGTACGAGTTCGTCCGGAAGTTCACGAGCTGACCTCAGTCGTCGACCGGCGGCCTCACGGCAAACGGACTCTCTCCCTCCCGCCACTCCCACCCGGGAAGCCGCGTCTGAAATCCCGCCGCGAGCGCGGCGTCGAGGTCGTCGGCGCCGGCCGCGCCCGCGCCGTCGACGGTCGCGTCCTCGCTCACGTGCACGTCGGCGACGTGGAACGTCGCCTGCGCGAGCAGCGACAGGGGGCGGCCGCCGGCGATCGTCGCCGCCAGCTCGCGGCCGAGGACCTCGTCGACGACGAACCCCGGGTAGTCGCCCGCCACGTCGAGCTCGCGGAGCAGGGCGACGCAGCCGGCGACGTTGACCGCGACCTCCCCGTCCGCGAACACCGCGTCGACCTCGCGTCGGTAACTCTCGGGCGGGACCGGGGCGACCTCGGTCTCGAAGAGCCGACCCAGTCGCTCGCGCGTCTCGTTGATCGCGGGGACGATCACCGGAGCCCGCTCGCGGACCCACTCGCGTTCGTCGCGGACCGTCTCGGGCGTGATTCGCATGCACTCGCCGTTCGGGGGGAGGGGGTTTGCCATTTGCGAAGGGTTTTATAACGACCGGGATAATCATCAGCTAAGCGGGTTTTCGCCGGCTGTTCCCGCACGGTACCACCTACGGACAGTACTACCACTATGCCTACCCCGTCACGGTCGACCGTTCGGCGCCGAGTCGCGTACCGGAACGCGAGACGACTCGACGGCGACGGCGATCGCGGCGACCCGCGGTGAGATATGAGTCAAGTCGATAAGCAACTCGATACCCTGAAATCAGAGATCGAACAGGAGATTCCGAACGACATCACGGTCACCGACGTGAAATACGAGGGACCGGAACTGGTCGTGTACACGCGCGACCCCAAGGAGTTCGCCGGCGACGGCGACCTGATCCGCCGGCTGGCCTCCAAGCTCCGGAAGCGGATCACGGTCCGCCCGGACCCGAGCGCCCTCTCTCCCCCGGCGCGCGCCGAGGAAGAGGTCCGCGAGGTGATCCCGGAAGAGGCCGGCGTGACCGACCTCGACTTCCACGAGGACACCGGCGAGGTCGTCATCGAGGCCGAGAAGCCGGGCATGGTGATCGGCCGCCGCGGCTCGACGCTCCGGGAGATCACCCAGGAGGTCGGCTGGACCCCCGAGGTCGTTCGGACGCCCCCGATCGAGTCCTCCACCGTCTCGAACGTGCGCGGCTTCCTGAAGAACGAGCGCGAGGAGCGACGCGACATCCTCGAACGCGTCGGCCGGCAGATCCACCGCGAGGAGATGTCCGACGACGAGTGGGTCCGGATCACGACGCTCGGCTGCTGTCGCGAGGTCGGCCGCGCGGCCTTCATCCTCTCGACGCCCGAGACGCGGATCCTCATCGACTGCGGCGACAAGCCCGGCGCGGAGGGCGAGGTGCCGTACCTCCAAGTCCCCGAGGCGCTCGGCGCCGGCGCTGCGACCCTCGACGCCGTCATCCTGACGCACGCCCACCTCGACCACTCGGCGCTCGTCCCGCTCCTCTTCAAGTACGGCTACGACGGCCCGATCTACTCCACCGAGCCCACCCGCGACCTGATGGGCCTGCTCACGCTCGACTACCTCGACGTCGCCGCGAAGGACGGGCGCACGCCCCCCTACGAGTCGGCGCAGGTCCGCGAGGCGATCAAACACACGATCCCGCTGGAATACGGCGACGTGACCGACATCGCGCCGGACGTGAAGCTCACCTTCCACAACGCGGGCCACATTCTCGGCAGCGCCGTCACCCACTTCCACATCGGCGACGGCCTCTACAACGTCGCCTTCTCCGGTGACATCCACTACGAGGACACCCGCCTGTTCAACGGCGCCGTCAACGACTTCCCGCGCGTCGAGACGCTCGTCTTGGAGTCCACCTACGGCGGCCGCGACGACTACCAGACCGATCAGGCCGACTCCGAGGAGGCGCTCAAGGAGGTCATCAACGAGACGTACGAGCAGGGCGGGAAGGTCGTCATCCCCGCGTTCGCGGTGGGGCGGTCACAGGAGATCATGCTCGTCTTGGAGGAGGCGATGCGGAACGGCGACATCCCGGAGATGCCCGTCCACCTCGACGGGATGATCTGGGAGGCGACCGCGATCCACACCACCTACCCCGAGTACCTCCGCGACGACCTCCGCGACCGGATCTTCCACGACGACGAGAACCCGTTCCTCGCCGAGCAGTTCAACCACATCGACGGCGGCGAAGACGAACGGCAGGACGTCGCCGACGGCGAGGAGTGCATCATCATCTCCACCTCCGGGATGATCGAGGGCGGACCGATCATGTCGTGGCTCCGCCACATCGGCCCCGAGCCGGACTCGAACCTCGTGTTCGTCGGGTACCAGGCGCAGGGGACGCTCGGCCGCCGGATCCAGAACGGTTGGGACGAGATTCCGGTCGACGGCTGGGGCGGCGGCGGCCGCGGCGACACCCTGACGCTGGAGATGGGGACCGAGGTCGTCGACGGCTTCTCCGGCCACGCCGACCGGCAGGGGTTAGAGAACTTCGTGAAGACGATGAACCCGCGCCCCGAGAAGGTGCTGTGCGTCCACGGAGACGAGCGCTCCGTACAGGACCTCTCGTCGGCGCTGTATCACGACTACAACATGCGGACGTTCGCGCCGAAGAACCTGGAGACGTTCCGGTTTAAGTAGATTCGCGCTCCGTTTTCGGATCGGCGGGACCACGGTCGAGCGACCGTGCGTCGCGCCGAGGGGAGTTTTTAAGCGCCGCCGTGGCGACCGTCCGTTTATGCGAATCGCGCTCATCGCTCACGACGAGCTGAAAGACGAGATGGTCGAGTTCGTCACCGCCCACGCCGACGCGCTCGGCGAGTGCGAACTCGTCACCACCGGAACGACGGGCAAACGCATCGCCGATGAGACGGGACTTGCGGTGAACCGGCAGGCCTCCGGACCGCTCGGCGGCGACCTCCAGATCGGCGCGAGGATCGCCGACGGGGCGATCGACGGCGTCGTCTTCCTCCGCGATCCCCTCACCGCGCAGGCCCACGAGCCCGACATCTCCGCGCTCCTGCGCGTCTGCGACGTGAAAGACGTCCCGCTCGCGACGAACGTCGCCTCCGCCGAACTGCTCGTCGACGGACTCCTCGAAGAGCCGTGACCGCGGGAGCGGCGTTCGCAGTCGCGGTCTGACGTACTCCGTCCCTCGCCGTCCCGAGTATCAGGCGGGATAACCGACCCCGCGTCGTTTTTACCCCGTCCGAGCGTACGCTCTCTCGATGACGCGCCGCTCCCAGTCCCGACTCACCGCCCCCGCCGCGATTTCGGTCGCGCTCCTCCTGGTCGTGGCGACCGTCGCGAGCGCGGGGGTCGTCGGCGCCGCGGCGGCGGCACCGGGCGGCAGTGACGGGGTCGCGGCCGACGCGAGCGCGGGCAGTGCGGGTGACGCGGCCACGGTGGGCTCGAACGGCGGAATCGACGAGGCCCCCGCCGACCGCGTCGATCCCCCGACGCGGTGCTTCACCGGCGAGGGGTACCCGATCTCCATCGGCGGGGACGGCCCCGCGATCGAGGCGCTCGTCCACCTCTCAGTGTTGACCGACCCGGCCGCCGGAAACGAGTTCGGGCTGGAGGCGGCCGGGACGCTCGACGGCGAGCCGATCGTGGTCCTCGGCGCGGGGGTCAGGCTGACCGCGCGCGAGGCGATCGCGAACGGCGTGGACCCGTTCGCGGCGTTCGACGTGCTGTACGCCTACGAGCTGCGGCTCCCGATGTTCGAGGGGTCGATCGGCGACTCCGAGTACCGCGACGACGGGTCGCCGATCGGATCGAGCGCGGGCGCGGTGCCCTGCTAGTTCACCCGTCGCGGTCGACCGGCGGCCCGATCCCCCGCACGATCCCGAGCAGCTCTCGCCGCGCGTCCGCGGGCCCCCTCCCCGAGGGATACGACCTCCCGTCGAGGGGATACGCGCCGCCGCCGAGCAGGTACTCGTCGGTCGACCACACCGCGAGCAGCGCCTCGACCGGCACGGGCCGGCCGTCCTCGGAAGCGGCGCGCGCGACGCCGCGGAACGTCGAGAGCGTCGCCCGCGACGCCGCCGGGTCGTCGATCGCGATCTCCCGGTCGCCGCGGTGCTCGACGCTCTCGATGTCGCGCTCGGCGAGCCGGTCTCGGAACCCCGACCGCGCCTGCCGCTCAACGAGGGCGGTGAGGGCCGGGTTCGGTGCGGTCGCCGGGCGGATCCGCAGGCGACTCGCGAAGCAGAACGGGCGCGGAGGGGTCGACGCGGCGCGCTCGTACCGCACCGTGCTCGCGTCGACGGAGACGGGGCCGGCGGCGAACGCCCGGTCCGTCGCCTCGTCGACGCGCCGCCAGCCGTCGAGGCGGTCGGGCGGAACGACGGGCGGTTCCATGGGCGGCGTTCGCCGCCGAGGTACCTAAAAGGAAGCGGCGATCGGGGGTCGTCGGCGGTTCGGGCGCTCAGTGGTCGTCTTCGCGCCACTTGTGCTCGCACTCGGTACAGACGAAGAATCGGGTCTCGGACTCGTCGGCCGAGCGGATCTGCTGCATGTACCAGTACGCGCGGTCGTTTCCACACTCCGGACAGTGGGCGGTCGTCTGCGGGAGCCCCTTGTCCTCCGCGTCGCTCACGTCGACGATCTCCGACTCGACCTGCGACTCGGTCGTCCACTGGTCGTCACCGTCCTCGCGCCCGATCTCGTGGCCGCAGGAGTCGCACACCCAGTGGTCCTCGCCCTCGCCGGACTTCATCATCGATCCGCACTCGTCGCAGAACTTCATGGCGGAACCAACCGCGGATCGTATATAAACGGCGGGATCGCGGGCCGAGGAGTGCGACTTCGTGCCGCCGCCGTCAGTTTCCGCCGTCGACGTGCTCGGCCAGCGCGAACCGGACGCGCTCCTCGTCGCTTCCCTTCGTCTCCCGACCGGTGACGACGACCTCGCCGATCTCGGCGGTGTTTCTCACGTGGGTCCCCGCGCAGGCGGTGCGGTCGTAGGGATCGGCGCCGGTGTCGCTCAGGTCCTCGTCGGTATCCACTCTCTCGACCCCGCCGATCTCGACGATCCGAAGCTCCGCGATCGAGGCGGGCAGCAGGTCGATCCGGGTGCGGTCGGTGTCGAGCGTCGCCTCCGCCTCCTCGCGGTCCATGGCGTAGCTCCGAACGGGGCGCTCGTCGGCCACGAGCTCGTTGAGTCGGTCCTCGATCCGCTCGAGGTCGCCGTCGTCGAAGCGCTCGTAGGCCGCGTCGAGGTGCGCGTGGTCGTCGTAGAGCTGGTTCCCCGTCGTCCGCGCGTCGAACTCCGCCAAGAGCAGCGTCGAGAGCAGGTGCTGTGCGGTGTGATACCGGGAGTGCGCGCGCCGCCGCGCCGGGTCGACCTCGCCCACCACGGTCGTCCCGGGCTCGGGCGGCGCGACGGCCTCGGTCGCCGAGTCGGGGTCGGCCGCGGTGGTGGCATCTCCCGCCGGTTCGAGTGTGTGGTACACGGTGTCCTTCTTCTGTACGTCGACGACGCGCCACCGCCGGTCAGTGGCGTCCGCGACCCGGAGCGTCCCCGTGTCGTGCGGTTGCCCGCCGCCGGTCGGGTAGAAGTGCGTCCGGTCGAGGACCACCCGGTCGTCGAGGGCGCGCTCGACGGTCGCCTCGAAGGTCGTCACCGCGTCGTCCGCGAGGTACAGCTCCTCGGTCATACCTGGTCGTTGCGGTGCCGCGGGCTTCAGTGGTGCGTTCGGGGGACTCCGACGTGATCCCCGATCAGCGCTGGAGCCGGACGTCGACGGCGGCGCCCGTGACGAACACCTCGTCGCCGTGATCGAGGTTCGCGACGACTGTGTCGTTGGCCGTGTCGGTTGCGGAATCGACGTCGAACCCGTCCGTCCGCTCGAAGTATCGCTTCCACGCCTCCGCGTGCGGTGACTCGATCCGGAGGGTGAAGGGATCGTCGTTGGCGTCAGCGGTGGCGACCTGAACGAGACGTGGCGGTGAGCGTCGGTCCGCCGCGACCTGCACCGTTCCGTCTCGGTCGACGGTCTCGGGTCCGAGCGGGTACAGCCGGACGATCGGGAGCGTCGTTCGCCCGTCCGCGGCGACGAACCGAGGCTCAGAGCGCATCACCTCCCCATCGCCGTCGCCGCGGAACCAGGCGCCGCCCTCGTACGCGATGGTCGTGTCCCCGTTCGTGTACGTCAGGCTGTGGAACTCGAACCCGCGAACCACGCCACCGGTCGCGTTGAGCAGCTCCACGCGGGTCGTCTCCCCGATCGACAGCGTTCCGTCGCTGAGCCGGATCTCCGTCGATCGGCTCGGGTCGCCGTACCGCTGGACGTCTCGGAGATTGTCGTCGAACACGTCGAAGGCGCGCTCGACGTTCTCGACCCGTTCGGCCTCCTGTCTGTCCTCGATACCGGTGATGCCGACCGCGAACACTGTTCCGATAGTCACCGTGACGAGCGAGAACACCAGCACGTAGCCGACGACGTTGCTCACGCCCCGCTCGTCGTCCGCGAACGCCGCGAGCCCGCCGTCGCCGACCGAAACGGTCGGCCGCCGGCGGTCGGTCATCGCTCGACCACCGTCAGATTGCCGGTGCCAGTGCCGTCGTGGTCGTACTCGATCCGTATCGGCCCCCCGCGGACGCTCGATTCCGTGACGTTCAGCCGCGCCGCGTGAGGGATTTTCAGCGTCGCCTCGGGGTCGGTGGTGCGTAGCGTCACGGCGTCGTTATCGACCGTGATCCGGTAGGGAATTCCCGCCGCTCGGGTCGGGAGGTCGACGGCGACGGAGACGTTCGCCGCGCCGGTCGCGTTCGATCGGTCGGCCTCCGCCGCGCGGGCGAGCCGGTCGGCGCTCTCGACGTTCGCGGCCGCGGTCTGTCCGAAGACCGAGAGGTCGCCCCGGACGGCTCGGTCCGTCTGGGAATCGACGACGCCGCCGACGCCGATGGCGACGCCCGAGAGCAACACCGCTCCGATCGCGAGCGTCAGGACGTATCCGACGGTGACGCTCACGCCGCGCTCGTCGCACACGAGGTGCGTCGCGCCGGAGTCGCGGGGCTCACGCATCGGGCTCACCCGGGGCGACCCGAACGGCCGTCTCGAACCGGAGTTCTGCGGTCCGGTAGCGGAGGTCGATGGTCGTCTCGTACACCGCCGGTTGTCTCCCCGTCGCGAAGTCGGTGTCGACGGTGTCTCCCGAGTCGGGGCGCGCGGTCACGGCCGCCTCGCCATCGGTCGCGCTCGCGTTCACGAGAGCGATGTCGTAGGGATCGCTGGGAACGACGAAGAGCGTCGGCCAGACCCCCGGACAGGGGCGGTCGCCGAGGCGTTCGCCGGTCAGGTCGACGGTGACGTTTCCGTCGGGGTCGTCCGGGGGGGCCTCACAGCGCACCGCGGGCTCGTTCCCGTCGTCGCCCACCGCGACGGTGACGTTGCCGTCGGAGCCGTTGTACACGTACACCTGTCTACTCCGGGTCGAGTTGTCGAGGTCGACGTGGAACGCGTCGGCGGGGGGCCCGGCAGCGTCCGAATCGGCGAGCGACTCGTACTCGACGTCGAGCACGAAGCCGCGTGTCCGAGTGACGCTGGCGGCGAGCGTCGAGGTGTCGGGATCGCCCGTTCCGTTTCCCGCGATATCGCCCGTGATCCGGCTCCCGTTCCGAATCTCCAGCAGCTCGATACGCGCCACGCCACCGCGTTCCGCGTACGACCGTGAGACCTCCCTGTCGAGGTCATCGACGCCGTCTCGGACGGTCGTGGCGGCGTCGACGTGGGTGTCCGGTTCCGCTCGGTTAGTCGCGTCGAGCAGTTCGCCGGTTGCCTCGATCACGGTCGATCTCACCTCCAGCGCCTCGCCGTCGGCCGATTCGACGCCGCGGGTCGCGACGTTCTCGCTGTAAATGGTCGCGTTCAGAAGCACGACCAGCGTCACGAGCGAGACCGCCATCACCAGCCCCGCGACGAGCAGGAGTTGTGCGCGATCGGCGTCGCGGGCGCCGTCGCCGCCGAAGAGGCGGTCCCCGTCCGGCGGTCCGATGCTCACATCCGCCATACGACGATGCGCACCTCCACGTACGTGAACAGCGGCCCGGACCCGGTCTCGTTCGCGTAGAACTCCCCCGTATCGGTTCCGTCGGCCAACCCCCGGAGCGTCGACTCCTCGTACCCCGGAGCGGTCAGGTTCGCGTCGGCGGAGAGCGCGACCGTCCGAGTCGCGCTCACCGCGTTGTTGCTCGGCGAGCCCATGTGTATCAGCGATGTCGTCTCCCGCTCCGTCCGGTCCGTGGTGTTGTAGTGGCGGAGATCCACGTTGACGGCGATCCGCCGATCGACGAGCGACCGATTCAGCGACTCGCCGAACCCTCCGAGCGCGGCGGCGAACCCGTTCGGCCCCGCGGCCCGCGTGTAGTATTCGAACTCCGGATGGCTCGACGCGAACGTCTCGTTTTCCGGATTCCAGTGGAGCATCGCGTCTCTCAGATCGCCGTTCTCGGCGCTCGTCGCCAACAGGTCGGTCGCGACCGCCCGCTGTTGGTTCTCGATGTGCTGGTTCGACGTGCTGGCCGACAGGGGGGTCACCGCGGTCGCCTGCAGCGCGAACGTGAGCCCCGCGACGAGCAGGATCGCCGCCGCGAACGCCTCCAGCGTGTGCGCCTGTGCCCGGTTGTGTCGATCGTTCGTTGAGTTCATGGTCACCACACCCGCACCGTGAGCCGGTACTGCTCACCATCTATCGAGACGAGCCGCTGTGAGACGGTGACATCGTCGGCCGCGGTCCCCGACGGTCCGTCCGCGGGCCGGATCAGTTCGACACCGTCGAAAGTCTCCTCGGCCGTCGCGATCGATACATTTGCGGGGTTCTCTCCGGGATTTCGCTCGTTGAGTGCGTGGACGATCACTTGGACATCGCCGTCGATCCCGAAGTGGTCCGCGGGGTCGTCGTCAGCGTCGAACCGACAGTCACTCGCCGGTGCGCCACGTTCCGGCGCAAAGAATGCAACCGTACAGAGAGGATCTAATACGCCTGGATCCGCCGGTGACGTCGCGAGCAAGTCTCCGGCGACGCCGGCCGCGACCCGATCGCTCACCATCGGCGAGGCGGTTTCCGCCGCCGAGAAGGGGTCGAAAAGCGTCGGGACGAAGGCGATCACGAACGCGAGCGTCAGCAGGAACACGCCCGCGCCGACCGCGAAGTCGATCGGCGTCTGCGCGCGGGCGACCGTCGGGGACCGGTGGCCGCCCGCCGCGGAGCCGCTACCCCACATAGATCCACACCCCCAGCGCGAGCGTCATCAGGACCACGGCGAACTTGACGCCGGAGATGATGTCGGCGTTCCGGATGTACCCGCTGATGAACCCGGAGAGGACCGCCTGCAGCGTCACGGCGTGGAAGAACAGAAGCGAGAGCACGTCCGGGTCGACGCCGCCGCCGCCCCCGAAGCCGGCGCCGCCAGCGCCGCCGCCGCCGTCGGCCTGCGAGGAGAGCCCGCCCATCACGTCGATGAACTGGGTCTGGAGGATCGCCATCACGCCGAGTAAGGTGACGTACGTCATCACGATGATCGCCACCTGCATCCGGGTCTGCGAGATCCGATTGCGCTCGATGTCGTCCTGGTTCTCCGAGGCCTGCGCCGCCGTTGTCAACACGTCCGTGATCTGCGAGGACGCCTCCTGCGCCTCCGAGATGAGCTTCACCGTCCGGGCGAGCCGAGGGACCGCGTACTTGTTGTTGAACTCCACTAAGGCGTCGCGCAGGCTCATCCCGTAGTTCACCTTCGCGTGGACCACCTCGAACTCCTCCGCGAGCTTCCCGCTCGACGTCTCCGACACCGTCTGTACGGATTCGAGCAGCGTCTGGCCGGTGTCGTTCGCCGAGGAGAGCTTCCGGAGGCTCTCCGAGAGCTTCCCGGTAATCGCGCGCTTGGACCGCTGGCTCCACTCGTGGAACACCGCGAGCGGCGTCAGAACGAGGTACGCCGGGAGGTACACCCAGACGAACGTCGACCACACCGGGCGATTTACCCAGCCGTCGAACGAGGTCGGCGCGTTCCCCGAGGCGACCGCGACGCCGACGACGACGAGCGCGGTCGGCACCGTCAGCGCGAGCGTGTACAGCGGGTTGTCCCGGAGGAACAGGTGGGGCGCGGAGACGATCTGTTTGGTCTTGTACGTCCCCTCTCGGTCCCGGATCCGGTCGAAGACGCCGAACTGACCGACGAACGCCTCGATGAGCCCGAAGTGGAGCAGCCCCTCTTGGCTGGTCTGCCGGAGCCGTTCGCTGCCGCCGTCGGGGTGGAGGTAGCCGTCGCCGGGCTCGTCCTGCTTGACGGTGGAGACGAGCACGAGGAAGCCGACCCCGGTCAGCGGGATGAGGGCGTACACGGTCGCGTACAACAGGAAGTCGTCCGACTCGCCCATCATCCCCATGATGACGAGGATGATGATGAGAAGCAGCGGGAACAGCGACAGCGTCATGTACATCTCGCCGAACAGCTCCAGCGTCTCCAAGGTCATCTCGCGCTCCTGTTTCGACGTGCGGAGGTGTTTCTCCTTTTTGTCCTTCAGGAAGCTCTCCATGTCGCCGCCGGAGTTGACGATAGAGAGCATGTCCGCGAGGAACTGCGAGAGCTCGTCGGAGGGGGTCTCCATCGACTGCTGCCGGATCGCGTTCCGGTAGTCGGTGCCGAAGTACTCCGTCTCGTTGACGATACTCTGGAATTCGCGGGACACCTCGCCGTAGGTGTCCTCCGCCGTCGCCATCGAGCGCAGGATTTCCAACTGGTTGAGCCCCCCGACCGACAGCGCGTACATGAACGACACCGAGTCCGCGAGCAGGAGGTTGATCTCGCGTTCCCGCGCCGACGCCCGAGAGTAGGGGATCGCGAGCACGCCGCCGAAGCCGATCGCGAACCCGATCGACCCGAACACGAGCCCGCTGACGAGGACCGCGGCGGGCACGACGAGCGAGCGCAGGAACTCCTGGACCGCCGGCGTCGGCGCGGGCATGCCGAGCGAGAGCGCGTCGGGGTCGATCAGCCCGAGCGAGAACACGCCGTAGCCGGTCAGCGTCCCGAGCGCCCAGAGGAGCCCGCCGACCAACAGTCCGACCCCCAGCGCGCGGGAAACGTACATCTCCACCTGATCCGGCATGCGCGCCTCGGCGAGCTTGCGCTCGATGTCGCCGACGAAGTCGCCGCCGGCGTCGAAGAGCAGCTCGAAGACGGGGTAGAACAGCTCCGCGAGGAGGTTCCCGTCGACGGAGCCGTCGCCGACGCCCGTGTCGAGGCTCACGCGACCCACCCCGTTTTGACCATGGGACTACCGCTCCTCCGGGGACTCGACGGAGCCGAATCCCCAGTCGTCGATGTCGTCGCCGTCGTCTTCGGCATCGCTCTCGCCGGCGTCGTCCTCGCCGCCCGCGGCGTCATCCTCACGCTCGGCGTCGCTTTCGCCGGCGACCCCGTCTCCGCCCTCGGCGCGGATCTCTCCCCCGTCGGCGTCCGCCCTGACGTCGGACTCGGCCTCTCGCGAGTTCGCTACCGGTTCCGACTCGGCTTCCTGTTCGGGTTTCGGATCTGGTTCCGGTTCCGGCTTCGTTCCTCCTTCCGGGTCCGAGTCAAGCACGTCGATCCCCTCGTCGAACGGGTCGTCGAAGTCGATGCCGTCCTCCGCGTTCTTCTCGTCTTCCGCGTCGTCTCCGGAAGAGAGAACATTTTCCGCCGCCGGTCCGGACCCGAATCCCTCGGACGCAGCGATCTCGTCGGGCTCCTCGCTTCCGTCGATCTGGTCGCTCCCCCCGCCCTCGTCGAACGCACCCGATACCGCGTCGATCGGTGCGTCCGCGTCGGCCGGCGCCCCCGAATCGACCGGTACGCCCGAATCGTCCGGCGCGTCCGCCTCCAGCGCCGCGGCCTCGTCCGCCGCCTGCGCGAGCGCCTCGCGGTCGGCTCCGGGCTCCGCCTCGACGTCACGGGCCGGCGCGACGTCGAGCAGGGCGTCGGCGACCGAGTCGGGCATGCGGCCGCGGTACTCCGCGAAGAGGTCCTCGGCCTCCGCGAGGATCCGCTCGACCTCCTCGCGGCCCGTTTCGTCGGGGTCCGGCCGCGGGACCATCTCCTCTTTGTCGCGGTCGACGTTGATCAGCACCGACTCCATCTCGCGGAGGTCCTCCAGCGATCGCTCTAACTCCTCGTTCGCCATCAGCGCGAGCACCGTCTCCGGGTCGTTGATGAACGCCTGGAACGTCGCCGCCACCTGCGCGTAACTGTTGAGCCCGCGATCGATGAGGTACGCCAACACGACGCGGCGCTTCCGGAGCTCCTCGTCGAGCGTCTGACGGCTCCACCCGCGGTCGAACATGATGTCCTCGAGAGTGTTCGAGTCGCCCATCTGGAGGAACTCGTCCGTCTCCGCCTGCCACTGGAACACGTCCTGGACGTTGATCTCGTCGTTCTCGGCGTCGTAGTGGTTGATCTCTGTCAGCGACTTGTTCCGGCGCACCTTCTTGCCCTGCACCCGCGTGGAGGTCTGGACGGAGACCAGATCGAGCGCGGTGAACATCGTCTTCGAGACGTTGATCGGGTCGGTGGTGAACCGCTTGAGCACCTCGCCGACCGAGTCGGCGTGGAACGTGGTGTAGGTGGTGTGGCCCGTGGACATCACCTGGAAGGCGGTCCGGCCCTCCTCGCCGCGGATCTCGCCCATCACGATGTAGTCGGGGCGCTGGCGGAGCGCGGCCTCCAGTAAGTCGAACTCGTCGATGTCGCCCTTGTCGTCGTCGGAGAAGGAGGGGCGCGTGACGGAGGCGATCCAGTTGCGCTGGGGGAGCTCGACCTCGCGGGTGTCCTCGATCGAGACGATCTTCGCGTTCGAGGGGATGAAAAGGGAGACCGCGTTCAGGCTCGTCGTCTTCCCGGAGGCGGTGCCGCCCGCGAAGATCAGGCTCTTGTGGTTCTCGATCGAGAGCCAGAGGAAGGCCATCTCGTCGAGCGAGAACGTCTTCCAGTTGATCAGGTCGATCGGGGTGAAGGGGACGTCGTTGAACTGCCGGATCGTGTAGTTGGTCCCGTGGTCGGAGACCTCGCGGCCGAGCGTGAGCTGGGCGCGGGAGCCGTCCGGGAGGGTGGCGTCCACCTGCGGCCGCCGCTTCGAGATCCCCTTCCCGGAGCGCTGTGCGAGCTTCACGACGAAGTCGTCGAGCTCGTCGGTGCCGTGGTAGACGTTGGTGATGATCTGCTCGTAGTCGGAGTGATAGACGAAGACGGGCGAGTTGTACCCGTCACAGGAGATGTCCTCGACGTTGATGTCGTACTTGATCGGGTCGATCCGCTCGTAGCCGATGAAGTCCCGCTTGAGGTAGTACAGCAGCTTCTCGACTTGATGCTCCGAGAGCGTCTCCGGGTCCTCCGCGAGCACCGCGGGCTCGGGGCGGGCGAGGATCTTCGCGGGACCCGTCTTCGATTCGGTCGGCGGCTCGTAGCCGAGCGATTGGGTGATCCGGTGTGCGATCCCCTCGGTGAGGTCGAATCCGAACCGGTCGACCGCCTCGTCCACGAGGTCGTCGATCACCCCGCGGTCGTCGTCGTCGCGTTCGTAGAGGTCGTACCGGTCGAGCAGCGTCAGCGTCTCGTCGACGATCACGTCCTCGCGGAACGCCTCGTCGCCGCCGGCGATCGACTCGTCGGCGTACTTGATCGAGGTCCGGAGTTTTCCAGTTAAGAACTCGACCAGGTCGGTCTCGATCTCGGTCCGGTGCGGCTGGACCGCGTAGTACTTCACCTCGTTCTCCTTCCTCGACCGGAACACGATCACGAACGCGTACGGCTTGTTCACCCAGTACCGTTCGATCTCGCGGAAGTGGCGCTTCTTCGGCATCGGCACCGCCTTCTCCAGGTCGTACCGGTTCGCGAGGGTCGTGTCGCCCTCGTCGGTCGAGAAGAACGCGTCCTCGTCGACCTCCGGGTTCACGTCGACGGTGCGCTCGTCGACCAGCTCCGCGAGGTCGGCCGCGGCGCTCCCGCCCGCCCCAAGCAGCTCCTCGGTCCGGTCGGGGTCGAACCCCAGCGCCTCGACCTTGTCGTCATGCGTGAACTCCAGCGGCACCGCTTCCCCCTCCTCGTTCACTTCGGTCGGCGGGTTCCCCTCCTCGTCGAGGAAGTACTCGTCGCGGTAGTCGTCCCACGTGTAGTACCCCTTTAGCACCGGCACCGAGTACAGGTCGTACCGGGCCGAACACAGGTCCCAGAGAACGTCTCCGACCGCGGCGGCCGCCCCGACGCGGTACCCCGTCTCCGAGGGGTCGAACCCGAGGAACTCGCTCGGGTCGACGCCGATCCGGTCCCACTCCTCGCCGGTCGGCGCCCGGCGCGGCACCGACTCCACGTCGGCGCTCGCGGCGACCACGACCCCGGAGACGCCCGGGCCGTCGACCGCGATGCCGGGGCGATCCTGCGGCTCGTCCGGTTCTGTGGGCTCGATCGCTGCCGGTTCGCCGGGCGTTTCGTCTGCCGGTTCGTCGTCCCCGTCATCCACTTCCTCGCCGCCTGCTCGCTCGTCGTCTCCCTCGCCGCTCGCGGCGCCGTCACCAGCTTCTCCGTCGCCAGCGTCGCCTCCGTTCTCGTCGTCCTCGCCCTCGCTCCCGTCGTCGGCCTCCGACTCGCCACCCGACTCCGCCTCGGGTTCCGGTGTCACCGCCGCGGTCGAGGTCCCCGCGGGGACGACGGCCGTGCCGCTGAGCACGACGTGGTCGGAACCGATCACGAGCGTGCCGGCCTCGGGCGTCCCGTGTCCCGGAACGGCGGTGTCGCCGTCGACCTCGTGCGGTTCGTCGACGCCGGTGGCACGGACCACCCGATCGACGCCATCCTCGACGTGGGCGTCGACGGCGGTCGCCGGGACGACCGGCTCCTCGCCGATGTCGGCGTACAGCTCGGACGCGTCGTCGTCGCGGCCGCGGTCGCGGAGGAACGAGCGCCACGAGTACCGTCCCACCGACACCGGGCGATCGGAGGCTGGGCGATCGGCCGTCGGGCGATCTGGCGCCGATCGATCGGACGCCGGCGGTCCCGCCGTCTCGTCGGGTGAGAGGGGCGAACGCTCGGCGTCCTCGCTTGTCATACGCACATTCACGCCTCTCCCGTTGAAAAAGGTGTCTCGCAAAACACCGCGACTGATAATCGCGTTTTCGAGTCCTGTGATGCGTATTTACAACCGTTTTTGAAGCTCACTAAATGTCAGTCGGCTATATATAAGTCGAGGTCACCACGGCCAGTTGGCGGACGGTCGCGGAGCGTTCAGTGGCCGACGACGACGAGGCGGAATCCCACACGGCTCTCGACGCGTTCCGCGGGGGCCTCGGCACACTCAAGATCCCCGGGCCCGTAGCCGCCGACAGTGAGTCAGAGTCTCCTTACGGTGTTGTTCGGCGACCCGTTCGCCGTGATGAACACGATCGGGTTGGTCGCGTTCGCGCTCGTCGGGTCCTCGAAGGCGATCCGCGAGGAGTTCGACCTGTTGGGGATCGTCATCGTGGGGTTGGCGATGGCGTTCGCCGGCGGGGCGACCCGCGACCTCCTCGTGGCCCGCGTGCCGCTCGCGCTGCAGTCGCCGATCGAGATCTGGCTCGGGCTCCTCGGTGTCGCCTTGGCGATCGGGCTGAACGCCGTGCTCTCCGCTCCGGAGACGCATCCGGTTACCCTCGTCTCGGACGCCATCGGGCTGGCGGCCTTCGCGACGGCCGGCGCGATCGTCGCGACCGACGTCGGCGTGTCGGCGTTCGGCGTCGTCGCGATCGCGACGATCAACGCGGTCGGCGGCGGCGCGTTCGCGGACATCCTCCTCGACCGGGCCCCCTTCATCCTCTTCGAGGACTTCTACGCCAGCTGTGCCGTCCTCGGCGGCAGCGCGTATTGGGTCGTGGGAGGGCTGGGAGCGACTCCCGGGACCGCCGCCGCGGCGTGCGCGGCCGTGACGGTGGGGTCCCGGCTGGCCGCGGTCACGTACGGCTGGAACCTCCCGACCGCGCAGAACCTGGACCTCCGACGGGAGTGACCCGATCGAACCGAGAGGGCGATATTTAGGTCGTCGCGGTCGAAACGAGCGATGTGACACGTCCCGACGCCTTTCGAGGGCTCCGATCGCTCGGTCGGCTCCGGCGCGCGCCAGTCAGACGACGCGTCCGGGACGCGATCGCCGAGGAGCTGCTCGGTACCCCCCGGAGCCTCGCCGTCGTGTGCGGGTTCACCGCGTTCATGCTCGCGGTCGGAATCGGATACTATGCGCCGACCGCGGGGGAGGTGCCGCTCCCGCTGTGGCCCCTCTACGCGGACTCGGCCGTCGCGGTCGCGCTCGGCGGGGTCGCCCTGTTGAGCCTCGTTCCCACCGTCCGCCGCGGAGAGGGCGTGACGGACGCCCCGACCTCGCGCGGGCTCGCGTACCTCCAGACCGTCGCGTTCGTGTGGCTGGTCCAGTTCGGGCTCTGGCCGCTCGTCTCGCTGAACCTCGCGTTCGGCGACTACGTCGCCGCCCCCGACGCGTGGATCTACTACTGGGGCGTGCTCGGCACGCACCTCTGTTTCGTCGGGCTCGCGCTGCTGTTCCCGGCGTTCGGCCGGACCACTCGCGGCGCGCTGGCCCTCGCGCTGGCGCTCGTCGTCGGCAACGTCGCCCTCGACTACGGCGTCGGCTATCACCCGCCGCTCCTCTACGAGCCCGGTCCCCTGCTGGCCGGCGCGACGCTCGCGATCGGCGTCGGATCGGTGTGGCTCGCGAACCGGTCGTTCCGGCGGCTCGGCGAGGGAAGGTGAGCTCGGCGCGACCGCCTCGTCGACCCCGTCACTTGTCACCGCTGAGCACGAACGGTACGTATGGGTAGCGATGGTCTCATCGAACTCGATCAGGACTGTTGGGTGGCGTTCGCAAAGTACAATCTGCTGCTGGCAACGATGTTCGGCGTTCTCGCCGTGGGCGCTCGGACGATGCTGGCCGACAACGTCTTGTTGATCGTGGAAAACGGTGCGCTCGCGCTGCTGTTCGGCGCCGTCCAGACGTACGCGTGGCTCTCGTCGTGAGGCGTTTCGGTTCCGGCGATCGAAGAACCCATCCGGACCCGCAGACAGCGGGCGCGGCGGGATCCACGCGAGCGGGTGAAGCGAGCGTGGAGCCAGTCGCGCCCGCGACTGAGCGAAGCGAAAGAGCGGGCGCGACGGGATTCGAACCCGCGATCGAGAGGTTAGGAACCTCTCGCCCTGTCCGCTAGGCCACGCGCCCGAGGCGTGAGAGAAAACGTCGCTGCGGGGATCGGCCGGCGCCGCGGAGCCGATTACGCTCTGGTCTCTGTCTCGGTCTCCGTCTCGAACTCCTCGTCATCGTCGACCGTCGAGTCGGCGTTGACCGTCGAGTCGGCGCTGACCGCCGACTCGTCGTCGTCCCCCTGCATCTGCTGTAGTTCGTCCTCGACCTGTTCGCGTCCCTTCTTGAACTCGCCCATCGCCTGGCCGGTCGACCGAGCGAGCTTCGGAATCTTGTTCGCCCCGAACAGCAGGACCAACACGAGCAGGATGATGAGGAGCTCCGGGCCCGCCGGGATGCCGCCGATCAGTGGAATCGCACTTGCCATCTCTATACGACCGTAGCTCTCTGGCGACTATAGTCTTTTTGCCTCGATGAGTGGGGGAGTAGATGCCCCTTAACGTGGCTGAAACCACCGATTATGGCGGTATCGCACTCGAAAAAATTCGTCCAAAAACCGACGCGAACCGCCTGCCGACGACGAAACGATGATACCTCGCTACCGCGACCGATCGGTATGACCGACGTCGGCGACGACGCTCCGACCTTCACCGCCTCGCTCGTGACCGACGAGATCGAACCGTTCGACCTGTCCGAGCGCCTCGGCGAGGAGCCGGTCGTGCTCGCCTTCTTCCCGGCGGCCTTCTCGAACACCTGTACCGACGAGATGGAGGCGCTCCGCGACGGGTTCGACCGCGACGGCTGCAGTCTGCTCGGCGTGAGCACCGACCTCCCGCACGCGCTGGCCGCCTATCGGGCGCAGTACGACCTCCCGTTCGCGCTCGTCGCTGACCCGGCCCACCGCGCGATCGAGGCGTACGACGCGATCGAGTCGTTCGAGGGCTACGGCGTCGACACGGTCGCGCAGCGCGCCGTGTTCGTGATCGACGGCGACGGCGTCGTGACGTATCGGTGGTTCGCGGACGACTCGGGGCAGGAACCGGACTACGACGCGCTCGACGAGGCGGTTGCCGAGGCGAGCAGTTAAAAAGGGATTCGCCGCCCTCCGGGCGGTCAGCCGACCGCCCGCCTCCGACTCTCAGGCCGGATCGCGGAGGTCCTCTAGCGCCTCCGGGTTCTCCATCGACGAGAGGTCGCCGGGGTCCTCGCCCCTGTACACCGACTCGATCGCGCGCCGGATGATCTTCCCGGACTGCGTCTTCGGGAACGCGTCGACGAACAGCAGTTCGCGCGGCCGGAACGGCTTCCCGTGCTCCTCGCCGACCAGCGCCCGCAGCTCCTCCCGCAGGTCGTCGCTCGGCCCGACGCCCGGTTCGAGTACGACGTACGCGACCACCGCGGTGCCGGTGGTGTCGTCGGGGACGCCCACCGCGGCCGCCTGATTGACGGCGTCGTGGTCGATGAGCACGCCCTCGATCTCGGCCGGGCCGACCTTCCGGCCGGCGACGTTCAGGGCGTCGTCGGCGCGCCCGTGGAGGAACCAGAAGCCGTCTTCGTCCTTCTGCGCGAAGTCGCCGTGGTCCCACAGGTCCTCCCACGTCGACCAGTACTCCTCGAGGTAGCGCTCGTCGCCCGACCACAGCGACTTGGTCATCGAGGGGCAGGAGTCGCGAGCGACGAGGTAGCCGCGCTCGCCGGACTCCCTGACCGACTCGCCCGTCTCGTCGACGATGTCGATGTCCATTCCGAGCCCCGGTCCGCCGAGGGTACAGGGCTTCAGGGGCTGGTTCGGCATCGGCATCAGGAAGCAGCCGCAGATCTCCGTGCCGCCGGAGATGTTGATTATCGGGCACTCCCCGCCGCCGATCGCGTCGTAGAACCAGCGCCAGGACTCCGGGTCCCACGGCTCGCCGGTGGAACCGAGGATCCGCAGGCTCGAGAGGTCGTGATCCTCCACCCACTCGTCCCCGTGCTTGCGGAGCGCGCGGATCGCGGTCGGCGAGATGCCGAACTGCGTGATTCCGTGCCGATCGATCATCTCCCAGAACCGGTCCGGCTCCGGGTGGTCCGGCGCGCCCTCGTACATCACCACCGTCCCGCCGAAGGCGTGGTTGCCGATCAGGGTCCACGGCCCCATCATCCACCCGATGTCGGAGACCCAGAAGAACCGGTCCGCGGGCTTCTGGTCGAAGCCGAAGTGGATCTCCTTGGCGCACTGCGTGAGGACGCCCGCGTGGGTGTGGACGATCCCCTTCGGTTCGCCGGTAGTCCCGGACGAGTACAGCAGCATCGACTCCTGATCGCTGGGGAGCCGCTTCGTCTCGTAGCCGACCGGCTGCGACCCGACCGCCTCGTCCCACGTGGCGTCGCGCTCGGAGTCCCACGGGACCGGGTCTTCGGAGTCGCCGGCGACGCTCTCGGCTCCCCCGTCGCCCGCGGGCGTCGCGCCCAGCCGGTCGTACACAACGGTGTGCTCGACGTGGCCGGCCTCCTCGATCGCCGCGTCGGCGGTCGCTTTCAGCCGCACCTCGTCCCCGCGGCGGTAGAAACCGTCTCCGGTAAAGAGGACCGTCGGCTCGGCGTCCGCGATCCGGGTCGCCGTCGCCTCCGTGCCGAACCCGGAGAAGATCGGCACCGCGATCGCGCCGACCTTCAGGCAGCCGTAGAGGATCGAGACGACCTCGGGCACCATCGGCATGTACAGCCCCACGGTGTCGCCCGTCTCGATCCCCACGGATTCGAGGTAGCTGGCGACGCGGTCGCTCTCGCGTTTGAGCTCGTGGAAGGTTATCTCCCGGACGTCGCCGGGATCTCCCTCCCAGATCAGCGCCACCCGGTTGCGGTTCGGCGAGTCGACCGCGGCGTGTCGGTCGACGACGTTGTGCGCGACGTTGATCTCGCCGCCGGGGTACCAGTCGGTGAACTGCGGGCCGTCAGTATCGTCTCGGACGGCGTCGTAGTCGGTGTAGAAGTCGATGTCGAGGTACTCAGTGATCTCGTCCCAGAACCAGTCGACGCCGGACTCGGGTTCGCCGGCGACCTCCGAGGTTGTCCGAGCGATCAGCTCCTCGTAGTCGTCGATCCCGTACTCGCGCATGAACGCGGCGACGTTGGTCGACTCGGCGAACGCCGCGCTCGGCTCGTGTACGACCTCGTCTATCCCCTCGTACTCGTCCATCTCGTCCGGGAGTTTTCGCGGTGACGGTAAGTAATTTTCCTGAACGTTCGGTTATCGCGGATCGACGCACTCGCCGGCGACCGAGACGGTCTCGGCGTCGACGGAGACCGTCCCGTCGTACAGGCCGCAGACCCCGGCGTCCCACGCGAGTCGCCCCTCCCAGTCGGCGCCGGTCACGACGACCTCGTGACGGCCGGTCTCGCCGACCGTCGCCTCGAACGCGCGGGCGACGCCGGGGTCGATCCGGTCGGTCTCCTCCGCGTACGTCGTCCCGTCGTCACCCTCGACGACCACGTCGACGTCGACCGGCTCGTCGCCGTCGTTCCGGACGGTCAGATCGAGTCGGCCGGAGTCGGTCTCTCCCAGTCCGAGACAGCCGGCGGCCGCGGTCGTGGTCGCCATCGCGGCCGTCGCCGCGAGGAGTTCGCGTCGATGCATGGTAAGAAATCGTCACGATAGAACTTGAACACCGGGCACACGATCGATCGAACGATCGATGGCGGGAGTGAGTATTGCAGATCGGTGGCGGCGAGAGAGTATTTAAACAGTCGCGAGCGGCGGCGACGATCGCTTATAAAGAACGATGCGGTTGGCGCGTGCCTCCGAGCGGCCGACAGGCCGCGAGGAGCACGCGCGAGGGAGTCGCTGGCGGCGATCGCCGCCAGCGACGAGGCTGGGGAGGCGTGAGGCGCGGTTGCGGTGCTGTGCGGGTGGGATTCAAAGGGGCAGTCGCTGTGGGCGGCGCAGGCGACGCAAGCACCGCAAGGAGCGAGTAAAACGAGCGACTGAGGCGCGCAGCGAGCGTGCGCCGCCCACAGCGACTGGGGCTTTGGAGGTCTTCGCCGAAACACCGTCGACCACTTATAAACAACCGACAGCAACACCACTCGATCGCTTATAAACAACCGATCAATCCACGTGCAATACCCACTCCCGCTATGCATCGTCGCTGTCTCCGTGTCGATCGAGCCCGAGAAGACTGAATCACCTGAGGATCTCGCCGAAGCCGGATCGCGGTAAAGGCGATCGAGCCGCGAGATATCGAATCGGACGACTCGGTCGACGCGTTTACTCGGCGTCGCCGTCGGCCGTTTCGTCGTCTTCGTCGTCCCCGCCGTCCTCGTCGCCATCGGCCTCGTCGGCGTACGCCGACTCGGGAACGATATCGACGGAGGCGACCGCGTCGTCCGGGTCGAGGTTCATCACGATGACGCCCTTCGTGTTGCGGCTCACGGTCGAGATCTCCTCGACGCGGGTCCGCATGATCTGGCCGTCGTCGCTCATCGCGAGCAGGTGGTCGCCGTGGGTGACCGCCTCGATGGCGACCGCCTCGCCGTTGCGGTCGCCGGTCTTGATGTCGATCAGCCCCTTCCCGTTTCGGGACTGCAGACGGTACTCGTCCAGATCGGAGCGCTTCCCGTAGCCGTTCTCGGTGACGGTGAGCACCCAGTTGTGGTAGTCGTCGTCGATGGCGGCGACGCCGGCGACCGCGTCGCCCTCGCGCAGGTCGATGCCGATCACGCCGCGGGCCGTGCGCCCCATCGCGCGCGCCTCCGACTCGTCGAACCGGATCGCCATCCCGTTCCGGCTCCCGATGACGATGTCGGTGTCGCCGTCGGTCACCTCCACGTCGACCAGCTCGTCGCCGTCCTCCAGCCGGATCGCGCGGATCCCGGTGGTGCGGATGTTGCCGAACTCGTCGACGGCGGTCCGCTTGATGTACCCGTCGCGGGTGACCATCGTGAGGAACTCGTCGTCGTCTAAGTCCTCGGTGTTGACGACCGCCTCGATCTCCTCGCCGTCGTCGAGATCGAGGAGGTTGACCGCGGACTTCCCGCGGGCGGTCCGGGACATCTCCGGGATCTCGTAGGTCTTCAGCTCGTAGATCTGCCCGCGGTTGGTGAAGACGAGCAGGTAGTCGTGGGAGTTGGCGGCGAACACGGAGGAGACGCGGTCGCCCTCCTTCAGATCGGTGCCGATGATCCCCTTCCCGCCGCGGTTCTGCGCGCGGAAGGTGTCGAGCGACATCCGCTTGATGTAGTCGTCCTCGCTCATCACGACGACGCACTCCTCCTCCGGAATGAGGTCCTCGTGAGTCACGTCGCCGACGTCCTCGATGAAGCTCGTGCGACGCTCGTCGTCGTACTCGTCTTTGATCTCCCGGAGCTCAGTGATTATCACCTGATCGAGCTCGTCGGGGTCCGCGAGGATCGTCTCCAGTCGCTCGATCCGGGCGGTCACGTCCTCGTACTCCGACTCGATCTCCTGGGTCTCCATCGAGGTGAGCGACCCGAGCTGCATCCGGACGATGTGTTCGGCCTGCGCCTCCGAGAACTCGTAGTCGGCCTCGAGCGCCGCCTTCGCGGCGTCGCGGTCGTCGGAGTTCTGGATCGTCTCGACCACGTCGTCGACCTGTTCGAGCGCCTTCAGCCGCCCTTCGAGGATGTGCGCGCGGTCCTCGCGCTCCGCGAGCTCGTGCTCGGAGCGCCGCCGGACCACGTCGCGGCGGTGCTCGACGTAGTGTTCGAGCGTTTCCTTGAGGTTCATCACCTGCGGCGAGCCGTCGACCAAGGCGAGGTTGATGACGCCGAAGGTGCGTTCGAGGTGGCTCTCCAACAGCTGGTTCTTGACGACCTCGGCCATCGCGTCGCGCTTGAGCTCGACGACGACGCGGATCCCGTCGCGGTCGGACTCGTCGCGGAGGTCGCGGATCCCCTCGATCGCGCCCTCGTTGACGTCCTCGGCGATGCGCTCGACGAGCCGGGACTTGTTCTGCTGGAAGGGGAGCTCCGAAATGACGATCCGACCCTCCTCCTCGTCGACCTCGAACTCGGCGCGGACGCGGAGTCGACCCCGCCCCGTCTTGTACGCCTTGTGGACCGCGTTCCGCCCGACGATGTTCGCGCCGGTCGGGAAGTCGGGGCCCTTGACGTGCTCCATCAGGTCCTCGACGGTGCAGTCGGGGGTCCGGATTAGCTCGACGGTGGCGTCGATCACCTCGCCGAGATTGTGCGGCGGGATGTTCGTCGACATCCCGACCGCGATCCCCGAGGAGCCGTTGACGAGGAGGTTCGGGAACGCCGAGGGCAACACCTCCGGCTCTTCGAGTCGATCGTCGTAGTTCGACGAGAAGTCGACCGTGTCGCGCTCGATGTCGGCCAGAAGCTCCTCCGCGATCGGCGCCATTCGGGCCTCCGTGTACCGCATCGCGGCCGGCGGGTCGCCGTCGACGGAGCCGAAGTTCCCCTGCCCGTCGACGAGGGGGTACCGCATCGAGAAGTCCTGGGCCATCCGCGCGAGGGTGTCGTAGATCGCGCTGTCGCCGTGCGGGTGGTAGTCACCCATCGTCTCGCCGACGACGGAGGAGGACTTGCGGTGGGCGGAGTTGCTCGTCACGCCCGACTCGTGCATCGCGTAGAGGATTCTCCGGTGGACGGGCTTGAGCCCGTCGCGAACGTCGGGGAGCGCGCGGCCCGCGATCACCGACATCGCGTAGTCGATGTACGACTGCTCCATCT
Source organism: Halorubrum sp. CSM-61 (assembly GCF_003781945.1). Classification (GTDB taxonomy): domain Archaea; phylum Halobacteriota; class Halobacteria; order Halobacteriales; family Haloferacaceae; genus Halorubrum. Next base: position 33,002 of record NZ_RJJW01000009.1, on the reverse strand, counting down.
CGTCTTCGATGCGGGCGTTCGTCACCTGCGCGGCGCGGACGTCGTCGGGGTCGACGTCGGGGACGTCCGAGCTCATATGTCCACCCACTCCGCCTCGGTGGCGTGCTCCTTGATGAACTGCTTGCGCGGCTCGACTGCGTCACCCATCAGCACGTTGAACATGCGGTCGGCGGCGGCGGCGTCGTCGACGTTGATCCGCTTGAGCCGACGGTTCTCGGGGTCCATCGTCGTGTCCCACAGCTGGTCGGGGTTCATCTCGCCGAGCCCCTTGAACCGCTGGACCTGCGTCGGGTTCCCGTCGCACTCCTCCTCGACGATGCGGTCACGTTCCGCCTCCGTCATCGCGTCGTACGTCTCGCCGCGGTACCGGACGCGGTAGAGGGGCGGCTGGGCCGCGTAGACGTAACCTGCCTCCAAGAGCGGCTTCATGTGGCGGTACAGGAGCGTTAAGAGGAGCGTTCTGATGTGGGCTCCGTCGACGTCGGCGTCGGTATTGTGGGCGCACAGTCCGCCCATCCCCGCGACGAAGTTCTCGTCGGCTTCGACGGAGAAGTCGTACACGTACCGTCCGGACGGTTCCACTTCTTCGACCCGTCTCACCTCCAGTCCGACGAGATCCTCGGATATGTCACGGTACTTCCGCGTTCCGTGGTTGTCCCAGCCGTTCTCGACCTTCGAGAGCAGACGGTCACCATTTCGGTGTGGCTCCCAGACGTCCCGTATCTTCGCGAGATCCGACCGCGCCGACACGGTGACGGTATGGCTAGCCGAGTTCGTCTTGAATCCGCCGTCGAGGTCATCGGCGTCCATCTTCGAGTGGGACGCTACCACGCCCTGTGCGGAGAGCAGGTACATCACGCCGCTGGCGAGGTGACGCGAGGTCGTCGACCACGCGATCCGCTCTTCGTTGACTGTCCCATCTCCGTGGAGATAACCGCGGAGGAACGCCTGCTGGCAGTCCGACGAAACGTCGAAGACGAGGTCCGGGATCGTTTTTTCGCTCGCTCGGGAGTCGTCGAACCCGAACACGCGTTCCCAGACGACGGCCGCAACACGGTTGACGAGCTTCACTTCGTCGACGCGGTCGTCATTTCGGCTGCGCTTCGCCGGAATACCGAACACGTGATCGAACGCCTCCTGATACGTTTCGGCAAGCGACTCGTTGTTCGAGCCTATCGCGAGTCGAACGCCGTTCCGCGGTGAGCTCGACCCGTCCGCCGCGTAGATACCGAGCAACTCGAAGAGGGTCTCGTCGAGTTCGACGTACCGATCGACACCGTGATCCGCGTGGTGTCGCGGCGTCAGTTCCACGGTCGCGTCGTCGGGTATCTCGTCGAGGTCGTCCACGGAGAGTTCGCTCACTCGGACGTAATCGCGAACGCGGTTCGCTTGTGCCCCCTCGTACTGGTTGTTCCAGCGCTGATCGAGGAGCGAGTCCGTGACAGACACGTTTTCCATCACGGCAGGCGCCGAGACGCCGACCGCATCACAGTACGCCTGGAAGTTCGAGACGGTCGGACGCGAGTTCCCTCGCTCCCACTGCGACACGGTGATGGGCTGGGCAATTCCGACCGCGTCGCAGACGTCCTGTTGAGTGATCCCGGTCTCCTCTCGCTGTTCGCGAAGCGTCGACCGAACCGATTCGGGAACCTCGACTCGCGGCTCGGCCTGAGCCACGGCACCGCCGTCCGTCGCGTACTCCTCGCGGACCCGCTCTTTGAACAGTTCCTCGATCCCAGGGCCGCGCGCGAACAGTTCGGAATCGAACTCGTCGGACCGTTCGACGAGTTCCGCGAGAAGGTCGATCCGTTCCCCGTCACGCGTGCCGGAAAGCGGTACGGACCGCGGTGCGACGACCTGATCGCCCGCGTCGATCTCATCGCCTCTCGCGAGTTCGATCTCACCATCGCGGTGGACGAACACGCTGTGCGAGGCGGTGACTTTCAGGTTTCGTCCGTAATCGGTCTCGATTTCGTACAGCGGCTCGTCGATCTCGTGTCGGATGACCTGATCGATCGGTCGGAATTTCGTCCGATTGTCGTCCCTCCCGAAGCAGAGGACCTCATAATCCTCGTATCCGCGTCCGTCGGCGTCGACCACGCGATCGACGAACTCCCCGATCTCCACGAACCGCGTGTTTCCGTCCGCGTCGCGAACGAATCCGTGTTCCTCGCCGTCGACGCTCATCAGGATAATCTTGTTGTACCGGACGTCGTCGATATCGAACTCCTCGCCGATCCCCGCGCCGATCGCGGTGATCAGCGCGCGGATCTCGTCGTTCTCCAGGATGCGGTCGAGGCGGTGTTTCTCGACGTTGAGGATCTTTCCCTTGAGCGGGAGGATCGCCTGATTCTCGCGGTTGCGGCCCTGCTTGGCCGAGCCGCCCGCGGAGTCGCCCTCGACGACGAACAGCTCCGCCTCGGTGGGGTCGCGCGTCTGGCAGTCGGCGAGCTTGCCGGGCAGCGCCGTCGACTCCAGCGCGGACTTCCGCCGGGTCAGCTCCTCGGCCTTCTTCGCCGCCTTGCGCGCCCTGGCGGCCTCCGCGGCCTTGTGGACGACCTTCCGGGCGGTGTCGGGGTTCTCCTCGAAGAAGGTCCCGAGCTTGTCGTGGGTCGCGGACTCGACGATGCCGCGGACCTCGCTGTTGCCGAGCTTCGTCTTCGTCTGCCCCTCGAACTGCGGGTCGGGGTGTTTCACCGAGATGACCGCCGTGAGCCCCTCGCGGACGTCCTCGCCCTTGAGGTTGGCGTCGAGGTCGTCGACGAGCCCGTGCTCGTTGGCGTAGTCGTTGACGGTGCGTGTCAGGGCGGTCTTGAAGCCGGTGAGGTGGGTGCCGCCCTCGCGGGTGTTGATGTTGTTCGCGAACGCGTGGACGGAGCCCTGCAGCTCCTCGGTCGCCTGCATCGCGACCTCGACGTGGATGTCGTCCTGCTCGTCCTCGAAGTAGATGACCTCCTCGTGGATCGGCGTCCGCGTCTCGTTGAGGTAGCCGACGAACTCCCGGATTCCCCCCTCGTAGCGGAACGTCTCCTCGTCGCCGGCGTCGTCGACGGCCTCGTCGTCGCGCTCGTCGACCAGCGCGACGGCGACGCCGGAGTTGAGGAACGCCAGCTCGCGCAGGCGGTTGGCCAGCGTCGAGAACTCGAACTCGTCCGTCTCGAAGATGTCGCCGTCGGGCCAGAACCGGATGTACGTCCCGGTGTCCTCGCCGTCGTCCATGTCCCGGACGCGCTCGAACCCGTCCTCCGCAGGCTCGCCGCGGGCGAACTCGTGGCGGTAGACGCCGCCGTCGCGCTTCACCTCGACCTCCAGGCGCTCGGAGAGGGCGTTGACGACGCTGACCCCGACGCCGTGGAGCCCCCCGGAGACCTGGTAGGACTTCGAGTCGAACTTCCCGCCGGCGTGGAGGACGGTCATGATGACTTCCAGCGCCGGTCGGTCGTACTTCTCGTGGGTGTCGACCGGGATCCCCCGGCCGTCGTCGCTGACGCTGACGGAGCCGTCGTCGCGGATCGTGACCGTGATCTCGTCGCAGTACCCCGCGAGCGCCTCGTCGATGGAGTTGTCGACGACCTCGTAGACGAGATGGTGGAGCCCCCGACCGTCCGTGGACCCGATATACATCGCCGGACGTTTACGGACGGCCTGCAGGCCCTCGAGGACCTGGATCTGGCCGGCTCCGTAGTCGCTCTGCTCTGACATAGAACTTGGTGGAGCTAATCCGTGCCGGGTTATAAAGCCGGCGCACGCGCGCGGGCGTGAGAGCGGCGATCTATCATAAGTGACGAAACCGGAGATCTACTGCTCGGCGAGCGCGGCTCGCGCCCGCTCGACGACCGCGACGCGAACCCGATCCGGGTCCGCGCTCCCGCCGCCGGCCCCGAACCGAACGGGCGTCTCCCTCGCGATCGACTCGACGACCCGGTCGGCGACCGCGTCGACGGTCGATCCCTCGCCCCGGCGATCGAGGTCCGCGACGACGCGCTCGATCCGTCCACCGGTGGCGTACGTCGCGGCGATCGTCTCGGGGTCGTCGAGCTCCGGGGCGTCGCGGTCGCCGTCTGGACCGTCCTCGCCCGCGTCGGTCACCGCATCCTCCGCGGGGATCTTCCCCCGCCCCCCGCGCTTGTTGCGCACGACGACCCCGGCGGCCGGGCCGTCGCGCCACACGGACTCGGGGACGGCGTACTCGTACGGATCGAAGTCGCGGGCGTTCACCTCGCGCTCGATCGCGTTCACCGCGTCGAGCCCGATGCCCTCGAAGGCGGCCCCGGCGGCGTCGGGCGGGCGGAACGCTCCGTCTCCCGCTCCCGCCCACACGTCGGTCCCGAGGAACGCCGGGAGCCGGTCCCAGTCGTAGTCGGTCCCCCGGTGGTGGGTGGCGACGCCGAAGAAGACCACCGCCTCGGGGTCGTCGACAGCGTCCCGGAAGGCCTCGCGGTCGAACCGCTCCCGAACGCGCCTGACGGCGGGCCGGAGCGCGACCGGAACCGCGTCCGGGTCCGCGTACGTTGTTTCGGGGTCGCCGAAGCGGAGGAGACCGGACTCGTCCATCCGGAAGCGGAGCCCCGTCCCGTCGATCAGTTCGAGGAGCCAGAGGTGACCCGTGAGGAGGTCCTCTGTGCCCTGCGAGCCGCGAACGTCGGGGAGGGGTGGAAACGAGCGCATGGTTGGGCGACGGTGAGTCGTCGAAGCGTGGGTTCCGGAGGGGGTTGGCTCTTGGGGGTCGCCGGCGCGAGTCGACGCTGCCACGGTTCCGACGAGCGTGCCGCCCGTTCCCACAGCTACAAGCCGCCGCCCGGCGTACCGACGCCCGATGCTACCGATCGCGGACTCCTTCGAACACGACTATCAGGGCTGTGAGATCCGGTACGGCCGCGGGCGCGTCGCCGAGCTCGGCGACGTCCTGGACGAGCGAAACCTCGGCGACGCGCTCGTCGTCTGCGGCTCGAACGTGGGCGCCAACGACGACCTCATGGACCCGATACGCGAGGGGCTCGGCGACCGGTTCGCGGGGGTCTTCGACGGAACGACCCCGGACAAGCGCGTCGAGGAGGCGTTCGACCTCCTCGACAAGCGGGCCGAGGTCGGCGCGGACTCCCTCGTCGCGGTCGGCGGCGGGAGCAGCCTCGACGTGGCCCGGCAGGCGACGCTGCTCGACGTCGACGGGCGGGACCTCGCCGACCTCCGGGCGGACGCGGAGGAGGGGACGGACGCGCTCGGCGAGCTCGCGCCCGAGACCGACCCCGCCCTCCCGTTCGTGGTGATCCCGACGACGTTCGCCGGCGCCGACGTCTCCACGGGCGGCTCGCTGGAGGTGCTCGCCGCGGACGCGTCGCCCACCGGTCAGCCGATGACCGTCAGCGGCGCGGGCGCGATGCCGACCGTCGACCTCGCGGACCCCGCCCTGTTCGAGACGACCCCGCGGTCGGCGCTCGCGGGCTCGGCGATGAACGGGTTCAACAAGGGGATCGAGACGCCGTACGCCGCCGACCCATCGCCCGTGAGCGACGCGACCGCGGTCCACGGGACGCGGCTCCTGCGGGACGCGCTCCCGCACGTCGCCGGCGACCGCCCCGACGACCCGGCGGCGACGGACCGCGCCGTGGTCGGCGCGCTGCTCGTCCAGCTCGACCGGAAGATCTCGGTGATCCACGCGTTCGGGCACGGGTTCGCCCGCCGGTACGACGTCCAGCAGGGGGCCGTCCACGCGGTGGTCGCGCCGCACGTCCTCGCGTTCCTCTTCGACGAGGTGGACGCGAGCCGGCGGGCGCTCGCGAACGGGCTCGACGTCGCGACCGCCGGCCGCGACGACGACGCGATCGCCGAGGACGTGGTGCGCGAGGTCGCCGCGGTCCGCGACTCCCTTCCGGTCCCCTCGCGGCTCCGCGATCTCGGACCGGTCGAGGAGGACGACTTCCCCGCGATCGCGGAGTACATCGCCGACGACTGGTCGATGGACCGCGCGCCAGCCGACCTCGACGCGACGCCCGAGGCGATCGAAGGCGTGTTGCGGGAGGCGTGGTGAGGCAATTATAAACGGTTACTGGCGGCCGCGGCGATCACTTATAAGGACCGCGCGGTGGCGCGTGCCGGCGAGCGGCCGAAAGGCCGTGAGCCGCACGCGCGAGGTCGCCGGCGCGTAGCGCCGGCTGCCAGAGGGACCTCCGGTCCCTCGCTGGAGTCGCTGGCTCCCGGAGCGAAGCGGAGGGTGCCAGCGACGAGGCTGGGGAGGCGTGAGGCGCGGGGCGGTGCTGTGCGGGGCGGGTGGGGCTCAAAGGGGCAGTCGCGATTTCCGCGAGCGGAGCGAGCGGAAAGACGGGAGACGAAGTCTCCCGGAAGGACGAAGCACGACGATGTAAGGACCGCAGGGAGCGAGCTATGCGAGCGACTGAGGACCGCAGCGAGTCGCGCGAGTCCTCGCGGCTGGGGCTTTGGCGGTGTTCATCGCGGAGCCATCGATCACGTACGGCCGAGCGGCTGGGGATTTGGCGGTGTTCGTCGTCGGTCCGCGACTCTCTATTTATAAACGATCGGCTGAGGGTTTGAAGCCGTTCGCCGTTGATCCGCGATCACCTGGATAAGAACTTCGATCACACCTTTAAAAACGATCGTCCTAATCGTCGGCGGGCGCGTCAGGTCGGTACGCCTCGCTTATCGCCTTCCACTTCCCGGAGTGGAACCGCCAGTAGTTGATCGCGGCGGGGATCGTCGTCTCGGCGAGGAACGCGAGGTAGACGCCCCACAGCCCGATCGCCGGGAGCGCGACCTCCGGAATCGTCACGCCGATCCCCGGCACGTCGATCGCCGGCGTCGCCTCGTGGGCGCCGACGTACGCCAGCGGGATCGACACGCAGAACATCCCGAGGAACTGGCTCGCGAACGGGATCTTCGTGTCGCCGGCCGCGTCGAGCGGTCCCGCCGCGCCGCCGGAGATCCCCTGAAAAACGACCGCGACGCAGGCCGCGTACACGAGGTTCACGGCGATCGGGATCTCGGGGCTCTCCGGCGTCTCGGCGAACAGCGTGACGATGTCGGTCGCGAAGACGGCGGTCAGCGCCGCGAAGATCACGTACGTCGCCACGGAGAAGCGGATGATGTCGCGGGCGTAGGCCTCCGCCTCCGCGGGGTCCTCGCCGCCGAGCTCCTGTCCGACCAGGCTGGAGGAGGCGAGCCCGAAGCCCCAGCCGGGGGCGTTCATGATCCCCCAGATCCGGCGGGCGATGACGAACGCGGCGACGGTGTTCTCGCCGAACACGTCGAGGATGGCGAGCATCGGGAACTCCGCGACGGTCCAGACGAGGTTGCGCGCGCCCACCGGGAGCCCGATCTCGACGAGGTCGCGGAGCATGTCCGGGTTCACGTACGAGCCGAACGGGCTGATCGAAATGGGGAACTCGCCGATCCCGGGGACCCGACCTCGCACGAGGCCGATCGTGAACGCGGCGACGGCGAGCACGTTCGAGAGGACGGTGCCGAGCGCGGCGCCCTCGACGCCCCAGCCGAGCCCGAAGATGAACGCGGCGCTCAGGACGATGTTCGCCAGCGCGCCGCCCGCCCGGACCTGCATCGCGGTGTACGCGTCGTCGCAGCCGACGAGCACCCGGCTTCCGACGAGGTTGAGCGCGGCGAAGGGGACGCCGAGCCCCACGATCCGGAGGTAGTCGGCGCCGAACGCGATCGCGGTCTCGTTGCTGCTCAGCACGTCGATGAAGCGCGTCGGGAACGTCCAGAAGGCGGCCGAGACGGGGATCGTGATGACGATTGCGAGGAGGACGCTCGCCCGGACGGCGTCGCCGAGCTCCTCGTACGCCTCCGCGCCGAAGCGCTGGGAGACGAGGGCGATGGTGCCGCCGGCGACGCCGCCGCCGAGCGCGAACGCGAGCCCCCAGTAGGGGCCGGCGAAGCCGACGCCGGCGACCGCGCTGGTGCCGACGGCGACGCCGACCATCGCCACGTCGACCGCGTTCTTCGACATCCGGGCGATCCCCGTGACGATCCGCGGCCACGCGAGGTCCGTGGTCCGGACCACGCGGTGCCGGTCGATCAGCCCCGCCCTCGCGAGGGCGAAACCGATGTAGAGGATTAGCGCGCGGAAGGGGTTCGGAAGGCGGGCCACTGCGGATACGCTCCTTTCACCGTGGGTAGTAAAGGGATTTCGTCACGCGGCGGGCGTTTCCGGATCGGGAGATCGAACTCGACGTCGGGGCCGGAAAACGCCCTCGTGCGCCGGGACCGAGACCGGACCCCGAGCGTCGATATCGGACCGGCCTCAAGCGCCCGAGACGAGGTACACCGACGCCGCGGCGAACGCGATTCCCAGCGCCTTCCGCGCGGTGAACGACTCGCCCAAGAGGAGGAAGCCGATCACGGAGGAGAACACGAGGAACATCGCGAAGATGGGCGTCACGACGCTCACCGGGCCGAGCGCGAGCGAGCGGTACAGCGCCAGGATGCCGATTCCGAGGAAGACGCCGGCCGCGAGCACGTGCAGGATCTTCGGGGAGGCGAGGTGTTCGGTGAACCCCTGCCCGGTGTACGCGAGCACGGCCACGGCCATGCAGATGAGAAGCGTGTTCGAGACGACGACGGCCACGTCGCTCGGGACCGCGTCGGGGCCCGTCGTCGCGACGCGCATCAGCGGCGAGACCAACGCGTACGCGCCCATCGCGAGCAGGGCGTACGGGAGATACGTGTCCATGGTCCGGAATGACCGGCGGCGGACAAGTGCCTACCGACCCGCGTCGGAGAGGTGCCGTTCGCGGGCCGTCTCGCGGCTCGCGCCCTCCCCGTCCGCGTCTGCCCACCCGCGTCGCCCCTGATCGGCACCGAAACGGTGACGACCGTCCCGCGGGGCGCTCGGTCCTCGAACCGGACGTTCCCCCCGACCTGATCGGCGCCCCACTTCACGATCCACAGCCCCAGCCCGCTGCCGTGTTCGAGGGGCGTCTCGGTGCCGCGTTTCAGCACCTCGCGCTCCGCCTCGTCGATTCCGGGACCGTCGTCCGCCACGGAGAGCTCGACCCACCCGTCGTCCGCGGCGGCGCCGAGCCACACGGAGGGGGGCTCGCTGTCGTTGTGCCGCACCGCGTTCGAACACAGACTCTCCGCGATAACCCGCAACACCGCCGGAACCCGGACCGAGGGCACGTCGCCCGCGACGGAGACGTTCGCGTCCGGGAACTCCGACCGGCACTCTTCCGCCACTTCCTCGACGAGGGCGTCGAGCGCCACCGGCGGCGACGGCTTCGCCATCGGATCGAACAGCTCGCTCGCGGTCCGGGTGCGCTCGCTGAGATCGAGGATGCGCGAGGCGCTCCGCTTGACCACTTCCAGGGCGCGCTCGTCGGTCGGGTCCGCGCGGAGGCGGTCGGCGTACCCGTGGATCAGGTTCGTCTCCGTCCGCACGTCGTGTCTGAACACCCGGTTGAGCACGTCTAACCGCTGCTGTTGGCCGAGGTACTCGCCCACGTCGTGGAACACCACCACCTCGCCGGTCGGCCGGTCGTGCCCGTCGGCGATGCGCCTGACGGTGACGTCGTACGGGTGTCGACCGTTCGTCCCCACGATCGAGAGCGGGGACCGGTCCGACTCCTCGACCGAGACCTCGTCGTACCGCGGGACGACCGCGTCGGCCGGCTCTCCGATCGCGGCCCGGCGGTCGATCCCGAAGGTGTCCGCGGCGCTCTGGTTCAAGTCGATCACGTACCCCTCGGTCCCGATCACGAACGCCGGATCGTGGAGGTGCTCGAACACCAACTGCCGAGCGCGACGCCGAGGGGCCGGGGCGAGCGTGAGCAGCCGGAACCGGGAGAGCGCGAGGAGGTACGCCACGCCCGACACCGCGAACGCGAGCGGGGTCGGGTCCAGTCCGGCGATCGGGAACGTCCCCGCGAGGTGGAACACGCTGCTGGCCCACGGCGCCGCCGTCCCCACGAGCAGCGCGGCGCTCTGCCCCCGGAAGGGGCGCGCGTCGTCGCGGACGAGCCGGAGGATCGGGACCGACCCCAACAGCCCGAGCAGGTACGTGTACCCGGCGATGACGTAGTACCACGGCCCGGTCTCGACGCGGAGGAACGAGCCCACCGCGGTCGCCGCGACCTCCCGGTCGACGACGATGAGCCCCCACGGGTCGCCGGCGGCGACGACGCCGAGCGTGACGACGGGGGCGACCGAGAGCGCCGCCACGACCCCGGGCGTCACGTACCGTTCCCGCCCCGTGTACTCCAGCGCGAACAGCAGCCACCCCACCGGGATGACCACCACGCCGATCCACTGCACGTCGTACCACAGCGACTTCGCCGCCAGCGTCGACGCCTCCAGCTCGAAGACGAGGAACGTCGTCCACCAGACCTGCCCGACGAGCAGCACCGTCAGCCACGTCGCGCCCGCCTCCGGCCGCTCGCGCCACGCGAGGATCGCCGCGGACGTACCGGTGACGACGGCGGAGAGCAGCGCGACCGACAGCGGGCTCAGCCCGATCACAGTTATTTGCATGCGGTCGAAATATAAATCATTTTGTTTCAATGATTGGATGTATTCGGCTTCAAAGAGAACCGGTCGCGGTGAGAACCGTGAGATGGCGAGGGGAACCCGTTCCTCCCCGCCACTTCTCGCGAGCCAGACCCGTCAGCTCCGTCGGTTTATCACGCCGCGACGACCGCGAGCGCGGCCGCGACGACGAGGTAGCTGCAGTCCGGGGCGACGCCGAGCACCGCGGCGTCGTCGACTCGGCCGGCGAGCGCGGTGACCGCGAGCGACGCCGCGAGTCCGACGCCGAGCGCCGCGGCGACCCCCGGCGAGAGGACTCCGGTCGCCGTCGCCGCGGCCAGCGTCGCCGCCGTGGCGAGGTCGACCCCGTACAGCACGCGACGAGTCCGGGCGACGCCGAGGGCGATCGGGAGCGTCGAGACCCCCGCCGCGGCGTCCGCCTCCACGTCCCGGACGTTCGGGAGCTCGGCGTCGACGAACGACCGCAGGAAGAAGTAGGCGACCGCGACCGCGACGACCGGTTCGACCGGCGCGGCGCCGACCGAGCCGGAGCCGAGGGCCGCGGACCCGGCGAACGCCAGCGGCAGGAGGGTGACGGCGATCGCCCAGCCCGCGGCGACGACGGCGGAGCCGACGACCGGCACCTCCTTCAGACGCGGGAGCCGCACTCCGGTCCCGAGATCACCGTCCGGCGCGAGCGAGCGGAGGGCCCGCCCGGCGTTCGGGAGCCAGTCGGAGGCGTACGCGATCCAGAACGCGCCCGGGAGCAGCGCGACGCCGAGCGCGAGCGGTCCGCCCGCGACCGAAAGCGCCAGAGCGAGCCCGTAGGCGAGGGCGGCGGCGAGCATCAGCTGATCGCCGTACCGGCGCGCGATCCGCGCGCGTCCGGGCGTCGAGCGGGCGTCCGCGGCCGCGTCGGCGACGTGGTCGACGGTGTACACCGCGAACGCGACGAGTCCGACCACGGCCGGCGCGGGCGAGAGCGGCACGCCGAGCAGGACGGTCGCGATGACCGTCTCGACCGCGGCGATGGCGGCGACGAACGGGGAGCCGGACGCGAGCTCGACGAGCGACTGCAGGAGCCCGGAGGCGGAACTGGTCGCGGTCGGTTCGGTCGTTCCGGTCGCGGCCGGTTCAGTCGTTCCGGTCGCGGCCGGTTCGGCCGAAACCGACTCACCGGGTGGCGTCCGTTCCGCGGCCGCGGCCGGTTCGGCGGATCGCGTCGGGGGTGCCCCGACCGCCGCTCCGGTCGGAGCGGCTCCGGTCGCGGTCGGCGCTTCGGTACCGATCCCTCCCGCCTCGGGAGCCGTCGACTCGGCGTCGAGAGTCGGTTCAGCGCGATACGTCTCGTCGGTGCCGTCGATCGCTGTCGACGGCGGGTCTCGTGTGTCTTGCATCGGTCGGCGAGCGGTCGTTCGGAGCGCCCGCCGATTACGTATCAGAGTGCGTGACTATCTATTAATCCCCGAACTAACTGTAGAAAACACGGCCAGTTCGTCGCGAGATCCGCTCCGCGGCGTCGGATCGCGGTCAGCCTCGTCCCCTTCAGTACGCTTTTGGGGCGAGCGACCGACGGATCGGGTATGGACGGAACTTTCGACCACGTGATGATCCGCGTCGAGGACTTAGAGGAGAGCCTCGACTGGTATCAGACCCACCTGAACTACGAGGAGAAGGGTCGCTGGGAGGCCGACACCTTCACCAACGTCTTCCTCGGTCCCGAGGACGTCCACGAGGACGGCGCGCTCCTCGAACTCACGTACAACCACGACGGGCGCAGCTACGAGATCGGCGACGCGTGGGGCCACATCGCCGTTCGCGTTCCCGAAGACGCGCTTCAGGAGTCGTACGACCAGCTGATGGAGGAGGGCGTCGAGGACTACCGCGACCCCGAGTCCTGCGGGAACCGCTACGCGTTCGTGAAGGACCCCGACGGCCACGAGATCGAGATCGTCAAGCGCGACCACGGCGCGAAGTGGAGCATCGACCACACGATGGTCCGCGTCGAGGACGCCGACGAGGCGCTCGGCTACTGGACCCGCAAGTTCGAGTACGCGGAGCAGCCGTCCGGCCGCTGGGAGGCCGACAGCTTCTCGAACTACTTCGTGGCCCCCGAGGACGCCCCGCAGGAGGCGATGCGACTGGAGCTCACCTACAACTACGACGGCCGCGAGTACACGATGGGCGACGGCTGGGGCCACGTCGCGGTCCGCGTCGACGACCTCGACGAGGCGTGGGAGACGCTGATGACCCGCGAGGCGCCCGACTACCGCGACCCCGAGTCCTGCGACCACAACTACGCGTTCACGAAGGACCAGGACGGACACGAGATCGAACTGGTCACTCGGGAGTAGTCGGATCGCTTCGCGGTTTGCGGAGCCTTGATACTTTTTGTACTGTTGGGGTCCGCAATAGCGGAGCGTCTGGGGCTGGACGTGGCTAGTACGGACATGGGAACGAGCGATAGCGGGAGTGAGTATTGCAGATCGGTGGTGGCGATACAGTACTTAAACGACTGTGAGCGACAGCGACGATTGTTTATAAAGAGGATGCAGTCGGCGCGTGCCTCCGAGCGCCCACTGGGCGCGAGGAGCACGCGCGAGGGAGTCGCCCGGCGCTTATAAGCGCCGGGCGACGAGGCTGGGGAGGTGTGAGGTGCTGTGCGGTTGCGGGGCGGGTGGGACTCAAAGGGGCAGTCGCGCTCGGCGAACCCCAGCGACGCAAGCAGCGTGGCGCTACGCGCCACGGGTAGCCGGCGGCGGAGCCGCCGGCGACACCACAGGAACGAGCAACGCGAGTGACGAGGAGCGCAGCGAGCTGTGGGAGCCGAGCGCGACTGGGGCTTTGCGGGTCTTCACCGCAGAGTCGCCGATCAGGTATAAACAGCCGCCAGCAACGTCACTCGACCATTTATAAACAACTACCTCACAAATGTGCTATACCCACTCCCGCTATCAGCCACGGAGGAGCCGCTATCTCACTCGCCCGCCTGCTCTACACCCGTAACCTCGAACCGCGCACCGCCGTCACGTCCCTCCGTGACCCGGATCGACCAGCCGTGAGCCGTCGCCACCTGCTCGACGATCCGCAGGCCGAAACCGGTCCCCTCCTGCGAGGTCGAGTAGCCGGCGTCGAACACCTGATCGCGGTCCGCCGCCGGGATCCCCGGCCCGTCGTCCTCGACGAAGAACCCGATCTCGTCGCTCCCGTTCGCCTCGCCCCCCGGCCCGCCTCCGTCCTCCGTCCCGCCTCCGTCCTCTTCCCCACCGCCCAGCGCGCCCACGGTGATCGCCACGTCGTCGCCCCCGTGTTCCACGCTGTTCCGCACCAGGTTCTCGACGAGCTGCCTGAGTCGGCTCTCGTCGGCCCGGAGCCACAGGTCCTCGTCGACGGTCAGCGTCGCGTCCGCGGTCTCGACCGTCTGCCAGCAGGACTCGACGACGACCGAGAGCCGGACCGGCTCCGTCTCGCTCACCCGCTCGCCCTCGCGAGCGAGCGTGAGCAGATCGGCGATCAGCGTGTCCATCCGCTCGTGGGCGCCCGCGGCCGCGTCGAGGTGGTCGCTGTCGCACTCGTCGCGGGCCAGCTCGATCCGTCCCTGCGCCACGTTCAGCGGGTTTCGGAGGTCGTGTGAGACGACGCTGGCGAACTCCGCCAACCGGTCGTTCTGGCGCTCCAGCTCCGCGCTCCGCTCGTGGAGGCGGCTGGTCCGCGCCGCCGCGTTGAGCGCCGTCTCGGCCGCGGTCGCGAGGATCCGCGCGAGGTGCTCGTCGGTCCCGTCGAAGACGCCGGGTTCCATCTCACCGACGGAGATGGTCCCGTGCTCGCCGACGGGGAGGATCATCAGGCTCCGGAGGCCGGTCCCGGTGTCGAGCGCGCCGGCGGTCTCGATGTCGTCGTACACCTGGGCCTCGCCCGCCTCGAAGGCGTCCCAGTTGAGGCTCCCGCCGTCGGGGGTGAACACCTCCCGGTCGGGGAGCACCGCTTCGACCGCCTCCGAGACCGCGACGGGGACGAGCCCGCCGGCGTCCTCGTCGTACAGCCGAACGGTGACCACGGAGAACCCGAGCACCTCCTCGGCGGCGTCGACGACGCGCTCGGCGATTTCCTCGGGAGAGTCGGCCCGGATCAGGCCTCGGGTCGCGTCGTGAAGCCGTTCCAAGCTGGTCTCGCGGGCGACGCGATCCAACGCGGCTTCGAGGTGGTTCGCGAGGATCTCCGCGATGAGCACGTCCGTCTCGGTGAACGCGCGCGGCTCCGACGAGGAGATGACGAACAGCCCGCGGTCGCCGATCGGGTGGAGGACGATGCTCTCGGCCGGCGTCTCCTCGTCGAGCCGGTCGAACGCCGACAGGGCGCCGACGGAGAGCGGCTCGTCCCCGCGGTACGCCTCCCACGCGAGGGCCGCGCGCGTCCCGGCGGGGGCGTCCCGGTCGTAGACCGGCTGTTCGTCGAAGAGCGCCGGCACCGACTCGGCGAGCGCGGCGGGCTCGAGCGCGTCGCCGTCCTCGTTCACGAGGTGGACCCCGCTCAGCCCCGCGCCGACGATCTCGTCCGCGGCGTCGACCGCCAGCTGCGTCGTCTCCGCCGCCGTCCGCGTGTAGTTGAGGTCCCGCGTCCACTCGCGGAGCCGCGACAGCTTCTCCTCGCGCCGCTTGCGGTCCGAGATGTCGCGGGTGTTGATCACGAACCCGCCGACGCCGTAGTCGTCGAGCCGGTTGCTCCCGACGGACTCCACCCACAGGTAGCCGCCGTCCGCATTCTCTAGCCGGTATTCGACCGTCGGATCGGGCCCGTCGCCGGTGACCGACCGCGCGAACGTCTCGACCACTCGCTCGCGGTCCTCCGGATGGACGTACGAGAACGCGTACTCCCCGACCAGATCCGTCGGGTCGTGACCGAGGATCCGCTCGACCGAGGGACTCGCGTACTGGAACGTCCCGTTCGCGTCGAGCGCGGTGACGATGTCGCTGGACTGCTCCACGAACGCTCGGTGACGCTCGCGTTCCGCCACGTCGCGGACGATCCCGACGAAGCGTCGCTCGCCGCCTTCCTCGAACTCTCCGAAGGATATCGACAGCGGGATCTCGCGGCCGTCGCGGTGCTTCCCGGGAAACTCGACGGCCGACCAGTCGATCGAGCGCTCGCCGGTCTCGCAGTACCGCGTCAGGCCCTCGCGGTGCGCCTCCCGCTCCCGTTCCGGCATCAGCGTCGCCAGCGGCTCTCCCTCCAGCCCCGCGGGCGCGTAGCCGAACAGCCGCTCGACCGCCGGGTTCGCGAACCGGATCCGGCTGTCGGCGTCGATGGTGACGATCGCGTCCATCGAGTGATCGGTGATCGCCTGCAGGTGCGCCCGCGTCCGGTCGGCCTCGCGTTCGATCCGGCACTTCTCGACGGCGTCGACGACGCGGTTCGCCAGGATCTCGTACTGCTCCGTGCCGCCGCCCTTCTGGAGGTAGTCCGTCACGCCCGCGGAGATGGCCTCGCTGGCGACCGACTCCGACCCCTTCCCGGTGTAGAGGACGAAGGGGATCTCCGGGTCGCGCTCGCGGACCCGCTCTAAGAACTCGATCCCGTTCGGTCCCGGCATGTCGTGGTCGGAGACGATACAGTCGACCTCGGCGTCCGGGTCGTCGAGGCGTTCGAGCCCCTCGGTGGCGTTCGGAGCCGTCTCGACCGCGATCCGCGAGTCCTCTCGCTCGAGGAACGACGCCGTGATCTCCGCGAGATCCGGGTCGTCCTCGACGTGGAGCACGCGGATGCGGTCACTCATGGATTCCGACTACTCGTGACCCCGCCATAACCGTTTGGACCGTCTCCGACCGATCGGTCCCTACTTCCCGTCCGTCGGCCGGAAGGCGACGAGCGGCTCCCCGTCGGTGTCGCGTTCCTCGACGCCGACCGCGACCCGGTCGCCGATCGCGACGGCGTCGGTCCCGGGTTCGACCCCGCGCAGGACGCCCGTGAGCCGGACCGGTCCGAAGTCGACGATCGCGTTCGCGTAGGGGGTGTCGTCGGCGAACCGCGGCCCGGCGACGTGGACGACGCTGTGCGTCTCGACGCTCCCCGTCTCGGCGAGCGGCTCCTCGGCGAGCGCCGCGGCCCCGCACTCCGGACACACCCGGCGCGGGGGAAGCGACCCGTGTCCGTCCGGGCAGACGAGGGCGTACCCCTCGCCGTCCGCGAGGGCGTCGAGCCACTCGTCGTAGCCGGCGTTGTCCGCCGGCGCCGGGGCGTCGTCGCTCATTCGGCCACCTCCAGCACGTGAACGACCGCGCTGGCCACCGTCCCGCCCGCGTTGTGCGCGACGCCGACCTCGGCGTCGGCGACGTGCTCGCTGTTCGGGTGGTCGCCGCGCAGCAGTCGGGTGAGCTCCGCGATCTGCGAGCCGCCGGTCGCGCCGACCGGGTGCCCCTTCGCCTTCAGCCCGCCCGAGAGGTTCACCGGGAGGTCGCCGTCGGCGGTCGTGATCCCATCGTGTGCAGCCCCGATCCCCTCGCCGGGCTCGAAGAGGCCGAGCGACTCCAGCGCGAGCACCTCGGCGATGGTGAAGCAGTCGTGGACCTCCGCCACGTCGACCTCGTCCGGACCGATCCCGGCGTCGGCGTAGGCCGCGTCGGCCGCGTCGTCGGCGGCGGGCGTGCGAGCGAGGTGATCGCGGTCGGCGAGCGCCATCCGGTCGGTCCCCTGTCCGGTCCCCGTCACCGCGACCGGGGCGTCCACGTCGTTCTCGGCCGCGTACTCCTCGGAGACGATCACGAGCGCGCTCGCGCCGTCCGTGATCGGGCAGGCGTCGTAGAGGTGGAGCGGCTCGGCGACGGGCGGGGCTTCCAGCGCCTCCTCGACGGACACCTCCTCGCGGTACTGTGCGTACTCGTTGGGCACCGCGTTCGCGTGGTTCTTCGCGGCGACGTGCGCCAGATCCTCGCGGCTCCCGCCGTACGCGTCGAAGTAGGCGGTCGCCATCAGCGCGTACGCGCCGGGGAACGTCACCCCGGCCCGCACCTCGAACAGGTCGTCGGCGGCGATGGCGAGCCCCTCGGTCACCTCGTCGGTCGGGAGGTTGGTCATGCGCTCCATCCCGCCGGCCAGCGCCACGTCGGCCTCGCCGGCGCGGACGGTCCGGACCGCCTCGCGGACCGCGACGCCGGCCGAGGCGCACGCCTCCTCGTAGCGCGTCGCCGGGCAGTTCACGCCGGCCGCCTCGGCCATCAGCGGGGCCTGATGGCCCTGGTGCTCGGCGAGCGCGCCCATGAAGTTGCCGTAGTTGAGCTCCTCGACGTCCTCGCGGGGGACCCCCGCGTCCTCGAACGCCCGTAGCGCGGCGGTCGCGAAGAGGTCGCGGCCGGTCCGGTCCGGGTGGCTCCCGAAGCGCGTGAGCCCGACTCCGGCGACGCGTACGTCGGTCATACACGAACGATGATCGGGGACCGGTTTATCCCTGCCGGAACCGGTGGAGGACCGTCGATATCGAGGTCGCCGGGCTGTTCGCTGTACCGCAGGTCGCTACCCGATGTACCGCAGGTCGTCGTCCGGCACCGCCGGCCCGTCCTGCATCTCCTGGATCTTGCCGACGACCTCCTCCATCTCCTCGGCGCGGTCCTCCAGGCTCTCGTAGTCGACGGCAAACTCGAGGCGGTCCGCGAGCACCTCCAGCACCGCCTGCGCGCTCTTCGGGTCGACGAGGTAGCCGCTGGTCTCGCCCATCAGGCAGGCGGCGTCGAAGCCGCGTCGGCCGCCGAGCCCGAGCACGAGCCCGGAGACGCCGACGATGCCGCCCGCGGGCTCGTCCGGCCGGAACTCCACGCCGACGTCCTTCAGCTCGTCGACGAGGTCGCCGTTAGAGACCGCGCCGAGCACGGTGTACTCCTCGACGAGCTCGCCGGTCGGCACGCCGCCGAGCGCGTACGCGCGGGTCGCGCCGAACTCCTCGGCGACGTCGAGGAACGTCGTGGTGAGCGTGTAGTGGCCCTTGTTCGACCCGGCCTGGTGGTCGCCGGTCAACACCAGCAGGTCGGCGCCGTCGGTCTCGACAGCGTGGAACTCCGCGCAGGTCAGCTCGGCGACGCCGTCGCCGTCGACGTTCACCTGCGGCGGGAACTCCGTGGTGTAGACGCGGCGGACCAACTCGCCGTCGAACTCCTCTAAGAGGTGCTCGGCCGCGAGCTTCCCCACGTGGCCGACGCCCGGCAGCCCCTCGATGAGCACCGGGTCGTCGAGCTCCGGCGTCGCGACCTCGTCGATCTCGATGTCGTCCATACCGGGGTACTCCGGGCGGCGCTCACAAGAGGGTGGCTATTCCGGCGTTGGGGTCGGGACGGCACCGAGCCTCCGACGGGTCACTCGGAGCCGCGACGGCGCCGCGCCCGGCGTCGATACTCTCCGTAGGGATCTTCCGGGCTGAACGGCGCCGGCGCGCTGTTCTCGGTCGCCCCGTCGCACTCCGGGCAGCGGTCGCCGAGCGCGTACACCGGGCGGTCGTGGGCGGTCTCCCAGTTCGCACAGACGCGGATGTCGGATTTCACGGGTTCGGGGTGGAGGGGGTAAAACCGGTGGGGGACGAACCGCTGGCGACTACTCGTCGTCCTCGCGGCGCTCGCGGTGGAACTCGCCGGCGCCGCCGGCGGCCTCGATGGCCTCGCGGGCGCGGGCCGCGGCGGCCTCGAGCTGGGTCTCGGCCGTCTTGTAGTCGGGCGCGCGGACCTTGATCCGGTACTCGGGCGAGCCGACGTAGCCGACCTCGAGGTCGACGCCGTCCGGGACCTCGCCGTTGCCCTCGGCCGCTTCGAGGGCCTCCTTCACGTCGTCGACCCCGTCGGGGGCCGCGGACTCGAGGTCGACGTAACCGGTCACGTCGACGTACGGGACCGAGACGTTGTCGCGGGCGGCCTCGACGACCGCGTCGAGGGCGTCGTCGTCGATCTCGACGTCCTCGAGCGCCTCCTCGCCGCTGATCGCGGCCGCCTCGAAGGCGTCGTACAGGGAGTCGTACTCGGCGAGCAGCGCGTTGGCGACCTCGGTGTAGCGGTCGTCTTCGACGTCCTCGCCGAGCGCGATCAGCATCCAGTTGTCGGCCTTCTGCGAGTTCTTCCAGTCCTGTATCTTGTCCTTGCGCTGGTGTTCGTTGACGTCTTTGATCGAGAGATCGATCTGGTTCGCCGACTCGTCGACGTCGAGCACCTTCGCGACGACCGTCTGTCCCTCGCGGACGTGGTCGCGGACGTTCTTGATCCAGCCGGAGGCGACCTCGCTGATGTGACAGAGGCCGCGCTTGTCCTCGTACTCGTCGAGGTCGACGAACACGCCGAAGTCGGCGATCTCGTCGACGTCGCCGACCACTAACTCGCCGGGTTCGGGCCAGCCGCTGTACTTCATACGGGGGTAGTGAGGCGGTTACCGCGCCTCAACGGTTTCGACGATCTCGCCGTGGAGCTCGGCCTCCCCGCCGGTCGGGGTCGCGAGGGTCGTACCGCAGACCGCACACGACACCGTCGAGGAGGCGTTGCCGAAGACGACCTGTTCGTTCTCGCAGTCGCCGCAGGCGACGCGGTGGAAGCTTCCCGCCATGCTTACTCCTGGAACGTGAGCCGGCCGGCGCGCCAGCCCTCGCGCATGTGGGCCTTGCCGCAGTCGCCGCAGCGGTACTTCAGGTGGGTCTTCTTGGTCGGCTTGTCGCCACCGGGCACCTTCGAGTACCCGCCGGCGTTGCCGATCGTCGCGAGCGCGCGGCGTCGCTGGCGCGCGTCGCGTTTCATTCCGGTCGCCCGACCCGATCGAACCTTCTCCACTTCGTGCTCCTGGTGGGAGTCACAGTGTGGACAGTACGTGTTGAAACGACGTGGCATCTCCATGGATATCGACCTTGAATCGCGGTTCGTCGCCGACGCTTAAAACGGGTTTGGTCTGGCTCGGGGGCGGCGGGACGCGCTCCGCGTCACCCTCTCTCCCACTCCGCGACCGCCCGCACCGGCGACCCGTCCCCCCCGCGGAGCCGGAGCGGGAAGGCGTACAGCCGGAACCGCGTGGGGAGGTCGTCGAGCCCGCACAGGTTCTCGACGATCGGCAGAGAGTCGCTCAGAAGGGCGTCGTGGGCGGGGGTGCCGTCAGGCTCGTCGCTCGCGGCCGTGACGTCGCTCCCCGACCCGGAGGCAGTCGGGTCCGGACCGAACGTATCGAGCCCGACGCCGACCCCTCGGTCCCGACACCACGCGGCGGCCGCCTCGGTCAGGTAGGGGTGGTCACGGTACCGGTCGGTTCCCCAGCGGGCGGCCCAACCGGTCCGGAGGACGAGGAGGTCGACTGCGTCCCCGAGCGTGCCACTTCCGTCTCCGACGGCCCCTGAGAGCGCCTCGGTCCCTATTGCTTCCCGCGGCGCCAACGCCCGGAGGTCCACGAAACGGGCGTCGAACGCGAACCGACCCGGATCGGCCTCGTCGATCGTCGTCCCGTCGGAGAGCGTGTGTCGCGGCGCGTCCACGTGAGTCCCCGCGTGGGTCCCCGTCCGAAGCTCGCCCGTCGCGTAGCCGTCGGCCTCGTGGGTCGCGTCGGGCGCGAGCGTCACCTCGGGGTCGCCCGGATACGTCGGCATCCCCGTTTCGATCGGTCGCGAGAGGTCGCGGAACACGGCCGGAGATGAGGGCCGCGACGGGTAAAATCCGGCGAGAGCTGCGCCGCCCTCAGTGCTCGACGAACTCCACGAGCACCCCGCCCGTCGAGCGCGGGTGAAGGAAGGCGACCTCGTGGCCCCACGCACCCGGTCTCGGCTCCTCGTCGACGAGGTCGATCCCGAGGTCGCGAGCGCGGTCGAGGGCTCCCGAGATGTCGTCGGTCGCGAGCGCGACGTGGTGGATCCCCGGCCCCTCGCGGTCGAGGTAGTCGGCGATCGCGCCGCCTTCGGTCGGTTCGAGCAGCTCGAAGTAACCGCCGTCGTCGAGTTCGAGGAAGACGACCTCCATCCCGTCGAACGTCTCCTCGTGGGCGATCGGCGCGTCGAGCAGCCCGTCGAACAGGTCGGCGAGGTCGGCGGCGTCGCGCGTCGCGACGCCGACGTGGTCGAATCGCATGCGCCTCGCATCGAGCGCCGGCGACTTATAACGACCGAGGGGCCGAGGAGACGGATCCCTCCCGCTCTCCGCCCGGACCCAAAGGTTTGGGTACGAGCCGGGTGAAGGAGAAAGGGAACCGTCCAGTGAGCGACTCACAGACCGATCCGTCGACGGCGCAGATGTCGTCCCGGAACATCCTCGACTCGCTGCTCGAGACCGGGCTCCACGAGATGCATCGGGACCGCTTCGGGCTCCTGCTCTCGGGGCTGTCGGCGGGGCTCGACATCGGGTTCGGCCCGCTGATAATGGCGGTGGTCCTGACGCTCTCGCCCGGGAGCTTCGGCGATCTGGGGACCGAGCTACTGCTCGCCAGCGTCTACTCCATCGGCTTCATGTTCGTGATATTGGGCCGCTCGGAGCTGTTCACCGAACACACGACGCTAGCGGTGATCCCGGTGATCGACCGGCAGGCGTCGCTCCGAGATCTGGGCCGGCTCTGGGGGCTGGTGTACGCCGGGAACATCGTCGGCGGCCTGTGTTTCACCCTGCTCGTGACCCTGTTGATGCCGGAGCTCGGCGTCGTCGACCCGCAGTCGTTCGAGACGATCGCCTTGAAGCTCGTCGATCACGACCTCCCGTGGCTGTT
This sequence comes from Halorubrum sp. CSM-61, assembly GCF_003781945.1. Taxonomy (GTDB): domain Archaea; phylum Halobacteriota; class Halobacteria; order Halobacteriales; family Haloferacaceae; genus Halorubrum. The sequence continues at coordinate 10,820 of NZ_RJJW01000009.1, read as the reverse complement.
CGTCGGCGGCGTCTTCGCCGGGTGGCTGATGGGGCTGCTGGCGTGGCTCGTGACGGCGGCGCAGGACACGACGAGCCGGATCCTCCTCGTGTTGATCGTCACCGGGACGATCGGCCTCCTCCACCTCCCGCACTCGATCGCGGGCAACGTCGAGGTGCTGTTCGGACTGCTCGTCTCCTCCGCGATCACGCCGGCCGATTACGCCGCGTTCCTCGTGTTGGCGACGATCGGCAACGCCTTCGGCGGCGGGGTGTTCGTCGCGCTGCTGAAGTACGGGCACGTCGTTCGCGGCGCGAACTGAGGCGACGGGAGCGGTCGGTGGGGAGACCGGTCGCTCGCAGTCGATATTTAAGTGCGTTCCCCGGGAAGCGGAACGACATGGAGCTCTCCAACACCGAGTCGATCGCGGGCAGGGAAGTGGTCGAAACGCTCGGCGTCGTCCGCGGCAACACGGTCCGTGCACGCAACGTCGGCCGCGACATCACTCAAGGTCTCCGCAACCTCGCCGGCGGCGAGCTGAAGGGCTACACCGAGCTGATGACCGACGCTCGCAATCAGGCCCAAGATCGCATGATCGAGGAGGCCGAGGAGCTGGGTGCCGACGCCGTGATCAACGTCCGGTTCACTACCTCCTCGATCGCCGACAGCGGCGCGGAGATCCTCGCGTACGGCACCGCGGTTCGCCTGCGGTAGGCCGGCGGCCTTACGGAGAATCGAGGAGAAAGCCTCGCGCTTCAGCGCGGTGAGGATGTCAACGACCCGGCTTGTACTCGCCGAACTCGTCGCGGAGCACGTCAGACACCTCTTGGACCGTCGCGTACGCCTTCACGGCGTCGACGATGTGCGGCATCACGTTCTCGGAGCCCTGCGCGGCCTCGCGAAGCGACGAAAGCGCGTCGTCGACGGCGTCGCCGTCGCGGTCGGCCTTCACCTCCTGAAGGCGCACGCGCTGGTTCCGCTCCTGTTCCGGGTCGACCTCTTCGAGGTCCATCTCCGGCTCCTCGTCCACCTCGAACTCGTTGACGCCGACGATGACGCGCTCGCCGTCCTCGATCTCGCGCTGGCGCTCGAAGGCCACGTCCTGGATCTGCCGCTGGACCCACTGGCTCTTGACCGCCTCCAGCATGCCGCCGCGGCGGTCGACCTCCTCCAGTATCTCGAAGGCGTCCTCCTCGATCCCGTCGGTGAGGTTCTCGACGTAGTACGAGCCCGCGAGCGGGTCGATCGTGTCGGCGGCGCCAGACTCGTGCGCGAGGATCTGCTGGGTGCGGAGCGCGGTGCGGACCGACTGCTCGGTCGGGAGCGCCAGCGCCTCGTCTTTCCCGTTCGTGTGGAGGCTCTGGGTCCCCCCCAGAACGGCCGCGAGCGCCTGGTACGCCACCCGGACGACGTTGTTCTCGATCTGCTGGGCCGTGAGGGTGGAGCCGCCGGTCTGGGTGTGGAACTTGAGCTGCTTCGATTTGGGGTTCTGGGCGTCGAACCGCTCGTCCATGATCTGCGCCCACATCCGGCGGGCGGCGCGGAACTTCGCGGCCTCCTCGAAGATGTTGTTGTGCGCGTTGAAGAAGAAGGAGAGCTGCGGGGCGAACTCGTCGACGTCGAGCCCGGCGTCGATCGCGGCCTCGACGTACTCGATCCCGTTGCCGAGCGTGAACGCGACCTCCTGTGCGGCGGTCGAGCCCGCCTCGCGGATGTGGTACCCCGAGATGGAGATGGTGTTGAAGCTGGGGGTCTCGGCGGCGCAAAAGTCGAAGATGTCCGTGATAAGGCGCATCGAGGGCTCCGGCGGGTAGATGTAGAGGTTCCGCGCGACGTACTCCTTCATGATGTCGTTCTGGATCGTCCCCCGGAGATCCTCTCTGGGAACGCCCTGCTCGTCCCCCATCGCGACGTACATCGCGAGGAGGACCGCGGCGGGGGCGTTGATCGTCATCGACGTGGACACCTCGTCGAGCGGTATCCCGTCGAAGACGGTCTCGAAGTCGTCCAAGGTGTCGATGGCGACGCCCGAGCGACCCACCTCGCCCTCGGCCATCGCGGCGTCGGAGTCGTACCCCATCTGAGTCGGGAGGTCGAAGGCCATCGAGAGCCCGGAGGAGCCCTGATCGATGAGGTAGTTGAAGCGCTCGTTGGTCTCCCTCGCAGTGCCCATCCCCGCGTACTGGCGCATCGTCCAGAGCCGCCCGCGGTGCATCGTCGAGTAGACGCCGCGCGTGTACGGTTCCTCGCCCGGGTTCCCCAGGTCCTCGCGGTAGTCGTGATCGGCCACGTCGGCGGGCGTGTACAGCGGATCGACCTCCTGCCCGCCCGTATCCGTGGTGAACGACTCCTTGCGCTCCCCGAACCGGTCGACCGTCTCGCCGTAGGTCCCCTCCTCCCACGACTCCTTGGCGTCCCGGATCGCGTCCAGTTCCTCAGGATCGTACATTGGTAAACGGGTCGCGCGAGCGCGACTTAACACTTTTCGGGGGCTCGGGGGGCGTCGTCGTTTCCGTCCCTCTCGAACGCCACGAGCGCCCCGAACCCCCGCCGACGGTCGGTTTCAAGTGTCGTCCGGTCGAACGCGGGCCATGGACGTTCTCCCCGACGCCACGGAGCGCTTCCTCGCCGCGACGGCGCCCGAGCACACCGCGACGCAGGCGGAGATGGCGGCCCTCGCGGACGACTGGGGCTTTCCCATCATCGGGCCGGAAGCGGGCGCGGTCCTCCGGCTGCTCGCCCGCCTGACCGACGCCGGGAGCGTCTTCGAGTTCGGCTCCGGCTTCGGCTACTCCGCGACGTGGTTCCTTCGGGGCGGCGCCGACGCCGTGGTCTGCACCGAGTTCGACGAGGAGGAGGCCGAGCGCGGCGTCCGGTTCGCCGCCGACGGCGGCTACGCCGACAGCGTCACTTTCGAGGTCGGCGACGCGATGGAGACGGTCGAGCGCTACGACGGCCCCTTCGACGTGGTCCTCATCGATCACCAGAAGCACCGGTACGCCGAGGCCTACCGCGCCGTCCTCCCGAAGGTCCGGACGGGCGGCGTGATCGTCGCCGACAACGTCACCAGAGGGCCGATCGACTTCGGCGACCTCGTCGCGCACTTCGAGGACGGCGCGCCCCTTCCCGACTCCGAGATCGACGGGGAGACCCGCGGAGTCGGCGAGTACGTCGGCACCGTGCGCTCCGACGACGCCGTCGAGACCGCGATCCTCCCGGTCGGCTCCGGGCTCGCGGTGTCGACGAAGGTGGAGTGAGGAAGCGGCGTCGCAGCTATTTATAAACGGAGTTGCGGTGGCGCACCCCGGTGAGCGGCCCGGAGGGCCGCGAACCGACGGTGCGAGGGAGTCGCTGGCGCCTTATAAGGCGCCAGCGACGAGGCTGGGGAGGCGTGAGGCTGCGGTGCTGTGCGGGGAGGGGTTCAAAGGGGCAGCCGCGAGGGCGACGCCTGACGACGCAAGCACCGCAGGAACGAGCGGAGCGAGTGACGAGGAGCGCAGCGAGTCACGCGAGCCGTCGCGGCTGGGGCTTTGGAGGTGTTCATCGTCGATCCGGCACCAACAACTTATAAGCGAGCGACGGGGGCCTTGTCGATCTCCGTCGTCGATCCACGGTCAGCTATTCCTATTTATAAGTGATCAACATCTTCAACACTCCCACACCCAGCCGCGTACGACACCACGTATCGGCCGAACCTATTCGGGCCTCGCTCCCGAACCACGACCCGATGAAGGTGGGGCTCATCTCGGACGTGCACGCGAACCTGCCCGCGCTCGAAGCCGTCCTCGACGACATGCCCGCGGTCGACCGGGTCGTCTGCGCCGGCGACGTGATCGGGTACAACCCGTGGCCGGCCGAGTGCGTCGAGCGCGTGCGCGAGGTCGCGACCAAGACCGTCCGCGGCAACCACGACCGCACCGTCGGAACCCCCGAGCGCTACCGGGCCAACCGCATGGCCGAGGCGGGCCTCGAACACGCGAAGGCCTCGCTGTCGGACGACCAGCGCGCGTGGCTCGACGGGCTCCCGCGCACCGAGACGTTCGCGGGCGGCCGGTACCTCCTCGTCCACTCCCACCCAGCGGCCGAGCGCGAGGACGCCTACGTCTACCCCGAGGAGTTCCCGACCCTCGACCGCCACATGGGCGAGTACGACGGGATCGTGCTCGGACACACCCACGTGCAGGGGACGCGCGCGGTCGCGGGCGACGTCGTGGTCAACCCGGGGAGCGTCGGCCAGCCGCGCGACGGCGATCCGGACGCGGGGTACGCCGTGCTCGACGCGCAGACCGGCGAGATCGACCTCCGGCGCGTCGCGTACGACGTCGATCGCGTGAGCGAGGCGGTCGCCGACGCGGGGCTCCCCGAGCGGACCGCCGCGCGGCTTTATAAGGGGGAGTGACGGGAGCGGGGCGGGCGACGAGCCGGTGCCGGCATTGAGCGGCCGACCGAATCACGGCCAGACGCCCGCCACGAGGAGGGCGTTCCGGGCCGCGGTCGCGAGCGACAGGACGCCGACGCCGGCGCACATCAGCGTCGCGACGAGCCGGCGGGTCCCGCCCGCGACCGCGACGGGGATCCCGATGATGACCATCCCGGCGGCCTTGGTGAGCAGCATGCCGGGAAGGAGGCCGAACGTCGCGATGAACGCGGCGCCGACCGGTGACCCCTCGACGTACTGGCCGCCGGAGATGGCCGCGTACGTCGAGGCGATGTCGGCGACGGCGCCGACGAGGAGGAGCGCGACGGCGGCGGCGAGTCGTGATGGCACTGCCACAGCGCACGTGATAATCCGTAATAAGCTTCCGGGGAGCGTCGGAGATCGAACGACGCGGCCCAGTCGGGCGCTCCGGCCGAGCGAACACGGGCTGGCCGCGACGCGCGCACAGCACGGCTCCTTTTAAACCGGCGCGACGCGTACGATCCGGTAATGAGTTCGTCCGATGACGAGTACGAGATCGCGGTTGTCGGCGGCGGCCCCGCTGGGCTGACGGCCGCGCTGTACGGCGCCCGGCTCGGGCACGAAACGGTGCTGATCGACCGCGGCGGCGGGCGCGCGGCGATGATGGCCGACACGCACAACGTGATCGGCGTCACGGAGGAGACCTCCGGCAACGAGTTCCTCCAGACCGGCCGCGAACAGGTGCAGTCGTACGGCGGCGCGTTCGAGCGCGGCTTCGTCACCGACGTCCAGCGCACCGACGACGGTCGGTTCCGGCTCTCGACGACCGACGCCGAACTCCTCGCGGACCGCGTCGTGCTCGCGACCGGCTTCTCCGACGAGCGCCCGGACCCGCCGCTCCCGCGGACGGGCAAGGGGCTCCACTACTGTCTCCACTGCGACGCCTACATGTTCGTCGACGAGCCGGTGTACGTGATGGGCCACGGCGAGGCGGCCGCCCACGTCGCGATGATCATGCTCAACGTGACCGACGACGTGGATCTCCTGACCCGCGGCGAGGAGCCGACGTGGAGCGACGAGACCGCGGCGCAGTTAGAGGCGCACCCGATCGACATCGTCCGCGAGGGCGTGACCGGCGTCGAGAACGACCCCGACTCCGGCTGGCTCGAGGCGCTGGAGTTCGAAGACGGGGCCCGCCGCGAGTACCGCGGCGGCTTCCCGATGTACGGCTCCGACTACAACACCGCCTTGGCGGAGGGGCTCGGCTGCGACCTGACCGAGGGCGGCGAGATCGACGTCGACGACCACGGCCGCACCAGCGAGGACGGCGTGTTCGCGGTCGGCGACGTCACCCCCGGCCACAATCAGGTGCCCGTCGCGATGGGACAGGGCGCGAAGGCCGGCCTCGCGATCCACAAGGAGATCCGCGAGTTCCCGCGCTCGAAGGAGGCGATCGAGGCGGACGGCCCGGTCGGACCCGACGAGGTGCCCGCCATCTCGCCGGAGCTCATGGCGACCGCCGTCGCCCACGAGGGGCACGCGGACGGTCCGCGCGAGGAGCGGATCGAGGCGGACGCGGAAACGCAGACCGCCGACGACGACTGACCCGACAGTCCCGCTGTTCCCGCGTGACGCGTCCCGACTCGCGGTCGCGCGGAAGCTCCGTCGGTCGGAGGTAACGTGCGAACCGTGACGACGCGATAGGTGACCGTCAACTGCTTGCATTCTCCGGGTGGACGCTTATTCGGTTATCTTTCGTCTTCTCCTCCGAGGAACGAATCATGTCAGAGAAGGATCCAGGCTCGGACGACACGGAGGCCGGAGAGAACGCCGTAGAAAATCCTGAGGGCGCGTCTGAAGCCGATAACGGAGGCGAAGGGAGTCGGAGCGAGATGACGGACGAGGGGTCGGACCGAACGGGAACGAGCGGCGACGAGGAGGGCGTCGACGAGCGGAGCAAGCAGCGCCAACTCGACGACGTGCGCGAGAACCCGGACGGAGAGGAGTTGACGACCGACCACGGCCTCAAGATCAGCGACACGGACAACTCGCTGAAGGCCGGCGAACGCGGGCCGACGATCATGGAGGATTTCCACTTCCGGGAGAAGATGACGCACTTCGACCACGAGCGCATCCCGGAACGGGTCGTCCACGCCCGCGGGACGGGCGTTCACGGCTACTTCCAGCCCTACGAGGACCCGGACCTCGGCGAGTACGACGACGTCTCCGAGCTCACGAAGGCCTCGGTGTTGACCGATTCGGACCAGAAGACGCCGGTGTTCGTTCGCTTCTCGACGGTCGTCGGCTCGCGCGGCTCGGCCGACACGGTCAGGGACGTCCGGGGATTCGCCACGAAGTTCTACACCACCGACGGCAACTGGGACCTCGTCGCCAACAACATCCCGGTCTTCTTCATCCAAGACGCGATGGAGTTCCCGGACCTCGTCCACGCCATCAAGCCCGAACCCGACAAGGAGATTCCGCAGGCGTCGGCGGCTCACGATACGTTCTGGGACTTCGCTTCGCTGAAACCGGAGATCACGCACATGATCCTGTGGGTCCTCTCGGGGCGCGCGCTCCCCCGGGCCTACCGCATGATGGACGGCTTCGGCGTCCACACCTTCCGGCTCGTGAACGACGACGGCGAGTCCGCGTTCGTCAAGTTCCACTGGACGCCCACGCTCGGCGTGAGTCAGCTGGTCTGGGACGAGACGCAGAAGATAGCGGGCAAGAACCCCGACTTCAACCGGAAGGACCTCTACGACGTCATCGAGGCGGGGTACGAGCCGGAGTTCGAACTGGGCGTCCAGATATTCGACGAGGCGCAGGCCGAGGAGTTCGACTTCGACGTCCTCGACCCCACGAAGCTCGTTCCCGAGACCGAGGTCCCGGTTCGACCGCTCGGCAAGATGGTCCTGAACGAGACCCCGGACAACTTCTTCGCCGAGGTCGAACAGGTCGCGTTCCATCCCGGGAACGTCGTGCCGGGCGTCGACTTCAGCAACGACCCGCTGCTGCAGGGCCGGCTGTTCTCCTACCAGGACACGCAGATCAACCGCTTCGGGGGCGCGAACTGGGACGAGATCCCGATCAACCGATCCCTCGCCGAACGGCACAACAACCAGCGCGACGGGTTCATGCGCAAGGAGATCAACGACAGTAAGGTCTCCTACAAGCCGAACTCCATCGGCGGCGACGACCCGCGGGAAGTTCCCGAGAGTGAGGACGGATACGGCCATTTCGCCGAGAAGATCGGCGGGGAGAAGATACGCAACCGCAGCGAGAGCTTCGGGGACCACTTCTCGCAGGCGCGGCTGTTCTGGAACTCGATGACCGAACCCGAGCGGGAGAACATCGTCGACGCCGCCCACTTCGAGTTGGGCAAGGTCGATCGCATGGAGATCCGCGAGCGGATGGTCTACGACCTGTTCAACAACGTCGACCACGAGTTCGCTCGGCGGGTGGCGGAGGGAATCGGCGTCGAGCCGCCCGAGGAGCCGGGCGAGGAACTGCCCGATCACGACGCCGAGGACCCGACGCTGAGCATGAACAAGCGCGATGTCGACACGATAGAGACGCGGAAAGTCGCCGTCCTCGTCGACGACGGCTTCGACAGTGACCACCTCGAAACCGTCGTATCGACGCTCGAAGACGAGGGCGCCCGGGTGAAGATCGTCTCGAAGGTGCTCGGCGACAGGGAGAGCGCGGGCGGCGACTCCGTCGAAGCGGACGAGAGCCACTCGACGACCGGCTCTATCCTCTTCGACGCCGTGTTCGTCCCCGGCGGCGAGGACAGCGTCGACGCCCTGCTGGAACAGGGCGACGTCAGACACTTCCTCGCGGAAGCGTTCAAGCACAAGAAGCCGATCGCCGCGCTCGGCGAGGCGGTGGAGCTGTTCGAGGCGGTGGACCTGCCGGACGTCGACCTCGCAGGCGACGACGGCGGACTCGTCGCGGACCGGGGTGTCGTCACCAGCCGCGGCGCCGGAGATCTCGACGAGTTCGCCCAGCAATTCAGGGACGCCATCGCCGCACACCGACACTGGGAGCGCGAGGAAACGGAAGTGCCCGCCTGATAAACCGGAGGTCGCGGACCGACTGCCGGTTTTACGGAGAATCAAGGAGAAAGCCTCGCGCTTCAGCGCGGGGATGAATCCGACAATTCTCTCCAGTAACCACGAACTTCTGGTCGGGTGTTTTAACTGAGTGATCGTTGTATTAATAGTTATCCGAGGCGGTCTATCCGCCCACTTAATCGGACAATATCGGGATTCCCGACCACACACAGAAAGCACCCTTTCTGTTGTAGTGTTCGGGTACAGTAAGAAGTACCTCTGAATCCCATRCCGGGATAGGAGTACCGGCTGATTGGCACAGYCWGTGGCGGTCACCGGGACAGCYACAAACCGTAAACACCCCAAACCAGCGGTTCGGGACCGTGGGAATCTTCGCCCTTCAGGGCGGAGAGGATGTCAACCCCTCTCAGGATTTTCCGAGCGAAGCGAGGAAAATCGCCGGCCGGGACTCCCGCGAGCGAGCGTAGCGAGCGAGTGGGAGTACGGGCGGCGCACTCACTTCGTTCGTGCGCCGCCCGGGATTTGAACCGGAGGAAGACGGTCCGGGCGTGCGGCGCTTCGCGCCGTTCCGGGCTGCGACTTCCAGGGTTTGAACCCGGGCCATGAGCTTGGAAGGCACAGGTCGCGCCTTCGGCGCTTTTCGGACATTCTGAGGCAAATTACGCCCCTTTCCGCAGATTACGACTCCGTATTGGTTCTTACACTAACTATCTGGTTTAAAGTATCGGAACAACCTGGTACCGCATTTCCCAGAAATCCGGTCTATACACTAAAAATCGGTAGTTAGTACCCATTCCATATCTCTGATATATTCTCATCGAGTCGGGCTACTATCCCGGTTCGTAGGGGATACACATACCTTCATTCGTTCAATTCAGATGAAGGATACACCGCACAAGCCTATAGGTGTCGGGAGATCAGCTGGGATACCCCTATCGTTACCGCGATCAGAGATCCAATCACAGCGATAACTGCCCAAATACTACCATCACCCTGTACAATCATCACTAGCATGCCTCCTCCGGCGATGACCATGGCTACGGTGGTCAAGATAATTCGTGTATTTGGTTCGCCAGAACTTTCCATATGTTCATCTTGTATCAACTGCTTAAAATTCTTGGTCAGTAAGCGCATCTACCTAACGGCGATTTCAGTAGAAGACCGTCGAATAAATAGAATCTCAACGGGTCTCCACTAATCTAGTTCTTCGACGAGCGCAGCAACCGCCTCGTCGACGAGATCGCTGTCAAGGCGACCTTGCCAGAAGTCGATATCTTCGTGGTCGATTGATTGGACTCCCCACGGGACAATCCGACTCACATCCGGGATCCCACCACGAAGCCAACTCCCACCAGGAATGTCGATCAGGCCGTCCATCCAGGATTTCGACGTCAACGTGAGCGCGGTATACTGCTCGCCGTGGAACGGACGGCCTTCATGATTCGAGAGAATGAGCCAGGGCCGAGCATCTTCCTCGCCTTTGAACGGATCATCCCCGTAGACGACGTCGCCACGCTCGAAAATCGGTCTCTCTTCGTCGGTCACTGTTCGTCCTCGACGCTCGGATGCGGTTCCTCGGGTGCGTGTTCGCGCCAGGACTCCTTGTCCTCTGTCCCGAGTCGCTGGTTGAACAGGGCGGTCGCTCGTTCGTACCCGCTGTATCCGTCGAGTCGCTCTGTGTCGTCGGTTATCGCCCAGTACGTCGCTTTGTGTTCGACGAGATCCCGGTCTTTCAGTCTCGAGAGCGCGGTGCTGACCGCGCCCTCATCGAGACCGATCTGAGAGGCGATTTCGCGGGCCTTGAACGCGCGATCATCGTTGGCCGCGAGAAATCCGAGAACCTGATCGGGGACGGAAAGTTCCTCGAGTTCGTCCTCGCTCGTCTTCTCGAAGGTATCTCGGTCGATGGACATCGTTGAACAGAAATACGGAGCCAACCGTAATGAGTGTTAGGTATGAAAGCGACGAAATTGCTGAAGGGAATACTCCGCCCCTAGCCTCGTCGAAGCAGTTCGAGAATCGTATACCTTGAGACGGCCAGTCTCAACTACTATGATCGTTGAGTACACCGTAACTACCTACCGGTGGTTTCGTAACCCAAAAATGACGAAACCAATACCCAGAATCTCAGCCAGAACATTCTCATTTTCGAGCAATTATATCGGGTGACAGAGACGGATTACCTCATCGAGCATCCGTCTTTAGTTAAGTCTCACACCTCGGTTGTGTAGCGGTAGCGAGCGTCTCTTGTAAGATTGGTCGTTGCTGGTGGATCTTTTGAGCGTCTTCGATCAGCCGGTCGAGCAGCGGCGGCGGTGAGTAGCCGAGGAACTCACCGAGTTCGTGGAGAATGAGCTGGGCGTGCG
>NZ_RJJW01000012.1 GCF_003781945.1 Halorubrum sp. CSM-61 | reverse complement strand
CTGTTACAACTCTACTGCCGATGAGACGATCTCTCCGGGTGGATTCTATCAGCGGTTGACACCGACGCTTGCAGAGTATCTCCGCGACCTCGTCGAGCGCGGTCTCGACGAGGTCGCTGTTCCTAACGCTGTTGACGCTGATATCGACCGATTTAGAGACGTGATGATCGCTGATGGAACGGTGTTGCGGTTACACGAATTTCTCTCAGACCAATTCGAAGCCCGCCACGAGGAGCAGGCTGGAGCGAAGCTCCACCTGCTCCACAATGCCACAGAGCAGACGATTGAACGGCTCGATACTGCTAACGAGAAAACGCACGACAGCACCTTGTTCAAAACAGGGCCGTGGCTTGAGAATCGCCTCGTGTTGTTCGATCTTGCCTACTTCAAGTACCGCCGGTTTGCGCTGATCGACGAGAACGACGGCTACTTCGTGAGTCGGCTGAAGCAGAACGCAAACCCGGTGATTACGGCAGAATTACGGGAATGGCGCGGCCGCGCCATTCCCTTAGAGGGCAAGCAGCTCCGAGCTGTTCTCGATGACCTTGACCGGAAATACATCGATGTGGAGGTCGAAGTCGAATTCAAACGGGGGCCGTACAATGGGACACAGTCGCTGGATACGAAGCGATTTCGCGTCGTCGGCGTCCGCAACGAGGACGCCGACGACTACCACCTGTACATGACGAATTTAGCTAGGGAGGAGTTCTTTCCGGCGGATTTAGCGGAGATCTACCGCTGTCGGTGGGAAGTTGAGTTGCTGTTCCGGGAGCTGAAGACGCAGTACGAATTGGACGAGTTCGACACGAGTGACGAACACGTGGTGAGGATCTTATTGTACGCAGCGCTGCTGTCGCTGCTTGTAAGCCGCGATCTGTTGGATCTAGTCACTGAGCAGGCGGATGATGAGCTTGTGTTTCCGACAGAGCGCTGGGCGGCGACCTTCCGGTCGCACGCCCAGCTCATTCTCCACGAACTCGGTGAGTTCCTCGGCTACTCACCGCCGCCGCTGCTCGACCGGCTGATCGAAGACGCTCAAAAGATCCACCAGCAACGACCAATCTTACAAGAGACGCTCGCTACCGCTACACAACCGAGGTGTGAGGCTTAACTAAAGACGGATGCTTCAAGGGTCGTCGTCACCCTTCGCACCCGATTGATAGCTGTTACTGGCTGCTACAAGCGTCGACAAAGCAGAGACAGGCGTCCTTAAATTGGTCTCGATCTTCCTGATCAACGAACGCCTCAATCGGCAATCTCTTTTTACTGTCAGTAAACTGCTCTACGTCCGCCAGTGGATGTGACATTCTTGCTAAGTCCTCGTACCACGCCATGAGAGTATCATGTGACCAGTTGCTTTCTTCTGGATCGTGAATATTTGCTGGTTGCCAGAAAACCACCTCACCTTTGGAGTTGAGAGTAAACATCCCCTCACTACCCCCTAATACGGACCAGCGAGCAGTCACGGAGACGTTCGCTGTTCCTCCGAAGTCGTAGTCATCGGCTTCTTTTTGGATGAACTCATATAGATCGCGGAGAGCAGCCGCCTCACTCGACTCAAGTCTATTTTCACGCTCTTTGATTGCAACGTCCTCTAAGAAGTCATCCTCGTCATGGGTAGGACGTGTCGTCGCCTGCTTGGACTGGCGAGCCTCTTCAGTTTGACCGTAGAGTCTTGGGACGTATGCTGTCTTGTCTCCGCTGGTGTATGGAGTCACTTCGACAGCTAAGACTTCAGCAGTCGACATCTGTTCATTGAGGAACTCCACGATGCGCTTGAGCTCGCTAGGGATGTCATCCGCGACAAACAGAAGTCGAACTTTGCCCGAGCGGAGGTTAGCCTCGGTTCGTTCCCAGAAGTCATCACTCTCCTCTTCATCGTCTCCTAAGAGCTCGGCCAGTTCCTGTTCTGGAAGCACATCCTTCGCTTCACAGGTTTCTTCGAACGTTTTACGAAGGTCATCAGCTTCCCAATAGAGTGTTGCGTGCGAGACATAATCGAGCATTTGACCCGCAACCTCGCGACGACGGCGGGTGTCTTCACTCCGTTTGACTTCTACGATCGTTGGAATAGCGTCTTGATCGACGAAGAGATGGTCAGCGGACCACCGCTCGTTGCCACCCTGCTTATCCGGAACCGAAGCCTCCCGTGCGATGAGTGACCATCGGCGTGGTTCAGCGGTATCCATTTGGTCCCCGGCGAGTAACTTCGGGAAGTCAGCAAGATCGCGCTGTAGCAGCGCTTCCCGGTCATAGAGGTCATCAGTCATCTCAATAAGGTCTCCGTCATCGTCGAAATAAATCCCGCCATCCATGCTATTCCCCATCAAAGCAATCTATAAGAAACCATGACAATTAGCACTCGCTCAACTATGGCTGACATCATCCGACTCTTTCATCGAATCAATACGATTTCCCAGCAATAGCATTGTTAAATGTGTTAGAACTGACAAGGTATACTTGGTAAACACAGAGAATAAATTCACAGCCAGGCGTACCCTCTAACCACTAGAATACGCCGCCAAGGTAGAACACTATCTCCATGAGAAACACACCAAATTGTACTCAATAGAGTTCTGTACAGCTACAGCGATATCAACGCAATCTGGCGATTATCAGAGTCAGTTCGCCGATTGAACCAGACCACCCGCTTTTGGTAACCCCCTGATTTCGCATGCGCAACGTGGACGTATCCATCAATATCAATTGTCTCGTTTATTTGCTGATTGGTCTCTGTGATATTAGCCAGATTGTCTTGCGGTGATCCCCGATAGAGCTTCTGTGCTGACCGATCCGGCTTGATCGAATCCGAGAGGAACTCAGTACAAGACTTGCGCTCTGCATCTTGTATGGTATTCCTGTCTGTTAATGAGTGTTTATGCGAGTAGAGCGATACGTGGGCCCCCTGTACTGAGCGATTCGTGAGTCACCTGTATTGACTGCTTTGTGTAATCCGATGACGGCGTGGGGATCACTGTTTGAGAGCCTGTTCGAGGTTGTAGACTGCGGCGGTCAACACGAGTTCGCGGAACTCGCGGTACCACGCGCGAGGGTGGACAGCGGGGCCGAACCGACGCTTGATGGCCGAAAAGGCGGTCTCGGCCATCCAGCGCTGGCCGTATAGCTCGCTGTCCAACCGCGCGTTGTGTGCGCCTCGCCACACGGACATGGGCACCCTCTCAAACGACCGGTACAGCGTTGAGGGTGCGGGAAATGCCGTTCGAGCGAGCTGTAACAGCCGACGAACACGATCCATCTCGCTCGCCCAATCCACGATCTCGCGGTACGTCGCGTCCATGTGAACCCGCAAAAAGTGGAGCGTGACATGCTTCCAGCCGGGAAATCCGTTGCCAGTCGGATCACTCACCGCCGTTGGACTGGCGGCACAGCGCTTTTGAGCCAGCGACGCGGCTTGCTTAACGAAGCGGAAGAGTAGTTTAGGCACATTCGGCTCTTCCGCTTCGCTTCCACCTTCAGAGCGACGCTATCCCGCCGCCTTCTGCGGATTCAACAGAGCCGGGGACTCACAAACCAGAGTTAGTTTCCCCTTCAGCGTCGTGATCGAACGCTTCAGCAAGCCGGTCACGCATTGCTTCACGAAGGTACTCACGACGCTTCTCCTCAGAGAGGTAGTTTCGAAACACAACCATCGGATCGCTGCTTCCCTGTTCGTGGGCTACACTCTGGAGACGCTCGATCACCGTCTCGACGGCGTCAGCGTACGCGCTGTACCAGAACCGACGTCCCATCTTCGATGTCGGGAGCTCACCGCGAACATGCGCATCCGCACGCGCAGCGATCGACTTAAATCGGCGATTGAGCGTCTCACCGGTTACATGGTCACGTCGAGCGTCTGGTGAGGGGAACAGATACCCATCCCATCCCTGGCGATCCGACAGCTGTGCGATCCGATCCTCAAGAATATCTTGGCCGTAGATCAGCGCTACTGTTCCGGGACCGTTTTTTCGCGTGTCGAAAGAGAGATACGGTGACTCAGCCTGGAGGTTTACGTTCTCAACGTGGAGGTTTGCTAATTCGCTCCGTCGTAAGCCCCACGCGCACAACCCTAAGACGATTAACTGCTCTTCTGTATTCTCAGTCGCAACCGCAAGAGATCCGACCTGTACGGGCGCAAGCGCGGGGTTATCGCGCTTGGAAACGTCCCACTCGTGGTCATATCGAACGGGATTGAACGCGCCGTAACCACGATCGACAAGCCAACTGTAGAGGTCGTCGATGTCAGATCGGTACCGCCGCTTCGAATCATTACTCTCGAGTTCTTTATCGAGAACGTCAAAGACGGCTGTGACGCGCTGAATCTCTTCAGGCTGGTCAGCTACATCGGTGATGCGAGAAACGATCGCGGCCGTCCCGTGAAGGTCCTCGTAGTGGCGAAGAAACTGGCCGAGCCGCGAGCGCTTTGACTGGAGGGTGCTCTCCGCAGCCGATCCCCGTTGCTGTGACCGGAAGTACTGTTCGAGATACTCGATCATCTGCTCGTTGTCGATTGGCCACGACAGGCTGTCGGCTGAACCACCGTCGCCAAGTCCAACAGCCTGTTCGAAGAACTCGGAGAGCGTCATTTTGTGGTGTTCTCGAACAGCGTACTGCAGGCCACTGTAGCCGTGCTCAACGAGCCACTGGTAGGACGGAATATCCTTGTTTGGATCGTATCCCTCGAGCTGGCGTTCACGGGCGATTTCGCGCTCGTAGAAATCGACGAGTTCGTCGAATGATTTCCTCGACCAGTTGTAGGTTTGGTCACTCACGGAGATCTCGGGAGAGAACCCCGCGTGCTGCCCCCTGTTGTGATTCTAAGCGTCGTGATCTCATTGGGTAGCGTCTATCTGACAGTAGTATAATAGTATTGGTTATGCGCGTGTCTGTTGGGGACACGCGAAATAAGCAACTTATCGGACAATGGATGTTCAAGAGTAATGTATCATATATCGCTATACAAAATGAGATTTCGGCGGGGCGATCACGCCGCCTATTCGCATCGCTATCTATCCATGCGGCATTACCCCCGATACGTGTGACCGGAAGATGATTCCGAAACGCATAGACGACCGGTTCGGGAAATGACATCCGTTACGTATGCCCTCCACCCACGACGAATCCGCCATTCTGGCGACCGATCTCCGGAAGAGCTACGGCTCAGAAGTCGCTCTCGACAGTCTCACGCTCGACATCCAGCACGGGAGCGTCTACGGCTTTCTTGGCCCGAACGGTGCGGGGAAGACGACGACGATGCGGCTCCTTACCGGACTCAGCGATCCGGACAGCGGATCGGTACGCGTCTGTGGCGTCGACCCGAGCGACCGGCGTGCGATCGCCGGTCGGGTCGGCTATCTCCCTGAGACGCCACCACTGTACGACGAGTTCAGCGCCCGCGAACAGCTCGAATACGTCGCCGACCTTCGCGACATTTCGCGGTCTGTTGCCCACGAGCGCATCGGCGAGTACCTCGACCAATTCGGGTTAGCTGGTGACGCAGACAGGCGGATCGACGGGTATTCGAAGGGAATGAAACAGAAGACCGCGTTCATCCAGAGCGTCCTGCACGAACCGGACGTCCTGTATTTAGACGAACCGACATCGGGGCTTGACCCCCGAGCGGCGCGCACCATCCGAGAATCGATCACCGCGTTCGCCGACGCAGGAACCACGGTGTTCCTCTCAACACACATTCTTCCGGTGGTCGAAGCCGTCGCTGACGAGGTCGGGGTGTTGTTTGACGGGAGACTCGTCACCGAGGGGACACCCACCGAAGTACAGGCCCGTGCGGAGACGGGCGAGAGTGGATCCCTGGAAGACGCGTTCCTCGCCGTCACGAGCGAACCCGAAACGGACGCGGCCTCTCGGAGAGAATGAGCGTCCGACAGGACGTTCGCCACGGGCTCCGAATTGGGCGAGCGGAGTTCGTCCGAAGCCTCCGTGGGTACCTCGGAAACCCCCGTCGAGTCCTTGGACTCCTGCTCACGGCGCTGTTCTTCGGCGGCGCGCTCCTGTTCGCGCTGCCGACAGCGTATGTGCTTGGGCAAACCGCGCGTTCCGTGACGGCGGTCCCGTTCTTCGCGCCCGCTGCGACGCTTGTTCCTCTCGGTCTCCTGTCGATATCGGTGTTTCGGACCCTCGAACGGCTCGGACATATCGACGGTGCGGATTTCGTCCTGCTGGCGGTTCACCCGCGAGCAGTCGTTATCGGGCTCATCACAGCGGAGGTGGGACGGCTCTCCCTGTGGTTCGGGATCCCGGTCGGGGCAGTGGTGGTCACATTCGCACTCGGAATGGGCTCGCCCCTGCTCGTTGCTTCGGGCGGGGCGGTCGCGCTGCCGCTCGTTTGTTGTGCCGCCGTCTGGGGGTACGCCGGGGGAATTACTGTGCTGCGACTCCTGCGGAAACTCCCCAGCCTTCGCCGTCTCCTGAAAGCGGTCGGTATCCTCGCGATGGTCGGACTCGTCGTCGCGTCACAGTTCGCCGGGCAGTTCATCGTCGAATCCGACCTCTCAGTGCAACGGCTGTTGTCGACAGTGGCGTTCGATCCCCTCGTGGAATACGTTGCGCTCGCTTTCGTCGGAACACCGGTCTCCAGACCGACCTCTCCGGAGGCGGTGGCGGTGCTCGCGGCGTTAATCGCTCTCACGCCGGTCGGTCTCGTCGTCTCGACCAGGCAGGTTTCTACGCTCTGGTTTACCGATTCGGTCGGCAACAACGAGTCGACGCAGGTGCGGCGATCGAGCGGCGGATTCTCTGCCCCACGACCGTTCGCATACACTAAACCCGGTCGTATCGCGTGGGGGATTCTCGTGCGCAGTCGCCGTGATCCGGCGGAGTTGAGTCATCTCCTGATTGCCGTATTTTTTATCGCACCGTTCGGGACGATGTTTCTCGAGTTTTCGGGCGACGCCCTCGGACCCATCATCACTGGGGGCGGCGTCGTTCTCGCGACATACCTCTCAGGCGCTACCTTCGGGTTGAACCCGCTCGGTGACGAGCGGCCGCAACTACCGCTGCTCCTTCTTACCGAGACGCCATCCGCGGCTCTCGTCCGTGGACGGCTTCTCGCCGGCGTTGCGATTGGAGTGCCGGTCGCTGTTCTCAGCTCGTTCGTCCCGATCCTTTTTGGGATAACGGTAGTTGAGGCGGTGGCGACCGCCGCCGTCGGAGTTGTGATGTGTCTCGCTGCGGCGATGTTCGCGGTCGGCATCGGCTCGGCGTACCCGATCTACGAGGAGCGCGAGTTTTGGGGGACAGAAACGGTCGTCCCGTCGACGCTCGTCATGATGGTGTACCTGTTCGTCGTGGGTGGCGGAACGGGTCTCGGGCTGTTCGTGACGTGGTTCGCGGTCACCGGAAACGTCGTGTTGACGCCTGTATTCGGCGTGCTCTTCGGTACGTATCTGCTGTTGACGGTCGGCGTTTCGTATGGTTCCTACCGCTATGCGCTCCGGCGGCACCGACGCTATACGCTGGCGTGATCACGCCGTTTCAGATGGGCTGTCCGGCGAGCATACGCTCGCTGCCAAGCCGATCGGAGACATACCGGTGGAACATCGCCCTTGTGAGCCCTGCGATGTGAACTGTTCGGCGTCCCCAATTGGGGCGCGCCCGGTGATATTCCTCTAGGGGGATAACACACAACGGGCCGATACCGGTCACTCGATATCGTAGCCCCACTCTCGAAGCACGTCAGCGACTTCGTCTATGTGGTCCATTCCGACGAGATATGCCGCCTCTCGGGCATCAGTAAGTTCGACATCATCCCCAAGTTGTTCCTCAAGTGCAGGCCGGAGCTCCCGACGTTCCCTCTTTACCGTGTGTTCTGTGTAGTGGATCGTCTTGTGGTCCCGGTCGTCTTTCACTCCATCGCGACGGTGGATCCACGGCAGCCGGGAGGATTCGTCAGCAGGATGGTCAGGGATGCCTGGTAGCGTCGTCGACGCCGGATCAGGTTCTGGCGTTGTTGATTGCTCATCAAACGGATCACCAGCATCTGTGTCCGTATCTGGGACATCGTCGACAGGCTCATCGTCGACATCGTCGTCCTCGGCGAACGGATCATCGCCGCTCCCGGATTTCATGCCGTTCGGCATTAGGCACTCACCTCCTCAAGATGGCTGGCGAGCTCGTGTAACTGCTCGAGCGTCTCCATTTCGTGATCACGTTTCCGGGAGCGATACTCATTGACGTACGCGAACGCTGTCGTCTGCTTGTCCCAGCAGCCTTCGAACAGCGACGATCGCTCACCAATGGCGACTGGCGCGTCGTACCCCAACTCGCGGATACGCGTCAGGTAGTGTTGTTGGTCCGTCGTCCGTCCAACGCCGTTCGGCACAACCGCGAGGACACCAACAGTGACGCCCACCGTGTCTTCGAAGCCCTGAACAACATCTTGTAGCCCCTCTATCGATTGAATCCCTTTCCCTGTCGGTTCCAGCGGAATCACCAGCGAACGGGTTGCGCCAATAGCGTTGTAGAGATGGGGGCCAGCGGTTGCCGGCGGATCGACGACGATCGTATCGTATTTCTCGGGGATATCCGCGTTGAGCAGTACTTGGCGCAGTTGGTCGTGGCGTTCGAACTCCTCATCGAGGTCTTCTGCCATTGAGGCAGCGCGAGCAAGGAGATCAGCGAGATTTTCTAGCATATTGTGGCTTGGAACGAGGTCGAATCCAAATGACGTCTCAAGGATGAGGTCCTCGAATGTGCCCTTTGGTCGGTCGATGAGGTGGCGCGCGATGTTGTCTGCGTTACTATCATCTCGTGGAGCGTCAACGCCGAGTAAATACGTTAACGAGCCATTCTGAGGGTCAAGATCGATTACGAGAACATCGCGATCGTGCTGGCCGTGCGCGTCGGCGAGATTTGACGCGAGCGTCGTCTTCCCGACGCCGCCAGCTTCGCTGTATGTCGTGTACGTGAGCATATCTCACTTGTTAGACCCATTCGTCATAAATTTGCGTCAGACAAATCAGTTAGTATGGTTAGCTATACTATTCAGTACAACTGGTTAGTATAGCCGTACAGTACAACTAATTAGACAATATAGAAATGACAGCGAAAGCGTCTAGCAGGAAACACTCGAGTTCCCTTCTTACGGTCTCTCAAATAGTCGTAGGGGCGGGATCAATTCGTCTGTGACGGCTGTGGGGTGGTCGTCGACACGCTCGCGGCACTCGCCCGGTTCCGGGTCGAACTCGGGTTTCTGGAAGGCCCGTTGTAACTGTGCGCCCGCTGTAGTCCATCCGGGCTCGCGACGTATTGGACACGGGACCTCGAGGAGCATCTGGTCGCGACGCTGGCGGAGTGGCCCAAACACTCTTTACTGTTTCACTGTAAACTGTAATCAAGAACCACCCGTGTCACGTACCTCAAATCGCGCCGACGGCGACATCGTCCAGGACTTCCTCTCGGTCGCTGACCTCCTTGAGGAGCCACAACTGGCTCAGCTATACGCGTACCTCGCTCGGGAGCGGGAGGCGACCGTCCAAGACGTGATGGACGACCTCGAACTTGCTCAGGGAACGGCCTATAAGTACGTCAACCGGCTCGTCGACGCCGGCGTCGTCGACGTCACCGACGACGAGCAGCCACGCCGGTACGCCGCCCGGGAGATCGACCTGACAGTGACGACGGCCGCCGGTGACCGCGAGTACACGATCACGCCGGCGCTCATCGACGCCGTCGGCCGCCGCGAGACGGACGGCGACATCGACACCTACATCGACCGCCACGGCGTCGCCGGCCTCGCAACGGCGCTCACCTACGCCGTCGCCCGTGAACGCGGCGAAGTGACCCACCGACTAATGGCCGAAGACCTGAACATCTCGCCGCTAGCCGCGGAGATGATCTTGCAGGCGCTCAGGCCTGTGGTCCACGAGCACTACGACATCGAGGAGGCAGGGACGGGGCTCGATGAGTTGGATATCGACAGCGACGAAACTAGCGACGCGTGAGTCGGCTCCACATCGCCGACACCGGCCTGTTCGTCGCGATGGGACAGCCCTCGAACAGCCGCTATCAGGCCGTTCGGCGGTTCGCTCGCCGGAACGACATCGCCTTCATCCTGCCCGAGCGGGTGTACGAGGAGCTGACCGTCAACGAGCCCAACATTGAGGAAGTGCCGGTTGACACCGCAATCGACGAGGGCTGGGCGACTATCGCGGCGTCGCTCGAGTTCGCCGAGCCAGTCGTCTCGCGGGTGATGGACGGTGTCCAGCGATACATCGCGAACGCCGACGACCGCCCTGCCGACGAGGTCGAGCGTGCCGACGCCGCCCTCGCCGCTTTAGCTGCCCAGCACCTCAGTGCGGGGACGGCGACCGATGTGTACATCTACACGACCGATATCGCGGCTGGCGAAGGGGCCGAAACCGTGCTCGCGAGCGAGGGGTACGGTGACTCGGTGACGTTCGTGAACGGCTTTCGATTTATTCAGGAGCTGATCAGCGGCAACAGTTGACTGATTTTTATCTGATTCGGTGGGAGAGAACACTCGAAAGCCTCGGTCGCTCGACTGCCCGCTCGAAGAACTGGTCGCTGAGCCAGCGTGAACACCGATCCCGCTCAGATGATGCCGCCGATGACGAGGAGTCCAACGATGAGCAGCAGCGTCACGACCACGCTTCCTCCAGCCAAGAGCTTGTTCTCCATCGCCTTCTCGTGGAGCGGCATGGCGTCGTACTCCTCGCGAAACGTCTCGAGATTCTCTTCGTCGTAGAAGTATTTCGTCTTTAGTGCGAACCGTTCGGTCACCGCACAGCCTGTACAGACCGGCTCCCGCTCAAGGCGTTCAGTCTGAGTATGGTTGTTACAGGCGATCGCCCCGCAGTTCGGACAATACGTGTACGTCTCGCCGACACCGCTCGTCTCGCAGTGGACACATCGGTGAATCCCGTCTTCTGTAGTGACTCGTGAAGGGCCAGCAGCATAGTATTCGTAGGGATACGAATACTCCAGTATCTCTGTCGTCTGCCGAACCTCAGGTAGATACACCGGCTCAATCGATTGTACTGAGATATCCGAGAGATTCGGCTCACACGTCTTGTTGTACGTGACGTTGTTGTCGCCGGTGTAGGTGACAGTCGTTGTATGGTGCTGCTGGAGCCGCTCGACGGCCCACTCCTTGTACTCGGTCTGGGTCTGCCCGAACCGGCGCTTCTCGACATCGTCGAACACCTCCCCAAACCGTTCCAAGTCGAGTTCGATCCTCGTATGGAGGTTCTCGGTGACCAGTGTTGCGACGTCTTCGTCGACGACCTGCGGCTGCCCGCGTTCAGCGTGAACCACGAACCGCGTCCGATCGTTGATCCGGTGGATGACGCCGACAGACGTCTCGAAGACGGCGTTCGTGTCGGCGGTAACCGCGACCACCGGTCGGAACGTCACCGCTGAGTGCGGTGTTGAGAGATCGGCTGCCTCGATGTTCTCGATGTCACGAAACGCCTCCGTGACTGGCGCGTCGACATCTGTTGCCGGATCGTAGGGACGTAGCGTCTCGTCGCAGAGAATCTCGATGCGACCGTTGTAGAGGTCAAGGCCGATCTCGTCGGCGATCTCCCGGAGATCCTCGCCATCAAGCAACTCGATTGGGTGTGGGTCGTCGTTTTGTTGGAGACGGTCGGCGTACTCCTGGGCGGGACTCGTAAACCGTCCGGTCGTGACTACCATTCCGCGTTTCGGGCCATCGAAGTCGAACGTCGCGATCGCCGAGTGGAGCTTCTGGACGACCGGCCGCCCGACCGTTCCCGTGTGTTTACACTCGACGACGGTCGCGCGTCGTGTGCCGTCAACGACCTCCTCCATGATGACATCCCGTCCCTCGTCAGCTATCTTCTCAGCCTGCCGGACGTTCTCGTAGCCGAGATTGCGGAAGACGTCCTCGATCAGATCTTCAAACTCGAACCCAGAGAAATCGTCTAGAACAGCCATGTGATGTATTTGAATACTGTCTCGCGGTTACCAAATACATTGGTGGGAGCCAGAGGGGTCATCAATTTCGGAAGACGCGATTAAATGAGTGTGATATCATCATCCTCACTATCAATAAGATCCCAGAGCGTAATGATGGTAATTTGGCCCTCGTAGCCTAGCGACGACATTGCGGTTTCGATTGCCTCTTGAGCAACCCGGTCGGCAGTAATCACAGTGACATTATCCGCCTTTTCTACATCGAGAAGGTACTCGACAGCAAGTCCAGCGAACACGGGATCGGCTTTTTCTACGTCGTGCTCATCTTTGCTCGTCGATTTCGAGGCGATTGCTCGTCGAACGATATCTTGGGCTGTTGTCGCCTTGCTGTGAGAGACAGTCGGGGCTGCCACAACTTTCGCCCACCCCTCGTCTTGGGCTCGCTCCAGTGCTGGCTTGACTCCACCTTGTTCAATTTCTTCTTCAACACGAGCAGGAACCAGAAGCGTCACGCCAGCACGCCGAACTGTTTGGCGGAACCGATGGTGTTTGGATCTCCCTGGATTTCCGATGCTAATGAAGACGTTTGCGTCGACTAATGTGACTGATTCGGGGGAAAGAGGAGACGAGTTGTTCATCGAGAATGGGAAGAATTACGACTCAGTATTCGGGCGAGGCGTAGTCACGTCAAGTTCGCTCTCGAATTCGACGTCATCCGAAATCTCCGGGAAAATCACGTCGAAATGGGGATCGTATTCCTGCCCAACCGCGAGCGCAGGCTTCAACGCGAGGATAATACTGATCGCTTCCCCGGTTGGGATGCCAAGTGGATCAGCGGCCATTCGCTGGGTGATCTGACCAGCATAATGGAGTCCAGCCTGTCGGACAGCAGCAGCGAGTTTGCCAACACCGTGTCGCTCAACAAAGTATGAGACATCTTCATCGACTTCCTGGAGTGCAACGGCATGGAGGATCGTCGGCGTCACAACAATACCATCAGTAGTGATGCGAACCGGATCTGCGGTCACTTCTACTGGTCTATCTCCCGCCAACGTGACGATTCCGAGTGCCTCAAGCGTTTCTACGTGATCGTAGACGGTGGTCTTTGGGATATCTAGTGCCGCCTTGATCTCTGGGCGGGTGACCGGCCCGTAATAGCAGGTGTACACATAGACACGCGCCAGTTCTGGGTGATCCAATAACCGGCCGACGGTAGCAAGCTGATTGATCCCAGTTTCGAGATCATGCGGGGGTGTTTCCGTAACGGGGTGAGGGGTCATACACATTAGTACGAAATCCTTGAACTTTAAACTTCGTATGGGAAGCGTGACTGCTGTTAATGTGAGAGGGAAACTTCGTAGTCGGCTGCCAGCCTCCGGAATTGAGCCCATTCGGGAAAACGACGGCCAGTATCTTGCCCGTGTGTGTTCAGATACTGGAGTAGGGCATCGATTGTCTCTTCCAGTTCATATTTCGCTGCTTGATCTCGGAGTTGGCCCTCGTCAATATCGAGATGGCTGATCAAGAGGGCACAGTACGATCGGTGACGTGACCCATCATCGATCAAAAGCACGTGACAGCAAAGCGCCGCAGGCGACAAGCTGTCTGGATCTGTAGAATACAGGTAATAGCGGCGGCTCGTCAGGAGAAACTGGAGGCCAAACCTCGCGAACTCTGCTAACCCAGTCGCGTGGAAATTCTTTGAATCGATCTCCAGTTCAGTTTGTGCGAGGAATTCGTCGTACCCCTCCCAGAGAATCGTCCCATCCGGAACGACCGATCTGAGTCGCTGTCGATGGTCATAATGAACGAGTTCACGTGCGAACTCACGTAGTTGGTCGAAGTTCCCGGTGAAGTAGTACTGACTGTCTTCTCTGCCTACCAAGCCACGATTACGGAATCGTCTCAACACGCGATTGACGGTGTTGCGATAGTTGTCGCTTTTTTCAGCGATCTCAGAGACAGTTCGCGGTTGGTCGATGTAGTACAACACCTCGAGAGCTTTGCCGGTCAGCAGCTCGGAGAAGTCGATATGGGGGTACTGACGGACGAGGTCCTGGTAGATCTCGACGGCGCGGGCATCCGATGGGACGACTCGTTTTCGTCGGCCGTCGGGTTCTGTATAGACGAGCCCTTTCTCGACGAGGTCGGCGACGGCACGAGAGAGGTAGCTCTCGCTATGGTCGAGCTTCGTCGCGAGCTCGGAGATCGTATCGCCGCGGGCGACCGTGGCGAGGACCTTGAGTTCGATGCGCCGAAGCACAGCATAACATAGTACAAAGCTAATTTATAAACAAGTTTCGAGTAGTGTTACATCCAGCGAGCACGGGAGCCGTCTCCATCGTCTTAACCAACAAAACTATAGAGTAGCGGGTTGTGTTGGTTAACACGAGGCCAACTGATGTCTCACCAGCCTCCGAGTCCACCGGCAGATCTCGCAACGGAGGTCGTCAACGCGCTTAACAGGTCGTCTCCAGAGCAGCTCCAAGATGTTGCTACGTACGCTGAAGCGCTCGCCGAGCACAAGGAACGAGAGGCCCGTCTCGAGGAGTCGGCAGATCAAGAAGAGGTTGAAGAGCGACCAGACGATCTTCCGGATGACGTCCCGGCCAAAGCGACGATCACGATCAAGGAGATCAACGACAATCGCTACTACTACTGGCAGTGGCGAGAGGGGGACCAGATACGCTCACAGTACAAAGGCCCAGTTGACTCCAAGAGCGAGCGTGATTGAGCCTTCTCCGTTTCCAGGCAGAGGAGACACTCACGAACTCAATCAGAGGCTTCTGGTTTGACGCTGATCTTCAGAACAGGACAGGTAGTATGTTCCCAGTCAAGAGCCCCGCACATGGTGGCGCAGGGGACCCGCCTCACTCGCCAATTCAAAACCTAAAACACTACTACTTCACCCACCCCCGGGGATGTCCGCAATTTCACGGGATATAGTGACAAACTACGCTGTCAAGTCTGTATTGTAGTAATCTTGGTTGCGAGTAGTTTCCATGTGGCCTCGGAGGTGTGGTGGTTCGAACAGGAGACCACGGGTTTAGCTGTGAAAGTACGTTAGTTACTATTGGATCTCACTACACGGCTCGTTAGGCCGGGCGTAGTAGGTTCCCCGGTAGGAGTCTATGTTTGAGCCAACGTCGGTTAATCGAGAATGATGAAGCCGTTTGAGGATTATCTCCCCCACCCCCGGGGATGTCCGCAATTCACGGAGGAAAGAGGAAGTCAGATTCAAAACGAAACTGAGAGACTCAGTTCACGTGTACTTTAGAATGACCCGCTAATGACTGAAAACAGCCTTCACGGGTTCAGTAGTCACGATCTCGTATAGAGACCATCTAATAAACTATGTTTCAGTGACGGTCGCAAAGAGTCGATATATCTACCGCCCGCCCCCGGGGATGTCCGTAATTCTGAGTCCAGACTGTCTACCGGTCTAAGTCGGACAGCAGCTAAAGTACTTAAACAAATACAAACTACAATGAGAACAAGTGTAAGCAACCTTCTATCTACTACTTACTCATTCCAATAAAAAGATTTATTATATGTGTTGCTGACCATTGCTAATCGTGGCAAATTCACGAATTCTACGTCTAGTTAGGCCGATGAAGATAGCTATGACAGGGGTACTGTTTCTCGGATAATTGCGGACAACCCCGGGGGCGGGGGTATAGTTCGTATTGAGTCACAACACGACCGTCTGTTACCAAACTGACGACAATCCCGGACGGGGCGGGGGGTTATACAGACGAGTCAGACATTACGGACACGGGGGTTTATGTGGTATGAATACACGAAATATGGTAATGGACTCGTCCCCGTATTCAACGACCTCCGAGATCTTTGCGGTCGGCGGCGAGGACTACCTCAAAGAAGGCCACACGCCAACAACGCTTCCAGAACGCCAAAACGAGATCTTGAAGCTACGACGGTCGTTGAAGCCAGCAGCTCGCGGTGCCGGCGCTGAAAACACGTTCCTCTCAGGGAAAGCCGGCCAGGGAAAGACAGCAGCCGCAAAAGCAGAATTGGCCGAGCTGGAGACGTTCGCTAACGCCCAGAATCTCGACCTAACAACGGTGTTCTTCTCCTGTGAGGGTATTTCTTCAAGCTACACACTCGCCTGTGGACTCTGTGAAGAAATCGGTGGCGAGAATCCTAACGGCCACTCGATGCAGAAGGTTCTTGACCACCTCTGGGAGGGAATGAACGAGATTGGTGGCACAATCATCATCGTCCTCGACGAGATTGACAACCTCGGTACGGACGACAAGATCCTCTATTCGCTCCCCCGTGCACGTGATAAAGACTACGTCAACGACGATGTCTATCCGTCAATCATTGGCATCAGCAACGACCTCCAGTGGCGTGATAACCTCGATCCGGCCGCGAAAGATAGCCTCTACGATGATTCGATTTTCTTTGCGCCTTACGACGCACATGAACTCCGTGATATCCTTTCTCGCCGTGCGAGCAAAGCATTCCGTGACACTTCACTTGTATATGAGACTCCCGCCGGCGAAGAGTTTGAGGCCGATGTCGACTTGGATGACGACGATGGCTCGCTTGCCAAAGCCTTCGAACAGATAGATGTCGACCGATCCGAGTGTACACTGCTCCGTATTGATTCAGCGATTCTGTCTGATGACGTGATTCCGCTCTGTGCTGCGTACGCTGCTCAGGACAAAGGCAGTGCCCGCCAAGCAATCAAGTACCTCCGGAAAGCCGCAGCGATTGCTGAATCTGAGGGTGATACGCGAGTTGGGGAAGAGCACGTCCGAGCCGCTCAAAGCGAAGCTGAGCGAGAGCTCATCATTGAAGGGATGGAACAGCTCACGACTCAGGGACACCTCGCGCTCGCAGCGGTGACAATTCTTGAGCTCGGAGGCTCCTCCGGGATTCGGACCCGCGATGTCTATGATGTCTACACCTCCCTTTCAGACCACATCGGTGCTGACCGTTTGGCTCAACGCCGAATGCGTGATCATCTTATCGAGCTCGATATGTTGAGTATCATTCGAGCACGAAAATCTGCCTCGGGATCGGTTGGTGGTGAAGCCTATACGTTTGAACTCCGCGTTGAGCCCTCGACAGCGATTGAGGTACTGGAGGCCGTTTCTCGATTCGAATCGGTTGAGTTCAATGAACTTGCGAAAAGCTGGCTCAACGAACAGCAGACACTGAACTAGCCCCGGTCGCGGCGGCAGTAGTCCGATACGCACACCCCCCGGTGTGTCCGCAATTGATGGAATATTTAGTGACGCCGGGGATTGTGAATCAGTTTCGTTGCCCCCTCTTCGACTCCTCCCATCGCCTTCACCATTTTATATCGCACACGGGGTGTGGGGACAATCTCGCGTGGATTGTAGTTAACCAACAAACCCACTCCAAAAACGACCCTTTTGTTGGTTAAATCACTCTCTATCTGCGAACGCTGTCAGCTCTGGCACCTGAATCTCCGTGAGTTCTCGACTGATCTCCGTCCGATCCCAGCCAAGCGGTGACAGCACGCTCTCGACAGCTCTGACGAGTTGCGTCTCGTAGTACGACGCATCGTACGACTCGACCTCCTCGTGAGTCAACGCGACCCGTTCTCGCGAGCTCTTCTCGTCGTCGACGACCACGTACTCGATGTCTTGGCCTGGATGAACAGCGAGATCCTGATCGCGAGCCCGCTTCAGCGCCGCCACGTTCTGGGTGTTCTGTGTATATCCTTCGAGTGGCTTGGAGACACGATTTCGTTCGACGAGCTGCTCGACCGGCACCGTTCCAGTGTGAAGACGCTTGATGGCGTCTTGGAGACAGTCGAGTACGGCATCCGGAGATCGAGTCGCGTCGAACCGTTCGAGACAGTCCCGCTGGACATCTTCGATGAACGGCGGAGTCGAACGCTGTCGGGCTTCGATGCCCCTGATCTTGAAATCGTCGTCGCCGGCGACCTTCCCGAAGTACTTCGTCAACGCGCCGGCGTCGCTCTCGCGCTGCGGGACGAACGCCACCCAGTCGTAGTGGGCCTCGTGTTCGAGCCGAATCTCGACCTCATCCGTGATTGCCGTCGCGAGCGTCTCGAGGTTTTCGCGGTCCTCGTCGTCGACGTCGGGGTCCGGAGTCACCCAGATGGAGTCAACGATGCCGTGGACGACGCGCCAGCCGCCAGCTTCTAGTCGCTGTTTCGCCGTCAGCAGAATTTCGCGAGCGAACGCGTTGATTGCCTCGTGGCACTCAATCCGGCCGAACTTCGCGTTGCTGAACCCCTGATAGCCGAAGCAGGCGACCAGGATCCACTTTAGCGCGCCCGACCGCCCCTCAAGTTCCGCTAGACGATCCTCGTCGGGGTCGTCTCGTTTCTTCTCGCGACGGATGGCCGCCTTGATCTCGTCGCGAGCGTCGATGATCGGCTGGAGCACGTCGACGAGGTAGCCTTGATCGTCACAAATCGAGTATCCGAGGCCGGGGACGTCCTTGCGGTCGCTGTGGCAGCCACACCGAATGACGTCCGGTGAGACGTTTCGGGTACAGATAATGTTCGGGTACAACGAGGAGAAGTCGAGTTCGTGGACGTTCTCGTGGAGGCCGACCTCGGGCGCGAAGATGAAGCCGCCGCGGTCGGCGTCGTGGAGCGTCCCCATCGGCTTGAAGAACTCATGCCGCCAGGAGTTCCACGGCACGAGGACACCGCGATCGTGGGCCTCACAGATCTGGATCGCAGTGAGGACGTTCCCGATTGACGCCCACCCAAGTTCTTGGACGGGCTTTTTCGAGCGCGACACAAGGTCGAGGACGCCGTCGAGGTTTGTCTCCCCGTAAAAGAACGTGTTTGATTCGTCGATGATCGCGCGGCCAGGCACGTTGTACCGCGCCGGCGAGTGACCGACGCGACCGTAGCTTGAGTACGTCGACCGGCTTGCGAGTTGCTGGTAGTCGACGTCCGGCCACCGACTCAACGAGAAGTCGTCGACGCCGGCGTCCGCCGCCATCTCGTGCAGCGTCGGGATGATCTCGCTCGTCGAGCAAACCAAGACGTCCGGATCGTGTGCGTCGAGCGCCGTCTGGACGGCGGTCAGGATATCCGTCGGAGAGCCAGTGACGGTGTCGCCGGCGATAGACAACTCCCCATAGACGTCGTTGCTCGTTTCGGTCACCGGAACGCTGAGCCGGAGCGTCGACAGCTCCCTCGCCGGCGTCGGATCGGCGCCGGTCTCCAGACAGTACCGGAACTCTCGCGAGAAGTCGACGTTGAAACAGGCGAGATCGCCGACTGGGTGCGCTGACAGTTGGCGCGCTTGTCGGGCGAGTGGGGTGACGCGGTCGACGTGGTCGACGTCGACAGCGAGAGCGGGCTCGTCGTCACGACGAAATCCGGGGCGCCGGGATACGATCTCTGTCGCGACGACATCTGGGTGTCGCTCGTATTGTGAGCGAAGTGGCGTGAGATCAATGTCGGTGTTAGGGTCACGTGCTGTGACATAGAAGCGAGGTGTGTAGTCGTCGTGTTCGGTCGCAGTCGCGCCGTCGTTGGTCGCTTCCCATTCAAGGACCCGACCATCGCCAAGGAAATCGATTGTGAACACCATTTGTGGTAGTCATCCACCTACCAGTCTCCACACCGGAGTCTCGCATAATCGCCGGCGTGTCTGTTCCGGATTTCGGGAAATGGAGATCGGCTTGACAGAAACAACGTATTCTTGCGTATTCGCTTCGGTACCCCCGTTTCCAGAATCGTTTCCGAGCTTGTTATCTGAACCCCCGAAAGCGTGTTAACCAACAAAACGACCGTCTCACAGATGGATGTTGGTTAAGGATACTCTGGACGGTTCCCTATCTCTTGGATTTGGTGAACAATAGACCACCTCACAGGTTATTATACGGTTCTCTCGTTAGTTGGCACATAATGTCCGAGGAGCCGTTCCCGCTCCACCGAATAAGCTCGGATGGCGGCACCGAACACCGTGATGTGAACGACGCCGTCGAAGAGGAATGGATCAAGGAGACGACAACCTTTGAACGAGTGTACGAAGTCATCTCTCGTGTGTACGATCCGACGTCTGCGGGACAGATCGCCGATCGCGCACGTGTCTCGCCGACCACAGCACGAAAGCACCTTCGGACGCTCGAAGGTGCTGGCCAAGTGACGACATCACAGGATGGACAGACGACGCACTACCGCCGTTCGGAAACAGCCATCGTCACCGAATATTCCAAGTCACTCCTCGCCGAATGGACGCCCGAAGAGATCGCATCTGGAATCGCTGACATGAAGGCACAGATACAGGCGTGGCGCGAGGAATATGATGTTGATTCACCCGAGGAGTTCGCCCGTGAACTAGATATCGACGATGCCGACAGCGACAACGGTGCCTTCCTCACAGAATGGCAAACGACGCGACGCAACCTCGCGCTCGCAGAAGCAACCCTCGCAATCGGCGAAGCAATCCGGACTGGTCACTTGACAAGCACGGGTACTGAGGATGATGGTGACAGTAGCACCTCCGTCGTCGAATGATCGACGACAAGAGATTCTCAGACGATCGGCTCAAGCGATTTCATCGAGAAATCTGACTTCGAACAGTAACGTTCTGCCAGTGCCATCAGCGCGCGGGTGCGCCTGATATCAGCGACGTTGTGGGTGATGAGTGGTTCGAATCGTCCCTCCTCCCACGCTGTGACAGCCTCTTGACTGTCGGTGAACGGATCCAGCTCGTTCAACCCCTCACCGACCAGCTCCTTGTAGACGCCACCCAGCTTGTCGTTGCTAGTGTTGAAGCGCGTCTCGAAGACGTCCATCACGTCGACGTACGGAAGCGTGCCAAACGGCCACTCAAATCCATGTGCGCTGTGTCGTGTCCGTAGAAACGGCAGATCAAAGCCGCCATTCCATCGCTCACCGTTGTACGCGACGAGTTTCGCGTCGCGTTGGCTGAGTGTCGACGTGACGAACGTCGCCAGTTCATTCAGAAGTTCCTGTTCGCTGTCGTGGAGTGAGAGCTTGACCGGTGTCTGTATGGTATCGTTTAGCTGTTCTCCCAGGGCTTTTGGGGGTGTCATGCTACCCGTATTGAGAAACACACGAGATGCGACAGCCGAATCGAACCCAACGACTGTGAGTTCGTCTGTCGTCTCGAATCCCGTCGTCTCGATGTCGAAGGCGATCGTTGTCAACTCGGTCATTCTGGCCCTCGAGTGTCATCCTCGACGGATGAGTCTGTACTGGTATCACTCACCTCTGAAAGCTGCCGCTCGAGGTCTTCAATACGTTTCTCGTGGTCCTCAAGGTGCGCCTCCTGTTCGAGATCGATACTGAGAAGCGCCGGCAGCAGCGGATTCTGGTGGTTCAACAGCCCGCTTGCGTCGGCGTGTTCGCGAGCGTACTCGAACAGCCGGTCGAATCGCGGCTGGTCGCGACGCCGCAGTGCCCGTCTGAAATCAGACCACCGCTCTTTGATGGCCCGGAGCGCATCACGGTACGTCGGATTCGTGCGCCCCATCCCTATCGGCCTCCTGTCCCGCTTGCGGTCCACGCATCAAGCAAGGGATCCGCGGTGGTCGCCACCGTTTCACCATCAGCTGTGACGCCCGTCCCGACACCCTCCGGGGTCGACGTCGACGGCGCCGGCGTCGTTGGTTCCACGCCGACCTGCGTGGCGCGTGCCGCGAGCAGCTGCCGCCAGTACGCGAACGTCGTCTGGTAGTACGCGCCGTCGTCGACGGGATAAACAAGCGTCTCAAAGTCCTCGCCGACGAGCCGTGGTCCCATCCGAGTCTGCTCGCACTTGAGGTGGTTGTCGGCGACCGTCGCGACCGGCTCGGTGAATTCGTTCTGTTCGGTTCGCGTAACGAGCACCGGGATGTCGTACCCATTAGCGTAGGTCGCCAACCGGGCGAGAGTTCGAGCCTGAAGCGTTTTCGCGTGGGCCTCGCCGAGAGTATCGTCAGTACGGTACTGGGCGTCGACTGCCGGCGCGACGATGAGGGCGGGTGTATGGGGCGAGGTGTCCTCGTTACGATCTGGAGCCACTCGACTGGTCGCCCCGATATCGGCGGTGGATGTCTGGATCGATTTGTTCGCCGCTGTAGGGAGATCGCAGACGGTGCCGTAGTGCTGGTACGCGGTGAATCCGCGTGCGACGTGGATTCGGTTGAGTAACCGTTGGCTGGGTGCGATCTGAGACAGCGTGGTCGTCGTTGCGTGGCCGTTTGCGTCGACCCAGAAGGCGGGCCCATCGTGTAACAGGAGGTGATCAAGCACGAGCGACTGGAGGATTGGAACGCCACGGCCGCCGTCAACGTCGAGCAGTGTGATCCCGTCGTCGAGTGACGGTAGGAGCATCTCTTCTGTGGCCGGATCGCCCTGATCTGCCAAGCCCAGATTGCGGTCAGCTCCCCGGGTCGGCTTGTCGGCTGCCATCCGGTTCGATGGTGGGTGGTCTTCCATACTCATACTGTCAGCTAAATATTCTTTAGGTTAGAGTGTGATTAGCAAGTATGTCCACGCTTGACGCCGCCACTCTTGACGACCTCCGCGACGCTCTCGCGGAGGTCGAAGATAAAAAGCCGACACAGCGGCTAATGGCGGTGATCAACTATCTTGAAGAAGACGATGCAACGATGGCGGAGGTTGCTGAACGATACGGCTACACCGGTCCATGGTTGTCTCGGTGGGTTGGCCGGCTCGACCGGCTCGCTGATGAGCCGGTCGAGCAAGTCGCCTACGACGATCCGCGCGAAGGCAGACCAACCGAACTCTCTGATGAACAGCACAAGCGGTTCGTCAAGGTACTTCACGAATCGCCTGAGGAAGTAGGATTAGACGCGCCCGCGTGGTCTGTTCCACTAGCTCGTCACTATCTCGTCGAAGAGTTTGACGTTGAGTACTGTGAGCGGCACGTCCGGAGATTGATGTCTGAGGCCGGGCTGTCCTGGAAGACAGCCCGGCCGGAGTTCTACAAATCCGACGAAAGAGCCCAAGAAGCCTGGAAAGGAGGCTTCAAAAAAAGCGCAACGACCTGGACGACGAATACACGATCCTGACCATCGATCAGACGAGACAGGTTCTCTCGACGTTGATTTATGCGTGGTTTCCGGAAGGAGAGCGCCCGTCACTGCCGGTGACGGGCGCGTGGGATAGTATCAAGTTGCTTGGTGCAGTCAGCGATGGCGGTGATACGTTCTTCCTGCCGTGTGCAGGGAATTTTAACAGCGACACGACGATTCGACTTCTCGACGCACTTCAGACTGAATTCGGCGAGAAGATTTGCGTCGTTTTGGACAACGCCTCGTATTTCACGGCGAACAAGGTCCAAGAGTTTGCTGAAGATACACCGATAGAACTCTGTTACCTACCGCGGGGTTCACCGGAGCTGAACCCCGCGGAAGAGTGTTGGAGACAACTTGATCAAGAACTTGGGAACCGCCTGTTTGACACACTCGACGATCTCCGTGAGGCTGCTCTCTCTGTACTCAACCGGGTCGAAATCCCAGATGTGTTTGCGTATTTATGTCCGTGAGTATCAATAACTAGTCACTCTCTCAATAAGCGACGGCGCGGCGCTTCCGGACTTCCAGAAAGGACTGTACCAGAGTTCAATCCGAACTCTGTCGCCGGATATTGAGGAGTAGTAGACTGTTTCCAAGATTCTTTCCGAGGTGGCTGTCGCCCTTGATTGTCGAGTTAACCAACATTTCGGTATGACTGGGCAAATTGTTGGTTAATACGCAGCCCTCAACGATCATCCATTTCGGAGGAGAATATGTCTGAAGAAGACTTGTATAAAGCCACGAGACACCTACTCCACGGCCTCAGAGTCACTACATAGGCGACGCAGCCGCTGAATCGACGAGCGAGTACTCCCGGTCCCGACTCGTCCCTTCTGCCTCAAGCAGATTGTACTGGGCCATCTTCGAGAGATACGTTCGAACAGTGCGTTTCGTCCGTGGGTCATCGACTTCCGCAGTGTAGCGGCTGTGAATTTCGCCTGGGGCGAGCGGGCCGTGATCGCGGACGATATCGTACACGACCCGCTGGTGTGGCGTGAGCGAGTCGAGGCTCTTCTGTTTAATTTGCGCCTTAGCGTCTTCAGCCGCCTCGGTGAGAATCTCAGTCGTAATGCGATCGTGATTCTCCCGCGCAGCCGTGCTGGCCGCACTCCGGAGCATCCCGATCGCCAGTCGAGCATCGCCGGCGGCGGCATCCGCGATCTGATACAGCTGGTCGTCCGTGATAACACCGTTCTCAAGTCCCCACTTCGATCGAGCGCTCAGAATGTCGAACAGCTGTTCGTTGTGGTATTTGTCCATCCGGACGTGTTCACTCGAACGCAACCGACTCACGAGCCGATCGTCAACTTGGCTGAACAGCTCCTCTTCTTTGTTCGCAATACAGATGATCGCGAACTGCGGCAGGCTGTGGAGATCATAGATGACGCTTGGATCCTCAAGCTGATCTGCCTCGTCGAGGATGACCACTGTTCGAGAGCCATCGTACTGTTGGAGCCGGTCGATCAGCTCATCATGGGGCGTTGACTGGCGATGGATGTCGATTGTCTTCCCGATGTCATCGAGAATCTGGTAGAGGGTACGGAATCGGGTGTAGTTGCGCCAGCAGTTGACGTAGGTGGTCTCGACATCGAGAACTTCTTCGCGCAGTCGTTCCGTGACGAACCGCGAAATACACGTCTTTCCTGTCCCACTTGGACCAGTCAATATCGCTGTGTCTGCCGGCTCTCCGTTTGTAATAGGTTCGAGAACACTAGAGAGGTGATTGACTTCGGCGTCGCGATGCTCAACCTCTTGGGGAACGAACCCGGCACGGAGTACGCGAGCATCGCGGATCATGGTGCCATCGGCTTCTCGCTCGGGATACAAAACTGTACTCGGGTCGTTTCCGGAAACATTGAAGGTGCTCCCGTTATACGATTTTCCGGAAATTTCGAGAGTTCCTTACACCCCGTGCTCAATGTGATCGGATTCCCACTCAATCCGGGCCTCTATCTCACGCTCCCCACGGCGAGCCAGTTCGTACGCGTTCGTCCGACGATCCTTCTGACTTTTTTCAACAAGGCCCTTCTCAACAAGGGTATCGAGATTCGGATACAGCCGTCCATGGTGGATCTCTTTCTGGTAGTACTCCTCAAGCTCGTCTTTAATTGCGAGCCCGTGAGGTTCGTTGAGGCCAGCAATCACAACTAGCAGATCTCGCTGGAAACCTGTTAAGTCGTACATGGGGTTTGTTATTTATTGAGCCCTGATAATAATACTGGAAATGAGACACAAGCTTGGCTCAAAAATCCTTCCTATCCCCTTTTTCAGAACAATTGATCTATTCTCGCTACACTATCTGGTTCGTATGGACTGTCAGTGGTGACAGCAGCCGCTCCCGCTGTATTGCCGATTATGGCCAACTCGTGAAGATCAGTGACACCGTCGTATCGAGCGGCAAGGACAGCCCCAGCAAACGCATCGCCGGCGACCAGTGGGCATGTTAACTTAAGCATCGGTTCCATCAGACAGCGAAGGCTCGGAGCCATGGTTCTGCCGCCGTCGGCTCCACATTTCGAAATATATTTGATAACAGAGAGATCCTTTGTTTTACTTTTCTAATGATATGTTCAATGGCATTCCGATTTCATGACGAGTGATTTGAAATCGGAGCGAGGTTCGTGAGAGCGCAGCTGTGAGATGTCTGACAGCGCCAACGAGAAACAGCACATTGTCAACGTGGTGTTTCTCTCTGAAATCACGGAGAAACACCAAACTATATTGTTTATTTTTGACCGGGAAACGTTAACGTGAGGAAATTCATTTATGGGAGGATCCACAGCAGCATATTGCTAGAATCTGTCTGAGTCGATTTGATTTGCGTTCTCAACGACCTCGACACGATTCGGGCTCGCACCGTTAGCTGGCTGTAGATCGGACTTTTGAATCCAGTTGTGAATTGCTGTTCGACCCGATCGACATCCAAACCATCAAAATATTGTTTTGTATTTAAAAGTTATAGTTCAGCAAGATGGGTTGAATATCGGTTTCAATGTGTTCGTGGGGTGTCCGTTCTCGCCCTTCACAAACTCCAAGTCTATCCAGTCTGTACAGCCGTTGAGGCGGTTGCTTTCGGAATGGAGTATTCGAAGCCACCACCGTCTCATTCTTAACTTAATATCACCCCGACCACCCGGTTCTTAACTTAACATTGCCCCGATCCGCAAAGGGTAGATTTAACACTTCTAGTGCCGTTTTTTATCAATATTAATGGATCAAATCTCGAAATCAGCCGTCCGCGTCGATGTCCGGAACATCGGTGGCATCGACGAGGCGTCGGTGACGCTTCCCGACGGCGTCTCGATTTTGACCGGGCGAAATGCGACCAACCGGACCTCCTTCCTACAGGCACTGATGGCCGGACTCGGCAGCCGGAAGAGTTCATTGAAAGGCGACGCCGAGAAGGGTGAAGTGACGCTTGAACTCGGCGACGAAACGTACACGCGGACGCTCCAGCGCCGCGGTGACTCCGTCACCTTCGGCGGCGATCCCTACCTTAACGACCCCGAACTGGCCGACCTATTCGCGTTCCTTTTAGAGAACAACGAGGCGCGCCGGGCGGTGGCGCGCGGCGATGACCTCCGCGAGATCATCATGCGTCCGATCGACACCGACTCGATCGACGCGGAGATCCGCGAGTGCAAGCGTGAGCGCGACGAGTTGGAGTCCGAGATCGAGAGGCTCGACAGCCTCGAACGCGACCTCCCCGACCTCGAAGCGGACCGTCGCGAGAAGGTCGAGGAACTGGAAGAGGCCATCCGTCTTTAGTTAAGCCTCACACCTCGGTTGTGTAGCGGTAGCGAGTGTCTCTTGTAAGATTGGTCGTTGCTTGTGGATCTTTTGAGCGTCTTCGATCAGCCGGCCGAGCAGCGGCGGTGGTGAGTAGCCGAGGAACTCACCGAGTTCGTGGAGAATGAGCTGGGCGTGCGACCGGAAGGTCGCCGCCCAGCGCTCTGTCGGAAACACAAGCTCATCATCCGCCTGCTCAGTGACTAGATCCAACAGATCACGGCTTACAAGCAGCGACAGCAACGCTGCGTACAATAAGATCCTCACCACGTGTTCGTCACTCGTGTCGAACTCGTCCAATTCGTACTGCGTCTTCAGCTCCCGGAACAGCAACTCAACTTCCCACCGACAGCGGTAGATCTCCGCTAAATCAGCCGGAAAGAACTCCTCCCTAGCTAAATTCGTCATGTACAGGTGGTAGTCGTCGGCGTCCTCGTCGCGGACGCCGACGACGCGAAACCGCTTCGTATCCAGCGACTGTGTCCCATTGTACGGCCCCCGTTTGAATTCAACTTCGACCTCCACATCGATGTATTTCCGGTCAAGATCATCGAGAACAGCTCGGAGCTGCTTGCCCTCTAAGGGAATGGCGCGGCCGCGCCATTCCCGTAGCTCCCCGGTAATCAGCGGATTCGCGTTCTGCTTCAGCCGACTCACGAAGTAGCCGTTGTTTTCGTCGATCAGCGCAAACCGGCGGTACTTGAAGTAGGCGAGATCGAACAGCATGAGGCGATTCTCAAGCCACGGCCCTGTTTTGAACAAGGTGCTGTCGTGCGTTTTCTCGTTAGCAGTATCGAGCTGTTCAATCGTCTGCTCTGTGGCATTGTGGAGCAGGTGGAGCTTCGCTCCAGCCTGCTCCTCGTGGCGGGCTTCGAACTGATCTGAGAGAAATTCGTGTAACCGCAACACCGTTCCATCAGCGATCATCACGTCTCTAAATCGGTCGATATCAGCGTCAACAGCGTTAGGAACAGCGACCTCGTCGAGGCCGCGCTCGACGAGGTCGCGGAGGTACTCCGCAAGCGTCGGTGTCAACCGCTGATAGAATCCACCCGGCGAAATCGTCTCATCGGCAGTAGAGTTGTAACAGCGTCTAAACCCGGCGAGTGTTCGGCTTTCGCCTGCGGCGAAGCCGAACACGAACGCCCAAACGAAGGCAGGGATCTGGAGCTTGCGGTCTCGTTCGACCACGCCGAGTTCCTCGGCGTGCTCTTCGAGGAACTCAGAGGGAAACAGTGTAGTGAGCCGACGCATAATCCGAGATGAGGAGTCCTTGTCGTACACAGACTGGACTTCCTCATTCCTTCCGAAAGATGCCTCGATAAGCCGCCGCTATCACGCGGTTTCTCGCTTAACTAAAGACGGATGCTGGAAGAGGCCCAAGCGGAGCTCGAAGCGGTCCGCGAGGAACTCGCCGAGCTCGACACCGGCGTCGAGGAAAGTCGGACGCGCAAAGAGGAGATGGAGGAGGCGTTCCAGCGCGTCCGAGACGCTCGCTCCGACCTCGACGACCTGGAATTCGACCTCGAAACTGAGCGCTCAACGCTCTCGGAACTGAAAGCGGAGCGTGAGGAGCTTCGAGAGACGGTCGAGGAGGCCGAAGAGCCTGACGAGAACGCGGACCGTCTCGCCGGGCGCATCGACGAGCTGCGCCGCCGGAAGCGCTCCCTCGACGAAGACATCAACGAGCTCGGGAGCGTTATCGGGTTCAACGAGGACATGGTGGACGGCTCGGGGATCGACGTTGACATCGACGAGGGAACGCCCGGCGACGACCCGACCGCCGCGCTGACCGCGGACGACCGGCCGGTCTGTTGGACCTGCGGATCCGAAGTCGAGGCCGATCAGATCGAGGCGACCCTTGACAGGCTGCGGGAGCTCCGCTCCGACAAGCTCGACGAGCGCAACGAGATCCGCTCAGAGATCCAGGAACTCACCGATCAGCAGTCGTCGATTCGCGAGGCCCAGCGCGAGATCGAGCGCGCCGAGGAGCGGCTCGATACGGTCGAGACGAAGATCGAGTCCACCGAGTCGCGGATCGCGAACCTAGAGGAGCGGATCGAGTCGAAACGAGACGAGATCGAGGAGCTGGAGGACGAGGCCGAATCAATCGACGTCGACGGGTACGACGAGGCGTTAGAGCTCCATCGCGAGGCGAACGGGATCGAGCTCCGGATCGAGCGGCTCGAAGACGAAATCGACGATATCGACGAGGATATCGAGGAGCGGGAGGCCGCGATCGAGCGGCGCGAGGACCTGAAGGACGAACGCGGGGAGCTCGCCGATCGGCTGACGGAGCTGCGGACGCGCGTCGACCGCATCGAGGAGAACGCCGTCGAGGAGTTCAACGAGCACATGGCGACCGTCCTCGACATCTTGGCGTACGAGAATCTCGACCGGATCTGGATCGAGCGCCGGGAAGCCGAGGTCCGCGAGGGCCGCCGCAAGGTTACACGGACCCGGTTCGACCTGCATATCGTCCGCTCCTCTTCGGACGGAACGGCCTACGAGGACACGGTGGATCACCTCTCGGAGAGCGAGCGCGAGGTGACGGGGCTCGTGTTCGCTCTCGCAGGGTATCTCGTTCACGATGTCCACGAGACGATCCCGTTCGTCCTGCTCGACTCGCTCGAAGCGATCGACTCGGATCGGATCGCGCGCGTCGTTGACTACTTCCGGACGCACGCTGACTACCTTGTCGCCGCCCTCCTCCCCGAGGATGCCGCCGCCCTCCCCGACGATTACGCCTACATCGAGAGAATTGACTGATCAACCATCGACTGTAGAATTAACAGAGAGTAAAGACAGTTCAGGCGAAACGTCCACTAGACGGGACAATGGATTGATGTACCGATAATTTTGTCACTCTCCGAGTCGAACTCCGGGTATGACCACCGAAGCGAATAGCGCGAACACGAAGGTCGCGCGGGTGATTCGGGAGTACGATCTCGAAGGCATGGGGGCGAACTTGGAGGCCGCGTGGACCGGCGAGGCGGGCGAGCGGACGAGCCTGCGGGACCTTGCCGACGAGTTCAACGAGGCGGTGCTGGAGGCGACCCTCCGCGAGACCAGCCTCTTGTCGCTCAACGTCGACGTGCCGAGTACGTACGAGGCGCTCCGCGGCGAGTCGGGGTCGTCGTCGACGCGAGCTCGCCGCCGCCTCGAACGCGAGGGGATCGATGTCGACTCGCTCACCGGGGACTTCGTCACTCATCAGGCGATCCACACGTACCTCACGCAGGAGCGTGGGGCGAGCTTTCCGGTAGCGGACGACGACATGGCCGATCGGAAGGTCGAAACCATCGAGAAGCTTCAGGGGCGTGTGTCCGCTGTTGCTGAGTCGGCCATCTCATCGCTCGCGAACGCGGACGAGCTGGACCGGGGCGACTACGATGTGCTCGTCGACGTGCGCGCCGTCTGCCCGAACTGCGGCGCCGACGCGCCGGTTGGAGAGCTGATCCGGCGGGGCAACTGTGGCTGTACGACAAAATCCAAATCATCCGACAATGATTGGGAATAATTAACGCAACAGCGACGGGACTCCGACTGATCATGTATTTATCGAGAAATTCACTTACCTAATGTAGAAATGTTTCATATAAGTGACTGTATATCCCCATTTCAATCGCCTAGCGCGGTGTTCGATCTTTATCTACAAGCGACAAGTCGATCCACGCGATACGTTCGCTGAGACGTTCGATTTCTGTCATAGATACTCTGAAGTCAAGTGTTTCATCCTCTAACTTTACACGATCCCATAGTGGTCACGTTACGTTTAGCATGATTCCACCAGACGGTGTGGACTTGTAACCACGTTTCTGCGGTTGGTGGATCGACGTGGCTAAAATAGTTTGAGGACAAAGATATTCACTTTTCCATCATTCAAAAGATATATCTGTCAGAATTTCTGAGCCCGTGTTGTTGAACGCGGTAGCTGTAGTTTTCACGGCGGAGACCACCGATCAGATCGTTTGCGTCATCGACGAGAAATCGAGCGTCTTCTACATCGTGTTTCTCAGCTAATTCAGTAAGAAATTCTCGTGCGATCGGAATCGTACACGTCGAGAACAGCCCCGAATGAACGATTCTGTTCGTCTGCGGATCGACGGCAGCGTATAGACAGTACTGCTTATCGTTAAGCCGGATCGCTTTCTGTCGACCGAAAAGCGATCTGAGATCTCACCGTCAGTTGGCTGTAGATTGGGTTTCTGTACCCAATTGTGAACAGCAACATGACTTCGATTGACACCTAAATACTCAAGAAGAATAACTGTATTCGAAAGTGATAACACAGCAAGATGGTGGCGAATGACCTTTTCAATAATCTCACGAGGTGACCGCTCTCGCTACACAAATTCCAAGTCGATCCAATCGGTAGACTCGCTGAAGCGGTTGGATTCGGACATGGAACATTCGAACTATCGACCTCCCATTCCTTAACTTAACACCGCGAAGAAAACAGCAGCAACACTGTCGTCTTTCCGTACGTGGTTGGACACGAATCAGCAGGAACCGTCGTTGAAGTCGGCCAGAATGTGACGGATATTGCCTCGTCGGACCGGGTCGCCATCGAGCCGGGAATACCCTGTAGGGAGTATCAGTACTGTACCACGGAAGGGAATACTACCTCTGTAAGCGGATGGAGTATATATCCTTGCCGCCGGTTGACAGCGCACTGACCGAGTACGACGCGTGGCCCGCAGAGTTTGTCTACCCGCTTTCGGCGGATGTTTCTCTACGTGAAGGCACACTCGCTGAACCACTCAGTGTTGCTATACATGCCTGTGAACAGGCGTTCGTCGCCGAAGGAGATTGTGTGCTGGTGACCGGCGGGGGCCATCGGACAACTCGTCTCGGAAGTTTCACTTGTACGGGGCGCGACGGTTTTGTTGAAAGACGTCATCCCGAGGAAGCTAGAGCTGGCCGAGCGTCGCGGGGTGGATTATACGGTTAACGTCACTTCGGCGAACCCGATCGGCGTGATCCACGAGCACGTGGATAGTGAGGGCGTCGATGTCGTCATCGAGAGCTCCGGTGCGGGCCTCCCAACGGACGTCGTCGGGATCATCGACGGGGAATACGATCTGAAAGGCTCATTCCGGTTCAGTGGCACATATCCACGGCTATCGAGGGTATCAGGACGGGTCAGTTCGATGTCGACTGTATCGTGAGTTTTGAGCAGTCATTCTCGAAGACAGAGGCCGCGTTCGATCGGGCGATAGAACTGGAAAGCTTGAAAGGGGTCATCCGCGTTAGCGACGACTCAGAATGAACTATCATCGAACCCGCCACTCCCTTCAGGGTCGGCGGGTTCGCCCGGATTAGCGACAGCTGATTTAGCCTTAGCCACCGTAACACGCGTGAGGAGACGGATTTTTGATATCCCACCGATCAGCCTCTTTACTTTCTACCTAGATAACGGAGCCGTCGGCTTCACGTCTAGCGAAACTACAGAGCCCAAAAGTACTACTGTAAATGTCTATCGAAAACTACCCCGGGTCGGTGCCTAATTCCCCGACAACTTCGTCGGGTGCCGATGTGGTCATCTATTTGCTCGCCGAGGTACGATAAAAAAAACACCATTTAGATAACAATACACGATTTGATGCTTTACAGTCGTATGAGTGTAATGCCACTCTCTGTAGGTTCTACGACGTTCCACCATTTAGATAACAAGACACGATCCGATGCTTTACAGTCGTATGAATGTAATGCCACTCTCTGTAG
Organism: Halorubrum sp. CSM-61; assembly: GCF_003781945.1. Taxonomy (GTDB): domain Archaea; phylum Halobacteriota; class Halobacteria; order Halobacteriales; family Haloferacaceae; genus Halorubrum. Next base: position 50,752 of record NZ_RJJW01000012.1, on the reverse strand, counting down.
GTTCCACGACGTTCCGGAAGTCGTCGTTTCAAGAATCCGGTTCATTCCGAGTACTCGGATTTTATCTGTATGACGTTGACGGTCTGTTGGAGTTCCGTGGTCAGCGTTTCCAGTGTCGATTCGCTGAACTCTGCGGCCGGCACAGCGGCCTCCAGTACCGCTGATCGTGTCCGTCCGTCGTGGACTGGGACGGCGACGCTACACCTGCTCTCCCATCGCTCTTCTGTCGCAGTAGCATATCCATTGTCACTCACGGTCCGGATGTCCTCGGCCAACTTGTCGGGGGACGTGATTGTCTTGTCGGTGTACCCATCGAGCGGCAGTTCTGCGAGTCGTTCTACACGGGGTTTTTCTACTGTCGATGCTAGGAGGGCTTTCCCGGCGGCAGTCGCATGGAGAGGGAGATGACGACCTGGATATAGCGTAACGGGAACTGTCGGGTCTAGTCCGGCCCGGAACACCAATACCGCACTGCCATGTTCCTTGACGTACATCCCTGCCGGATACCCGATGTTATCGGTCAATTCGCTGATCTCGGATTGACCGACGACGAACAACTCGTTCTGATGTCGAAGCTCTTGGCCTATCTCGAGGAACCGAAACGTCAGTCGATACGTCCCGCTGTCGTTCACGACGAATTGATGCGATTCGAGCACTTGGAGGTGGTGGTGAATTGTGCTTCGGGGCATTTCTAGTTTGTCGGCCAGTTCGGAAGTGCCGCTAGGACCTATCGCGCTGAGCGTGTTTAGAATGGTGAGCGTCTTTTCGATTGCTTTGACCATATCCGTCTATCACGTTCGTTTGTAATAAAACTGTTTCATGTGGCGAAACAGAAATCTGCCGTACTCGCGACATCAAACAAAACACGGTAATTTACCACTTAATATTGGTGTATATTTCTCGATCTGTAATATCTGTGAACTATTAAGTTGATTGTGTTTCATCAGGCGAAACGGACTGTGTGAATGTATACCACATGAATTAAGTCACGCGCACCAGTTTCGTCACTTGGACGAATGCACGAAGTTAAAACCGAGATCGAGCGACCACCGGCGGACCTTGTCGCAGAATTCCAGGGGATTCCGACGGCGGTCCTCTCCGATGTCACTTCGAAGTACGAAAACACGATGAGCCACGAAATCAAACCGGTATACGACGGTGCGTCAACCGCCGGAACGGCGGTCACTGTCAAGACGTATCCTGGAGACAACCTGATGGCACACAAGGCAGTCACCCTTGCGGAACCCGGTGACGTTCTCGTCATTGATGCGAACCAGTACTTGGAGGCCGGGCTTTGGGGCGAACTCGTCTCGACATCGTGTCAGGAGCACGGGCTCCACGGAACCGTAATCGACGGTGCCGCCCGCGATATAGAGGAGATAGAGGAGCTGGACTACCCGGTGTACGCACGCGGCGTCAGTCCGAAGGGATCGTACAAAGCCCATCCCGGCTCTATCAATGTCCCTATCTCGTGTGGTGGGGCCTCTGTTGAGCCCGGTGACATCGTTGTCGGCGACGACGAAGGTGTCGTAGTGATAGATGCTGACCGTGCCGAGCAGGTTCTTGAGGACGCACGCGCGAAACTACAGGACGAGTCCGACGCCAAGGAGCACATCGAGGACGGAGAGTACATCTACGACATGCTGAATCTCGAAGAGACGTACCGAAAACTCGACATCGAGGAAACCTGACACACAGCTAGTCGCTCAGTTTTTTTTGATCACGAACTTCCTGCGCGACCGAGAAAAGAGACACCCAGAACGGGAAACTGGTGGCGTAGCTTCAGGGCTCGATGACGGCTTTGACAGTCTCCTGTCCCTCCATCGCGCGAATTGCTTCGTTGACCTCCTCGAGTTCGTAGTAGTCGGTCACGGTCTCCGTCCACGGGTATCGCCGCAAGAGTGGGAGAGCTTGAACGAAGTGTCGGGTAGCCGCCGACCACGCGCCGTCAACCGTGATCTGCTTGCGATTGATGTCATGGGGGTTGAGTTCGACGGAGCCCGCGTCCCCGTAGTGACCCATGATCATGTACGAGCCATTGGTTCCGGTCATCTCTAGGCCCTCTCTGACCGCGGGCGGGAAGCCGGTCGCCTCGAACGTGGCGTCGACGCCACGCCCGTCAGTTATCGACCGGACTCGCTCGATGCGGTCCGACTCGTCGACATCGGTGATGTTGATGGTGTGGTCGGCACCGAACCGCTCTGCGAGTTCCAACCGTTCGTCCGGTGCTCCGGTGACGATAATCCTGCCCGCGCCGCTGTCGTCGGCCATCGCGACTGCCGCGAGCCCGACGGGACCCGGCCCCTGTACGAGAACATCGCTGCCGTATTCGATTCCGCCCATCCTCTCGAACCCGTGGACGGCGATTCGGATGGCATCGCCCATGATGACGGCTTCGTCGCTGATGTCGTCGGGGATCTTTATCAGTTCGCCGCCGCCTTCAAGGAAGATGTACTCGCCGAATCCACCGACGAAGTGGGGGTGTTCGTCGGCCCGGAGCCATCCGCCGACACTCGTCCTGTCCTCGCATTTCGCCTCGTCGCCGAGTACGACGCAGTTGTAACAATCCCGACATGACTCGGGCAGGACGACGACGCGGTCCCCCTCCGACAGGGGGTCGCCCTGTGCGTCCGTCGTGACGTCCTCGCCCAGTTCCTCTACTTTTCCGACATTCTCGTGACCGAGTATTGACGGTGTGACGACGCCGGGCACCTTGTCGTGGAGAATGTGGACGTCTGTTCCACAGACTCCAGCCATTTTCGTGCGTAACAGAACGTCGTTGCTACCGACAGCTGGAACGTCGAACTCGGTCACTTCGATGGGATTCGTTGACGGTTCGGATATCTCTTGTAGAACCGCTGCCTTTGCTTGTGGTACCATAACAAGATAACCGTCATTATCCAACATAAAAAAGTCTTGGATATCGCGCCCGCGCTGTGCGGAGTCTCTCGTCTGTCGGTGACGGCGCTACGCGCGTCGTCGCTTAGCCGTCAAGTGTGAGTTGGTCGCCAGGCTTGAGCGTCTCGACGGTTACGGCCAACCCACGCTCGGCTACTGCATCACTGAATCGCTCGGGTGCGTCACTCCCGGGGACGTAATGGACCGGAACGACTTTCTTGACACCGAGCCATTCGGTAGCGAGTGCGGCTTCCTCGGGCGGGAGGGGAGCCAGCGCACCGGGGGCGCTCCCGACCGGTACCAGCGCGGTATTGGGGCTGTAGAGCTCACCAAACAGCTCTAGGTCACGGAAGATAGCTGTGTCCCCGAGATAGTACAGCGACTGCTCACCGAACTCGAGGAGGAAGCTCAAGGGTGTGCCCGAAACTGGGCCGTCCGTCCCTTCGAAATACGATATGTGGCGCGTCTCCAAGGCTCGGATTATCATTTCCCCGTCCGCGAAGGCGTTCCCCCAGACCATCGTTTGTAGCTGGTCCTGCGGAACGCCGTGGTCACTGAGATGGTCGGCAACTGCCGGTTCAGTAATGACCGTCGCGTCGGTCCCAATAGCGATTTCGGCCGTCGACCCGAGATGGTCATGCGCACCGTGTGTCACGAGTATGTAGTCCGTTCCCTCGAAGTTGGTGGGTTCGGCGGCGATCCAGTTCGGTTCTAGCCACGGGTCGACGAGGACCGTTTGAGTCGCGTCGACGCTGAACGCCGACAACCCGTGGTAATCGATGGTCACATTGGACATGATGGGCGTACGTGAACCACCGGTAGTTATCAAAGTTTGGGCGAATCGGCCGATTGCTGTCTCGATCACCCTCACCACTGGCTTTATATACCACGCGTTCACTCGCTGTAAACGCACGACGTACGTCATGTCTAAACAGCACGAAGAAGTGCAGTTACCTGCCGAGGACCTCGAACAGTTCGTATTCGAGGTGTTCTCGGAAGGGGGGCTGCCAGACGACCACGCTCGTATCGCCAGTAACGCACTCGTAACCGCTAACCTTCGCGGTGTCGACTCACACGGCGTCGTTCGGTTGGAACCCTACATCGAGAACATTGAGGGCGGTGGGTTCAACCCTGACCCCGACATCACTATCGACCGTTCGGGGCCGTCGTCGCTCCACGTCGACGCCGACGACGGGCTCGGCCAGGTTGCGACGGACGCCGCCATGGAAGCGACAGTCGAGGCTGCTGCCGAGACCGGCGCTGCGTTCGCCTCCATCCGGAACAGCAACCACTTCGGGACGGCAGCCTATTACACGCAGAAAGCGGCTAGAGCAGACTGTATCGGATTCGCCATGACTAACGTGGGGCCAAATGTTGTCCCGTTCGGCGGACTGGACCCGTTCTTCGGTACGAATCCGCTCGGATTCTCGATTCCCACCCAGCGATCATTCCCGATAACGCTTGACATGGCGACGAGCGTCGTCGCGAAAGGGAAGATACATGTCGCCGAGGAGGAAGGCGACTCTATCCCCGACGACTGGGCCATTGATGAGTCGGGTCAGCCAGCCACCGAACCCGAAGATGTCGAAGCGTTGCGCCCAGTCGGTGGACCGAAGGGGTACGGACTTGGATTGCTTGTCGACGTGTGTTCGGGACTCCTTTCGGGGATGGGGACTAGCCCCGAGGTCGATTCGCTGTACGACGATTATACCAGTCCCCAGCGCGTCGGTCACTTTGTCGGCGCGATAGATATCTCGGCATTCCGTGATGTCCCGGCGTTCAAATCTGACATCGACCAGATGATAGAGGGGCTCAAAGAGATCCGGACCAGCGACGGAATCGAGGAAGTCAAACTCCCGGGCGAAATCGAGGCAGAGACTCGTGAGAAGCGATCAGCCGAAGGCATCCCTATCGGAAGCGGTGTGTACGACACTCTCGGAGATCTCGGTGAGCGGTACGGCGTCGAACTCCCGTAATTGGGTCGCAACGCTGATCGGGTAGTACAGGGTAAAAACGAGGTCGGCCGGGCCGCCACTACGCGACCGAGACGGTTCGCTTTCGCTCCTTTCCGCGGAGGAGGCGCTTCCCGCTGTCGCGGTCGAAGATGAAGGTCCCGGAGGTCTGGGCCCGGACCTCGACTGTCGTCTCCTCTGGCAGCACGTCTTGGCGGGGAATGACCGCCCGAATTTCCCCCTGAGGTCCGTCGAGATACTGAATCACGTCGTCGCCTATCGGTTCGTTCAGCACCGTCTCGGCACGGATTGCTTCACCGTCGGTGAACTCGACTACTTCGGTGTGTCGGGGGCGGAAACCAAGGACGAGTTCCTCGGGCACCGACGACGGCTCGACACTCAGGTCGGGGTCATACTGGAACGAGACCTCCTCGCCGGAGGGGAGCTCGACCGAGATTTCGTCGTCCGTTAACGACTTCCGTTCGACGTCGAGCAGGTTGACGCTCGGGCTCCCGATGAATTGTGCGACGAAGGTGTTCGCCGGGTTCTGGTAGACATGTTCGGGGCTGCCGAACTGCTCGACGATCCCGTGGTTCAGGACGGCGATCTTGTCCGAAAGCGTCATTGCCTCCTCCTGATCGTGGGTCACGTACACCATGGTCGCGTCCAGTTCCCGGTGAATCTTCCCCATCTCCTTGCGCATCTCCATCTTCAGCTTGGCGTCGAGGTCGCTCATCGGCTCGTCGAGCAGGAACGCTGCCGGGTCGCGGACAATAGCCCGGGCCAGCGAGACGCGCTGTGCCTGTCCGCCAGATAGCTCGCCGGGTTTTTTGTCCAGGAGCTCGTTTATCTGGAGCGTCTCGGTCGCCTCCTGAATCTTCCTCTTTTGTGCCTCCTCGGGGACGTTCTCTATGTCCATCGGATAGGCGATGTTTTCACGCGTACTCATGTGCGGGTACAGCGCTATGTCCTGGAACACCATCGAGAGGTTCCGTTTTTGGGGCGGTTTGTGGGTTATCTCCTCGCCTTCTATCGTGATGGTCCCTTCTGTGGGTTCTTCCAGTCCGGCGATACACCGGAGCGTGGTCGTCTTCCCGCAGCCGCTTGGACCCACGATAGTGACGAACTCCCCGTCCTCGATGGTCAGGTCGATACCGTCGACAGCGACCTCGTCGTTTCCGGCAACGTCGTACACCTTTCGTAGATTGTCAACATCTATTGCAGCCATGGTTCTCTCGTTCAGGTTGTGAACTATTTCCAAACTACAATGAGAATTACTTATAAAGCTATCGGTAGAGAGAAATGTCCGCGGGGTCATCGCCCCGATATACACTCATATGTATCTTTACTTACGTTAATGTTAAATACAAGGGGTAATGTTCTCAACCCGCTATGCGAAGTTCACACACGGGTGGGTCTCCCCGAAAATCAGGAGCGACCAGTGAGTTCAAGAACCGACGCACGTTTCTGAAAGGGAGCGTCGCGACCGTCGCAGGGATCGGGCTCGCCGGGTGTTCCAGCAACGGTGACGGCAACGGGTCAAACGGTAGCGGGTCGAACGGTGGCGGCGACGAGGCGGAGATACACGTCGTCACCGGCGAGACGAACCAGGCGGCAAAGCAGTGGTTCGACCGGATGGCCAACCAGTTCATGCAGGAGACGGGCATCGCCGTCACCATGGACTACTCGAGCCTCTCCCCGACAGAACGCATCTCGACGTTGATTCAGACGGGAAACACGCCGGAGCTCGCGACGCTGGACACCGGGCAGGCCGCACAGCTGGCCTTCCGTGACCAGCTGGCCGGCGTCTCGGAACTCGTAGGGACGTTCGAAGACGAGTACGGCGGCGACGTCCCCGACAACGTCCGACTCCAGATGGACGGCACCGACTACACAGTCCCCCTCTGGACGAACCCCACGCAGGTGTGGTACTGGAGCGACGTCTACGAGGAGTACGGGCTGGAGTCCTCAGCGGCACTCACCTGGGAGGAGTACCAGGAGATTGCCGCCGAAATCAACTCCGACGACATGTACGGGACAGTTGTCCCGAGCGCGACGTCGTCGCTGTCATCGTTTACCTTCTGGAACTTCCTAACGAGCAACGGCGGGTCCGTCGCCAGTCGCTCCGACGGCGATGTCCAGATAGCACTCGACCAGGGCGACAACAAGGCCCGGGCCGTCGAGACGGTGGAGTACCTAAACGAACTCCACGAGTACTCGCCGCGCGCGAGCGACTTCGAGTGGGGGGACATCCTCCAGTCGTTCGTCTCCCGAAACTCCGCCCACAGTATCTACGGGCCGCGCGCGAAGCTACAGGTCATCAACAACACGCCCGAGCGGAAGGGAGAGGTCCGCCCGCACTTCCCGGTCCACAATGGCACCGAGCAGTTCATCAACAACGGCGGCGGCTGGGTGCTGCTGGACGGCGCCGAGTACAAGGACGAGGCCCGGCAGTTCATTGAGTTCACGGTCCGGCAGAACCGTCTCGTCGATTTCCTCACGTCTGTCGCTCCGGTCCACAACTTCCCGACTATCGCCGAAATCGCCGAGATGGACGAGTACCGGAACAGCGAGTTCATCAGCGAGAACTTCCGAGAGCGGGACCTGGAAATCGTCCAGGAGTCCTTCGAGAAAGGCATCAGCTGGGGCGGCGAGACCGAGCCGTACAACCAGTACGGGCCGTCACTGTTCACCAGTCAGGAACTCGGCACACTACTGTACAACGTCAACATCAGCGGCAAGGACCCCGAACAGGCGGTCTCGGACACCGCGGGCCGTCTCCGCGACGTCCTCTCTAACCTCCAGGAATAATGTCGATTGCCCGTTTCATCGACTACATTCCCCAGTCCGTCCACGACCGCGTAGAGAGCGACGACCGCATCATCGGGACGCTGTTTCTCCTCCCGGTCGTCTTGCTCGTCTCGTTCGTCGTCTTCCTGCCGGTCGTCTGGGCGGTCTACAACTCCCTGTTCGACATCGGTACGCTCAATCCGGAACGGAACTTCGTCGCGCTCGGGAACTACGTGGATCTCCTGGGTGCCGACCCCATGTTCTGGAGTTCGCTGTGGAAGGCGTTCTACTTCGCCGTCGGGTCGACGCTGCTGCAACTCGCCGTCGCCGTCCCTACGGCGGTGCTGCTGAACAAGGAGTTACGCGGTATTGCCGTCGCGCGTGCGATAGCACTGCTCCCGTATCTCATCCCGACCATCGTGGTCGGCATGATGTTCACGTGGATGGGCCACCCGGAACTGGGCGTCGTGAGTAACGGACTGGAGGACATCGGTCTCACCGACGGCCCGATGTACTTCTTCGGGAGCGAACGGTGGGCGATGCCCGCGCTCATCGTCGCCAACTCCTGGAAGTTCACTGCGTTCATCGTGATGATGGTGCTGGCGCGCCTGCAGTCGATTCCGGAGTCTCACTACGAGGCCGCGCAGATGTGCGGTGCGAGCGCCTGGCGGCAGTTCCGGGACGTGACGCTCCCTAACATCCGGAACGTCGTCTTGCTGGTGTTGCTGCTCCGTGGCATCTGGATGTTCAACAAGTTCGACATCATCTGGATTCTCACGCGCGGTGGCCCGGCCAACGCGACGACGACGCTCCCGGTGTACATCTACGAGATAGCGTTCACCCAGTACCGTATGGGGACCGCGCTCGCTGCGTCGACGCTCCTGTTCCTGCTTCTCGTGGTCGCGGGCGTCCTTTACCTGCGTGCCTTCGACCCGGCATCTGAGGTGGAAACATGAGCCTCGTCGACTACATCCCCGGCCTGAACCCGGACGACGAAGCCACGAAGTGGAACCGGCGTCGCAGCGCCAAGCGTGCGGCGAACTACGTCATCCTGATATCGATGAGCATCATGTACTTCTTCCCGATATTCTGGATGGCGAAGGCGGCGCTACAGCCACGGAACGAACTGTACGACCAGACGGTGTACTATCTGCCCCAGGAGATAACGTTCGAAAACTTCCGGGCGCTCCTCGTCGACTCCCAGTTCCTAACTTTCTACGCCAACAGCATCATCGTCGCTCTGGGTGTCGTGGCCGTCACCATCGTCACGTCGACGCTCGCGGGGTACGCGCTGACGCGCGTGGAGCTCCCCGGGAAGAAACGCATCGCCCAGACGACCATCTTCTCGTACATGTACCCGCCGATTCTCCTCGTCATGCCGATGTTCCTGCTGTGGTACGCCGTCGGTATGACCAATACCTACGTCGGGCTGATACTCGCACAGTCGGCGCTGACCGTCCCCTTCAGCATTTGGCTGATGTGGCAGTTCTTCCAGACGGTCCCTATCAGCCTCGAAGAGTCGGCGTGGATGTACGGCGCGAGCAGGTTACGGAGCTTCTTCGGTATTGCCTTGCCGATGGCGAAACCGGGGCTTATCGCGGTTGCTATCTTCGCCTTCGCGGTATCATGGAACGACTTCACGATGGCGAACATCCTGATGCAGGAGCCCTCGATGCGGACGCTGCCAGTTGGGGTCCTGTTCTTCACGGAGTCCAACGCCGTCGACTGGGGCGCGATTCTCTCGGCCAGCGCCCTCATCGCGGTTCCGCCGCTGTTGCTCGTCTACTTCCTGCAGCGCTATCTCCTGCGTGGGTTCCGCGTCGCCTCCTGAGGCCGCACCCACCGGTATCTTCTTGTTCGGCGACGGCCGACAGGAGCGTATGATACTCAATCGCAACCGGGTCGCGCGAACCGACCTGCGCGAGGTCGCTATCAGGTGCGTCGAGAGCGCCATCGACGCGGCTCATCCCGACGCGGTCATCGAGGAGACGGTCGCCGTCTCGGACAACCGCCTCCGTATCGACGACACCAAGTACGACCTCGATGCGTTCGACGACGTCTACGTCGTGGGTGGCGGGAACGTCGCCGGCCACGTCGCGGCGGCCCTGGAGGCCAAACTCGGCAGCCGAATCACGGACGGGGTGGTCGTCACCGACGACCCGGTCTCGACCGATACCGTCGACATCGTCGAAGGTGACTACCCGGTCCCGAGTGAGCGGTGTATGGCCGGCACCAGACGTGTGCTGGATCTGGCGTCGACCGCCACGGAGACGGACCTGCTCGTGACTGTGCTCTCCGGCGGTGGGAGCCCCCTCCTCTCGGCCCCGGTTGCCGACATTTCGCTTTCGGACCTCCAGGTGCTGACCGAACGGTTGTTCGCGAGCGGCGGCAGCGACATGGACATCAACGTCGTCCGGAAACACCTCTCGGAGGTAAAAGGCGGGAAACTCGCCCGCGCGGCGATGCCGGCCCAGGTCGTGACGATGGTGTTCAGCGATGTCGTCGAAAACGACGCGGCTGCCGTCGCCAGCGGCCCGACCCTCCCCGACGAGTCGACGTACGCCGACGCCCTCGATATCCTCGAACGGTACGACATCGACCCGCCCCAACGGGTCGTCAATCACCTTGAGCGCGGTCGAAGCGGTGCCATCCCGGAGACGCCGACGACCGGCGCCTCGGTGTTCGAACGCATCTCGTGTCACACTATCGCGGACGGTACGACCGCCCTAGCCGGCGCGCGTAAAGCCGCCCGCGAGCAGGGGTTCGAGCCCGTGATCCTCACTTCCCGGCTGCGCGGTGCCGCCCGGGAAGCGGCGAAGGCGCTGGTCGCCGTCGGCGAGGAGATAACGGCCACGGGGGAGCCGGTCGAGCCCCCGGCGGTCGTCCTTGCAACTGGTCAGACGACCGCGATGACGGCCGAAGACGACGACACCGGGCCCAACCAGGAGTTCGCGCTCAGCGCCGCCGTCGAGTTCCACCGGTCGCTCACATCGGACGCCGCGCTGGCCAGCGTCGGCACCGACGGCTTCGACGGGTTCGCCGACACAGCGGGCGCGGTCGTCGACACCACGACCGGGTATCCGGTCGCCGACGCGTGGGACGCCCTCAACGAGCACGGCGCGCCGGCGTTTCTCCACGATCGGGGAGACTGCGTCGACATCTCCTCTACGGGGACGAACGTCAACGACATCCACGTACTGGTCGTCGACGAATGAGCGCATAGGCCGCCATCGGCTATTCTCACTCTATCACTCGTTGCGGTCCGAGACGACAAGCGCGACGACGTCGTTGACGTTCGTACCTGTCGGCCCTGTCTCGATTACTGCGTTGATCTCCTGTAAGTAGGCTCCGGCGTCGTTCCCGTCGAGGGCCCGTCGGGCCCGCGCCTCGTCAGTCACGGTCTCCGCGTCGGCTATTGCCCCCGCTGCGTTGGAGCTTCCGTCTTCGCCGTCAGTGTCGACGGCCGCAAGCACCGTGTCCTCAGCGAGTTCGAGCGCGCCCGAGAGGACGGCCTCCTGGTTCGGCCCGCCGCTGCCGCCCTCGCCCGTGATGGTGACCGTGCTCTCTCCGCCTGCAAGGACGACCGCCGGGGGCTCGACCGGGGCTCCAGTTGCTGCAATCTCCTCACTGACGGCGACCAGCGGCTTCACCACCTCACGGGCCTCCCCCCGTATGCGAGACGACAGCCTGAGGGACTCGTAACCGGCGTCCCGCGCGGCCGTCTCCGCTGATTCGAGTGCGGTCGCGTTGTTTACGACGACATGATTGTCCGCACGGTCGACCGCCGTCTCTCCGGGTCCCGGCGTCTCTGAGCGACCTCCTTCGACTCCCCCGTATAGATGGGTGCGGACCGCCGACGGCACGTCGACATCGTAGCGGTCAAGCACTGCCACGGCGTCGGCGTAGGTCGTCTTGTCGGGGGCGGTCGGTCCGCTACCGATTGTGCCGAGGTCGTCGCCGACGACGTCACTGAGCATGACGCCGACGACCCTCGCCGGGTCACCACGACGTGCCAGTTGCCCGCCCTTGACCGCCGAGAGGTGCTTGCGGACGGCGTTTATCTCGTCTATCGGAACGCCGTTCTTGAGCAGTCTGTCGGTCGTCTCCTGTAAGTGACTCAGTGAGAGGTCAGAAGCCGGTGCGGACAACAGCGCGCTCGCTCCGCCGGTCAGTACGACCACGACCAACGTCTCTTCGCCGGCCGCGTCGACCAGATCCAGTATCTCCGCCGTGGCTTCGACGTTCTGTTCCGACGGAACCGGGTGATCACCGGTGATCGCTCGGACGTACGCGGTGTCGGTCGGCATCTTGGTGACGACAACGCCGTCGGTGATCCGTTCCCCGAGCGTCGATTCAAGCGCACGCGTCGCACCACCGGTCGCCTTCCCGGCACCGACCACGACGATATCCTCGTACTTGGTGAGGTCGTAGGTCGCCCCCCCGATGTCGAGAGTGTCTCCCGTCAGCGAGACGGCATCTCGGGTCGCCGTTTCGGGGTCCGCCCCCTCAATAGCTGCCTCGATACAATCGAGCGCTACTTCGCGGCCAGGACTGTGCGCGAGCGAGTCTCTATTCCGTATCATACGTTCAACTCCAGCGCGTAAAGATAAAAATCCCAGTGTGATAGCGTCGACGCTCACAGGGGGAGCAACTGGAGCGCCACGATGAGAACCGAGACGGTCAGCGCGCCGAGCACCGTCGTCAGGAAGATGACCGTCCCGACGAACTGGCCCGCGGTGGTCGTCTGGGCCGTCGTATCAGTGTACTCCAACGTGAGGATTAGGGTCGCGATAGAGGCGGGTACCGCACACTGGAGTACGAACACCTTCGCGACAGTCGAATCCCTGAACCCGAGTGCGAGCGCGATGACCAGTGCGGCCACCGGTGCGACGAGCAGGCGGAGCGTGACCGCTGGGACCGCCGGCCTGACGGCTCCACGTAGGTCGGTACGGACCAGTTGGACGCCGAGCATGATGAGCATGACCGGGATCGCCGCGTCGCCGGTAAGTTTGATAACGGACATGAACGGCCCGTCGGTCGACGGGACCGCCCCGAGGTACGCGAGTGAGCCACCGAGTCCGGCAGCGTACAGTATCGGGAGCCGCAGTACCTCCGACAGCGCGCTTCCGGAGACAGTTGACCCGCGCGACGCTATTGTCACACCAACGGTGTACATCAACGCACTTTGGAACGTGACGTAGATGACGGCAGCGCTGCGTCCGGCCGAACCGAACGCGAACGCCGACACCGGGATACCGAAGGTGCCCGCGTTCGAGAAGACTCCGGTCAGGGCTATCGCGTTTTGTACGCCGGCCCTGTCCGTGAGTATCCTCGCCAGCCCGTCGGAAAGGGCGAACATCACGACGGTGAAAGCCACGATTCCGACGAATATTTTCGTAATCGCGCCGCCGGAAACCGACGCCGTCGCAGTGCTGTCGAAGATGAGTGCCGGAAACAGGACGTAGAGGACGAGCGTGTTGAGTCCGTCGACATCGACATCTGTCGCCCATCCGAGGACAGCCCCGACAACTGCCAGCGAGAGGACGGGGAACACGGCTGTCAAGATGATATCTGTTACTCCGGTCACTACTAGACGGCTCACAGCCTGGAGACAGATATCTTTCGGTACTGCGGTGTCGGTACCGCCTCGAATGGATATTTTTTTGAGCCGAAGATCGTACAATAGGGTATGGAACCAACAGACGTGTTAGTCCTCGACCAGCCGATTCACGGTATGTCTCCCGCGGAGTACCGGCGTCTCCTTGAAGACCGACTCCCGAACCGGCGAATCGAACTCGCCGCGACCCCCTCAGAGATCGCTGCCCACAGCGAGCAGGCGACCGTCATGACGGGATACGAAATCGCTGCCGAAACGGTGGCTGAGGCCAACGAACTGGAGCTGTTCGCCTGTACCTACGCTGGGACAGACCACCTCCCACTCGCGGCGTTCAAGGAGAACGGTGTCAAGGTGACAAACGCCTCGGGCGTCCACGCGCCGAACGCCGCCGAGCAAGTACTGGCCGTCGTGCTGTCGTTCACCCGGCATCTCGACGAAGGGTGGCATATGTCTCGGAAAGGTAGTTGGAGTCACTACTGGGCCAGCGAGCTACAGGGGTCGACGGTCACGGTGGTAGGCATGGGCGCTATCGGCACGGCGATTCTCGACAGGCTGTCACCGTTCGGCGTGGAACGGATCGGCATCAGACACACGCCATCGAAGGGAGGACCGGCGGCGTCGGTGCGCGGGTTCGACGATTTCGACGAGACGCTGCCGGAGACGGACTATCTTGTCCTTGCGTGCCCGCTAACTGAGACGACCCGTGGACTGGTTGACGAAACGGCGTTGGAGTTGCTCCCGCCGGACGCCGTCCTCGTCAACATCGCCCGTGGTCCGGTCGTCGACACCGACGCGCTCGTTGCGTCCCTCAAGACCAACGGACTCAGGGGTGCGGCCCTTGATGTCACCGCTCCGGAGCCCCTTCCCGACGGTCACCCGCTGTGGAACCTCGATAACGTCCTGATAACGCCCCACAACGCCGGTCACACGCCGAAGTACTGGGAGAGGCGGGCCGACATCCTCGTCGAGAACGTCGAGCGCCTCGTCGACGGTCGGGAACTCGAGAACTTGGCGTACTGACGGCCCGGCGCGGACATTCGGATGCCCTGAGTCTCTCGAAACCTTTTTGCCTCATTGCTATCCACATCATGTATGGCAGGTAGCGCTATCTACGACTTCAGCGATGAGTCCGTTATCGTCACGGGCTCGACGCGCGGTATCGGGCGTGGAATCGCCGAGGCGTTTTATATAGCCGGTGCGGATGTCCTTATCAACTCACGGTCCGAGGACGCCCTCAAAACTGCTGTCGAAGAGATAGAAGCACTGGAAACGGCGGACCACGTCGACACGGATGGCACCGTCGTCGGCGCGCCGGCCGACGTGGCCGATCCTACGGAACTCGAAGCGGCAATAGAAACGGCAATCGACGAGTTCGGTACAATAGATGTCCTCGTTAATAACGCCGCTGTCTGGCCGGAAGAGGACTCCATGGTTGATGCGTCGCTTGACGATTGGGACTACACGATGAACGTCAACGTCCGCTCTCAGTACCACGCCTCGAAGCTCGTCGCCAGCCACATGCGGGATGCCGGTATCGAAGGGGCCATCGTGAACATCACGAGCCAGACCGGCGACAGACGGAGCGGCAGGGGACGACTGTACTCCGTGTCCAATAGCGCCGTCAACGGACTTACTTGGCGGATGGCTCATGAACTCGCCGGCGAAGGTATCCGTATGAACGCTGTCTCGACAGACGTGACGCGGACTTCGCAGGTCCGCTACCAAGCCGAACGGACCGCCGAAGGCAACCCGGAACGCACCGCGGAGGACGTCCTCGACGACTGGGGGAGCGAACGACCGATGGGGCGGCTCGGACGCCCGTCCGACGTGGCGGATGGCGTCCTGTATCTGGCGAGTGACCGGGCCGAGTATATCACTGGTACGATTCTACGCGTTAGCGGCGGTGGCAACCTCCAGTAACACGACTCTAGGTTCCACTCCAGCGTCGTCACTCGGTATAGCTGGTCTGAGCACTTTGTAGCGTGGCTGCGCGTAGTTTCGCTATCACACCAGCCGATCTGGTAGTGTTTATAGTAGACGTTAGAAATAATTACTCACTTTTGTGATGGAGAATTGATTAAGAGCGGTGTCGATCGCTGTTGTAAGTTCGTCGAGTGAGTCGAAGAAGTGGTTGCTGAGAGCTGCTTGGAGCTGCCTCCAGCATTCCTCGACTGGGTTCAACTCGGGTGAATAGGTCGGGAGCGTCACAAACACAAGGTCGTCACGGACCGCGAGGTTCGCGACGGCCGATCCTGAAAATACGGTGCTCCATCGAGAACGACGATCTGATCCGCTTCAAATTCTCCATATGATGCTAAAATGAAATATTTTATGTGATCGGCGGTAATGTACTCGGTGATCGCGCCTAACAAGCACGTCTAGTCCCGTTGACCGAATAATTCAACAGAAGGCCGCGTGCCGTGCGAAAACCACGCGGCAGGCGGTTCGACTTGGACAGATTTCTTGGTTTGATCGATACAGACTACTGTGGAGTCTATCTCTCGCCTCTTTTTGATCTCGTCGTGAAACGCTTCTTTGTCGTATTTGTCGGATTCAGCGGCTGATCGACGTGGTTTCTGATAACTCAATCCCGGCTCTTTCAACAACCGCCGACAACTCGAGAGTGAATACTCGATGCCGTACGTTTCTTCAAGATATTCCTGTACGAGCGCTGGCGTCCACGCCTGTCGGTTATACCCAGTCTCCTCCGGCGACTCTTGAATATCATCGAACAGTTTCCCACGTTCTTCATCCGTCAATTTTGACAGTCGGCCGGGTCGAGTTTCTTCGTACGGTGTCTCCTCGAGAGCGTGTTCGTCGAACCGATCGAGCCAGTATCGAATTGTTTTCTCGACGACACCATGGCATTCGGCAAGATCTTGAACGTGTCGCCCTGTTTATGGTCGCTAGCCGCTAAGACGCGTTCTCTCGGCACTTCACCCTCTATTTCTTGGAGAAGTTTCTGAAGTTCGTCCATTGAGATGCTGTCGGGCCTGCTTATACTGTACGATACAATATTATCTGATAATAAATCGCCTTTTATGTATTAATCCCCCCTGACGAACGTAACTGGAGTCGTCGATTCGAGCATGACTTGCTGAGCGGTAGAACCAAAAATCGCCTTCCCTGTAGGAGACCGTTTACGCCCGCCGACCACGACGAGATCGGCGTCTTCGACAGTCGAAAGGTCCACGATGCTCTCACCGTGTTCTCCAATTTGGGACGTAACGTGGAAGTCGATACCTGCGTCATCCAACTCGTCACCGATATCACGTATGACCGAAAGTCTCTTCGCCACTTCTATGGCGGTCGCGTCTTGGTGATCGGCGAATTCAAGCCGTGTTGCCGCCTCTCGAAACTCGTCTTCGGTGTAGACGTGCGCCAGAGCGACGGTGGCGTTAGCGGGGCCAGCGATGTCGGAAACGAAATCCACGAGCGCGTCGGCGCGGTCATTATCGTTTGGACCTAGTGCGAGTAGTATCGTCTCAAGGGCCATGAGTATTCACAACCGGGATTAGTCGTAAAAGAACCGGATCATTACATCAAAACCGGGCAGTATTCAATTCAAATCACGATATTTTTTGAGCGACAATCGCAATTCCACAACCTCGGAGGATGGAATTGATGCGTGCCTTCTGTTCTTGTGAAGAAACTGTGAAACAGGAGCAGTCTTGTGGTTACACGTTTCTATCACTCAGAAACCTTTTCTGAGATATATACTCCGCGACCGCATCCTAATCGCCAGACGAAAGCCTGTCCATTCGCAGACAGCGTGAAAATAAGGAACGCATCGGCTCCCAAACTCCGAAACTCTGGGGAACTCACAACCTCGGAGGATAGATTTGATGCGTGCCTTCGAATCAGTTCGAAATGAACTGGAAATAAATCATAGTTGACCTCTTGTACCCCGTCAATATCGACGGCACCGACAGGGCGCTCCGACGACTCATACAACGGCATAGATGTGTCCGTAGACGTTGCCGCAGATTATGACTGATGGGTCACGGTCGGTTCTCCAACGACTTCAGAGGCTGTGGAGATCGATATCGACCATTGGAAACACGATTACCTTGCTCCATATGGCAGTTGACGCGGGATGGGCGAGATTCTTGTTTGAGTATTTGGGTTGGCGGTTGTAGCTCGATACTTGGACAACTCTGAGGGGATGGTTTGCGTGGGGTACTCTCATATCGATGTCGGCGAGTTAGGTGATGGCGCTACCAAGGTACCCAAGGAGCCCAACAGTATATCGCGGTAACTCTCATTACGAGTGTGAGGGGTACACCGCCGCGTTCATACCCCTTCGACGGAGAATAGGGTGGCGTCTCTGAGAACAGCCTGCACGCGGCGGTGCCAAGCGTCAGCGAAGGCCTCCCGTTGCTGGTCGCTTGCCGATCCGTCGAGAATCCTCTGGAGGTTCCCGATTGCGGGTCCACCGCTAGGAACGTCGCTGACGTGGTAGGCCACTTCGACGGTCTCGTCCGTGTCGGTTCGCCGGAACCGGAACGTCGGGTCCGCCGTGTCCGGGTCGAACCCGTCGAAGCACAGGAGGTCGCGGCGGCCGCCATAGCCGCCGGCGAGCCCGCTGAATCCGTCATCGCCGGTCGCGCCAGTCACGTACGAGATGATACGGCTCATCACGCCGTACGCAGCATCCTCCTGCGGGCCGGCCGTCTGGACCTCGATTTCGCTCCGGACTGGATAGTCGTCGGGATACAGGGCGTCGAGCCCGAGCTGGACGATCCGGTAGGCGCCCGAGGCAGTCGGACAGGAGTGTCCTGCCTCTTTCACCGCGTCTCTATAAGCGATGACGAACGGCTCGCCCGGTTCGAGGACGTCGAGGGCCTCCGCGACGGGGTCGCGGATTTCGATCGGCTCGACGTCGTAGTCGACCTGCCAATTGGTTCTCGTCTGGGTCGTGTCAGTCGCAGTCGAATTCGATGTCATGAGTTGTGGTTGTGATCGTGTCTCGTGGTCAGTAGCGGAGCAGTCGCATCCCGTTGAGGATGACGAGGAGGACGCTGGCCTCGTGGACCAGCATTCCCGACGCGAGGGTGACGTAGCTGGTGAGCACGCCCGCGAGGAGGACGGTCACGGTCAGCACCGCGATCCCGACGTTCTCGAGGACGTTCCAGCGCGTCGCCTTGCTGAGTTTGACCGCGTACGGGATGCGTTCGAGGTCGTCGGCCATCAACGCCATGTCAGCCGTTTCGATAGCGGTGTCCGTTCCCGCAGCACCCATCGCGATGCCGACATCGGCAGTGGCCAGCGATGGCGCGTCGTTGATGCCGTCGCCGACCATCGCGACGACGTGGCCGTCGGCCTGGTAGCCCTCGATGACGGACTGCTTGTCCTCGGGGAGGAGTTCGGCACGGTACTCGTCGATACCGACCTCCTCGGCAACGGCAGCGGCCGTCCGATCGTTGTCGCCGGTGAGCATCACCGTCTCGATGCCAGCGTCTTGGAGCGCCGCGACGACCCCAGGAGCGGCCTCCCGGAGCTCGTCCCGCATCGCAATCGCGCCGATGATGTCCCCGTCCCGAACGACGTGGACGACTGTCTCGCCGCGCCCCTCACGCTCGCGGACGTAGTCGGCGACCCGATCGGGGACATCGACGTCGCGGTCGTCCAGCAGCGCGCGGTTGCCGACGACGACTTCCTGGCCATCGGCATGGGCGATGACGCCCTTGCCGGCGACCACGTCGAAGTCGTCGGGATCGGGGACCGACCTGCGCCCCACGTCCGTATCGTCCGCTTGGGCGACCGTCGCTCCACCGTCCGTCGCAGCCGTCTGGCGTTCGCGGGCCATGTCGACGATGGCGTCCGCGAGGTGGTGTTCGCTCTTCTTCTCGGCGGTCGCTGCGAGCGAGAGGACGTCGGCGGCGGCGACGCCGAACCCCTCGATGTCGGAGACGGTGGTCTCGCCCTTCGTGAGCGTCCCCGTCTTGTCGAAGGCGACGAGATCGATCTTGCCGGCGCGTTCGAGGTGTTCGCCGCCCTTCATCAGCACGCCCGACCGGGCGGCGTTACCGATGGCCGAGACGATGCTGACCGGTGGCCCGATGACCAGCGCGCCCGGACAGCCGATGACCAGCAGCGTCAGCGACAGGATCGCGTTCTGCGTGACCGCGTACGCGCCGATAGCCAGGGCAATGACGGCCGGCGTGTAGTACTTCGCGAACCGGTCGATGAGACTCTCCGTGGGCGACTGAGCCTCCTGGGCCTCCTCGACGCGACGGATGATCCGTTCGAGAGTCGTATCCGATCCCGCTCCCGTCGTCCGGATTTCTAGCGCGCCCTCCTGGTTGACCGTCCCGGCGTACACCTCGTCGCTGTCGGCCTTGTGGACGGGCGCGCTCTCGCCGGTGACCGGCGCCTGGTTGACTGCGCTCTCGCCGTCGACGACGGTTCCGTCGACCGGGATCTTCCCGCCCGGCTTTACGACGACGACTTCGCCCTCTTCGACATCGCGGGCGGAGACCTCTTGGAGTGTCCCGTCGCGACGGACGGTCGCCGTGTCGGGCGTCATCTCCAGTAGCTCCTGAAGTGCCGTCCGGGTCTTCCGCATCGTCCGGCCTTCGAGGTAGCTGCCAAGGCTGAACAGGAAGACGACGGCGGCGGCTTCCCAGTACTCCCCGATGACGATAGCACCGATGGCGGCCAGCGTCACCAGCGTCTTGATGCCGAGCGTCCGGTTGGTGACCTCGTGGTAAGCGGTCTTGGCGATGTCGTAGCCACCCACGACCGTCGCGAGGACGAGGATGGCGGCGCTTGCCATCTCGAAACTCGTGAGGTAGCCGAGACTCCAGCCACCGCCGTACAGCAGGCCGCTCGTCGCCGTGACGATGGCCTTCCGGTGGTTCCGGTAGTACTGCGTGATCGATTGTTTGTTCATAGTGTTAGGCGGGCTGGGGAGTGTACCCCTGGTTTTCGATGGTCTCTGCGAAGGCGTCGGGGTCAGTGACGCTGTCGTCGTACTCGATCTCGACGCGGCCGGTCGCGTAGTGGACTTCGACGTGCTGGACGCCGTCGACGTTCGACAGGGCGCGTTCGACGGTACTCGCGCAGGTCGGGCAGTCGAAGTCGAGGACGCGGAATTGGGTTGTGTCGCTCATTACAGTTTGAGATAGTGCCCGTACCTCAATAAGTATTTTTTAGATGATATGTTTGAATTCGGATACGGGTCGTTGGAACAGTCAAACGGGTCGTCTAGGGCTTTCGCTATCGCGGGTCCATCCTGTACTGGATACCTCGACAGACACCTACCCGACTCCTGCCCCGCTACCTTTTCCCGCGTGCTCGCGCTCAGTTCTCGTATGAGTGATTCCGATACCGACCACCGTCTCGACGACATCGCGGTGCGAGACACTCGGATTTCGGACGCCATCGACGAGCCGATGCGGGCGATGGTCCTCGACATTCTGTCCGAGGAAGCCCTAACTGCGACCGAGGTCCACGAACGCCTCGACGATCGCGGCATCGACCGGACGGAGAACACGGTCCGCCATCACATCAACGAGCTCCGGGATGCGGGCCTCGTCGACGTCGTTCGCTTCGAGGAGGGGCGTGGTGGGACGACGAAGTACTACCACGCGAACACGATCGTCCTCTCGTACTCACTACCAGATTCGGCCGACGCCGCCGTCGAGGAGATGATCGACGCTGCCCAGCCCCAGATCACGGACGCGCTCACTACGCTCACCGACGAGTACGACGACGCTATTGAGGAGATCGTCGAGGATATGCAGCCCTGCGAGCACTGCCAGACCCAGAAGTACGAGACGTACGTTCTTCTGACCGTCCTGCGACGTGCGTTCGTTCGCGCCCACAGAAATTCCTGAGGGGGAACCACCCCTACGCTGGCAGGGTCTTAGAAGGAGAACCGATCACGCGCGGATTGCATCGCGAGGCGAGTCAGGAGTCGCGCAGGGCCACGCTTTGGGAGGTCCCGTACAGTCTCGATGCTGGTCGGCGGTTCACTACCACCAATGTCTAACTCCCAGCCTGTCTCGTCCATGAAGCGTTCGACAGCCTGATTTACTCGCTGTCGCACGTCGTCCGAGTCCATTGTCTCGGGCACACCATTCCGGAGGACGACGTCGCCGTCAACGATCACTGTCTCGACGTCGGCCGGCACCGCGTTGTTCACGACCTGTGCAGGAATATTGGTCCGTGGCGTGAACTTCGGTTTGTCGACGTCGAGGAGGATAATATCCGCGCGCTTTCCCGCTTCAATACTGCCGATCTCGTCGCCCATCCCCAGCGCGCGTGCGCCTTCAATAGTGAGCATTCGTATCAGTTCCATCGAGTCGAACTGCCCGGCTGAACGCTTGAGATTTGCCGCCAGCCGAGCTTGCCGCGCTTCACCGAACATGCTGTACGAGTCGTGCCAGTAGTGGTCGTCAATCCCTACTCCGACGTCGACGCCGGCGGCTCGAAGCTCGGGAACGGGCGTCCACTGCGTCTCCCCGTCCGGATTCCAGTAACAGAAGACGGACGGGCAGTGCGCAACAGCCGCGTCCGCCTCGGCGGTTCGCTGGATGTCCTCTTCGTCGGCGAGGCGGAAGTGAGCAGCGACCAGTCGGTCGTCCAGGAGTCCAACGTCGTCGAGCAATCCCACCGAGTCCTCGCCACCGTTCGCTCGTGCCATCGTGTTACTCTCCTCGAGTTCGAGCAAGTGCGTGTGGACGAGCAGGTCCGGGTACTCTGCGGCGAGGGACGCGGTCCGTTCCCACAGCTGCCTGGTACACGACCAGTCGTCGTGCGGGCAGATCGTCGCCCTGATTCGGCCCTCGTACGTGTCGTGGTACGTTTCGACGAACTCGCGAGCACGGGAGAACTGCTGATCGACTGGTTGGTCCCAGAAGAGGTCCGAGATCGCCGGGCCGAAAAATCCGCGGAGCCCTGCTTCCCCGAACGCCTCTGCACCTGCGGCAGGCCGTGCGTCCATCGAGTTCACGGTCGTGACACCGCCCAAGAGGAAATTGAGCGCTGCGAGCTCGACGCCTGCCTCGACGAGGTACTCGAATTCGCCGTTCCCTAATCTGTTAAACAAGGCCGTCCCACTCCCAAGCATCTCCGTCAGCTCGAGTTCGCTAAACGCACCGATGAGCGGTGTCATCTCCAAGTGCGTGTGGGCGTTCACCAACCCCGGCATCACCAGTTTCCCGTTCCCGTCGATAACGGTGGACGCTTCTAATTCTCCGTCTCCTGCACGTGATGGTCGGACTTCTTCGATACAGCCATCGGTGATGCATACTGTGCCGCGCTCGTACAGGCGGTTCCGCTCGTCGGCTGTGAGAACGAGTGCATCATGGATTGCCAGATCGACAGCCATCGTAAATTAGGAAGTGGATGTGACAGTTACCGTACTGGACAACCGAGCAGGCCGGCGAAGGCTGTTCTTCCAGGTGGTGTTCCCCTCATTTGGGATATCATCGGTCTCTACTGGTCCCATTAGCCTCTAATACGTCGGCGTGATTTAATCAGATTCCCCTTTTGAATCTGAAGTCGGATTCCGTGGAGCTTGTGGAGGTTTGCAATGTTTTCCCCTCTTCACGATAGATCATCTATGGCCGACGGTTACGATGCCATAGTACTGATACCCTCATAGGCAGTATATTCTAATCAAAACCGCAATAGATGATCCCTACAATGATACACCTATGCAGGCGACGATAATCGACGGAGTTCTTGAATCCCTTCGTATCGGTGTCGGATTTCTCTGGACGGCGGCGTGGGCGATCATCATGGGCCTCACGATTACGAGTCTGGTCCAGGTCTACGTCTCGAAGGAGCGGATGGCACAGGTGCTGGGTGAGGGCGATCTAACTGGACTTACCAAGGCGACTGTGTTCGGAGCAGCAAGCAGTGGCTGTAGTTTCGGCGCCGTCGCCATCGGGAAGGGCCTGTTCAAGAAGGGGGCGCACGCGGTGAACTTCCTCGCGTTCATGTTCGCGTCGACGAACCTCATCGTCGAACTAGGGCTGATGATTCTCATCCTGCTTGGCTGGGAGTTCCTCGTCGCGGAACTGCTCGGCGGCCTGATTCTCATCGCCGTCATGGCCGCCATCGTCCACCTTACGCTTCCCGAAAACCTGTTTAACGAAGTCCGCGAGAAGCTCAACGAGCGCGACCGCCAGGCGGGCGTCACGGAAGATCCCACCTGCGGGATGGAGGGGAAAGACGAGTACACGCTCACGACCGACGGCGGTGAGACGCTCAAATTCTGCTCGGAGGGCTGTATGGAGACCTATCGCCAGGAGACGTCGAGTAGCGGCGGGTGGCGTGACGAGTTGCTGTCGTGGGGTGGCTGGTACAAGGTCGGGAATCAGTACCGCAAGGAGTGGTCGATGATCTGGAAAGACATCGTCGCCGGCTTCCTTATTTCTGGGTTCGTCATCGTCTTCGTCCCGCAGTGGGTGTGGAACACGCTGTTCATTCAGGGCGACGGCCTGCTCGTGACTGCCGAGAACGCCGTCATGGGCGTCATCATCGCCGTCCTCAGTTTCGTCGGCAGTATGGGCAACGTCCCGTTCGCCGTCGCGCTGTGGGGCGGTGGCGTCAGCTTCGCCGGGATCATCGCGTTCGTCTACGCCGACCTCATCACCGTGCCCGTGCTGAACGTCTACCGGAAGTACTACGGCTGGAAGATCATGCTGTACATCCTTGGCGTCTTCTTCGTGACGATGGCGTTCACTGGCTTCCTCATGGAGTTGCTGTTCGACGCCCTCGGCATCGTACCAGATCTGGCCGGTGGCGAGACGGCGACCGAACAGACGTACTTCGAGCTCAACTACACGTTCTACCTCAATATTATCGCCTTCGCGCTCTCCGGGTTCCTCCTGTATGTCTACCGACGTGGAATCGGCGCACCAGGTCAGTATCGTGATCCGGTGTGTGGCATGCGGACCGACGATGAGGGGCCGAGTGCGTCCAATGATGGGATGACGTACTATTTTTGCTCGAAGACCTGTAAGCGGGCATTCGAGGAAGAGCCCACGGAATTTGCTGATCAAAGCCCGCAGATAACAAACCACGATCACGATCACTGATAGATGTACTGTGGTTCATCCGCTGTGAAGCACTTCATCATCGCACCTTCAATCCGCAATTGTCACACCTGTCGCGCCAAAATTGATTGTATGAGCAGTCAGATATCGAAACAAGGGGATGTCATATGAACCAACGTCCAGCGGATACCGTCGTTGGTGTGCTCCTTGGGTTCGTCCTCTTGGCTGGCGGACTACTCAGTTGGCGGGCCTATCAACAGCGTCGCGCTATCGAGCAGTCGATGGGGCCGATGATGGACTCGTCTATGGGGGCGATTCACGGTCCAGATCCTCTCTGGTACGTGGTTGGAACCCTTCTGGTCGCAGGCAGTATCGGTGGCATCTATTACGTGGTTCGAGGGAATCTCATCGATTCGACAACCGACTCAGCGGATCACATCGACCCCGATCAGGTATCGGAGGCAACGCCTACATCGATAGACGATGACGCCTCGCCGGCGACGCCTATCAATCCTGAATCGGATCCGCAAGCGCGCGTTCTCGATCTCTTACCGGATGATGAACGACGCGTCCTTGAACCCGTCCTGAACTCGCCTGGAATCACGCAGATCGAACTTCGGGATCGATCTGAGTTCTCAAAGAGTAAAGTGAGCCAGACCGTGAGTTCACTCGAGGAGCGCGGGCTGCTGTATCGGGAACGACAGGGTCGAACCTACCGCGTGTATCCGAGTGATGACCTGCAGAACTAACAGACGTAGAAATTCATACTAACACTACCCATCATGTCACAAGCAACACTCGAAACTGATCGCATTAGCCGGGTTCTCAAGTCAAGCACGTGGCTCAATCTCCTCCTCGCCGCACAGTTGATCGCCGGGTTGGTGTACGCATATTTCACAGGAGATATGGGGAGCCGGTGGACCCATTTCGTCCTTCCATTTATTTGGTTCACCGCCTCAGTCTGGGTGATCTGGCACACTCGACCTGTAACGAAACGTCGAGTGTATCGTATTGGTG
Organism: Halorubrum sp. CSM-61; assembly: GCF_003781945.1. Classification (GTDB taxonomy): domain Archaea; phylum Halobacteriota; class Halobacteria; order Halobacteriales; family Haloferacaceae; genus Halorubrum. Next base: position 25,466 of record NZ_RJJW01000012.1, on the reverse strand, counting down.
CCGCACTTGTCGTTGCTCTATATCTCATCGTGATGTTTTATTTTTCAGGATTACTTGGACCGAGCACCTCTCATTTCGGGCAGCTCACTGGACCAAGCGGCTTCGGAATAACGTGGGGTCGATCTTTGGGATGGAGTCCGGTCTTCGTCTATACAGGTGACCTGATCACGGTCTCGCTCATTCCTTACCAAGCGGTTGGCCTGTTCGCGCTGGCGTATCTCGTCTATGATGCATTGCTTGATTTCTCGCAGTCGGCAGTCGGAGGAATAGTCGGGATTGTGGCGTGCCCTGCCTGCGTTAGCCCGTTGTTTGCCGTACTACTTGCAGGCGGACTGAGTGGTTCTTCAACGATGTTATTGCTTGGTGCGTATGGCTACGAAATTGCGACCGTTCTGTTCCTCATGACAATTGGAATCCTCTACCATCGTCAGGCACTCACGAGGCAGTATCACCAGTTCCGAGGGAACTGATCCATCTCGTTCGTGGTCAGCAATACCCGAGCCTCCCTCGCCGCCTGAACCGTGGTTATTGTCTGGATCGCCGCAATGAGGTGAACAGTCTCGACGGATCCCCTTTGCTCTCACCATTCCTCTGATCCTTTCGAATTCGGCAGGTATGAACGATCCCGTCAGTAGAAAACGTTTAGATGGCGTTATAGACGTTCTTGAACGCTCTCCTGTTTGAGTTCACTCCCACGAAGATAACTCCGAACCCACCGTATGACTACTTGAGGCGAAAAACAATGACCAACCGAAACCTCGGACGATGGCTGCTCGTGGTGCTCGCGATTGTCGGACTCGCGTTTGCCGCCCCGGTAGTTAGCGCACACGGTGACGAACCGATCCAGGGGAACGAGACGGCAGCTGAAGGGACGCCAGCCGATGGTAGTGCAGCAGACTGGGCGGCCTGGATGGAAGGTCACATGACCGACTACATGGGCCCGAATGCCGTTGACGAGATGGAAGCGCACATGGGCGTGACCGTCGACGAGATGGCCCAAGATATGGCGGACGACAATCACACCGCGACGGGGATGAACGGACAGGGGTACGGCTGCTAACGATCCCTGTTCGGATCCTCGTCTGACACGATAGATATTCGACTTACTGACTCAACGATCACAATGACACACTACACCAACACTCTCGGGCGGACGACTCGTCGAATCGCAATACTAGCGGTTCCGCTGTTGATTGTAGCAACGGGCACCGCAGCGGCTCACGGTGGTGGAGGCTACGGCGGCGGTATGATGGGTAGCGGCGGTTGGGGGGTCTTCAGCGGTGGAATGGGCCTCTGGAGCTTCCTTTGGATGGGGCTCCTAATCGTCGTCCCGCTCTATCTCGTCTACTCACTCCTCAACAGAGATTCTGAGAGGAGTGATAGTCGGCCGCTTTCGGTTCTTCGTGAGCGTTACGCTCGCGGTGAACTCTCCGATGAAGAGTTCGAACGTCGACGAAAGCAACTCGAGTAGTGCCCATGACCGAAATAGAAGGAGCATCGTCGAGAAAAAATTCTCGTCTGCCAGTTGGGGCGACGGGACCGAACGCTTAAGTGCGTAAACAGGATACAGTATTACATGAGTTACACAATACAAACCAAGATTGATGGAGAGTTCGACGATGTCGTCGACGCAACGAATGCCGCGCTCAAAGACGAGGGATTCGGTGTTCTCTGTGACATCGACATTCAGGCGACGCTCAAGGAGAAACTCGGTGAGGAGTTCCGCCAGTATCGCATCCTCGGTGCGTGCAATCCTCCGCTGGCATACGAAGGGTTGAGTGTAGAAACTGAACTCGGTGCGCTCTTGCCCTGTAACGTCATCGTCTACGAGAACGATGACGGCGTCATCGTGGTGAGTGCGGTCGACCCGGAACAGTTAGTCGGGATCGCTGATAACGACGCGCTTGACTCCGTCGCGACCGAGGTCAGCGAACGATTCGACCGCGTACTGGCAGCCGTAACTGACGAGTTCGGATCCGCATCGGAGGCCTGATCTCTGATGGCATCATCGGATCAACTGGATACGACGACGATACTGCTCATCGTCCTCGGAGCGTTCATCCTCCTTCCCTTGCTCACAATGGGTATGGGGTTCGGAGGGATGATGGGATACGGAGGAATGATGGGCCAGTACGGTACCACAGGTGGTTGGTGGCCCTTCATCGGTATGCTCGTCCCGCTCATCTTCCTCCTTGCGCTTCTGGGCGGTGGATATCTTATCTTTCGGCAGATGAGCGAGACACAGACGTCTCATAATCCCGCGATGGAAGAGCTCCGTCTGGCGTACGCTCGTGGCGATCTCACGGACGAAGAGTTCGAAGCCCGACGAGAAAAGCTCGAACAATCAGAGTGACCACTACCCAAACCGCGTTTCACCCGTTTGAACACCTGCGGATCGACTCGAGGGTATCGAAACCAACCGTTCGGTAGCATCGTTCCGTTACATCGAAATGATGTGCTCGATTCAGCATATGGTTATGAGTAGTAATGGGAACAAGCGACAAGTTCGGAGTGAGTCACGTCCGAAGTCTTCGTACCAGTATCGCGCGTAGCTACCCCCTGACGAATGATACAGACCACATGACACATCACAGCCGACGTCAATTCTTAGGCATTGTCGGTGCCAGCGCGGTCGCCGGCACCGGCTTTGCTCAGTCAGCGAACGCACAGGAGACGCCCATCGTGGAGATGGGAAACAATTATTTCGACCCAATCGGTCTACGTGTTGATCCCGGGACAACCGTTCAATGTCAACAACCCCACCCTACTTCGCTCACCCTGACGGGTTCGCTCGTTGAGGGAGGGGCTTGTCCGTGAACTCAGCCTCAAACCCGTCCGGGTGGGCGGTGAATCCGCCACTTGGCGTCACCGTTCCAGACTTTAGGGCGAGTTGACTGTCGCCCGTCCGCCGAGGCGACTGTTGGCCTCGACGGACATACCGCATCCCGATGTTCTTCGCCGCATTGTAATCCGCATTCGCTTCCGATTCGCACTTCACACACCGGAAGTCCGTGCGAGTTTGGCGATTCTCGTCTGCCGTGAATCCACACTCGGCGCACCGTTGCGACGTGTACGCCGACCCCACTTGCTTCACAGAGATGCCGACTGCTTCGGCTTTGTACTCCACTTGCTCGTACAGCGTTCGGAACGCCCACTTGTGCCCCCACGACGCATCCGTTCGGTCGCGGATGTCGGTCAAGTCCTCGAACGCGATCACGTCGCACTCGTATCGAAGTGCTTCATCCACAATCGCGTTCGACGCTTGGTGAACCACGTCACGAACGTATCGTAGTTCGCGTCCACTTGATTGTTCGAGCGTTCTGTGGGCGCTTCGCGTGCCTGTCTGTTGGAGTCCCGCACGGACTTTCTCGAACTCGCGGAGGTTGTGTGAGAGTTCGCGCCCATTGATGAATCGTGCTGTGCTGGTGACGGCGAGGTTTTCAATACCGAGGTCGACCCCGAGAACCGTTCCGTCCTCGGCGGTGTCTCGCTCAGTGTCGGTCTTGGGTCGGCGGAAGCCGATGTGCAAAAAGTAGTCGCCGTCACGAGCGGTGAGTGTGCTTTCCGTGACGCTCCAGTGGTCGGCGTCGAGGTACTGCCGTTGGTAGCCATCCTCGGCTTCAGGGAGGGCAAGTTCACATCGGACGCGACTCTCCGTCGTGGAGAGTGACACTGTATCGTCATCGAACAGCGTCATCGTTCGAGTGTCGTACGTTACCGTGGGTGCGGTGAACGTGGGCTTGCTGACCTGCTTGCCGTTCGAGCGGCGTTCGAGACAGCCAGTGATGGCTTGGGCGGCTTGGTGGGTGGCGAGAATCGCGTGCTGACTACCGAGGTCGGTTTCCTCGCGCACGTCGTCGTAGGCGAGGGGTTGTACGTCGCTCTTGGCGTTACACTTCCCCCACGCCATGTCCGTGGCGAGTTGGCACCCACGCTTCCACTCGGAGATGGTTTCCTCAAGCAACTCGCGTTGCTCAGCGTCTACCGAGAGACGAGTGATTGCCGTCCGACGCACGTAGTCGTCTGCCACAGTTTCAATGTGTATGAGTGGCTATTTATAAGCTGGTGTTTGTGACAGATACGAACGCGCTCCTCCCCTCCCTACTCGCTCCCTTCGGTCGCTCCTTGAGGAAGGGGACTCCGCGCTACCGCTTCAGTTGAACTCGCAGCGGGGGCACATTCCGCTACGGCGTACTCTGATCGTATTCCGGAGGGCGCTTCCACATTCGATAGTGGGACGATCTCAGACGGGAGCTTCGAATATACGTTCGAAACGCCAGGGACGTATGATTACTACTGTATCCCGCACAAGTCGATTGGGATGGTCGGACGGATAGTGGTTGGCAGTCCTAGCGGACCGGCAGAGGAGGGTCCAATCCCGGATGGTGAGGTCCCATCGAGTGAGGCGATTGTTGACCAGGGTACAGTCGCCTACGGCTCAAGCAGCGATAGAAGCGGGAATACTGGTGGTGGAATGATGGGACGAGGTGGTTCTGGAATGATGAGTGGCCGCAACGGAGGAGTTGGAGGGCTACCAGCTGTTGGTGGTGTACTCGGAATGCTGGGCGTTCTCGGTGGGGGGCTCTACTGGCTTGGAAACCAAAATTCTCCTCGATCGGCTACCGACGACTCAGCCAGAAAAACGCTCCAGAACCGCTATGCCAGGGGCGAAATTGACGAGGAGGAGTATAGACGCCGCCGTGAGCGATTAGATGCTACTGATGAGGACTTCTCCAACTGATTGCCACCGTGAGAGGGTGAACTGATCGGGGTCAAGTGATTCGGGGATTAGAGAATACCGTCCTCACCGATACCTTTGATTTCAGAACGATCCCGTGACCTGTTTTGTTCCATTTATGACTAATTTTTCTTGTGATCAACTCGCCTGCGTGGCTCTGTAGTATATACCAATTGCGAGCACGGCTACGAGGAGAAGATATCCAGTAGCCCACACCAACGAGAGAGCCGTATCTACGTCCGTTGTGAGTCCAGTATCGACCATCACACGGACGGGCCAATAGCCGGGGAATAGTTTCATCCACCAATCAGGTTCGGATTGGATGAACAACGGGTCCTGGAAGAGTCCGATATCAAGCATCGGGAGAATCAGCATTAGCCACATCCCGGCTAGGCGGTCGAGGACGGCCCCCACGAGCATCCCGATGAGACCATACGTGACCGAGACGACGAGCATCGCTGTGATGAACCACCAGAGCTGCTCAGGCTGGAAATCGATGAGCATCACACCAACTGAGACGCCGGTGACGATGAGAGTAATTGCTGCGAGAACCCCAAACCGGGCAGCGATTACCTGCCATGCACGATAGCCAGCGACTGCCAGACGACCGTCCGTGTCTTTGGCTTCTCGCATCAGGAACAACCCGGCGAGTCCGGCGATGAGAGCACTCGTAATCGGCGTCATGATCACGCCGTGGACCTCAGGCATCCCCCGCATGACCGTCGCCGTCTCACCGTCGACGAGCGTCCGAACCGGCATCTCGACGTCCTGGGTGACTGCGAACGCCAACGTGATGAACGAGACCGGTAGGACGACCAGTAGAGCGACGAGGACGTAGTTACGCGCCTGTTCTTTGATGCCGATCGAGAACGCCGTTGTCGTACGGTTCATGCGGACCACCCACCACTGGTGCGCATCGTCACTCCGAACACTACGGTGACGAGCACGAGCAAGACGAGCAGGTATCCGGCAACGAAGCCGAGGTCGCCCGTCGTATATGTACCTTGGAACATCGCCTCCTGAAGGAGTTCCTTCGGATGATAGAGCGGGAAGTATTCCACGAACTCAGGAATGTCAGCAGCCAGCGGGCTGTCGCCACTGAGGAACGCGTCCATCATCGCGAGGAACACCACGACGAGCGAGCCTTCGAACAGTCGCGGAAGGAGTGCACCGACGAGCGCGCCAAGAAACGCATAGACGAGGCCGGCGAGGACGAGGAATACGAACGTCAGGACAGGGGCTTCCGGTGAAATCGTCAGCCAGAGCACGCCGTAGTTCACGGCAGCCACGACGACCGTGACCCCTCCGAGCGTCGCTAATCGAGTCGCAAGCAGTGTTCGGGGTGGATAGCCTGTCTGAACGAGTCGTCGATCGGCTGCACGCGCACTAATCATCTGGGCGAGTCCCATCAGGCCGGCGATGATGGCGACACCGAATATCGCTCCGAGGAGGCGACCCAGATCGATCGGAATCGCCTCAACTGTCGGCATAGTTGGCAACCCCGCCATCGCTTGTCCCCAGCCTTCGATAACGACAACCGGAAGGAGGAGTGCTAAGACGACATTCAGGGGGGTCCTGAGGAAGGTGGAGACGTTCGTCCGGATCCCCGTTTGAATTCTATTCATCGGCCTTTCTCCTCCGTTCACCGGTCGTCGCTTCGGTCTCACTTTCCCGCTCAGTCACGTCGTAGACGTGTCCATCACGAACCTCGTAGATACGGTCGAGACGGCTCTGCTCCTCGATCAAGTGTGAAATCATTACGACAGCTGTTCCGTCGGCAGCAAGTTCGTCGGCGAGGTCCCAGAAGATGAGATATGTCTCCCAGTCGAACCCGGTGTAGGGCTCGTCTAGCATGAGGACGTCCGGATCATGCATTAGGGCGATACTGAGATTGATTTTTTGTCGGTTTCCACCGCTGAGTTGGTCGATTCGATAGTCAAGGTACTGCTCGAAATCGAGTTTCGATGCGAATCGGCGTTTGGCCTCGTCGATTTCTTCGGCGGTCATTCCGTATCCGGAACCGAACAGGCGGAACGTCTCTGTGACCGTCAGGCGGTCGTAAAGCAGTGGTTCTTGTGGACACCAGCCAACCGTCCCTGTTCGTTCAACTGCTCCGGAATCCTGCTTGAGGACGCCGACGAGGATGTTCATAAGCGTGGATTTCCCCGAACCGTTCCCCCCGACGATTCCGACGATTTCTCCTGCTCGGATTTCCAGATTGGCACCGGTGAGGACGGGAACCGATCGTGTAAATGGGAGGTTTGACCCGTACGTTTTTTCAATCTCATCAGCACGGACGAGTACCTCGCTGGTGGTAGCCTCTGTCGTGGAGGTTGTGGGCGCTTCCATAGATGAATACACACGCTCCTCATTTACTGCGATTACTGTTTCAAATCTAAACTATCAGTAGCAACCCCGTGAATAATCAGAGATTGCATACAGAGCTGACGCTGGACTCAACGTGTTAGATACCTCTTGATTTTCTGAATACTGTCTCCTATAAGCTGTTTCACAGTTTACACGGGGAAGCTTCTGAATTGGATCACCAACAAGCCAGAACGCGATACAAACCCGCTTCAAGACAGCTGTTGAAGTTTCGCGTTGAAAAAGATGAGACGCGCGAAGGTGTATCCGAACCCATAGAGAAGCCGTCTGAACATCAGTTGCAGATCTACTGTATCTCTGAATCTATACCTCAGTGTACTCAGCTCCGGCTTTATCGCCGTCAATAGCGTATATGCTTAACGAGCCATCTTTCTCTCCACCCATCCCCGGTGTCCCAGATGGCATACCAGGGAGTGCAACTCCATCTATCGGTGGGTTTTCATCGAGAAGCCGGGCGATTACTTCGACCGGGACGTGTCCTTCTACGACGTAATCTGTGAGGACGAGTGTGTGACAGCTCTGGAGGTCTTCGGGGATCCCATATTCCTGCTTTACTGCTTGGATATCATCCGGTACGGTCTCTGAGAGGTCACCAGTGATATTCTCACGAAGATATGATGCATACTGCTCGCAACAGCTACATCCTGGTGAGTTAAATTGTTGTGCTGATGCCACTGCTACTGGGTCATCAATATCCCATGAGTTCGTGCTTGAGCCACCTAGACAGCCTGTAAGACCTAGTATTCCGATTGTACCACTATGTTGAAGCACCCGACGACGATTCCACGGTTGCGGCATTATTAGACGATACAACAGTAGTTCCCATACGCTTTACCCCTGTTACTAATAACCCGGAATGTGATCACAGTCGCCTTCGGTAGGATTGTCTATTCTAGGACACGCCGGTCCCACACTCCACTCTGTTTTCTTTCGAAACGGGAGTGATCCAGCAAGGCTACGCGCGGTGAACGCCTCAATCCACCATCCCAGATACCGTTCGGCCGGTTTCGATTCTTAACAGAAAGCGCGGTACATCGCCGAGGCCGTTGTTAGGCCCCCAGTAGCATCCGAAGTGACCCGCGAACGCCCATCGGGAGCCCGATCGCTCCGATGAAGAACGTCATAAGCCACCACCATGTGTGGTTCATCTCCTCTTTCGCATCAGCGAGATACCACACGATGCCGACAGTCACGACGAGTTTCAGCACGAACGTCGATCCGGCAAATCCAGTCGCCTGGTATACGAGATTCGTGACGACCAGCTTGGGGGAGTAGCCGAGAAACGTCACACCGATGAGGTTCTGTGCAGCGTCCCACAGCTGGCCAAAGACGGCCAGCAGAATCAGCGGGTGTCGAAGGTGTGTGACATTGACGAAACTCGCTCCCCAGTAGTAGAGCGCGGTCGCCCCGAGAGCAATCCCCGTCGTTGCGACAGGAACCCACAGACGGAGCGGGGTCGACGTCGAGAGGCCGTACCAAAGCACCCACCCGACAGCACCGACAGCCCACACCGACCCGATAAGCCCGACCGTTGACGGAATGGAACCGGTATTCCGATCACGCGCAAGTGCGCCGATGCCGAGCGCGAGGACGGTGACAGCGGTAACGACAAAGTAGATTGACGGCGTGATGAACCACACCGCGTAGTCCCCGAGTAGGCCGATGTCCTCGAGGGCGCGCATCGCTCCGCCGGCGATAATGATCGGGGCGAACCCGTAGGCCAGTCGTGCGTCAAACGTGACGTCGAGTTGATCGAGATACACTCGTAGTCCGGGGAGGCTGTACACGACCGCCGCGAGGTAGGTTACGGTGTTCACCGCGTTGTAGCCCCGAACAGCACGAATCCCCTCATGCATGACTGGCTCACTGGCAGCGTCAGCGACGACTGGTCCCCAGAGGTACTGCCAAATGAACTGGTCGAAGACGAGGCCCGGGAACGCAAGGATTCCCGCACCGATGAGGACGGGCGGAGCAAGTAGGTACAGCGCCCACCACTCGCGTGAGCCTGTTTCCGGAAGGGCGGTTTCGACGCGTCGCGTGACAGTACTCACGACTCGTTCACCTCCAAGCGCCACGTCGTGCTCTTAGAGCGCCCCCACTGTTCGAGTGAGACGAGTGAGAGGTCGTCCTGAAGTTGGCTGAGGTATTGCGCGACAGCCCTCGGAGAGCCGTCAAGATCACCGGCGATCTCGTGAGCCCGGAGGTACGTCGGTTCGCTACTGGCTGTCTCGACGAGGTACCTCCGAACCGTTTGGCGGGAAATATTCGACATTGAGATAGAGGCGACGGTTAGCGAAGGAACCCGAAGAGCTTGTAGTCGTGATCGGGGGTGTACCGCCGGAACAACAGGCTGTTCGTCAGCACCGACACCGACGAGAACGCCATTGCTGCTGCAGCGAGCACCGGCTGGAGCAGCCCGAGCGACGCGAGGGGAATCATCGCGGTATTGTATCCGAGCGCCCACACGAGGTTCTGCTTGATCTTCTGGAGTGTCGCGTCCGAGATTCGGATCGCCTTCACCACGTCGAGCGGGTCGTCGCGCATCAGCGTAAGGTCTGCAGCCTCGATGGCCACGTCCGTGCCGGAGCCGATGGCTGTCCCCACGTGCGCGACCGCGAGCGCGGGGGCGTCGTTGACGCCGTCTCCGACCATCATCGCCTGACGGCCCTCGTCTTGAATACTGTCGACCGCGTTAGACTTGTCTTCGGGAAGGACCCCTGCTCGGACATTCTCCGGGTCGATACCCACCTGTTTGGCGACCGCACGAGCAGTTCGCTCGTTGTCGCCCGTAATCATCATTACGTCGACGCCCCGCTCTTGGAGGGCTGTAACGGCCTGCTTGGAGCTCTCTTTGATTGTGTCGGCGTCAGCCACTACACCAACCAGTTTGCCCTCGGAAGCGACAAGCATCGCCGTCTTCCCCTCGTTTTCGAGGCGTTCCATCGTCTCCTCGGCGGGTGACGGGTCGATGTCGTTGTCTCGCAGCAACTTGCGGTTGCCGACCAGTACCTCGTTGTCACCAACAACCGCTTTGATCCCGTGACCAGGAACGTTCTCGAAGTCGTCGGGCTCAGTCACGTCCAGCCCGCGTTCTTCAGCCCCGTCGACGATTGCCCGCGCGAGCGGGTGTTCGCTTCCGCTTTCTGCTATCGCCGCCAGCCGCAGCACGTTGTCCTCGGAGAGGCGCTCACGAGTGCTGATCTGTCCACCATCTGGCGTCGGCTCGCCACCGTCAGTCACTGCATTTCCATCGCTATCGAAGACGACCACATCGGTCAATTCCATTTCACCCTCCGTGAGGGTGCCCGTCTTGTCGAAGACGACCGTGTCGACGTCTTTTGCGCGTTCGAGGATGTCACCGCCCTTGAACAGGACGCCGTTCTGGGCACCAATCGTCGTCCCGACCATCGTGGCTGCGGGCGTCGCCAGCCCCAGCGCACAGGGACAGGCGATGAGGATCGAGGACGCGAAGACAATAATCGCGAACTCGAAGACGGAAACGGTCCCACCGACCGGGGCCGGGCCGCCAGCGACCTGACCCCACAGCGGGAGCCAGTCGACGAAGCCAGCCAGTACCTCCGGGAACAGGAACCAAACAATGCCCCAGAGGAGAGCGTTCGCGATGACCGCAGGCACGAAGTACGCGGAGATACGGTCCGCGAGGTTCTGGATGTCGGGCTGGCGCGACTGCGCCTCCTTGACAGTCTGAACGATCTGTTGAAGAGCCGTATCTTCTCCGACCTTTGTCGCCTCCACGACAAGGACGCCGTTCTCGTTAATCGTCGAGCCGACGACCTCATCGCCCTCTTCCTTCTCTACAGGGACGGATTCACCAGTGACCATCGACTCGTCGACGGCGGACTGACCGTCGACAACGACGCCGTCTGTGGGAACCTTTTCACCCGGACGGATTTTCATCCGGTCACCCGTTGTGACTTCTTCGAGCGGAACTTCTTCTTCACTGCCGTCCTCGCGGATAATGGTCGCCGTCTCGGCTTCCATTTCGAGGAGCTTCCGGAGGGCCTCGCCCGCTTGCCCCTTCGACCGAGCTTCGAGGTAGTTACCGAGCGTAATGAACACGAGGATGAGCGCTGCCGTGTCGAAGTAGAGCCCACCTGCAATGAGTTCAGACAGGACTGCCACGGAGTAGAGATAGGCGGTTGTTGAACCGATTGCGATTAACACGTCCATATTGGCGCGGCCGTTTTTCACGATCGCCTTGTACGAGTTCTTATAGAACGGCCAGCCGAGGATCGCCTGCACCGGTGTGGCGAGGAGGAACTCGAGCCACCCGATTTCAACGCCGAAGACGGCATCAGGGACGATCGCGCCACCGAGCAGAAATTTGTCGATGAGGAAGAAGAGCAACGGAGCCGACAACACTGCCCCAAAGAGGGTCAGTCTGAGTTGCTTTTGGGTCTCAGCCTGTCGTGCGGCATCTCGTGCGTCTTGGCCCGACTCGTCGTCATCACCATCTTCGCGGACGGGCGAGTAGCCAGCGTCCTCAATAGCATCATACAGCGTATTGAGAGACACCTCTGCCGGATTGTAGGTGACCTGCGCTTCGTCAGTCGCGTAGTTGACTTCGGCGGTGACGACACCCGGTGTATTCTCGAGAGCAGTTTTGTTGGTCTCGGCGCAATTGGCACACGTCATATCGGAGATGGCAATAGACACCGTCTCCGAGACTATGCCGTAGCCCGCCTCATCGATCGCTTCATAGATTTCCTGGAGTGATACCTCATCGGGATCGTAGGTCACGGATCCCTCGTCGGTGGCGAAGTTCGCATCCGCCTTCGATACCCCGTCAAGGGATTCAAGGGTGTCCTGGATCGTTCCTGAACAGTTGGCACAGGACATCCCCGTAATATCGAGATGGGTTGTTCGGCTTGTCATGCTCATCTTACTATACGGGGTCTATGTTTAGGCGGTTTACTGTTTCGAGAAGGTGGTTATTGACACCAAGAAAATTTGGAATCCAAAGAGCGTACTATACACCCTCTTCGAGCCGCTGATAGCGGTCTTCAAACCGTGCGAGACAAGATGGGCAACAGAAGTGATAGATCTCGCCATCGATGCGCGTCGTCTCACCTTCATTGTCGACGGTATTGTTACATTCAGTGCAGGTGAGAGCAAATTCGACGCCGTCGATCGAAGGCGTCCATTCAGCTTCGTCGATCAAGGTGACTGAATATCCAGACATCCCAAGCCCATCAAACAGACTGTCTACCCACTGACGGACGTTCTGTGCCTCAACGCGGGCATAGAACCAGAGATCGCCTTCTGAGGTCGTGAAGACGTGTTCGATGCCGTCCGATTCCCGGACTCGCGTACGGGCCTCCTCGAGTGATTCCGGTTCGATTTCTGTTTGAATGAATACTGGAACACCGGCCCGAAGGTGCGCCCGGTTTACATCGATCGTGAAATTGTTGATAATATCTGCTTCCTGTAATCGTTGGACTCGATCGGAAACAGCTGGCCCGGACAAATCAACTTCTTCGCCGATGGCGCTAAATGGACGACGGGCGTTTTCGGCTAGTAACGAGAGAATCTCCAGATCTGTTTCGTCTAGGTTGCGCATACAATAGCGTCGCACCGCAGGATACATTATTGTTTCTCAAAATAAACCTTTGAGAGTGCGATTTTGAACTCAGAATGACTTTGGATTCTAAGCAGAAAAGCACATAGAATAGGGGGCCCTAATCATGTATGGATATGAGTCAGACCATCTCGGTCGAAGGAATGACCTGTGAACACTGTGAGCAAACTGTAGAGGAAGCACTCAAAGAAGTCGACGGAGTCACATCGGCGACTGCGGATCGGGACTCGGAATCCGCGACAGTCGAAGGAACAGCTGAATCAGATGACCTCGTGACTGTGGTCGAAGACGCCGGGTACGACGCCTCTACGTAAGCTATCACGTCACGACAGAAGGCGAGCGACGCCCCATCGTAGCGTATCTCGCCTTCACTGCTCCGAACGTTGAGTTTGTGCCAAGTGGCTAAGTGCGTCTGAGATCGATTCAACGGGTGTCACGCGTAATCCCTCGATAGTTACATCTGAATCGGTATCGCTGGGAACAATCAATTCGGTCGCTCCGAACGCCCGGGCACTCCGGGCCTTTGCTTTGATTCCGCCAACCGGGAGCAGCTTGCCATCGTCGGCAACGATTCCAGTGATGAGGGTTTCAGACGACAGCGACTGCTGGCGAAGACTGGCAATAAAAGCAACCGTAAGGCCGGCTTCCCAGCTTTTTCCACGGAGTGTAAGAGTGCCCGTCTCAGGTGAGACGAATGATACGTGCGTAGCCGTATCTCCAAGTGAACGACCAGTAAGACGGGTAGCAGTTTGTCTCGCCTCATCCAGTGCACGCTGGAGGTCGTGGCGGATCTCGATACCGTTCAGATTGACAAACAGCTCACCGTTGCCATCAGAAAACTCGAAATTGGTCGCGATAATGAGACCCGAGTTAGCTGCATCCACTGCCGGAAGATGGAACTGTGTGTCCGGGAGAGAGGCCGCCCCGCCTGCCAGTGTCGCTAGTGACTGGAAATCGGTATCTGACCGCGTGAGAGCGACTGCTCCACCGGCACCGCCTATCGATCCGAGACCCAGTCCGGCAAGAAATTCTCTCCGCGAAAGGAGGTCTCGCTCGATGCGAGAGACGATGTCGTCACTTGAGTCAGACGTGGATGCGGACGTTGTCTCTCGTTCGGTAGGTGGCATACTCTGGGAGTGTTTCGTGGGTAGTGATGGTACTATGTTACTTGGTAACGATTGTGAATATATAAGAATGGTGTCGGTCAGAAATTCGGCGCAAAAACGAGTATTCCCGTGTTAGATTCCACACGACTATCTTGACGCATCCCCAATTAGTCAGCCGTGTCCACCAGGTACCGCTCTCTCTTCGCACTTGTGGCGATCAGTGCTGTAGTGACAGGTGTCGGTGTCTGGATCGCGTATCAGGTTGAGCTTGTACTCCTACCGGCTACGACCTCTCGCACCGGAATACTTCTTGTCGGTTTTATCGAGGAAACGTTCGTCCGACTGCTTCCGTTGATCGTAGTCTTCTATTTCTGGAGCTACTGGCGAAGCCAACTACTCTCGAAAACGGAGGGGATCTTGGCGACCGCCGCATCCGGGATCACTGTTGGGGGGCTGGAACTAATCTTCAAACTCGAATACTTGTCCCGGCTTGAAGCCACCGCCAGATTCGATGCGATGGTTGTCCCGATACTACTCGTGTATCTTCCATTCGCATTGGTAGCCGGTCGGTTCGTGTATGCCCTCGGTGAGCGTATTCACGGATCCGACACGATTGGCCTGCCATCACTGCCTCGAAGAACTCTTCTCTTCCTTTTGGGAGGGTATCTTACCCTCGCAATAGCACACGCTATGTATAACCTACTGGTATGACTCCTTAAACCGCGTCCGGCAGCGATAGAAAAGATGCCGGGAGCGTTCGTCAGCAATTAGTGGTCATCGCCAAGTGCACTCGAAACCATTCCGTTCAGTTCGGTGAGCTTCTCTCGGACAGTATCTGGTTTCTCCTCGGGTGGCTCTTCGAGCGCGATCTGTTCATGTGGATCTGGGTCGCCGACGATGACGCTCCCGAGCATACCGACCGTCTCGTGGGGCGTACAGTAGTAGTGGTAGACGCCCTCGGTCTCGAAAGTGTGCTCGAACGTCGCTCCTTCCTCCGAGCGGAGACCACTATCCCATGCTGCAGCACCATCGGGAACGAGCTGGGGTTGGTCGTTGTCTGGATGGTAGGCCGTCGCGGAGTGACTGCCGCTCTCGTTAGTCCACGTTACCGTCCCACCGACATTGACGCGGACGACGTGCGGTTCGAAGTGATATCCTCCGTCTTCGGTGACCATCGCCACCTCAGCTGTATCGCTCGGTTCCTCGACGGCTTCATCGTGACCTTCCTCGTCGTCATGCCCCGATTCTCCTTCGCTACTGTTCTCTCCTTCGTCATGCCCCGACCCGCCTCCGTCTTCGGTAGATCCCGCAGTGCTTTCGGCCCCACTATCACTGCCGTCTGATTCCGATCCAGTACATCCTGCGAGTCCAATAACCGCTGTACCACCAGTTAACTGGAGCACTCGCCGCCGGGTGAGTCCTGAATTGGTTGTCATAGCGTAGGTCACCTCACAGGTGAGAATACGAGGGGTGGGAAAATAGACGGGTGAGCTGTTTTGCGTGCGACGCAAAACTGGTCGTTACATACGTTTCGGCAGGGCATTAACTTGTATTGCGAGGAACAGCTGTGTCCACGGACCATCGCGCTGACGAGCTATTAGACCTCCTCGGGGAGGAACGGGTTCGTCAGATTCTGGCCGCGACGAGCCGGGACCCCCTCTCAGCGAAGGAACTGAGCGAGGAATGCGACGTTGCCCTCTCAACGATTTACCGCCGGGTCGAAGATATGGTCGCTAATGATCTGCTCGTCGAACAAACACAGATTGAGACTGACGGGAGCCATCATAGCGTGTACGAAGCAAACGTTGACCACGTCGATGTCGACATCGAAGATGGAACGATCGACATCAAGATGGACGTTCGTGAGGACGCCGCGCAGCGGTTCTCGCGTATCTGGGGCGACATCCGAGACACCTAACCATGCACACCGCACTCGTCATTGCAAAGCTCATCGCAGTCGGACTAGGGCTGTCGATAACGTATCAAGCGTATCGTGGATACAGGGTCTACGGTAGCGAACCAATGCTGTACGTCGCTATCGGATTCCTATTCATCAGCGTCGGGTCCGTAATCGAAGGCATTCTCTTCGACGTGGTTGGGTTGTCCATCTTCGTTGCTGGGACCATCCAGACTACACTTGTCGCGGCAGGTATGCTCATTATCCTTTATTCGCTACACGGACAAATGTCCCAGCCAACACAGGGGGGGCGATGAATCGTGACTACTGGATGGGAAGTCACGCTAATTGGAGTCCGTGTCTTTCTCCTCTTCTTGGGTATGGCGACGACAGCGATCAGCTTTCGCGCGTATCGTCAGGAACGGACTCGATACCTACGTGACGCAACGATCGGCTTCGGGTTCATGACGCTCGGTGTCCTCATAGAAGGTTTTCTCTACCAGCTCACAGCATTAACGCTCACGCAGGTGCATGTTGCCGAATCCGCTGCGTTGGCGTGTGGGTTTGCCGTCCTCCTCTGGTCTTTCATTCGGTGAGTTCTGAAACGCCGTCACAGTATTCAGGATCCCGATTCCCATCGGAATGAATTCGGAGGGAGATTAATATCGCTCCCGAGCACATATTCAGATACTATGACTGACACACTCCCGTTCGATGCCGTCCGCGAACTTGACGTCGACGGGACGACGTACAAGATGGCTGACCTTCGAGCACTCGAAGAACATGGACTCTGTGAACTCGACACGCTCCCGGTGAGTATCCGTATCCTCCTCGAATCGGTGCTCCGAAACGTCGACGGCGAAACCATCACCGCGTCAGACGTCAGAAATGCTGCTGGCTGGGAGCCGGACGTTCCGGACGCAGAGGTGCCGTTCTCTCCGTCACGGGTGGTCCTACAGGACCTTACCGGCGTGCCCGCAGTGGTCGACCTAGCAGCCCTCCGCTCCGAAGTCGATCGCAAAGACCGCGACCCCACTCTGGTCCAACCGGAGATCCCTATTGATCTCGTGATCGACCACAGCGTCCAAGTCGACTACTTCGACTCCGAGGACGCCTACGAGAAGAACGTCGAACTGGAGTACGAGCGCAACGCCGAGCGGTATCGCGCGATCAAGTGGGCGCAAAACGCCTTCGAGGACTTCAACGTCGTCCCGCCGGGAACCGGGATCGTTCATCAGGTAAATCTCGAACATCTCGGCCGTGTCGTTCACGCCCGCGAACAAGATGACGAGAACTGGCTTCTGCCGGACACACTCGTCGGCACGGACAGCCACACCCCGATGATCGGCGGTATCGGTGTCGTCGGCTGGGGCGTCGGGGGTATCGAAGCGGAAGCAGCGATGCTCGGCCAACCGATTACGATGAAACTCCCCGAGGTGGTCGGCGTTCGTCTCGAAGGCGAGTTACCCGAAGGCGCGACGGCAACGGATCTCGTGCTTCACATCACCGAACAACTCCGCGAGGTCGGCGTCGTCGACCGGTTCGTCGAATTCTTCGGGCCCGGTGTACAGAACCTTACTGTCCCGGACCGGGCAACGATCGCTAATATGGCACCCGAACAGGGGTCGACGATCAGTATGTTCCCGGTCGACGATCAGACGCTCGAGTATCTCGAACTCACCGGGCGCGACCCTGAACACATCGACCTCGTCCGCGAGTACCTCGAATCCCAAGGCCTGTTCGGGAAACAGGAACCGGAGTACACCGAGGTCGTCGAGTTCGATCTCTCAACTGTCGAACCGAGTCTGGCCGGACACAAGCGACCACAGGACCGAATCCCGATGGGGGACGTAAAACAGAGCTTCCGAGGACTTCTCCACGGGGAGTTCAAGCACGACCTCAACGATGTCGATGAAGAGGCCTTGCAGCGGTGGCTCGGTGAGGGGGGTGTAGCCGACGCAGAGACTGATGGCGGCGCTCAAGTCGAGGCCGAGTCCGAACTGCACCCGTTAACCAAACGCGTTGAGGTCGACCTCGACGGTGAAACGGTCGAAATCGGTCACGGTGATGTCCTGGTTAGTGCCATCACGAGCTGTACGAACACCTCAAACCCGTCGGTGATGATCGCCGCTGGTCTGCTCGCCCAGAACGCCGTCGAAAAAGGCCTGGACGTCCCGCCGTACGTCAAGACGAGCCTCGCACCGGGCAGCCGCGTCGTCACGCAGTATCTCGAAGAATCAGGGCTGCTTCCGTATCTCGAAGAGCTCGGGTATGCCGTCGTTGGCTACGGTTGTACCACCTGTATCGGTAACGCCGGACCACTTCCGGACTCCATCGAGCAGGCGATCGACGACCACGACCTCTGGACGACGAGTGTCCTCTCGGGGAACCGCAATTTCGAGGCGCGTATTCACCCGAAAGTCCGAGCGAACTACCTCGCGAGCCCACCGCTTGTGGTCGCCTACGGGCTCGCAGGGCGGATGGACATCGACCTCGAGAACGAGCCGCTGGGCACTGACGCTGAGGGTGACCCAGTCTATCTGGCGGACATCTGGCCGGACGCAGCCGACGTGCAGGCAGCAATCCACGAGAACGTCTCCCCGGAGATGTTCGAGGAGAAGTATGCCTCCGTGTACGAGGGTGACGAGCGGTGGGCTGCTCTCGACGCGCCAAGTGGTGACGTCTACGAGTGGGACGACGACTCGACGTACATCCGAGAGCCGCCGTTCTTCCAAGACTTTCCCCTCAAGAAACCCGGCGTCGCCGATATCGAGGACGCACGCTGCCTGCTGACGCTCGGCGATACCGTTACGACCGACCACATCAGCCCTGCTGGCCCATTCGGATCTGACCTCCCTGCCGGCCAGTGGCTGCTCAATCACGGCGTCGAGCCCCACGAGTTCAACACGTACGGCGCGCGCCGGGGCAACCACGAGGTGATGATGCGAGGGACGTTCGCCAACGTCCGCATCGAGAATGAGATGCTCGACAATATCGAGGGTGGCTATACGATCCACCACCCAACCGACGAGCAGACGACCGTGTTCGAAGCCAGCCAGCGCTACCGCGAGGAGGGCACCCCACTCATCGTGATGGCGGGCGAGGAGCTCGGAACCGGGTCGAGTCGTGACTGGGCAGCGAAAGGAACGGACCTACTCGGTGTCCGCGCAACCATCGGCGAGAGTTACGAGCGCATCTACCGCGACAACCTCGTCGGGATGGGTGTTCTCCCCTTACAGTTCGATGACGGCGACTCATGGGAATCTCTCGGACTGGACGGGTCGGAGGTCTTCACAATTCACGGTCTCGATGACGGTCTCGACGTGGTAGATGAATTGACAGTTATCGCCGAGCGCGAGGACGGTTCGACTGTCGAGTTCCCGGTCACGGCACAGGTCGGTACGCCGGCCGCCGTGACCTATATCGAACACGGCGGCATCCTCCACTACGTCCTTAGACAGCTACTCACGTAGTAACTCTGCATCTTCGTCTATTCTGTATAATTGGACTTCTGAATACTGCGTTCCGGCTCCGTTCTCGGACGTGTAGATTTGTGGAGAATATTAAATCCGAATAGGTCGTACCGTAGCGTATGATACGGATACTTATCGGCGTCCTCGGAGCTGTTACTACATTGTTCCCGGACAAGATAGTTGCGCTCTTTGAGAAACATGCGATCACTAATCCCAGTGAAGGCACCCTAAGGAAATGGGTAAACCCAGCTATACGATCAGAAGGAATTCTGATAGTCGTGATCTCCCTACTTGGTAGCCGATTGTATGCGTGGATGATGAATCTCACCGGGGCGTTCGGTGCAGCTGTCCTCATGTTTCCCGACCTGTATCGCAAGTTTGCTTCCACGGTCCTCTATGAGCGCCCAGATGCTATCGAATGGAACGAGCAATTCACGACAGGTGTACGAGTTATCGGCGCAGTATACGTTTTTCTGGGGGCAAAAACTTACAGAGACCGCCACAAGGAGACGTAGGATCATCCCCGACCACATCAGTCTCGCGAATGTTCGGTAGATGCCAGCCTGTTCAGAGGGCGTGTCAACTCACAGTAGCCCCCACGTTGAAGCATCCTCGGTTCAATTGCTCGGTAATGGACGATAAATCCCAAAGGGAGGCCGACGAAGCAGACCACGGCCCACACAGTCAGCATGATGGGCACGACGGACACGACGGACACGACGACCACGGTGGGATGCACGAAGGCCACGAGCAAATGTTCCGGCGGCGCTTCTTCGTCTCGACGCTCCTGTCGATTCCGGTCCTCCTGTACAGCGAAATGCTGCAGGAGTGGCTCGGGTTCTCCGTTCCCGCGTTCCCGGGTAGCGAGTGGATTAACCCCGCCTTCGCGGTCATCGTCTTCGCGTACGGTGGGGTGCCGTTCCTCCAGATGGCGGTCCCGGAGCTGAAAGACCGGTCGCCGGGAATGATGACGCTCATCTCGATGGCGATCACGGTCGCATTTGTCTACAGCCTCGCGAGCGTGGTCTTCCCGACACAGTCGGCGTTCTTCTGGGAGCTCGTGACGCTGATCGACATCATGCTGCTGGGCCACTGGATCGAAATGCGGTCCGTACGACGTGCCTCGAGCGCGGTCGACGAGCTGGCGAAGCTGATGCCCGATACCGCCGAGCGGATCAGCGACGACGGTGACACCGAGGAAGTCCCGGTGAGTGAACTCTCCGAGGGCGACCTCGTACTCGTTCGACCGGGCGCGAGTGTTCCTGCTGACGGCATCGTTGAAGAGGGTGATTCGGACGTCGAGGAGTCGATGATCACGGGCGAGTCGAAACCAGTTTCTAAGAAACCCGGGGATGAGGTCATCGGCGGGACGATCAACGGCGACGGCAGTCTCCGCATACGTGTCGGTGCAACGGGCGAGGAGACGACACTCGCAGGTATCATGCGACTCGTCGAGGAAGCCCAACAGAGCAAGTCCAAAACGCAGGTGCTGGCTGACAGAGCGGCTGGCTGGCTGTTCTACGTTGCCCTCGGGGCAGCAGTCGTGACAGCAATCGCGTGGACCATCGCGGTCTCGTTCAACGCGACTGTCATCGAGCGTGTCGTCACGGTACTCGTCATCGCCTGCCCGCACGCGCTCGGGCTTGCCATCCCGCTGGTTGTCGCCATCAATACGTCACTCGCGGCTCGCAACGGAATGCTCGTCCGCGACCGGATTGCGATGGAAGAGGCACGAAATCTGGACGCCATCATTTTCGACAAGACGGGGACGCTCACCGAAGGCGAACACGGCGTCGTCGATATGGCGACCGTCGACGGCGTCGACGAGGACGACGCACTCACGCTGGCGGCGGGTGTCGAGAGCGACTCCGAACACATGATCGCTCGAGCTATCCGCGAGGCCGCCAACGATCAGGACCTCACCGCGCCTGACGCGACCGCCTTCGAGGCGATCAAAGGCCGGGGCGTCCGCGCAAACGTCGATGGAAACGAGGTGTACGTCGGTGGGCCGAACCTGTTGACCCAGCTCGATAGCGAGATCCCCGCCCATCTCCAGCGCTTCGCTGACGAGGCGGGACAGAACGCTCAAACGGTGGTGTATCTCGTTCGTGACAGTGAGTTGATCGCCGCGTTCGCGATGGCCGACGTAATCCGTGAAGAGAGTTTCCGCGTCGTCGACGCCCTCCACGATCTGGGAATCGAAGTGGCGATGCTGACTGGCGACTCCCAGGACGTCGCCAACGCTGTCGCTGACGAACTGGGCATCGACACGGTGTTCGCCGAGGTCCTCCCCGAAGACAAAGACGAGAAAGTCCAGGAACTCCAAGACCAGGGGAAGCTCGTGGGGATGGTTGGTGACGGTGTAAACGATGCGCCGGCGCTGACGCGAGCCGACGTCGGGATCGCCATCGGGAGCGGCACCGACGTCGCCGTCCAGTCGGCGGATGTCATCCTCGTTCAGAACAACCCGATGGACGTGGTGCGACTCGTAAAGCTCAGCAAGGCGAGCTACCGGAAGATGCAGGAGAACATCGTCTGGGCCGCCGGCTACAACGTGTTCGCGATTCCGCTCGCAGCAGGCGTGTTGGCACCGATCGGGATTCTGCTGTCTCCCGCTGTGGGTGCGCTTCTGATGTCGTTGAGTACAGTAATCGTCGCCATCAACGCGCAACTGCTCCGCCGGGTGGATCTATCCATCCCCGAGCTTCCAGGAGTGACACCATCCACTAGCACCCAAACTGCAGACTGAAACTCTGCCTGATCGCTTTAGGAGGGGTTTTTCGATTGCATACGGTTGGTATTCGGAATCAGAAAATCGGTGCAGTTTGGATAGATGGCACTCTGTAAACCGATTTAACGGGCTATAGATGCCAGTTTTCCCACTCACGCCGCGCCTCTTCTTGAGAAGCTGGTTGTCCTCACACGAGTTATCTCAGCATAGTTGATTCCAGAATCTCCCGACCAGTTTCTCACCCTCAACGTCGAGCAGGATGATTGAGTCATCATCAATGAAGGTGTTAGCTATGAGTGAACGAAGCGTAGCTGCGAGACTTACAGAGTACTTGTTTGTGCTGACCGATTCAACAGCAGCGGTTCCTGCGCAAAGAGGATGGGATCGCGCCGCTTGTGTGACTGGCTGATGGGATAGCTCACATGACTTCTCAGGAGCACCGATTGACCGACGCCTACCTTGTCGGGTTGACACTCACAGAGGCACTCAAAGCCGATCAGTCCCTCTGCACGGCTCTTCGAACTCTGGAGGGGCCGTTCGATTCGCTCAATGACGGCTACCCAGAGTGGCATCCAGCACCGCACTCGTTCGAGGGGATGGTACGCTTGTTACTCTACCGCGAACTCACTGGCGAAAGCTACCGTTCGCTCGCCCAGTATCCCGAACTCGCAGTTGTCTTCGACTTGGAGAAAATCCCCGACGAATCGGTGCTCTCGCGGACCTGGCGTAACCGGTTCGACGAGGCGACCCGGGAGTTCGTCACCACAGCCGCCCACTACGTCATCAAGGAAGTCCACGATCGCGACATCTCAGCGCCGGAGGTGCGGCCTAAGGCAGAGATCGTCGACGATGAGCAAGAAGCCGCAGATCCAGTAGAAGACAAATCCTTCTCACAGGAGGAGATCATCCAGACAACGCGCCTCGCGCGTGATCACGCCTTCGGTCACTTCGACTCTGGTCGGGCGTCGAACGCCTCGTACGAGGACACACAATTCTTTGAGCTACAGACGTTCATGGGGATGGTCCACTGTGGAACTGCGCAGGGAGCGACTCGCTTCCAATATCGCCATGGCGAAGAGTACAGCCCCCATGGTGATACCCACCTCCGCGCCGTCAAGCAGTTCGATCCCGAAGAACTCGTGAACGGATTCAACGAGACAACGGATCGCTTGCTCTCCGTGATCGCCTCGGAAGCATCCTTTCGAAGGCCGGTCACCGCTGCAATCGATATCACGACTATTCCCTATTACGGAGAGGTCGAAGGAATGCCGATGGTCAGCGGGACCAAGGACAGAGACGGTCGAGCATTCAAATTCGCAACCCTCTCGATCATCGGGCAGAACATCCCGCTCGTTCTGGCGGTTGAGCCGGTCCGTGAGAGTTCCGAGTGGGATGAGAACCCGTCGAATCAGATCCATCGTACTGTGCGACGGCTCGTTCGACGAGCGAAAGAACAAGTTCCGATCGAGACGGTGCTGTGTGATCGAGAGTTTGACTCGATACAAGTGTTCCAGACACTCTCAAACCTCGATGTGAACTACCTCATTCCGAAGCGAGTCTCAAGCTCCGAACGGGATGTGCTCGAACAAATGGAGGGAGACGACCAAGAGGTGGCTGTTGAGTCGGCTTCTATCCATGTAGAATCTGGATCGCATCCAATGCGGCTCCTGTACGTGCCGTCGACGAGTGGGGAGGGAACGGCCGTCTTCGCGACGAATCTACGAGTCGGTCCTGAGGAAGCCGAGACATTCTGTCAGCGCTACAGCCGCCGGTGGCAGATCGAGAGTGAGTACAAATCGATCAAAGGTGATTTTCTCGCGAAGACCTCCTCGAAAGACTACCGCATTCGTTTGTTCTACTTCGTTTTCGCGGTCCTCTTGTACAATATCTGGCGGCTCACCGACTTCCTGCTGAAAGCGAGTGTGGGAGGTGAGATGGACTACGCACCTGTGATTACTGCGGGTGAGTGTGTTGAGCTCGTTGCCTCGTCGTTGATTCCACACGACTAACCGGCTGATCCCCCTGAGTCCGCCGTTTGGGAGTGACAACCCTAATCAGGAGCGGCAGAATCTACGCAATTTCGCACGTCCGCCCAGTAGATGCGATCGGTAAGGATCCAAATCAGGACTGGTCGGTGAGAAGAACCACGAAGTGATGTTAATTCGATCTGAAACTGGGCTATCCTCCGAAACTGTGGAACTCACAGGCCTGCAGAAGTTGAGACTGGTTGTCTCAATGCATACGGCTTTGAGGCGGATCAATCCCAGAATCTATCAATTCCTCTGGGTCCGTCGTAGGCGCTATTCAGGTAATACACTCGGCGGAAGGTTTTCCTTTACCGCTGTCACCGCTTCGCCCGGCGTGTCTAGGTCGAGTCCCGGCACTGTGTACACAGGCAGGTCGACCATCGATTCGAGTACGTCGGGGTTCGTCCGCTCGGCGAGCGTTTCGCCAGCGTAATCGTTGAGGACGACACCGCACACGTCAAGACCGCGCCGTTCGAGAGCCTTGACGGTCAGCGCGCTATGATTGAGCGTGCCGAGTCCCGAGCGTGCGACTACGAGCGTCGGTAACCCGAGATCGGCGGCTAGGTCGACGACCTCCATCCCCTCAGCGAGCGGCACCCGGAGACCGCCAATCCCTTCGACGATACCCGGGTCAGCAGCCTCTAGTTCGCGCCGACAACCCTGTAGGATCTCGTCGTAAGAGAGGGCGACATCTTCTACATCTGCGGCAACTGCCGGGGCAAGCGCGGGTTCGAGATAGCGCAGGCAGACACTGGCGTCCTCGCTTCCCGCGGCTTCGGCGACGAAGCCAGCGTCGTCGTCCGGTGGAAAGCCAGTCTGTGCGGGCTTGATACCGACTGCATCGCGGCCGCGGTCGCGGAGCCAGCCCACGAGGCCGGCAGTGATGACAGTCTTGCCGACACCTGTCCCGGTGCCAAGCACGAAGAAACTCATCGCAGCCCCACCTCCTCGCCGGCGGCCTCGAACGCGTCGAGACAGCGGTTGAGTTGCTCGCGCGTGTGTGCGGCTGTGGGAGCGACGCGCAGCCGTGACATCCCCACCGGAACGGTCGGCGGGCGGATGGCAGGGGCGAGCACCCCGCGGTCGCGGAGCGCTTCATCGAGCGCGACCGCATCCTCCCGGTCTCCGACCAGCACGGGCAGGATGTGGGTCTCACCGAGCACCTCGAAGCCGAGGTCCTCAAACCCCGACCGGAGGTAATCGGCGTGATTCTGGAGCGTCTGGGGCCGGTCCGTCTCCCGTGCGATACGTAGCGCCTCCTGTGCGGCACCCGCCGCAGGCGGGGAGAGCCCGGTCGAGAAGACGAACGAACGGGCCGCATTCGCCAGGTACTCGATGAGCATCTCATTCCCGGCGACGAACCCGCCCTGGGCACCGAGCGCCTTCGAGAGGGTCCCCAACTGGACATGAACCCGATCTTCGAGTCCCAGCTGACCGACCATGCCGCCGTCGTACACGCCCGTCGCGTGGGCTTCGTCGACCATCACCCACGCGCCGTGGCGCTCGGCGG
>NZ_RJJW01000024.1 GCF_003781945.1 Halorubrum sp. CSM-61 | reverse complement strand
CTCGTAGTCCGCGCCGCTGTCGAGCCCGGTGAGTTCCTCGCTGAAACGTCCGGTCGCGGACAGGGCCTGTGGCGTCGTCGCGTTCGAGAGGCCACCGCTCGGTCCCCACTCGAAAGAGACGTCCGCGCTGTCGGCCCCGCCCAGGTCGTTCAGAACGCCGTTCAACGTCGCAGTCGTCTCGCCGACGTCGACCGCCTCGGCGGTGGTAACCGACACGCTCGTCTCCTGGTCGCTGGCTTCGGTGCTGAACGTGTGTGCTTGGTAGACGTTGCCGGCAGGGTCCAGCTCCCGGACGGTGAGCCGAGAACTCGTCAGCGTCAGCGAGTAGAACTGGTTCTGCTCGGCGATGTAGTCGGTGAACCACTCGTCGTCGAACGAGCGGTTCCCGCGGTATCCCGTGCCGAACTGCATGACTCGGTCGACCCCGCTCGCGTCTTCCACGAGGTAGCCGTCCGCCCCGCCGTCGAGCGGGATGTAGTCGCCCGAAGAGGGCTCCGTATCGACGACCGTGTAGGGCACCGTGTACTCGCGGAGGTGGATGTGCCCGGCGAAGTGACACAAGACCGAACTGTCCTCCCACAGCGTCCGCAGCCACTCGTCGCGGAGCCGCCGTTGTAAGTCGTCGTCCTCGGGGACGCGCCGGTTCCCACCCGTCAGCAGCGGGCTGTGGTGGAACGGGATCGTACAGAGCACGCTCTGGTCGATGGCGTCCCCCAGCCAGGCGCCCACGTCCGCGGGGTGCGCCGAGTGCGTGTCCAGTGCGAGCAGCTGCAGGTAGTCGCCGACCGTCACCTGCCCGTAGTTCTCGCCGGCCGGATCGAGAGACTTCGGGTTTCCGTAGAAGAACTGGAAGACGCCTTGTCCGGGGTTCACGCTTCCCACCCCGTCCCAGCTGTGGTTGCCCACCTCGTGGTTGCCGGGGATCGGGAGGACGGGATGGAGCCGGCTCTCGTTGAGCGTCCCGTACCACTCCCTGAACAAGTCGAGCCACCAGTCGACGACCGCCTCGTCGGACCGGTTGTTCGTCGATCCGTCGCCCCACGTGATGTAGTCCCCGCCGAAGAGGATCAGGTCCGGGTCCGTCCCGCGGACGGGAACCATGTCGGAGGGGTCGCTCATCCCGTCGCCGTTGTCGATGTGGATGTCGGAGTAGAGCGCGATGTCGAGGCCGGCGTCGGGCAGCGTGGCGGGTAGCGTCCGCCACTCGACCGACCGGAGCGTCGTCCCGCTCTCACGGATCTCACCGTGGTAGGTCGTTCCGTCGCTCAACCCCGCGAGGCCGACGGCGTACCGATATATCCCGGTCTTCTCGGGAACGGCCGTCCCGGTCACCGTCTCCTGCTGGGAGAGGTCGCTCGGATCGGTCCCGTACGCGAACGTCTGCTCGCCGCCCCCCGCGCCGTCGCGTTCGTCGATCCAGTAGATCAGCGACTGGCTCGTCGGATCGGCGGCGAGGTTGTAGTACGGGGAGACGAGATCGGACGCCCCGCCGCCGCTTCCGGTGGTGAACGTCGCGACGCCGCCGGTGTCGGTGCCGCCGTCGCTGGCCTCGGCGATCGCGCGGAACTCGTAGTCCGCGCCGCTGTCGAGCCCGGTGAGTTCCTCGCTGAAACGTCCGGTCGCGGACAGGGCCTGTGGCGTCGTCGCGTTCGAGAGGCCACCGCTCGGTCCCCACTCGAAAGAGACGTCCGCGCTGTCGGCCCCGCCCAGGT
>NZ_RJJW01000019.1 GCF_003781945.1 Halorubrum sp. CSM-61 | reverse complement strand
CTCACCAGCAAGCCGCCACTACTGCCAGCGAATCAGCTACCGCGTTCAAAAACTAAAAGTCACGAAGCTCGTCGATACAGCGTCTCAAGCCGTCCTTGACGTTCACTGCTCAACGAACCGAGACGGAAGCGACGCAGACCTTGCTGAGCAGATAGCCCGCCGGAACGCGGGCGATCTGCGGTCTCTCGCGGCCGATAAAGGCTATGACAAGCAATCGCTTCGTGAAGGATTACGTGAGCTCGCGATCAGACCGCTGATCAAGCATCGTATCTTCGCTCCGTACGACCACGCACACAACGCCAGAATTGACGATAACAGCTACAATCAGCGCTCAATGACTGAAACCGTGAACTCAGCTGTGAAGCGCTCGCTCGGCTTCGCCGTGCGAGCGCGCTCGTGGTTCCGTGAGTTCCGCGAAATCGCGCTGATGTGTGTCGTCTATAACATCAAACGCTTCGTCAAACAGTGAATCTCTCCGCCTTACAGCGATTCAACACAGCCGTTCGGGTACAGTAAGAAGTACCTCTGAATCCCATGCCGGGATAGGAGTACCGGCTGATTGGCACAGTCAGTGGCGGTCACCGGGACAGCTACAAACCGTAAACACCCCAAACCAGCGGTTCGGGACCGTGGGAATCTTCGCCCTTCAGGGCGGAGAGGATGTCAAGCCGGGAGTGAATCCGACAACGCCGACACGATCCGGACTGGATTGGCACTTAAAAATCGGCAAAACCTCCCGACTGCCGGCCGAGTGTGATCTACGCGCTCTCGACCGCGTCGAGGACGACGTCGTAGTCCGGCTCGTTGGTCGGGTCGTCGGCGACCCAGTCGTAGACGATCTCGCCGTCGTCGTCGATCACGAACACCGCCCGGTTCGCGATCCCGTAGAGACCCAGGTCGGCGATGTCCATCTCCAGTCCGTACGCGCGGATCGCGTCGCCGGCCGTGTCGCTCACGAGGTCGAACTCGATCCCGTGCTCTTCGCGGAACGCGCCCTGCGAGAACGGCGAGTCGGCGCTGACGCCGAGCAGCGTCCCGCCCGCGTCCTCGAACTCGCCGACGCGCTCCTGGAACGCCACCATCTCGTTCGTGCACGGGGGCGTGAACGCGCCCGGGAAGAAGGCGAGCACGACCGGCCCGTCGCCGATGTGGTCGCCGAGGTCGAACGGTTCGTGGTCGCTCGTTCCGACCGTCGCGGTGAACGTGGGTGCGGCGTCGCCTGTGGATGCCATCGTCGTGTACTACGGTCGACTCGTCCAAAAGGCTTGTCGCGGTTTGGGCATCGACTCCCTCGCCGCTCGGAAAACGGATTACTCCCGGTCGAGGTACTCCTGCTGGATCGCGACGATCTCGGACGAGTCCTCGCACGCGGCGTACCGGCGGAGCGGCTCCGCGTTGAGTTCGAGGAACGTCTCGCCCCACGTGAACTTCGCCAAAATCTGTTCGGCGTGGTCGAGATCGCCGAGGATCGCGAGCGCGGCCGCGAACGCCTCGACGGTGGTGAGCCGCATCGGTCGTCCGAAGTTCACGGGGTTGCCGGCGACGAGGTACGGGAGCGCGCGGTGTTCGCCCGGCAGCGAGAACATCTTCTCGCCGGCCGACTCCCACGAGCAGTCGAGCGCGACGAGCGCGTTGTCGGCGGCGAGGTCGGCGTCCGCGGGCGAGAGCGCGCGCTCGGCGTGGGGATTGAGCACGACGCCGTAGGGCGTGGCGCGGTCGGAGCGGTGGAGCTCCGCGAGGTCGAACCGCGCGAGCTTTCGGGCCGTGCACTTGTCGGGGTCGTCGTCGCCCTCGTACCGGACGTGCAGGTCCACAGTACGAAGTGGTGTGAGTCGTTTATAAGCGGTGCGGAGCGGAAGGGAACGCCGCGAACGCTCTAGTCGATCGCTTATAAGTATCTGACAGCCGATCGACGGTGAACACCGCCAAAGCCCCAGCCGTGAGGGCTCGCGCACCTCGCTGCGGTCCTCAGTCGCTCGCGCTGTCGCCGGCGCTTCGCGCCGGCTGCCAGAGGGACCTTCGGTCCCTCGCTGCTCGCTCCCTGCGGTCCTTACGTCGGTGTGCTTCGCCCTCACGGCAGCGAGGCGCTTCGCGCCTCTGGCAGCCGGCGGCAAAGCCGCCGGCGACTGCCCCTTTGAGTCCCACCCCGCCCCGCACAGCACCGCACCTCACGCCTCCCCAGCCTCGCGGCTCCCTCCGCTTCGCTCCGGTCGCCGCGTCCCTCGCGCGTGCTCCTCGTGGCCTCTTGGCCACTCGGAGGCACGCAGGGCGAGAGCGAAGCTCTCGCTTGCAGCCGGCGCTACGCGCCGGCGACGCCACCGCAATTCGGTTTATAAGCGATCGTCGCCGCCAACTGTCGCAAACTCGCCGCTCCATCCCCAGATCCCGATACCGTCAAACCGGCCCGGTACCGGCGGGGTTTTTCCTCGTCGCCGCGCAGGTGCGTGTATGGAGCTGTTCGCGGTTCCGGACCTCCCGGAGATCCGGGAGGGAGACGATCTGGCGGCCATGATCGACGAGCGCGTCGACCTCCGCGAGGACGACGTGGTCGTCGTCGCCAGCACCGTCGTCTCCAAGGCGGAGGGCCGCGCCTTCGACCTCTCGGACTTCCCGGCGAGCGAGCGCGCGGAAGAGGTCGCCGACCGACTCGCCGAAATCGCCGACGAGGAGAAGGACCCGCGCTTCGCGCAGGCCGTCATCGAGGAGTCGACGGAGCTCATCATGGAGGCGCCGTTCCTCCTCACCGCGACCCGCTTCGGTCACATCGGCGTCAACGCCGGGATCGACCGGTCGAACGTTCCCGACGGCGACCTGCTGCTGCTCCCGGAGCGCCCCTCCGAGAGCGCGGAAAGAATTCGGAAGGGGCTCGCGGCCGACCGCGTCGTCGTCAGCGACACCTGCGGGCGCCCCTTCAGACACGGCCAGCGCGGGGTCGCGATCGGCTGGGCCGGAACCCCCGCCAGCCGCGACTGGCGCGGCGAGCGCGATCGCGACGGCCGGGAGATGGGCGTCACCGTCCAGAACGTGATCGACGAGCTCGCCTCTGCCGCCAATCTCGTCGCCGGCGAGGGCGCCGGCGGCACCCCGGTCGTCGTCGTCCGTGACTGGGCGTTCGGCGACCACGACGGCTCGGACAACCACTTCCGCGAGCCGGAGGGCGACTTCGTGCGGCAGGCCCTCCGCGACTGGGAGTTTCAGGCGTAACCACCAACCATGCTCGGCATCGAACTCACCCCCGAACACGACCTGTCTCGCCTCGTCGACCTCGGCGTCCGCGCCGAGGAGGCCGGCTACGACGCCGTCTACTCGACGTGTCACTACAACAACCGCGACCCGTGGGCGTTCCTGTCGCAGCTCGCGACCGCCACGGAGTCGGTCCGGCTCGGCCCGGGCGTCGCTAACCCTTACGAGACCCACCCCGTGACGCTCGCCTCGAAGCTCGCCACCCTCGACGAGCTGTCGGAGGGCCGCGCCGCCTTCGGGATCGGCCCGGGCGACCCTTCGACGCTCCGGAACCTCGGACTCGAAGACGAGCGCGGGCTCCGGCCCGTACTTGAGGCGTTCAAGACCGCCCAGAAGCTCTGGGCCGGCGAGCGCGTAGATCACGAGGGGACCTTCGACGCCGCGGGCGCCGGACTCAACTACGAGCCGCCGCAGGGCGCGTCGATTCCGGTCCACGTCGGCGGCGAGGGCCCGCACATGTGCCGGATGGCCGCGAAGCACGTCGACGGCCTGTTGTACAACGGCTCGCACCCGAAGGACCTCGCGTGGGCCCGCGAGCAGGTCGACGATGGGCTCGCCGACCGGCCCGATCACCGGGGCGACTTCGATCTGATCGCCTACGCCGCGGTCTCTATCGCGGAGGACGCGACCGCCGCCCGCGAGGCCGCCCGGCCGCCGGTCGCGTTCATCGCCGGCGGCGCGGCCCCGCCCGTCCTGCAGCGGCACGGGATCGACCCGGACGCGGCCGCCGAGATCGGCGACCGCGTCTCCGCCGGCGAGTTCTCCGCCGCCTTCGAGCGCGTGACCCCCGAGATGATCGACGCGTTCTGCATGGCCGGCACGCCCGAGACCGTCCGCGAGCGCGCCGCCGCCGTCGCGGAGCACGCCGACGGGCTCGTCGTCGGCTCGCCGCTCGGACCGGACCTCGAGGGCGCAGTCGACCTCGCGGCCGAGGCGGTCGACGGCGTCTTTTAAATCGATCGCGGGATTCTCGCCGGTCGAGAATCGAGAATCGCCCCTGATAACTCCGGGGAGAGCTTCATAACCCGTTCGCGTCGAGTTCCTCGTATGTCGACGACACGACAGCGACGCCCGGGCCTCCGCGGGCGGTACGAGGCCCTCCTGTGGGGCATGATGGATCGCCTCGGGATCTCCGAATCGATAGAGCGCAAGGTCGTCACGGCCGTCGGGATCCAGTTCCTCGTCACCGTGGGGATCTTCCTCGTGCCGTTTCTGGTCTCCGGGAGACTCTCGTACGTCCTCTCCGCCGTTCTGTTTCTCGGCGCCGTCCTCGCGATCTACAACACGCTCCTCATCGTGCGCCGCGACTTCGTGGCTCCGATCCGGCAACTGGAGAGCGGGGCCGACGCGATCGCCGCGGGCGAGATCGATGCGGTCGGTGCGGACGGGACCGGCGGGACGGTCGGAGCGGTGGACGGTGCGGGCCTCGCCGGCAGCGATCAGCCCGACGAGATCGGGAGTCTCGTGAACTCCTTCGTCGCGGTCGAGCGTTACCTCGGGACCGTCTCCGCACAGGCGGAGGCGCTCGCGGCCCAGGAGTTCGACGACCCCGCGCTCGACGAGGAGGTGCCGGGGGCGTTCGGCGACTCGCTCGACGAGATGGCGGGGAACCTCGAGGCGTACACGACCGAGCTCGAGTCGCTCGTCGACGCCTTCGGCGACGCGGCGGAGCGCGCCCGAGACGGAGACCTGACCGCCACCATCGACGAGGGGGCCCTGGCGACCGACGAGGGCCGGTACGCCGGGCTCGTCGAGAACTACAATCGGCTCGTGACCACGCTCGGCGGAACGGTCGGCGAGGTGGCGTCGTTCACGGCCGAGGTCGCCGACGCGAGCGGCGACGTGCGCGCGAGCATGGACGAGGTCGACGACGCCAGCGAGGAGGTCGCGCGCTCGGTCCAGGAGATCTCCGACGGCGCCGCCGAGCAGACGGAGGAGCTGGAGTCCGTCTCCGGCGAGATGAGCACGCTCTCGGCGACCGTCGAGGAGATCGCGGCGTCGGCCGACGACGCGGCCGCGACCGCCCGGAGCGCGGCGGATCGGGGACGGTCCGGCCGCGAGGAGGCGGCCGAGGCGATCGAGGAACTGGAGGCGCTCGAGGCCGGCATCTCCGAGACGGCGACCGCGGTGGCGGACCTCGTCGACCGGATCGGCGAGATAGACGAGATCGCCGCCGTGATCGACGGGATCGCCGAGGAGACGAACCTGCTCGCGCTGAACGCCTCCATCGAGGCGGCGCGGGCCGACGGCTCCGGCGACGGGTTCGCGGTCGTCGCCGACGAGGTGAAGGCGCTCGCCGAGGAGACCCGCGAGGAGGCCGCGGCGATCTCGGGGCGCATCGACGAGGTGCAGGCGGCGTCCGCGGAGACCGCCGAAGACGTGGACCGGATGGAGTCACAGGTGTCGGGTAGTGTCGACACCATCGAGTCGACGCTCCGGGAGTTCGAGGAGGCCGTCGAGGACGTGACGACCGTCGACGAGACGGTCCAGGAGATAAGCGAAGCGACCGACGATCAGGCGCGAACGACCCAGGAGGTCGTCGACATGGTCGACGGCATCGCCTCGGTCAGTCGGCGGACCGCGACCGAGGCGGAGACCGCCACCGCAGCGGCCGAGCAACAGACCGCGACCGTCTCCGAGGTCACCCGTCGGGTCCACGCGCTCTCGGACCAGTCCGACGAGCTGCTCGCGACGCTCGACGAGTTCGACGTTCCCGAAGGCGACGGGGACCGCGCGTCCGCGTCCGGGACCGAGCGCTCAGGAGCGTCGATCGCGGGCGCGGACGACGACTGAGGAGGAACCGCGAGCGCGACGCGTTACTCGGCCTGACCGCGATCGCCGAGCGAGGGGAGCGTCACGCCGATCTCCTGTAAGAGCGCGCCGATCACCAGGTAGCCGAACGCGGCCACCGAGCCGCCGAGCAGGACCTGACCGACGACCACCAGGAACGCTGACACCGGATCGCCGGCCCCGAGGATCAGGTCGTTCAAGAACAGGTCCGTGAACCGTCCCACGTCTCCGACGAGCCGGGAGACGACGTCGATGAGCGCCATCATGGTCGGGCGTTAGACCGGGGGGTACTTGGGTGTTGAGTTCGCGGCCCGTCCTCCCCGGCGACCGGGGGCCGCGACCGCGGGCGGTTCGGACGTCCGACAACCGCGGGCGGCTCGGACGATCGACGCCGGCGAGCGGTTCCGACAACCGAACGGCTTACACCCGACCGACACGGACCTGTTCGTCATGAACGCCCTGACGGAGCTGTTCGCCGAGAACACGCTGCTGTGGGTCCTCACGGGGATCCTCGCGTACTCCGCGGCCGCGATGTGGCTCCGGAACCGCGGGGTCCTCCCCGAGGCCGTCCGCGTCTCCGGACCGGTACTGACCCTCAGAACCCTCCGCGGCCGCGTCTTCCTCGACCGCCTCGCCGCGCCGAGGCGGCTCTGGCGGGCCGTCGCGAACCTCGGACTCGGCGGCGCCTTGGTCGCCATGGTCGGATCGTTCGTCCTCATCCTCTCGTCGGCGCTGTCCGCGTTCCGGACCGCACAGCCCTCCGCGATCCAGCAGCCGCAGAACTTCCTCATCATCCCCGGCGTGAACGACTTCCTCCCCCTCTCGGTCGCGCCCGAGATCGTCGCCGGGCTCGCGGTCGCGATGGTCGTCCACGAGGGCGCGCACGGCCTGCTGTGTCGCGTCGAGGGGATCGACATCGAGTCGATGGGGCTCGTCTTCTTCGCGCTGCTCCCGGTGGGCGCCTTCGTCGAACCGAACGAGGAGGCGACCCAGGAGGCCTCCCGCGGCGCCCGCGCCCGGATGTTCGCCGCCGGCGTCACCGCGAACACGGTCCTCACGGTCCTCGTCTTCGCGCTCCTCTTCGGCCCGGTCGTCGGCGCCATCGCGCCCGCGCCCGGCTACGCGGTCGGCGAGGTGACCCCGGAATCGCCGGCCGCTGCCGCCGACATCGCGTCGGGCGACCGGCTGGTCGCGGTCGACGGCGCGCCCGTCGACACCGCCGCGGAGTTCGAGGCCGCGCTCGCGGACGCCGGCGAGACGGTGACCGTCACGGCCGACGACGGCGACGGAGAGCGGACCGTGGAGGTGGACCGCGAACTCCAAGTGATCGGCTCCGCCGGCGGGAACCCCCTCGGCGTGACGATCGAGTCCGAGCCGGTGGCGATCACGTCCGTCAACGACGAGCCCGTGGCGACCGAGGGACAGTTCCTCGACGCCGTCGGCGACGCGGAGCGCGCGACGGTGACCGTCGACGCCGACGGGGCGGAAAACGCCACGGTCGAGTCCGAGACCGTCGAGATCCCGATCGGAGCGTACGCGCTCGGCGTGCAGGAGGACGGGCCCCTCCACGCGGCGGGCGCCCCCCTCGGCGAGCCGATGACGATCGTCGCGGTCGACGGGGAGCGCGTCCGGAACAACGACGAGCTCTCGGCGGTCCTCGGCGAGCGCGAGCCGGGAGAAACGGTCGAGGTCGTCGGGTACGGCCGCGACGACGAGCGCGTCAGCTACGACGTGGAGCTCGATCCGCACCCGAACCGCGACGGCGGGTTCGTCGGCGTGAGCGTCTTCCCCGGCTCCAGCGGGCTCGCGCTCGACGACTTCGGCGTCTCGGAGTACCCGGCCGGCGCGTACCTCGAACTGCTCGGGGGCGACGGCGGCGAGGGGGCGACCGACGGGCTCGCGCTCGGCGGGCTCACGGACTCGCCGCTCGGGCTGGTGTTCGCCTCGCTCATCCTCCCGCTCGGCAGCCTGTTCGGGCTCCCGTTCAACTTCGCGGGGTTCACCGGCGAGATGACCAACTTCTTCGTGGTCGAGGGCTCGCTCGCCGCGCTCGGCGGCGGGACGTTCCTGCTCGCGAACCTCCTCTTCTGGACCGGGTGGATCAACATCCAGCTCGCGCTGTTCAACTGCCTGCCGGCGTTCCCGCTCGACGGCGGTCGCATCCTCCGGATGGTCGCCGAGGCGGTGGTGAGCCGGGTCCCCGTCTCCGACCGCCACGCCGCGGTCCGGACGGTCACGGTCTCGTCGGGGCTCGTCATGCTCGCCGGGCTGGTCATGATGATCTTCGGGAACCAGATCCTCGGGGCGCTCGGACTGTTGTAGCTCTCGCCCCGAGTCGCGGCGCGGGAGGACCCCGCGACGCTCGCCGAATGGGAAACGGGTTTCTCCGCGGGGCGAAACTGGTACCCATGAGCCACTCACGCACCGTCGAGATCGAGGGCCACATCATCGACAGCGGGACGATGCAGCGCTGCTTCGGCGCGGTGATGGATCTCGGCGGCTCCTTCGACGTCGAGCAGTTCGACGTGGGGACCCACGAGGAGGCGGAGTCGTACTGCCGGATGGCGGTCTCGGCCGACGACCCGGAGACGCTGCAGGCGATCCTCCACGAGCTCCACCAGAACGGCGCGACGCTGGAGAACCCGACCGACGTGGAGCTCGTGGCCGCGCCCGCGGACAAGGTCGTCCCGCCGGACTTCTACTCCACCACGAACCACCCGACCGAGGTGCTGTACGACGGCGAGTGGATCGAGGTCGAGCGGATCGAGATGGACTGCGCGCTGATCGTGGAACCCGAGCCGGAAGCGGACACCGGCGAGGGGAGCCGGGAGGGCGGTCCCGACGGGAGCCCCCGCGCGTACACGAAGGTTCTCAACGCGGTCGAGGAGGGCGACCTCGTCGCCACCGATCAGTCCGGGATCCGCGTGAAGCCTCCCGAGCGCCCGCGACACGGGGGCGGCGCGTTCGGCTTCATGCAGGGCGGCGTCTCCTCCGAGCGCCCCTCGGAGTCGACGATCCGCGAGGTCGCCGAGGAGCTCCGCGAGGTGACCGAGGCCGGCGGGAACGTGATGGTCGTCGCCGGCCCCGCCGTGATCCACTCGGGGGCGGGCGACGCGCTCGCGGAGCTGGTCGAGGCCGGCTACGTCGACTCCCTGTCGGCGGGCAACGGCTTCGCCACCCACGACCTGGAGCGCTCGCTGTACGGCACCTCCCTTGGGATGGACGTGGAGACGCTCGAACACCCGCGGAAGGGGCACAAACACCACATCTGGACCATTTCGGAGATCATCCGCGCGGGCGGGATCGAGGCCGCCGTCGAGGACGGGATCGTCACCGAGGGCGTGATGTACCAGTGCGTGGAAAACGACGTGGACACCGTGCTCGCGGGCTCGATCCGCGACGACGGGCCGCTCCCGGACACGATCACCGACGCGGTGGAGGCGCAGGACGCGATCCGCGAGCAGGCCCACGACGCCGACATCGTGTTGATGCTCGCGACGCTGCTCCACTCCGTCGCGGTCGGGAACTGCCTCCCGTCGACGACGAAGACCGTCTGCGTCGACATCAACCCCGCCACCGTCACCCAGCTGCTCGACCGCGGCTCGGCGCAGGCGGTCGGGATGGTCACCGACATCGGGACGTTCGTCCCCACGCTCGCGGAGTTCGTGCTGGAGGGCGAGGACGCCGACGTCGCCGTCGGCGCGAACGACGGGCGCCCGCA
This sequence comes from Halorubrum sp. CSM-61, assembly GCF_003781945.1. Lineage (GTDB taxonomy): Archaea > Halobacteriota > Halobacteria > Halobacteriales > Haloferacaceae > Halorubrum. The sequence goes on along the minus strand of NZ_RJJW01000019.1, from coordinate 1,222 downwards.
CGCGGGCGACGACGCGTGACCGCCAATATCCGCCCCTACGACGCCGAGACCGACGCCGACGCGCTGTACGACCTCAAGACCGCCTTCGAACGCGGGCTCGGCGAGTCGACCGGGGGCGACGGGAAGGCGACCGCCTACGAGGGAAAGCTCACCGACGAGTACCGCGAGCGGTGGCTCGCGTGGGTGGACCGGTGCGTCGCCGACGACGCGCGGTGCGTGACGGTCGCGGTCGGCGAGGAGAGCAATGCGGATATCGTCGGATACGTCTTCGTCCTCCCCGAGCGCCTCGCGATGGTCTGGGACGCCGCCGTGATCAACGAGCTCTACGTCGTCCCCGAGCACCGCGGGACCGGCGTCGCCGACGACCTGATGGACGCCGCGGTCGCGCTCGCCGGCGATCAGGACCTCCCGCTCGATAGGATCGTGCTCGACGTCGACCCGGCGAACGAGCGCGCCAGGGCCTTCTACGACCGCCACGGCTTCGAAGGGTGGGGCGAGATGGTGGCGCGTTCGCTCGACGGCTGATTCCCGGACGGTACACGGCGCTCGTTCGGTATTTAAGGGGATCCGCTGAATCGCGTGTTCGGAGATACTGGTCGCTGAAGACTGCTCCTGACCGATGGCGGGAGTGCGTATCGCCAATTTGTGGAGTGGTTGTTTATACGCGATCGAGTAGTGTTGCTGTTGGTGGTCTATAAGTCGTTGACGACGCGGTGAACAGCTTCAAAGCCCCAGCCGCTGCGGACGGCGCACGCTCGCTGCGCTCCTCACTCGGTCGCGTTGCTCCCTCGTTGCGGTGCTTGCATCGCCTGCGCCGTCCTCACGGCTGCCCCTTTGAGTCCCACCCGACCGCACCGCACAGCCTCACGCCTCCCCAGCCTCGTCGCTGGCGCCGTTGGCGTCAGCGACTCCCTCGCGCGGTGCTCCTCGCGCCCTGCGGGCGCTCGGAGGCGCGCGCCACCGCATCCTCCTTATAAGCGATCATCGTCGCCGCTCACGGTTGTTTAAATCTCTCTCGCCGTCCGCGATCTGAAACACCTACTCCCGCTATCGCTCGCCGAACCCAGTACCGGCTTTGACATCCTCTCCGCCCTGAAGGGCGAAGATTCCCACGGCACCGTGCCGCCGGTTTGGGATGTTCAAGGTTTGTAGTCGCCTCGATGACGGCTACTGGCTGTGCCAATCAGCCGTTACTCCTATCCCGCCATGGGATTCGGAGGTA
>NZ_RJJW01000006.1 GCF_003781945.1 Halorubrum sp. CSM-61 | reverse complement strand
CCGGAGAGGAAACCGACATGGTACTGAGCAGCCGTTAAGTTGCAGCCTCCCGTACTACCAGTTAGTGCTGTGCTGGCACAAGTCCCGCGCAGTACGGGCCGCAGTAGCCCGGCCCCAAATGGTGGGTTCGTCGACCTCGAAGGGCGTTCGGTAGGCGGGGCGCACAAAACGCCCCGTCGCGTCAACTGACGGCGAGGGCCACATCAAAGCCCCATCACCAGAAATCGGAGATTTCTGGTTAGCAGTCAGAACGCAACGCGTTCTGACGACACCCTCAACGAGCCAGCCCTTCAGGGCGAGCGAAGTAGGGTGGGGTCGGTTACGGAAGTTCGAGGGGAAAGCCTCGCGCTTCAGCGCGGGGATGAATCCGACAACTCCTACGCGAACTATATTCAACGTGCCGGACGGATGTTTTAAGTTGCGTTCCCGTATATCAACACTCAACCGAGGCGGTCTACCGCCCCACTAATCGGACAATATCGGGATTCCCTTGATTCCAAACGGAAGACACCCTCTTCCGTGTCGGAACAGGGGTGTAGCAGTAAAAAGTACCTCCGAATCCCATGGCGGGATAGGAGTAACGGCTGATTGGCACAGCCAGTAGCCGTCATCGAGGCGACTACAAACCTTGAACATCCCAAACCGGCGGCACGGTGCCGTGGGAATCTTCGCCCTTCAGGGCGGAGAGGATGTCAAGCCGACGACAGAGTCGACTCGGCGGGGTCACCGTCGACCGGTCGATCGCCGTCGGTCGGGTCGCCGAACGCGTAGACGGTGTTGTGGCCGGTGACCTCCACTTCGAGGAAATCGCCCACCTCGACGCCGCGCTCGGTCGCCTTCTGCACGATGATCTGCCGGTAGGCGCCGTCGCGGCACTTCACGGAGTCGCCGGTCCCCTCCTCGACGACGAGCACCTCGAAGGTCTCGCCGACCATCGACTCGTACGCCTCGCCGACGACCTCCATCTTCAGCTCCGACATCGCCTTCGAGCGCTCCTTCTTGACGGTCCCGCCGAGCCCCTTCATGTCCGCGGCGTCGGTGCCGGGGCGCTTCGAGAAGCGGGTGACGTTGATCTTCTCCGGGCGGACCTCGGCGAGGAGATCCATCGACCGCTCGTGGTCGGCCTCGGTCTCGGTCGGGAAGCCGACGATGAAGTCGGTCGAGAGCGTCCAGTGGTCGAGCCGGTCGTCGAAGGTCGCGACGATCTCGCGGAACTTCTCGACGCGGTGCTGGCGGCGCATCTCCTCGAGCACCTCGTCGGAGCCGGACTGAACGGGGGCGTGGATGAAGTCGTACAGCTCCTCGTTTCTCGCGAACACGTCGGCCAGTTCCTCGTGGATGCCGTGGATGCCGCCGGGGTTGGCCATCCCGAGCCGGACGCGGAACTCGCCGTCGATGTCGCAGATCCGGTCGAGCAGCTCCGGGAGCTTCCGGTCGCCGTTATCCCAGCCGTAGACGCCGGTGTCCTGACCCGTAACGCGGATCTCCTTGGCGCCGGCGTGGACCAGCGCGCGGGCCTTCTCGACGTTCTCCTCGACCGACGGGGAGTCGACCCGTCCGGTCGCGAACTTCGTGATGCAGTACGAGCAGTTGCTCATGCAGCCGCGCGCGATGGGGAGGATGCCGACGACGCCGTCGAGAACCGGCTCCGCGTCGGGGGTGACGGTCGGGCACTCGCCGTTGAGCACGTACGAGGGCACCTCGTCCCAGTGGAGGATCTCGGCGTCGACGCCGGCCTCCTCGAACATGTCGCCCTGCGCGAGCGCCATGCAGCCGGTGACGACGAGCTCCGCGGTGATCTCCGCCAGCTCCTCGGCGCGCCGGAGCATGTTCCGCTCCGTCTTCTCGACGACCGTACAGGTGTTGAGGATGGCGACGTCCGCGTCTTCGGGACCGTCGGCCGGGCGGTGGCCGCCGTCGCGTAGCGCCCGCTCTATCTCCCGGCTCTCGCCCCGGTTGGAACTACAGCCGTACGTTTCGATGTGATACGTCGCCATCGAGTGGGCTCACTACCGGTCGCGCGGCCAAAAACGCGACGGATCGGGGAGGAGGGTCGGGGGAGAGGAACGATCGGTCGCCGTCAGTCCTCGGCGACCGCGGTCGCCGTCTGCGCCTCGGCGTCGGGCTCGGAGGCGGCCTCGGGCTCGGACCCCGTCGACCGCTCCGACTCGGGGACCGGCGCGTACACCGATCGGCGGGCGTCCTTGGGGCAGAGCCCCTCCTCGACGAGCCCGACCTCGGTGAGCTTCTCGACCGCGAACCGGACGGTTCGGGTCGAGAGACGGGTCTCCTCGGCGAGCCCGGTCTGGTCGAACCGGCCTTCCTCGTCGAGGACGTAGTAGACCAGTTTGGCGCTCGGCGGGAGCGGCTCGAGAAGCTCGCGGGTGCCTTCGTCCATACCCGGTACGAACGGTCGAGCCGGGCATAACCGTGGCCCGGGTGTGCGCCGACCCCGCACGTCCACGACCGTTTTATATATTCCGCCGGCGCCGCCGCGTCCGATCCCCTCAGCCCTCGGTCCGGAACTCGAACCGCGCGCCGTCGTCGTCGACCGCGTCGATCGCCCAGCCGTGGGCGGCCGCGATCTCCCGGACGATCGCGAGCCCGAACCCCGTTCCGCGCGGGTCGGTCGACGTGCCGTACTCGAACGCCGTCTCGGAGTCGACGTCGAATCCCGCCCCGTCGTCGGCGACGTAGAAGCCGGCCGGGAGCGCGCCGACGCCGACCGTGACGCCGTCGGAGTCGGGCGCCGGATCGGTTCCGTGTTCGACACTATTCGTAAACAGGTTCTCGAGCAGCGTGCGCAGCCGTTCCGGGTCGGCCTCGACGGTGAGCGACGTCTCGGGCGGGTCCAGCGTCGCGCCCTCGGTGTCGACGGTCCGCCACGCCCGCTCGGCCGCGTCGGATAGCGAGACGGTCTCCAGCTCGTCGACGGTCCGGCCCTGATGCGCCAACGCGAGCAGGTCGTCGATGAGCTCCTCCATCCGTTCGTGGGCGTCGGCGATCCGATCGAGTTCGTCGAGGGCGTCTCCGTCGTCGACGATCGCCTGCGCGAGTTCGAGCCGGCCGGCCGCGACGTTGAGCGGGTTCCGGAGGTCGTGGGAGACGAGTCCGGCGAACTTCTCTAACCGCTCGATCTCCCGCTGCAGCTCCGCGTCGCGGTCGCGGAGCTGGGTCGTGCGCTGGGCGTGATCGAGCGCGACGGTGACGTTCGCGCCGAGCACCCGCGCCAGCTGCACCGCGGTGTCGTCGAAAAACCCCGGTTCCCGGGAGCCGAGCGGCATCACGCCGTGGTCTCCGAGCGGGACGACGAGCAGGCTCCGGTGTTCGCCGTAGCCGATGGCGGTGTCGACCGCGTCGAGGTCGTCGACGACGATCGGTTCGCCGGTCTCGAACGCCTCCCAGAGCCGCCCGTCTCCGGGGCCGAACGCGGGTCGCTTCCCGAGCGCCTCCGTCGCTTCCTCAGTGATGGCGGTCGGTAACAGCGACTCTGCGTCGGGGTCGTACAGCCGGACCCCGCTGCTCGGGAAATCCAGGATGTCGACCGCGGCCCGCGACGCTAGCGCCGCGATCTCCTCGCGGTCCCCGCCGCGGAACATCTCGCGGGTCGTCTCGTGGAGCCGCCGGAGGGTGCGCTCCACCCGCTTCTGCTCGCCGATGTCGGCGTAGACGTTGTAGATGATCGTCTCGTCCGGCCGCTCGACGGGAATGACGTTGAGGATGAAATCTCGGACTCCCTCGGGGGTCTGCCGCCGCACCTCACGGCGGAGCGGCTCGTCGTCGTCGATCACCGCGGCGGGGTCGATGGTCTCCTCGTTGTCGGGGACGATCGCCTCGCGGATCGTCTCGTAGCCGTGCTCCGCCTCGGAGAAGCCGAACGTCTCCTCGAACGCCTCGTTGGTGGCGTCGAGCCGCCGCTCGCTTCCCTTCCCTGCCGCGGTTCGAACGACCGGTAGCGGCAGGTCCTCGAACAGGGCGGAGAGCCTGTCTCGTTCGGCTCTGAGCGCGTTCTCCGTCTCGATCTGTTCGAGCGCGTCGGCGGCGTGGGCGGCGAGCAGCTCGGCGAACTCCACGTCGCTCCCGTCGAACGAAGCGTAGCCGTCGGAGACGGCCTGAAAAACTCCGTACGATCCGATGGGAAGGCTGATCGCGGAGCGGATGTTGTCGGCCACCGGGTCGGCCAGCTCCTCCGCGCTGGTGAGGGAGTCGCCGTCGGTGGGATCGTCCGCGCCGCCCTCGCGTTCGGCGCCGGATCCCGTTCTCCCACCGGTTGGCTTCGGTCCGGGTCGCCCGGGGTTCTCCGGATCTTCGAGGTCGTCCGGGTCCGTCGGATCGACGCTGATGTTGTCGACGACGATGGTCCGCTCGTCGGCGGCGGTGGTTCCGACGACGCCCTCGCCGAGGGCGAACGTCCGAACCTCCTCCTCGCCGACGTTCTCCGAGCGCGCCGTGGGGACGAGCCGGTCGCCGAAGCGCCGCGCGGTGACGCAGCGGTCGAACTCCAGGATCCCCTCGGCGGCATCGACGACGCGCTCGAACACCGCGTCCGCGGTCTCAGCCCCCGACACCTCGGTCGCGAACTCGTGGATCGCGGTGACCTTCGCGTTCACCTCCCGGAGGTCGCGTTCGGCGCGGCGACGATTGAGGGCGTTCTCGACGCTGTTCGCGAGCATCTCGTACCGATCGCGGCCGATCCCCTTCTGGAGGTAGTCGGTGACGCCCGCCGAGATCGCCTCGCTCGCGATCTCCTCGCTCCCCCGCCCGGTGAACAGCACGAACGGGAGCCCCGGGTCGATCGACCGGACCTCCTCCAGAAGTTCGAGCCCGTCGGTCTCGGGCATGTTGTAGTCGCTGACCACGCAGTCCACGCGCTCCTCGCGGACCACGTCGAGCGCGTCTGCGGGCGCAGTCCGCGTCACGGTCTCCACCCCGTCGACGAGGCGCTCGACGTGCGTGGCCGCGAGGTCGGCCGCGCCCGGCTCGTCGTCGACGAGGAGCACCCGCCGCGGTCCGCCCCCGGCCGGCTCCGATCCACGGAAAGCGTCGGCCTTCCGTCCGCCTCGGCCGTCCGTGGGATCGGTATCCATAGGCACACCTTACCCTGCGGGTAATTTTACCTTTCGTTCCGATAACCGAAACTGAGAACGAGACGAAAGCGGGTTCGCGGAGCGGGAGTCCGTTACGGCGCTCCGCCGAACTGACCTATAAGAAGTCCTCGACGTGGTCGGCGACCTCCTCGGGGGTGTCGCCGACGGGGACGCCCGCGTCGTTGAGCGCGTCGATCTTCGACTGCGCGGTGCCCGTGCCGGAGCCGGAGACGATGGCGCCCGCGTGGCCCATGCGCTTGCCCGGCGGCGCGGTGCGCCCGGCGATGAAGCCGGCGACCGGCGTGTCCATGTTCTCGCCGATGAAGCGGGCGGCCTGCTCCTCGTCCTCGCCGCCGATCTCCCCGCACATCACGACCGCGTCGGTGTCGAGGTCGGCCTCGAACGCCTCCAGCGCGTCGATGAAGGAGGTGCCGATGATCGGGTCGCCGCCGATGCCGATGGCGGTCGACTGGCCGAGCCCGCGCTCGGTGAGGTTGTCGACGACCTGGTACGTCAGGGTCCCGGAGCGGGAGACGAGCCCGACGTTGCCGTCGGAGAAGATGTTGCCGGGAAGGATGCCGAGCTTCGCCTCGCCGGGGGTGATGATGCCCGGACAGTTCGGACCGATGAGGCGGGTGTCGGTCTCCGTGAGGCGCTTGTTCACCTTCGCCATGTCTTGGGTCGGGATCCCCTCGGTGATCGCGACCGCCAGATCGAGGTCGGTGTCGAGCGACTCGAAGATCGCGTCGGCGGCGAACGCCGGCGGCACGAAGATGACGGAGGCGTCCGCGTCCTCCGCCTCGACGGCCTCGTCGACGGTGTCGTAGACGGGGACGCCGTCGACCTCCTGGCCGCCCTTGCCGGGCACCGCGCCGGCGACGACGTTGGTGCCGTACTCGATCATCTGGCCGGCGTGGAACTTGCCTTCCCCGCCGGTGATACCCTGCACGACTACTCTGGTGTCGTCGTCGACGAAAATGCTCATTGGGTCACCTCCTCGGCGTTCTTCACCGCACGCTGGACCGCGTCCTCCAGCGTCTTCTCGACTTCGACGAGGTCCGTGTTCAGGATCTCCATCCCCTCCTCGGCGTTCGTGCCGGCGAGCCGGACGACCACCTTCTTGGGGATCTCGTCGAACTGCTCTAGGGCCTCGTTGATCCCCTTGGCGACCTCGTCGCCGCGGGTGATCCCGCCGAAGATGTTGAAGACGACGGCGTCGACGTTGTCGTCGGAGAAGACCATGTCGAGCGCCTGCGTGACGCGCTCGGCCTTCGCGCCGCCGCCGATGTCGAGGAAGTTGGCGGGCGAGCCGCCGTAGTAGTCGACCAAGTCGAGCGTCGTCATCACGAGCCCGGCGCCGTTGCCGATGATGCCGACGTTCCCGGAGAGGCGGACGTAGTCGAAGCCGTACTCGCCGGCCTTCCGCTCTAAGTCGTCCTCGTAGGACTCCTCGGCGAGGTCAGCGAGGTCGGGGTGGCGGAACAGCGCGTCCTCGTCGATGTTCATCACGGCGTCCGCGGCGATCACGTCGCGGTCGCCCGTGATCATCACGGGGTTGACCTCGATCTCCGAGGCGTCGTTCTCCTCGTAGAGGTCGTACAGCGTCGAGAGGATCGAGGCCACGTCGAGCGCCACGTCGGCGTCGACGCCGGCCTCGTAGACGACCTTCCGGGCCTGATACGGGTGGAGCCCGAACGCGGGGTCGACGTGCTCGCGGGCGACCGCGTCGGGGTTCTCCTCGGCGACCTCCTCGATGTTCACGCCGCCCTCGGTCGAGACCATCAGGACCGGCTCGCCCGCGCCGCGGTCCATCGTGACGCCGACGTACAGCTCGTCGGCGAAGTCGACGCCCGCCTCGACGAGGACCGAGTCCACGGTGTACCCCTTCAGATCCATTCCGAGGATCTCCTCGGCGTACTGCTCGGCCTCCTCGCGGTCGGTCGCGATCTTGATCCCGCCGGCCTTGCCGCGGCCGCCCACGTGGACCTGCGCCTTGATCGCGGCCGGGTAGCCGATATCGTCGACCGCGTCGAGCGCCTCGTCGACGGTCGTCGCGAGCCGGGAGTCCGGTACGGGGATCCCGGCGTCGGCGAAGATAGTCTTCGCTTGGTGTTCGTGTAGTTTCATCCGTTTGCGATCCGGACCGACTGCGGCTTAAATGGTGCCGATCCGGCGCGAATCGCGCTCCAAAAGCCGGCAATCGACGCGGGTAAACTCGGAACGCGTCGCGGAGTGCTCGGAGTTCTCAGTCGTCGTCGCCGAGGATGACACGGTGGGTCATCGCCTCGGGGTCGAGCACGTCGTCGGCCTCCTCCTCGGTGAGGTACCCCTCGCTGACGGCGACCTCCTTGACGGACTTGTCCTCCGCGAGCGCCTTCTTGGCGACCTTCGACGCCTTGTCGTAGCCGATCGCGGGGTTCAACGCGGTCGCGAGCGCCATCGACTGCTCGACGCGCGTCTCGCAGAACTCCTCGTTGGCCTCCAGCTTCGCGACGAAGCGCTCGCCGAAGGTGGCGGCGACGTTCGAGAGGATCTCGGCCGACTCGAGGAAGTTGTGCGCGAGCACGGGCTTGTAGAGGTTCAAGTCGATCTCGCCGCGCGCCGCGCCGGCGGAGATCGCGGCGTCGTTGCCGACGACCTGCTTGTGGACCTGATTGACCGACTCGGCGACGACCGGGTTGATCTTGCCGGGCATGATCGACGAGCCGGGCTGGTTCTCCGGCTGTTCGACCTCGCCGAGCCCGTTGCGGGGGCCGGAGGCGAGCAGCCGGAGGTCGTTGGCCATCTTGTTCAGACTGCCCGCGATCGTGCGGAGCGCGCCGTGGGCCTCGCTCATCGCGTCGTGGGCGGCCTGCGCCTCGAAGTGGTTGTCGGCCTCGCGGAACTCGGTGCCGGTCTCGTCGGAGATGTACTCGGCGGCGAGCTCGGGGAAGTCGGGGTGGGTGTTGAGCCCGGTGCCGACCGCGGTGCCGCCCAGCGCGAGCTCGCGGAGGTTCGACTGAACTGTTTCGGCGCGCTCGATCCCCTTCGCGACCTGCGTGCGGTAGCCGCCGAACTCCTGTCCGAGCCGGATCGGGGTGGCGTCCTGCAGGTGCGTGCGGCCGGTCTTGACGACGCCGTCGAACTCGGTCTCCTTGGCCTCCAGCTCGGCGTGAAGCGTCTCCAGCGCGGGCACGAGGTCCTTCTCGACGGCCTCCAGGGAGGCGACGTGCATCGCGGTGGGGATCACGTCGTTCGAGGACTGGCCGTAGTTGACGTGGTCGTTGGGGTGGACGACGCGGTCGCCGATCTCGGCGCCCGCGATCTCGGCGGCGCGGTTGGCGATGACCTCGTTGGCGTTCATGTTCGAGGAGGTGCCCGAGCCGGTCTGGAACACGTCGACCGGGAACTGGTCGTCGTGCTCGCCGGCGATCACCTCGTCGGCGGCGGCGACGATGGCGTCCGCGGTGTCGTCGTCGATGAGGTCCAGGTCGCGGTTGGCCTGCGCGGCGGCCTTCTTGACGACGCCGAGCGCGCGGACGAACCGGCGGCTCATTCCGATCCCCGAGATAGGGAAGTTCTCGACGGCGCGCTGAGTCTGTGCGCCCCAGTAGGCGTCGGCCGGAACCTGCATCTCTCCGAGGCTGTCCTCCTCCGTGCGGTAGTCCTCACCCATGCGTGCGCGTTCCCGCGAGGCCGGGTAAAAGCTACTGGAAGCGGCCGGGAGCGAGACTCGGAGGGGCGCGAGCGGCGTTGGCTCTCTCGGCCGCTCACTCCCGGTCCGTCGCCCATCCCGCGAGCGCGACGAACCCGAGCGTCATGCCGAAGAACAGGAGCAACACCCAGCCGAACCCCGGCGCGACCGCCTCACCGCGGAGGAACTGCACGCCGAGGAACGCCGCGACGACGACCGCGACGATCGGCCACGAGGCGTCCTGCAAGCGGCGCAACAGGGAGGGCGGGAGTCGCATGCGGCGGCGTTCGGTGGCCGGACGCTTAAAAGCGGACGCCGTCGCCCGGCGGACGACGTCCGTCGGCCGCTCAGTACGCGATGAGCAGGACGGCGACGACCGCGGCGCCGATGCCGGCGGCGTCGCTGAGAGCGAGCGACTCGCCGAGCACCGCCACGCCGAGCACCGCGGCGACGACGAAGTACAGCGCCGTGACCGTGGTCGCGACTCCCGACGCGCCGGCCTGTAACGCGGCGTAGTACGACACCGCGCCGATTCCCGACGCGACGCCGGCGAGCGCCGCGATCCCGATCGCGGTCGGGTCGTTCCCGAGGACCGTCGTCCCCCGGTGGAGGACGTACAGTCCCGCGACGCCGATCCCGACCGTGTACGAGACGATCATCGCCGCCTCCGGCGCCATCGAGCGCGTCGCCACGTCCGCCAACACCGCCCAGAACCCCCACGCGACCGCGCCGAGCAGCGCGAGTCCGACGACGTGGTTCACCGGTCCGACCTCACTCTCCCTCGACCGGGAACAGCCCCGCCTCGCGGAGATCGTCGTCGAGGGCGCCGTCGCCGTGTTCCGCGTACGCCCCGGGGGTGTACGTCTTGATCTCTAAGGCGTGGACCGACCGGGTCATGCGGTCGCCGACGGCGTCGTACACGCGCTGGTGCTGGTCGACGAGCGACTCCCCCTCGAAGGCCGGCGAGACGACCCACGCCGCGAAGTGGGCGTCCTCGTCCTCGTCGTCGTGGACGCGCGGGGTCGTCACGCGGGCGACCGCGTCCGGGATTCCGTCCTCGATGAGATCGGCGATCTGCGCCGGGTCGATGGTCATACGCGCTGTCGGGCCCGCCTCGTCAAAAAGCGACCGCATGATCGGCGCGGGCTTCGATCAGCTCTCGGTCTCGTTCGTGGTCGTTCCGTTTTCGGCGTCGCCCGATCCGTCGTCTGTCTCGTTTCCGTCGGTCGTCGACCCGTCGTCGGTGTCGTCCTCGTCTCCGTCGTCTTCCTCGCCCGCTTCATCGTCACCGTCATTGTCTTCGTCGTCATCGTCCCCTTCGTCGTCATCGTCCCCTTCGTCGTCGTCCTCGTCGATCTCGTTCACCTCGACGTCTCGACCGGCGACCCCGCTCCCCGAGATCACGGGCTGAAGGATGTAGCCGTTGTTCGGGCCGCGCTTGACGACGTTGATGTCGAAGACGAAGCTGACGGGCTCGTCGGGCGTGACCTCGAAGCCGTTCGTGATCTGGAGCTTCTCGCTCGGGAGCTTCACGTCGACCTCCTCGCCGTCGACGATCCCCTCGACGGTCGTGACCGAGAGCTCGATCTTCTCGTAGCTTCCGGCCGGAATATCGCCGTCGAACACGGCGATCGCGTCCTCTTCGATCACCTGCGTCAGGTCGACGGTCGCGCCGTTGAGGGCAACGACGGTGAAGCCGCGGTCGGACTCGTCGTCCTCGCCGTCTTCACCGTTGTTCTCGTCGTCCTCTTCGTCGTCGTCCGGGTCTTCCTCGTCCGCGTCGCCCCCATCTTCCTCGTCTGCGGTCCCGTTCGCGGGATCGCTCTGGCCGTCGGTCTCGTTGCCGGTCTGATCGGTCCCGTCGTCCTCGTCGTCTTCCTCCGTGTCGTCTTCCTCATCCTCCTCAGTCTCCTCTTCCTCGTCATCCTCCTCGTCGTCGCCCTCCTCGCCCGCCTCGAAGATCCGGGCCTCGTCGAGAGTGACGTTCAGTTGGTCGAAGTCGCCGATATCGGCCGGCGCGTCGCTGATGAGGAGTCGGAAGCCGCCGGTGAGCGTTTGGGAGCCGTCCGACCCGTCGGAGCCGTTCGATCCGTCGCTCCCCTCCGATCCGTCGGACGTGAGTCCTCCGTCGCCGGCACAGCCTGCGAGCAACGTCGCGGTCGCGCCCGCGCCGAGCGCCACGAACTCCCGGCGCCGGAAGCGGTCGGTCGGGGCGTTCTGAGACTGGACGTTCTGAGACTGGGCATCCTGAGAGCGGTCGTCGCCTGTCGTCCGCGATCGGTCCGTCATGGTGATTCGTCGAACGGTCCCCGAGCGGGTATAACGGGGAGATACTCGGTCCGAGTTTGTTCGGATTAATCCGGTTTTTCGGGCGACAGCGGGGACCCGGCCGTGCCCGCCCGCGACCGCTCCGACGAGGGCTACAGTTCGACCGTCTCGATGCCCGCTTCGTCGACCACGCGCTTCGCCTGCCGGGTGGCGCGCTCGCGGACCGCGTCGGCGTCGATCCCGACGTGCTCGCCGTCGTCGTAGCGAACCCGGCCGTCCACCATCGTGAACACCACGTCGTCACCGTGGGCGGCGTACACCAGGTGCGAGAGCGGGTCGTGGATCGGGGTGGCGCGGGTGCGGTCGGTGGTGAGCCCGATCACGTCGGCCCGCTGGCCCTCCCGCAGGGTCCCGAGGCGGTCGAAGCCGGCGGCGCGTGCGCCGCTCGTCGTCGCCATCTCCAGCACGGTCGGAGCCGGGAGCCGGGTCGGGTCGCGGGCGTCGACCTTCCCGAGGAGGCTCGCCTGCCGCATCTCGGTGAACGGGTCGAGCGTGTTGTTGCAGGGCGGCCCGTCGTTGCCGAGCGCGACCGTAATCTCTCGGTCCAGGTAGTCCTGGACCGGCGCGATCCCGGACGCGAGTTTCATGTTCGAGGAGGGGCAGTGGGTGACGATCGTGTCGGTCTCGGCGAGCACCTCCCGCTCCGCCTCGTCGGTGTGGACACAGTGCGCGAGCGTCACGTCCGGCCCCGTCAGGCCGACCTCGTCGAGCCAGAGGACGTTCCGCTTCCCGGTGTCGGCCTCCACCGTCTCGATCTCGTCCTCGTTCTCGCTGGCGTGGGTGTGGATCGTCACCCCGTCGTGGCGGTCGGCGAGGTCGCGGCACCCGCGGAGGCAGGCCTCGGAGCAGGTGACGGCGAACCGCGGCGTGACGGCATAGCGCACCCGGCCGCCGGCGGCGCCGTGGTACTCCTCGATGAGCGCCTCGCTCTCCGCGAGCGCGGCGTCGGTGTCCTCGAGCAGGCCCTCGGGGGAGTCCCGGTCCATCAGCACCTTTCCGAGGCGCGCGCGGATCCCGGTGTCGACCGCGGCCTCGAACGCCTCCTCGGCGTGGTTGACGGAGAGGTGGTCGACGACGGTGGTCGTCCCCGATTCGAGGCACTCGAGGTACCCCAGCTCGGCGGCGGCGCGGGTCGCGTCGGCGTCCATCGCGGCCTCCATCGGGAGCACGGCGTCGAACAGCCAGTCGAGGAGGGCGGCGTCGTCCGCGATCCCGCGGCCGAGCGACTGCACCGAGTGCACGTGGCCGCCGACCAGCCCGGGGGCGACGAGGTCGAGCTCGCGGCGCTCGTGGTCGGGGTACGTCTCGTGGAGGGTCTCGGCGTCGCCGACCGCGGCGATCGTCTCGCCTTCGACGACGACGGCGCCGCCGGGGATCACGGTCTCGGGGTCGGCGATGACGGTTCCGGCGATCAGCATGTCCGTCCGTTCCTGTCGGTCGTCTCTTAAGAGGGTGTCCCTCGCGGGTCGGCGTCCGGATGGTCCGCGGCGGCGGCAGCCGTTCCGTCGAAACCGTTATGAGTTTGTGTGCAGAATTTGCACATAGTATGAGCGCGAGCGATGACCCGCGCCGCGTCCACTTCCAGTCCCCGGAGTACCTGGTCGATCGACTCGACGCGATCGCGGAGCTCTTCGACACGGATCGGACGGATCTCTTGGTCGAGGCCATCCGCGAGTACATCGAGGAGACCGCTGACAGCGAGACGTTTCAGGAGCTTGTCGCGACGAAGTACTACGACGACCAGATCGAGTTCGAGACGGTCAAGCAGTTGGTCGGCGCCGAGACCGCCCAACGATTCCGCCTCCTCAAAGCCGACTTCGAGGACGAGCCGCTCGATCTCGCCGCTCCGGACGACACCGACGTCTACGACGGCGACGCGACGACGGTCGACACCGCGGGCGACGGCGATCGATGAGCGGGCCGCGACTGCGAACGGCCGCCGTCGACACCAGCGCGCTCGTCAGTCTCGCGGTCCCCCGTGCGGACGCGGCGATCGACGCCGATTCCCCGGATCCGCTTCGGTACCTGCTCACCTCGTGTGACGTGTTCGTGCCGCCGGAAGTCGTCGCGGAGATCCGCGAGATCGCGCAGTATCAGGACGTCCACGCCGCCGCCGCGAGTAACGTCCTCGCGGCTCGGAACCACTACACGATCGAAGATCCCTACGAACGCGACGACACCCCGGACGCTCGGCCGACGTTCGGCCTCGACGACGGCGAGACCGACGGTATCGTCCTCGCGAACGCGCTCGCCGTCGACGGATTTCTCACCGACGAGTTCGGCGGGTCGAACTTCCCGCTCATTCACGCCGTGCTTCGGGAGTCGCGAATCGTCCCGACACCCCGGCTCATCCGCGATTACGCTCGAAACGGCCATATGACGCGCGAAGAGGCGCGGACGCTGATCGCGGCGATCGGTTCCCACCGAAGCTGGGAGAACAGCCCGTACGTCACGCAGTTGCTCCAGTGCCTCGACGAGTAGCTCTGGATTGACCTCGAGACGAGAGACGATCGGCGCCCACCGGTCACTCCACGTCGAACTCTTGCTCTCGCCCCTCGCGGCTCGGCGGCCGCGTCGCGTCCGATCCCTCGAACCGTTCGTCGAGTCCCTCGGTCTCCAGTAACCGGTCGAGCTTCCGCTCGAACTCCGCCTCGCCGATCTCGCCGGTCGCGTACCGCTCGCGGAGCGTCGCCAGCGGGTCCTCGTTCGTCGCGGACGCGGACTCTTCGCCCGATCCCTTCGGCTCGACGAGCGGGAAGTCCTCGCCGAGCAGCAGCACCAGCGGGACGAGCACGAAGAACCCGAGGATGAACGTGGCGGGGATCAGCGCTTCGAGGAACTCGGGCAGGAGGACGGCGAAAAGCGCCGTGAGCCCGAACGAGAGGACCGCGATGATCCCGGCCAGTCGCATCTTTCCGAACGTCGGGAGGGCCATGTCGCATAGAGTTCGACGAACCAACAAAAACGTACTGCCGACATTCCGTCGGTCGGGTCGCGGACGCGACTGGTCTCGAATTCGAACGGTCACCGGTTTCGGCGGGTCGCGGGCTCCGTCTCCGCCCTCGCCCGCGACCGACGGCTATTCGTTCCGGCCCCTCTCACCCGGATCCGTGCTCAGATACGTGACGACGAACCCCGGGAAGGTGCGCGAGGCGGAGCGCTACCTCCGGGACGGCTCGGTGGAGCGGCTCGACTTCGACTACCCGGAGATTCAGGCGGCGGAGCTCGGCCCGATCGCCGCGCAGGGCGCTCGCGAGGCGTACCGCCACGCCGGCGAACCGGTGCTCGTCGACGACGCGGGGCTGTTCGTCGAGGGGCTCGACGGCTTCCCCGGCCCGTACTCCTCGTACGTCGAGGAGACGCTGGGCGTCGAGCGCGTCCACGAGATCGCCGCCGACCTCGACGACCGCCGCGCCGCGTTCCGATGCGTGCTGGGTTACTGCGACGGCGACGGGTTCGCCGCGAGCCCGGATCCGGTCGATCGCGGGGACCGGGACGCGGCCGCGGCGGCGGGACCGGACGGGGAGGGCGAGAGATCGGACGGAGACGGAGGCGAAGGTGCCGACGCCGAGACGCTCCCGGTCAAGCTGTTCGAGGGGTACGTCCCCGGCCGGATCGTCGCGCCGCGCGGGGAGGCCGGGTTCGGCTACGACCCGATCTTCGAACACGACGGCGAGACGTTCGCCGAGATGGACACCGAGCGGAAGAACGCCGTGTCGCACCGCGGCCGCGCGTTGGAGAAGTTCGCGGAGTGGTTCGAGGACCGGTGAGGCGTCGTCTCAGGCGGCGTCGGTGATGGCGGCGTTCAGCAGGTCGCAGCCGAGTTCGATCTCGCGTTCGGTGACGTCGAGCGGCGGGAGGACGCGGAGCACGTCGTGGCCGCACGAGAGCGTGAGCAGTCCCCGAGAGAACGCGTTTTTCAGGACTGCGTCCCGTCGCCCCTTCGACTCGAACTGGAGCGCGAGCATCAACCCCTTCCCGCGCACGTCCTCGACGCCCGGGAGGTCGGCGTCGCGCATCGTCTCTTTGAACTGTCGCCCTCGGACCGCGGCGTTGTCCATCAGGTCGTGCTCGCGGATCGCGTCGAGCGTGAGCGCGCCCTGCGCGGAGGCGACGATGTCACCCGCGCCCCACGTCGAGGAGAGGCGGCCCTTCTCCTCGGGGAACACGTCCGAGCGGGAGATCGTCGCGCCGACGCGGAGCCCCTTCGCGCTGGAGATCACGTCGGGTTCGAGCGCGTAGTGGTCCGAGCCCCACAGCTCGCCGGTCCGGCCGACGCCCGACTGGATCTCGTCGGCGATCAGGGTGATGTCGTGCTCGTCGACGAGGGCGGCGATCTCGTCGGCGAACGCCTCCGAGGGGAACCGGTAGCCGCCCTCGCC
The DNA here is from genome assembly GCF_003781945.1 of Halorubrum sp. CSM-61. GTDB lineage: Archaea > Halobacteriota > Halobacteria > Halobacteriales > Haloferacaceae > Halorubrum. The sequence goes on along the minus strand of NZ_RJJW01000006.1, from coordinate 292,210 downwards.
CTGGATCGGCTCCATGATGAGGTACGCCACGTCGTCGGGGTCGATGTGGCCCCGGTCGAGGTCCAGCTTCCGCCGGAGCTGCGAGACGCCGTCGGCGAAGAAGCCGCACGAGCACGTCTCCGCGGTGCAGGTCCGGTCGTCGCAGAAGGGCACGTCGTGGACGCCGCTTATCTCCGGGAAGTCGCGGCGGTAGACGGACTTCGACCGGTTGAGCGAGAGCGCGCCGAGCGTCCGCCCGTGAAACGCGCCGTCGAAGGTGATGGCGTGTTTCGCGCCCCCCGAGTCGTCGTACGCGATCTTGATCGCGTTCTCGACCGCCTCCGCCCCGGAGTTCGAGAGGAAGACGGTGTCCATGTCGTAGTGCGCGGTGACCTCGGTGAGCCGCTCCATCAGCCCGGACGAGCCCGGGAGCCCGTCGCCGGGCGACTCGCCGCCGGCGACGTAGAAGTCCTGTCCGGCGATCTTCAGCGGGTCGACCAGATCGAACTCCGCCAGCGGTTCCATGATCAGCGGGTTGTTGTACCCGAGCGGCGCGGCGGCGACGTGGCTCGTGAAGTCCATGAGGACGTTGCCGTCGACGTCGGTACAGAACGGGCCCTCGGCGGGCGCGGTGCGGTCCCAGACGAACTCGTAGACGTACGTGCTCGGCGCGGCCGACTCGTGGTGGTACTCCACCCACTCCCGCGCGCGGTGGCCCGGGAGGTCGGTCACGTCGGGCGCGGCGGTGTCGCGATCCATGACTGCGTGTGACTCCCGGAGCGAATAAAATCGGGGCGATCCGCGCGGAGTTGGAGAATCGTCTAACTACCGGCGTGAACTGTCCGGACGTGGACAAAAATCGGGCGGAACGGATGGGAGATACGGAAGAGGGGACACGAGAGCGAGAGAGACGAAACAGGAGAGGAGAAACGAGGACGCGAGAGACGGCGAAAACGCGAGATCGACCGCTACGGACCACCGAAGTCGTCGGAGAAGTCGCCCGATCAGTGATCGACGTACTGCGCTTCCCACTCGGTCCGCGCGTCGATCTCGCGTCGCCCGCGGCGGGTCAGCGTGTAGTAGTTCGTGCGCCGGTCGCGTTGGCCCTTCTCGACGAGCCCCTTCTCGACGAGCGTGTCGAGGTTGGGATAGAGTCGCCCGTGGTGGATCTCCTTCTCGTAGTAGTCCTCGAGCTCCTCCTTGATAGCCAGTCCGTGAGGCTCTTCCAAGCCGGCGATCACGTAGAGCAGGTCACGCTGGAAACCTGTGAGGTCGTACATGCAACGGCTCGTACATACCCATCGTGAATAAATAAATATACCGTTATAAGATGCGTCTATCTCTTTGTTGCCCCTCGTAATACGGGTTTTTCTCGGGATCCGTTCTGTCAGCGCGTCAACTGTGATCGCGATCTGTTCGCGGCTGAGCCGCCGCGAGCTCATTTCTGATCCGTGATGTGTTCGGTCGATCTGACGCCGATTCCGGCGTCGAGAGCGCGACGCCGGGACGTCTGCGGGTGTCTCGGTGAGCGCGGGAGTTCGTCGATCTGAACGTGGGAGTTCGTCGATCGGCGGTCCTCACACGCGGCGGCGACGGCGCTGTCGCTCTTCGTGTTGTCGTCGGAAAGAGGCACGCCCGACGCGGAAAAAAGCCGCGTCGGGCCTGCCAGTTGGTCCCCGCTGACGCTTCGGCCCTCCAGACGAAGCGTCACCTGTTCGTACAGAGTACCGACTGATAAACCTAACGAGCGCGTGCTACATGTGTTCTTCTTCTAACACCCAGCCGAGCGCGCGCTTGTAGTGGGTGAACAGCTCCTCGACGCCGCGGTGGTGCATCTCCTCGTCGTCCAACTGCTCGCGGAGGAACTCGTACTGCTCGCGAACCTCGTCTTCGGAGCGCATGCGTACGGATACGGTTCGGGCCGGGATAGTGTTGTGGCCGCGTACGACTAAGTGGTTACTCGCGGATCGACGGTGAAAACCTCCAAAGTCCCAGCCGATCGCTTATAAGTGATCACTGACGGCGGCGTGACGGCGAACACCTCCAAAGCCCCAGCCGGCGAGGCGGGCGCACACTCGCTGCGCTCCTCACTCGGTCGCTCACGTTGTTCGCTCCCTCGTTGCGGTGCTTACATCGCCTGCGCCCGCCTCGCCGACTGCCCCTTTGAGTCCCACCCGCCCGCAACCGCACAGCACCTCACGCCTCCCCAGCCTCGTCGCTCGCTCGGGCTCCCTTCAGTCGCCCGTTCGCTCGCGACTCCCTCGCACGCGCTGTTCGCGCCCGGTGGGCGCTCACAGGCGCGCCCCACCGCCATCCGTTAATTCACGAACATTCGTCTCCCTCCCGCGCTCGCCCGGAACGATACGTTGATACGTCGACCGCCGGTACCCGATGAGACGATGGACGACCGGACGCGCGAGTACCTCAAGGGCCGGTTCGGCGACTACTACCGCCGGGCCTCGCCGGCGCTCCCGCCGGACGCGAACCTCCGCGAGTGGGGTCACATCCCGTGGACGCCCGGGTCGGGCACGACGATGCTCCGGCACCAGTCGCTGTACGATCTGGGCGACGTGGACACGTTCTTCGCGGACAACGCGCCCCGGCACGCGTACTTCTCGGCCGCCCGCTACGACGACCCCGGCGCGTCGACGATGTCCCAGAAGGGGTGGCGCTCCGCCGACCTCGTCTTCGACCTCGACGCCGACCACCTCCCCGGCGTGGACCCGGAGACCACCGCCTACCCCGAGATGCTCGCCGAGTGCAAGCAGGCCCTCTTGCGCCTGCTGGACTTCCTCGACGACGACTTCGCGTTCGACGACTGCACCGTCGTCTTCTCCGGCGGCCGCGGGTACCACGTCCACGTCCGCGACGAGAGCGTTCGGGAGCTGAACAGCGACGCGCGCCGCGAGATCGTCGACTACGTCCGCGCGATCGACCTCGACACCGAGGGGCTGATCCGGACGGTCTCCGAGCGCGGCACCACGAAGCGCGTCCTCCGGACCGAGGGCGGCTGGGGGGCGCGCGTCCACGAGGCGCTGATCGAGTACGCCGACGACCTCCGCGACATGGACGAGGAGGAGGCCCGCGAGCGCCTGATGGAGCTCGACGGGATCGGCGAGGGACGCGCGGAGACGATCCTGGGCGCCTTCGAGCGCAACCCCACCGCGGTCCGCGAGGGCAACGTAGAGGCCGGCGGCCCGGGCGTCCGCCGGCTCGTCTCCGCGCTCGCCGCGCGCGTGACCGCGACCGACACCGCGCCGATCGACGAGCCGGTCACCACCGACACGCGGCGGCTCATCCGGCTTCCGGGCACGCTCCACGGCGGCTCCGGGCTCGTCGTCACGCCCCTCGACCGCGGCGAACTCGACGAGTTCGACCCGCTCCGGGACGCGGTTCCGGACCGGTTCGTCGGGCGCGAGATCAGGATCGAGACCGACGTCGATCGGACGGTAGAATTAAACGGCGAGCGCGTCAGAGTTGAACCCGGCAGAAACACCGTGCCCGAGTTCGCGGGGGTCTTCCTGATGGCCCGCGGCGAGGCGCGGAAAGCCCCGGAACGATGACCGACGACAAATGAACCTCGACGAGCTCCGATCCGCGCAGGCGAAGGAACGCCGCAAGGACAGCCTCCAGCACCTGCGCGACTCCTTTTACGACGACGTCGCCGCCTACGTCGCCGACCTGCGCGCGGCCCGCGACCGCCGCGCCGAGCAGGTGGACAAGCCGTTCTCCGACGACGACGTGCGGCGGATGTCGGACGAGGTCGAAACCGCCGAGGAGGTCGCGGAGGCGCTGTACGAGCGCCGCGTCGGCAAGGTCGTCAAGCTCGCGTCGTTCGCGGCGGCGGACATGCCGGTCGACGAAGACGGCATGACCACGGAGGAACGGCAGCTGTTCGACGACCTCGTCGAGCGAATCACCGATAACAAGTCGCGCGTGCTCGACGTGCTCGCCGGCGAGGCCCCCCCTGCGTCGGCCGACGCGACGGGGACGGAAAGCGACGTGTCGCCCGCGGACGCGCTCGGCGGGACGCCCCCGACGGAGGCGGAAGACCCGACGGACGGGATTGACTCCGCCCCTCCGACCGACGAGAGCGCCGCCGACCCGGCGCCGCCCGCGCCGGATCCCGAACCCCCGGCGGAGACGCGGACCGAAACGCCGCCGAGCGGGGACGACGGAAGCGCGGAGGTCGAGGAGGGCGGCGACGCGCTCGCGGGCGCGATGGGCGGGTCGGACGAGGAGGTGGCCGACGCCCTCGACGCCACGCCCGACGGCGGATCGCGGCCAGCCGACGGCCCGGCCGGCGGAAACGACGCGACCGCCCCCGACGACCCGACCGAGGTCTCGCCGGAACCGGCTCCCCCCGGGGCGCCGGGAACGGGCGCCGACGAGGGGACTGAGAAGGTCGGCGACGACGGTAGGGTCGGCGAGGCCTCCGAATCCGCGGATACCCCTGACACCGCCGATCCCGACGCAACCGACCGCGCCACGGTCAAGATCACTCGCGACGTGGGCGCGATATTCGGCGTCGACGAGCGGGAGTACGACCTCGAGAGCGAGGACGTCGTCACCCTTCCCGCCGAGAACGCGGACCCGCTGGTCCAGCGGGACGCCGCGGAGCGCCTCGACTGAGGTCGTTTCTCGATGTCCGCCGGCGCCGTCGACACCGCCGGCACCGATCGTGTCGCCGCCACGCGTGCCCTCGGCGCCGCGGCCACTCTGTTCGCGCTCGGCGGAATCGCGGCCGCGGTCCTCCTCGATCCGACGTTCTCGTGGGCGACCGACGCGCTCTCCGATCTCGGGGTCCGCGACCGGAGCGCTCTCGCCTTCAACTGGGGGCTGATACTCGGCGGCGTCGCGGGCGTCGGCTACGCCTTCGGGCTCCGGCTGTCGTCCTCGGAGCGCGGAATCGCGGGGACGGTCCGCGCGGCGGTCCTCGCGCTCGCGATGGTCGCCATGGCCGGGGTCGGGATTTTCGACCTCACGGAACCGCTTCACGGCCCGGCCGCGATCGGCTTTTATACGCTTATCACCGTCGCGTTCGCCATCGACGGGCTCGCGCGCCGCGGGACGGCGACCGGGCGCGTCGCCCTCGCGTTCGCCGTCCTCCACGTCGCCGTTTGGGCGACGTTCGTCGCGGGCTGGTGGCCGGTGTCCGGACTCGCGCTCCCGGAGCTTCCGGGGGCGCTCACGCTCGCGGCGTGGGTGTGGGTCTTCGGCCCGCTTCCGGTCCTCGGCCCGGGCCTCGATTCGTCCGGATCGCGATCCGGAGACGCCGGGACCGACGGGCACTAACGCGGCGGGCGAGTGAGTTCTCGCATGGAGGTCGAGTTCCTCGGCGGCGCCCGCGAGGTGGGTCGGAGCGCGGTCCTCGTCGACGACGCGCTCCTCCTGGATTACGGTCTGCTGACCGCGGATCCCCCGCAGTACCCCCTCCGCGACCCCGAGCCCGACGCGGTGGTAGTCTCGCACGGCCACCTCGACCACGTCGGCGCGGTGCCGGCCCTCCTGAAGGGGGACCGCCGACCGGCGATCCACTGGACGCCACCGACCGCGGAGCTCGCCCGGACGCTGGCGCGCGACACCCTGAAGCTCCACGGCAACAGCCCCCTCTGTCCCTTTTCAGAGGAGCACGTCGCGCGGCTCGGCGAAGTCGAGGGGCGGCACGCTTACCGGGAGCCGTTCGTCGTCGAGGCGGGCGGGACCGCCTACGAGGTGACGCTGTTCGACGCGGGCCACATCCCGGGGTCGGCGCACGTCCTGATCGATGACGGTGACACCCGCCTCCTCTACACCGGCGACTTCCACACCGACGACCAGCGGCTCGTCGCCGGTACGACCGACCGTCCCGACGCCGACGCCGTGATCTGCGAGTCGACGTACGCGGACGTGACCCACGAGGACCGTCGCGCCGTCGAGGACCGCTGGGCGGAGCGGGTGAAGACGGCGATCTGGGAGGGCGGCACCGTCGTCGCCCCCGCGTTCGCGATCGGGCGGACCCAGGAGCTCATGCTCGTCGCGGACGCCAACGACCTGACCCCCTACGTCGACGGCATGGGCGTCGAGGTGACGCGGCTGGTCCGCCGGCATCCGGAGTTCCTGCGCGACCCGGAGGCGCTCCGCCGGGCGGCGGGCGCCGCGCGCTTCGTCACCGGCCGCGACGGCCAGCGCGAGCGGATCGCCGACGACAACGAACTGATCGTTACCACCTCCGGAATGCTCGCCGGGGGACCGGTTCACTCGTACCTCCCGGAGATCCGGGGAAATCCGACCAATACGGTGACGCTGACGGGCTATCAGGTCGAGGGGACGCCCGGAAGAGAGCTACAGGACCACGGCCGGCTGGCGATAAACGGACGAGTACGCCCCGTCAGTGCCCGCGTCGAGTCGTTCGACTTCTCTGCACACGCCGACCGCGGCGGGCTGGAGTCGTTCTTGGACTCCTATAGGGGATCGCGGGTGCTCGTGAACCACGGCGACCGCTGTGCGGCGTTCGCGGCGGACTTGCGAGAGGACGGATTCGAGGCGAGCGCGCCCGAACTGGGAGAACGAATCGGGCTGTAAAACGAGTCGGTCGGGAAAGCGATCTGCCCTTACGCCCCGCCGTCGGTGTACGCTCGATCACCGAGGACGCGCTCGGCGGTCGCGTTCGCCTCGGCCGGTCGGGGACAGTCCCCGGCGGCGACCTCTCCGGCGAGGTCACAGGCGAGCTGGTACACCGCTTTCCCGTCGCCGCGGTCGGCCACGCGCTCGAAGGTGGGCCGGTAGCCGGCGGCCGTGCGCTGTCCGGTCTCGTCGAGCGAAGCGTCGATGGCGTACTCGAGCTGGCGGACCGCTTCTTCGGGTTCCATACGACTCCGTGTGTCCCGAATACACTTAAGTATACTCAGATTCGGAACCGAGTTAATTATTCTTCGGGTAGGCGTTCGAGGAATCGACGTTTATACGTCTCGGGGCGGCACAGGGCGACCATGACCGACGCAGACGAGCGCGCCGCGGTCGCCGAGCGCGCGGCGCGGGCCGGCGCGCGGGTCGCGAACGAGCGGTTCCGGAGCGACATCGCGGTCGAGACCAAAGGCGAAGACGACGTGGTGACGGAGGCGGACCGCGCGGCCCAGCGTACCGTCATCGAGGCTATTCGGGAGTCGTTCCCGGACGACGCGATCGTGGGCGAGGAGGAGGACGAGCGCAAGACCGTCCCCGAGGAGGGCGCCGCGTGGGTGATCGACCCGATCGACGGCACGCACAACTACGTCCGGGACATCCGCGTGTGGGGGACCGCGGTCGCGGCGGTCGTCGACGGCGAGGCGGTCGCCGCGGCCACCGTCGCGCCCGCGCTGGGCGACACCTACACCGCCGGCGCGGACGGCGCGTACCGCAACGGGGAGCCGATGTCCGTCAGCGACGCGTCGGACCCGCGGCGGGCGACGGTCGACCCGACGCTGTGGTGGGACCACGACTCCCGCGACGAGTACGCCGCCGCCTGCGAGGCGATCGTCCGGCGGTTCGGCGACCTGCGCCGGCTCGGCGCCGCGCAGGTCGTGCTGCCGACCGTCGCCGCGGGCGGGCTGGAGGGAACGATCTCGAACCTGCGGGCGAACCCGTGGGACTCCGTCGCCGGCGTGTTCATGGTCCGGCAGGCCGGCGGGAAGGCGACGGATCTGGAGGGGAACCGCTGGCGACACGACTCGACCGGGCTCGTCGTCTCGAACGGGGCGCTCCACGAGGAGGTGCTCGAGGCGGCGCGCGCGATCGACGGGCTCGATTGAGGACGTGGTAGCGACGACCGCGACTCGCGGCTACCGCTTCGGGTCGTCGTCGACGTACCGGTCCGGGAGGAACGGCGACAGCGCGTCCGGGGCGTAGGGGGCGATCTGCGCCGCGAGCTCCGCCAGGTACCGCCGCGTCATCGTGTACACGGCCGCGACGAGAAGCGTGCCGAGCACCATCTCCCGGAGCGGGCTGGTGACCAGGAACAGGAGGGGAAGCGCGAGCCCCACCGACAGCGCGAGATCCTCGACCGCGCCGTCGTACCGCACGAGGCGTCGCGGGGCGATCCACGTCCCGCGGTAGTGGTCGTACACGGCGCGGTCGGAGTTCCCCTCCCACGGGCGCAGTTCCAACCCGCCGCCGTACATGTCGGCGACGCTGTGGAGGGCCGCGCCGAGGAGGAAGAGGGCGGCGGCGACGGTCGCCGCCGACGGCGCGACGAGGGCCGCGAGGAGGGCCAGCGCCGCGAACAGGCCGTAGTACACGGGGAAGTGGAGGGTTTTCCGGTGGCCGACGTACATGTCGAGGTCCGGGAAGAGCCCCCCGAGGAAGCCGGCGACGAAGCCGATCGGCGCCAGCTCCGGGGCCACGCGCACCAGCGGCGCGGCGAGCAGCATCCCGCCGAGCACGTGGGTCGGAAGCATCATTATGGCCAAACCGAGGCGACAGAAACGTATTAACGTATCGGCGCGGTCGGACGGTGGGGGTCACGACCCGCGACGGCGCCCTTATACCGATGGACGCGAGTGACGGCGTATGCTCATGACGCCGGGACCCACCGCGGTCCCCGCCCCCGTCCGCGACGCGATGAGCCGCGAGCTGATCAACCCCGACGTGGACCCTGAGTTCCACCGGATCTACGACCGACTGACCGACCGGCTGGCGACGGTGTACGGGATCGATCCGGACGGCGACGCTCGGGACGGGTCGGCGGGAGGGGCGACCCGCGACGTCGTCGTCCCCGGCGGCGAGGGAATTCTCGGCTTAGAGGCCGCGATCGCCTCGCTGGTCGAGCCCGGGACGGAGGTGTTGTGCCTCTCGAACGGGCTCTACGGCGACGGGTTCGCCGACTTCGTCGCGGACTACGGCGGCGAGGCGACGCTGCTCTCGACCGACTACGACGACCCCCTCCCGATCGCGGAGCTGGAGTCGGTCCTCGCGGACGACGACCGCGAGTTCGACCTCGCGACGATGGTCCACTGCGAGACGCCCACGGGGACGCTCAACGACCTCGGCCCCGCGCTCGACCTGCTGGAGGAGGCGGACGGGGAGATCTGCACCGTCGTCGACGCCGTCTCGTCACTCGGCGGAGTGCGGGTGCCCACCGAGCGGATCGACGTGTGTCTGGGGGCGTCCCAGAAGTGCTTCAGCGCGCCGCCGGGGCTCACCACCGCCGCGATCAGCGACCGCGCGTGGGCGGCGATGGAGGAGCGGGACCCGCACTCGCTGTACACGAACTTCCTCCCGTGGCGAGATACGTCGGAGGGGTTCCCGTACACCCACCTCACGACCGAGGTCGTCGCGCTCGACGCGGCGCTCGGGCTGTGGCTGGACGAGGGGCTCGACGCGGTCCGAGAGCGACACCGGACGGCGGCGGCGCGGTGTCGCGAGCGCGGCGCGGAGCTGGGGCTGGAGCCGTTTCCGGCCCCCGAGCGCAGCTCGCCGACCGTGACGGCCTTCGAGGTGCCCGGGCGGGCCGAGGAGCTGCAGACGCGGCTCCGGGAGGAACACGACTTGCTCCTCGCGACCGGGTTGGGGGATCTAAGCGATGACATCCTGCGAGTCGGGCACATGGGGCACAACGCGCGGATCGAACGGGTTGATAAAGTGATGGACGCGTTGGACGACGTTTTATAACTATCGAGCGGACCGATCGCGGGCTCCGATTTTGACGCGTACGTTCGTTTATAAATGGTTGCGTTCGGTTCGCTGTCGAACACCTCCAAATTCCCAGCCGATCACTTATAAACCGCTGACGCCGGATCAACGGTGAACATCTCCAAAGCCCCAGCCGGTGAGGCGGGGCGCACGCTCGCTGCGCGCTTCAGTCGCTCACTGCGTTCGCTCCTTCCAGTGCTTACATCGCCTGCGCCCGCCTCACCGGCTGCCCCTTTGAGTCCCACCCCGCCCGCACAGCACCGCACCTCACGCCTCCCCAGCCTCGTCGGCCTCCCGTCGCTTCGCTCCGGTCGGCCGACTCCCTCGCGCGTGCTCCTCGCGGCCGCCTTCGGCGGCCACTCGGAGGCACGCGCCGACCGCTTCGTTCTTTTATAAGTGATCGTCTTCCTCCTCGCCCTCTCCCACTCGCTCCCACGCGAGGTGCGCGACGATCCCCAGCAGGAACGCGACGCCGAGGTTCGTCGCCAGCGCCGCGAGCCCGATCGCGACCGAGAGCGCCACGTTCTCGGAGTCGAGGGCGTTGCGCGCGAGCGAGACGGCGACGATCGCGAGCAGCGCGCCGAGCATCGCCACCGGGAACGCGTCGAGGAGCGCGGGCGTCGCGAAGGGGACCGCGACGAGGTAGCCGACGCCGAGCACGACGTTCGCGCCGCCGGTCCGAGCGCCGAACGCGTGCTTGCCGGCGACGCCGTCGCAGCCGTGACACATCGGGATCGCGCCGAGCGGCACCGCGATCAGGTTCGTCGCGCCCATGCTCGCCGAGAGCTCGTCCGGCGTGACCTCCGCGTCGAACAGGTCGGCGAAGAGGAGCGAGGTCGCCAGCGCGGCGTTCCCGATCGTCATCGCGAGCTGTGCGGCGATCCCGTCGGCCGTGCTCCGGGTGACCGCTCCGGAAAGTATCTGCGGGGAGAGGACCGGCGGCGCTCCGGGCCACCGCGGTACCGGGAGCCCGGCGGTGACGAGCGCGACGAGGATCCCCGCGACCGCGACCGCGAGGGCGCTCGCCTTCCCGTGGCCCGCGAGCGCGGCCGCCGCGGCGATCGCCACCCCGAGGGCCGCGAGGGCGGGGTCGCCGACCGCGAGGTCGACCCCTGTCTCGAGCAGGACCAGCCCGACCGCGAACTGCACCCCGCGGATCACCGGCTCGCCGATCCAGCGCTCGACCCGCGCGAGCGTCCCCGTGAGCCCGATCGCGAGGAGGAGCGCGCCGAGGACGAGCCCGGCGAGCGCGAGCTCCGCGTACGTCAAGGCGCCGGCGATCGCCAGCGCCGCGAGCGCCTTCATCGGCTCGACCGACACCGGGAGCCCGTACCGGACTCCCCAGACGATCTGAAAGACCCCGAATCCGACGAGCGCGTGCGGGAGCGACACGTCAGTCAGCAGCGCGAGCGCGACGACCAGCGGGATCACCGTAATCGAATCCCCTATCGCTCCGGTAAGCGCTCCCGGCCCGAACGCGACGCCCCGATCGTCCAATCGTCGAACTATTCCCACGGACGACACGCTCTCGGAACCCGAGTCCCTTGAGCGTGTTCAGAAACCGCTCGACGCTTATCCGAAAGCCGAGAGTACCTGGTTTCGGTTACTCTTCGTGGGGCGCGTCGAACGTGGGCGCGTCGTCGTCGACCATCGGGCAGTTCCGGACGCGGAACTCGTCGAACCCGACGGCTTCGAGGATCGCCGTCCCCTCGTGGCCGCAGGCGACCTCCGGCGGCGCCGAGAAGTGCGGGCACTGCTGGCAGTACGTCCGCTTCGAGATCACGCGCTCGCGGCCGGCGTCGGCGAAGTCCCCTCCGAGGCCCGAGCCCGTCGCGTCCGCCTCCGAGGCCGCGCCGCCGAACTCGCCGACCGGTCCGAACCCGCTCGCCGCGTCCTCGTCGAGCGAGTCCCAGACGTCCTCCTCCGCGACTCCGCCGACGTCCATCCGCTCGAACGCCTCGTCGAGCTCCGCGTCGGTCTCGCCGCCCGCCGTCCCGAGCTCGTCGAAGGGGTCGTCGGTCTCCCCTCGGCCCCGGCCCGCGGGCGAACGAGAACGAGCACCGGCCGCGGCACCGTCGTCGCCGACGCCCGCGTCGACCGGATCGCGGCCGTCGATCCCCGTCGCCTCGCCGAAGAGCGGGCCTTCGGCGTCGGTTCCGACTTCTTCTCTCGACTCGCCCTCACCCAACTCGGCAAAGGGGTCGTCGACCTCGTCGAGATCGTCGCTCCCGGCGAGCGACTCGTCGTCGAACGGGTCGTCCGCGTCGTCGAGCGGCTCCCCCCCGTCGACCGGATCCGATCCGTCCTCGGTCACGACTCACCGCCCCCCGTCGGCACCGCGGGTGCTCACGTCGCCGCCGGTCGTCTCCTGTCCCGCCGCCCCCGCGGACCCGGCGGCGTCGCCGTCCACCTCTCCGTCGAGCGCCGGCGGGTCTCCCACGACCAGCCGCGAGGTACCGAGGAACCCCGTGCTCGGTTCCAGCTCCTCGAATCGACGACCGCAGTGGGGGCACTCGGGCGCCGTCAGCAGCCCGATATCGACGGTGTCGCCGCAGTTCGTGCACTTGGCCTTCCGGACGCCAGCGCGGTTCGCGGCGGCGGTCAGGGCGTCGAGCCGCTCGCGGTCGGCGCGGTCGCGCTCGGCCGCCTCCAGCCGCCGGCGGACCCTGACGACCGCGCTCGCGACCCGCGAGAGCTTCTCTTCGATATCGTCGAGGTCGCCGACGCGGTCGTCGAGGGCCTCGGTGCGATCCCGGAGCTCGTCGATGTCGTCGATATCGCCGACCTCGTCGATCCGTGATTCGGCGCGGGCGAGCCGGTCGTCTACGGCGTCGATCGTCTCCTCGACCGCCTCGCCGACGGTCGCCGTCGCGGCCGCCTCGGCCTCGACCTCGTCGAGGCGGCCGGCGACCGCGTCGAGGTCGGTCGCGATCGCGTCCAGCCGCTCGGCCGTCTCCTCGTGGGTGTGGCCGGCCGGGGCCTTCGACTCCAGATCGCGGTACAGCTCCACGAACCGCTCCCGGAGGTCCTCGACCTTCTCGTCGACCTCGGCGTCAAGGTCGTCGAGCCGCGCCTCGATCGCCGCTACCTCCTCCGCGTCCGGGACGTCGATCCCCTCGGAGTCCGCGAGTGCGACGACGGCGCGCTTTACCAGCTCCTCGCGATCGACGTCGGCCTCGTCGGCGGCGGCCGCGGCCGCGGCCTCCGCGGCGACGCCGTCGCTGCCGTCGGTCGGATCGAGGTCGCTCATCGCGGATCCTCCGTCATCTACGCCCCGTTAAGCGAGCAGACTTAAGTAACCTGTCGCGTCGTTCTCCGGATCGATACTCGGGGGGTGGCGGTCCGCGTCGAGACGGCCGCGGGCGCGCTACCGGATCTTGCGCACGTCGCTGATGTCGAACCCGCCCTCGTGGATCTCGGTCTCGAACCGGACGATGTTCTCCGACTCCAACCGCGAGAGCACGCCGCGGAACTCGCGGACGAACATGGTCCGGGCGCGCTGGGACCTGCCGCTCTCCCAGGTGAACTGCAGGGTGCCGCCGGCGGCGTCCATCAGCGCGCCGAACTCGCGGTCGGAGATCGAGTCGGTGTTCACCAACACGAGGATGAGTCCGCCCCAGTCGTAGGCGGCCTTCTTGAGCCCCTTCATCACCATCGCCACGTCGCTCCACTCGGTGTCCTCGTCGACCATCGAGACGAGGTCGGTCACGGAGTCGATACAGACGAGGCTGTCGTCGGCGTGCGCCGACAGGTAGTCGCCGAACGCGGTCAGCACGTCCTCGTACTCGCCGCGGTCGCCGAGCTCTTTGATCGACGCCGTCTCGTCTTCGTACCAGTCGCGCGGGATCGGGCTGAGCTGGAAGTACTCCGGCGAGAGGTCCCGGAACTCGATCCCGTCGATCGCGGCGTCGACGATCTCGTCGGCCATCGTGTACCCCATCTCCCGCGTGATCGCCTCGGTGTCGGCGGTAAAGGAGATGTAGTGGACCTCGTCCGGAAGCTCGGCGTCCGCGGGGAGGTCGCCGTAGTAGAGGTCGAACAGCTCCGCGTCGGCGTGCCCGAGGGCGTTCATCGCCGCGCCGGTGTACAGGAACTCGCGCGCGCCGGCGCCGGACTCGCCCGCGAGCAACACGACGTTCCCCGGCGGCGCCCCGCCCTCGAGGATCGAGTCGAGCCGGGCGACGCCGAACGGAAGACTCGGCATGTCCCGTATGGGGAGGGCGCTCCGCTTAGTGTTGTTGCTCGTTGGCGGTCCGCGCTCGTCACCTCCCCGCCCTCACTCCCGCCCGTCCCCGGTCACCCGCGCCCCGCCGTCGGCCGCCTCGACGACCGAGACCGACCCGTCGACTCCCGCCTCGTCGAGGGCCCGTTCGCCCGCGATCGCGGCCGCGCTCGCGTTCGCGGCGTCGGTGACCCCGTACACGGTCGGTCCCCACGACGACTGCCCGGCGCCGAAGACGGCCGCGGACGCCGACAGCGACGCCACCACGTCGCCGACCGGCGGGCGGTAGACGCCGCCCTGCTCGTCGGCGTACCACGCGCCGTTCAGCCGACCGATCTCCGCGACCGCGGCGCCGAAGCGCTCGGCGTTCCCCGTCGCGATCGCGGGGAGCACGCGCCGGGTGACGATCCCCCCGATCCGGTCGGCGATCCCGGGCTCCGCGCGCTCGACCGCGGTCCGCATCGCGTCGTCCTCCGCCTCGCCGCTCCTCCCCGGGTCGGCGTCGGGGCGCACGAGCAGGAACCGCCAGTCGTCGGGGACGGCGTGGCGGGCGGCCACCGGCGGCACGGTCCACTCCCCGTCGGCGGGGCGGTCGGTGGTGAACCGCGCGGTGGGGTGGCCGGCGTCGAGCACGAACCCGCCCGCCTCGAACGTGGCGACGCCGACGCCGGAGCGCCCGCCCCGGCCGAGCGCCGGGGCGCGCTCGCGGACGCGGGGCTCCTCCCCGTGGGCGGCCGCGACGGCCGCGAGCGTCGCCGCGGCCAGCTGGGTGCCGCTCCCGAGGCCGGCGTGGCGGGGGAGCGTTTTGTGGATCGTGACTCGGGCGCCGTCGACGCCGAGGAGGTCGACAGCGGTGGCCGCGTACTGGCGGATGTCGTCGCGGATCGCGGGGTCGGTGGGGCCCGGGTCGATCGTGACGGTGACCGAGTCGGCGGCTTCCGCGTCGACGACGACCCGCGGCTCAGCGAGCCCGAGCCCGAGGGCCCCGTACAGCCGCTCGTGCGAGAGGCTGAGGTTACAGAAGCCGAAGTGGAGCCGCGCCCCGGCGCTCGCGCGTGCCATGGTTGATTCTCTGGTAGGAGAGCGACTGATAAAGGGTGCGTGGCAGTGGCGGGCGTTGCCCCCATACTCGGATCGCGATATAGACTGAGAGGTTCGCTTATAAACGGTTAGCAGTGGATCGACGGCGAACTCCTCCAAAGCCCCAGCCGCTCGGTTATAAGCGGTTGACTGTCGATCGACGGTAAACACCTCCAAAGCCCCAGCCGCGAGGGCGGCGCACGCTCGCTGCGCGCTTCAGTCGCTCGCGTTGCTCGCTCCCTCCAGTGCTTGCATCGCCTGCGCCGCCCTCGCGGCTGCCCCTTTGAGTCCCACCCCGCACAGCACCGCCCCGCACCTCACCCCTCCCCAGCCTCGTCGCTGGCGGCGGCAGCCGCCAGCGACTCCCTCGCGCGCGCTCCTCGTGGCCTATCGGCCACTCGGAGGCACGCGCCACCGCACGTCTATTTATAAGCGATCACTCCTGCCAGTCCGGGTTCGTCCGCGGCGGCGAGAAGATGTCGTAGCCGACGACTCGCTCGTCGGTGTCGTTGCGCGCCGCGTGCGGCTCGCCGCCTGCGATTACGTACGTGTCTCCCGCCCCGACGACGCGCTCCTCGCCGTCGACGACGAAGGTGATCGCCCCCTCGGTGATCGCGCCGACCTGTTCGTGCGGGTGGTCGTGTTCGGGGACCTCGGCGCCGGGGTCGATGACGAACCGCTGGATGCTCGTCTCGTCGCCGGCGGCGCCCTGCGTGAGGAACACGCCGTCGACCGCCTCGACCGCTTCGATGTCCGCGTCCGGGAGTACGTCCATGCGCGAGTGGGAGGTTGCGAGCGGCTTAAACCGGCGGGATGGGGCAATCGCGAGCGCGGGACGGCGCCCGGCTTCCGCGAATCACGGGAACGGGTGGTACGCCTTCTCCAGCTCGGGCTCGAACCCCATCGACCGGGGCACGTCGCTCGCGCGGTCGCCGAAGAACGGGTCGCCCGTGAACAGCGGCTGCGCGCCGGGGACGAGCACGCGGACGGCCTCGAAGCCGAGCGCGGCGAGGTCCCGTGTCGTCGTCCGCGCGACGTACGGCTCCAGGTCGACCCGCTCGACGCGGTCGACGACGGCGTCCAGCTCGTCGGCGCCGGACAGCTCCGGCTCGCCGAGCGACTCGGCGGGGACCGTCGCGTCCGGGTCGAAGAACGCCCGCGTCTCCTCGGGGAAGTCGGCGTGCCGGCCGATCGCCGCGCCCTGCTCCGCGGCCGCGTCGGGGCCCATCGACCGGAGCTCGGTCCAGTTCTGGAGCGCCTCCGCGAGCGCGCTCCGGGCGGCTGCGGCGGGGTCGAGGTCAGCCCCGGAGCCCGCCGCGAAGCGGGGCCACTCGCCCTCGCGGTGCACGCCGACCGCGACGACGGGCACGTCGACGTCGGTCGTAACGAGGAGGGGCGTCACCGTCAGCGACTCGGCGCGGGCGCGCTTCTCAAGCTCCGCGAACCCCTCGTCGTCGACCTCGATCCCGAGGGGATCGGCCGTCGAGTACCAGCTGGTCATCGTGGCGTCGCGCTCGACGGCCTCGTAGAGCCCCGACAGGGCCGCGTGCGGCCCGGAGTTGCCGAGCCCGAGCCCGGTCGTGATCGCGGGTCGGTACCGCTTTTCCGGCGGCGGGAAGTGAACGAACTCCGCCGGGAGGCTCGCGACCTCGCCCGTCCCGAGGCCCTCGCCGGTCACCCACGGGAGCCGGTCGTCGCGGGCGTACGGCTCCGCGCTCTCGGGCCGGACGAACGCGTCGGGCGTCACGGGGTTCGCGACGTTCGCGGCCGGCGCGCGCGTGAACGACGCCTCGCGGTAGACGCCGGCGGCGTACCGCTCTAGCCCCTCGCCGAGCGCCTTCATGAACGCGGCGTCCCAGCCGGCGGCGGCGCCCCCGCCGAACTCGGCCGCCCGCGCGTCGGAGAAGGGCGTCGTGTCGGCGACCCGGGCGACGTAGTAGGGCACGGGGAACGACTCCTGTTCGCCCACTTGCGAGAGCGGGCCGACCCGGGAGTCGACCGCCCGCTCCGCGCGGTCGATCGCGTCCGACAGCGACCGCTCCTCGTGTTCCCGGGGCAGCGCGTCGCCCGGGTCGTCGCCGCAGTCGCAGCCCGGAACCGGGAGGAGGGTCCGCTCGCCGCCCGGCACCTCCGCGACCGTGTCGGCGACCGGGTCGCCGGCGAGCAGTCGGATGACCCGTCGGCCGGCCAGCGCGCCGGCGTAGCGCACGGCGGACCGACGGCCGGCCGGCGCGTCGGCCGCCTCGGCCCCGCCGCTCGCGACGCGTCGCCGGAGGCAGTCGTAGCAGGTCTCGTCGAAGGCGGTCACCGCGGCGTCGACCGGCTCCAGGGGAACGCCGCCGAGCCCGCCGACCTCGATCGCGACCCAGCGGTCGAGGTGCGCGTCGGCGGTCGCGAATGTCTCCGAGCCGGCGGTGTCGACGACGACCCCGAGGTCGAACCCGTCGAGCAACTCCGCCTCGACGGGCATCACGTTCACGTCGACGTCGCCGAGCGCGGCCGAGACGGCCTCGACCGCGGGGCCGTCGCCGACAAGTCCGATGTCCATGTCACTCCCAATGCGAAGGGGCGAAAAAAACCCGCGGGTGACGGTGTCGGTGCGGGCGGGGTCGGGGGCGCCGAAGCGGGAGGCGGTTCGAGTCTCGTTGTCGGTCCCTACGCCAGCATCTCGACGACTTCGGCGGCGAGCTCGTCCGCGTCGAGCCCGCGGAGGCGCTCGTCGCCGAGTTTGAGCCGGAGGCGGGGGCGGCCGACGTCGATCGGGACCTTCTCGGTGTCGATGACTCCGAGGTCTTCGAGCCGGGTCTTCGTGCGGGAGAACGTCGCCTTCGAGGCGATTCCCACGTCCTCGCCCCACTTCGAGATGTCGTAGAGGAGCACGTCGTTCTTCGCGGCGACGAGCAGGGAGATGGTCACCTCGTCGAGCCCGCCGTCGTCGCCGCGGGCGGAGCCTATCGCGTCGAGTACGACGTCGAAGTCCTCGCGGGTGGCCTCGCCGATCTCGTCCGCCATCGACTCGCGAACGCGGCTGATCGCGGGCGTGCGGAGGCCGTACGTCTCGGCCCGCTCGAAGGCGGCGCTGTGCGTCTCGAACACCTCGTCGACGAACTCCTCGTCGTCCGAAGTGAGCGCGGCGACGTGGTCGTCGCTACTCACGAGCACGACGACTCGCGACGCGGAGACGAACAGCGCGTTGTCGACCGCCTCGTCGAGGACGCGGAGGTCGAGCTCGCCGTCCGCGACGAGGTCGGCCGCCTTCGACGCGACGAGGAAGTCCTCCATCACGTTCTTCAGCGTTCGTTCCTCCACGAGCATCGACATTTCCGGCAGGTCGTCGCGACCGATCGCCACCTCGACGAGCGACACGATCGTCTCGGCGGATGGATCGACGACGAACAGCTCCTCGTCGTCCCCCGCGAACGCCGCGTCGAGGACATTTTCGACGTCTGTCTCCAGTAAATTCGATACCATCTATCTTTCGGGATAAAAGACAGTTGCGTATTTAATATTAACGGGATTAGGAGAGTGAACAACGCGGTTTCAGGCCCCGAGACCTGCGAAATTGACGGATACGATCTTTCGACGATCTCTCCCGGCGTGAGTCGTCGGGATCGTTCGGGGTGTTGCGACGGGAGCGCCGGGCAGTCACCGACGTGACGCAAGGATTAATGCGCGATCGGACGGGGGTTCCTACATGGACCACGAGCACGTCCGGGAGGTCGACCCCGCGGTCGCCGACGCGCTGGCCGGGGAGCGCGACAGGCAGGAGCAGACGCTCGCGATGATCGCCAGCGAGAACCACGTCAGCGAGGCGGTGCTGGAGGCGCAGGGGAGCGTCCTCACGAACAAGTACGCCGAGGGGTACCCGGGCGGGCGGTACTACGCCGGCTGCGAGTACGCCGACGACGTCGAGGAGCTCGCGATCGAGCGCGCGAAGGAGCTGTGGGGCGCCGACCACGTCAACGTCCAGCCCCACTCCGGGACGCAGGCGAATCAGGCCGTCTACTACGCCGTCCTAGAGCCCGGCGACAAGATCCTCTCGCTCGACCTGAACCACGGCGGCCACCTCTCGCACGGCCACCCCGCGAACTTCACCGGGCAGATCTACGAGGTCGAGCAGTACGAGGTCGACGCTGACACCGGCTACATCGACTACGAGGGCCTCCGCGAGGCCGCCGAGGAGTTCGAGCCGGACATCGTCGTCTCCGGCTACTCCGCGTACCCGCGCACCGTCGACTGGGAGGAGATCCAGGCGGCCGCCGACGCGGTCGACGCCTACCACCTCGCCGACATCGCCCACATCACCGGGCTCGTCGCCGCCGGCGTCCACCCCTCGCCGGTCGGCGTCGCCGACTTCGTCACCGGCTCCACCCACAAGACGATCCGGGCCGGCCGCGGCGGGATCGTGATGTGCGACGAGCGGTTCGCCGACGACGTCGACAAGGCCGTGTTCCCCGGCGGACAGGGCGGTCCCCTCATGCACAACATCGCCGGCAAGGCGGTCGGGTTCAAGGAGGCGCTCGACCCCTCGTTCGACGAGTACGCGCAGAACGTGGTCGACAACGCCGACGTGCTCGCCGAGACGCTGCAGGACCACGGGTTCTCCCTCGTCTCCGGCGGCACCGACAACCACCTCGTACTGGTCGACCTCCGGGACTCGCACCCGGACCTGCCGGGCGGCGACGCCGCGGATGCGCTCGCGGCCGCAAACATCGTCCTCAACGGGAATACGGTCCCCGGCGAGACGCGCTCGCCGTTCAACCCCTCGGGGATCCGCGTCGGCACCGCCGGGGTCACCACCCGCGGGTTCGACGCGGACGCCATCGAGGAGGTCGGCGACCTCATCCACCGCGTCGTCGACAACGTCGACAGCGAGGACGTGATCTACGAGGTCGGCGAGCGCGTCGTCGAGCTCTGCGAGGAGCACCCGCTCTACGAGTAGCGGTCTCTCGATCGGCGGCGTCGCGACCGGCGGCCCGCTCGACCGCCGGAGCGAATCCGTACGTACAAAGTGGGGGCGGCTCCGACGGGTCGGTATGGCCGACTCGTCGTTCCTCGAAACGCGTCTCGACCGCGACGCCGTTCCCCTCGCGGTCGGGGACCTGATCGCGCTGATCGTCCTGTTGACCGTCGGCACGCTCAACCACGTGACGACCGACTTCCTCCTGGCGAACCCGCTCTACCTGCTGGAAGTGTACGCGCCCTTCCTGATCGGGTGGGTGCTCGTCGCGCCGCTTATCGGCGCGTACTCGGCCGGCGCCGTCGAGACCGCGAAGTCGTCGGTCCCGCTGGTGATCCGGTCGTGGATCCCGGCCGCCGTCGTCGGACTGGCGCTGCGTGAGTTCGTCTTCCGCGGGAGCGCCGCCCTGACCTTCGCCGCGGTCATGCTGGTGACCGGATCGGTCGCGCTCGGCGGCTGGCGCGCGCTGTACTTCAAACTTCGATAGGCGGTCGCGTTTGCGTTCTGACCGGCCGCGTCGTCGTTCCGACCCGCCGATTCGCGGTCTCGAACTCGCTTTCCATCCCCGTTCCGAGCGCGAATTGTCCCCGACCGTCTCCGTCACGTCGCCTCCCGCCGACCACCGACGAATACGTCGCCATAACTTATGCGATCGTTCGATGTGATCATTCGAAGTGTCACGTCGAACCCTGAGAAAGATTTAATAGCGATTTTGCAGTAGTATTAACTGGATCATGACTGGGTACTACGACTACGTTCTCGGGCTCATTCCGGCAGCGCTGATCGGTGTGACCGCCGTCTTGAACCTGGCCGGGCTGTCGTTGACGGCGGCGCTTCCCGGGGGCGCACTCGTCGCGGGGGTCGTCATGGCCCACGCGATATTCGTCAAGGCCCCAGTCGCGGGCGAGCCGCGCGCCCGGAACGACCGCGCCGCGGAGCGTTCCGCCGGTCGATCGCGTGTCGGCCGCTCTCGGACCGGCCGATCGCGGACCGGCGGCGCCGACTGAAGTAGCGCTTCTCCCGGCCGCGGTGACCGCTCCCGTTCCCTGTACGGTTTAGTCCCCCGCGCCCGACCGGACCGGTATGACCGACGCCCTGTTCCTCACGAGCGCCGAGGTCGACGACCTCGCCGAGCCGGCCGACTACGTCGCGGTCGTCCGCGACGCCTACCGCCAGATCGGCGAGGGAGCGCCCGCGGAGCCCCGGACGAAGCTGTTCAACCGCGACCCGCCGGGGATGTTCACCACCTACGCCGCGGTCCTCCCGGAGACCGGCGCGATGGGCGGCTACTCCTACTCCGCCGGCTTCGGCGCGGGCGACGCGTGGTTCATGACGCCGCTTTTCGACGCCGAGTCGGGCGAGCCGCTGGCGCTGCTCGACGGCGCCTCGATGAACCCGTTCAAGACCGGCGCCGCGGGTGCGGTCGCGGTGGACGCGCTCGCCCGCGCCGACGCGACCGAGATCGCCGTGATCGGGAGCGGCGCGCAGGCCCGCGGCCAGCTCGCGACCACCGCGACGGTGCGCGACTTCGAGGCCGTTCGGGTGTTCTCCCCGACCGCGGAGAACCGCGAGACGTTCGCCGAGTCGTTCGACGATCGGCTCGACGCCGACGTGTCCGCGGCCGAGAGCGCGAGCGAGGCCCTCGCCGGCGCCGACGTGGCGATCACCGCGACCACCGCGAGCGACCCCGTAATCTCCGACGCCGACGTGGAGCCCGGCACCCACGTCACCGCGATGGGCCAGTACCACCCGGAGAAGAACGAGCTGCCGCCCGAGCTCGTCGCGCGGGCCACCTACGTCCCCGACCTCCGGGCGCGGGCCACGCAGGACGCGGGGTCGTTCCTCGCCGCGGTCGAGGCGGGGCTGATCGACGAGGACCACGTCGCGGCCGACCTCGGCGAGGTCGTCGCCGGCGAGCATCCCGGTCGGACGAGCGAGGAGGAGGTGACCGTGTTCGACTCGGGCGGCACCGGGGTCGAGACGGTCGCGGCCGCGCACATGCTCTACGAGCGCGCGAGCGAGAAGGGTCGGGGACAGCCGATCGACTTCGCGCCCGCGAGCGAGGCGCTTACTGGTGAATAAACGACTGAGGAGATTCGGCGTTCGACATCTCCAACGGACTCGTTGACGTTTATAAGCAGTTTATAACGGGGTGAAGACCTCCGAAGCCCCAGCCGCTCGGCTATACGCAGTTGATCGGAGATCGACGGTGAAGACCTCCAAAGCCCCAGCCGGGAGGACTCGCGCGACTCGCTGCGCTCCTCGCTCAGTCGCTGACGCTCCTTCGCTGTGGTGCTTGCGTCGTCGAGCTTCGTCCTCCCGGCTGCCCCTTTGAGTCCCACCCGACCGCACCGCAACCGCTCCTCACACCTCCCCAGCCTCGTCGGTGGTCCTCCGCGTTGCTCCGGACCACCGACTCCCTCGCACGCGCTCCTCGCGGCCTGTCGGCCGCTCGGAGGCGCGCGCCACCGCACAGACTGTCTATAAATAGACGTTGCGCCGCACAGTTTCCTTACTGCAGCCGGTACCGTAAGATCGCGGCGATCCCGCCGAGGTTCGAGAGCTGCTGACCGGGGTCGAACTCCGAGGAGAAGACGACCACGTCGCCGCCCTGTTGTTCGACCGACTCGATAACCTCGTTGACGTCGATCGCCCAGTCGCCCTCGTTCTGCCGCTCCTGCCGGAGCCGCTCGTCGACCACGAGGAGGGTCTCGATCGCGCCGAACTCGGCGGCCTCGGCCACGTCCTCGGGGCCGTAGGTCGCCTTCGCCCCCTGTGCGATCTCGGCGGTGAGGTCGTCGATGAGCGTCGCCTCCTTGGAGATCCGGGTCTCCTTCTGGACCTCGTCGACGGCGCCGCGCTTGAGCACCTCGTGGACGCCGCGGTCGCCCGCGGCGGAGGTGTCGACCGTGGTGATATTCTCGGCCAGATCGCGGTGCTCCTCCTCGATGTAGTCGAGCGCGTCCCGCTTCGTGAACCCCGGTCCGGCTAAGATTACGGCGTCGGCGTCGAGGTGCGCGAGCGCCTCGCCGAGCTCGGCGAACAGCTCCTCGCGCGGCCGGGAGAAGTCGCCCTTCCCGGTCGGCTTCGTGAAAGAGGCGTACTCCTCGGTGCCGTACTGCTGGACCGTGTGGACGTAGGCGGCCCCCTCCTCGACGGTCGCGATGGCCACGTCGGGGTTCTCGGCGGCCTCGGTCGCCTCCTCCAGCCGCTCGGTCTGGTCCGGCTTGAAGTGCTTCTCCACCGTGATCTCGTCGTGCTCCTCGACGTTGAGCGTGTGGTGGGCGTTGAGCTGGTCCTCGCGCGAGCAGCCGACGATCACGCCCGACACGCGGAGCCGGTTGGCGAACCGGGCGAACTCCACGTCGTCGACTTGGAGCGTGACGAACAGGTGCTCGCGCTGGCCTCCGGTGTCCCGCATCTGGTCGTCGTTCCGCTGGATCCGACGGGTGGTGTCGCCCTCGACGAGGTCCCCCGGTTCGAGGACGTGCGCGAGGTGCCAGAGGTCGTCGACGTTCTCGGGGACGAGGGTGAGCCGCTCGCGGCCCTCCTCGCCGTAGCCCCGTTCGGAGATGCGCATGCCCGAACGTCGCCCCGGCCGCGTATCAACTCTTGTCTTCCGGGTCGGCGACGTCGACGCTCCACTCGAACTCGTCGTCGGAGGGTGCGTCTGCGGCGCTGCCCGCGTTGCGGACGCGGACCGCGCCGTCGGCGCCGCGAGCGCCGTCGGCCGCAGCCGCGTCGCGCTCGGCCGACTCCCCCTCGGGTGCGTACCACTCGAACCCGCCGCCGGCCTCGACGCCGCCCGCCCGTCGGTCCGCGGAGCCGTCGGTGCGCGCCTCCGTCGCCCCCGTCCTGACGACGCTCACTCCGCCGAGCGAGACGGTCCGTCCCGTCTGCACCGCCGGCGGCACCTCGGGGAGCGAGGGACGGGCGAGGTCGGACGTTCCCTCGGCCGCTTCCGCCGCGGTCGGATCGGTCGCCTCGCTCCCGTCGCCCGCGTCGCCGACCTCCAGCGTCGCCGCCGCGCCCCGCCCGTACAGCCCGTACGCGGCGACCCGGACGGCGAAGACGAGCGCCGCGCCGACCACGAGCGGGACGAACGGCCCCGCCAGCGCGTAGCCCGCGCCCAGCGTCCCGGCCGCCACGACCCACGCGGTGGCGTACGCGCCGGAGCCGGCGACCCGGGCGACGCGACGCGGTCGGAGACCGTCTCGGAGGCGTCCGGAGGCGGCGAACGCCGCGAGCGCCGCCGGCCTGACGTACGCGAACGCGAGGAGGTACGCCGCCGCGACCGCCCCGGAGAGCCCGCCGGCGACCCCGACGACGGCCGCGACGCCGTCCTCTCCGAGGGCGGTCCTGACGGCGCCGACGACGGGGGCGGGATCGACGAGCCCGGTCCCGAGAGCGCCGCCGGCGAGGGCAGCGAGCGCGATCCCGAACGCGAGCGGTGCGAGGAGGACGGCGCTCACGAGCGCGGCCTTGAGGCCGTCTCGGTACAGATCGTTCCACGCGACGACGGGGGGCGCGCCGTCGGCGTTCCCGGTCGCGATCCCGCCGGCGAGGAGGCGGACGAAGTAGCCGCGGGCGACGAACGCGGGGGCGAGCGCCAGCGGCGCGAGCAGGACGAGCGGGGGGAAAAGCAGCGCGCCGGCGACCCAGACCGGGGTGAGGACCCACGCGAGCAGCGTCAGGACCCCGCCGACGACGAGGACGCCGGTCCCGTCGGCCGAGCGCGTCAGCGCGGTCGCCGTCCCCCGGAGCATATCCGATCCTGTCACGCGACACTGATAAAGGGTGCCCGAAACCGGAGACTCGTCCGCGGGACACCGGGCGGTTTCGCCCCGACCGATCACCGATCGGGAATCCTCCCGAGATTTTATATAATTTCACGGAGTACTGCCAGACGGCCGCGCGGGACAATCGTGTGCCTCTGACAAAACCGATCCCGGCCGTCGATCGCGACGGCCTTCCCCCGTCCGCGGCTTTCGGAACGAGCGCTTCCTCACGCGTCGAGCGACGGCGCCGTCCGGACGCCGGTACCGATTTATCTCGTCCGGACGTGGGTCGCGTATGACCGGCGACGAGCGGACGACCGAGGTGGAGCCGGCGCTCCGCAGCTACGGGATCAGCGTCGAGGCCGTCGACGGCGGCGACCCGCTGGATCTCACGTACATGACGGCGTTTCCCGGCCGCGAGGTGCACCACGGCGAGATCGGGCGCGCGCTCAACGCCCTGATCGACCGCGCCGAGGCGGACGCGTGGGACCCCGTCCGGGTCGAGGCGACCGTGGTCCGCTCGCCGGGCGACGCGCTCGGGACGTGGCACGCGGAGGCGGCGTGGTTCGAGGAGCTGATCGCCTACGAGATCAGCGAGACGGAGTTTTCGACGCGCGTGCTGGAGACGCTGACGCACGCCGGCGGCGATACCGACGGGGACGCCGAGACCGACGGGTCGGCCGCAGACGCCGAGCCCGCCGAGGCGGGGGACGACGCGTGACCCGCAGAGACCCGGTGAACCGCGCGCAGCGACGGCTCGGCCGGCCGCCGCGCGAGCGGTTCGCCACCCGCGAGCTCGCGTTCGACGTCGACGGCGACACCTGCCTCGGCACCCTCTACCTCCCCGGTGGCGACGGCGAGGACCCGCCAGTCGTCGTGATGGCGCCGGGGCTCGGCGCGGAGCGGAGCTTCGGCTACCCGGCGGTCGCGGAGCGGTTCGCCGACGCCGGCTACGCCGCGTTTCTCTTCGATTACCGCGGGTTCGGGGAGTCGGACGGCGACTCGCAGCTCGTCGACCCCGAGGGCCAGCGCGCGGACTACGAGGCCGCGATCGACCGCCTCCGACGGGTCGACGCGGTCGGCCGCGACCGAGTGCTGTGGGGCGCGTCGCTGTCGGCGGCGCACGTCCTTACGCTCGCGGCGGAGCGGCGCGACGTCGACGCCGTGATCGCCGCGGTCCCGATGCTCGACGGGCGGGCGATCGCCCGCCGCCGGGGCGCGAAGTACCTCGCGCGCTCGGGCGCCGCGGGAGTCCGCGACCTGCTCGGCCATCGGCTCCGTCGCGGGCGCACGGTCCCGATCGTCGGGAGCACCGAGGAGCTCGCCGCGATCACGGAGCCGGGCACGAAGCGGAAGTACCTCGACTTGGTCGACCGCGAGTCGCGGTGGCGCAACGAGACGCCCGCGCGGTCGCTGTTGCGGGTGGCGAGCTACCGACCCGTCGAGCGGATCGGCGAGATCCGGGCGCCGACGCTGCTTCTGGCGGGTACCGACGACACTATCGTCGACAGCGACGCGGTGGTCGCCGCGGGCGAGAAGCTGTCGCGCGGGACCGTCGTCACCATGCCCGCGGACCACTTCTCCCCGCTCGGCGAGGACTTCGAGCCGGCGATCGGCCATCAGCTGTCGTTCCTCAAAGACGCGCTGGAGTGACCGTTTCCGGCGGGTCGACGCAAGTGATCATCGGCGGTGGCGCGCGCCTCCGAGTGGCCGGTAGGCCACGAGGAGCGTCGCGCGAGGGAGTCGCTGGCGGCTGTCGCCGCCAGCGACGAGGCTGGGGAGGAGTGGGGTTGCCGTGCTGCGTGGGTGGGACTCAAAGGGGCAGCCGCGAGGACGGCGCAGGCGATGTAAGCACCGCAGCGAGAGAGCGAACGAAGTGAGCGATCGAGTGAGGAGCGCAGCGAGCGTGCGCCGTCCTCGCGGCTGGGGCTTTGGCGGTGTTCACCACCGGTACCCGATCAGCCGCTTATAACCGATCGGCTGGGGCTTTGGAGACGTTTACCGTCGATCCGCGGTCATCTACGTATAACCGACCGCTTCGGACTGGTCGACGCGGTCGTTCCGATCTCTGACGACCGCTTAAGTGGTCGCACCACGCACCCAAAGCCATGACAGCGATCGCACTCCTGAGCGTCGCGCCGGTGACCGAGGGGAGCATGGCGGGCGAGGTCGCGAAGGCCGTCGCCGCGCTCGACGACTTCGACGTGAGCTACGAGACGAACCCGATGGGGACCGTGATCGAGGCCGACGACGCCGAGACGCTGTTCGCGGCGGCCGCGGCCGCCCACGACGCCGTCGACGGCGACCGCGTCTCCACGGTCCTGAAGATCGACGACAAGCGGGCGGCGGAGACGACCGCCGACCGGAAGGTCGAGGCCGTCGAGGAGCACCTCGGTCGGGAGGCGAAACGGGAGCGGTGACCGATCGGACGCGTGGCCGTCACTTCTCAGAGGGCGTCGATTTCGATCGACCCGCCCGCGGACGCGTCGCCAGCGGGGTTCTCGACCGTCACGTCGACGGTCGTCGTCCGCACGACGGTCGCCTCGTCGCCGCCGCCGGCGACGTCCGCGCGGAACACCACGTCCAGCGTCGTCGTCGCCGTCTCGCCGCCGGACAGATCCGCGTCGGAGAGCGACTCGCTCGTCACCGCGTCGCCCCGGGCGGTCGCGTCGGCGCGCTCGAACCGCGTGGTGAGGCCGCCGTCGACCGCGCTGAAGTCGGGCGGGGCGTCGGAGGCGGCGTCGGTCTGTTCGCCGTCGGATCCGGCGATCGACGCGACGTCCCCGGGCGTCGCTCCGGGGTCCGCCGCCGTGAGGGTCTCGCGGTACACCTCGTCGACGCCGGCGTCGCTCCCCGCGGCGAGCGTGAGCGTCACCCGCTCGACGCCCTCGGAGAAATCGGTCCACGACACCTCGACGGCGGGCGAGAGGTAGACGGACTCGACCCGTCCGTCGTTGCTGGTGACCGTCGGGGCGTCGCCCGCCTCGAAGGCCGCGGGGTCGCCGTCGACCGCGGCCGCCGGCTCGCTCGACGCGGCGAGGGCGCCGAGACCGCTGAGACCGCCGACAGCGACGGCGGCGGCCCCGCCGAGGACCGATCGCCTGGTTGACTCCCGCTGGCCGTTTTCGTCCCGCGAGTGATCGCTCATCTCGACGCGGAGTGGCCGCGGTATCCGATAAAAGCGTCCGGCCGACGGGCCGCGGCCTATCCCTTGATGTTACAGACGGGGAACGTCCGGGCGACCTTGTCGCCGATTCCCAGCTCGTCGCTGACGCGGATCACCTCGTCGATGTCCTTGTAGACGCCGGGCGCCTCCTCGGCGATGGTGGCGCCGGACTGCGCCTTCACGTAGATCTGCTGGCCCGATTCGAGGTCCGATTGCACGTCGCCGCCCCAGAACTCCTGTTTCGCCTGCGTTCGGCTCATCAGCCGGCCGGCGCCGTGGGCGGTGGAGCCGAACGACACCGACATCGACTGGTCGCCGCCGCGGAGCACGTACGATCCGGCGCCCATGCTGCCGGGGATGATCACGGGCTGGCCCACGTCGCGGTAGGTCGCGGGCACGTCCTCGTGGCCCGCGGGGAACGCCCGGGTCGCGCCCTTCCGGTGGACGTACAGCTCGCGGTCCGCGCGGTCGACCGCCTCGTCGCCGACCGCGGGGCGCCCGTCGGCGTCGACGCCGACCTCGTGGGTCTCCTTCTTGGCGATGTTGTGCGCCACGTCGTACAGCAGCTCCATCCCGAGGTCTTCGATCGGGTCGGCGTCGAACACCTCGCCGAACGTCTCGCGGGCCTGATGGGTGATGAGCTGGCGGTTCACCCACGCGAAGTTGATACAGGCGCCCATCGCGCCGTAGTACTCCTCGGCCAGCTCGGAGCCGGCGGGCGCGGCCGCGAGCTCCTTGTCCGGCAGGTCGGCGAGCAGGTCGCCGTGCTCCTTCTCGATCCGCCGGAGGTAGTCGTTGCAGGTCTGGTGGCCGAGCCCGCGGCTCCCGCAGTGGATCAGGACGACGATCCCGTCCGCTTCGAGGCCGAACTCGTCGGCGACCTCCTCGCGGAACACGTCGGTAACGCGCTGGACCTCCAGGAAGTGGTTGCCCGAGCCGAGCGAGCCCATCTGGTTGCGCCCGCGGTCCATCGCCTTCTGGGAGACGTACTCGGGTCGAGCGTCGGGGCGCCGCCCCTCGTCCTCGCAGCGCATGAGGTCGCTCTCGATCCCGTACCCCTCCTCGACCGCCCACTCGACGCCTCGTTCGAGGGCGCCCTCGATCGCGTCGGCGTCACCGTCGACGACGCCGCCCCCGCCGAGCCCGGAGGGGATCGCCTCGAAGAGCGCGTCGACGAGCTCCTCCTCGCGGCCGCGCACGTCGTCGTAGGTGAGGTTAGTTTTCACCATTCTAACGCCGCAATTTATGTCGTAGCCGACCGCTCCGGGCGATATGCAGCCGGTTCGGGCGTCGATCGCGCCGACGCCCCCGACCGGGAAGCCGTACCCCTGATGGCCGTCGGGCATACAGAGTGCGGGCTCGACGATCCCCGGGAGGTGGGTCGCGTTCTTCAACTGTTGGAGCGAGTCGTCCTCGCCGATCTCCTCGAGCAGGGCTTCGCTGGCGAGCACTCGCGCCGGGACGTTCATGTCGCCCTCGCGGGGGATCTCCCAGACGTGCTCGCGCACCTTCTCCAGTCGGATCCCGTCGAACTCGCGCGTGGTCATACACCGGCG
This sequence comes from Halorubrum sp. CSM-61, assembly GCF_003781945.1. Classification (GTDB taxonomy): domain Archaea; phylum Halobacteriota; class Halobacteria; order Halobacteriales; family Haloferacaceae; genus Halorubrum. The sequence goes on along the minus strand of NZ_RJJW01000006.1, from coordinate 262,821 downwards.
TTCGGTACGGGGGGAGAAGGGCGTTGCGTCAGCGGGCGCGGGGAGGGGCGGGTCTCCCCGCGATCTCAGCGGTCGACCGGGTCGATCGGGAGCCAGCCGATCTCGCCCTCGGCGAGCGTGAACGCGGCGAAGACCCGCCCGAGCACGAGTCCGTACAGCAGGTGTGCGACCGCGATCACCGCGCCGAACTCGAATCCCACCGTGAGCCCGGGCACCGGTAGCGTCGGCACCGGCAGCGCGGTGGCGCCCTCGATCGCGAGCGCGGTCGGCAACAGCAGCCCGCCGGTTATCACGCCGAGCAGCGCCGAGTGGACGACGCCGAGCGAGAGACAGCCCCCCACGTCTCCGCGCAGGTCGTCGAAGAACGCGCGGTCGAAGACGGCGACGAACAGCGCCCCGAAGAGGGTGCTGTTGAACAGGTGGACGGCCCAGCCGGCGGCGGCCGTCTCGACGCCGACGAGCGCGCCGATCGTCGGCATGAGGCCCAACGCCCCGTGCAACACGACGCCCATGACCGCGCCGGCGATCAGCCCGCCGGCGGCGCCCGCGCGCCAGTGCCGCCCGGTCGCCGCAGAGCCCTCTCCCGTCGCCTCTTCCCCTCCGGTTTCGGCTCGCGCCTCCGCGCCGCTCTCGCCTGTATGTGACATGCGGTAACAATGAACTCCCCTCTGATAACGGTTTCCACGAGATCACGTTTTTCAGGCGTGTGGGGGCGTCACACGTCGAAGACGACGTAAGCGTACCACTCGTCGCCCCGCCGTTCGAGGGTCATCTCGGAGTAGGTGACCGCCTTGATCTCCCGAGCGGCGACGGCGTCGAGGGGGACGCCGCGGGCCGACGCCTCGGCGGTCCACGCGCCGTCGTCGCTCGACTCGGGGTCGTCGACGCCGTCGGAGTCGTCCGGCCCCGAGACCGCACACCGGTGACCGGCCGGGAGCACGAGCCGCACGTCGCGCTCGTAGATCAACTGGTCGAGGTAGTCGAACAGCAGCGCCTCGCGGCTCTCGGCGCTCACGGTGAACGCGAACCGCTCTCCCACCTCGGGGACCGTCTCGCAGCTCGCGGCGGTGAGCCCGTCGGCGACGGCCTCGAACAGCGCCGCGAGGGTCGGCGCGGTCGCCTCGACCGCCACGTCGGCGGTGTGCTCGCGGAGGGCGTAGCTCACCGGTCGTCACCCCCGTTCGAGTCCTCGACGCTCGTCCCGCTCGGGTCCGCGGCGTTCGTCCCGCCCCGGCCCTCGCCGGTCTCGGTCCCGGTCCGAGCGTCGTGCTCGGACCGGAACGCCGATCCGATCCGGTTTCGCGCGCCGATCCGCTTGAGCTCCTCCGGCGAGAGCCCGTCGGGGTCCGACCCCTCCCCGCCGATCGCGACGCCGCTCGTCACGATCGCCTGGATCCCCTCGTCGACGGTCAGATCCACGTCGACGATCCGTCCTTCGGGAACGAAGACGACGTGCCCGCCCATCACCGGGTTCGGGGCCATGGGCATGAACAGCGAGCGCATCTCGCCGCCGTCGGCCGGGTCGGCGATCACCGCCGGGGCCTCGCTCGTGACGAACGCGAGCGCGTAGGTCCCCTCGGTGGGGAACTCGACGAGGACGACCTCGCGGAAGTTCCCCGTGTCCGACTCCAGCATCGCGTCGCTCATCTGCCTGAACCCCTGGTACACCGAGCCGACGCCCGGGATCTGTTCGATGCCGTAGTGGGCGTACTCGACCGCGAGCTCCCCGTACCGCGTCGACTCGACGACGATCCCGAGGGCGAGGATCGACGCGACGAACACGATCGGGGTCGCGATCTCGATGGCGATCTCGCGGCCGATCGGGAGCATCATCGGCGGCAAAAGCGGCACGATCGCCGTGGAGAAGGCGTCCAGATAGTCGTAGATCGCGTTGAACACCACCCCCAGCACCGCGAGGGTGATGACGGAGGGCACGATGACGGCGACGCCGGTCAGGAGCGCCCGTCTGAGGCGTCCGCGGTCCGGTGGCGACTCGGCGGCCATTACCGGAGCCACGACCGACCCGACCAAAACGCTTCCGTCGTCGAGTGCGGCGGGTAGAGTCGGTCGCGGCGGAGGGTCCGGTTCGAGGGCGACGCGACGGGGTCCGATTCGCGTCGAAACGGCCCGACTGCAACCCTCCCCGGTGGCGGTGGAGTTATATTCCGTTGGCGTGTTAGCCTCGTGCAGTGAGCGTCAACGTGGAAAAGCGGACGGAACCGCCCGGCGAGGCCGATCACGCCACGGAGGCGTGGGAGCTCAAAGAGCGGATCCGATCCGCGGAGGGGGTCCTCCGACAGCGGCGCGGATTCTTCGTCGACGCCTACCGTCGCTCCACGACGCACCTACTGATCGAGAACGACGAGATCGTGGCGTTCGCCTCCGTGCGGCGCGACGGCTACGTCCTCTTTCTCGCCGTCCACCCCGACCACCGGGGGCGCGGCCACGCCGAGCGTCTCATCGCCGACGTGGCCGCGGACCACCGATCGGTCACCTGTCACGCCCGCACGACCAACACCGGGGCGCTCGGCTTCTACGAACACCTCGGCTTCGAGGTCGTCCGCCGGATCGACGACTACTACGAGGACGGCGGCGACGCCTACTACCTCAAGCTCGGCGGCGAGTCGCTCCGCGAGCGGCTCTCCGGGATCGTCGGGCGCTGAGGCTTCGGGTCCCCCGCCGAATCGACAACCATTAGCACGCGCCGCGAGGAGACGCGGACATGACCGACGCCACCCCCGCGTCGCTCGCGGAGCGCGTCCGCGAGGGCGAGATCCGCTTCCACGAGCTCGAAGAGCACGCCGACGCCGACACCGCCGCGGCCGCCCGGCGCCTGCTCGTCGGCGAGACCGCCGACGCCGACGTCGACGCGCTCGGCGAGTACGCGTTCGACGCGGCCGACGCCAACGGGTCGAACATCGAGAACATGGTCGGGGCCGTGCAGGTACCGATGGGCGTCGCCGGCCCCGTCGCGGTCGACGGCGGCGCGCTCTCGGGCGAGCGTTACCTCCCGATGGCGACCACGGAGGGCGCCTTAGTCGCCTCGATCAACCGCGGCTGCTCGGTCGTCAACGACGCCGGCGGCGCGACCGCGCGCGTGACGAAGAGCGGGATGACCCGCGCGCCGGTCTTCCGCGTCGCCGACGTGGCCGAGGCGGAGGCGCTCGTCTCGTGGGTCCGGGACAACGAGGAGGCGCTGCGGGAGGCCGCCGAGTCGACGACGAGCCACGGCGAACTGCTCGACGTGACGCCGTACGTCGTCGGCAACAACGTCTACCTTCGGTTCCGCTACGACACGAAGGACGCGATGGGGATGAACATGGTCACCATCGCGACCCGCGAGGCCTGCGACGCGATCGAGGACGCGACCGACGCCTCGCTCGTCGCGCTCTCGGGCAACCTCTGTTCGGACAAGAAGCCGGCCGCGATCAACGCGGTCGAGGGGCGCGGGCGCTCCGTGAGCGCCGACGTTGAGATCCCCCGCGAGGTCGTCGAGGAGCGGCTCCACACGACCCCGGAGTCGATCGCCGAGATCAACACCCGGAAGAACCTCGTCGGCTCCGCGAAGGCGGGCGGGCTCGGCTTCAACGCCCACGTCGCCAACGCGGTCGCGGCGATGTTCTTGGCGACCGGGCAGGACGAGGCGCAGGTCGTCGAGGGGGCGAACGCGATCACGACCGCGGAGGCGACGCCCGACGGCGACCTCTACCTCTCCGTGTCGCTCGCGAGCCTCGAAGTGGGTACCGTCGGCGGCGGGACGAAGCTCCCGACGCAGGCGGCGGGGCTCGACATCCTCGGCGTCCGCGGCGGCGGCGACCCCGCCGGGAGCAACGGCGACGCGCTCGCGGAGGCGATCGCGGTGGGCTCGCTCGCCGGCGAGCTCTCCCTTCTGGCGGCGCTCGGCTCCAGACACCTCTCCTCGGCGCACGCCGATCTCGGGCGGTAAGCTCGAACGGGCCCGAAACCGCCGACCGACCCCCGATCAGTCCGACCACGCCGCGCAGTCCTCCCGCAGCGCGTCGCGGCCGGCGTCGGTGATCCTGAAGACCTCCTCGTCAGTCACCCGCTCGACGAGCCCCGCCGCGTCGAGCGCGTCCAGCCGCGACTCGACGTGGTCGACGTACAGCCCCGTGTTGCTCGCGACGAACGCCGGATAGTCGGTGCCGACGTCGTCGAGGTACGCCAGCACCCGCTCGTCGGTGCGAGTGAGCGCGACCCTCGGGGGGTCCGACTCGCCGTCGCCGTCCTCGGGCGGCGGGTCCCTCTCCGAACCGGCGGTCGATGCGTCTGACGCGGTCATCTCGTCCTTGTTAATGGTTACCAATATTAAGAGTATTTCGGCGGTTCCCGCCGACTGGGAGCCGCCTGCCGGGAGCGGCCTGGTGGGTGCTTCGGCGGGCTCGCCCTTCCGACCGGCTCAGTCGTCCGCGCCCGCCGACTCGCCGTCGGGCTCCGAGGCCCCGGACGACCGGTCCGGAAGCATCGGCGTGCCGTCGGCGCGGGGGCCGAGCCGCGGGCCGTGGGGGCCGTCGTCGGAGTCGATCCGGCGGCGGGTGCGGTAGTCGGTCGAGCGCTCGACGGGTGTCCGACCGATCGCCGTGATCATGTCGACGTAGTCGTCGAACGAGCGGAACTCGCCGTAGTCGCCGCCGGCCCGCTTCGTGATCTCCTCCGAGAGGATGGTGCCCATGAAGTCGTCGGCGCCGCAGTTGAGCAGCTTCAGGCCGTGGGCGTCGCCCGACTTCACCCACGAGGCCTGCACGTGGTCGACGTTGTCGAGGAAGAGGCGCGCGACCGCGACCACCAGCTCGTCCTCGTCGCGCGAGGGGCCGGAGTCGACGACGCCGTGGCGGTGGAGGGGGGTGTTCTGGTGGATGAACGAGAGGGGGACGAACTCGGTGATCCCCCCGGTGCGGTCCTGCAGGTCGCGGATCACCCCGAGGTGCTCCGCGCGGTGGGCGACCGTCTCGACGTGGCCGTACATCATCGTCGCGGTGGTGTCGAGGCCGGCGGCCATCGCGCCCTCCATCGCCGCCACCCAGTCGTCGGTGCGGATCTTCCCGGGGCAGATCACGTCGCGGACCTCGTCGACGAGGATCTCCGCGGCGGTGCCGGGCGCGGAGTCGAGCCCCGCGGCCGCCAGCTCGCGGTAGACCGTCTCGTAGTCCCAGTCGGTGCCGCGGGCGGCGTGGTACGCCTCCTCCGGCGTCATCGAGTGGACGTGGATCCCGCCGACCGACATCGCCTCGATCTGGTCGACGTAGGTGCCCGGGTCCGTGGCGTACGCCGACGGCGGCTTGTAGTTCACCGCGCTCTCGGGGTCCTCAAAGGACCGGAGGATCTCGTGGTGCTCCTCGTTCAGCGCCAAGGCCGGGTGAAGCCCCGAGACCGAGCACACCTCGTAGACGCCCATGTCGAGGGCGTCCTCGACGATCTGGCGGGACTCGGCGGGCGTCTTCGTAAAGCCCGCGTGGTCGACGTCGCTGTCGGCCTCGAAGGCGTGCGCGGAGTCCTTGAAGTTACAGAACAGACAGCCGGTGTTGCAGGCGGTCGTGACGTTGTTGTTGAGGTTGGCGACGAAGGTGACCTCGTCGCCGACGTCCTCGCGGCGTCGCCGGTCGGCGAGTTCCAGCACCGCTTCCTTCCGGACCGGGTCGATCCCCTCGGTGTCCGTGCCGGTGGCGAGCAGTTCGGTCGCGTCGTCGACGGTGAGGCGGGTTCCGTCCCGGGCCTTCGCGAGCGCGTTCTCGAACGACTGGTCGGTCGCCGGCTCGGCGAAGCCGAAGTCGTCGTCGAGGGCGGCGGCGTCGCGGTCTGTCGCGTCGGGGTCCCGCGCCGGATTCATCGCGTGTGTCTCCCCGTCCCACGGATAAAAACGGGCCGGTCGTGGCACTGATAAAACAACCGCGGCGGCGCGCGCCTCCGAGTGGCCGCCACCGGCGGCCACGAGGAGCGTCGCGCGAGGTCGCCGGCGCGTAGCGCCGGCTGCCAGAGGGACCTTCGGTCCCTCGCTGGAGTCGGTGGTCCGGAGCGAAGCGGAGGGCCACCGACGAGGCTGGGGAGGCGTGAGGCTGCGGTTGCGGTGCGGCCGGGTGGGACTCAAAGGGGCAGCCGGGAGGACGAAGCACGACGAAGTAAGGACCGCAGGAGCGAGCGAAGCGAGCGACGAGGACCGCAGCGAGTCGCGCGAGTCCTCCCGGCTGGGGCTTTGGCGGTGTTTACCGTCGTTCCACCACCAACAGTCGCTTATAAGAAAACTGTCCGATCTCACACGTCCTACGCCAACTCACGATCCTCGTCCGCGTGCGCTCGGACCCACAGCTCGCCGATCCGCGAGAGGGTGGTCCGGTAGGACTTCCCGCGCTCCTCCCGCTCGATGTACCCCTTCCCACCGGGGCCGAGTCGGTCGACGTTGTAGATCACCTTCGAGCGGAACGAGTCGGTGTACTCCTCGTTGAGGTCGTCGGCGAGCGTCTCGGCCAGCTCCGAGACCGACGCGAACTCGCCGTGCTCGCCGAGGGTGAACAAGACGAGCTCCTCGAACGGCTTGACGTTCTGGAAGGAGGCGACGGGGAGCTCGATCACGTGGCTGTCGCCGATGCGCTTCGCGCCGATGGTGGTGCCGCGCTCGTCGAACTCCGCGAGCAGGTCGGTGGTGGTGGCGAGTCTGTCGCCGACGCGCTCGTCGTCGACCGCGTCGTCCTCGGCCAGCTCCCGCAGGAGGTCGCGGTTCGCCCGCAGTTCCTCTGCGAGCTCGGTCTCCAAGTACTTCTCCGGGGCGGTGTAGTAGGTGTGGATGCGGTCGCGGTCGTCCTGCCGCTCGACCATGATCGAGTGGGCCGCGGTCGCGAACGCGAAGGAGACGGGACGCGGCATCGAACAGAGGTTCACCCAGACCTCGCGCTCGTCGTTGGGGTCAGCGGGGGCGTCGCACTCGCCCGCTTCGTCGACTCCCTCCGCTCTGTCCAGCTCCGCGTTTATCAGGTCGTAGGCGCGCTCGAAGGCGGCGTCGTAGTCGTACACGTCGGTCAGCCGCTCGCGGACCGTCTCGGCGCCGAGCAGGTTCCGGAAGTCCTGTTCGAGCTTGCGCGCGATGTTGCGCGAGTACTCGACGTTGGCCTCGCTGCCGACCGTCCCCTCCAAGAGGATCACCCGGTCGACGTCGAACTGGTCCCGGATGAGCGGGGCGATCATGCGGTCGTAGTCGAAGCCGACCGGCACGACGTGGGTCTGCATGGGTGACCGTTTGACGGGACGCAGTTATAAACGACTGCAAGCGACCACGCCTTCCCGAACACCGATCGAGCGCTTCCGCCAACAGCAGCGTTATTCTCTCGACGCCCCTACCATAGCGTGGTATGTCACAGCAAGGCGTTCAAGAGGAGCTGTACGTCGACCAGTACACGCTCGGCCTGGTCGGTCCCGATCAGGAGTGGGCGGGGACGGTCGCGGACGGCGGGACGGTGGAGACGTACACGCCGCCGGGGTGTTGGGGGCCGATGGTCACGCCCTCGTTCCGGGGCGGCCACGAGGTGACCCGGCCGATCCGCGTCGAGGGCGCCGAGGTCGGCGACGCGATCGCGATCCACATTCGCGACGTGACCGTGACGAGCATGGCGACGAGCACCGGATCGATGGCGGAGCGCGAGGGCGCGTTCGGCGACGACCCCTTCGTCGACCACCGCTGCCCCGAGTGCGGGACGACGTGGCCCGACTCCGTCGTCGAGGGCACCGGCGAGGACGCGATCCGCTGTGCCGAGTGCGGCGCCAACGCCTCCTCGTTCGGCTTCGAGTACGGCTACACCGTCGCGTTCGATCACGAGAACGCGGTCGGGATCACCCTCGACAAGGAGGGCGCCCACGAGCTCGCGACCGACGCCGAGCGCGTGATGGACATCCCGGAGAACTCCCGACAACACCCGATCCTGCTGTACGAGCCCGACGGAATGCCCGGGACGCTCGGTCGCCTCCGGCCCTTCGTCGGGAACATCGGGACGACGCCCTCGGTGACGATGCCCGACTCGCACAACGCGGGCGACTTCGGCCAGAGCCTCATCGGCGCCGACCACGACTACGGCGTCGAGACCGAGGAAGACCTCGAACTGCGCACCGACGGCCACATGGACGTCCCGGAGGTCCGCGCGGGCGCCACGCTGATCTGTCCCGTCGAGGTCGACGGCGGCGGGGTGTACGTCGGCGACCTCCACGCGAACCAGGGCGACGGCGAGCTCTCCCTCCACACCACCGACGTGAGCGGCACCGTCACCATGGACGTGGAAGTGATCGAGGGCCTCGATATCGACGGCCCCGTGCTGCTCCCCAACGATGAGGACCTGCCCTTTATCAGTCAGCCCTACAGCGACGCGGAGCGCGAGGCCGGCCGCGACCTCGGCGCGGAGCACGGCGTCGACGTCGAGGACGACATGGCCCCGATTCAGGTCGTCGGCTCCGGCGCGACCGTCAACGACGCCACGCAGAACGCCTTCGACCGCGCCGGGAAACTACTCGACATGAGCGAGGGCGAGATCCGCGCCCGGTGCACCTTCACCGGCGGCGTCCAGATCGGTCGGCTCCCCGGCGTCGTCCAGCTCGACATGCTGGCGCCGCTGGACCTGCTCGACGAGCGCGGGGTCGGTGACGCGGCGCGGGAGCAGTACGGGCTGTAAGAGGCGGTTGAGGCGGGAACTGTCAGTATCAACGCCGCGGCCGTAGTTTTCGCTACCACATCGTCTTGCCAAATTGTTGCTGACGGCGGATCGACGACGGACCCTCCAAAGCCCCAGCCGCTCGCCTATAAGTGATTGTTGACGGCGGATCGAGGGCGAACACCTCCAAAGCCCCAGCCGCGAGGACTCGGTGCGGTCGCTGCGGTCCTCAGTCGCTCGCGCTGCTCGCTCCTTGCGGTCCTTGCGTCCCGCGCCTTCGTCCTCGCGGCTGCCCCTTTGAGTCCCGCCCACCCGCTACAGCACCGCAGCCTCACGCCTCCCCAGCCTCGCGGTTCGCGCTCTCCGAGCGCTCACCGCGTCCCTCGCGCGTGCTGCTCGGCCGCGGGGCGGCCTCGCAGGCACGCGCCACCGTGATATCGCCGGCTTGTGTGATGGACGCTTCTCATCGAGACGACCGTCCCCGCCCGGCGGCCCCCCGCGACGGCCCCGCCGGGATCCGCCTCGTCGGGCCCTGCGACTCGGCTTTCGTTCGGAGGCGCTCGACGCGCTCGTCGATCGACGGGTGCGTCGACAGCCACCGCTCGGCCGGGTCCTCGGTCCGCTTGGACGCCGACAGCGGCGCGAAGGGCCACGACGGCTCCGCGGCCCGTTCGATCCGGCGGAGCGCCCGCGCGAGCGCGATCGGGTCGCCGGTCACCTCCGCCGCGCGGTCGTCGGCCGCGAACTCGCGCTTTCGCGACCGCGACCGGGCGACGAGCGTCGCGAGCACGAACCCGGCGAACAGGCCGTTCGCGAGCGCGCGGTGGAGCCGCGCGAAGGGCCCGGACCGATCGCCGGGACGCCCGCGGATCCACGCCGAGCCGGCGGCGAGCCCGGAGAGCGCCAAGAGTGCCGGCAGCGCGAGCACCGTGGCGAACCCGACGAGCGCGCGCCCGACCCCGTCGGCCATCGCGAGCGCGAACCCGTCGTTCGTCTCGAGGTGCGCCAGCTCGTGCGCGACGATCGCCTCCACCTCGCGCGCCGAGAGCACCCGGAACAGCGACCGGTCGATGACGAGGGCGCCGCTCCCCGAGCCGCCGCCGACCGCGAACGCGTTCGGCGTCCGGGCGTCGGTGACGTACAGGTCGGGAGGATCCGCACCCATCCGCGCCGCGAGCGCGTCGACGCGGCGATGGAGGTCGGGCGCGCGCTCTCGGGGGAGTCGGTCGCCGTCGAGGCTGGCGAGGACCTGTGCGGTCCCGATCCGGTAGCTGAGGTACGCCGACCCGACCGCGACGGCGGCGAGCAACGCGAGGAGGACGGGCAGATCGGGGCGGGCGGTCCAGGCGAACCGCAGCGCGTCGGCGACGAACAGCGCCGCGGCGAGGTACACCGCGAGCAGGACGACGCCGACGGCGGCCGCGGCCGCGCGGAACGCGAGCCGGGACATGCCCGACCCTACGAGGCGGGGCGTCAAACGCGTTGCGTCGGCAGCGGTCCGCGAGTGGGGCTCGGTCGCTCCCCCGCGCGGGCCGCCGGAAGGAAAAGCCGTAATTCCCCGGCCGCGAAACCCGATGTATGGACGCACGCGTTCGCGAACACGCCGAGATTATCGCCGACCACTCCACCGACATCCAGTCGGGCGACGACGTGGTCATCCAGATGCCCAAGGAGGCCGAGGACCTCGCGGTCGCCCTCCACGAGGTCTGCGGGGACCGCGGCGCCAACCCCGTCTACCTCAACTACTCGAAGCGCGCCCAGCGGGCCTTCAAGCGCTCCGCCGACGACTTCACCGAGCCGAGCCACCGACGCGCGCTCTACGAGGAGGCCGACGTGTTCGTCATCGCGCGCGGCGGCGCGAACGCCACCGAGGACGCCGACATCGCCCCGGAGACCAACGCGGCCTACAACCGCGCGATGGAGGAGGTCAAGCGGACGCGCCTGTCGAAGACGTGGTGTCTCACGCAGTACCCGACCGCGAGCCACGCCCAGCTCGCCGGGATGAGCACCGAGGCGTACGAGAACTTCGTGTGGGACGCCGTCTCGCTCGACTGGGACGAACAGCGCGAGTTCCAGGCGGAGATGGTCGAAATTCTGGACGACGCGGACGAGGTCCGCATCAAGTCCGGGGACGAGACCGACCTCACGCTCGACGTCTCCGGGAACTCCACGCTCAACGACTACGGCGAGGCGAACCTGCCCGGCGGCGAGGTGTTCACGGCGCCCGCGCGAGACGGCGTCGACGGCGAGGTCCACTTCGATCTCCCGCTGTACCGCTACGGCCGCGAGATCGACGGGGTCCGGCTCCGGTTCGAGGACGGCGAGGTCGTCTCCCACTCCGCCGAGCGCAACGAGGACCTGCTGACGGGAATCCTCGACACCGACGAGGGCTCCCGGCGCCTCGGCGAGCTCGGCATCGGGATGAACCGCCAGATCGACCGGTTCACCTACAACATGCTGTTCGACGAGAAGATGGGCGACACCGTCCACATGGCGGTCGGCTCCGCGTACCCGGAGACGGTGGGCGGGGACAACGAGGTCAACGAGTCCGCCGAGCACGTGGACATGATCGTCGACATGAGCGAGGACTCCGTCATCGAGGTCGACGGCGAGGTCGTCCAGCGCAACGGGACGTTCGCCTTCGAGGACGGGTTCTGAGGGGGGCGTTCGTCTTCGAGGACGGGTTCTGAGGGGGGCGTTCGGCCGTCCTCGGAAGGCGGTTTTTTGGTGCAGATTTTTGCCGGTCGAGCGGAGCGAGACCGGGAAAAAGGTGCGACTGGGACGTTCGCCTTCGAAGACGGGTTCTGAGGCAGGTCGTGGTTCGGACCGGCAGCCCGTTCCAGCTACCGCTGACAGCAGAACAGCGGCGATCGGTAGCGAAGCGCGCGTCGTCGTTCGTCGGTGACGATTCCATCGGCGAAGCGACCGGGACGACTCCCGTCAGAGCGATTCCGAGCCGCAACGCGGTCGCCGTTCGACTGATTCATCTCCTGTCTCATCCGTCGTCACACATCTCTAAAACATAAAATAAAAATAATATATAAGGAGAGTACAACTTAACAGGTCGTTTCGAGACGCTCGCGTCTAACGGGTTTGATTCAGCAGTTTATTCGGACACCACATGGGAGCGTTCGATCAATCTCATATAATCTTTCGTATACCAAATATCTATTACCTTTGACATCCTCTCCGCCCTGAAGGGCGAAGATTCCCACGGTCCCGAACCGCTGGTTTGGGGTGTTTACGGTTTGTAGCTGTCCCGGTGACCGCCACTGGCTGTGCCAATCAGCCGGTACTCCTATCCCGGCATGGGATTCAGAGGTACTTCTTACTGTACCCGAACACTACAACAGAAAGGGTGCTTTCTGTGTGTGGTCGGGAATCCCGATATTGTCCGATTAAGTGGGCGGATAGACCGCCTCGGATAACTATTAATACAACGATCACTCAGTTAAAACACCCGACCAGAAGTTCGTGGTTGCTGGAGAGAATTGTCGGATTCATCCCCGCGCTGAAGCGCGAGGCTTTCTCCTTGATTCTCCGTAAAACCGGCCGGCAACAGTGGGGACACCACGGCGATCGATAGCGGGAGTGGGTATTGCAGATCGGTGGCGGCGAGAGGGTATTTAAACGAACTACGAGCCACAGCGCCGATCGCTTATAAATGACGTGCGGTGGCGCGTGCCTCCGAGCGGCCGACAGGCCGCGAGGAGCACGCGCGAGGGAGTCGCTGGCGGCTATCGCCGCCAGCGACGAGGCTGGGGAGGCGTGAGGCGCGGTTGCGGTGCTGTGCGGGTGGGACTCAAAGGGGCAGTCGCTGTGGGCGGCGCAGGCGATGTAAGCACCGCAGGGAGCGAGTGAAACGAGCGACTGAGGCGCGCAGCGAGCGTGCGCCGCCCACAGCGGCTGGAGCTTTGGAGGTGTTCACCGTCGATCCCCGAGAGGTGTTCACCGCAGCGCCGTCGGTGACTTATAAACAACCGACAGCAATACCGTTCGATCGCTTATAAATGACTACTCACTCGTTCTGATACACGTACTCCCGCACTTGATCAGGAAACGGATCCCTCCTACGACCCCGTCAAGCCGCCGGGACCCCCATCGTCACCGTCGTGCCGGCTCCGTCGTCGCTCGCTCCCTCCTCGTCCGCTCGCGTCGTCTCGATCGACAGCCATCCGCCGAACGCGTCGGCGGTCGCCCGGACGATCCAGAGCCCGAGTCCGCTCGCGTGCTCCAGTTGGGTCTCCGGGTCCCGACCGGTGATCACGCGGCTCTCGGCCTCATGGATCCCGGGGCCGTCGTCGGCGACGGTGATCTCCACGTCCCCGTCGATCTCGCGGGCCGACAGCTCGACAGCGCTCGCGCCGTGTTCGGGCGCGTTCGTCGCGAGCTCCTCGACCGCGGTCGCGAGCCGCTCGTCGGCCAGCGCGGCGCAGGGCTCGGTGTCGACCGCGACGGTCTCGGCGCCCGCCTCGCGGGCGCCCGCGGCGGCGTCCTCCAGCATCGGCTCGACCGGGACCGCCTCGCGCTCGTCGGGGCGGCGCTCGAAGGCCGCCTGCAGCCGCTTGGCGTCCTCCGCGAGGCCGCCGATCACCGCGGCGCTCTTCGCCACCGCCTCCGCCGAGTCGCGGAGATCGGGATCGTCGACGCCCTCGGCGATGAGCGAGGCGTGGCCCCCGAGCACGGTCGTCTCGTTGCGGAGGTTGTGTCGGATCATCCGGTTCAGCACGGAGACCCGCCGCTGCTCCTTGGCGAGCTGCTGGGCCCGGACCCGTCGGGCGTCGTAGACGCCGATGATCACGTGCGCGACCGCGCCGATCGCGAGCACCTTCGCGACCGTGAAGGTGGGCGCGACCATCGGTGTCCCGAGTTGGGCCTGATACCGAATGATACCGGCCATGATCCCGCCGAGCACGACGATCCCGAAGAGGCTCCAGACGGCGATTCGGACCGCGTTTCGCGTCGTGAACGCGCTGCGGTACAGGAGGGCGCCGACGAGCACCAGCGCGACGGAGAGCGCGGTCCCCAACCGAGAGGGCGATCCCGATCGGCGGCTCGCCGCCCGAGACGAGCGGGGTCACGTTCGGTATCAGCAAGGCGAACCCGGAAAGCGAGACGAACAGCGCGGCGGTCGCGCGGGCGACTCCCCCCTCCGGCTCCTCGGAGACGTGATCCGGGTCGATCACGCCGAGCGTCACCAGCAGTTCCCGTAGTCGGCCCTCTCCGGCGTCCCGCGTGTCGTACCGTCCTGCCATCCCGTCCGCGGACGGTGGGGTCGGATAAAACGCTTCGTCCGCGAGTATCGACGCTGAGGATCGGAGCAGCGGAGCGGGGACCGTCTCCGCTCCCGCCCCTCCCCCCGGTCCCGCCCCGCGGCCGCGGAACACAAGAGAATTGACCGTCCCCCCGCGAGGGGGAGTATGACCGAGTACTTCGAGGTCCACGAGCGCGACGGCGCGGCCCGGCTCGGCGAGCTCCGGCTCGCAGACCCGGTGACGACGCCGGCGCTCGCGGACCCCTTCCTCGAGGACGCCGGCAGCCTCTGGGCCGGCGACCGAGAGGTTCCCGACGGCGACGAGGCCTCGCTCACCGTCCTGCCGCACCGCGCGTTCCCCGCGGGCACCCGCGAGGAGGTCCGCGAGTCGTTCGCGGTCGATCACCCCGACGTCGACTACCCCTCCGCCGCGGTCGTCGACAGCGAGAGCGCGCACGACGTGGGCGCGGACGCGTACGTCCTCGCCGACGCCTCCGGGTTCGTCGGCCACGGCGAGGCGTTCCGCGACGCGGTCGTGGCGGCGAAAGCGGCCCTCCCGGCCGACACCGCCCTCACGCTGTCGGGCGTCGCCACGCCCCGGAACGTCGCGCTGCTCGCGTACGCCGGCGTCGACCTCGTGGACGCGACGCTCGCGCGGACGAAGGGGACCCAGGGGATGTATCTCACCGCCGACGCCGAGCACTTCCTTGAGGACCTCGACGAGCTCCCGTGCGCCTGTCCGGCCTGTGCGGGCCCCCGCGAGGAGTTCACGCGCGCGGACTGCGCCGAGCACAACGTCAACGCCCTCCGCGCCGAGCTCCGCCGCGTCCGCGAGCGGGTTCGGGCGGGTCGCCTGCGCGACTACATCGAGGGCCAGACCCGCCACGAGCAGTGGCTCACGGCGGCGTTCCGCGAGTTCGACGACCAGTGGGGGTACGTAGAGGAACGGACCCCCCTCATGCGCGACGCCGAGGTGACCGCGGCGACCGCGGAGACGCTCGACCGCGTCGAGATCCGGCGGTTCGCCGACCGCGTGACGAGCCGGTACCGGAACCGCTTTGCCGACCAGCCGCTCGTGTTGGTGCCCTGCTCGGCGACCAAGCCGTACAGCGACTCCCAGAGCCACCGGCAGTTCCACGACGCGATCCAGTGGCGCGGCCACACCGTTTCGATGACCTCGCCGATCGGCGTGGTCCCCCAGGAGCTGGAGACGACCTACCCCGCACAGCACTACGACGCGGTCGTCACCGGCGACTGGAGCGAGGACGAGACCGGGTTCGTCGCCGAGGTGCTCCGCCGATATCTGGAGCGGAACGACTACTCCCGCGTCGTCGCGCACGTCCCCGACCACGGCTACCGCGAGATCTGCGAGCGCGTCGAGCGCGACCCCGCGATCGACGTCCCCTTCGAGTACACCTGCGTCGGTCACCCCACGAGCGACGAGTCGCTCGGGGAGCTGAACGCCGCCTTACAGGGCGAACCGGCCTACAGCAAGCGGGAGCGCGAGCACAACACGGTCCGGGCGCTCGCCGACTACCTGCTCGGCGACGGCGCCGGCGACGACCTGTTCGGCGGGCCGGGCGAGGCCGACATCCGCACCACGGGTCGGTACCCCAAACTGCAGGTGTGGGGCGAGGACCCCGACGCCGGCCGCGAGGGCGAGCCGGGCGAACAGCTCGCGACGATGGTGCCGCAGTACGGCACCCTCTCTTTCACCCTCGCCGGCGCGCGCCGCTGGGTCGAGAGCGACGCCCCCGCGAAGCGAGTCGAGATCGACCGGTTCGTTCCCCACGGCTCGGTTCTCGCGCCCGGCGTCGTCGACGCGGACGACGATATCCGCGTCGGCGACGAGATCGTCATCGAGGGGCCGAAGGCGTTCGCGGTCGGCCGCGCCGAGATGTCCGGTCCGGAGATGGTCGACTCGACGCGCGGCGTCGCCAGCGAGGTCCGGCACGTCGACGAGAAGTAGGGACGGGAACGTCGAAGCACTACTTATAAACAGAACTGCGGTGGCGCGTGCCTCCGAGTGGCCGATAGGCCACGAGGAGCGCGCGCGAGGGACGCGGTGAGCGACGTGGGCGACCGAAGGGAGCCCCGAGCGAGCCGCGAGGCTGGGGAGGCGTGAGGCTGCAGTTGCGGTGCGGGGTGGGACTCAAAGGGGCAGCCGCGCTCGGCGAACCCCAGCGACGCAAGCACCGCAGGGAGCGAGTGAAACGAGCGACTGAGGAGCGCAGCGAGCTGTGGGAGCCGAGCGTGGCTGGGGCTTTGGCGGTGTTCACCGCCGAGCCGTCAGCAACGAGTTATAAGTAATCGACCGAGTACAACCGGCGAATCAGTAGCTTCAAAACCGCGCCGGACCGATCCGCGTACATGGCGCTCGAAAAGGACGTGGACTGTCCCTCGTGCGGAGAGGCCCAGTCGTTCTACCGGACCGCGGCGATGACCCTCCACCTCGGCGAGAAGACGAAGTGGCGCTGTCCCGAGTGCGGGTTCGGCTACGTCGAGATCAACGGGATCGACACGTTGCCGGCCTGACTCTCGGGCACCGCCCCGGTTCGTCCCCGCTTTCTCCTCGCATTCACTCACTCCCGATCACGTCCGCCTCCAGCACCCCCACGCCGTCGACCTCCGCGCGGACCGTGTCGCCGGCCTCGATCACGCCCGCGCCGGGCGTCCCCGTCGAGATCAGGTCCCCGCGCTCCAGCGTCATCACGCGCGAGTGGACGCTCACGAGCTCCTCGGGCGGGAACAGCATCCGGTCCACGGTGTTCTCCGCGACCGTCTCGCCGTTGATCACGGTCCGGACGGTCGTCCCCGCGAGCCGGTCGACGCTGACCGGGGCAGACACCCACGGGCCGACGACGAGGAACGTGTCGTAGCTCTTCGCGCGGGTGAGAAAGCGCGGGTTGCGCTGGAGCACGTCCTCGGCGGTCACATCGATGACGGGGACGACACCGGCGACGACGTCGCCGAACTCGCCCTCGCCGATATCCTTGCAGGTCCGACCGATCACGAGGCCCAGCTCCGCCTCCGCCGTGACCCGAGACGCCTCCTCGGTCGGCGGCAGCCGGATCGGCCCGCCGGGCGCGGTCAGCGCCGTCGCCGGCTGCATGAAGCTCGCGGGCTCCGCGGGCCGGACCGCGTCGAGGTCCTCGGCGTGGTCGGCGTAGTTGAGCCCGATCCCCCAGAGCTTCCCGGGGTCGAACGGGACGCCGAACGAGAGGCCCTCCGCCGGCGTCCGCGAGGCGGGGAGGTCGTCGAGCGACGGGAGCGCCGGCCTCCCGGAGGCGTCGCCGTCGACCTCGCCGACCGCGGCGTCGAGCGCGTCGTCGACCCCGTCGATCCCGGCCGACGCGAGCGGGACGAACCCGTCCTCGTCGCCGAGCAGAGGCCGGCCCTCGACGGTCCGGGCGAGTCGGATCCCCCCCGTGTCTCCCGCCTGTGGGGTGTCCCCCGCCATCACTCCTCCCGGTCGGTCCAGAAGTCGAAGCCGCGGCCCGGCGCGAACACGTCGAGGCCGACCGCGCGCTCGTCGGTCCGGTTCTCGACCCGGTGCGACTCCCACGCGTCGAGGTGGACCGAGTCGTACTCCGCTAACACGGCGGTGTCGTCCTCGGTGTGGACGACGAGCTCGCCCTCCAGGCAGACGCAGACCTGCTCGTTCTCGTGGTCGTGCATCGGCGAGGAGTGGCCCGACGGCTTCTCGAACCACTCGAAGGAGAACCGGTCGCTGCCCGCCAGCGCGGCGCGTCCCCATCCGTCTTCCGGCTCGTAGGTCTCCGCGTCGTCGAACGGAACGTGTTCCATGGGCGTCCGTGGACGCCCCGTGTCAAATCGGTTCGGGTCGCGGCGGAATCCGAACTCGGCGGATCGGTGCGGCCTACGCGACCGCGCCGACCAGCTCGATCAACAGGGTCAGCGACGCGACCGACGCGACCGTCGTGACGAACACGTTCAGCGAGGCGAACCCGGCGTCGCCGCCGAGCTCGGTCGCGAACACGTACGTCGACACCGCGGTCGGCGTCCCGAGCATCACGACCCCGGCGGTGAACGTCGCGGCGTTGACGCCGAGCAGCGCGAGGACGCCCCACGCGATGACGGGCATACACCCCACCTTGAGCGCGACTACCGAGGCGGTCGCTCGGCGGTCGATCGTCGAGGAGTCGACCTGCAGCGTCGCGCCGACGCAGAGCAGCGCGAGCGGGAGCGCCAGCGACCCGACCCAGTCGAGGGCGGACGCGGCCGCGGTCGGCACCCCGAGCTCGAACCCGCCGATCAGCATGCCGGCGACGAGCGCGATGAGGACCGGGTTGCCCGCGAGCGACGTGAGGTGCCGCCCCAGCGCGCCCTCGGCGTTCGCCCCGTTCATCGACACCAGCAGGATCACCGTCAGGGGGACCTGCACCAGCGCGCCGATCCCCAGAATGACGCTCGCGATCGCGGTCACCTCGGCGTCGAACGTCGCCGCCACCAGCGGGACGCCGAGGTAGCCCAGATTCGAGTGGTACGACTGGACGACCGCGACGCTGCGGCGCGCGCTCGGCGACCGGTTCCGGTGGACGACCGACGCGACGAGTGCGGTCCCGAGCAGCGCGGCGACGACGCCGACGAACAGCTCCCACGAGACCACGTCGCCGATCGCCTGATCGTAGGTCGCGACGAACACTAGCGCCGGGAGCGCCACGTAGTACGCGGTCTGGTTGAGCAGCTCCGTGCGGGCCGCGTCGAGGACGCCGACGCGCCGGAGGCCCGTCCCAGCGAGCAGCAGCGCGAGCAGCCCCGAGAGCCGGACGAGGACCTCCATCTACGCCGACCGAGGCGATCCCGCCGGTTGACGGTTGCGGTAGCGGGCGGGCGAAGCGAGAAGGCGAACCGGCCGCACCGACTACAGGTTCGAGCTCCCGCCGCCGCCGTCGATGACGATCGCCTGCCCGTTCACGTGGCCGGCCCGCGGCGAGGAGAGGAACGCGACGGTGTTCCCCAGTTCGATCGGGTCGCCGATGCGGTCCAGCGGGTTGTCCACCCAGTCGGCGAGCCCCTCCTCGTAGGAGTCGTACTCGCCGCGCTCGATCGCCTGATCGACGAGCTCCCGGATGCGGCTCGTCTCGTGAGAGCCGGGGAGCACCGCGTTCGCGCGCACGTCCGGGCCGAGCTCCATCGAGAGCGTCTTCTCTAACCCGACGACGCTCATCCGCACCGAGTTCGAGAGCACCAGCCCGTCGATCGCCTCCTTCACCGACCGCGAGGTGATGGTAACGATGGTGCCGCCGTCACCGTCGGCGAGGGGCTCGGCGCACTTCCGCGCGAGCCGGACGACGCTCATCACGAGCAGCTCGTAGGCCGCCTCCCAGTCCTCGTCGTCGGTGTCGAGGAAGGCCCCGGACGGCGGCCCGCCCGCCGACGTGACGAGGTGGTCGAGCCGGCCGAACTCGTCGAGCGTCGTCTCGACGAGCCGGTCCAGATCGTCCGGGTCCGTGATGTCGCCCTCGACGGCGACGACGCGGGCGTCGCCGGCCGCCTCCGTCTCCAGATCCGCCTTCGCGTCCGCGAGGCTGTCGCCGTCGCGACCGTTGATGACCACGTTCGCGCCCTCGCGGACGAGCGCCTGCGCGGACGCGAAGCCGAGACCGCTGCTCGATGCCGTCGTCAGCGCGACGTTCCCCTCGATGTCGAGATCCATGCAGGTCCCATCGACGCGGTGCGGTATAACCGTTGGCGACGCGGCGGGCGTCGCCGGCGGAGGAGGTGACGACCGTCGTCGGCGAGGGTGACGACCGTCGTCGTCGTCGAGGACCGACCCGGGTGTGGACCGCCGGGAGGCTCATTACCCGCCCGCCCGATCCGGACTGCATGAACGCGACGCGGCAGCCGGGTACGGGAGCGATCCGACGGCCGACCACGGAGGTGTCGTCCCGTGGTCGGTGAGGCGCGCGACCCCGAGGGCGACGCGGGACCCCTCGACGGACTCACCGTGCTCGACGCCTCGCGGGTGCTGGTGGGGCCGTTCTGCACCATGCAGCTCGGCGACCTCGGTGCCGAGGTGATCAAGGTCGAGCGACCGGGCGAGGGCGACCAGACGCGGACGTGGCGCCCGCCGGCCTTCGGCGCGGACGACGGAGACGGCGAGGGCGCACAGAGCGCCTACTACGCCAGCGTCAACCGCAACAAGCGGTCCGTCGAGCTGAACCTCGCGAGCGATGCCGGGCGCGCGGTGTTCCGGGACCTCGCGCGGGAGGCGGACGTGCTCGTCGAGAACTTCCGGGTCGGCAAGATGGACGACTGGGGTCTCGACTACCCGGACCTCGCGGCAGAGAACCCCGGACTGATCTACTGCGGGCTCTCCGGGTACGGCGAGTGGGGGCCGGACCGCGACGAGCCCGCGTACGATGTCGTGATGCAGGCCCGCGGCGGCTTCATGTCGATCACGGGCGTCGAGGGCGGCGCGCCGGTCAGGATCGGGGTCGCGCTGGCCGACATCGGCGCCGGGATGTACGCGACGCAGGCGATCCTCGCGGCGCTCCTCGAACGGGAGCTCGGCGACGGGACCGGCCAGAAGATCGACGTGAGCCTCCTCGACGGGCAGGCCGCGTGGACCAGCTACATGGCGGCGAACTACTTCGCGAGCGGCGAGCCGCCGGGGCGGATGGGGAGCAAGCACCCGAACATCGCCCCGTACCAGGCGTTCGAGACGCGGGACGGGTACGTCGTCGTCGCCTGCGCGTCCGACGCGTTCTGGCCGCGGCTCTGCGAGGCGCTCGACCGCCCCGACCTGCTGGCCGACGAGCGGTTCGAGACCAACGAGAAGCGCGTGCGCAACCGGGACGCGCTCGATCCCGAGCTCGACGCCGCATTCGCGGAGCTCGCGACCGAGGAGGCGCTCGACCGGCTCGGCGAGCACGGCGTCCCCGCGAGCCCCGTCCGCGACATGGCCGAGGTGTTCGACGACCCGCAGCTGGCCGCGCGGGACATGGTCGACGAGTTCGACCACCCGACCGCCGGCCCGATGCGGGTGCCGGGCTCGCCGATGCACTTCTCGCGGACGCCGACGACGGCCCGGCGGTATCCCCCCTCGCTGGGCGAGCACACCGAGGCGGTGCTCAGGGAGTACGGGTACGGCGACGGCGACCTCGACGAGCTGAAAAATCTGGGCGCGATCCCCGAGTAGGGCGGGGTCCCGCGATGCCCGCTGGGACCCCGGACTCGCCGATCAGTCGTCGTCGCCGCTCTCGGCGGTGATCGGGTCGTTCTCGTCTTCGGTGAAGCCGGCGGACTCCTCCTGCCGCTGGCGCGCCTCGGGGTCGAACTCGGCCTCGATGTCCTGGTACCGCGGGACGAAGGAGAGCTCGTGGTGGCTCTCGGTCTCGTGGCCGATGTACCGCTCTTCGAGGTCGAACTGCGCCTCCTCGTCGTTTTCGGCGATGTTCTCGAAGTCCTCGTAGGCGGCGTGCGCGCCCGAGTGGAGCCCGTACAGCGTGATGAAGATGTACTGGTAGCCCAGATCGCCCAGCTCCTGGAAGGTGAGCGGGTCCTCCTCCGCGCCCCACTCGAACGAGGAGGAGTAGTTGAAGGCGAGGTCCAGGTCCGGGTGGGTCTCGTGGATCGTTTCGGCGTACTCGACCGCGTCCTCGCGCGACGGGTCGGGCATCTCGGGCCAGACGAGGTCGACGCCGGCGTCGGCGTAGATCCGGCCGCGTTCGAGGTGCTCCTCCCAGTCGCCGTTCGCGGAGCCGTACGCGTCGGTGCGGGCGATGATGACGGTGTCCTCGCTCTGCTTGGCGTCGACCGCGGCCTCGAAGCGCGAGCGCGCCTCCTCGCGGGAGACGATCTGCTTGCCCGCGATGTGGCCGCAGCGCTTCGGCGAGGTCTGGTCCTCGATGTGGATCGCGGCGACGCCGGCCTTCTCGTACTCGCGGACCGCGCGCCGGACGTTGTGGACCCCGCCGTAGCCGGTGTCGCAGTCGGCGACGACGGGCAGGTTGGTCGCCTCGACCATGCGCTTGGCGTTCTCGACCATCTCGCTCATCGTGACCATCTCCAGGTCGGGGAACCCGAACTGGCCGAGGACGGTCGAGTAGCCGCTCATGTAGGCCGCGTCGAGCCCGGCCATCTCCGCGAGGCGGGCGTCGAGCGCGTGGTAGATCCCGGGCGCGAACGTGTACTCCTGCTCCTCGAACAGTTCGCGGAGCCTCCGGCCGGCCGGGTTGTCGATATCTCTCGTGAAGGTGTCGTCGTCGAGTTCGTTGGGATGCATCGGTGTCACTCCGTGGTCGCGTCGTCGGTGAACTGGTCGGTCGTGTCGTCGAGTCGCGCGGCGGCGTCAGTCTGCTCGGTCCGCTCGGCCGCGCGCCGCGTGAACGTCGTCGGGTCCGGCCGCGGTCCGCGTCCGGTCCCGGCCATGGGGACGGCGCTCATCGCGACCCCCCGGCGGTCCGCGGGCGACGCGTCGGTCGCAGGTCGGGGACCAGCGGGGCGTCTCGCTCGCCGTCGGTCGGCGGCGGACTCGGGCGTCGAGGGGTCCCGGTCGCGGTGGACCCCTCGGTCGTGGGACGGGTCGTCGGGACGATCGGCGCGCCCGCCTCTTCGGTGCTCGGCGTGCGCCCGGGGATCGTCCGGTGAGAAGCGTCGGTGCCGCGTCGATCGGTCGACGTTCGATCGCTCTGCGTTTGTTCGGTCGTTCGAGTCGTCCGGTTCGTCGGGTCGGCCGTCGGTGTGGTGTCGTTAGGTGTCGTCATCGGGTCGTGTGGGCGGTTGCGGCGGTCGTCTGGTGATCGTGCTGTCGGCGGGTCGTGCTGCTGCGTGTCCGGGTACGGATACTGACATTGCACTCGGTAGGTGCGGGAGGCTGGTAATAAACATAATGATTGATAATGATAATATTCGTTAATGTGTATTACCCGTTTAAATGGTTCTTGGTAACGGGACTCACTGATCGGGAGAGAGCGGGGGCGATCCGGCCGCCCGGACCGATCCCTTATAATCCGTTCGGCCCCGACACGTCGGTATCGTGAACGAGCGAGACGCGCTCCGGGCGCTCGCGGCCGACCTCCCGCACGCCGGCGACGACGCCGCCGTCGTGGGCGACACCGTGATCACGACCGACATGCTCCACGAGCGGACCGACTTCCCGCCCGGGACGACGCGGTACACCGCCGGGTGGCGCGCGGTCGGCGCGTCGCTCTCGGACGTGGCGGCGATGGGAGCGAGGGCGACCGCGGCGGTCGCGGTCTACGCCGACGCCGCCTTCGACGAGGAGAAACTCGACCGCTTCGTCGCCGGCGCGGTCGACGTCTGCGAGGCGGTCGACGCCGAGTACGTCGGCGGCGACCTCGACACCCACGACGAGTTCACCACCGCCTCGACCGCGATCGGCGACCTGACCGACGCGGGCGCCGTCACGCGGTCCGGCGCGCGCCCCGGCGACGCGCTCTGCGTCACCGGCGAGTGGGGACGCTCCGCGGCCGCGCTCCGGTTATTTAAAAGGGAAACCGACGAGGCGGTCGAGCGCGCCAACGACCTGTTCCGGTTCACGCCCCGCGTCGCCGACGGGCTGGCGCTCGCGGACCGAGCGACCGCGATGATGGACTCCTCGGACGGGCTCGCGCGCTCGCTCCACCAGCTGTCGGAGGCGAGCGAGGTCGGCTTCGAGCTCGACCGCGAGCGACTCCCGGTTCACCCCGCGGTCGACGAAATCGCCGAGGAGTCGGCCGAGCGCTTCGAGCTGGGCGCGCACTTCGGCGAGGACTTCGAGCTCGTCTGTGCCGTCCCCGACGAGGCGGTCGCACCCGCCGGCGAGGCGTGTCCGGGCGGGCTGACCCGCGTGGGGCGGGTCGTCGACGCCGCGGACGGGGTCACCGCCGACGGCGATCCGCTTCCCGACCGCGGGTACACGCACGGGTAGGAGCGATCGACCCGCCGCAGCGGGACCGACTCAGTAGTGCCACGGGTGATCGCGAAACTCGGGCTCCCGCTTCTCCAAGAACGCGTCGCGGCCCTCCTGGGCCTCCTCGGTCATGTACGCCAGGCGGGTCGCCTCGCCCGCGAACACCTGCTGGCCGACCATCCCGTCGTCGGTCATGTTGAACGCGTACTTCAGCATGCGCATCGCGGTCGGCGACTTCTTCGTCATCTCGTCGGCCCACTCCAGCGCGACTTCCTCCAGCTCCCCGTGGGGGATCGCCTCGTTGACCATCCCCATGTCCGCGGCCTCCTCGGCGGAGTAGGTCTTCCCGCGGAAGAACACCTCGCGGGCCTTCTTCTGCCCGATCTGCTTCGCGAGGTACGCGGAGCCGAACCCGCCGTCGAAGGAGGCCACGTCGGGGTCGGTCTGGAGGAACTTCGCGTGCTCCTCGCTCGCGAGGGTGAGGTCGCAGACCACGTGCAGCGAGTGGCCGCCGCCGACCGCCCACCCCGGCACGACGGCGACCACGGGCTTGGGCATGAATCGGATCAGCCGCTGGACCTCGAGGACGTGGAGCCGGCCGGCGCGCGCCTCCCGGACCAGTTCGTCGTCCTCGTCGCCCGCCTCGTCGTCGTCGCGGTACTCGTAGCCGGAGCCGCCGCGCACCGACTGGTCGCCGCCGGAGCAGAACGCCCAGCCGCCGTCCTTCTCGGAGGGGCCGTTGCCCGTGAGCAGCACGCAGCCCACGTCCGCCTGCTTGCGCGCGTGGTCGAGCGCGGCGTACAGCTCGTCGACGGTGCCCGGCCGGAACGCGTTCCGGACCGCCGGGCGGTCGAACGCGATCCTGACGGCGGGCACGTCGACGCCGCGGTGGTAGGTGACGTCGTCGAACTCGTCGGTGACCGGCTCCCACGCGTCGGGGTCGAAGATCTCCGAGACCATACGCGCGTGTTGGCGGGCGGCCTCATAAACGACGGCGGGTCGGTGGCGGGCCGAGGGCGGCTCGACGGCGGGTCGGTAGTGGGTCGGCGGATCGGTGAGCGACTGGAGAGCGAGAGAACGGCGGCACGCGCCTCGCAAGTATTGCATCTACCACTGACGGGCCTTCTAAGCGTTTTCTCGGTGTAAATCGCCTACAAACGGGTTCATCGTCTTTTTATTCAGATCCGCTCTGTCACCGGTATCTGCTCCAGTTGCTGGTGGCGCGGGTGTATTGGACACTCGACTCTTTCAAGCGGTATGTACGAGCGAAACGCGGGAGCCTCGCGGCGGTCGTTCCTCGCGGCCGCGGGCGGCGCCGCCGCGGTCGGTCTCGCCGGCTGTCTCGGCGGCGACGGCTCCGGACTCGACGAGCTGACTGTCGCGCACATGCCTATCTACCCGGACCTCCAGTGGTACGTGATGGAGGGCGAGGGGTACTTCTCCGAGATCGACGCCGAGGTCGACGGCCGCGAGTTCACCGACGGCCCGGCGATCGTGCAGGCGTTCGGCGGCGGCGACATCGACGTCGCCATGTTCGGGATCGTGCCGGCGATGATCGTGATCGACAACGACATCCCCGCGCGGGTGACCGCGGCGAACATCCGCGAGCCGATGGGGATCATGGCCGAGTCCTCGTTCCACGACACCTTCGAGCAGCACGGCGCCGACGCGTTCGCGATGTGGGAGGAAGAGCAGGGGCGTCCGTTCCGGTTCGGCACGTTCCCGCAGGGGAGCGTCCCCGACGTGTTGCTCCGCTACTGGCTCCGGGAGACGGGCGTCGATCCCGAGGCGAACGACAGCGTCGAGATCCGCGAGATAAACGGCGCCAACGCGGTCTGGCAGGCGATCAACGGCGGCGACATCGACGGGACCTCCATCATGGAACCGGTACCGACGATCGCGCGGGAGGAGGGCTCGTCCGTCACGATGCTCCGGACGGCGGCCGAGATCCTCCCCGGACAGCCGGCCGCGGTGACGCTGATGAGCGACGAGGTCCGCGAGTCGCCGCTCGCGGCGCAGTTCCTCGAACAGCACGTCCGGGCCACCGAGTTCATCGACGCGAACCCGGACGAGACGGCCCAACACGTCGAGTCGGGGATCGGGATGCCGGCCGATCGCGCGCGGACGGCGCTCGACTCGCCGCTGTCGAACTTCGTCACCGACCCCTCATCGATCAGCGAAGCGACCCAGGTCTTCTCGGAGTTCGCGGCGGGCAACGACCAGATCGACGAACAGCTCTCTAACGACCAGATCTTCGACTTCGAGGTGTACGACTCGCTCTGATGGCCACCGACACCGGAGGGGAGTTCGACGGGAGCGAGCTGCGGGCCGGCCTGGGCCTCGACGACCCGCGGCGGCTGCTCCGCGGCGCCGCGGGCCTGGCCGGATTCGTCGCGCTCTGGCATCTCGTCTCGCTCACGCAGCCGCCGCTCGTGTTGCCGTCGCCGGTCGCGGTCGCGGCGGAGTTCCGCGGGCAGCTCGCCTCGGGGGCGATGCCCGAGGCGCTGGCGTCGAGTATCCGCCACTGGGTCCCCGGCACGATCGCCGGGACGGGGCTCGGCGTGGCCGCCGGCGTCGCGTTCGCGTGGAGCGGGCTGCTCGACGACGTGAGCGCTCCGCTGGTGCGGCTGCTCCGGCCCGTCCCGCCGCTGGCGCTGATCGGGTTCGCGATCGCGTGGTTCGGCCTCAACCACGCCGGCGCCGCGTTCATCATCGCCGTCGGCGGGTTCTGGATCAACTTCTACGCGACCTACGGCGCCGTCGAAGGGGTCTCCGACGACCTGCTCGACGTGGGCCGGACCCTCGGCGTGCGCGGCGACCTCGACATGATCCGGTCGATCGTCGTTCCGGCGTCGCTGCCGGGAATCACGACCGGGATCCGGACCGGGCTGGGGCGGTGCTGGATGCTCGTGATCGCCGCCGAGATCTTCTCCGTGCCGGGCGTCGGCCGCGAGATCCTGCGCGCGAGCAACAACCTCCGCGTCGACCGGGCCATCGCGTACATCTTCGTGTTGAGCCTGATGTACCTGGTCGTCGACGTGGCGTTCCGCGCGGTCCAACGGCGGGTGTTAGCATGGCAGGCGTGAACCGCGGACCCGGAGCGGGGGAGGAGCCGGCGGGGTCCGGTGCCGCCGGCGTCGCCGACGTCGCCGTCGACGGGATCGGCAAGACGTACGACGACGCCGGGACGCCGGTCCAGGCGCTCGACGACGTGTCGTTCGGGGTCGACGAGGGGGAGTTCGTCTGTCTCGTCGGTCCCTCCGGCTGCGGGAAGACCACCCTGTTCCGGATCATCGCCGGGCTCACCGAGGCCACGGACGGGGAGGTCCGGGTCGCCGGCGCGCCCGTCACCGGTCCGACGACGGACATGGGCGTCGTCTTCCAGGAGTACCACCTCTTCCCGTGGCTCACGGTCGAGGAGAACGTCGGGTTCGGGCTCGAGCGGACCGACGTGAGCGCGGCCGAGCGCGAGCGGCGGGTGGACGAGATGCTCGATCTGGTCGGGCTCGCCGAGTTCCGCGACTCGTACCCGAAGTCGCTCTCGGGCGGGATGAAACAGCGCGTCGCCATCGCGCGGTCGCTCGCGGTCGACCCGGAGCTCCTCCTCATGGACGAGCCGTTCGGCGCGGTCGACGCGCAGACCCGAGAGATGTTACAGCGCGAGCTGCTCGACGTGTGGGCCTCGACCGGCAAGACCGTCCTGTTCGTCACGCACGACGTCGCCGAGGCGGTGACGCTGGCCGACCGGATCGCGGTGATGGCGGCCGAGCCCGGCCGCGTCGCCGAGATCGTCGACGTCGACGTGGCGCGCCCGCGCGAGCGCGGCGACCCCGCCTTCGGCGAGCACGTCGCTCGGGTGCGAGAGCTGATCGGCGCCGGGCCCTGACGACTACTCCCGCTCTTCTCCCCCCTCGTCGACGGCGTCGGCCAGCTCGTCGATGTGCGTTCGGAGCACCGAAACCGTCGCGTCGGCGTCAGCGTACCCCTGATCGTAGCTGTCCAGCGAGGACTCGGTCTCGTCGAGGAACCGCTCGACCGCGTCCTCGATCGTCTCGTCGCTCATGGCCGCCGGTTCGACCGCCGTCGGGTTATACCCCTCGGCGTCGTCACCGCCCGCCTCGTCAACGCCGCCGCAGGGCGTAGGCCGCGTAGCCGACGGCGGCGAGGAGGCCGGCCGACAGCAGGCTCCCGAACGCCGCCGGCGAGGCGCTGACGAACTCGCCGAACGGGTCGGTCAGCGCGAGCACGCCCACGATGAGCGCGAGGGAGACGAGGATTCCCACCGCGCCGAACGCCTTGAAGGCCGCGTCGAGGTCCAGTCCGCGCGATCCGGGTCCGGTCGAATGACTCATACCCGACGAAACGCGCTCCGCGTATAAATGAATAGACGGCGTTCCCGCGGCGAGAGAACGCGGCGGGGGCGCCGAACCCGCCCCGTGTCGTGACAGAACCACTCACGGAGACGCGTTCGAACGCCGTTATCAACGTTGATAATATCTTCGTAGCCGTTTTATTCCCGATCCGTCGAGCGCAGACAGATGACGCACACGCGATCGACGACGGCCCTCTCTCGGCGTCGCCTTGTCGCCGGGCTCGGCGCCGCTACGGCCGGCGGACTCGCCGGGTGTCTGGGCGGTGATTCGGGCGAAAACTCGACGTCGACCGGGGACGGGGCGTCCGCGGCGACGACGGGGGACGGACAGGCGGTCGGCGACGCGAGCGACGCCGGCGCGACGGTGGGCATGATCTACGCGCTCGGCGGGCTCGACGACCGCTCGTTCAACGACGCGGCCAACAGGGGGATCCAGCGCGCGCGCCTCGACCACGACGTGGCGTTCGCGAACGAGGAGCCCGCCTCTGCTCCGGAGTTCGAGACCACGCAGGCCGCGCTGTCGGCGTCGACGGAGCCCGACTACGACCTGATCTGCTGTATCGGCTTCCTGCAGGCGGAGGCGCTCTCGGCGGTCGCGGGCGAACACCCGGACCAGCGGTACGCGATCGTCGATTCCGCGGTCGACAGCGACAACGTGGCGAGCTACGTGTTCCGCGAGCACGAGGGGTCGTTTCAGGCGGGCCACCTCGCCGGGCTGGTGACGGACCGAGACGTGTCGGTCGGTGCGGGCTCGACCGTTCCGGACGAGCGCACCGTCGGCTACGTCGGCGGGGTCGAGTCCGACCTCGTGCGCAAGTTCGAGGCGGGGTACCGCGCCGGCGTCGACCACGCGGCCGCCGACGTGTCGGTCCTCTCGACCTACGTCGACAGCTTCGACGACCCCGAGGCCGGGTACGCCGCGGCCGCGGAGATGTACGAACGGGGCGCCGACGTGGTGTACCACGCGGCCGGCGGGAGCGGCCTCGGCGTGTTTCAGGCCGCCCAGGAGCACGGTCGGTACGCGATCGGCGTCGACTCCGACCAGTCGCGGAGCAACCCGCGGTACGCGGACGTGATACTCGCGTCGATGGTGAAGCGGGTCGGCACCGCGGTGTACGACGCCACCGCGCGGACGATCGACGGCGAGCTCGACACGGGGTCGACGACGGCCCTCGGGCTCGCCGAGGACGGCGTCGCGCTCGTGTACGGCACGTCGCTCGGACCGGCGATCCCGGACGGAGTGCGCGCCGCGATCGCCGAGTCCGGCGACCGCATCGTCGCCGGCGATCTCTCGGTCCCCTCGGACCCGGAGGCGTTGGACTGATGGCGCCCGACCTCGTCGACCGACTGACGCGGGCCGCGAGCCGGGTCCTCCCGGACGCGGTCCGGCGCCGGTACGCCGCCAAGTTCGCGCTCGCGTTCCTCGTCGTCGCGGCGGTCGTCGTCGCCGGCGGCGCGTTCACCTACCTCCAGACGGGAGAGACCGTGGAGGCGGACGCGACGACCCAGCTCGCAGAGACCGGCGGGCTGCAGGCGGACGCCATCGGCTCGTGGACCGAGCGGATGGGCACGGAGACGCGGTCGATGTCGGCGGCCGACGCCCTGCGATCGGACCGGCGCGCGCCGGCGTACATACTGCTGAAAGACGAGCTGCTCTCCGACGACATCGTCAGCATCCACCTCGTCGACGCGGGCGACGACCGGGTCGTCGCCAGCACGGAACAGCCGTTGGAGGGCCGGTCCCCGAGCGATCTCGACGCGCCGTGGAGCGAC
Organism: Halorubrum sp. CSM-61; assembly: GCF_003781945.1. Classification (GTDB taxonomy): domain Archaea; phylum Halobacteriota; class Halobacteria; order Halobacteriales; family Haloferacaceae; genus Halorubrum. The sequence continues at coordinate 232,897 of NZ_RJJW01000006.1, read as the reverse complement.
GCCGACGTGCCCGAAGGGGTCGGCGACGACGACCGCGTCTGGCGGTCGGCCCGCTCGTACCGGTCGCCCGTGCTCAACGACCGACCGGTGATGGCGTTCGCCAGCTCCGTGCCGCGGGCCGACGGGCGGTACCTCGTCGTGGTGACCCGCATCCAGCCGCAGCTCGAACGGATCCAGGACACCGACACGGGCGAGGAGACGACGATCCTCAACGCCGACGGCGAGACGGTCCTCGACATCGACGGGACGGTCGACGAGGACGAACACGCCGAGGGCGTCGAGACGATCCGAGAGGGGAACGCCACGACCGCGACGCGGATCGGCGACGGACAGGTCCACGCGTACGCCGCCGTGCCCGGAACGGACTGGGTGTCGGTCACGAGCGTCGACCAGTCGACGGCCTTCGCCGTCCGGAACGACGTGGGGAACTCGGTGCTGCTCCTCGTCCTCCTCACGCTCGCGTCGCTCGGCGTGGTCGGCGTCGTGCTCGGCGGCCGGACGGTCGTCCCCCTCGCGCGGCTGCGCGACCGCGCCGAGCGGATCGAGTCGGGCGATCTCGACGCGGACCTGTCGACCGGCCGGATCGACGAGATCGGCCGCCTGTTCACGAGCTTCGGCGAGATGCGGGACGCGCTCCGCGAGCGGATCGCCGAGGCCGAGGCCGCGGTCGACGACGCCGAGGCCGCCCGCGAGGAGGCCGAGGCCGTCACCCGCGACATGGAGACGCGCGCGGCCGACTACAGCGAGGTGATGGGCGCGGTCGCCGACGGCGATCTCACCCGGCGGATGGACCCCGACGCGGACCGCGACGCGATGCGGGAGATCGCCGAGGAGTTCAACGACATGGTGGCCCAGTTGGAGCGGACCACCGCGCGGGTCGCCGCCTTCGCCGCCGCGGTCGACGACGCGAGCGCCGACCTCGCGGCCGGCGCCGACGAGGTCGAGACCGCGAGCGGGACCGTCAGCGAGCAGATCCAGGAGATTTCCGACGGTGCAGTCCGGCAGGACGAGCGGCTCGACACGGTGAGCGGCGAGATGAGCGACCTGTCCGCCAGCATCGAAGAAGTCGCGTCGTCGGCCGCGTCCGTCGCGGAGACCGCCGAGGCCGCCTCGGAGCGCGGGACGGAGGGCCGCGAGGCCGCCGCGGAGGCGCTCGACGAGATGGACGCGATCGAGGAGCGCTCCGCGGCTGCGGTCGAGCAGATGGAAGCGCTCGACGACCGCATGGACGAGATCGACGAGGTGGTCGAGTTCATCACCGACGTGGCCGAGCAGACGAACATCCTCGCGCTGAACGCCTCCATCGAGGCCGCCCGCGCGGGCGAGGCCGGCGAGGGCTTCGCCGTCGTCGCGAACGAGGTCAAAGATCTCGCGGAGGAGACGCAGGAGGCCGCCGCCGAGATCGAGTCGCAGATCGCGGCCGTCCGCGAGGAGACGGACGAGACCGTCGGCGACATCCGCGAGACGAACGCGCGGATCGACGAAGGGGCCGACACCGTCCGCGAGGCGTCGTCGTCGCTCGAGGCCGTCGTGGACGCGGTCGAGGAGACGAATCACGGCGTCCAAGAGATAAGCGAGGCGGCCGAAGATCAGGCGCAGTCGACCCAGCGCGCGGTCGAGGGCGTCGAGGACGTCGCCGAGGTGAGCGGGGAGGTCGCGGCCGGCTCCGAACAGGTGTCCGCCGCCGCCGAGGAGCAGACGGCGACCGTCGCCACCATCGCGGAGAACGCCGACCGGCTCCGGGAACAGGCGGCCTCGCTCTCCGAATCGGTCTCGGCCTTCGAGGTCGACGTCGACCCGGACGATATCGAGGGCGAAGGGGGTACCGAGAGCGGAGGGGACGTCGAAGGAGAAGCGCGCTCCGGGAGCGGCGGGGACGCCGAAACCCGAACGAGCGCCGACGGCGACGGTCCGACGCGCGGAGACGGGCTCGCGGCCGACGGTGACGGTCGAGATCCGTCGTCCGGCGAACGCTAGTCCGCGCTCTCGGGGTGGCCCTCGACGAGGGCGACGCCGGAGGAGGCGCCGATCCGGACCGCGCCCGCGTCGAGCATGTCCATCGCTTCCTCGTAGGAGCCGACGCCGCCGGACGCCTTCACGGGGAGGTACTCGCTCATCAGATCCACGTCGGGGACGGTGGCGCCGCCGTCGGCGAACCCCGTGGAGGTCTTCACCATGTCGGCGTCGGCGGCGACGGCGGCCTCGCAGGCGCGACGCTTCTCGTCGCCGGTCAGGAGCGCGGTCTCGATGATCACCTTCACCGGGACCGGCACCGCGGCGACCACGTCCGAGACCTCGGCGGCGACGGCGTCGTCCTCGCCCGCCTTGAGCCGGCCGACGTTGATCACGAGGTCGATCTCGTCGGCGCCGTCGTCCCACGCGGCGACCGCCTCGTCGCGCTTCGCCCCGGGCGCGTGCTGGCCGTGCGGGAAGCCGACCACGGTCGCGATCGTCTCCGGTGCGTTCCCGTAGTCGGCGGCCTCGGGGAGGTAGCAGGGCGGGATGCAGGCGTTCATCCCGTGATCGGCGGCCTCGTCGAGCACGGTCTCGACGTCTCCCCACGTCGTCTCCGGGCCGAGCACGGTGTGGTCGATGCTGGCGGCGAACTCGTCGCGGTCCATGCGCTCACGGTCGGGGCCGACGGTGAAAGACGTACTGGGTCCGGGGCGGCGACGTTCCGCCCGTCAGCGATTCCGGCCCCGACCGCCGAACGGTTGGATTCAAGTCCGCCGGAGGGGAACCCGGTGGTATGCAACCGGGAGATCGCGTCCGCGTCGACCGCGGGGACGTCACGAACGAGGGCGTACTGCTCCCCTCGACGACTCGCGACCACCTCGTCGTCAAGCTCGACGGGGGGTACAACGTCGGCGTCGACCGCGACGAGGCCGACGTGGAAGTGCTCGAATCCGGCGCCCGCGACGTCGACGAGGGCGCCGACGCGGGCGGCGGCGAGGCCTCCGAGATCACCTTCGACGACGACCTGCCGACGATCGCGCTCATCTCCACCGGCGGGACGATCGCCTCCACCGTCGACTACCGGACCGGCGCGGTCACCGCACAGTTCGACGCCGAGGACGTGCTCCGGGCCGTCCCCGACCTGGCCGGCCGCGCGAACTACCGCGGGCGCGTCGTCGCCAACATCCTCTCGGAGAACATGGAGCCGCCGATCTGGCGGGAGCTCGCCGAGGCCGTCCGCGAGGAGGTCGAGGCCGGCGCCGACGGCGTCGTCGTGATGCACGGCACCGACACGATGCAGTACTCCGCGTCCGCGCTCTCCTTCATGCTCGACTCCCCGGTCCCGGTCGTGTTCACCGGGAGCCAGCGCTCCGCGGACCGGCCCTCCTCCGACAACGTGATGAACGCGGTGTGCGCGGTCGAGGCCGCGAAGGCCGACCACGCCGAGACGCTCGTCTGCATGCACGCGACCCAGTCCGACGACGCCTGCGCGCTCCACCGGGGCACCCGCGTCCGGAAGAATCACACCTCTCGCCGCGACGCCTTCGAGACGGTCGGCGCCGAGCCGCTCGGCCGCATCGACTACGAGGCCGCGGCCGAGGCGGGCGCCGACGGCGGCGCCGCGGACGACGCCATCGAGTGGGCCCGCGAGCCGATCGCGCGGGGGGACGGCGAGGGTGAGGACGGCGACGACGCCGACCTCTCGGCCGCGACCGACCTCGCTCCCGACGTGGAGCTGGTGAAGTTCACGCCCGGCATGGACCCGGCCGCGTGGGACTACCTCGACGACAAGGACGGCGTCGTGATCGAGGGGACCGGGCTCGGCCACGTCCACACCGACCTCATCCCGCGGATCGAGGAGCTGGTCGAGGGCGGGACCGTCGTCGCGATGACGAGCCAGTGTCTCGCGGGCCGCGTCTGCGACCGGGTGTACGACACCGGCCGCGACCTCCTCGACGCCGGCGTCGTCGAGGCGGGCGACACCCTCCCCGGCACCGCGAAGGTGAAGCTGATGTGGGCGCTCGCGAACCGCTCGGACCCCGCCGAGGCGATGGGCCGAGACCTCGCCGGCGAGCTGACCGAGGAGTCGCAGCCCTGGCGATGACGAGCTCCGAGAGAACCTCGGACCCCGGCTCCGACTCGGCTCCCACTCCCGTCGTCCGCGAGGCCCGCCCCGCCGACGCCGACGCGGTCGCCGCGTTCGCGCGGGACACGTGGGGCGAGCGCCACGAGGACTACATCCCGCGCGTGTTCCCCGAGTGGGCCGCGTCCGACGACCCCGACCGCGGCACCTTCGTCGCGACGCTGCCGCCGGACGCGGCCGATTTCGACGGCCTCGCCGATCGAGAAGACGGCGACACGCTCGTCGCGGGCGACGGTTCGGGCGCGGCCGCGGCGGGCGAACCGGAGGCGGTCGTCGGCTGCATCCAGGGCGTCCTGCTCTCCGAGTGGGAGGCGTGGGGACAGGGGATCCGCGTCGACCCCGCCGCCCGCGGGTTCGGCGTCGGGACCGCGCTCTCGGAGACCGTGCTCGACTGGGCCCGCGACCGCGGCGCGCGGGTGTGTCGCAACATGGTGTTCTCGTGGAACGTCATGGGGCTCGGGCAGTCGCGCGCGGTCGGCTTCGAGCCAGCAACGGAGTTCCGATTCGCGGAGCCGGAGCCGGCGGAAACGGACTCGGTCGCGGCCGACTTCGCCGCTCTCGCCGACCCCGACCCGAACGCCGCGTGGGCGTTCTGGAGCGACAGCGTCGCCCGCGACCACCTGCGCGGGCTCGCGCTCGACCCCGACGAGTCGTGGGCCTGCTCGTCGCTCACCCGCGAGCGCCTGCGAGCTGCGGCCGACGAGGACCGACTGATCGCGGTCGTCGGCGCGGACGCCTTCGCCGGGTTCGCGGTCCGGACGCGCGTGACGGAGCGCGAGACGGACGGCGAGACGACCCGGACCGCGACCTACGGCGTCGCCGCGTGGCGCGACGTCGAGGCGGCCGGCGCGCTGTACGACGCGATCGCGGCCGACGCCGCCGCGGTCGACGCCGACGACGCCCGTGTACTGATCCCGGAGACGGTCGAGCACGTGAGCGACACGGGCGCGAACCGGGTTCCGGTCGCGGCCGAACCGGACTTCGTGATGGCCGCGGACCTCACGGACGGGGGACAATGAGTCTCTTCGGCGTCGCCCTCCCGTGGTCGCTCCCGCTCACGCTCGTGATCTACGGCGTCGTCGTCGCCGCCGCGGCGTGGATCTACCGCGACGCGAGGGCGCGCGGGAGCCCCTACGCGGTCCTCTGGGCGCTCTCGACGCTCGTGTTCACGATCGTTCCGGTGCTCGCGTACCTGTACCTCCACCGCGACGCGGGACCGGCGCGGTGACTCGGGCGACTGAACGAGGCGGTCAGCGATCCTCGGCCCGGTAGAGCGGGTGCGCGTCGCCGACGATCCGCTTGAAGACCAGAATCACGCCCGCGTGGAACCCCACGAGCACGGTCACGCTCGCGACGATGATCGCCACCTCCGGCGGGGTCGAGAGGAGCCCGAGCGAGACGATGAGCGTCGTCGCGCAGGCGGGCGCGTGGACCGCGTCGGTCGCGATCATCGCCCAGCTCGTCGCCACGAGGGAGACCGTCGCGCTCGCCGCGAGCCGGAATCCCTCGGGCGAGAACGCGGGCGGGGTCGCGGTGAGGCTGGCGCCGGCCGCGATCAGCGACCACGCCGCCAGCCCGGCGACGCCGCCGATGAGGTGGCTTCCGACGACCCGAACGGCCCGCTCGCGCTCGCTCCGCCGGTCGAACGCGATCAGGAACGCCGACGGCCCGAGGCTCGGGAAGACGAACGGCTGGCCGGTCCCCCACGCGATCGCGCCGAGGACGGTGAAGAGGAGCCCGGCGTACAGACTGGTTCCGACGCGGCGTCGCATCGGTCGCCGGTCGGTAGTGGTCCCACAAAGCGCCGGCGGTTCGCCTCTCCCTTCTTTCCTCTTCTCACCGCCCGCGACCGCCGCCGCGCTATCGATCGCGATACGCGAACCCGAACGCCTAATTACGCCCGCGCCGCCCGTGGTGACATGTTCGCGACGCTGCCGGACGCCCTCCGCCTGTTCGTCGTCCCCGTGTTCGCGTGGGCGGCCCTGCGGGACGTTCGGACCCGACGCCTCCCGAACCGGCTGTGGCCGCCGCTGTACGCGTTCGGCGCGCTGCTGTTGGTCTGGGAGACCGCCCGCCTCTGGCCCCTCGCGGGGTTCGAGGGACGGCTGTTCCTCGTTCAGGCCGCGATCAGTCTGCTGTTCGTCGCCCCGCTGGGCTACGCGTTCTGGTACCTCGGCGCGTTCGGCGGGGCCGACGCGAAGGCGCTGATCGCGATCGCGGTCCTCTTTCCGACGTTCCCGGAGTACGCCGTCGCCGGAGCGAAACTCCCGCTCGTCGACACCCAGATCGGCGTGTTCTCGCTGACGGTGCTCACGAACACGGTCCTGCTCGCGCTCGCGTACCCGGTCGGTCTCGCCGGGATCAACCTCCTCCGCGGGGAGCGCTCGGCGACGATGTTCCTCGCGCGGCCGGTGGCGACCGACTCGCTGCCGGACCGCCACGGACGCCTGTTCGAGAACGACGCGGGGACGACCCGGAACGGCCTCGATCTGGACGCGCTCCGGATGTACCTGCGCTGGCGCGGGCTGCCGCTCGCGGACCTGCGCGCGGACGCCGACCGCCTCCGCGACCCCGCCAGCGTCGGCGAGACGCACGACCCGACCGACGGCGGGACGCACGTCGGACCGCGGACGGACGGAGGGGTCGCGACGGGAGCCGATGGCGAGGGAGACGCCGACGGCGCCGGCAGCCCCGCCGACCCGTGGGCCGCCGAGCGCTTCCTCGACGAGATCGACCACGGCGCGTACGGCACCGACGCCGAGACGCTCCGGGGCGGGCTGGCGGTCGTCGCCCGAAAGGACCGCGTGCTGGTGTCGCCGGGGATGCCGTTCGTCGTTCCGATGGCGGTCGGGCTGATCGTCTCACTGACGTACGGGGACGCGCTGTTCGCGGCGCTCGGCGCGATCGGGTTGGTATAAGCGACTTTGGAGAACCTCGCCGCGAGCAACACGCGCCGGTTCGGTTCCGATCGGTACGGACACAGCAGCGAGCGATTACGGGAGTGAGTATTGCAGATCGGTGGCGGCGAAACAGTATTTAAACGAGCTACGAGCGACAGCGACGATTGCTTATAAAGAACAACGCGGTGGCGCGTGCCTCCGAGCGGCCGACAGGCCGCGAGGAGCACGCGCGAGGGAGTCGCTGGCGGCTATCGCCGCCAGCGACGAGGCTGGGGAGGCGTGAGGCTGCGGTGCTGAGCGGTCGGGTGGGATTCAAAGGGGCAGCCGCTGCGGGCGCCGCAGGCGATGTAAGCACCGCAACGAGGGAGCGGCAGCGACCGAGTGAGGCGCGCAGCGAGCGTGCGGCGCCCGCAGCGGCTGGGGCTTTGGAAGTGTTCACCGCAGCGCCGTCGACGACTTATAAACAGCCGACAGCGACACCACTCGATCACTTATAAACAGCCACTCCAGAAACGTGCGAGACGTACTCCCGTAATTGCTCAAGAACTCGCGTCCACCGAACTGATGGTTCGTCCCGCCCGAGACGCCGTGCGCCCGTCCTCAGCTCCCGGCGCGGAGGTCGCCGACCGTGAGCACCCGCGTCCCCACGGGTCGTTTCACGAACTCGCCGACCTCGCGGCCGAGCAGCTCGCTGACCCCGCGTTGGGCGGCGACGTCGAGCAGGCGCTGGTCGATCAGCCCGTCGACGACGACCGTGTGCGGGGCCGTCTCGGCGGTCTCGACCGCGTCGAAGGCGTCGACCGCGTCGACCTCCGCGAGGACGCCGCGGTCGTCGCCGAGCAGCCGGGCGCGGTCGCTGCCGGCGTCGACGACCTCCTGCACGTGCTCCTCGATCGACCGCGGCTCGTCGTCGAGGGGCGCGTCGTCGTCCGCTCCGCCCTCCGCCGTGCTCTCTGCTCCGCTCTCGGTGACCGCCTCGTCGTCGGGATCCGTATCCGTGATCTCCGCGTCGTCGGGACCGGATTCGGCGTCGTCGCCCTCGGCGGTCTCGCCGTCGGTCTCACCGTCGCCGGCCGAGCCGTCGCCGTCCTCCTCGCGCCCCTCGTCGGTCTCGTTCTCCTCCCCGTCGATCGCCGCGGGCGCCGGCGCGTCCTCGACCGCCTCCACGAGCCCGCCCCCCGCCGCGCCCCGAGCGCCGCCGGCGACGACACCGGCGTCGCGATCGTCGCCGCCGTCCTCGCTCGCGGTCGCGTTTTCGCCTCCCTCGTCGTCCGAGGACCCGGACGCCCCGCCCGGGAGGTCGGTGCCGTCGCCTTCGAGGGGGGAGTCCCTCGAGTCGTCCGCGGCCGCCTCCCGAAGGTTCGGCTCGTCGGCGAGGCTGCTGTACGGCACCTTTCCGCGGAGCGCCTCGAAGACGGCGTTGCGGTCGAGGTCCTCGACCGACTCGCCGGGCGGCGCGAACGCGACGTAGTCCACGTCGCCCACCTGCGCGAGCTCCCGCAGGATGAGCTCGCCGCCGCGGTCGCCGTCGAGAAACGCCGTGACGGTGCGGTCGGCGGTGAGGTCGGCGACCGCGTCGGGGACGTTCGTCCCCTCGACGGCGACCGCGTTCTTAATTCCACACTCCAGCAGCGTCAGCACGTCCGCGCGCCCCTCGACGACGATGACGGCGTCGGAGTCGCCGACGCGGGGGCCGGCGGGGAGCCCCTCGTAGTCGACGATCCCCTCGACGCGGGCGGCCTCGCGGACCTCTTCGAGGATGTCGTCGCTCCTGAGGCTCGTCTCCTCGAAGCCGCCGGCGACGAGTTCCTTGGCGCGCTCGACGACCTCGCGGCGCTTCGCCGCTCGCACGTCCTCGATGCTCGTCACCTCCACCGAGGCGTGGCAGGGGCCGATGCGGTCGATCGTCTCCAGCGCGGCGGCGAGGATCGCGGTCTCGACCTTGTCGAGGCTCGACGCGACCGTGACCTCGCCGAACGACTGGCCGTTCTCGGACTCGACGGCGACGTCGATCCGCCCGACCCGCGAGGACTCCTGGAGGTCCCGCAGGTCCAGCTCGTCGCCGAGGAGCCCCTCCGTCTGGCCGAACACCGCGCCGACGACGTCGCTCCGCTCGACGACGCCGTCGGCCGCGATGGTGGCGTGGATGAGGTATTTTTCGGTGTCTTTCATGATGGGTGAATGGTGATGATCGGGCGGAGCCGGCCGCCCGTGCGTCGTTGTGCGCGTCGGCGAAAATAGTTATCGCACGCGCCTGCGTCGTCGTCGTTTGAAGAATAATTCTCTTCGATACTTAATATCGAACTAGTCCAATAGTATTTATCCGTCGGATTCCAACGTCGTTCCACATGAGTCGATCGCGGAGAGATCTCGTGTGGATACCGACGTTCGCGGTCCTCGTCGCCTTCGCGGTGCCGTGGCCGCTGTGGGGAGTCGATCGGGTCGTCGCCGGGCTGCCGGTGTGGATCTGGTGGCACGTGGCGTGGCTCGGGCTGTGCGCCCTCCTGTTCTCGCTGTTCGTCCGGAGCGGCGCGTGGGAGCGCGGGATGGGTCGCCGGCCGGAGTCGGAAGCGGACTCGGGCCGGAGGTCGGTGCTCGGGGGTGACCGGCCGTGACGCTCGGCCTGTCGCTCGGCGTCGTCGTCGGCTACCTCCTGTTCGCGCTCGCGGTCGGGCTCGTCGCCTACCGCGTCTCCGAGGCGACCGCCGAGGACTACTACCTCGCGAACCGGTCGATCGGGACGGTCGTGCTGCTGTTCACCACGTTCGCCACCCTGCTCTCGGCGTTCACCTTCTTCGGCGGCCCGAACCTCGCGTTCGCCGCCGGCCCGGAGTGGCTGGTCGTGATGGGGACGCTCGACGGGGTGCTGTTCGCGGTGCTGTGGTACGCGATCGGCTACAAGCAGTGGCTGATCGGCGACCGGCACGGGTACGTCACGCTCGGGGAGATGCTCGGCGACCGGTTCGGCTCCACCGGGCTCCGCGCGCTCGTCGCCGGGGTGAGCCTCCTCTGGCTGTTCCCGTACGTCATGCTCCAGCAGATGGGCGCGGGCGAGGCGCTCGTGGGGCTCACCGGCGGCGCCGTCCCCTACTGGGGCGGCGCGGCGCTGGTCACCGCCTTCATGATCTGCTACGTCGTCCTCGCCGGGATGCGCGGCGTCGCGTGGACCGACACCGTGCAGGGACTCTTCATGCTCTCTGTCGTCTGGATCGCCGCGGTCTGGGTGGTCTCGGCGGTCGGCGGCGTCGGCGCGGCAACCGGCGCCATGCTCGACGCCCGGCCCGACTTCGGGAGCTTCGGCGGCGGCCTCTACTCGCCCGGCTTCATCGTCTCGACCGCGATCACCATCGCGTTCGGCGTGACGATGTTCCCGCAGATCAACCAGCGATTCTTCGTCGCGAGGTCGGGTGAGACGCTGAAGCGGTCGTTCGTGCTGTGGCCGGTCCTCGTCCTCCTCCTCTTCCTCCCCGCGTTCATGCTCGGCGCGTGGGCGGTCGGGATGCCGATCGAGGTGCCCGAGGGCGCCAACGTGCTCTCCGTCGTGTTGAACGAGTACACCCCCGCTTGGTTCGCGGCGCTCGTGATCGCCGGCGCGATGGCCGCGATGATGTCCTCCTCGGACTCGATGCTGCTCTCCGGGTCGTCGTACTTCACCCGCGACGTGTACCGGCCCGTGATCAACGCCGACGCCTCCGAGCGCCGCGAGGCGTGGATCGCCCGGATCGGCGTCGCCGCCTTCGCGCTGGCCGCGTTCGTCGCGAGCCTCTTCCGTCCCGGAACGCTGATCGAGGTCGGCGACACCGCCTTCTCCGGGTTCGCGCTGCTGGCGCTCCCCGTGATCTGTGCGCTCTACTGGGACCGGACGACGCGGACCGGCATGATCGCCGGCGTGCTCGTCCCGCAGGTCGCGTACCTCGCCGTGGTGCTGTCAGCGGTCGTCGCCGCCGTGCCGACGCTGCCCCGCACCGTCGCCGGCGGCTGGGACGTGGCGCTCGGACTGATGGTCCTCTCCGCGGTCCTCACGGTCGTCGTCTCGCTCGTCACCGCGCCGACCGCCGAGGGCGACGCCTCGCGGTTCGCGGTCGCCGGGGACTGAGGCGAGTCGTCGTCGCTCACGGGTCGGTTACGTCCGCAAAACCGCGTCGCGGTCGGAGAACCGCAGCCGGAGAATCGTGCTCAATCGTCGAGCTCCTCGGCGACCGAGTCGGGCGGGACCTCCACGCCACTGGGGGCCGCGTCGCGTCCGGAGTCGCTCGTGCCTGGCCCCTCCGGGAGCATGTCGAACTCGGGGTCGAACAGCCGGAGCGCGGTGCGGATCGTCTCCCAGTCGTCCTCCCCCGCGGCGTCTCGAAGCGACCGGGTCGGAGCGGCGAGCAGCTGCCCGACCAGCGCGTCCGCCAGGTCCTCGACGGTCTCGCGCTGCTCGTCGGTCAGGTCCCCCTGCGCTTCGAGCTTCGAAACGGCGCGGTCGACCTCACGGGCCTTCACGCGGTCGGCGCCCGCGTACATCGCGGAGATGGCGTCGTCGGCGCGCTTGCGCTTGTACGCCTCCAAGACCCGGTCGAGCTCCTCGTCGATGATGGCCTCGACCTCCCGCGCCTCCTCCTCGCGGCTCTCGCGGGTCTTGCGGGTCACGTCCTCCAACGCGTCGATGTCGTACAGCGCGATACCCTCTCGGTCGTCGAGCGCGGGGTCCACGTCCCGGGGCTGCGCGATGTCGATGCAGACGAGCCGGTCGGCGCCCGCCACGTGTTTCGACCGGATCACCGGGTCCGGGCTGCCGGTCGCCGCGATCACGAGGTCGGCGTCCGGGACCACGGTCGAGAGGTCGGCGAGCGGTACGGCCTCCGCGGGCGTGTCGACCTCCTCGGCGACGAACGCCGCGTTCGGCACCGTCCGGTTCGCCACGACGATCTCCGAGACCGCGGTGTCGTCGAGCGTCCGAGCCGCGAGCGTCCCCATCTCGCCGGCGCCGACCACGACCGCGGAGCCGTCGGTGAGGTCGATCTCACCTGCGGCCAGTCGCACCGCGGCCGAGCCCAGCGAGACGACGCCCTCGTTGATCGACGTCTCGGTCCGCGCCCGCTCGCCGACGTGGAGCGCCTTCGTCACTCCGTCTTTCAGCACCGGGCCGATGCCGCCCGCGGACTTCGACTCCTCGTACGCCTCGCGGAGCTGGCCGATGATCTGATCCTCGCCGAGCACGAGCGACTCGAGCCCGGAGGCGACCCGCATCAGGTGTTCCAAGCTCTCCTCGTGGTCGAGCCGGCGGACCGCGCCGCCGCGGACTTCGGGGGCGAACGACTCCAGCGCGACCGAGCCGTCGACGGTCCGGTCGGTGACGACGTACGCCTCCGAGCGGTTGCAGGTCTGGAGCGCGAACGCCTCCTCGACCCCGTCGCGCGCGAGCAGGTCCGAGACGGTGGCGCGGACGCCGTCGCCGCCCGCGGCCTCGATCTCGTCGACCGTCGCGCGGGAGTGGGCGACGCTCACGCCCGAGATTGCGCCCGTCTCCTTCATCTGGTGAGTACCTCCTCGATCACGGAATCCGCCTCTTTCCGACCGTAGGAATCCCCCTTTTGTAAAGCCTTCCAAACCCCCTCGGATCGCACGACGCGGCGGATCGCTTCCCGGCGCCTCTCGGGGGCGATACCCCGGTCTTTGAGCTCCGCGCGGAGCGTCCCCGACAGCTCCGCCATCGCGCCGGCGCCGTCGATCTCCGCCTCGATCCGCTCGCGGAGCGCCTTCGCGAGCGCCGGGCTCGCGCCCCCCGTCGAGAGCGCCACCCTGACCGGGTCGTCCTCGACCGTCGCCGGGACGACGACGCTCCGCGCCCCTCGACCGCCGGACCGGTCCGCGGCCGACACGTCGGTCCGATTGACGAGCGCGCCCGCGTCGAGCGCGGCCGCCTCGGCCGCCGCGTTGACCGCCGCGTCGTCGGTGGCGGCGACGACGAGCGCGGGATCGAGACGGTCGACCCAGTCGCTGACCGCGTCGGGGGCGGGCGCGGCGCGGACCAGTTCCACCGACCCCACGTCTCCCTCGGCGGCGTCCCCCTCGCCGAGATCGGCTAGCCGGTCGTCGAACGCGGGGCTCGCGACGACGACCCGCGCCTCGTCGGCGAACCGGGACGCCTTCCGCGACCCGACGGCGCCGCCGCCGAACACCAGCACCGTCTCGCCGGCGAAGTCGTGGTACAGCGGGATCATGCGTGCCCCCGTGAGACCGCGGTTCGGCGGGTCACGCCGTGTTGCTGTCGGCGCGGTCGGCGATGCGGATCCCCGTCTTCTTCAGGATTCGGGTCGAGAACAGAGTGTCCCAGTCGTCCGCGCCGACCTCCCAGTACTCGTCCATCAGCTCTCTCACCTCCGCGATCCGGCGCTCGCTCTCGGCCTCCGTCCGCCCGTGGGTCATCGCGAAGAAGTTGTACTCCCAGACGCCCGCGTGTCGGGGGCGCTGGTAGCAGTGGGTGACGAACCCCAACGACGCGACCGCCGGGCCGACCTCGTCGAGGGCCTCCTCGGGCACGTCCCAGACGGTCATCCCGTTCTCGGTGTACCCGAGCGCGTAGTGGTTCGGGATGACGCCGACGCGACGCACCTTCCCCTCCGCGTCGAACCGCTTTACCGTCTCGATCACCCACTCGGTGTCGGCGCCGATCGCGGCCGCCACGTCGGCGTACGGCGTCTCCGTGATCGGGAGCCCGCCCTGGATCTCGACGACGAGGTCGCGCTCCGCGGGCGTGAGCGTCGACCGGTCGCTCGGCGAGACGGCGGGGCCGAGATCCGACAGGTCCACGTCGCCGTCGGGGACCGGCCCGTCGACGAGGAACTTCGCGCCGACGTGGAACTCCCGAACTTTCGGGAGGTTGTACGTCTCCTGGCCGGTCGCGGCCTCAATCTCCGCGAGCACCTCGTCGACCCGATCGCTCCCGTCCTTGTCCGGGTCCGGGTGGTCCGCGACGCTCACCACGAACCACATGTTGAGGTGCGGGTGCTCGCGCTCGTAGTTGTGCGCCACCGCGGTGAACTCGTTGACCGTCTCCGCGAAATCGTCGTACCGGTCCTCCGGCGCGTGCATCGCGACGAGCGACGCCGCCCCGCCGATCTCCTCGGCGTTGACGAGCGCGCCGAACCGGGATAAGATTCCCTCCTCGTCGAGCTCGCGCACGCGCTCGCACAGCTCCGGGCCGGTCACGTCGACCCCGCGCTCGCGGAGCGCGTCCGCGGCCGGCTCGAAGGGACGCTCGGTCACCGGGAACCCGCCCTGGAAGGCGTTGATAATCCCGCGGTCGAGCGCCGTCAGATCCGCGTCGACCTCTTGCATGTATCGAGGTCGGGCGCGCGCGAGAATAAGCGATCCGGCCTGTCCGTCTCCGTGGGAACGGCCGGCGTCTGGCCGACCCGCCCCGCCTCACCCGTCGAGGTCGCGGGCGATGTCCGACAGCGACGACGGAGGACCGCGCGTCGCGTCGTACACCGTTCGTTCTCCCGGAATCCGGAGCCCGTACTGCTCGCCAGGAACGACGACGTCGAGGACGACGACGTCGCCCGGCTCGCGGCCGTTGGCGTCGAGCCACTCGGCGAGGCGGTTCGCCCCCTCGCCGGGCTCGCGCGCGAGCCGTCGGTTGTCGAACGCGCCCCGGACGAGCCGGCCTTCGCCGTCGCTCCGAACCGGGGCGTAGTACTCCTCGCGGTCGACGGCGACGCGGACGATGTCGCCCGCGGCGAGCGACAGCGACTCGCGGCTCCCGGACTCGACGCGCCCGTCGAGTTCGTCGTCGTTCGGAATCCGGACGCATGGGCGGCGAGTGCCGCCGCTCCGGGCGAGCGAGACGCGGATCGCGGCGACGCCCTCGTCGTCGGAGGGGACGCGAGGCATCGAAAGGGGGCGCTTACTCCTCGTCGGCGTCGCCGTCGTCCTCGCCGAGCGCGGCGGCGACATCGTCGCCGTCGACGACCGAGACGTTGATCTGGGCCACGTCGTCGTCGATCTCGCGGCCGCGGACGGTGATGCGCTTGCGCTCGCCCTCGCGGGACGGCTTGAAGCCGACGCCGCCCTCGAGGAGGAGCTCCTTCAGGCGGGTGCCCGAGACGTCCTCGCGCATCGGGCGACCGGTCTCGTCCGAGCCGCCGGTGATCTCGACCGTGTGCTCGGAGAGCCCGAGGGCGTCGCCGCCGATCTCGTCGCCGATCTCGCGACCGAGGAACCGGTTCGCGTCCTGTCCGTCGACCTCTCGCTGGAACGTCTCGCCGGAGTCGGGGTCGGCGATGACGACTTTGAATTCGGCCATGGGCGAACCGAGACCCCCGCGAATAAAAAGCACGTCGAAAGCGCGATCCGTCCCGATCGCCCCGCGAGCCGTCGGTGGACCGTGTCGCAGACGGCGCTCGCGGCTCAGTCGTCGCGGTCGACCCGATCGATCCGCGGTTCGCCGTCGCTCCACGGACCGTCGATGAACGCCTTCTCAAGCGCCAGAGCGACGGGTTTCGGTCGATTCGGGCCGTCAGCCTCCGCGACGCTCCCGACCGCCTCCGGGTCGAACGGGACGCCGAGCGCGCCGTACACCGCCGCCGTACCGTCGGCGATGTCGCGCGCGTCGGCTCTCGTGACGACCAGACAGCCGGCCACGAGCGCGGCGTCGCCCCGGACCCGCTGGGCGATCCCCGCGACTTTGCCGCCGCCCGCGACGCGGACCGAGTGGTCGCCGGGACAGAACGACTCCTCGGGCTCGCCGCGCGTCACGTCGGCGCCGAGGCTCCGCAACGCGTCGACGACCGCCCCCGTCGCGCGCTCGTACCGGGCCGCGATCGACCCGGAACCCGAGCCGTCGCCGAGCGGGATCGCGTGGGCGAACGCGAGCGTGTCGCCCGGATACGCGACGGCGCGGCCTCCAACGTCGCGCTCGATCGGCTCGAACCCGCGCTCGGCGGCGATCCGCTTCGCTCGCTCGAAGCCCGGTTCGCGGGCGTCGCGACGGCCGAAGGCGACCTGTCGGGGCGGCGTCCACACGCGCAGTCCCGGCGTCCCGTCGCTCGCGCCCGCGAGCAGCGCCGCCGTGTGCCCCCGGTCCGCGCTGGGGCGAGAGTCGCGACCCCTGAGCACGCGCATACCCGGCGAGAGGGGTCGGTCGAACAAGCCGCTTGCGACGCGCGGCAGACGCGCGTCGTCCGCGTTCGGGGCCGTCGCGAGCGCGTGACACAAACGTTTTGCCGACCCTCTGACTGTGTCAGGTAACGATGACCGATCTCGGCGCGCTACCGGTGCAGGCGTACCTCGCGGCCTGCCTGCTCGCCGGGGCCATCGGGATCGGGCTCGGATACGTCGCGTGGACCGACCGGGAGGAGCCCGGCGGCACCGAGGTCGCGCTCTACCTGCTCTGTGGCGGCGGCGTCTCGCTTCTGTACGCGGTCAGGGTCGCCAGCTCGAGCGAATTGGCGATGATCGTCGCGCTCAACCTCTCGACTCCGCTGGTCGCCGCGGTTCCCGGGATCTGGATGGCGTTCGTGTTGGCGTTCTCGGGTCACGACCGGTGGCGAACGGAGAACCGGACCGTCGCGCTCGCGGCCCCGGCGTTCGTCTGGGTACTGACCGCTTGGTCGAGCGGGACGCACGGGATCTCGCGCCGCTCGCTGGCGGCCGTCGTCGACGGGCCGTTCGCGCTGCTCTCGTTCGACCTCGGGGTCGCGGACGCCGCGTTCGTGCTGTACGCCTACGGGCTGTGTATCGCCGGCGTCCTCGTCGTCGTCGACCTGTACCGCCGGACGGGGAACCGCTACCGGCTCCAAACGTTCGTCATACTGCTCGGAACGCTGTTCCCGTTTCTGGGCGGAATCGTCACGATCGTCGACGTGGGGAGTTACGCGAACCTCGCGTGGTACCCGACGGGGATCGTGGTCCACGGCGCCTTCCTGTACGGGACCGTCTTCTGGCTCGGGACGCTCGACGCCGCGGTCGTCGCCCGCGACACCGCCGTCGAGGTGATGCAGGACCCCGTGATCGTCGCCGGCTCCGACGGCCGGATTCGGGACCTCAACCCGGCGGCGGAAGAGCTCCTTCCCCCGGACGCGGTCGAATCGTCGCTGTCGGACGTGTTCCCGCGCTTGGAGATCGGCGTGCAGCACCCGATATCGATCGGGGGACGGCAGTTCGACATCCAGGAGGACCCGATCACCGACCCTCGCGGGACCGACCGCGGGCACGTGTTCCTGCTCCGCGACGTGACCGAACGCGAGCGCCGACAGACCGAACTGGAGCGCCGCGAGGCCGAGTTAGAGCGACAGAACGAGCGGCTGGAGGACTTCGCCGGCGTCGTCTCACACGACCTCCGGAACCCGCTGGCGGCCGCGACCGCGGCGGTGGAGCTCGCCCGCACCGACGCCGGCGACCAGCGCGACGACGCGCTCGACCGCGCCGCCAACGCCCACGAGCGGATGGACGACCTGATCGAGGGATTGCTGTCGCTGGCGACCGCCGGGAAGTCGGTCGACGAGTTCGACCGCGTCTCGCTCGACGGGACCGTCAGGCGGGTCTGGTCGCGGCTCGAGACCGCGGACGCGACCCTGTCGGTCGACGGTCCGGACGTGCCCGTCTCGGCCGACGGCGACCGGCTCGAACAGCTTCTCTCGAACCTGTTCCGCAACGCGATCGAACACGCCGGCGACGACGTGGCGGTGCGGGTCGAGTTCGAGCGCCGAGAGGACGGCATCGCGCTCGCGGTCGCAGACGACGGCCCCGGCGTGCCGCCGGATCAGCGCTCGGAGGTGACCGAGCGCGGCGTCTCCCTCGGCGGCGGGACCGGGCTCGGGCTCGCCATCGTCGGCGACATCGCCGAGGCGCACGGCTGGGAGCTCTCCGTCGAGGAGTCGGCGTCCGGCGGCGCGCGCTTCGTTATCACGGGGATCGAGCCCGCGGACGGCTGATCGGGGGGTGGCGGTCGTCCCAGAGGCGGGCGGCGATGGCCGGCTCCGACGCCCACTTGCCCGTCGAGCCCGTCGTGACGGTTCGATGGCCGTCACGCTCCCGGCGTCCGTGTTCGACCGCTTCCGGAAGTTCTCGCGGTTCAACTCCCCGTACCCCGCGCACCACGAGGGGTGCGCGATCGACCTCTACCCGGACGGCGAGACGGGGATCTCGCCGGTCGCCGGCGTCGTCCGCCAGACGCGGACCGTCGGCTGTCCGGACCGCCCGTACGCCGCCGACGAGGACCACCTGATCGTCGTCGAGCTCGACGACGACTGGTGTCGGCGTGCGGGCGCGGAACCGGGGACGCTCGCGCGGATCCTCCACGTGGTCCCGGAGGTGTCGCCGGGCGACCGCGTCGCCGTCGGCGACTCGCTCGGCCCGCTGACGCGGTCCGGCTTCTTCGGGCGGTGGGTCGACGACCACGTCCACCTCGGGTTCAGACCCCCGGGCGCGAACGCGCTCCGGGCGAGCGGGTCGCTCCCGGTCGACGTCGACGTACCGGTCGAACCGATGCGATGGGGCGGGACCGGTACGGTCGCCGAGCGCGGTCCGACGCACGTCGTCCTCGACGCGCCGACTCATCCGGCACCCGGTCGGCGGTTCGCGGCGCTCGCGAGCGACGACGGAGTTCCCCTCGACGGCGGGCTGGCACACTACGCGGGCGGCGGCGCGTTCGACGCGCTCGCGGACGGGACGGCGCTGTCGCTGTGGGGGACCCGCGTCGGCGTCGCCCGGGGTCGAGGCGTCGCGTGGGAGCCGGTCGACGTGCTCGCGAACGGCGAGCGCGTGGTGGGGCTGTCGCTGTTCGCGGCCAGAGACGGCGGATTCGGGGCGAAGATCGTCTGTCCGGACGGGCGGTTCGAACTCGGGGAGAGCGTGTCGCTCGCGCTCGTCCCGAGCGACGACCCGATCCGGCTCGGTGTCGGGTGAGTTCGGGGGACCGGCGGGTGGCGAGAGGGGTGGCGAACAGCCGGTGCGAACGCTCCGCCGCGGCGGTGCACCGGACTCCGGCCTCGGCCGCCGCGGGGCGACGCGTCAGGGCACGGGGCGGATGGCGCGGATTCGTTGATAAGGGCCGGGCTGGCGGGTTGCGTTCCGTCGCGACGGCCCCAACCTCAGTGTCGTTGTTGCGAGTTCCGAGGGCTACAAGCGGGGGGACGCCGACGGTGGGGTATGGACCGGAGCGAGGTCGAGGCGATGGAGCCGCTGCCGGCGGAAGCGGTCGAGCTCGTCGAGCGGCGGATCGAGGAGGAGCACGGCTACCTCTCGTGGCTGAACACGTCGGTCGACGTCGTCGAGCGCGGCCGGGTCGTCCTCTCGATTCCGTTCGACGACAAGTTGACGAACAGCGACGGCGGCACCATCCACGGGGGCGTGGCCGCGACGCTCGTCGACACCGCGGGCGGGATCGTCCAGCGCACCGCCTTCGAGGACCCGCTCTCGGGCGGGGTCGCGACGGTGAACCTCAACGCGAACTACCTCCGGCCGGCGACCGGCGACCTCCGGGCGGAGGCGACGGTGGTCAGGTCCGGCGGCTCGATCGGCGTCAGCGACATGACGGTCACCAGTTCGACGAACGGCGACGCCGCCGAGGTCGTCGTCGGTCAGGGATCGTTCCGGCTGTTCCGCGAGTAGCCCGCCAGATCGTCGAGGAGGTCGTCGTCTGCGGTATCGACGAGGTCTTCTAGCGCACCCGCGAGTTCCGCGACCGCGTCGCGCTCGACGCGGTCGGGCGCGGCGCGGACGGAAACGGGCTGCTCGCCCAGCGAGACGAACCCGCAGCCGAGCCGCTCCGCCGTCTCGCGGAGCCCGAGCCCGGCGTCGGCGTCGCCCGCGATCACCTTTCTGACCGGGCTCTCGAACGCCCGGACCGTCAGCCCGTAGCCGTCTATCCGGTCGGTGAGGTTGCGGCGCGACGCGTCGCGGTCGGCCGCGAGACCGTCGAGCGCGTCGTCGAGGCTCCGGCGGAGCCCCGAGTCGGTCGACCGGTTGACGAACCGCAGGTCGCCGTCGACGAGGTCGGCGAGCCCCGTCACGCCGTCCGGGTTGCCCTCGGGGACGACCAGCCCCCACTCGCGGCGCCAGCCGCCGAGGTCGACGGCGTCGACCTCGCGGTCGCCCGGGCCCGCGACGACCGCCGCGTCGGGCACGCCGTCGCGCAGCCGACGGAGTCCCTCGCGGGAGCCGACCGGCAGGTATCTGGGACTTTCGAGGCGGTCGAGCAGGCGGTTGAGCGCCGGGTCGTCCTCGCCGACGCCGAGCAGGGTCGGCGGGCGCACGTCGGGCGAGAACAGCTGCACCGAGACGCGCTCGCCCCGGTCGAGGTATTCCGTGTCCGGATCGACTGCGACGACGCCGTCGGCCTCGACCAGGCTCGTCGTCGCGCCAGACCCCTTGTCGACCGGGTAGACGAGCGGGAGGTCGCCGTCGTTCAGGTCGAGCAGCCCGACCGGCATCAGCCGCATCCGGCCCTCGCCGTAGCGCTCGCCGACGGCCATCCGCCCTTCGACCGTCGCCGTCGCGGGCTCCGGCCGGCCGGCCGCCTCGCGGATCGCGGGCGCGACGAACGTCCGGAAGATCGTGAGCGCGGAGACGGGGTAGCCGGGGAGACCGACGTACGCGGACTCCCCGGGGCTCTCGCTCGTCCCCTCCTTCGCCCGCCGGTCGAGCCGTCCGATCAGCATCGGCTTACCGGGCTTGACCGCGACGCCGTGGAGGAGGAGCTCGCCGCGCTCCTCGATCACGCGGTAGATCACGTCGACCGCGCTCGCCGAGGTCGACCCGGACGACAGGGCGAGGTCGCACTCGTCGGCCGCGCGCCGGAGCAGCCGCTCCATCTCGTCGTAGTCGTCGCCTGCGTGCGGGTAGAGGACGGGCTCGCCGCCCGCCTCCTCGACGCCGGCCGCGATCGTCGTCGAGTTCACGTCGTAGATCTCGCCGCGCGAGGGGTCCAGGTCTTCGCCCGGGCGCACCAGCTCGTCGCCGGTCGAGACGATTCCCACGCGCGGTTTCCCCTCGACCGGCACCTCGTCGACGCCGAGCGCCGAGAGGAGGCCGATCTCTCGCGGAGTCAGCCGCGTTCCGGGTCCGAGCGCGCGGGCGCCCGCGGCGATGTCCGCGCCCGCGCTCATCACGTGGTCGCCCGGCGCGACGGCGGTCCGGACGGCGATCCGATCGGGCTCGTCCCTCTCGACGTCCGGATCGCCACCGGCCGCGTCCAGTTCGTCGGTCCGCTCGACCATCACCACGGCGTCGGCGCCGTCCGGCATCACGGCCCCGGTGGAGATCTCGGCGCAGGTCCCGGGCTCGACGGTCACGTCGGGAGCCGCGCCCGCGTGGACCGCGCCGACGAGATCGAGTTCGGCCGGCTCCGCCTCGTCGGCGCCGAAGGTGTCGCGGGCGCGGACAGCGTAGCCGTCCATCGAGGCGCGGTCGAACCCCGGCACGTCGATAGCGGCGTCGATACGCTCCGCGAGGACTCGGCCGCGGGCCTCTCTCAGGGGAACCGTCTCCGGCTCCGGCGAGAGGTCGAGCGAGCCGATCGCCTCGCGGGCGGCCTCCGGCGTCGCGAGGTCGCGGAACTCCTTGCGGTCGCTCATGGGCTCGCCTCCCACAGCTCCACGTCGACGACCTCGCCCGCGTCGAGCCCCTCCCGTGGCTCGGGGACGACGACCCAGCCGTCCGCGAGCGCGACGCTCGACAGGATCCCGGAGCCGCTGGCGCGGGTCGGGGTGGCGGCGGGGAGATCCGTTCCTCCGTCGTCAGTTTCGCTCTCCGAGAACGATACCCGCGCGAACGTCCGCGTGCCCGGCTCGCTCGGCACCTTCCGGGCGAGCCGCGCGCGTCGCGTCGGGAACGGGTCCGCGGTCGTCCCCCCCACCCGCTTCTGGAGCGGCCGGAGGAACTGCGCGGCGTTGACGATGCAGGCGACCGGGTAGCCGGGCAGCGAGACGATCGGCGTGTCGTCGGCGACGCCGAGACACACCGGATGCCCCGGCTTCAGGGCGACGCCGTGGACGAGCACCTCGCCGAGCGAGTCGACCACCTCCGGGAGCAGATCGCGCTCGCCCACCGAGGAGCCCCCGGTGGTGACGACGGCGTCGGCGTCCAGGTCGTTCTCGATCGCGGCCGCGAGCGCGTCCTCGTCGTCGGTGACCACGTCGCGGTAGCGGGCCTCCCCGCCCCACCGCTCGACCAGCCGAGAGACCGTCAGCCCGTTCGTCTCGATCACCTCGCCGGGGCCGGGATCGGACTGCACCAGCTCCTCGCCGGTCGGGATCACGGCGACGGTCGGGCGCTCGTAGACGGGGACCGCGTCGAGTCCGACCGACTTCAGGAGGCCGAGGTCGGAGGGCCGGAGGACGTGGCCGTCCTCGAAGAGCCGCTGACCCTCCGCCACGTCCTCGCCGGCCTCGCCGACGTTCTCGCCCTCGGCGACCGCGTCGAACGCCTCGATCTCGTCCCCGACCGCTTCGATCTGCTCGATCATCACGACCGCGTCGGCCGCGTCCGGGACTGCGCTCCCGGTGTGGACGCGCGCCGCCTCGCCCGGCGCGATCGCGTCGGCCTCGGCGTCGACCGCCCGCAGTACCGCCGGCGACCGATCGGACGCGCCGAAGGTGTCCTCGGCGCGGACCGCGTACCCGTCCATCGCGGCGCGGTCGTAGCTCGGGACCGGCGCCGGCGCGTCGATCGGCTCGGCGACGACCCTCCCGTCCGCGTCGGCGAGCGGCGCCGACTCGGTCCGGCCGTGGGGGTCGGCCGCGTCGAGCAGCGTCGCCAGCGCGTCAGCGACGCGGGTCCGCCGCTTGAAGCCGGCCTCGCGTCTGTCGTGGCTCATGGCCGGTCGTTTCGCGCCCGCGGGCAAAAACCCGTCTCCGGCGGACCGATCGGACCGTCGCCCGTGAGGCCCGTCAGATCACCCACGAGAGGACGCGTGCGGTGCGATGCGCGCCCTGCGAGACGGCGACCCGGGCGGTGGAGACGGCCTCGGCGACCCCGCGGTGCGCGGCGGTCGCGCTCCGAACCGCGCCGGTCCGCGCGTAGTACCCCGACTTGCGGCCGGCCGCGCCGGCGTAGTGTTTCGCCGCCATCGGAACCGGGGCGCGGCGGCCGTCCACCCGCGTGGTCCCGTTCCGGATCGCGTCGAGCACGTCGTCGGCCGTGACCGCGTCGACCGACTCGCGGCCCTCGATCTCGACCTCCGTGAACGCGCGCCCGACGTACTCCAGCCGGTGAGCGTCGCTCGCCGCGATTCCCGGATAACCGTGCTCGGCCGCGAACCGCCGCGCGCGGCGGTTGCGGTACCCGGTGAACAGCCACGCGTTGAACACCTCGATCGCGTCGACCTCGGGGGTCTCGACGGTCTCGGCGGTCGCGCCGCCGTCGCCGACCTCCCCGGTGTCGACGATCTCGTCGTTCGCCTCGCCTTCGCCCTCCCCCTCCGCCGGGTCCGGCACGGGGATGTTCCGCTCGCGGACCCCGTGGCGCGACCGCTGGAAGGGATGCGGCACGATCGCGACGCCGCCGCGCTCGTGGATCCACGCGACCGTCTCGTCGTAGGGACGCCGACGCGGCGGCATGCGCTCGACGCCGACCGCGAGCAGGTGGCCGTGCGCGGTCGACACCTCGACGCCGGGGACCCCGATCAGCCCGTACTCGTCGGCGATCTCCGCCGCGCGCTTCGACTCGCCGATCACGTCGTGGTCGGTGATCACCACCGCGTCGAGCCCGATCTCCGCGGCGTGTTCCAGGATGAGCTCCACCGGTTCGTGGCCGTCGTAGCTGTCGTCCGAGTGGACGTGGGGATCGATGCTGACGGTGACGCGGGACACGGCCGAGCTAACGCCGGGAGATATATAACGCGACCGACGCGCCAGACGAAGGATTAGGTGCCCACGGGCGAACAGGGGAGTATGAGCGATCCGGCAGACGCCGGCGGTTCGAGCGGCGGAAACGAAACGGGTTCGACCGACCGCGAGTACGTCGATCGCGCGATCGAGCTCGCGGAGGAGGCCGTCGAGATGGGGAACACCCCGTTCGGGGCGCTGATCGTCCTCGACGGCGAGATCGTCGCCGAGGGGCACAACGAGACGCTGTCCGAGGACGACTTGGCGGCCCATCCGGAGCTGACGCTCGCGCGGTGGGCCGGCCGCGAGCTCGACGCCGACGAGCGCGCCCGCTGCACGATGTACGCCAGCACCGAGCCGTGCCCGATGTGCGCGACCGGGATCCACTACGCCGGGATCGGCCGGGTCGTCTTCGGCGTCGCGGGCGAGACGCTCGACGAGCTCACCGGCGACGTGGTGTCGATCCCCTGTGCCGAGGTGATCCGCCGGGCCGGCAGCGAGACGGCGGTCGAGGGACCGATCGCCGAAGCGGCCGCGATGGAGCTCCACGAGTCGGTGTACGGTGACGAGTCGGCGGACGGTGAATCGTAGCGTGAGCGTGAGAGAGGAGTCGCGGCGCCCATGACGGGCCCGCCCCCGATCCTCGCGGTCGGCGCCGCGGCGATAGACGAGTGGTACGCCGTCAGCAACCTCCCGGAGCCGGACGGCGGCGCGTTCGCGAGCGAGGTGACGACCGCGTTCGGCGGCGTCGGCGCCAACGTGAGCGTCGCGCTCGATCGGCTCGGACGCGACGCGGGGCTCGTGAGCCGCGTCGGCGACGACGAGTACGGCGAGCGGGCGCGCGAGTACCTCGCGGACACCGGCGTCGACGCCTCGCGCGTCGCCGTCGGCGGCGACCCCTCGACGCGGTCTGTGATCCTCAGCGATCCGGCGGGCGAGCGCGCCATCGTCACCGCGGGCGAGAGCTTCCGCCGCCTCCGACTGAGCGAGGCCGACCGGGAGGCGCTCGCCGCGGCCGAGACCGTCTTCCTCACCGGCTACGCGCCCGACGCGGTCTCGCGGGCGGTGCTCGACGCGGTCGAGTCGGCCGCCGACCCGCCCGCGCTCGCGTTCGACCTCTCCGGCTCGGTCGAGGAGCTCGTCGGGCGGGGGACCGAGCCGGAGACGATCCACCGGCTGCTCCACGCCGCGGACCTGTTCGTCGCCGACGACGTGGCGGCCGCGGCCTACTTCGACGGGCCGGACGCGGCGGTGGACCGCGTCGCGGCCGCGCAGCTGGCGCGGGAGGGAAGCGGTCGAACCACTCTGGCAGGCGACGGGTGGCCCCGCGCGGTCCTCACCCACGGCGCCGACGGGATGACGGTCGTCGCCGGCGGCGAGGTCACCGAGTTCGACGCGTTCGAGGTCGACGTGGTCGACGCGACCGGCGCCGGCGACTCGTTCACCGCGGGGCTGATAGACCGGTGGCTCGCCGGGAGCGACGGTCGCGGGAACCCTCGCCGCGACCGCGCGGGAGTCGCCGACGGGGTCCGGTTCGCGGCCGCGGTCGCCGCGATCAACTGCACCTCCCGGTTCGCCCAGCCGGGGCTCCCGACCCGGGACGAGGCGGAGGCGTTCCTCGCGGAGCGAGAATCCTGAGTCTTCCGAGCCGCCGTCACCGATCCCTCACCGCGCCTCGTCAGCCCGCGCGACGAGCTCCGCCACCCGGTCGGCGTCGACCGGGGCGGTCGTCTCGCCGCCCTCCTTGAGCGCGGTGCCGACGATCGCGCCGTCGGCGACCGAGAGCACGTCGCCGACCGTGTCCGCCCGGACGCCGCTCCCGACGAGGACCGGCGTGTCGAGGCCGTGCGCGTCGCGGTCGGCGACGACCGTCTCGAGCGTCTCCGCGTCCATCGCCTCGCCCGTGCCGCGCCCGGAGGCGATCACGGCGTCGGCGAGGCCGCGCTCGGCGGTGTCGGCGAACGACTCCGCCGTGTATCCGTCGGCGGAGAGCGGCGCGGAGTGTTTCACGTCCGTGTCGGCGAACACGCCGACGTCGACGCCGAGGCGGTCGCGGAGCCGGAGCGTCTCGTGGGCCTTTCCCTGCACGACCCCCTGGTCCGTGACCCGCGCACCGGTGTGGACGTTCACCCGGACGTAGTCGGCGCCGACCGCGGCGGCGACCGACAGCGCGGCCTCCGCGTCGTTGCGGAGGACGTTGATCCCGAGCGGGAGGTCGGTTTCGGCCGCGATCTCGGTCGCGGACCGCGTGACGCTCGCGACGACGTGTTTCGGCGCGTCGTCCGGGTAGAAGGGGGCGTCCCCGAAGTTCTCGACCATGATCCCGTCGACGCCGCCGCGGTCGAGCGCGCGGGCGTCGGCGGCGGCGCGGTCGAGCGCGTCCCGCATCGCCGCCGCGCCGTCGTCCGGCGCCTTCGGCGCCCCCGGGAGGGGCGGGAGGTGTACCATGCCGATCACGGGCGCGTCGGTGCCGAAAGTGGCCTCGAACTGCATATACCGGGCGGACGCCGCCTCCGCGGATAAGTCTCACCACACGGAGGCCTCGGGGCCTCGCGGGCGACTCCGACTCCCCCACACGGTTTACCCGATCGGGCTCGAAGAGGCACCGAGAGATGAGCATCGACGTCGACGATCCCGAGGACCGCACCGGCGAGGTGACGCTCGCGTTCTCGCTGGGTGCCGCCCGGCGCCTCGCGGACCCGGCGGCGACGTTCGCTGACGCGCGGGAGTGGAGCCGCCACGTCGGGGTCGTCGCCAACGACGCGGAGGCGGTCGAGCGATTCGTCGACGAGGCCGGCATCGACAACGACTACGCGCTCCGGAACTGGGACAAGTGGGGGACGCTCGGCGACGTCTACGAACAGACCGACGCCCCGCGGACGGTGTTCGTCGGCACGTCGGCCGCGAACCGGCGCGTCGCGACCCACGTCGGCTTCGAGTACGTGCCGATCGACGAAGCGGCCGAGAAGGCGGGATGGGCGCTCTCCGATGTCGAGCGATCGAGCGAACCTGGCGGGGTGTCGGGGTTCGTCGATCGGCTGTCGCGGGCGGTGCGGGACCGGTTGGGATAAGCGGTGCTGTGCGGATATGCCGAGACGGCGGCAGAGAAGGAGGGAGAAGGCGGACCGCTACCGTTCCAGTTCGACCGTCAGATCGGTCGCGATCCACGCGTCCGTGTTCCCTTCCTCGGTGAAGACGGTGCGTTCGGGCGAGCAGCGGCTCGCCTCGACCCGCGGCCGTGCGTCAGACGACTCCTCGACGTCGCGTTCGATCCGGTCCCCAGCGCTCATTACCGGTCCGTCGGGGGTGCGGGGGGTTATAGGTTTCGGTCGGCCTAAACCAGCGAAAATCCGACCGGGGGCGTTTCGGCGGCGGCGAGCCGGGCGGGGGATCGGATCCCATTACTCGGTGGGGGCCGTCGACGTCCACGATGACGGACTCGCTTTTCACACCGTTCACGCTGCGCGACACCGAGTTCCGCAACCGCGTGATGCTGTCGCCGATGTGCCAGTACTCCGCGGACGACGGGTTCGCGAACGACTGGCACCGGGTCCACCTCGGCTCCCGCGCCGCCGGCGGGGCCGGGGTCGTGATGACCGAGGCGACCGCGGTCGAGCCGCGCGGCCGAATCACCCCGAACTGCCTGGGGATCTGGTCGGACGAACACGCCGAGGCGATAGAGCCGATCGTCGACTTCGTGAAGTCGCAGGGCGCGACGCCCGGGATCCAGCTCGCCCACGCCGGCCGGAAGGGCTCGCACAGCCCGCCGGCCGAGGGCGGCGACCCGATCCCTGCGGACCGCGAGGAGGGCTGGGAGACGGTCTCCGCGACCGACGCGCCCTACCCGGACCCGGGCGCCGCCGACGGCGAACTGGCGGCGACGAGCCGGCTGGACGGCGAGGGTATCGACGAGGTGGTCGACGCGTTCGCGGCCGCCGCGGAGCGCTCGCGCGACGTCGGCTTCGAGGTCGCCGAGATCCACGCGGCGCACGGCTACCTCCTCCACCAGTTCCTCTCGCCGGTCACCAACGACCGCGACGACGAGTACGGCGGGAGCTTCGAGGACCGCACCCGCCTCGTCCGCGAGGTCGTCGCGGCCGTGCGGGACGTGTGGCCCGACGACAAGCCCGTGTTCGTCCGGATCTCCGCGACCGACTGGCTCCCCGAGCACGACTCGTGGGACGCCGACGACTCCGTGCGGCTGGCCCCCCTGCTCGCCGAGGCCGGCGCCGACCTGATCGACGTCTCCGGCGGCGGGATCCACCCGGACCAGCAGCTCCCGGGCACCGGCCCCGGCTATCAGGTGCCGTACGCCGAGGCGATCCGCGAGGGGACCGACGTGCCGGTCGCCGCGGTCGGCGGGATCACGGAGCCGACCCACGCCGACGCCCTCGTCCGGAACGGACGGGCCGACCTCGTCGCGCTCGGCCGCGAGATGCTCCGGCACCCGTACTGGCCGCTGGAGGCCGCCCACGAGCTGGGCGCGGACGCCGACTGGCCGGTGCAGTACCGACGCGGTCGGTTCGACTGAGCCCCCGCCGCCGCCGCGTCAGTCCGACCGAGAGCGTCACCCACGAGGACGGGACTCCCCCGCACGCTCCGGGAAGACTTATTCCGCTCCCGCGAGCCGACGGGACATGGAGTACCGATCGTTTCCCGACGAGCGCGCCGACGAGTTCGACGCGTTCATGCGATACGCCTTTTCGCCCGCCGAAGGCCCGTACGACCCCGAGGAGGCGGACGACCACGACACCATCGCGGAGACGCGGGGCCTGTTCGACGCCGACGACGACCCGGTCGCGGTCTGCGCGCACCACTACTTCCCGCTGCGGATCCGCGGTACCGACCGCGAGGTCGCCGGGCTCTCCGCGGTCGCGTCCCCGCCGGAACACCGCCGGCAGGGGAACGTCGGGCGCATGCTCCGCGAGTCGCTGGCGGAGTACCGCGACCGGGGGGTGTTCGTCTCGACGCTGTGGCCCTTCGAGTACCCCTTCTACGCCGCTTACGGCTGGGCGACGGCGAGCCGCTACCGCCGCCTCGCCGCGCCCCCCGAGCGGTCGGGTTCGTCGACGACCTGATCGCGACCGCGGGCGACGACGCCGGGAGGTTCCGCCGGCTCGGTGAGGACGACTACGAGGCGGTGAGACCGGTGCTCGCGGAGATGGCGGACCGGTACGACCTGACGATGGACTGGACCGAGGAGTGGTGGCGCGAACGCGCCCTGCAGGGCTGGAAGACCGACCCGTTCGTCTACGGCTGGGAGCGCGACGGCGACCTCCGCGGGCTCTGCGCGTACAGCTTCGACGACGACTCGGACGACGCGGACGACACCGTGATGCGCGTCACCGACGTCGCCGTCGCGGACGACGAGGCGTGGTTCCAGCTGCTCCGGTTCTTCCGCAACCACGACTCGCAGGTCGCCGAGATCCGGATCCGCGCCCCGCCGGACGCGCCCCTGCTCGACCTCGTCGAGGACCCCCGCGCCGTCGACTGCGAGGTCCGGACCGGGCCGATGGTCCGTCTCGTCGACGTCGCCGCCGCCCTCGAAGCGCTCGACCCCGACCCCGCGGTCGAGGCCGCGTTCACGCTTTCGGTCGCCGACCCTCTCGTCGATTGGAACGACGGGACCTTCGGTGTCGCCGTCGCGGACGGGGACGTCTCCGTCGAACCGCTCGACTCGGAGGCCGCGGACGCCGACGCCGCGGTCGACGTCGGGGCCCTCTCGCAGCTGTACGTCGGGTACAGATCGGTCGACGAGGCGGTCCGGGGCGACGGGCTCGCCGCCGACCCCGCGACCGCCGCCGACCTCCGCGCGCTGTTCCCGCCGCGGACGACACACCTGCGCGAGGGGTTCTGAGCGCTCCGCTCGAAGGCCGCCTTCGCGACCCGGCCGGGCTTTTTATCCGCGGACCGCCTACGACGCGGCATGAGTTCCCGCGACGACCGACGCGACGACGACCTCGAAGAGCGGCTCGACGAGCTCGAGGACGTACTGAGCGAGCTCCGCCGCGACCTCCGCGAGACCGAGCGGGACCGCCGCGGCTCCCCTCGGCCGCCCCGCCTCTCCGAGCTCCTCCGGTTCACCGAGCGGTACACCATCCCGACGGTGATCGCCCTCCTCGAGACGACGATCAAGTCGCTCGAACTGGTACAGGGGACGCTCCGGCTCGCCGACCCCGATCGGGCCCTCGACGAGGCCGGCTCGACGGCCGACCGCCTCGGCGACGTGCGGGACGGCGCGAGCGCCGGGCTGTCGCGGTCGCTCTCGGAGCTCCGCACGGCGCTCTCGGAGGCCGACCTCCCGGAGGAGGCCGCTTCGCGGTCGATCATCGAGGAGGCGCGCGACCTCACGGCGGAGATCGAAGCCCGGATCGACGAGGGACGCCGCGAGGCCGACGCGGCCCGGCGCGGGCGGCGGGGCCGGCTCGACACGCGGAGCGGCGATCGATGGGACGAGACCCGAACCACCGACGAAGCGACCGACCCCGACGACTCGACCGGGAGCGACGACCGCGGCGTCCGGATCGACGTGACCGACCCGGACGAGGAGGGAGATGGAAACGACCCGGACGACGACCCCGCGCCCGAGGTCGACGTGGAGTCGGAGCTGGAGTCGATCAAGCGCCAGTTCGACGACGAGTCGGACGAAGCGGA
The DNA here is from genome assembly GCF_003781945.1 of Halorubrum sp. CSM-61. Classification (GTDB taxonomy): domain Archaea; phylum Halobacteriota; class Halobacteria; order Halobacteriales; family Haloferacaceae; genus Halorubrum. The sequence goes on along the minus strand of NZ_RJJW01000006.1, from coordinate 202,430 downwards.
CGAGGAGGCAGACGCCGAAAATAGGTCGGCTGACGGCGACGAACCGGCGACGGACGCCGACGACGATTCGACCGACGACGGCGGTTCCGCCGACGACGCAGACCGCGACTCGCCCTGATCGCCCCGCCGTCGCTCGGCGGTTGGATCTTAAAAGTCGACGCCGAGCCGCGCCGCCACGCGCTCGGCCGAGTCGAGGAGCAGCGTCTCGTCGTCGGTGAACACCTCCAAGGCGACCGTGCCGTCGAAGTCCCCGAGTTCGGACTCGACGATCCCGTAGTCGACCTCGCCGGCCCCCACGGGGAGGTGCGTGTCGCCGCGGCGGCGCACGTCGTGGCAGTGGAGGTGCGAGATCCGGTCGCCGTGACTGCGGAGGAACCGCTTTACGGCCTTGTTGTCGCCCTCCATGTACGCGTGGCCCACGTCGAAGCAGATCGGGGTGTCGGTCTCCCGAGCGAGGTCGCCGAGGACGGACAGTTGGAGCCCCGCGTGCTGGTGGCCGACGTTCTCGACGACGACCTCGACGCCCGCCTCGCGGCCGGCGTCGGCGACCCGCCGGAGCTGGTCGGCCGCGACCTCGCGGAACTCGGTGTCGTCGCGGTCGGCGGAGGTGGCGTGGAGGACGGCCTTCTCCGCGCCCAGGTCGCCGGCCGCTTTTAAGAGTCGACGCTGGTAGTCGACGATGGCGTCGTTGACCTCGGGGACGTACGTCGCCAGTCGCTGGCTGTACGGGAGGCGGACGAGCAGGTCGCGGCCGTCGAGGGCGTCGTCGAGTCGGTCCGGGTCGATATCGCCCGGCACGAGCGTCGGCTCGCCGACCCCGAGCTCGTAGAAGTCGAACCGCGCGGGCGACGCTTCGAGCCGATCGAGGTCGTCGCCGACGGTGAGGCCGATGTCCATGTCGGGTTGTGAGTTCGGCGAATTTTTATAAATGAGGGCATCAGTCTGATGGCGCCGTCGAGATCGACGAGCGATCGGCGAAACGATCGATGACCGCAGTCGGGACACAGGTGAGTACGAGCCCGGAGAGTAGAGGTCCTACTCACCGAGGTCGATTCCGAAGAATTCCAAGATCATGACCGCGACGGAGCCGGCAACGAGCGACAGCACCGTTGCCAGCGCCATTTGGCCGACCGTTACCCATGAACCGCCGAAGAAGAGCGCGATGAGAGTCCATCCCACGAGGCCGATCCCTCCAGCCAGCATACCGATTACGGAAAAGAGGAGAACAACGCCCGCAGCGGGAATGAAGATCAGCGCCAGCAATCCGTAAAGCAGCGGAAGCAAGAGCGATTTCTCTCCGAAGCTCCGGGCATACCCACCGACGGTCGAAGCCGACAGAGAAGGCGGGGACACCGAAACGGACACCGACTGCGTGGGGCTTTCGTCGTCGAAGGCCACTCGTCTGCTGACGAGTTCGCCGTCCCCGCCGGTGACGGCAACGGTGGCTTCTGTGACGTTCTCGGAGAACGCGATCTCCGTGTCGTGACCCCCGTCGAGGGCTCTCCTTTCGCGTACCGAGTCGAACGACCGCCCCGTGTCCTCAGCGGCGCTGACCGTGACATCGACGCGCGGTTCGAACGGGGAGAGCCATCCGAGCAGCCCGGACTGAGTGGCCTCAATCTGAACGGTGCGCGTATTGTGAGTCTCGTTTTCCGGGACTCGGCCACGCATTAAGAGGAGACTGTTCAGTTCCGATAACACGGCCCGGGAACCACCGGACTCGGGGAATCTACGAGAGATGTGAGGCGGAATATCGTATAAGACAGGCGATTTTGACGTATAGGTGGTTTTATGTGTACTGGTTTCTGCTTCGAGCTTCTCGAAGTCCCTACCCACGGCGGTCTCTGCCCCACGATTGGAATCGAAATCTTCTCGCCTGATCACTGCTACCTCGTCGTGCGAACCTTCACGAGGAAACTTTGGTGCGGCCTTCCAGTCCCCATTCAGGTCCTGATTTGTCGGGTGCATGAGGGCGTGACAGTCGACACAAAGCCCCACGAGATTCTCCAGTCGGTTCGTGCCCCCGTCGGCTAGCCAGTTGACGTGGTGGACGTGCCCGCCGTTACCCGTGTCACGGCCACAACGACCACAGAGGTCGTCCTGTAACCACCAGACTGCCCTCCGTCGTTGGTCCCAGTCCGGCGGGTAGTCCCCGTTTCCACCGTAGGAGTTTCGTTCCCCGTAGCTGTCCGGTAGATCGAACCTCGGGTCCGCCCCGAACTTCTTCAACAGCGCCGACGCGTCCTTCACCTCAGCTCTTATCTGGTCCATTGTCCTTGATCGTACTCGGCGTGGTCTCTAACACCGGTACCGAAGCCATGCCGGTAAGCGGGTGAATTAGGTTTCTCACGGTTCCTGGTGAGTGCTCTGGTCATCATCGCACGTTCGGGCCCGGGCGTACGCAGCGCCGATGATCAGTACATCACAAAGCCGGTTAGTTGAGACGTCTGCTTGCTGAAGGTGTGTCTAATACCAAGCAAGCAGACGGTGAAATTCACGAGGACCAGCTTCTTAACTTCCTCGTCAACTCCCTTGACGAGGAAGTTGCCCTCACACTCGCTGAAAACGCTGAACTCGATGCTGAAGACATCTACGAGGTCCTCGTCGGCGCGTGCGCCGACGGGACCTCGGTCTCAACGCTCTGTGAGAAAAGCGAAGATGCTCCCCACGAAAATTCGGTTCTCTACCATCTCCGCACCAAGTTCGATCTTGAGACGCTCGAACAAGTCGGAAACGCGCTCCTTCAGAAGGACGTCCTCGACGTCCTTCCCCAGCAGGTGGAGGTCGTTTCAGACCTCCACCTGCGGCCCTACTACGGCGACGAAGATGGGACAGACGGCTTGTATCACTCACAAGCGAAGCGTGGAACGACTGCGTTCCACGCCTACGCCACACTCTACGCGCGTGTGAAGAACAAACGCTACACGCTGGCGGTGCGCCGTCTCGAAGACGGCGACACCGCCAGCAGTGTCCTCGCAGAGTTTCTCGGTATCCTCGACGGCCTTGACCTCGAGGTCAAGGCCGTCTTTCTTGACCGCGAATTCTACGACAGCAAGTGTTTGACGCTGCTTCAGGCACACAACCACGCCTACGTCATGCCGATCGTCCGCTGGGGACAGACGATCAAGCAAGAACTCTCGGAAGGCTGGAGTCGCGTGATTCAACACGACATGACGGCGAAACTCGACGGTCACAGCTGGACCGTCGAGTTTCCCGTCTACATCGACTGTACGTACCAAAACGGACGGTACGACGAACATGGAGTGGCGCGTCACGGCTACGCCGCTGACGCGCCGTTCATCAATTCACCACGAGACGCTCGATACCACTACGCGAAACGCTTTGGTATCGAGGCCAGCTACCGACTCTCCGAGCAAAGTATTGCGACGACCTCGACACAAAATCCGGTCGTACGGCTGCTGTACGTCGTGGTGAGCTTGTTGTTACAGAACGTCTGGCGGTATTTACACTGGGAGTACGTGGCGACGCCCCGCCGTGGAGGGCGTCGCCTCTGGAAGTGGTCGTTCAAGGAGTTCATCAACATGATTCAACGGGCAGCGTGGACGGCCCTCGCGACGCGTCGGGCCGTCCCCGCAAACCGACCACCAGACGACCGGTTTACTCGCTAATCTCCGACCGGGCTAGCCTCCGCCAGGAGTGGCGACGCTGTCGCGTCGGCGGCAGCCGCCGCCGACAGCGACAGCTCTCCGTCGGTTCGTCGACGATCTTCTCGTCAAGACCACCCAGCACAACCGCTCCACCACAGAACTCAGGCTTCAGAAACAGCTAGCTGAGGATGCTTTGTGAGGTACTGATCCTGACCTCCCATTTGTGCTGTTTACTGGCAAGGGTTCTGAGGAGATTGCAGGTGAAGCTATCTCCGCTGGCGTGACTGACTATCTCCAGAAAAAGCGTGTATCTGACCAGTATACTGTATTGGCGAACCGACTGCGAAACGCCGTCGACCGATATCGTGCAGAAAAAGAGCGCAAACGGCAGCGCAAAGCCATTGAAACGGCGCAAGAAGGCATTAGCATCCTGAATGAGGACGGTGAGTATATTTATGTCAATCAGGCCTACGCAGACATCTATGGATATGATCCCGACGAGATGGAGGGGGAGCACTGGGAACTGATCTACCCCGACAGCGACACAGCGATCGTACGGGACGTTATTTTGCCGACTGTCGCCGAGGACGGCTACTGGAGCGGGGAAACAACTGGGCTCCGAGCCGACGGAACGACCTTCGTTGAGGATCACACCGTTGCTCAGACGGAGACCAGTGAGCTAGTCTGTTCGGTACGGGATCGCTCTGTGAAACAGGAACAGGAGATCGCACTCACTCAATTTCGAACCCTCGTCGAGACTCTCAACGACCCGGTCTACGTACTTGATGAAACAGGACACTTCGAATACGTGAACGACGCGTTCATCGAAATGGTTGGGTACGAGCGTGAGAGAATTATTGGAGCATCACCAACACTAATCAAATCATCGGAGGTGGTCGACCGCTCGAAAAGTCACCTCGGGAGGCTTCTTTCGTCGAACGGCCCCGATAGCGTACAGTTCGAGATTGAGATCGAGCCCGCCGAAGGGGAGCCAATCCCCTGTGAGGATCATATGGGCGTCTTACCCTACGAAGGGGAGTCTTTCGAGGGGTCAGTTGGGATTTTGCGTGATATCAGCGAGCGTAAAGAGCGTAAACAAGAGCTTAAGCAGACAAATACTGTCCTCCGCACAATCGTCGAGAATCTGCCGATGGGCGTACTCGTTGAAGACGCTGAACGTGACGTACTCATGGCAAACGACCAGTTGGGCGAAACACTTGGCGTCCCGATCGATAGTGAGGAAGTAATTGGACGCGACTGCGCCACAGCAGCTGAAGAATTCAAATCCCGATTCACCGACCCAGAGGCGTTCATCGAGGCGATTTCCGAGCGACTCGAACAACGGGAGCTGGTTCAAAACGAAGAACTCCAGCTCACAGATGGCCGCGTGGTAGAACGTGATTACGTACCGTACACCCTGCCCGAAGGTGAAGCGAATATATGGTTATATCGTGATATCACGGCACGCAAGCAGCAACGCCAGGAACTTGAGCAGGCCAACGAGTTCCTTTCACAGACCCAGACCGTCGCAGACGTCGGTGGCTGGGAGCTTGACCGCCGAACAGAGTCACTCCGGTGGACCGATGAAGTCTACCGGATTCTCGGCGTCAACATGGACTTCGAACCACCAGTTGAGAACGCCGTCGAGTTCTATCATCCCGAAGATCAGACGACGATTCAGGATGCTGTCGAGCGGGTGTTAACTGACGGGGAACCATACGACTTGGAGTTACGCATCATCACAGCTGACGATGAGGTGCGATGGGTTCGTACCGGCGGCGAGCCTTGGCGTGAGGATGGCAAAATCGTTGGTGTGCGCGGCACGTTTCAGGATATTACTCAGCGGATAGAACGCCAACAAAGACTAGAGGAGTTCGCCAGCGTTGTGTCACACGATCTTCGGAACCCGCTAAACGTTGCTACCGGGCATCTTGACTTGGTGGCCGACGAGTGTGATAGCGACCATCTCGACAGTGTCCGCCGAGCACTGGAGCGGATGGAGGCGCTGATTGAAGATCTTCTCATTTTGGCCCAGAATAATAAAGAGGTGAGTGACACTCAGCCGGTTGATCTCGCGATGATAGCAGACGGGTGTTGGGAGAACGTTCAGACGGAGCACGGACGTATAATTACTACCGTCGATCGAACCGTGTGGGCAGATAGCAGTCGTCTCAAGCAAGTATTTGAGAACCTGTTTCGAAACGCGGTTGAACATGGTGGAGAAGGGGTGACAGTGACGGTCGGAGAACTAGCCGACGGGTTCTATGTTGAAGACGATGGGGCAGGCATTTCGACCGACGAACGCAACGCTATCTTTGACGTGGGCTACTCGCAGTCGGCAAATGGAACTGGGTTCGGACTAAATATCGTCAAACAGATTGTCGATGCTCACGGCTGGCAGATTCGCGTTACGGACGGGACGGACGGTGGAGCACGGTTTGAGATCACGAATGTTAATTTCGTAGATGAATAGACATTATTGATATCCTACCTAGTTTAACACGAGCCCCGCACTACGATATCGCGTACATCGAGTAGCATGCCGACACGCTGCTCCGGAGGTTCGAGAAATGGCACGATCCGAATCAGGATCCGGCGGAAGGTGTCTATGAGTGACGCCGAACTCAAGTCGTTCGAGGACGCCGTCGGGGGCCTTGGCGATCGCGTGAGTGAATTCCTCGCTGAAAGGTCGGACCTCTCTGCGGAGGAGATCAACGCCGACGTTGAGGACCTCTCCGTGCCCGATCCGCTTGACGACCGCGCTGCCGACAAGTAAGACCTCGGCCACGTGGGGCGTACGGCGGTCACAGGCCGGTTGTCTGATGTGGCTTTACTTACAGTGGATTCTATAGGAGCGAGTGTGGGAATTCTCATAAAGAAAAATATATTTTCAACAAATAGGACCCTCACTAGGTCCCACGTATTCGGATAGAACGTATGGGCCCGAATAGTGGCCCCAGTACGCACCCACCGGCGGACATCGACCCCGACGCAGTCTCGGGTGTTTGATTCGATACGTAACTGTAGAGAAACGTGTCTGACACGACCATTGAGCAGAATATCTCAGGTCAAAGGAGTACCTGCCCTCAGTCGAAAGTTGACCGCTCCGACCCTGACGATGCCCCGATTTCAAATGGGACCGACAAGACCGACTACGTAATGTATGAGTCAGATCTTCAGGACAGGGTATCGAGCAGCATTATTGACGGCGAGGTGTCGTCGTTGAACCTCAGTATCACCGACAACGAGTTTGCCGTTATCGTTGATATTGGCGAGACTGACGCAGCTTACACGGCTGATGAAGCCCGTGAGCTAGCGACGAGTCTCAAATCCATCTCGGACCAGCGATGGGACGTAGAAAACGATGACATCGTAGAGTACCTCCGCGACTTAGCCGACGTGGTTGACAACGAGAAATCAGTGGATGAGGTAGAAAAGAAGTGGGAAAGTAGAGAGGTAGATATCTCGGTCTGATAGGAATGTAAACCGATGAGCCGATTGAGGGGGTGGGTAGAGGCGCTAGCGGTTGTTGACGTCCGTGGCCTCCTCTAACCGTTCGACGCGTTCGCGCAGCTCTTCGAGGTTGGGATCCTCGGCCCGCGCATCCTCCAGCGGACGGACGTCGGTGAGCGCTTCGTCGACGCGGTCGTCTTCAGCTTCGCCGCCGAGGTAGAGGTCGCGCCGATCTTGGTGAAGACTCCGGAGCGTCGACTCGGCGATGCCGGTGTCGCTGGCGACAGTCGCGAACGACTCACCGCGGTCGACACGGGTGAGGGCCTCCCGGACGTGTAGGAACTCGGTCGGATCAACGCGGAGGTAACCGTCCTCGACAACGAACCCCGCAGGCGGTCTGCCAGTCCACTTTCCGGCAGACTGTGCAGCGCGGACGCCAGACCGTATCCGTTGGAGTTTTTGCTGGTGTTCTATCTGAGCGAGGTCGCCCATCAACCGAGCGACCATGCTGTATATCGTCTGCTGGAGCTCCCCGTCGTCAACGTGGATCTTCAGACCAACGTCGAGGGCCTCGACACCAGTGTCGTGTTCCAAGCAGTGTTGGATGAACTCGTGAATCTCAGTCGGACCGAGCCGGGAGAGTCGGCTGATCTCGTGAACGACCACGAGGTCGAACTCCTCACTCTCGACATCATCGAGGAGTTGGTTGTAGACCTCACGAGTGTCGGTGTCGGCAGCGCCGGAGACGATCTCTGGATACTCCTCGATGTCTCCCACACCGAGACGTTCCAAATGCTCGTGCGCCTCGTCAAGCTGCCGAGATACGTCCTGATCCGATGTCGAGACGCGGGCATAGATCGCCGCGGTCGCGGGTCCGTTTTCGCTCATGTTTTCGAGGACACGCTATCAACTTAAACAAGTGGGGGTTACTGCGGTTTTGTGTATAGCACTACCTTCTCGACACATTTGAGATTATGTATAGTAGAGTATACGCCCTCTCTCGTTGGCCGAACTGAACTAAAGGCTCTTCCTGAACCTAGACGAGATTCGTTGCGCGAGCGCGCTCGCGCAACTCATTAGAGAGAAACGCTCTTTTGATCCGGTCAACAACTCCTGAATCCGGTTGTTGGTAACTCACAGCAGCTACCGGGTTTCCCTGACAGGTAGCCCCAACGGAATTCAGATCAGGAGACAGCGCTGGCGTGAGGCGTTAAACTACAACGGATGCCGGTTCCTCAGAGTTAGAGTTGACGTCGAACACACGACACCCAACACGAGAAACAGAGACTGCTCACAGAATTGACTGTACGGTCAAACTGCATCGGGAGCTAGTTGTGGCTAGTTTCTTTCAGGAATTTACCAAGTGTTGATTTTTGAATAATTATCAGGACGGCGTTATCTGATATGTTGTCGAATCCGTGGTACCATCATCGAATTCGTATACGAGGGTGATTGTAAGCTGTTCCCCACTCATATCTATATTATCGTTTTGATAGTAAGGGAAGCCCCCTCCACCCTCCTCGTAAAACTCATACATGCTAAGTTCAAGTCGTTGCCCAGACTGAATTCTGGATAATGTGTCAGAATTTATATCCCCATCTATTCCCGGCGACATTGTTACTTGATCATCAATCGCAAGCGCCTCATTATCAGTAAATTGTCCAGGACTGGTGGTCCACTCTGAATACTGAATGCTCCCAGAACTATTTTCAGTCCAAATTTCGACTTCGTCAGCATAGGGGTCACGGTTGCCGGTAAAATCATTGGGCACGGCGTCATCTAGTTCATTGATATCAGGGTTATCTGGATCGATTGTCATGCTTGTTATGGTGACTGGCTGCTCATATTGATTCGTGACTGAAAATTCCACCCCACCACTCCTATCTGGACGAGGGTCATCATTTCCATCTATCGCGATAGCATCATTATTGTATACTAGTCCCATGGGCGGCTCACCATCGGAATCATCCCCGCCGTCGCTACCGCCACCACCAAGACGTGCATTATCATTCTGACTCGGCTCTTCAGGTGCTTCCTGTACGCCGACCGTATCTACGGTCAGGTTGGTAGTGGTTGTCTCAAGCGTTAAATTATGTACATTGTCTCCATTTCTGTCGTCCGTGATACTGTAGATGTCGCTTGAGATGTCAGTACCATTCCAGTACTCTTCATCACTCAACCGCGTCGGAATCGTGACGTTGAGATCACCCTCGGGAATATCGCCAGTGATGCTCTCTGCTGGGCGGAGTTCAACTGTAACCCGACCGGTCCCGCTTCGCCGAAACTCGTTCTGGAGAGCTGTAATTTGTACCTTCCCGTCATTAACAAGACTCTGATCTTCGATCACCGCGATACCACCCCCCTCTTGACGAGCGTCAAGGTAGAGCACAGACGCGTCGTACCACGTTGGGGACTGATCGAGCTCGTTGTAGCCCGGCCGGTACTCAATGAACCGCGTGGGGATAGTCTCGATCACCGTACCGTTTGACTCGTACGCAATTGTGATCGGATACGACTCCGTCGTCCGGATTGTTCCAGCTGGCGGTGGTGGATTTATTGTGAATACGCGGGTTGGATAGCTAGTACCTAACTGAACCGTCTGGTACTGCGGCTGGTCGATGCTCCCAGCTTGTAGAATACCCGCTCTGAGCTCGACAAGATCGTTGCGGACCTCTCCGGAGTGTTGGAACTCAGCCTCGGCATTCTGCTGTGGAACGATTTCTACCTGGTATAGTGAGAGCGCAAGGATCAGGAACCCAAACAAAATAACGACCCCGATTACTGTCGAGACAGCACGATTGTCGTCTCTCATCGGCGTGCTAGTTGGCTGGTTGCTCATTGTGGGTTCATCTGAACACGCTGTGTATCTTCTACCGACGGCCAAATGGCTAGTCGAATATCTGTAGGGCTCGGGATGATATAGAGGAACCAGTACGCTATCATAAGATGATGGAGATAGTACGGGTCGGCGATTTTAATCTGTTGCCAAATACCGGTTTGAATAGCGATGGCAGCAGCCACGCCGCCGACAAATAGAGGGGCAAGTGCAATCATCCGGAGTGTGGCTTTTGCCGGCAGTCTCTCAAAATCAAGGCGAAGTCGGAACGGGACCCATGAGGTCTGTTCAATCGAAAGCGGGCAGGCAATCCGGGCGACTGCTACGTGGGTCAGTTCGTGGAGTCCTATCGCAAGAGCTGGGAAACAGATAGCAAGAAAGGTTGCTTGAACTCCAGCCATACCAAGTCACTATTTGCTAAGCATTTAAATCTGGTACTGAGATTTGACATCCGTGATAATCGGCTACAGTACCAGATTTCGGGCTTGCGGCCCCTATCTCGAAATCTAGTCAGACCATCCCAGACTGTCGACCTTAGGACGGCTCCCAGCCAAGGTATATTAAACTCACAAATCTAGCATAAACAAGGATATGCCCTGTTCTGACTGTAGCCATCTTCTCATCTTGGACCATAACAACGAGAAACTGGTGTGTCCGAATTGTCTCGATATCCAGATCGCGGACCAGGACGAAATTGAGGAGAAAGTTATAGTAGTCGGTAGAACTTTTTACTCAAAGACATATGCTGCCTGTAATGGATCACCTCAACGAGATCTCCGTCGAAGAACTCCAAGAGACGCTTGACAATGTTGATGGAAACAAGCCGACTCAACGGCTGTTAGCTGCGATCGCGTACAAAAACGGCGTCACGCAAACCGAACTTGCCGAGTGGTACGACACAGAGCGAAAAACGATCTATAACTGGCTCAACCGACTTGATACCGACGAACCGCTTGAACAAGCTGTTACAGATGCTCACCGATCTGGTCGAAGACGAAAACTCCCAGAAAAACAGCAACAAGAGTTTGAACAAACAGTCCACGAATCACCCGAAGAGATCGGCGTTGACGCGCCGGCGTGGACGCCGGCGCTCGCACAAGAATATCTTGAAGAAACGTACGGCGTCGACTACTCAATCCCAAGCTGCCGGCGGTTGTTGAAAGAGGCGGGATTGAGTTATCAAAAACCACGCCGTTCAGCCGCTGAATCCGACGAAGACGAGCAAGATGAGTTTTACGACGAGATCAAAAAAAGCGGCGGGAAATGGACGCCACAGTAGTCTGTATCGATCAAACCAAGAAATCGGTCCAAGTTGAGCCGCGTGCCGCGTGGTTTCCGCGCGGCACGCGGCCGTCCGTCGAATTATCTAGTCAACGGGACTGGACGTGTCTGCTGGGCGCAATCACCGAAGACGGTGATCGCTTTTTCTCTCGGTTTACAGAGTACATCACCGCCGCCCACGCAAAACATTTCATATTAGCACTATGTGAAGAATTTGAAGACGATCTAATTGTTGTCCTCGATGGTGCACCGTATTTTCAGGCATCGGCCGTCACGGACCTCGCGGCCCGTGACGACCTCACCTTCGTGACGCTTCCTTCATATTCGCCAGAACTGAATCCAGTCGAAGAATGCTGGAGACAGCTCCAAGCAGCTCTCAGCAACCGCTTTTTCGACTCACTCGACGAACTTATAACAGCGATCGACAGTGCTCTTGATCAACTCTCGATTCCAAAAGTGAGTAATTACTTCTAGTGGATACTATAGTCAACGTATCTAAATCTCGTGTTTTGCGCTACTCTGAGGTGGTAATCTAGTGTATACTGAAGAGAACACGCAGACCCCGAATAGAAACTCCTCAAAAGGCTAGCAGGCCAGATCGCTCAATACAGGAGATCCACATACCGACCCACAGTACTGATCTACCTACATTATGTCAGAAATCTCGGCGAGATACAGAGGTTGAACTCAGTGTGAGATATATTAACGCACCTGAATAAGCGAACGGAGAAAGACTCCCCCCGGATATTGGTCGTGAAGCGCGTTGACAATATCAAATATCGATACGACTGGTAGAACCCGCCTCATCGGCTGTTATCTGACCGGTGCCAAATCGTTCGAACCCAGTCGAGTGCCGTATCATGCTGAGTGACGTACTATCCGGTGTCGTCACACCGACGATACGTTGTTCCGTTCGATAGGGCTCGTAATCGCTTTTGAGCAGATTCAGTACCGGCGGTGAGGGGTGCTGAGTCGTATTCGTCTTCACGAAGGTCTGAGAGTCGTGGCACGGCTTGGGTCTTAATCTCCAGTGTATGTGGGTTAGCCAGATACGCCTCTGGGTTCGAGGGCAACGTTGTAGATGAATTCATTTTGCTCGGCTGTTCGTTTGGAACGGACGTCTAGGCGACTCCGGTGCGGGTGAGAGCACGCTGAACCGCACGGTCACGGGCACGGGCCAGTTGTGAATGGTCTTTGTTCCACACGACTTGTTCGACTCCGATGGTCCGCGCAAGACAACCTACGACGTCGGTTGGGTCTCCGTGCTGTATCACGATATCACCGCCATGGCCTCGGTACCAATCTCGAAGTTCATGAAGAGAACCGAGCATGAACGCGACTCCTAACCCGTTGGCCCGTGACAAAATCGCGTCATCTAACACGAACACTGGCACCACACAGCTATTATTCTGTTTAGCAGCGGTGAAGGCGGTCGAGAGCGCCGGATTCGGACTTGGCTGAAGCGTACGGCGGTGCCAATACAACTACATACATGTCCATAGTGCTGTGTTGAATAGCGATCTTATCTGCCGATATCGACGGTTTAGAAGGGTGAAGCCGAGGAAATCGAAGTTGGTATGGAAATCGATATCCTCGACTTCATCGAGCAGTGTCGTGACCTAGCTAAACAAGCGTTGGGGAAGCACGCGGGCGAGCCCGCCAGCGGCGGGTTCGCCCGCTGGGTCCATGTCGTTCTACACTGTTTTCGGGTCGAAGACGGCCACAGCTACCGCGAAACGCCGAATCGACTACAGTACATGACTGAGATTCGTGACGCTCTCGACTTAGATCGGGACGATCTCCCCGATCACACGACGATCTACAAGTCGTCCGATCGGCTGAAAATGTGGGTGTGGCGGGCGCTGCTGCGCGTTTCCGCGCAGCAGCACCCGCAGTCCGGCCACGCTGCGCTCGACAGCACGTTCTTCGACCGGCGACGTGCGTCCTCGTACTTTCGTCAGCGGGCAGGACGGACGATACAGACGCTAAAAGTGACGACATTGACTGATGTGGAATCGCTGGCTGTTCTTGACGTTCACATCGCAGCTCGGTGGAAGCACGACACGAAGACCGGACCGCAGGTCGTCCGCCGAAACGTGGACGACCTGCAGTCCGTCGCCGCCGACAACGGCTTCCAAGACTGGTACACTGAGTACGAGATCGCCGCACACGACATCGACTACCTCGTTCATTATCGCGGCTCGTCAGCGAACGCAGCTGCGAATAACGCACTCAACCGGGCGAAGGGCTACTCTCAGCGGTGGATGGCCGAAACATCCTACTCGACAACAAAGCGCTCGCTCGGCGATGCCGTGCGAGCGCTGGGCTGGTATCGACAGTTCCGTGAGATTGTCTTGATGTTTGCCATCATCAACATAGAACCGCTGTGTGAGCCGCTGTGACCGTGACTCAGCATCTATTCAACACAGCACAAAGCTCAAAACCGCAGGACGTGAGTCAGGGCTTGTGTGGACAGCAACATCTCAGAGAGTGTTTGGAAGCGGAACAAATCGCACGACACAGCAGCCATCTAGTGGTGGAATGAACTATTGTGCGTTGGCTGTCCGTCCCTCGTCGAAAGATCTCCTATAGTGGACCAAGGTATTCTCGTTGGGAGGGGTAGCTACCGCACGTCGCTCGTCGCTTGCCACAGTGCCGTTAGCGTCTCATCGTCGCAGGCAGCAATATAGAGGGGCCCATCCCGCCGGGTAGACGCACCGGCTTCTGTTGCCAGCAGTTCTGTGACTGTCTGTTCCTCTTCGTCGGGATGAAATTGCACGAGACCTTGGAGTTGACCTCGGGAGAACAGGCCCGAGTGAACCGTTGGTGCCCAACTGTCAATGACTCGTTTTACTGTCTCGTCCACCGCCGCTTGGATGTCGTCAGCTTGCCGAGCAAGGTCAGAATCACGGGGCACGTCGCGCCCAACGATAGTCGCTACTGTGGCAGCTTCTACGTCTATGTCGCTCTCCGCAGTCACCTGTTGGTCTTCATAGCGGACGCCAGCACCCCGGCGAGCGAGGTACGTCTCGCCAGTAGCGGGCTGGTGGAGAGCCGCCAGCATCGGTTCTTCATCCTGAAGGACTGCTACTGAGGAGGCGAACGTTGGAAGTCCAGCAGCGAAGTTGTTGGTGCCATCCAATGGATCAATTATCCATCTGTAGGGAGCACTCCCGGCGAACGTGCCTGCTTCCTCAGCAAACACGGCATGATCCGGAAACGCCCGCCTCACAACAGGTAACATCTTCTCCTCTGCGGCCTCATCAGCAGCGGCTTTTACGTCATAGGTGCTATAATTGCCATCATTGTCACCGTCGCGGTACCGCTGGCGAAGTTCTGCGCCCCCAGCCTGTACGACTGCACCGGCAACGGCTTCAATCTCGTTAAGATCAGTCACAGCTCGCAATCTCATAAAGATGATAAAAAAGATACCGATGAAAGAATGACACCCGCAGTCTGCTTATTGGTTGTTGTAGAGCGAGAAAGGTGTGATAAGTACAGGTGACTAATTTATCGGCTACTTTTCGGCATACAGGAGGGTTCGTCGACAGTTGGGGCAAACGTATGGAACTGGCGTGAGAATTTCGTCCGCCCGCATACTACTAAGGAATCCGTCGTCTGACGCTTTTGAGACGATAGAGAGCGTCTCCACGACGTCGGTCCCCTGTAACTCCATCTGCTCTAATACTTCTTCGCAGTCCGGACAAGCCTTCTCAGAGGACATGTGTGTGGTACGCCCACTACCCTCAAAACTATTGGTGTTGTGCTCTCACTCGATTTTGGTTGGTCTTATTTCACGCCGCCAATACGCAGTCATCACCGAACAGCTGTTTCGAGAGAGGATATATCTGAAGAAGAGGATTTCACCTATGGAAACGCTGCTACCCGGGCAAACCACGTCTAACGACAAAATAATTACGCCGTCCGGGGATCTGCTGTTCTCACAACCGGCAGGCGGTCGGAACGTGTCTGCGGTGCGGTCGCTGTCTAGCGATAGCAGATGCTAAAGAAAGGCTCCGACCGACCGCTGAGGGCCGCCAGCTCGGCGGCCCTCAGCTCCCTCGTCTGTCTGCCCGGCCAGTGGTCATCATCGTTCGGAGAGGCGATCTTGTGACTCGGGACGCCAGCACGTGAAGTAGAGATTCACCTATTCGGGCTTTCCCGGATGCCGCGCTGCGCGGCATCCGGGCTGTAGCGCCCATGGCTCGACTTCTTTCGCGCATGGACCAGTCAACAGAACGTGCTCGATGGCACGGAATCCTTATCGGTCTCTTGCGCCCCATATCTTGTTTCACGTTCTCCAAGGATAGCAGCGTTTCCATCGAGTCAACAGAGCCAGATCTACCTTTTGACCCAGCGGTGAATACTGGAACGGCACTGGTTGACCCCTAATATATCGGAAATTAAGATTGTATCTATAAGTGGTGATATAGCCAAATGCGGTCGGAGATTAAGGTTCGTCTCTATCGCTGTTTGCACTCGTCAACTAGTCGATGACGACGGCGATTAATACGCACATGCTCTCAGCAAATACCCTCCCAGTAACTGTGAAAATAAGGCACGCATCAAACACATCCTCCAAAATTGTGTCCCGCGCGTGAACACGCGGGAACCCCACGGCACCGCACCGCTGGAATAATACCTTCCAATGAACGAAAGGTAGGTATCAGATCCATCTTCCGGGATTGTAGAGTTGCCATATTTATTCCGCGGACTCGGGTTGATCGCCGTAGTCTAAATCTCAAACAAGCGCTCAAACAATAATTCCGGCGCAGTCATCGGACTCAACTCGCCCTGAAGTCTGGAACGGTGACGCTGAGTGGCGGATTTACCTCCCACCCAGAAGGTTCGAAGCTGAGTTCATGGACAAGCCTCACTTCTACGAGCGAAGTCGTAAGACTGAGCGTAGTTGGATAGCAGAAGCCAGATCTGATGTTCAGTGATGCCTCTCGTCTTTACCGAAGTTCTCTCCCACCAAAATTGATTGGAGCTGCTCTGGTGGATCGAGGCCTCGCTGTTTCCACGTCGCCAACATCGTGTTATCGTCTCGTGGATCTGGAACACTACTACTATTACGGATGTATCAGGGGTAACGTCACAATATCGCTGTCGGTCACGATCGAGCCCGACGTGCACGTGCCGGGGGCGGCGACCGGGAGACGACGGGCGCGGTCTGGAAGTAACTCGCGCACGGTCGGCGTGCCTACCGCTCCGTCTCGGCGTCCGCCGTCGCGTCTCCCGTGTCGGCGCAGTCACATCCGCCCGACGAAAGCAGTTCTTCGACGCCGTACCGCGAGTCGCACTCGGTACACAGTACCCGCACGTCGATCGTCACGCGGAACTCGCCGAGCGTGAGGTTCGAGGAGTTCCGGAGCCCGTTGAGCTTCGTCTCGATCACCGAGAAGAGCCGCCCGCGGAGCTTCTGGATCGCCTTGGCGGCGGTGTCCATCCGGTCGCCGGTCTCGCGATCGTAGTCGGCGCCGCGGTACTCCTTGAGGTAGCTCCGAACGGCCTGGTACGAGAGCATATCGCTGTCGAGCGCGTCGATGTCGACGTCGTCGCGTTCGAGCCGTCGCCGGAGTCGGGTCCGGTCGGCCGCGCTCACCTCGTCGCCGGTCAGCGACCGCACCACCCCGTCCACCTCGCGCTCCGACAGCCGCACGTCCGCCTCGTCGAGCCGCGCCTCGATCAGCTCGCGGTTGAACATCGCGGCGAGGTCCCGCAGGCTCCAGTGGTCGTCGCCAGTCGCCGTCCACCGCGCCGCCAGTTCGTCGCCGACGCCGCTCAGATCGTACTCGTCGATGAGGCGGGCCACCTTGTTCCGGCGGCCGCCCGCGCCGTCCGTGTCGGTCATTCGTCCCAACCACCGTCGAGCAGCGACATAGGCGTTGCCGTGAGGCCCGACCGCGGCACAGCCGGTCTGCGTCGAACAGCATCTATAAGCCCCCACCCTCGGATCCGATGGACAAGAAATGATGCGTCACGACGTCGCCATCGTCGGCGGCGGCTGCGTCGGGCTGTCGGTCGCCAAACACCTCACCGAGCGCACCGACCTCGACATCGCCGTCTTGGAGAAGGAACACCACCTCGCGTCCCACCAGAGCGGCCGGAACTCCGGCGTGCTCCACCCGGGGTTCAACTACCCGCCGGACTCGAAGAAGGCGCGGTTCGCCACCGAGGGTACCGCCCGGATGAAGGCGTACTGCGAGGAGCACGACGTACCCTGCGAGGAACTCGGGGTCCTCGTCGTGGCGACGGACGACGAGGAGGAGGCGCGGCTCGCCGACCTCGCCGAGCAGGCCGAGGCCAACGGCGTCGCCTACGAGCTGCTCGACTCCCGCGAAGCGATCCGCGAACACGAACCCCACGCGGAGGGGCAGGCCGCCCTCCACGCACCGGAGGCCGCCTCCGTCGACGCCGAGCAGTACGTCTACGCGCTCGCGAGAGAGATTCGAGAGGCGGGCGTTACGGTGTACACGGGATACGAGGTCTCGCAGATCGAGGCGGCGGCCGAGGGGTACCGACTCGACACGAGCAACGGCCGGTTTGAGGTCTCGTACCTCGTCAACGCCGCGGGGCTCCACGCCGACACCCTGGCCCATCAGGTCGGCGTCGGCGAGGAGTACCAGGTGGTCCCGTTCCGAGGGGAGTACTACGAGGTGCGTCCCGAGCGCGCCGACCTCTGTGAAACGATGATCTATCCGACGCCGAACCCCAAACTGCCGTTCCTCGGTGTCCACTACACGCGCCGCACCGACGGAAAGGTGATCGTCGGCCCGAACGCCGTCCTCGCGTTCGGCCGCGAGGCGTACGACAACACGGACGTGAACCCACGGGAACTGCTGGAGACGCTCACCTACGGCGGGTTCCAGCGGCTGCTCGCCTCGCCGCTGATGCTCTCAGTCGCATGGTCGGAGCTGAACAAGTCCTATCGCAAGGAGAAGTTCGCGGCCGCCTCCCAGAAGCTGGTGCCCGAGGTGCGCGCCGAGGACCTCCAGAAGAGCTACGCGGGGATCCGCGCCCAACTCGTCAGCGAGGAGGGCGAGCTAGTCAAGGACCCGCTGTTCGTCGAGCGTGAGGACGCCGTCCACATCCTCAACGCCGTCTCCCCGGGCCTCACCTCCTCGCTGCCGTTCGGCGATCACATCGCGCAACGACTCGCGGCGAAAGTGTAAGCATCGCCGCCGCGCCGTTTCGCCGCCCCGCCGCCCCGCCGTCCCGCCCTCCCATACCTCCCGGTCGCTCCGCCGGATCTCATGGTTTAAGTCCCGACCGTCCGAGGGTTTGACCACCACTCGCGGGGTCGAGTCGGCGGAGCACTCGCGCTTCCCCTGTGCGACTCGCCCCGTCATCACACCCATGTCAACTCACACGTCCTCCCCGACGTACAGCGGCTGCACGCCCCTCGCAGCTACAGATCGCACCGCGACTCGCGAACGCTCCCACCGGCCGGACCGGGGGCCGCAATGAGTCCTGGCCCCGGCCCCGTCGAGAGCCGGCTCCACGACGACGTGCCGATCATCGACGCGGAGTCGGCGGCCGCCGCGATCGATTCTGACGCGACGGTGCTCACGAGCGGCTTCGGCAGCGTCGGGTACCCGAAGGCGATCCCGCTCGCGCTGGCGTCGTCGCCCCGCGATCTGTCGCTCACCCTCGTCGCCAGCGGGAAGGTCGGCGACAAGATTGACGTCGAACTCGTCGGCTCCGGTCAGGTTGAGCGGCGCTTCTCCTACCAATCCTCGCGGGTCGCCCGCGAGAAGACCGACGCCCGCGAGATCGCCTTCAGCGACCGCAACGCCTCTTCGATCGGCGACGAGGTCCAGTACGGGGGGCTCGTCGACCCCGACGTCGCCGTCGTCGAAGCGGTCGCCGTCGGCGAGGGCTGGTTCGTACCCTCCACGTCGCTCGGGCAGGTCCCGGCGTTCGTCGAGGCCGCCGACACGCTGTTCGTGGAGCTGAACCGCCACCAGCCGCTCGAACTCCAGACGCTCCACGACGTGTACCGGCCCGATGCCCCTCCGAACCGCGGGCAGATCCCGCTGTCGGACCCGGGCGAGCGCATCGGTACCGCGCACGTCGAGTTCGACTCCGAGAAGCTCGCGGGGGTCGTCAGGACAGACATGGCAGATTCGACGTACACGTTCCGCGACCCGACCGACGACGATCTCGCCATCGCCGTCAACCTCGGGTCGTTCCTCCGCCGCGAGATGGACCGATCCCCGGTGTTCGATGACGCGATCCACCTCCAGTTCGGCGTCGGTTCGCTCGGCAACGCTCTGATGGGCGAGCTGAAGGAGCTCGACTTTGGCGGCCGCGACGTCGTTTACTTCGGCGAACTCATCCAAGACGGCCTCTTCGACATGATCGATGCTGGACGGCTGGAGTCCGCGAGCGCCACGTCGCTCGCGCTTACCGACGAGGGGCAACGGCGGCTCTTCGACGACGTCGAGCGGTACGCCGAGGACGTGGTGCTCCGGCCGGCCGACATCTCTAACCACCCCGGTCTCATCGATCAGTTCGGCGTCGTCGGCGTCAACAGCGCCATCGAGGTCGACATCTACGGCAACGTCAACTCCACGCACGTTCGTGGCGAGCGCATGATAAACGGCGTCGGCGGCTCGGCCGACTACAATCGGAACGCGCTCGTCACCGTCTGTGCGCTCCCCTCCACGCTGAATGACGGCGCAGTCTCACGGATCGTCCCGCAGACCTTCCACGTCGATCACACCGAACACGACGTCGACATCTTCGTCACCGAGCAGGGCGTTGCCGACGTGCGCGGGCTGTCGCCGGTCGAGCGCGCCGAGCTAATCGTCGAGCGCTGCGCGCATCCTGAGTACGCGCCGGAGCTACGCTCGTACCTCGACGACGTCACCGAACGGGAGTCTCACATCCCGCAGGACGTCGAGCGCGCGGCGGAGTGGTTCGAGTAACGGGACCTCGCGAATCGCTCGTTACGGTTTAAAAAAGAAACGGACGGTCCGACGCCGACTACGGCCTCACAGCACTTCGAGGAAGATGAGTAGCCACCAGACGTAGCCGACAGTGAGCGTGAGCGCGGTGAGCAGCTCGAGGACGCCGACGTACTTCTCGCCGTGCGTCCCGCGGAACGACTGCACCTTCTCGACCTGATTCCACATCGGCATCAGCGGCTTCGGGACGATTTCGCCGAGACCGCCCGCCTGTTGTATGGACTCTTCTGCGATCGACTCGGGAGAGTTGTCGTCACTCATTGGCTTGCCTCCTTGCTGAACGGCAGTGAGAGACCGCGGATCATCACCTTCTCGGCGATGAAGACGGTGGCGAAGACGCCGATCCCCGCGATCTTCGCGACGTTGCTCGGGTACGCCATGATGAGGACGCCGAGCGTCGCGAGCAGGGCGCGCGAGCCGATCTTCCGCCCGGGGCGCATCTCGAACGGGTAGTTGAGCCCGTAGATGATGGCCACCGCGCCGAGCAGCACGAGCAGCCCGACGTACAGCGTGTTGAGTCCGGGCTCCATCGAGATCAGATCGGGGTTGTAGACGAATGCGACCGGGAGGACGAACAGCGGTGCCGCGATCCGAATCGCGGCGCCACAGGTCCGCCAGAAGTTCGCCTCCGCGATCCCCGCCGCGATCACCGCCGCGGTCGCCACCGGTGGCGTGATACCCGCGAGGATGGCCGCGTAGAACATCGTGTAGTGGGCCGTGATGGGCGCGACGTTGAAGTCAGAGACGAAGGTCGGCACGATGAGGATGGCCACGATGACGTACGCGGCGACCGTCGGCATGCCGACGCCCATCAGGATGGCGACGACCATCCCGAGCAGCACCGCGAACAGCAGCACGCCGCCCGAGATGTTGATGAGCAGCAGCGCGATCTTCGCCGGGATGCCGGTCGTGCTGAACAGGTTCACGACGCCGCTGATCACGACCAGGATGATCGCGATCGGCGCCAGGATGATGGCGCCGCGTCGGATCCCGTGGACGGTGTTTTTCACCTGCGTGACGAACTCCTCTCCGGGTCCGACCCCGGAGCTGTCCACAACTCGCTGGATCGGCGGCATGAGCGCGCCGGTGACCATCATCGCGACCACCGTGTACAGCGCAGACGTCATCACGGTGTACTGGACGACCCCGAGGAGGTAGATGAGTATCGCGAACGGGACGCCGAACCGGAGCGCCTCGAACACCTTCTTTTCCGTCGAGAGCTCGTCGTCGAAGAACTCGGAGAACTCCATCTCCTGGCTGCTGGTGTCGGAGATGGCGAGGTAGTGGACCGCGATCGAGTTCGACACGACCAGGATTGCGGCCGGCACGAGACCGGCGACGACGATGTTGAGGTACGGGACCCCGAGGTACGACGCCATCACGAACGCGGACGCCCCCATCACCGGTGGGAGTACCTGTCCGGAGGTCGAGGCGACCGCCTCGATGCCGGCCGCGCGGTGACCCTTCATCCCCGCTTCCTGCATCGTCGGGATGGTGAACGAGCCCGTCATCGCCGCGTTGGCGGTGTACGAGCCGTTGATGGAGCCGATGACCGCCGAAGAGAGCACGGCGGTCTGGGCGATCCCAGACTCGATGTACTTCGCCGCCACGATGGCGACCCGCAGGATGAGGTCGAACGCACCGTACGCGAACAGCAGACCGGCGTACAGCAGGAACGGCGCGATCCACGAGGCCGTGATCTGCGTGAGGCTCCCGTAGAACCCGTACAGGTCGGTGACCGTCGCCTGCAGTAGCGTCGCCTGATTCATTCCCGCGTGACCCAGCACTCCCGGGACGAAATTCCCGAACATCGCGTACCCGAACACGGCGAAGATGAGCCCGAGGAACACGTTCCCGAACTCGCGCCACGTGAGGTACATCAGCGAGATGACCACGAGGCGCGCGAGCATGTACTCGTGTTCGAGCGCGTACCCCTGCCGCTGGAGATACACGTCTTGGAAGTTGATCGCGAAGAACGCCGACGCGGTCATCAGCGCCAGCGACGCCGGGATCAACACAGCGCCGTCGATCCAGTCGCCGTCGGAGATGGCGAGCCGCGTCTCGTTGAGCGCGTACACCGTCAGGATGCCGCCGACGAACGCGGTGGCGTACTGTACCTGCGAGATCTCCTGCGTCTGCGCCCAGTAGAGCACCCCGGCCCAGAACAGCAGCGCTGCCGCCGTGACGGTCACGTCGAGCCCCCGCAGCAGTCCGGAGTCCCGCTCTGTCGCGTCCGTTTCCGTGCTCATTGGCGCCAGCGTACGTTAGATTGGATGTTTGTCTGCCCGGACATGTTTAGTCGTGTCATGGTTGGTGTCTGGGTTGTCGGTTACGCATTCAATGATTTTAAATTACTGATCGGTACGTCCCGGAGAACAGTGAGGAAAGACGGGTTACCGGCCGATCAGGCGCTGTCGCCCTCAGTCAGGCTGTCGTCCCACGCGTCGTTGTCCTTGTAGTACTGCACCGCACCGCGGTGGACGGGGATGTTTTCGCGGGCCGAACCGAGCATGTCCCCAGTGGACTCGAAGTCGTTGAACTGCGCCTCGCCCTCGTTGACCGTGTCGTTGTGTTCGTCGACGACGCGGCACAGCTCGTAGACGGCGTCGGGGGTGGCCTCGGGGTTGAACGTGTAGTTCACTTCGAGGTTCCAGTGGAACACTTCGTCAGTGCCGATGTCCGCGTCGGCTATTGGCCAGTCGTCGTAGGCCGTGGTGCCGGAGCCGGCGCCGGCGAACATCTCCGCGGACTCGCGGAGCGCGTCCGTCGGCTCGACGTAGTGGACGTCGACGCGCGAGGCGATCTCCTGGACGAAGCCGGTATACCGCACGCCGGGCGTCCCGTAGGCGATGGTGGCGTCGATGTTCCCCTCCTCCATCGCGCCGGGAGCGGAGTCGACGCCCATGTTCTGGATGTTCATCTGGTCGTAGACGTCCGCCGTCGGCTCCTGCGACCAGACGTCCAGCGTCGTCGCGCGGGTCGAGTACCCCGGCTCGGCGGGGTAGACGTTCTTGCCGGCGAGGTCGTCGAACGTCTCGATGTCCGTGCCGTCGCGGGCGATGACGTAAATGCTGTACGGGAACGCGTAGAATCCGAACTGCGGAATGCGCTCGACACCCTGTTCCTCGAACGCCCCCGTGTCGTTGATCGCCTTGTCCAGCGAGTTGTTGTCGGTGATGCCGGCGTTGAACTGGTTGTTGGCCATCCGGCGGATCGTTCCGACGTAGCCCGGGCTCTCGATCGTCGAGTAGCTCAGGGTGTCGCTCTCCTGGCTCACCGCGCGCTCGACGGCGAGTCCAACGTCCTGGGTCCCGCCGGCCGACGTCCCGACGCGCAGCGAGAGCTCCCCGCTGCCGCCGTCGGAGCCGTCAGAGCCGTCCGATCCGTCGGAGCCGTCGCCGCCGTCGCCGCCGCCGCTACAGCCGGCGAGTCCAGCGATGCCGACCGCACCGGTACCGTACAGGAACTTACGTCGATTGACTGAGCCTTCTGTCATGCTCAACCGTAATCAATCTGCCTACTGTTAACAATGTATCTGTTTGTTCCAGTTTAAACGCAGAGAATATTCCACGTCGTGACGGCAGCTTCACACGTTTTCGCGGTCGTGATGTCTGGGAGACAACATCCGATCGTGACCGCTACCACACACGTGTCGCCCGCAATTCACTCGTCGAGGATCACCGTTACCGGTCGGTCGGCCGCGAGCAACACCGACTGGGTCGTGCTCCCGAACAGCATCTTGCCGGTCGGGCTCCGACGCCGCCCGCTCATGGTGATGTTGTCGACATCCAGCTCCTCGGCGACCTCGATGATCACTTCCGCCGGATCGCCGTGCTCGCGCCGCTTGGACACCGAGACACCGGCCTCCGTGAGCCGGTCCTCGACGACGCCGACGCTGTCGGGGTAGTTCTCCTCGTTCCACACGTCCTCGGAGTCGACGCGACCACCCTCGCCGCTGACCTCGAACCCCTCGTAGACGTTGAGTATCTCTGCTTCGACCTCGGTCGTGGCATTCGGCAGCGATATTACGGCGTCGGCTGCGGACTGTACGTGCTCGGAGTCCCCGCCGACGGGGAGCAGTACGCGGTACATGCGAGACCTTAACTGAACAGCGGGTAATAAATGTGCCTGCCGGTGGGGCTGTCGATCCCTTATTGCGTGACCGGCGCCTCGACGGTCCCGATCGACTCGACGACCGCCCGCACCTCGTCGCCGGGCTCGATGTGCGCGGCGCCGGGCGTGCCCGTGCTGAACAGGTCGCCGGGCTCCAGCGTCATCACGTCGGAGTGGAACGAGACGATCTCCGACGGGGGAAACAGCATGTTCCGGATCTCGTTTTCGGCCTCGATCTCGCCGTTGACCTCCGTCTGTACGGAGAGGGTGTTGAGGTCGAGCGGCTCCTCCGGGACCGCAAGCGCGGCGCCGGGAACGAGGAAGGTATCGTAGCTCTTCGCCCGTGTGAGGAACCGAGGATTCCGCTGGAGAACGTCCTCAGCGGTCATATCGATGACAGGGAGGAAACCGGCCACCACGTCCTCGAACGCGGTCTCTTCGACGTTTCGGCACGTGCGCCCCATCACGACGGCCAGCTCCGCCTCGGCGGTCACCCGCTCACTCTGTGACTCCGGCGGCAGGCGGATCGGCCCGCTCGGTCCCGTCAGCACCGACGACGGCTTCATGAAGCTCGCCGGCTCGTCCGGGCGCTGCTCGTCGAGGTCTCCGGCGTGTTCCGCGTAGTTCAGGCCGATACCCCAGAGCTTCCCGAACGATTCGAGCGGCACGCCGAACGAGATGTCGGCCGCGGGGATGGGGACGGCAGACGCGTCCGCGACGTCGCCGAGCGTGCCCGCGGCGGCGCGTGGGAGTGCCTCCCGGACGCTCCCCAGATCGGGTTCGACGGCGCCGAGGGGGACGTATCCCTCGCCGTCGCCGAGCAGCGGGTCGCCGGTCGCCGTGCGTGCGAGGTACTTCATCGCTCGCTCACTCCTCGCGGTCCGTCCAGAAGTCGAACGAGCGCCCGGGCGCGAACACGTCGAGCCCGACCGCGAGCTCGCCGCCGGTGTTCTCGACTCGGTGGGTCTCGTTGGACTCTATGAGGACGGAATCGTTCTTCTGGAGCGTGACCGAGTTGTCCTCGGTGGCGACTGTGAGCTCGCCCTCTAAGCAGAGACACACCTGTTCGTTCTCGTGGTCGTGCATCGGCGAACTGTGGCCCGACGGCTTCTCGAACCACTCGAAGGAGAACTGGTCGCTGCCCGCCATCGACACGCGCCGCCAGCCGTCCTCGGGCTCGTACGTCTCGGCGTCGTCGAACGCGACCGGCTTCATAGGTTCGCCCCGGTGGAACCGCCGTCGATCGGAAGCGCGGTACCGTTGATATACCCCGACTTCGGCGACGAGAGGAACGCGACGGTGTTGCCGAGCTCCATCGGGTCGCCGATGCGGCCGAGCGGGTTCCCCGCCCAGTCGTCGAGCCCTTCCTCGTAGGAGTCGTAGTCACCGCGCTCGACGGCGGCTTCGACGAGATCGCGGATCCGGCTCGTCTCGTGAGGGCCCGGCAGGACAGCGTTCGCGCGGATCTCCGGGGCGAACTCCTTCGAGAGGGTCTTCTCCAGCCCGATGACGCTCATCCGGACGGAGTTCGAGAGCACGAGGCTGTCGATGGCCTCCTTGACGCTGCGGGAAGTGATGTTGACGATCGTGCCGCCGTCGCCCTCCTTGAGGTGCGGATACGCCTCCCGCGCCAGTCGGACGACGCTCATTACGAGCAGGTCGTAGGCGTGCTGCCAGTCCTCGTCGTCGGTGTCGAGGAACGCGCCCGAGGGCGGCCCGCCCGCGCTCGTCACGAGGTGGTCGATCGTGCCGAACTCGTCGACGGTCGTCTCGACGAGCGCCGCGACCTCGTCGGCCTCGGTCAGGTCGGCGGGCTGTGCGACGACCTCGCCGGTCGCAACCGCCTCTACCTCCTCCTTGGCGGCCGCCAGCCGGTCCTCGTCGCGGCCGTTGATGACGACGTTGACGCCTTCGCGGGCCAGCGCCTTCGCCGATGCCTTTCCGAGTCCGCTGGACGATGCCGTGACGAGGGCCGCGTTCCCGTCGATCTGTAGGTGCATGTCTCACTCATTCCGAGTGGTCCGTGAAAACGCTTCTCTATTGGCAAGGCAACTGATACCGCACCGGAGACGCGACCGGCCCCGACTGCGCGTCGACCGCGCCGCGGCGACAGTTGGACCGGTACGCGCCCGAGCCGTGTCGGACCGCTACGCGTCCGGGTCGTCGTCCGTCGCCGCCTCGAAGCCCGCCGTTCCGTCGTCGAACGCCACCGTCTCGCGTCCCACCACCCGCGCCGCCTCGGGGAGGTCGCCGACGACGGCGTCGGAGACGCGGAGCTCGCCGAGGTCTTGCGTGTTCTGAATCCAGACGATCCGAACCGTCTCGGCGTCGTAGCCGCCGAGTGCAGCCGCCCCGGTCCGGAGCGCGAACTCGTCGTCGGGCGCCACGACGGGGAGCTTCGACTTCGAAAGCGACCCGCTCGTGAGCGCGTTCGCGTACGTCTTCTTCATGTCGAGCTGATCGACTGCGGCCCGCCGGGTGAGGTCGGCGAGCCCGATCCCGTTGCCGTTCCCCTTCGTCGCCTCCGTGAGCCCTCGGACGTAGATGAGGTCGATGGCCGGCGTTTCGGGATCGGGAGCGTTGAGGACGCGGTAGCGGCCGATGACGTTCGTGTCCATCCCGGCGCCCGAGATCTCCTTGCCGATCTCGTCGATGACCAGCAGATCGATGTCGTCGACCGGGAGCGTCGGCATCTCCTCGTACGCGCGCTCCAGCAGCTCCGGCTCACGGTCGAGGAACGAGCGGGCGGGAACCGCCTCCAGGTGACCGATCTCCTCCTCGAAGTTCTCGACCAGCGCGATCCCGCCGACCAGCGGCGTCTCCCGCTCGATGACGTCGAGGGCCGCCGTCAGCGTCTCGACGTATCCCTCGGCGATCGCCGTCGAGTGAAACGACTTCGCGCCGCGCTGCTTGCCGAGACCGACGACGGTCATCTTCGCGAGCCCGCTCTCGATCGGCCCGGTGAAGTTCGTGTGGGCCTTCACACGATTTATCACGAGGACGGCGTCGGCTTCCAGCGCCGCCTCGGAGAAGTACACGGGCGTCTCCGCGTCGCCGACGGACACCGTCGCCAGCTCTCTGGCCGCCATGCGCGCGTCGATCGGCGCGCCCACGCTCTCCTCGGTGACCCCGAGCGCCTCCAGCACCTCGCGCTGCCCCTCGGTCGTCGCGCCGCCGTGGCTCCCCATCGCCGGCACGACGACCGGGTCGAAGCCGCGCTCGGCGAGTCCGGCGACGGCCGCCGCCGCGACTTCGTCGATACGGTCGATCCCGCGGCTGCCGACGCCGACCGCCACCGTCGCGCCCTCGGAGAGGTCGTCGAGGTCGAGCGCGTCGAGTTCGTCACGGGTCGCCGCGACCGGGTCGTCGAGGCGCTCCGTCCGCGGCTCGTACCGCACCCGCGCGAACTCCGGGAGCGGCTGCGGATCGATGAGGTGGTCGACGTCACGTCGGTCGGGGAACTCCATGTGCGGTCCCTCGCGGCGCCGGTACAAAAACTGCGGGTGAGGCGGCAGGTGGCGTACGTGTCGTCGAGGCGGCAGGCACTGAGAAGCTTGCCGATACAGCGGTCTACTTGTACCCGTGTGACGCCGCTGCACACATGGAGATAACCGAAATCGAGTCGTTTCCGATCAAACTCCCGCTGGAGTCGCCTGTGTCGTTCTCCAACCGGACGCTCACCTATCGGGACCACGCGATCACGTACGTCAGGACTGACACCGGCCACGAGGGGGTCGGCTACTCGCTCGGGTACGAGGGGGCCGGCCTCATCGCCGACGCGGTCGAGTCGATGCTCGAACCGCTGCTCGTCGGCGAGGACCCCCGCGACACCGAGCGGCTGTGGCACAAGATGTACGACGGCAACGTCCAGATCGGCCGAACCGGCCTCTTCTTGCGCGCGATTTCGACCGTCGACATCGCGCTCTGGGACGTGAAGGCGAAGGCCGCGGAGATGCCGCTCCACAAGCTGCTCGGCGGTCACTCGGAGTCGGTGCCGTCGTACGCCAGCGGCGGCTACTACCGCGACGAGAAGGGCCACGAGGCGCTTCGCGGCGAGATGCGGCGGTACCTTGACGAGGGCCACGACATCGTGAAGATGAAAGTCGGCCGCCTGTCGGCCGATGAGGAGGTCGAGCGCGTCGCCGCGGTGCGCGACGAGATCGGCGACGAGCGCACCCTCCTGCTCGACGCCAACGGCGTCTGGGGGTCCTCCACGGAGGCACTCCGCAACTGTCGGGCGTTCGAGCCCTACGACCCGTACTTCATCGAGGAGCCCGTGATGATCGACCGCGTCGACACGATGGCCGAGGTGAACGACGGGATCGACTACCCCGTCGCCACCGGCGAACTGGAGGGGACCCGACACAACTTCGCGCGGCTCGTCGACTCCGGCGCGGCGACGATCCTCCAGCCCGACGTCACCGTCTGCGGCGGGATCACGGAGTGGCTGAAGATCGCTCACTACGCGTCGGCGTACGACGTGCAGATCGCGCCCCACTACAACTGGAACATCCACGCGTCGCTGTTAGGCGCCATCGAGAACGGCCTCTGGGTGGAGTACTTCTACCGCGACATGGACGTGAAGGCGTTCGACGACGTCGTCGCCGACCCGGTGAAGCCGGGCGACGACGGCACTATCGACCTGCCAGCCCGACCCGGCCACGGCGTCCCGCTCGACAAAGACGCGCTCGCGAAATTCGCCGACGGCTGATCCCCGACAGACACAATTCAGATATACATGAGAGATTACTCAGACCAGATCGACACCCGCGACCCGGACCGAGACGTACAGATCACCAGCCTCGACGCCTGCGTCGTCGAGGGGAACTTCGAGTGGAACCTGATCAAAGTGGAGACGGACGCCGGCGTTACCGGCATCGGCGAGGCGTACCGGGGCGGCGGCGTCCCGGAGCTCGTCGAGTACACGAACCGGTTCCTCGTGGGCGAGAACCCGCTCGACGTCGAGCGGCTCGTTCGCTACATCTTCCAGGAGATGTCGGGTCACGGCGGCACGACCGGGAAGGTCGTCACCGCGGCGTCCGGCATCGAGATCGCGCTGTTGGACGCGGCCGGGAAGATCCTCGACCTCCCCGTCTACCAGCTGCTCGGGTCGAAGTACCGCGACGAGGTCCGGCTCTACTGCGACTGCCACGCCGGCGAAGCGTACGCGGTCGAGGACGGTGCGACCGCCTACGCCGGGGCCGAGGCGTACTCTCCCGAGGCGTACGCCGCCGAGGCCGCCCGCGTCACCGACATGGGCTTTTCGGCGCTGAAGTTCGACCTCGACCTCCCGGCCGACAACGAGAACGACCCGTACAACGGGCGCCTGAACAACGCCGCGATCCGGGAAAAGAAGGAGATCGTCGCGGCCGTGCGCGAGGAGATCGGTTACGACACCGATCTCGCCTTCGACTGCCACTGGGACTACTCCGTCGAGAGCGCGAAGCGGCTCGCTCACGAGTTAGAGGAGTTTGACCTGATGTGGTTAGAGGACCTGATCCCACCGGAGAACATGGAC
Organism: Halorubrum sp. CSM-61; assembly: GCF_003781945.1. Taxonomy (GTDB): domain Archaea; phylum Halobacteriota; class Halobacteria; order Halobacteriales; family Haloferacaceae; genus Halorubrum. Next base: position 172,649 of record NZ_RJJW01000006.1, on the reverse strand, counting down.
GCCCAGAAGGAGGTGACGAAGGCGACGCGGACGCCCGTCGCGACCGGCGAGAACCGGTTCCGCGTGTTCGAACTGTCGGACCTGATCTACGACCACGGCGTCGACGTCGTCACCCCCGACCCGGCGACGGTCGGCGGGCTCACGGAGACGATGCGCATCGCCGACCGCGCCGAGGAGAACTACATGCCGATGTCCCCGCACAACGTCTGTAGCCCGGTGGGGACGATGGCCTGCGTCCACCTCGGCGCGGCCACCCCGAACTTCGACCTCTTGGAGTACCACGCCCTGGAGGTCGACTGGTGGGACGACCTGCTGGTGCGCGACGAGCCGCTGATCGAAGACGGTCGCATCGCGGTTCCGGAGGCGCCCGGTCTCGGGATCGAACTCGACGAGGCCGTCGTCGAAGAACACCTACTCGACGGGACCGACGGGTTCTGAGGCGGGCGGTTCCGAGCCGGAACTCCGCCTCCACGCGCGACCCCGGCGTCCCGATCGCCGGAGACTATGGTTATTTATCGCTGCGATCGCAAGCGATCGTATGCTCGATTACTTCGACATGGAGTCGACGCTGTCCGAGGAAGAGCGAATGCTCGTCGATTCCGCCCGGTCGTTCATCGACGGCGAGGTCGAGGACATCGGCCAACACTGGATCGACGGCACGTTCCCCATGGAGCTCATCCCGAAGATGGGCGAGATGGGCTTTTACGCGCCGAACCTCGAAGGCTACGGCCTGCCGGGCGTCAGCGAGACGGCCTACGGCCTGCTGATGCGCGAGCTGGAGGCGTGCGACTCCGGGCTCCGATCGATGGCGAGCGTGCAGGGGGCGCTGGTGATGTACCCGATCCACGCGTTCGGCAGCGACGCGCAGAAGGAGGAGTGGTTACCGAAGCTCGGCACCGGCGAGGCCGTCGGCTGCTTCGGGCTCACTGAGCCGGAACACGGCTCGAACCCCTCCGCGATGGAGACGCGCGCCGAACGTGCCGGCGGGCACGCAGGCGACGGCTACGTGCTCAACGGCTCGAAGACGTGGATCACGAACTCCCCGATCGCGGACGTCGCCGTCGTCTGGGCGAAAGACCACACCGAGGACGGGACCCCCGTCCGCGGGTTCCTCGTCGAGACCGATCGGGACGGCGTCACCACCAACAAGATCGACGAGAAGCTCAGCCTCCGCGCGTCGATCACGGGCGAGATCAGCCTTCAGGACGTGTACGTCCCCGCCGAGAACGTCCTCCCCGAGGTGACTGGGATGAAGGGGCCGCTGTCGTGTCTCACGCAGGCCCGCTACGGCATCGCGTGGGGCGCGGTCGGCGCCGCGCGGGACTGCTTCGAGGTGGCCCGCGAGTACGCCACCGACCGCGAGCAGTTCGGCAAGCCGATCGGCGGCTTCCAGATGCAACAGGAGAAGCTCGCGGAGATGGCGACGCAGATCACGCTCGCGCAGCTGCTCGCCCACCGGCTCGCGGACCTCAAAGAGGCGGGCGAGATGCGGCCGCAGCACGTCTCGATGGCCAAGCGCAACAACGTCCGCACCGCCCGCGACCAGTCGCGGATCGCCCGCGAGATGCTCGGCGGCAACGGGATCACCGCTGACTACCCGCCGATGCGCCACATGACGAACATGGAGACGGTGTACACCTACGAGGGCACCCACGACATCCACACCCTGATCCTCGGCGAGGACCTCACCGGGATCCCGGCGTACCAGTAGCGCCGCCGGCTTTTCTCTCCCTTCGGACCGCGCTTCTCAGGCCACCTGATTTCGCAGCCCGTCGTACTCGCCGGTTTCGGCGATCCGTTCGAGGTTCTCCACGAGGACGTCCGCGCGCCGCTCCCAGTACTTCGGGGTGTGGCCCGCGACGTGGGGAGTCAGGAAGACGTTCTCGAACCCCCCACAGGTCGTGGTCGGTCGGGAGCGGCTCCGGATCGGTGACGTCGAGGGCGGCCCCGTGAAGCGCGTTCGAGCGCAACGCGTCCACGAGCGCCGGTGTGTCGATCACGCCGCCGCGCGCGACGTTGACGACGACCGCATCCGTCGGCAGCGCATCGAGCTCGGCCTCGCCGATCAGTCCCTCGGTCGTCTCCGTCAGCGGGCACGCGAGGACGAGCACGTCCGTCCCCGGTAACGCCTCTGGGAGGTCGTCGTAGCCGACCACCTCGTTCGTCGGCCCGCCCTTCTCCGGCGAATAGCGGACGCCGACCGTATCGACGCCGAATCCCTCTAACCGCTCGACGACCGCCTCGCCAATGGACCCGAGCCCGACGACGGTGACGGTGCTGCCGGCGAGCTCGGTGAACGACTGGAAGCGGCGCCACTCTCGGCGCTGCTGGCGACGGCGCCCCTCGTCGAGCCGCCGCGCGAACGTCAGCACCCAGCCGAGCACGTGCTCGGCGATGTTCGGGCCGTGGACGCCAGACGCGTTCGTCACCGCGACGCCGCGCTCGGCGAGCGCGTCCAGCGGGAGGTGGTCGACGCCGGCGGCGTTGTACGCGAACAGCCACAGGTTCTCGGCGGTCGCCACCTCCTCGGCGTCGATGTACTTCCCGGCGACGACCGTCACCTCCCGCAGGTACCGCTCGTGTTCGTCGGGCGTCGCGGCGAGACGGACCTCGCGGTCGGGGAGTCGTCGGGCGAGTATCTCCGCGTATTGGGCCGCCGGAATGCCGTGCGCGTCGTGATCGAGCACCGCGACGTCGATGGTGGACATGGTCCACGCGACGCGGCCGGCCGACAAAGCTCTCGGGGTGGCGGTAGGCGGCGGGAGCGGGCCGCGTCGAGCTGGCGGCGTCGCGCTATCGTCTCACTCGTCCATCCGGATCGGCGGCGACGTGCTCATCAGGAGGAGGCAGGCGATTCCGACGCCGGCGCTGACGACACCGGTTCCCACCCCCACCGCGCGAACCGCCGTTTCAAATCCGAGCGCGGCGCTCGCGACGGCGACCGCGACGCCCATGACGACCGGGGTCGCCGTCGCCGCCGCGCGCCCGCTGCCCTCGCCGAGGCTAACGAGCCCGCCGCGCAGGTCTGCGGGCGGGAGCGTCGTGATGACGCTCCGGTAGATGGAGAGCACGAGCCCGAACCCGGCCCCCATGAACACGACGCCGACGGCGGCGACCGCGATCGACGGGGCGAGAAAGGTGAGCGCGAGACCGGCGCCCATCGACAGGTTCGTCGCGATGAGCGGGTAGAGCCGGTCGTCGAAGAGGTCGGCGATGCGACCCGCCTGCGACGCCGCGAGCGCGTACGTGAGGCTCGCGAGAGCCGCGAGGATTCCGGCCTCCGCCGGCGTGTAGCCGAGGACGTTGACGACAAGTATCGAATTGTATGTGAGGAACCCGAACCACGCGATGTTCGCCGTTCCGCGGGCGGCGACCATCGCCCACGCCCGCCGGTGCGCGACGAGCGTCCGCATGTCGCTCAACTGCTCTCGGATCCCGGCCTCGGACTCCTCGTCGGCCGCCTCGTCGAGCGGCTCCTCGAAGTAGACGTAGACGACGGCCGCGATCGGGAACGCGACGGCGTACAGCAGGAACGGGTACTGCCACGCCATCCCGACGAGGACGCCCGCGGCCAACGGGAAAACCGTCTGCGAGAGCCCGGAGCCGGTGAATCGGAGCCCCTGCGCGGTCGCCTCCTTCGTCCCCGCGTACAGGTCGCCGAGGCTGGTGATGATGATGGGCGTGAGCGCGGCGAACCCGATCCCCTGGAGCGCGCGCAGCGCGAGCGCCGCGCCGAACGCGGAGACGAACGCGATCGCGGTGCCGGTGAGTCCGAACCAGCACAGTCCGAAGATCAGCACCGGCCGCCGCCCGTACCGATCGGAGATGACCCCCGCTATCGGGATGACGAAGATGGAAGGCGCGGTGAACGCCGACATCATGAGGCCGATGTTCGCCATCGACGCGCCGAGCGGCTCGACCAACGAGCCGAGTACCGGCGACAGGAGGGCAGTGCCGAGCGGCGGGAGCACGTTGATGAGCAGCAGCAACTGGAAGGGGCGTTCCCGAACGATCCCCGAGTCGGCTCCCGCGATCGACGAGAGTGATACCACGCCTGTTCGCACACGGCCTCCCGAATTAAACCTACGTGTTACGACAGACGAGGCCCGCTCGCCGGCCGGATGTCGTTCGACTATATCGAACACTTATATACGTGGACACCGAGTGTCGACCATGACCGAACCATCGATCGACGCCGAGAACGGGGCCGGGGGCGACACGGTTCGGACCGCAGAGACGATGTTCGACATCGTCCGACGCCTCGTCGACGACGACGGCGCGTCCCTGGCGGAACTGGCGAGCGAGCTCGATTACGCGAAGAGTACGGTCCACCGACACCTCCACACCTTGGAGGGGCTCGGCTATGTCGTTCACCGCGACGACGGCTACCACGTCGGGCTCCGCTTCCTTGAGGTCGGGGTCACCGCTCGGAGCAGCTACCGGGGGTACGACCTCGTGCGACGGAAGGTCGAGGAGATCGCCGAGGTGACCGGCGAGCGCGCGCAGTTCTTCGTCGAGGAGCACGGAAAGGCGGTGTATCTCTCCCGGGCCGTCGGCGATCAGGCGGTTCGCACCGATCCCGGTATCGGCAGCCGTATCCCCCTGTACGCGGCGTCGGCCGGGAAGGCGATCCTCGCGGAGCTGCCGGAGCCGGAACTGTCCGATATGTTCGAACGCATATCCTTCGATCCGGTGACTAAGTACACCATCACCGACCCGGAGGAGCTCCGCGCGGAGATCGAAGCCGGGAGGGAGCGGGGATACTACTTCAACCGGGAGGAGTCGCTCCGCGGGACCCACGCCGTCGGCGTCGCGATCTGCGGCCCGGACGACGACGTGATCGGCGGGCTCAGCGTCACCGGCCCCTCTCACCGCCTGAACGGCGAGCGACTTGAGTCCGAGCTCCCCGACCTGTTGCTCGGGGCGGCCAACGAACTCGAACTCAACATCGCGCACTCCTGACGCCGGCGACTGACTCTCGCTCACCGTTCCTTTTGTTCGAGCATATCGAACAAATACACGGCCAACAACTCAAAAGTGATTTTCAGCGAGTAAATAACAAAGGTACTGTTGTTATTTGGGTCGGTTTGTCTTCCTCTTCACCCCAACCACTACAAGCTCACTGCCGAGAGAATCTCGACGGTACAGTTCGGGTTTCGGCGTTGAATCTGTACCTACAAATTTTCATACATACATTTTAATTTGTATGCTTATTTAAATTCCGTTCTAACTGATGTTCGGCTGTTGATCGACGGTCGCCTTCGGCCACTGACTCGCAAGTTGTTAAAATAAAATTAGAATACATATTATTTTGATTTAAAACAAATTTTTCTACAACTAGACTCATATATTATAACAGATCCTAGTTGAGTCATCTTCTGGTTTAGACGTTTTCTGTGTATTATACCTCTATCCGTGAGATACCTCACCCAAAGTGCTATATTTCTTATTAGTATATCTTCTTGGTATGTAGGTCCTGTCCGTGAGCGGACCCAACATCCGACTACCCGATCGTCGCCGTCACGCTGGCCGTAGTCGATGAGTTGGGTCGCCGGTCGTCGGGGGCCGTTTCCCCTCTCATGATTCGACCTCATCGAACGCACCGTGACGGCGTAAACGGTGGTCCGGTGCGTTTCGACTACCAACTTAAAAAGAGAGAAATTCGGAACCTCGCTGCCGACCGGTGGTCATCGAGATGGCCCGCCTCAGGTCGTCTCCGTCTCCCGCTCGAGGTCGCGTAGCCACTCGATCCGGTTTTCCGTTGAGGGGTGCGTCGAGGCGATCCGACCGACGAAGCCGGCGCAGACCGGGATGATGAAGAAGGCGTTCATCTCCGCCTCTTCGTGAAGGTCCTCTTTCGGCACGCGGTCCATCTGGCCGTCGATCGTCATCAGCGCAGAGGCGAGCGCGCCGGGCTTGCCTGTGATCAGCGACGATGACGAGCGCGCCCTGTCGGTTGTCGCCGCTGAAGTATCTCCGAGTTCACCGAATCTGTCGGTGAATAGGAGTAACGGCTGGTTGGCACAGCCATCGACGTTCTTGTTTGACAAGGAAACTGGCGCATTTGCGTCTCAAGAACAGGTCACATCGGCTTTGTTGAAATTCTCAGAAAATGATACGCTCTACGCCGGTTCCGGTCAACACAGTGGGACTACTTTCACGAACTCCTTGTACGGCCACCACCAGAGGCGACGCCCGCCACGGCGCGGCGTCGCCACATATTCGTAGTGGAGATACCGCCAGACGTTCTGTAACGGCAGACTCACCACGACGTACAGCAGTCTCACCGTCGCATCTCGTGTCGTTGTCGTCGCTATCGCTTGCTCGGACAAGCGATAGCTCGACTCGATACCGAACCGTTTCGCGTAGTGGTATCGAGCGTCGCGTGGTCTCTCGATGAACGGCGCGTCAGCGGCGTAGCCGTGACGCGCCATACCGTGTTCGTCATACTTCCCGTTCAGGTACGTACAATCGATGTAGACGGGAAACTCGACGGTCACAGCTGGACCGTCGAGTTTTCCTGTCAGATCATGCTGAATGACACGACTCCACCCTTCCGAGAGCTCTTGCTGAATCATCTTCCCCCACCGGATGATCGGGATTACGTACGCGTAGTTATGCGTCTGAAGCAGCGTGAGGCACTTGCTGTCGTAGAATCCGCGATCAAGATAGACGGCCTTGACCTCGGTGTCAAGGCCGTCGAGGACACCAAAGAACTCAGCGAGGACGCTGCTGGCGGTGTCGCCGTCTTCGAGACGGCGCACCGCCAGCGTGTAGCGTTTGTTCCTCACACGCGCGTAGAGTGTCGCGTAGGCGTGGAACGCGGTGGTTCCACGCTTGGCTTCCGAGTGATAGAGGGTCTCCGTGTCGTCTTCATCACCGTAGTAGGGCCGCAGGTAGAGGTCTGCGCAGACCTCCACCTGCTCAGGAAGCAGTCCGACGACATCTCGTCAAAGAAGCGTGTTAGCGACTCGTTCGAGCCGTTCCGGCTCGAACTTCGTCGGAGATGGTAGAGGATCGTGTTGGCAGCGAGGCCGTTCTGACTCGACGCACAGAGCGTAGAGACAGAGGTCCCGTCGGCGCAAGCGCCGACGAGGACCTCATAGATGTCCTCAGCAGTGATTTTAGCGTTATTGGCTAAAGAAAGCGGAACTTCCTCGTCAAGCCGGTTGCCGAGAAAGTTAAGAAGCTGGTCCTCGTGAATCTCACTGTCTGCTTGCTGGGTCGTAGACACACCTTCAGCAAGCAGACGTTCTAACTAAGCGGCTTTGTGATGTACTGAAAACTACTGCTACGCCGTCTGGTGGAATCATGGTTAACTTAACATGGCTCAATTGATAAAAAAGGCCGCGTTATCGGCTTGGTGTTTCTCACGTAGTCCACTTAATATTGACCGCAGTTGAGTCAAGTATGTTACCTACAATAGAGCCGTAGATTTAACACCACAACTATCTTTCTCATACTATATTGATGGCTCAGACCTCGAAACCCGCCGTCCGCGTCGATGTGCGAAACATCGGCGGCATCGACGAGGCGTCGGTGACGCTCCCCGACGGCGTCTCGATTTTGACCGGGCGAAATGCGACGAACCGGACCTCTTTCCTACAGGCGCTGATGGCCGGCCTCGGCAGCCGGCAGAGCTCGCTGAAGGGCGACGCCGAGGAGGGCGAGGTGAACCTCGAACTCGGCGACGAGACGCACACACGGACGCTCCAGCGCCGCGGCGACTCGATCTCCTTCGGCGGTGATCCGTACCTCGACGATCCGGAGCTGGCCGACTTGTTCGCGTTCATCTTAGAGAACAACGAGGCGCGCCGGGCGGTGGCGCGGGGCGACGACCTCCGCGAGATTATCATGCGTCCGATCGACACCGACTCGATCGACGCGGAGATCCGCGAGTGTAAGCGCGAGCGCGACAGCCTGGAGTCCGAGATCGAAAAGATCGACGACCTCGAACGCGACCTCCCCGGCCTCGAAGCCGACCGCCGCGAGAAGGTTGAGGAGCTGGAGGCGGCACAGGAAGAACTGGAAGCGGTCCGCGAGGAGCTCGACGAGCTCGACGCCGACATTGAGGAGAGCCGAACGCGCAAAGAGGAGCTCGAGGAGGCGTTCCAGCGCGTCCACGACGCGCGGTCCAAACTCGACGACCTCAAGTTCGAACTGGAAACGGAACACTCGACACTCTCGGAGCTGAAATCAGAGCGCGAAGAGTTACAGGAGACGGTCGAGGCGGCGGAGGATCCGGACGAGAACCCGGACCGCCTCGCCGGCCGCATCGACGAGCTGCGCCGCCGGAAGCGCTCGCTCGACAACGAGATCAACGAGCTCGGGAGCGTCATCGGCTTTAACGAGGACATGGTTGACGGCTCGGGGATCGACATCGACGAGGGGATGCCCGACGACGACCCGACGGACGCGCTGACCGCGGGCGACCAGACGATGTGTTGGACCTGCGGGTCCGAGGTTGAGACCGACCAGATCGAGGCAACGCTCGACCGCTTCCGGGAGCTCCGCTCCGACAAGCTCGACGAGCACAACGAGATCCGCGCGGAGATACAGGAGCTCACCGACCGGCAGTCGTCGGTCCGCGAGGAGCAACGCGAGATCGAGCGCGCCGAGGAGCGGCTCGACGCGGTCGGGACGGAGATTGAGTCGACCGAGTCGCGGATCGACGACTTAGAGGAGCGTCTCGAGTCCAAACAGGACGAGATCAAGGAGCTGGAGGAGAAGGCCGAGTCGACCGACGTCGATGGCTACAACGAGGCGCTGGAGCAGCACCGCGAGGCGAACGGGATCGAGCTTCGGATCGAGCGGCTCGAAGACGAGATCGACGAGATCGACGGCGAGATCGAGGAGCGGGAGGCCGCAATCGAGCGTCGTGAGGACCTGAATGCGGAGCACGAGGAGCTCGCCGACCGCATGACAGAGCTCCGGACGCGCGTCGACCGCATTGAGGAGAACGCCGTCGAGGGGTTCAACGAGCACATGGAGACGGTGCTCGACATCTTGGAGTACGGGAACCTCGACCGGATCTGGATCGAGCGTCGCGAGATCGAAGTTCGGGAGGGACGCCGCAAGGTCACGCGGACGCGCTTCGACCTCCACATCGTCCGCTCGTCGCCCGACGGGACAGCCTACGAGGACACGGTCGACCACCTCTCGGAGAGCGAACGCGAGGTGACCGGCCTCGTGTTCGCGCTCGCCGGCTACCTCGTCCACGACGTTCACGAGACCGTCCCGTTTGTCCTGCTCGACTCACTCGAAGCAATCGACTCGGACCGAATCGCGTGCGTCGTCGACTACTTCCGGACGCACGCCGACTACCTCGTCGCCGCGCTCCTCCCCGAGGACGCTGTTGCCCTCCCCGACGAGTACGCCCACGTCGAAACCATCGACTGATCCCTATCTTGACATCCTCCTGCGCCTGAAGATGGAGGAATCTCGAGCGGTCATCTGTCTTTAGTTAAGCGAGAAACCGCGAGATAGCGGCGGCTTATCGAGGCATCTTTCGGAAGGAATGAGGAAGTCCAGTCTGTGCACGACAAGGACTCCTCATCTCGAATTATGCGTCGACTCACTACACTGTTTCCCTCTGAGTTCCTCGAAGAGCACGCCGAGGAACTCGGCGTGGTCGAACGTGACCGCAAGCTCCAGATCCCTGCCTTCGTTTGGGCGTTCGTGTTCGGCTTCGCCGCAGGCGAAAGCCGAACACTCGCCGGGTTTAGACGCTGTTACAACTCTACTGCCGATGAGACGATCTCTCCGGGTGGATTCTATCAGCGGTTGACACCGACGCTTGCAGAGTATCTCCGCGACCTCGTCGAGCGCGGTCTCGACGAGGTCGCTGTTCCTAACGCTGTTGACGCTGATATCGACCGATTTAGAGACGTGATGATCGCTGATGGAACGGTGTTGCGGTTACACGAATTTCTCTCAGACCAATTCGAAGCCCGCCACGAGGAGCAGGCTGGAGCGAAGCTCCACCTGCTCCACAATGCCACAGAGCAGACGATTGAACGGCTCGATACTGCTAACGAGAAAACGCACGACAGCACCTTGTTCAAAACAGGGCCGTGGCTTGAGAATCGCCTCGTGTTGTTCGATCTTGCCTACTTCAAGTACCGCCGGTTTGCGCTGATCGACGAGAACGACGGCTACTTCGTGAGTCGGCTGAAGCAGAACGCAAACCCGGTGATTACGGCAGAATTACGGGAATGGCGCGGCCGCGCCATTCCCTTAGAGGGCAAGCAGCTCCGAGCTGTTCTCGATGACCTTGACCGGAAATACATCGATGTGGAGGTCGAAGTCGAATTCAAACGGGGGCCGTACAATGGGACACAGTCGCTGGATACGAAGCGATTTCGCGTCGTCGGCGTCCGCAACGAGGACGCCGACGACTACCACCTGTACATGACGAATTTAGCTAGGGAGGAGTTCTTTCCGGCGGATTTAGCGGAGATCTACCGCTGTCGGTGGGAAGTTGAGTTGCTGTTCCGGGAGCTGAAGACGCAGTACGAATTGGACGAGTTCGACACGAGTGACGAACACGTGGTGAGGATCTTATTGTACGCAGCGCTGCTGTCGCTGCTTGTAAGCCGCGATCTGTTGGATCTAGTCACTGAGCAGGCGGATGATGAGCTTGTGTTTCCGACAGAGCGCTGGGCGGCGACCTTCCGGTCGCACGCCCAGCTCATTCTCCACGAACTCGGTGAGTTCCTCGGCTACTCACCGCCGCCGCTGCTCGACCGGCTGATCGAAGACGCTCAAAAGATCCACCAGCAACGACCAATCTTACAAGAGACGCTCGCTACCGCTACACAACCGAGGTGTGAGACTTAACTAAAGACGGATGCTCGGCCAGATAGCGAGTGGGTTCTTCGCTGGCCGGAGTTTCGGTCTCTCCATTGAACAGGCCTCGAAGATGGCGAGTGCGCTCGCTCCCCGCGGGGAGTTTTCGTTAGTGATCGCCGCCTTCCTCGTGACTGCTGGAACCACTGACGCCCTCCGGGAGACGATTCCGGCGTTCACCGTCGGCTACGTCTTGCTCACGAGTATCCTCGGGACGATACTGATGCGGAACGCTTACTTCATCGAACGCGTCGCACGCGGATTCCACACTGAGTGAGACCGTAGTCAGGCGTCGCCCTTCGCTAGGGCATTCAGTGCTGAGTGCTCCTCACGCGTCCCGATAGCGACGAGGATGTCTCCTGCGCTGAGTTCAAAATCGGCAGCCGGATTCGGCGTCGTTTCCGTGCCTCGCTGAATTGCAATCACAGTCGTCCCCGTCCGGCGTTTGAGTTCGATCTCCTGGAGCGTCACCCCGGCAAGTGGGGAGTCCCTCGGGACCTCGATCCACTCGATGATTGCGTCGCCGAGTGGGACGGTCAACTCGTCGACATTCACCGACTCGAAGTACGCCCCTTCGAGAATCGACCCGAGTTTGTTTGCTTCGTCTCCCGTGAGGTCGAGGAGTTTCTCGCCGTTGGTGTCTCGATCAGGCCGTCGGTAGAGTTCACACCGGCCGTCGTGATGGACGACGACCGAGGCGAGGCTGTCATCAGCTAATTCGAGGTCGAATTTGCGGCCGACACCAGGGAGATCGGTCTCGTAGACGGTCATATCGGCTGTCCGTCGGCTAACCGAATAATACTGTGGCCTCTGATAGTGCCTATACGAATTTCAGTTTTCTGCTGTCGGATGGGACGAAGCTGCAACCCCTTCCAAATCCTCCGTCATAGGTCAGTATCCGCGTGTAGTATTCAGAAAGTGTTGAAGTTTCATGGATTCCCTACACTCATATCCCGAACAGCTGCCCCGTAGGACAAATATACATTTACCCCGGCATCGCTAGTTGTAGTGAATGAACGTTCTCGTTCCTGTCCAATATCCACTCACGGAGATGAACAGACAGGCAATCCGCCGCGGCCAGGATTTGACCGACGGAAATGAAGGAACTGAACTGTTGATCTTCCACCTTAACCAAGTTCTAGAGGACCGTCGTGTCAGTCGGAAAGAGCTCCGAGCCGCGGTTGAATCTGCAGTGGGGGAGATCGACGCAAACTACGTTATTCGAGATGGGTTCTTTGTAGAGGAAGCGGTCATCGAAATAGCGATCGAATTCGAGATGGATATGATCGTCCTCAGCGAACAGCGACGGAATCGATGGCAACGTCTCCTCAGCGTGATATTCGGGATAGAGCGAGACCCAGAGGAAGTGATTGAGGAAGCGACGGGTATCGAAGTAACTGTGATCCGGGATCCAGATGCCGAAAATAGTTCTCTCGAATAAATATCGAGCACCGTGGGTAGCACTCCCGCGAAGTTGACAACTGAGACACCTTTCGAACATAGTCGTCTCACGAATACCTCCATAGAGTGCGAATGGAGGAAGTGACCGATACAAAACTCTACGAGTACACAACTGAGGTGATCGTTGAAGTCATAGGGATCGATAACTGTAGCGACTGCGCTTTGGGTTCGTATCAATTTGCCTTAAGTGACAGAGATGGAATTATCCGGTCAAAAGCCGATATCGAGGATGAGCCCGTATCTCACGTGGAATCCACTCTTTAAGATGCCGGATACACCCTCAAACGGTCTGAAAAGAATTTAAGATCCCGCTGGACTATGCGGCCGAGACCACCATGTATTGAGCGATTCGAGTTCTCTCTACTGATCGAACTCAATCCGACTATACGATTCGCTGGGATTCAACAAAGTGTTGGTATTACACCCTTATCAGCGATTATATGGATTATTCTAATGGCTCTTCTCAGAGTGAGAGCCAACGAATCTGCTATCTGTGTGAAGCGTACCAACTCGGAATTGCTATCAGAAACAATCTCGAAGACCGCAACCTCATCACCGCGTTTGAGAGCCTTAGTCACTCGATTGATAATATTGAAGATGGGTATCCGTCGTGGCATCCCGCGCCACTCTCCTTTCGCGCGATGGTCTTCTCATTCGTGTTCATGGAGATCACTGGAGATTCGTACGCCGACTTCAGTCGACGACTTACCCGACAGCCTGAGGTGGCGACGGTCCTCGGGTTTAGTCGGGTGCCCGATGAATCAGCGTTCTCACGGGCGTGGCGAAATCGATTTGACGACGCGACCCACAAATATGTCCACGCTGCCGCCCACTTCGTTGTCAAAGAAGTCCACGATCGCAACATCTCAGCGCCGGAGGTGCGGCCTAAGGCAAAGATCGTCGACGACACGCAAGAAGACGGGGGATCAGTAGAAGACAAATCCTTCTCACAGGAGAAGATCATCCAGACGACGCGCCTCGCACGTGATCACGCCTATGAACACTTCGACTCGGATCGGGCGTCGAACGCCTCGTACGAGGACACGCAATTTTTCGAGTTACAGACGTTCATGGGGATGGTTCGGTGTGGAACCGCGCAGGGAGCGACTCGCTTCCAGTACCGTCGTGGTGAAGAGTATGGACCCCACGGAGACACGCACCTCCGCGCTGTCAAACAGTTCGATCCCGATGAGCTCGTGAACGGCTTCAATGAGACAACGGATCGCTTGCTTTCCGTGATCGCTTCTGAATCCTCATTCCGCCGTCCAGTCACTGCGGCGATCGACATCACGACCATCCCCTATTACGGGGATGTCGAAGGGATGTCGATGGTTAGCGGGACGAAGGACAGAGACGGTCGAGCGTTCAAATTTGCGACGCTTTCGATCATCGGACAGAACATTCCGCTGATCTTGGCTGTCGAGCCGGTCCGAGAGAGCTCTGAGTGGGATGAGAACCCGTCGAATCAGATCCATCGTACTGTTCGGCGCCTCGTTCGACGAGCGAAAGAACACGTTCCGATCGAGACAGTACTGTGTGATCGAGAGTTTGACTCGAGACAAGTGTTCCAGACACTCTCAAACCTCGATGTGAACTACCTCATACCCAAGCGGATCTCCAGCTCCGAACAGGATGTACTCGAACAAATGGTGGAAGACGACCAAGAGGTGGCTGTTGAATCGGCTTCTGTCCATGTGGAATCTGGATCGCATCCAATGCGGCTCCTGTACGTACCGTCGACGAGTGGAGAGGGAACGGCCGTCTTCGCTACGAATCTTCGAGTCGGTCCCGAGGAAGCCGAGACATTCTGTCAGCGCTACAGCCGCCGGTGGCAGATCGAGAGTGAGTACAAATCGATCAAAGGTGATTTTCTCGCGAAGACCTCCTCAAAAGATTACCGTGTTCGCCTATTCTACTTCGTGTTCGCGGTCCTCTTGTACAATATCTGGCGGCTGACCGACTTCCTGCTGAAAGCGGATATCGACAGCGAGATGGACTACGCACCTGTGATTACTGCGGGTGAGTGTGTTGAGCTCGTTGCCTCGGCGTTGATCCCGCACGACTAATCGGCTGAGCTCTCGCTGGGTCCGCCGCTCAAGAGTGACAACCGTATTCAGCAGCGCCAAAATCCACGCAATTTCGTACGCTCGTCCGGTAGTTCGAGAGTAAGGATTCAAAATCGATCCCCGACCGCTGAGAATCACCACGACTTGATGGCTATTCGAACCAAAACTAGCCTATCCTCCGAAACTGTGGGGGTCGTCTGTGTCCAGATTTTATATAGCGACATACAATTTATTTGCTCGGCTTCGGACGGTTCAGTGTCGTCCTACGAGCAACGGAATCCGCGCAGATCCGATCGAACTCCCGCCGAGAGCGGAACGATTACCCCGGATGCACCCCCAACGTCGGCCATGGCCGACTCCGACTGGGGCGACTGGCTGCCGCGCGCGATTGCGGACGCCGACCCCGACACGGTGGCGCTGTGGTACCTGGGCTGCAACGGCTTCGCGATCAAGGGGAGCGAGGGGACGACCCTCTGGATCGACCCCTACGTCGGCACCGGTGACCCGCCGCGGACGATCCGGATGATTCCGGTGCCGTTCGATCCCGAAGATATCGACGAGGCGGACGCGGTGTTGGCGACTCACGAACACACGGACCACGTCCACGGCCCCTCGCAGGCCCCGATTCTCGCGAACACCGACGCCGACTTCGTCGCGCCGGACGACTCCCTCGCTGTCGCCCGCGAGGAGGAGCGTTGGACCGAGGACTTCGAGGTCGACGAGGAGGCGTTCCTCGAGGTGACCGAGGGCGACGAGCTGAAGATCGGCGAATTCACCGTACACGTCGTCGAAACGCAGGACGCGGACGCGACGCACCCGGTCGGGTACGTGATCGAACACGACTTGGGCACCCTGTTCCACGCCGGCGACAGCAAGCCCTCGGAATCGTTCTCGGGGCTCGCCGAGAAGTTCGACGTCGATCTCGGTATCCTCGCGTTCGGGTCCGTCGGCCGAGTTCCGGACAAGGAAACGGGCGAGCCGGTCGAAACGAAGTGGTACAGCGACGAGAACGAGATCGCGGCCGCCGCCGAGGACCTCGCGCTCGACCGGCTCGTCCCGACTCACTGGGACATGTGGAAGGGGCTGACCGCGGACCCCACCGCCCTCCACGAGCACGTCAGGAGCCGCTCGCATCCGAATCGGCTGGAGATAGTCGAGATCGGCGACCGGATCGATCTGTAGGTCTCGACCCCGATCGGGTCGATACCGCGATTTTCTCCGATCGGTGGTTATCAACGCCGAAACGCGGCCCGTGGAATTTAAGCCCCTGCTCCGGGAGGGTCTCCGTATGAGCGAACGGACGGCAGAAGCGACGACGACCGTCGACGAGGACGGTATTCGCGTCGAGAAGTCCTTCACGGACGACGCGTTCCCCGTACCCGCGGTGATGTACGAGCTCTCCTCGACCCGCGAGGACCCGGTGCGCGTGCGCATCGTCGACCGGATCCCCGAGTCGTTCCCGATGGACCGCATCGGGTTCCACCCGGAGTACGAGAGCGAGAACTGGACCGCCTACAAGGACCACCGCGTGGAGTTCGAGCGCGTGATCGATCCCGACGAGGGGATCGAGACGGTGTTCGGCATCCGCGACGACGACCCGGACCTCGACGGGTTCCTCGGAACGCCGGTGATAGAGCACGTCCCGGTCGGCGAGGAGATCGAAGACGTCCTCGGCGCCGGCGACACCGACGCCGTCAGGGAGGTTCTCTCCGGTGACCGCGCGACGCTCCCCGGAATGGAGGAGCCGCTCGCGCCCGAAGGCGAGGCGGACGCGGTCGAAGCCGACGAGGGCGTGGTCACCGAGGCGGAAGCCGCGGCCGAACCGGGAGACGCCGACGAGTCCCCGGAGGCCGCGGAAGGCGACGAGGATCCGGCCGACACCGAGTCTCCCGAACCGCGTGAGGTCGTCGAGGGGACCGCCGCGGTCACCTCGCACGGCGAGGAATCGGTCGAAGACGTGCCTGGCGCGGACGGCTCCGAGACGGACGAGCCGGCGGTCGACGAGGCGGCAGGGACGACTGAGGGCGAGACGGACGAATCGGTTGACGACGGGCCGGAAGCGCCCGAGTCGGGCGTCGACGAGGAGCAGGAACCGATCGACGCGGCGGGGACGATACCCGCGCCCGCCCCGGAGGAGGGGCTCGCCGCGGCGCTCGCCTCGGAGATCCGCGCGGGCGAGGTGGACGACGACGACCTCGAAACCCTGCGGTCCGAACTCGATATCGGCGTCCCGCACAGCGTCGACGTGCGGATCGCCCGCCTCCAGTCGAGCGTCGCCGACATCGAGGCGTACGCCGACGCGCTCGCGGAGTTCATCGACGGCGAGGGGACCGCTCGCGAGATCCTCGACGAGCTCGACGAGAAGGTGGACGCGGTCGAGTCCGAGACGGCCGCGATCGACGACCGGCTCGCCTCTGCCGACGCCGACCGGAACGACCTGCGCGAGGAGGTCTCGCGGGTCGGCGAGTCGGTCGAGTCGGTGACCGACGAGGTCGACGCCGTGTCCGAGCGCGTCGATGACGTCGACGACCGTGTTGAAGGCGTTGAATCGGGCGTTTCCGGCGTCGAGGAGTCGGTTGCGAGCGTCGAGGAGACCGTCGACGGCGTCGCCGACGACGTGTCGCGGCTCGACGACGAGACGACGGGCCTCGACGAGGCGGTCGACGACCTGGGCGACGACGTGGAGACGCTGTACGAGGAAGTCGACGACGCCGCCGCGGGGCTGGAGGCGGCGGAGGCCCGGGTGGACGACGTGGAGTCCCGGACCGAGCGGTTCGACGAGGAGTTCGACGATCTCTGGGACGACCTCGCGGAGGTCGACACCCGCCTGACCGACATCGAGGGCCGTCTCGGCGAGGACCTCGACGACGTCGAGTCGGAGATCGACGCGATCAACGACCACCTCGAAGAGCTCGAAGCCTTCAGAAAACGGCTCAACGAGGCCTTCGGTCCGTAATCGGAGTCTGACGCGGCCCCGCGACGCCGAAGTGGCAGCGAGCGGAAAGCGCAACCCGTTTTACCCGCGGCGGCCCATCTCCGGTAATGAGCGAACCGGTACCGGTCGCCGTCCCGAGGAAAGGCCGACCGCTCGAAGCGGTCCTCGAGCGGATCGCGGCCGTCGGCCCCGACGACCGGCTTGACGGGCTCGCGGACCGCGTGAGCAACACCCTCCGGTACGAGAAGGCCGTCACGAAGGGCCGCGTCGACGCCGAGGACGGCCCCTACGAGCGGCTGAGCGAGTACTCAGACCCCGGAGATCCCCGCGAGCCCGAATTCACGCTGCTGCGCGACGACCGGGACGGCAAACCCCGCCGGATCGTCTTCGACGCGGCCACCGTCGATCTCGGCGACGTGACGCTGAAGCTCGTCGGCCGCGAGGAGCCGTTCCGAGCGCTCCGGACGCACGAGTTCGCGCTCGGGTTCGACTCCGCGGACCTCGTCTTGGAGGAGGTTGTCGGGATCCGGCCCGGCGGTCTCGGGCAGATCGCCGACATCAACGAGCGGATCGACCCCGTCGACACCGACGTACGCGTGGTCAACGGGCTCGGCGACACCGTGTATCACACGCTGATGGGGCGTCCAGATGGGATCGAGCCGGGCACCGACCTCGATCGGGCCTTCGTCGCGGAGTACGAGGGGCCGCTGTGTATCTCTCCGCGCTACGAGCGGCTCGTCACCGCCGTGCTGGGAACGGACGCGCTGGAGGGGGTCGAGTTCGTCTATCCGAACGCGGACGAAGAGGAGGAAGCCGCCATCGCTCGAGTCGGGCTCGGCGTCTACCTCACGGTCACGGGCTCGACGGCCCGCGAACACGGGCTCGTCGTCGGCGAACATCTCTTCCCCAGCGAGACCGTCCTGATGCGGAACGCGGCCGAACGCGATCCGCGCGTCGAACGCGCGCTCGACGCGATCGCCGTCGAAGCGGCGTCCTCGGAGATCCGCGTCTGACTCGATATCTTACTATAGCGGCATACGATATACTCGTCGGCGATCGATCGTCTTCCCCGTGCATCTCGGATCGATGTGCGGTGAGAGCGACCCGGTAACCGGGTCTCGCCCCCTCGACTACTGTGGCGCCGCAACGGGCCCGATGCTACTCGGTGGATTTCTCCTCCCGTGACGCTAGAACACTCGTAAGTGATGAGAGAGCGCCCGCGACGCCCCGGAAGAAGTGACGAGTGCGTTGATCCGGACGAGTCTGGGACAGCACCCGACATCGCGCACGATGACTTGGTCCGCCTCTCCGGCGCCACAGGGCCCGAGTGGTAGCCACCGTCCTCGAACGTGAGGTCGAACCCGCCGATCGGATTCGATCGACGGAGCACGGAATGAGGCGACCATCGCCTCGAGATCCGAGAACTCGTCCCCGCTGTCTCGTTGTCGCCGTCTCGAGTGACTCGGTACCACCCGACGTGATGATCTCGGCAAGCGAAGCTCGTCGGATCGACTGTTGAATTATATCTTGATTTCTAGTGACAACTTCTCTTCTTTACGGTACTAGAAACATAGATATTCGACACAAAGCCGCTCTTTAGCAGTCCTACAGTACTGTATAAGTGACCTTATCCGGAATTATGGGATAGATTGAAGGCGGCGGCCCGAGTAGCCCGAGTCGAGAGATGAGCGACGACCGACGCTCGGTGAAGACGTACGTCCCCGAAGATCAGAAGGCGATCTGGCAGGACCACGCCGACGAGTTGGGGATGTCCCAAAGCGAGTTCGTCAGAACGATGGTACAGGCCGGGAGACGCGGGTTTTCGATCGAGGAGCTCGGCAGCCCCGTCGAACCCGATCCGTCGGGGTCTGACCCTGGGGGTAGCGACCTCGAAAGGCGGGTGGAAGCGGCGCTCGCCGACGGGGTGCTCTCGTGGGAGGAGCTCGTCGACGCGGTGTTCGACGACTTCGAAGGTCGGCTGGAAGACGCGCTCGATTCGCTCCAAGATCGGAACCGCGTCCGGTACAACGGGCGGGAAGGGGGGTACGCGCTGATCGATGAGTAGCGCGCGAGCCCCCGCCGAGGTCGACGATCCGATCGGGTACTTCATCGAGGACCTCACCTATCACGGCAAAACCGAACGGACGCGGGAGTCCTACGAGCGCGTGCTCCGTCGGTTCGAGTCCTTTCTCGACTCGGGGACCGCGCCCGCGTCGGCCACCCACCGCGACTGCATGGCGTTCGTCCACTCGCTGCGCGGCGACGCCGCCGACAGCACGGTGGCGACGTACGCGGCGTACCTCCACCGGTTTTACGGGTACATGACCGAGGTCGGCGTCTTCGAGGGGAACCCCATGACGCTCGTCATGGAGGAGATGGACGAGACGGTGGACAAGGATCCCGCGCGACGAGACGTGTCGATTCCGGCGATGCGCGAGTTCGTCGCCGGTGTTCGGCATCCCCTCCACCGCGCGCTCGTCGTCGCCCTGTTGAAGACCGGAATGCGGGTCGGCGAGCTCTGCAACCTCGATCTCCGCGATCTCGCGATCGACGACGAGGAGGTCCGAGAGGCGTTCGACCTCGGGACGCGACCGGCCCTCGCGGACCGGCCGAACTCGCTGTACGTCACCCCGGACGCGACGGTGGGCGAGGAGCTGAACGGCGAGGTTCGGACCGCGTCGAACAAGCGCAAGCGGGCCACCGTCATCCCGGTCGACGACGAGCTGGCGCGGACGCTGAAAGGGTGGCTCGCCGTGCGGCCGGACGGATCTTCGGACGCGAACCCCCTGTTCGTCGGTACCGCGGAGAGGTGGGGCGAGCGGCTCGATCCGCAGGCGGTCAGACACGTCGTCGAGCGCTACGCCCGCGACGCGGGCTGGTACCGCACGGGCGGCGGCGCCGCCGAGAACGTCACGCCCCACTACTTCCGGCACTTCTTCACGACGCACCTCCGGGACAGGACGGGGGATCGCGGCGTCATCAAGTACCTGCGTGGCGATGTCGCCGACGACGTGATCGACACGTACACCCACAACTGGGGCGATCAGGTCCGCGAGACGTACGAAGCGAACGTGTACCGGCTGTTGGAGTAGCGACCGCATACGCTGAGCGACTTCACCGAATTCTGTCGCCGAGTATCCAACTCATCTGACGTTCGATGACGACCAAATAAATTGTATATCGCTATACTGAATGGGGAGATTTCTCGAATCGTCGCCGATTCGAAAAACCGGACGCAGAGTCACTCTCGAAGCGATGGCGGTCCGGACGAACACGATCCCGACGCGGGCGGTCGGGACGGCAAACACCGAACCGCTCATGGTGCGTCGCCGAAAGAGTGAACTAACCGACGTATGTCCCTCCTCGAAGTAATCACGGTCACCGGGCTCTCGGTGCTGACGGGCACGGTGGCGGCCCTCCTCTTCTGTGTGGAGCGTCGACAGCTGCATCGAACCGCGGACGAGTTCGCCGTCCGGTTCCGGGGCGTCTCCCCGTATCTCGGAGCCGCCGGGGCGTTCCTCCTGCTCAAGCAGGCCACGCACGGCTATCGGCTCCGGCTCTCGCGCGCGCTGAACTGGAACGTTACCGACGAGCTCCACGCCGTCGAAGGCGGGTTCGTGGCGACGCTACAGAACGCTGTGCCGCCGGCGGCACTAGAGTTCTTCTCGGCGACGTACGTCTTGGGGTTCGCGTTCCTGTTGGTGACCGCGCCGGTGCTGTACTTCGTGTCGTCCTCTCAGCGACGGCTGAAGGAGCTGCTGGTCGCGTACGTGGTGAACTACATGATCGGGTCCCTCTGTTACACGCTGTTTATCGCGTACGGACCCCGGAACCACCTCCCGACCGTGGAGGGGCTGATGTACCAGTTCTACCCGGCGACGCAGACGCTCACGGCCGCGGTGTCGTCGAACACGAACGTCTTCCCCTCCCTTCACACGTCGCTCGCGGTGGCCGTCGCCCTCGTCGCGTGGCGGTCCCGGCGCGAACATTCCCGCTGGTTCGCGATCGCCGCGTTCGTCGCGACGAGCGTCGTGATATCTACGATGTACCTCGGCATCCACTGGCTGACGGACGTGGTCGCGGGGCTCGCGCTCGGCTGGGGAAGCGTTAGGCTGGCCGGGCACATCGTCGCGTCCGCGGAGACGCGATCGAGCGCAACGCGGCCCCGACAGGGAGGGATCGGGATCGACGGCGACGACTGATCACGTCGATGTCACCCGAGTCGCTTATTTCACCAGCGTCGTCGGAACCGTGGTCTCTCGGGTGACTGCCTCGGCGACGCTTCCGATGAGGGCCCGTGAGAGCCCCGAGCGACCGTGCGTTCCGAGCACGACGTGATCGAAGCCTTCCGCTTCGACGTACTCGGCGATCCGGCGCTCCGCCTCGCCCGTGAGGAAGGTGACCGCCACGTCGCGATCGCCGGCGACCTCGCGAACGGCGTCGAACACCGACGTGGCCGTCTCATCGCCCACGTCGTCGAGTTCGTCGATCGGCGCTTGAAAGACCTCCTCCGTGTCCTCAGGGAGCATGTCGAAGTCGGGGTAGGCGACGTGGACGACGGTGATCTGCGCGTCCGGGAACGTTTCGAAGGCGAACGCGAGCGCCTCGCGGCTCAGCGGCGAGTCGTCCATCGCGACGAGCACGTCGTCGGTCATACGTCGCCTTCGACGGGTGACGGTATCAAACCGGGGCCTATCGGGGCGCCACGAATGTAGCCCGCCGCGCGTGAACACGTTCGGGATCGGACCCAAACGGATAGGGCGAAAACTCCGAGTAAGCTGATGTTCGACGACCTCGACACGGACCGGCGACCGCTGGTTCTCATCTGGGAGGTGACGCAGGCGTGCGGGCTCGCCTGCCGTCACTGCCGCGCCGACGCGAAGCCGGCGCGTCACCCGGACGAGCTGACGACCGAGGAGGGGAAACGGCTCCTCGACGACGCGGCGGAATTCGGGGACGGACAGCTCGTCGTGCTCTCGGGCGGCGACCCGCTCGCCAGAGACGACCTGTTGGAGCTGGTCGCGCACGGTGACGACCAGGGCCTTCGAATGACGATCACCCCCAGCGGGACGGGGTCGCTGACGCCCGCCCGGGTCGAGGATCTCGCCGACGCCGGGATCCGGCGGATGGCGCTCAGTCTCGATGGCGCGACGCGCGAGCGCCACGACCGATTCCGGGGCGAGGAGAGCTTCGAGAGCACCCTCGAAGCGGCAGAGGCGGCGTCCGACGCGGGTCTGCCGCTGCAGATCAACACGACCGTCTGCGCGGAGACCGTCGACGAGCTCCCGGCGATCCGCGACCGGGTGCGGGACCTCGGCGCGGTCCTCTGGAGCGTGTTCTTCCTCGTTCCCGTCGGTCGGGGACGGATCCTCGACCCCATCCCGCCGGAGCGGGCCGAGGCCGTGATGGAGTGGCTCCACGGGGTCGCCGAGTCGGAGCCGTTCGGCGTCAAGACGACCGAAGCGCCCTTCTACCGCCGCGTCGGGCTCCAGTCAGACGGCAACAAGGGTGCGGTCCGGCGGCGCGGCGGGATCACCGCCGGCCGCGGGTTCGCGTTCGTGAGCCACACCGGCGAGGCGTACCCGTCGGGGTTCCTCCCGGAGTCCGCCGGTAACGTCCACGAGCGGTCGATCGTCGACATCTACCGGAACACGGACCTGTTCGAGTCGCTGCGCGATCCCGACCGGCTGAAGGGGAAGTGCGGCGCCTGCGAGTTCCGGCAGGTGTGCGGCGGAAGTCGCTCGCGGGCGTTCGCGACGACTGGAGACCCGCTGGAGAGCGATCCCCTGTGTCCGTACGTGCCGGAGGGATACGACGGCGAGTTGCCGGCGACGCTCGCCGGCGGAGCGGGTGCATCGACCGGCACGCCCGACGCCGCGGACTGAGTCGCGGCGTGGGACCGTCGACGGCGTGGGCGACGATGCGTACCGTGGCGAACCGAACCCTGCGCTATGCGTGTGGGCGGGTGTGTGAAACTAGCCGCACGCCGAGTGCCAGCCATCCCAGACCGAGCGGGATGAGGACCGCGTTCGTCCGGACGAGAAGCCGTGCAAGCGGTAGCGGGAGGCCGAACAGCAGATCGGCGGCGATCAGAACGAGCGGAATCGCTGGCGCGAGTAGCAGCAGCCACGACGTGACGGAGGCCCGTTTTTCACCTCGGCGGAGGGCAAGCCCGATCCCGCCGGCGCCGGCGACCGTGAGGGTCAGTCCGAGCAGCGTCGCCATCGAAAGTAGGAGGCCCGCCGGATCCTCGCCCGTCGCCGGAACCGCTCGGAACCCCGCCTCGACGAACAGCGCTGTCCGGCGAACCAACAGCGCGGAAACGATCGCCATTCCGACCGCCGTCGCGGCGACGCTGGCGCGGCCCAGTCGGCCGAATCGATCTCCGATCGTCGCGGAGACGCCTCCGAGACCGGCAAGCATCAGTACCCAGCCGACGAGCGAGCCCGCATCGAAGGCGCTCGTGACGTAGGGGCGGGTTCCGAAGACGGCGATCTGTATCCACGGAAGGCCGACCGCGAGTAGCGTCCCGACGATAGCGGCCGCACCGCTCCACCTCCGCGCTCGGCGGCGACGATCGGCGTTCCGCGTTTCTTCGGATCCCATACTGAAGCGCCTCTCAGAACACCGAACGCGTGGCAGCTAGATATGGCGTTTGATCGGGACTGAGTCACCTCCTTCGAGACATCGTGTCCGGCCTGCGAAGCAAATCGCCCGACTGTGAGGGGCCGTTTTTCGGAACCAAATGGTCGCCAGAAAATCGGCGATTTTGAGAAACGCGAATCCGCCGAATTGGGAGCCGTAGACGGCTCTAGAAGTTGATTTTATTTTACTCTGATCCGGCTTAATTTCGGATGGGCGCTGCAGGATTTGAACCCGCGACAGCTTGGTCCGAAGCCAAGCACTCTATCCAGACTGAGCTAAGCGCCCGTACGCCTCGCTACTTCGGTGAGGATGTTAAGTCCCGCGATTCGAAATCGCTATGGACCGTCTGGGGTCGATGTCAGCGATCCCGATGTCATATGTGATCAAAAAGAATATTATCGGGACCCGGCATGGTTCCCGTAGTAGATGTGTCTTGGTCGTACGGCGTCATCGCCGAACGAGTGGCCCGAGTCGGTTCCGTCGTCGCTGAGGTACGCCCATGTATGACCTGAGGCCACACTTCGACGAGGAGGTCGAACCCGGGACGAACCTCCTTCTCACCGGGCCGCCGCTCACGGGCAAGCGGTCGCTCATGATGGACCTGTTGGCGGCCGGGACCGAGCACGGTGACGGCGCGATCGTCGTCACCACGAAGGACGGTGCCGACCGCGTCCTGAGAGATTACAAGAAGCGGACGCCCTACGAGGGGAAGCCGGTGGCGGTCGTCGACTGCGTCACCCGCCAGCAGGGCGTCAGCGACGCCCGCGAGTCCGATCGGATCAAGTACGCCTCCTCGCCCGTGGACATGACGGGCATCGGGATCAAGCTCTCGGAATTCCTGCAGGCGTTCAGCGATCGCGGGATCGAGGAGAACCGCGTGATGGTCCACTCGCTGTCGACGCTGCTGATGTACTCGGACCTCCAGACGGTGTTCCGCTTTCTCCACGTGTTCACCGGTCGGATCCAGAGCGTGAACGGCCTCGGGCTGTTCAGCATCGACTCGACCTCTCACGACGAGCAGGCGATGAACACCCTCAAACAGCTCTTCGACGGCGTCATCACGGTTCCCGAGGACGGCGAGCCGAAGATCCGGCTTGCCTGAGCCGGTCGGAGACCCGATTCGCCCGCGCCGCCGTGCGTTTCAGCTGGATAACATCTTCGCCGGCGGGCGTTTTAATCCTCGCAACCGCGTACACACAGCTATGCCCATCACCGACGACGAGGGACTCGATCGACTGCTCGACGCCGACACGATCGCCGTAATCGGCTGCTCGACGACGCCCGGGAAGGCCGCCCACGACGTGCCGGCGTACCTCCAGCAGCACGGGTACCACGTGATCCCGGTGAACCCCTTCGCCGACGAGGTGCTCGGCGAGACGGCGTACGACGAACTGGCCGAGGTGGAGGCCGACGTGGACCTCGTGAACGTGTTCCGCCCGAGCGGGGAGGTGCCGGAGGTCCTCGGCGCCGTGCGCGAGCGACACGCGGAGCGCGGCGACGCGGGCGCGGCGTGGCTCCAGTTGGGGATCAGCCACGACGAGGCGGCCGCGGAGGCGGAGGCCGACGGGATCGAAGTCGTTCAGGACCGGTGTATGAAAGTCGAACACGGGCGGCTTCGCGGGTAGCGAAGCGAATCAGACGACGCCTCGATCCCTATCCTTCCCACTCCTCGAAGGAGCGGTACACGCCCTTCGAGAGGTATCGCTCTGAGGAGTCGGCGAACACGGTGGCGACCGTCTCGTAGGGGGCGTCGATCTCGCCGTCGCGGATCCCGCGAGCGACCCGCTTGGCCGCGATCGCGTTCGCGGCCGCGGAGGAGGCGACGAGCTGTCCCTCCTCGGCCGCGAGCCGACCCATCTCCCCGTGGACCTCACGGTCGGGGATAGCCCGAATGTCGTCGACGAGCTCCGGGTCGAACAGCTCGTTCCGCTCGATGTCGTGGGTGCCGATCCCCTCGGTCTTGTACTCCTCGTGGTCGACCTCCTCGCCGAGGAACTCGCGGTACGCGGAACCGGCGGGCTCGACGGCGACGACGTGGGTGTCGGGATGCCGCTCGCGGAAGTAGCGGGCCATCCCCATCAGCGTCCCGGCGGTGCCGCAGCCGGCGACGACGGCACCGACCCTGTCGTCGAGCGCGTCGCCGATCTCGGGGGCGGTGGTCGCGTAGTGCGCCTCGGCGTTGAGCGGGTTCGAGAACTGCTGAGGAACGACCGCGTCGTCGAGCTCCTCGGCGATCTCGTGGGCGCGATCGATGGCGAACCCCATCCCGTCCTCGCTCGGGGTGTTGACCACCTCGGCGCCGAGCGCACGCATGAGCTGCTGTTTCTCCACCGAGAACCGCTCGGGGACGACGAACACCGCGTTCAGCCCCAGCTGTCTGGCGGCGACCGCCAGCCCGATCCCGGTGTTGCCCGCGGTGGGCTCGACGACGGTGCCGCCTTCACCCACGTCGCCGCGTTCGAGCATGCGTTCGAGCATGTACTTCCCGATGCGGTCCTTGATGCTCGCACCGGGGTTGAACGACTCCAGCTTCGCGTACACCGGCACCTCGTCCGGGGAGTCGTGCACCCGGACGAGCGGCGTCTCCCCGATCGTCTCCAACACCGACGAGAGGGGCTCCCGATGGGTCGTCATGTTGCCGCAATCGTTGCCGGCCCTTTTGCGTGTTTCCATGATCGGTGCGGTCGATCCCTCGCGAACGCCGCCTCGCCGCGCGTGAGACCGTGCCGGGGATCGAACAAACTTATGCCCCTCGTCCGGTTCCGAAGAGATATGAGCGAGACCGATGCGCAGGCCGACGTGACGGTCGTCCTTCCGGACGGATCAGAGCTGGACGTTCCGGCGGGGGCGACAGTCGAGGACGTCGCCTTCGAGATCGGCCCCGGGCTCGGTCGCGACACGGTCGCGGGGAAGATCGACGGCGAACTCGTCGAGAAGCACGCGGCGGTCCACGACGGCGCGCGGATCGAGATCGTCACGGACCAGTCCGACGAGTACCTCACGGTGCTACGCCACTCCGCGGCCCACGTCTTCGCGCAGGCGCTCCAGCGGCTCTACCCGCAGGCGACGCTCACGATCGGCCCCCCGACCGACGACGGGTTCTACTACGACGTGACCGACGTGGACCTCGACGAGGACGACCTCGACGCCATCGAAGACGAGATGGACGACATCATCGCGGCCGACTACGACATCGAGCGCGAGGTCCGCTCGAGCGAGGAGGCCAAGGAGATCTACGCCGACAACGAGTACAAACTGCAGATCTTAGCGGAGGAGGCCGACGACGAGGAGGTCACCTTCTACGCGCAGGACGGCTGGCGCGACCTCTGTCGGGGCCCGCACGTCGAGTCGACCGGCGAGATCGGCGCGGCGACGCTCTTGGAGGTCTCGGCCGCTTACTGGCGCGGCGACGAGGACAACGACACGCTCACCCGCGTGTACGGGACGGCGTTCGCCTCCGAGTCCGACCTCGAGGAGCACTTGGAGATGCGCGAGGAGGCGATGGAGCGCGACCACCGGAAGATCGGACAGGAGATGAACCTGTTCTCGATCCCGACGGTGACCGGCCCCGGCCTCCCGCTGTACCACCCGCCGGGGAAGACCGTGCTCCGGGAGCTGTCGGACTTCGCGAACGAGCTCAACCGCGAGCACGGCTACGAGGAGGTCGAGACCCCGCACGTGTTCCGGACGGAGCTGTGGAAGCAGTCCGGCCACTACGAGAACTACAAAGACGACATGTTCCTCCTCGACGTGAACGACGAGGAGTACGGGCTCAAGCCGATGAACTGCCCGGGCCACGCGACGATCTTCGACCAGCAGTCGTGGTCGTACCGCGACCTCCCGCAGCGCTACTTCGAGAACGGGAAGGTGTACCGGAAGGAACAGCGCGGCGAGCTCTCCGGGCTCTCGCGCGTCTGGTCGTTCACCATCGACGACGGGCACCTGTTCGTCCGACCGGACCAGATCCGCCAGGAGATCGAGTCCGTCATCGAGATGATCTTCGAGGTCGTCGAGACGCTCGACCTCGACGTCGAGGTCGCGCTGGCGACCCGCCCCGACAAGTCCGTCGGCGGCGACGAGATCTGGGAGTCCGCGGAGGAACAGCTCCGCGACGTGCTGGAGTCGGGCGGCTACGACTACGACGTCGAGCCCGGCGACGGCGCCTTCTACGGCCCGAAGATCGACTTCGGGTTCGAGGACGCGCTGGGACGGGTCTGGGACGGCCCGACGGTCCAGCTCGACTTCAACATGCCCGACCGGTTCGATCTGACCTACACGGGCGAGGACAACGAGGACCACCAGCCGGTGATGATCCACCGGGCTCTGTACGGGAGCTACGAGCGCTTCTTCATGGTGCTCATCGAGCACTTCGACGGCGACTTCCCGCTGTGGCTCGCGCCCGAGCAGGTCCGCATCCTCCCCGTCTCCGACGAGACGCTCGGCTACGCGCACCGCGTCAAAAACGAGCTGGAGGACGCCGGCTTCCGCGTCGAGGTCGAGGACCGCGACTGGACGGTCGGCCGCAAGATCCGCGCCGGCCACGACGACCGCCTCCCGTACATGGTGATCGTCGGCGACGACGAGCAGGAGGCCGGCACGGTCTCGGTCCGCGACCGCTTCGAGAACCAGCGCGGCGACGTCGACCTCGACGACTTCGTCGACCACCTCGTCGACGAGCGCGACGAGAAGCGGACGGAGCCGGAGTTCGTCGACGCGGAGTAGGGTCTCGGGGGCGAACGGTCAACCCCGCCTCTCGCGTTTCGTCGTACTTTTGCCCTTCCTCTGGATAGACTCTCGCATGAGTGACGCATCCGCGCTGACCAAGCGGGAAGACGACGCCCCCGACGTGGGCGAGCTGACGCCGCCGGACCGAACGCTGATGGGCCCCGGTCCGAGCGACGTTCACCCGCGCGTTCTCAAGGCGATGAGCACGCCGCTGGTCGGCCACCTCGACCCCTCGTTCGTGGAGATCATGGACGAGGTACAGGAGCTGCTTCGCTACACGTTCCGGACCGACAACAAGTGGACGATCCCGGTGTCCGGGACCGGTTCCGCGTCGATGGAGGCCGCCATCGGTAACCTCGTCGAGCCGGGCGACACGATGTTGGTCCCGACGAACGGCTACTTCGGCGGGCGGATGAAGTCGATGGCCGAGCGCGCCGGCGGCGAGGTCGTCGAGGTAACGGCTCCGTGGGGCGAGCCCCTCGACCCGGTCGACGTGGAGCGCGCGTTCGACGAACACCAGCCGGACGTGTTCGGGTTCGTCCACGCGGAGACCTCCACCGGGGTCCTCCAGCCGAACGTCCCCGAGCTGACCGAGATCGCACACGACCACGACGCGCTCGTGATCGCCGACACCGTCACCTCGCTGGGGGGCGTCGAACTGCGCGTCGACGAGTGGGGGATCGACGCCGCCTACTCCGGGCCGCAGAAGTGCCTCTCGTGTCCGCCCGGCGCGAGCCCGCTCACGCTCAACGACCGCGCGATGGACAAGGTGCTCGACCGCGACGAACGGCCTCGTTCGTGGTACCTCGACCTCTCGCTTTTGGAGGGGTACTGGGGGGACGACCGCGCGTACCACCACACCGCGCCGATCACCAACGTGTACGCGCTCCGCGAGGCGCTCCGCCTCGTCGCCGAGGAGGGGATCGAAGCGCGGTGGGCGCGACACCGCGAGGTCGCCGGCGACCTGAAGGCGGGGCTACAGGACCTGGGACTGGAGATGAACGCCCCCGACGAGTACTGGCTCCCGAGCCTGAACGCGGTGCGGGTCCCGGACGGGATCGACGACGGCGCCGTCATCGACCACCTCCTCGCGGAGTACGACCTCGAGATCGCGTCCGGGCTCGGCGACCTCGAGGGCGACATCTGGCGGATCGGCTGTATGGGCCGGTCCGCCCGCCCGAAGAACGTCGAGTACGTCCTCGCGGCGCTGGAGGACGCGCTGGCGGAGCAGGGGTTCTAGTCGGCCGGTACCCCCGAGAGCGTCGGAACCGCTCCGGCCGCGTCCCCGCCCGCCGCCGAGGGGTTTATCAGTTAGTGTCCCTCCCCTCGGTAAGGGTATGAACGATCTACGAACCGGACTGAGCTACGGGGACGTGCTGCTCGTACCGCAGCGGTCGCCGGTCGACAGCCGGAGCGACGTAGACCTCTCGACGCAACTCACGCCGGGCGTCGAGCTGGAGACACCGCTCGTCTCGGCGGCGATGGACACCGTCACGGAGGCGGAGCTGGCGATCGAGCTCTCCCGCGCCGGCGGGATCGGGGTCCTCCACCGCTTTCTCACCGTCGACGAGCAGGCGACACAGGTCGAAGACGTGGCCGCGACCGGCGAGCGGGTCGCCGCCGCGGTCGGCATCAACGAGGACTACCTGTCCCGGAGCGCCGCGCTGGTCGCGGCCGACGTGGACGCGCTCGTCGTCGACGTCGCGCACGGTCACCTCGAACGGACGATCACGGCGGTCGAGCGCCTCGCCGAGGAGTTCCCGGACACGGACCTAGTCGCGGGCAACGTGGCCACCCCCGCGGGCGTCGAGGACCTCGCGGCCGCCGGCGCCGACTGCGTGAAGGTCGGAATCGGCCCGGGCTCGCACTGCACCACGCGGAAGGTCGCCGGCGCCGGCGTACCGCAGCTGACCGCGGTCGACGACTGCGCGACCGCGGCCGAGGACCTGGACGTGACGGTCTGCGCCGACGGCGGGATCCGCACCTCCGGCGACGCGGTGAAGGCGCTGATGGCGGGCGCCGACACGGTGATGCTCGGGAGCCTCTTCGCCGGCACGGAGGAGGCGCCCGGCGCGGTCGTCGAGGTCGACGGGACGCGCTACAAGCGGTCGCGCGGGATGGCGACGACCGCCGCCGCCGAGGACCGCGACGACAAGGGCGAGAACGTCGGCGCCGACGAAGGCGTCGAGGCGCTGACGCCGTACAAGGGACCGGTCGCGACGGTCGCCGGGGAGTTCTGTCAGGGGATCCGCTCGGGACTCTCGTACTGCGGCGGACACACGATCGAGCGCGCCCGCGATAGAGCCGAGTTCATCCGCGTCGCGCCCGGCGCGAAGGAGCGCGAAGGGTTCCACACCGACGACGACTGGGAGGGGATCAGCGTGGACAGCGAGACGAAACGGGTCGCCGACTCGACCGGGGGATCGGCGGCCGAAAGCGACGACTGAGGGGCCGTTTCGGCCGTTCCGAGACCTGACCGGTGTCGGATTGCGCAGACCTACCATGAGGTTGTGTGACTAACTCGCGTGCAGTTTTTCAGGGTGACGCGGGTCGCTCGAACCATGACCGACGCGTTCGGGCGAGCGATCCGCGACCACCACCGTGGCGACCGGACCCGACCCCTCCGACAGGGCGACGGAGAGGAAACCCACGAACACCCGATCGAGGCGTTCTACTTCACCGACTTCGACCCGAGCGAGGACTCGGATCGCGAATGGCTGGCGTCCCGGCTTCGGGGCCCCCTCGTCGACCTCGGCGCCGGGGCGGGCCGGCACGCGCTGTACTTCCAGGAGGAGTTCGAGACGGTCGCGCTCGAACCGAGTCCCGCGCTCGTCGAGACGATGCGGGACCGCGGCGTCGCGGACGCCCGCGAGGGCGACATGTTCGCGCTCCGGGAGTCGTTCGAGCGCGACCGGTTCGGGTCGGCGCTCGCGATCGGCACCCAGATCGGACTGGCCGGGTCGGTTCGGGGGCTCACCGAGTTCCTCGGCGACCTCGCGTTCGTGACGGCGCGAGACGCGACCGCCGTGGTCGACTGCTACGACCCGGACCACCCCGAGGCCGCGGACCTCCTCGGGTACCGCGAAGACCCGACGCCGGGGCTCGCGCACCGCGTCATGTGGTTCGCGTACGACGGGGAGACGGACCCGACGCTCCGCTTCAGGCTGTTCTCGCCGGATCGGCTCCGCGAGGCGGCAATTGGGACCGGATGGGAGATCGAGGCGATCGACCGCGAGGGGACGGGGGAGGGACCGCACTACCGGGCCGCGCTCCGGAAGCGGTAGGTGGGATCACGGGGCGGGCAACGAGAGCAGAGATCCCGCCCTACCACGCCGACAGCGCCGCGTGCCCGTGGTCGTGCGCGAGGATGGCGAGGAACGCGAGCACGCCGGTGATCGCGAACGCGCCGCCGACGTAGAAGACGGACGCCATGCTCACCTCGACCATCAGCCAGCCGGCGATGAGGGGCCCCGCCACGGAGCCCGGTCGCCAGACGAGCTCGCGGATGCCGAAGCTGGACGCGACGCCCCCGTCGTCGGTCCCCTCGTCGGCGAACAGCGCCATGCTCGCCGGCTCGCGGAAGGAGTCTGCGACGCCGAGCAGCCCGGAGAAGGCGACGAGCGGCAGGTACGCCGGCGGCAGCTCGCCGAGGATCGGGAGCGTCACCTCGGTGCCGACTCCGGTCCCGATCGCGGCCGAAAAGGGGATCGCCATCGCGACTAGTCCATAGGTGCCGCCGCCGGCGAAGACGAACAGCGACCGACCGTAGGCGTCCGAGAGCCGGCCGGTGAACAGCTGGCCGACCATGTTGGTCGCCTTCTCGGCGGTGACCGTCACCGCGACCGCGGTCGCGCCGACCGCGAGCCCGCCCGCGGCCAGCTCCGTGCCGGCGTAGATCGGGATCCACGTCCGCACCATCGTCACCGCGAAGGCGTACTGCGCCCGGAAGCTCGTCATCGTGAGGATCTTCCGGTTGACCGCGAGGTCGGTGAACGGGAACCCCTTGACCCGGGTCGGGTCCGGATCGAGGACGCCCCAGGTGATCACCCACGCGACCACCATGAGCGCGGTGATGATGGCGAAGACCGGTCCGAATCCGACCGCGTCGTACACCGCGCCCGCGCCGAGCGACCCGACGATGGACGCGGCGAAGGCGGCGGCGTTCGCCTTCCCGATCTTGTCCGCGCGCGTGCCGACGTCCGCGATCTGGCCGACCAGCGAGAGCGTCATCAGCCCCGCGCCGGTGACGACGAACCCCTGCAGCGCCCTGACGAGGATGAACGAGGTGGAGGAGTCAACAAGCGGGAACAGGGCGTACACGCCGGCGCCGACGCCCAGAACGACGAGGAGGACGAGCCGCTTGTCGAGCCGGTCGCCAGCCCACGCCAGCGGGATCACGGCGACGGTCTGCGCGAGCGTGAACCCCGTGGTGTACATCCCGATGATGAACCCGGCCGAGACGGTGAGGCCGAGCACCGTCGTCGACTGGGGGTCCAGCGCGTTGATGTACGTCGGAAGCAGCGTCAGTAGGGTGATGAACCCGAACCCCTCGGCGAATCGGGTGAGGTAGAGCGCCCAGAACTGCGATCGCTTCGCCCCGTTGCCCGCGTCCGCGTTGCTCACACCGGATCGGCGCGTACCCGTTCAAAATGGGTTTCGGTTCGAAGCGTCCGACGGGCCGGATCGGTAGGTCCGCCGTCGGACTTATGCGGCGGCCGGGCGGACGCACGGGTATGGGAGACCCCGCCTGCGACCGCCGGTTCTGTCCGGAGTGCGACCTCGCGGTCTCGTGCGCCGACGAGGTCTGTCCGGAGTGCGGTGCGCGGATCGAGGGCGGCGAGGGGTGAGGTCGGACCGCCACGGTCCTCCCTCCGTCCCCGCCAACGCTCGTCCCCCGTCTACGACCGCCTCACTGCATGTCGGCGAACTTGTCCCTCCGGAAGAGGTCGATCTCCTGTGCCGTCGACCCCTCTCGCGTGACCGCGAAGGCGATCGCCTCGGCGATCTCCTCGGGCTCGGTCACCGTTCCGGGCTCGAAGCGCTCCTCGAACGGGTCGCCGTCCTCGCTGCCGAACTCGGTGCGCACCTCGGAGGGGTTCACGACGGAGACGGCCACGCCCTCGTCGCCGACCTGCGCCGCGACGCTGTGGGCGAAGCCCCGCGTCCACCACTTCGTCGCGGCGTACACCGGGTTGTACGAGCGGGGGTACTGCCCCGCGAAGCTCCCGACCACGACGAGCGTTCCCTCGCTTTCCCGTAACTCCGGGAGCGCCGTCCGGGTGAGGAAGAACGTCCCGTCGACGTTCGTCTCCTGCATGGCGAAGTACTCCTCGTCGGTCATCGACTCCACGTCGCCGCCGCGACCGATCCCCGCGTTGGAGACGACCGCGTCGAGCCCGCCGAAGCGATCGACGACCGACTCGACCGCGGCCTCGGCGGTCTCGCGTTCGCGGACGTCGCCGTCGACGACGGCCGCTCGCGCGCCGTAGTCCGCCTCCAGCGTCTCCGCGACCGCCTCCAGCGCCTCGCGGCGGCGAGCGAGGAGCGCGACGTTCGCTCCGCGCTCCGCGAGCGCGTGCGCGGTCGCCTCGCCGATCCCGGAACTCGCGCCCGTTACCAGTACCGTCGTGTCGTCGAGCGTCCCCATGCGTGAGTCCTCGTCGACGACGGAGATAATAGATCGGGTCGGATAACATGGGACTCGCTCGACGGCACACGCCCCCAAGAGCGCACCCGACGCCTACAACCGGTTTCGCGGGCCTATTGAAAAGCTCAGCAGTTGATAGTTTGGTCTCGCTCGGTCAGTACGGGAGCTGTGGTGATCGATAGCGGGAGTGGGTATTGCAGATCGGTGTCCGCGAGACAGTATTTAAAAAAGCCGTGAGTGACGGCGACGAGCATTTATAAAGGACAATGCGGTGGCGCGTGCCGCCGAGCGCCCGAAGGGCGTGAGGTGCACGCGCGAGGGAGTCGCTGGCGGCTATCGCCGCCAGCGACGAGGCTGGGGAGGCGTGAGGTGAGGGGCGGTGCGGTCGGGTGGGACTCAAAGGGGCAGTCGCGAGGACGAAGCACGGCGACGCAAGCACTGCAAGGAGCGAACGAAGTGAGCGACTGAAGCGCGTGGTTCGAAACGGCTTCGCCGTTTCGTCATCACGAGACGCCTTCGGCGTCTCGAACGACAGCGAGCCGCGCGAGTCCTCGCGGCTGGGGCTTTGGAGGTCGTCACCGCAACGTCATCAGCGACCACTTATAAACGACCGATCAACCGATTTGCGAAACGTACTCCCGCTATCGATCGGTAAGTCTTCTTTAGCGACCAGATGTTTCAGACGAAAATATGTCTGAAAAAATTATTTCAATAAAGCTGTTTCGAGGGAAACTCACAGCGGTACGAGACGGAAACTCACGGCTTCGGCTACGGTCACTGACCCGTGGCTCCACGGTCAAATCGGTCGACTCCGCGGGTCGGCTTCCTCGCGTCGGGCCGGCAAGAGACGCACGGACGGCCGGAGGGCCCACCTCTCGTCTCCTAGCAGTACCGATTAGCCCGTCGCTCCGGACTCCCGGACGCCGTCGACGTCGGATCGAGGGATCCGGTGTCGACCGACTCGCACCACTGGCGTGAGAACCGCCACTAAGGTTGCCTTAATCCGACATTCAGCGCATATAACAATGGCTTTGGGTCGGCTCGGACACTTATGTCCGGTCGCAAGAGTGCCGTTATCTGGATCTGTGCTGTGGTAATCTTCGCAGTGCTGGTTCTCTCGGGAAGCACTGGCATCGGCGTTTCGGCAGCCGGCGACGCCGTCGAGCTGCAGGTGGACGCTCCCGACACCAATGAGACGGAGACTGGAGCATCCACTAACGATACGGAAACGGGAGCGTCCACCAACGACACGGAGACGGGAGCGTCCACCAACGACACGGAGACGGGATCGTCCACCAACGACTCGGAGATCGGCTCGGGCACCAACGATACCGGGACCGATTCTGACGATCCCCTCGAGCGGAACGAGACGGACGGAACGAGCGAGTCTGATGAATCTGCCGAGCAGAATGACACCGCCGAGCAGAACGAGACGGACGGAGCGGACGGGACAGACGGACCTACCGAGACGAACGAAACGGACGAGTCTGATGAGCCTGCCGACCAGAACGACACCGCCGATCAAAACGGGACGGACGGGACAGATGAGCCTACCGCGACGAACGAAACGGACGAGACAGACGGACCTACCGAGACGAACGAAACGGACGAGTCTGATGAGCCTGCCGAGCAGAACGAGACCGCCGAGCAGAACGAGACCGGTTTCAACGAAACAGACGAGCAGACCGATCCCGCCGACCGGAATGAGACCGATCCGACCGGGACGAACGAAACGGACGGGATAGAGACCGACTCCACCGAACCCTCTGAGTCGACTGATTCATCAGACTCGTCTGGCTCGTCCGGATCGTCTGACCCGTCGAGCTCTTCGAGCTCTTCGGGATCCAGCACGACCGGGGACGAGGGGCCGACCGTGGTCCGGTCCGAATCGGACGAGGCCGTCACCCTCGACGTCGACGGCGCGACCGACGGGCAGTACGATCTCGCCGTGGATCTCGCCGGCCCGTCGGAGGGACAGCCCGCCCTGTCGGTTTCCTCGGTCGGCGTGGATCCGGCCGGTGACCGGGAGTCGTTCGAGACGACGGTCGGACGGCCGACGGCCGAGCCGGAAGGTCGCGATCCCGTCCCCCACGGGACGGCGCTCGGATACGTGGAGTTCACCTCGTCGCTCGACGCCGCGAACACGAGCGGGACGACGCTCCGGTTCGACGTCGACGAGGAGGCGATCCCGGACGGGTTGGGTCCGGAAGACGTCGAGGTGTTACGGTACGTCGACGGCGAATGGACGACGGCCGACGTCACGCACGAGGTGGACGGGGACGCTCACGCCGCGACGCTGCCTGCGGCCTCGCCCGTCGCCGTCGTCGCGCTCGAACCCGGACGCGTCGACGTCGTCGACGGAGCGGTCCCCGCGGACCGGGTTCGAGCGGGGTACGAAACGACGGTCCGGGCCGCGGTGAGGAATCCCGGAGACCTCCCGGCGACTCGAAATCTCACCGTCAGCATGAACAACGAGTCCGTCGCCGAACGGGAGGTGACGCTCGAACCGGGCGAGAACACGACCGTCGAGATCGGGTTCGAACCGAGCGAGAGCGGGCCGGTGTCACTCGAGGATGAGGAGGTCGGCACGATCACCGTGTTCGAGACCGACGACGACGCGCCGCCGGCGGACGCCGAAACCGACGAGAGCGTTCCCGGGTTCGGCGCGATCGCCGCCGTGCTCGCGCTCCTCGTGACAGCGCTCGCTGTCCGGTTTCGGAAATCGTGACGGCGAGCCGATCGGGGCGGACGCTCGCGTCGCGGACGTTCAGCGGTTCAGTAAAAACGGGCCGGGCGCGATTTGTAACACACGGTCGGACGTGCTCGCTTCCGCTGCGCGCGACCTCCCTGCGTTCAAATCTCGCAGGGTCCGATACTCGCCGCTCGCGAGATTGCTCGCGGCGAGAAAGCGGGCCGGGCGCGATTTGAACACGCGACCGACGGATTAAGAGTCCGTCGCTCTCCCTAACTGAGCTACCGGCCCTCACTCAATCGTACCCCCGTCGACGTAAAAGGCCTTTTCATTCGGCGGCGATCGGATCGTGTCGTCTGATCGAGAAACCGACGGATGTAACCGAGATACTCTGATCGAAGCGGACATTCTCATGGGAAACCGTTATCAACTCCCGTTGTGTACTACATGTCGTATGTCAGACAACCCAATCAGCGAACGTATCGACCGTCGGACGCTCCTCCGCGGGGCGGCCGCGGCCGGCGTCGTCGGCATCGCCGGCTGTTCGGATAACGGCGGCGACGGCTCCGACGGTGAAGACGGCAGTGACGGAAGCGACGGAAGCGACGGCAGCGACGGCAGCGACGGTTCCGATGGCTCCGACGGTTCCGACGGCGACGACGGAGGCAGCCAAGACGTCATCCGCTGGCACGCCGGCGGCACGGGAGGGACCTACTTCCCGCTGTCCGGCGAGTTCGAGGGAATCATCGAGGACAACACCGACTACCCGGTCGAGGTCTCCTCGACGGGCGCGTCGGTCGAGAACGTCGGCAGCCTCGGCAACGGCGACGCCGACTTCGCGCTGATCCAGAACGACGTCGCCTACTTCGCCCGCAACGGCGAGGGCCTCGACGCGTTCGACGGCTCCCCGGTCGAGAACCTCCGCGGCGTCGCGACGCTGTACCCGGAGACGATCCACGTCCTCCTCAACCCCGAGGCCGACGTGAGCTCGCTGTCCGACCTCGAGGGCATGCGCGTCAACACCGGCGACCTCGGCAGCGGGACGCAGGTGAACGCGCTTCAGATCCTCGAGTCGGCGGCCGGTCTCACGACCGACGACTTCGAGGAGCAGAACACCGACTTCACGCAGGCGGCCAACCAGCTCCGCGACGGCGACGTCGACGCGGCGTTCGTCGTCGGCGGGTGGCCCGTGGGCGCGATTGAGGAACTCGCGACGACCACGGACGTGCAGATCCTCAACATGTCCGACGAGGAGCGGCAGGCGGCCCGCGACGACGCGTCGTGGTTCGCGGACGACACGATCCCCGGCGGCACCTACGAGGGCATCGACGAGGACGTCGACACCGTCTCCGTGCAGGCGATGATCGCGACCCGGTCCGAGTACTCCGCCGACGCGGTTGAGGCGGTCACCGAGGCCATCTTCGAGAACCTCGATCAGCTGTCGATCAAGACGGACTTCATCACCGTCGACTCCGCGCAGGACGGGATGTCGATCGAACTGCACGAGGGCGCGGCCCGCTACTTCGAGTAGCGTGGCGTTCCGGTCGCGACTCCCGTCGGGCCGACGCGGAACCGCCCTCGTCGCGGTCGCCGTCGTGGCGATCCTCGTAGCCGCGACGGGGGCGGCGTTCGCCACCGGCGCGGTCGACGCCGTCGCCGGCGGCCCGACGCTGGTCGTGACCGACGAGAGCGGTACCGAGCTGGTGACGGCTCCGGTCTCCGACGACACGGAGATCGCCATCGAGTACACGCACAGCGTCGAGAAGACGACCGTCCGAGACGTGTACGTCCCGAGGGACGGGGAGCTGGTGATGACTCGGATGGAGTTCAGCTCCTTCGGGGCCGGGCTCCCGTCGCAGGCGGACGTGACGGAGCGCGACGGACGGTACGTCTTCGAACCGCCGTCCGAGTCGCACGAGACGCTACACCTGAAGACGGGTCACGTCGCCGACCACGACCTGATCGTCGGCGACGAGCGGTACGACATCGCGGGGATGACCGACGGCGGGGCCGTCGAGCTGACGGTCGAGCGGCGGGTGGCGCCGCGGCTGTAGCGGTCGCCGTCGCGTCCGCCGACACGGGAAGACGGGAACGAGACAGGGACACGAGAGGGTGACACAACTGTGACGACGAACACATCAGACGGGATCGAACCGGACGCGGAAGGGACCGAAGCGGCCGATCAGGTATTCGAGGAGATCGACAACCGACGCTCGCTGAGGGGGGCCTCGCTGGTCGCCGTCGCGCTCGTCGGGATCGCCTTCTCGGCGTACCAGCTGTGGCTCGGCGCTCGGGGGTTCGTCTTCGAGTTCACGATCCCGGGCCTCACCACGGTGCGGCTCGGCGCGCTCTCCTCGCTGCAGGTGCGCGCGATCCACGTCAACTTCGCGCTCGTGATGGCGTTCCTCCTGTTCCCGGGATCGGGCGGTAGCGGGGCGATCACGAGCCGGATCGCCGC
This sequence comes from Halorubrum sp. CSM-61, assembly GCF_003781945.1. Classification (GTDB taxonomy): domain Archaea; phylum Halobacteriota; class Halobacteria; order Halobacteriales; family Haloferacaceae; genus Halorubrum. Next base: position 133,172 of record NZ_RJJW01000006.1, on the reverse strand, counting down.
GCTCCCCTCGCTCGCGCGAGACAGGCTCGGCGACTCGCCGGTGACGCGAGCGACCGAGGGAGTTCGACGGGGCGTCTGGTGGCTGTTCGTCGACGAGGAGTCGACCCGGATCACGCCGTCGGACCTCGGGCTGGTCCTGCTGTCGACGTTCCCGACCCTCTATTATCTCACCCGGTACGACGAGATCACGGACATCATCCGCGTGCGGGGACTCGGCGGCGCGGGCACGCTCGGCGAGGTCGTCCCGTGGCTCTCGTTCGCGGAGGTCGGGTTCCTCACCGACTACAGCCTCGCGTACCTGATGGGAGTGCTCGCGATCCTCCTCGTGTTGGAGGCGACGCGGCGCGCGCTGGGGCTGCTGCTCACGATACTCGTGAGCCTCTTCCTCCTGTACGCAAAGTACGGGTACCTCCTGCCGCGCGACCTGCCGATCGCGCAGACGTTCGCCACCTCGGAGCTGCGCTGGAACCAGATCGTCCAGAACCTCTGGTACACGGTCGAGGGAATCTTAGGCGTGCCGGTCGGCGTCTCCGTGCGATTCATCTACATCTTCATCCTCTTCGGGGCGTTCCTGGAGATGTCCGGCGCCGGCAAGTGGTTCATCGATCTGGCGTACTCGATCACGGGCACGCGGAAGGGCGGCCCGGCGAAGGCGAGCGTCGTCGCCTCCGGGTTCATGGGGATGCTCTCCGGCTCCTCGGTCGCGAACACGGTGACCACCGGCGCGCTGACGATCCCGCTGATGAAACGCTCCGGCTACTCGCCGGAGTTCTCCGGCGCGGTGGAGTCGTCGGTCTCCTCCGGCGGCCAGATCCTCCCGCCGGTGATGGGCGCGGCCGCGTTCCTCATCGTCGAGTACACGGGGACGCCGTTCCGCGACGTGGTGATCGCCGCGACGCTGCCGGCCATCGCCTTCTTCTTCGGGATGTGGGTGATGGTCCACTTCGAGGCAGCCAAACACGGGATCGGCGGGCTGAATCGGTCCGAGCTGCTCGACATGGGCCCGCACATGCGTCGCGGCTGGTTCTATCTGGTCCCGCTCGGGCTCCTCCTGTACTACCTCGTGATCGCCCGGCTCTCCGTGGGCCGCGCCGGGTGGCTCACGATCATCGCGACCGTAGCGCTCATCGCCATGGTCGCCGCCTACAACGAGCGGACGGGACAGTACCTCGTCGGGGCGATCGCGGCCGGCTACGCGCTGTTCGCCGTCTCGTTGGCATCCCTCGGCGTGACGCCGATCGAGTTGGCGTACGGCGCCGAGGCCGCGGAGTACGGCGCGGCTGGCGCGCTCAGAGAGGCCGCATCCTCGCTGCCGACGATCATCACGGCGATCAGCGTCGCCTTCCTCCTCGCCGACCCGCGTGGGGACGCGCCCCTGCTCGACCTCGACGACGACGTGATCGACGCGGCGACGTGGTTCGACGAGCGGACCGGCTCCGAGGTCGCGTCGTCGCGGGCCGGCCAGTTTGGGTCGTTCGTGCTGAAGGCGATGGACTCCGGCGCGAAGACCGCGACCATCGTGGTCGTCGCGGTCGCCGCCGCCGGGATCATCCCCGGCGTCATCGGGATCACCGGGCTCGGCGGCAGCCTCCGGGCGCTCATCATTAGCGTGAGCGGCGGGTCGCTCGTCCTGCTGTTGATCCTCGCCGGCCTCGCGGCCGTGATCGTCGGGATGGGAATGCCGACGACGGTGATGTACATCATCATCGTCGTACTGCTCGGCCCCGTCCTCCCCGATTTCGGGATCGCGATCTTAGCGGTCCACCTGTTCGTCCTCTACCTCGGGCTGATGGCGGACGTGACGCCGCCCGTGATGGTCGCCGCGTACGCCGCGGCCGGGATCGCGAAGTCCGACCCCTTCGATACCGGCAAGCAGGCGTTCCTGCTCTCGCTGAACAAGATCCTCGTTCCGTTCGCGTTCGTGTTCTCGCCCGGAATCCTGCTGCTCCGCACGACCGACGGACAGGGATCGATTCTGACCGGCGCCGACGTCTCCGACCTCGGGTTCTTCCTGCCCGAGGTCGTCGCCCCGGTCGTCGCGGTGTTCGCCGGCGTGTACGCGCTCGGCGTCGCGATCATCGGCTACTACCACACCGACGTGCGGTCCGGGTCGCGCGTCGCGCTCATCGCCGCCGCGGTGTTGCTGTCGGTCCCCGCCATGGTGCTGTTGCCGGCGAGCGCCGCGTTCGGGCTCGTCGGCGTCGACGTCGCGCTGAACTCGATCACGAACGAGCTCGTCGCTCGGGGCGTCGGCGCCGCGCTGCTCGTGATCGGTCTCGTCCGCAACCGCCGGCGGGCGGACGGCGACGATCACGAGGAAGACGAGTCGAACAGGCGCGGGCGGCGGGACTCCCAGACGGCGGCCACGCAGTAGGTCTCCGCGCGGAGAGCGCACTCGTTAAGTGTCGTCCCGCGGAAATCACGGGCAATGAGTAGTGGGCCATCCGGATCGGCGCGAACGCGATACGCGATCCTCGGCTGTGGGAGCGTCGGGCACGCCGTCGCGGAGGACCTGACCGGTCGCGGTAAGGACGTGCTCATCCTCGACCGCGACGAGAGCAGGGTCGAGGCGCTCCGCGATCAGGACCTCAACGCCCGCGTGCAGGACATCGCCGACTCGGACGTGGTCGAGGCGCTCGACGACCGAGACATCGTGTTGATCTTAGCGAGCGACGTCGAGGCCAACAAGGCGGCCGTCTCGGCGGTGCGCGACACGGGCGGCGACCACTACGTCGTCGTCCGCGCCTCGGACCCCGTCAGCGAGGACGAGCTGCGCGATCGCGGCGCGGACGTGGTTATCAACCCCTCGACGGTGATCGCCGACAGTGCGCTCCAGTCGTTAGAGACCGGCGAGCTGGAGTACATGGCGCGCCAGCTCGCGGAGATCATCGAGGGCGGGGAGGGGCGGATGGCGATCTTGACCCACGACAACCCGGAGCCGGACTCCATCGCGTCGGCGACCGCGCTGCAGGCCATCGCCGACGCGTTCGGCGTGGAGGCGGACATCCTCTACTCCGGCGACGTGGGCCACCAGGAGAACCGGGCGTTCGTCAACCTCCTCGGGATCGACCTGCTGGCCCGCTCGGACGCGCCGGACCTCTCGGAGTACGGGACGGTCGCCGCGGTCGACCTCGCGAAGTCGGCCGAGGACGGCTTCGACTTCGACGTCGAGATCGATATCTACCTCGACCACCTGGAGGCGGAGGTCCCCTTCGACGCCCGGTTCGTCGACGTGCGGACCAACGTCTCCTCGACGTCGACGATCCTCACGAAGTACCTCCAGGAGTTCGACCAGTCGCCGACGGAGGCGGTCGCGACCGCCCTCCTCTACGGGATCCGCGCCGAGACGCTCGACTTCAAGCGGGACACGACGCCCGCGGACCTGACGGCGGCCGCCTACCTCCACCCGTTCGCGAACCACGACACGCTCGAACAGGTGGAGTCGCCGTCGATGAGCCCGGAGACGCTGGACGTGCTCGCGGAGGCGATCCAGAACCGCGAGGTGCAGGGGAGCCACCTCTTCTCGACGGCCGGGTTCATCCGCGACCGCGAGGCGCTCGCGCAGGCGGCCCAACACCTGCTCAACTTGGAGGGGATCACGACGACGGCCGTCCTCGGGATCGCCGACGACACCATCTACCTCGCGGCGCGCTCGAAGGACATCCGGCTGAACATCGGTAACGTCCTCGACGAGGCGTTCTCCGAGATGGGGGACGCCGCGGGCCACTCGACGCAGGGCTCGCTCGAGATCCCGCTCGGCATCTTCACCGGGATCCAGTCGAGCGGCGACAACCGCGACACCCTGCTCCACCTCACCGAGGAGGCCGTCCGCCGGAAGCTGTTCGACGCGTTCGGAGTCGAGGGCGGCGGCGAGAGCGGGAACGGCTCGTAGGCCCGCCGGATCGGTTTTCTTCTCGCGGGCCGTAGACGGAGCCGACCGCGGCTCCCGCCATGTACGTCCCCGAGAACCCGCCCGAGACCTGTCCCGCCTGCGGCGACCCCTACGCGTCGATGTCGCGCCACGACGACGGGTTCGTCGTCAACCTCCTCGATAACGAGCGATACCGGCGGGTGTGTTTCCACCCGGTCGATCCCGACGCCGACGCGGACGCCGCGTTCGACTGCTTCCACCACACGCACCGGCAGGCCGGGAGCTCAGTGGGGGAGTAGCGGGCGGGAAGTGGAAAATCACCGCCGACCGCGCGCTAGAACTCCTCGCCGTCGGTGATCGAGGTGTACGACCCGATCAGCGCGCCGGTCAGGTCCACGTTCTCCAGCGTGACGCCCTCGTCGAGCACGGAGTTTTCGATCTTCGAGTCCGTGATCGTCGCGTCGGGGAAGACGACGGTGCGCTCGAGCGTGGAGTCGGTGACGGTCGCGCCCGACATGACGTGGACCACGTCGCCGAGGTCGGAGTTCTCGACGGTCGCGTCGTCGGCGACGAGCGTGCCGCCCTCCAGGGCGTACTCCACCGCGTCGAGGTAGCTGTCGGCGGTGCCGATGTCGAACCACGCGCCGTCGAAGGTGTACGCGTGGACCGCGCCGCGCTCCTGGAGCCACTGCAGGAACCAGCCCGGCTCGTCCGGGTTGTTGCCGTCTTCGAGGTACGTCGAGAGGTCCGGCAGCGTCTCGGCGGGAAACGCGTAACACGCGATGGAGACGAGCGTGCTCTTCGGGTCGTCGGGCTTCTCCTGGAAGCTCACGACCTCGTCGCCGTCGAGCTCGACGAGCCCGTACGACTTGGCGCGCTCGCGGTCCCCCACGTCGTAGGCGGCGAGCGTCGGCGTTCCCTTGCTCTCGAAGAAGTCGGCGAACTCGCCCAGATCGAAGCTGATCAGGTTGTCGCCGGCGACGACGATGAGGTCGTCGTCGACGCCCTCGCGCTCGATCAGCTGGGCGAGCGCCCCGACGACGCCGAACTTCTCGTCCTCCTCGACGGTCTCCTCGACCGAGAGCGTGGGCTTCTCGAACGGGCTGTCGGCGAGGTAGTCGGCGAACGTATCGGCGAAGCGCTCGTTCGTCGAGACGAACACCTCGTCGACCCGGTCGTCGGCCTCCAGGTCCTCGAAGATCTCGTCGATGACGGTGTTCTCGCCGACCGGGAGGAACATCTTCGGTCGGGTCTCGGTGATCGGCCAGAGCCTCGTCGCATATCCCCCGGCGAGTACGACGGCTTTCATACGCCCACCGTCTCACCCCGGCGTCATACCTCTTGTGCTCGTGTCAGCGGAAGGAAACGGATCGAGGAGCGACTCGCGGGGGAACGGTTCGACCGAGACCACGGCGCAGCGCCACCGCCGCCGGCTACTCGCTCAGGCGGTCGGTGTCGATGTTCACGCCGGGCGGCGTGACGACGAGGAAGCCGCGGAAGTGCATCAGCTCGCCGCCCATGTCCTTGACCTCGCGCGCGAACCCCGCGGCCAGCTCGTTGAGGTCGCCCTCGACCGACAACACGAGGGTGTTGCCGTAGTCGACGCTGCGGACCCACTCGTCGGGGTCGGTCGTCCCGTCGAGGACGCCGAGGACGACGTCGCCGTCGGCCGCGAACGCCTCGTCCATCTGCTCTTCGGCGTCGCGTAAGTCGAGGTCCCAGTCGCTCATACCTCAGGGTTGCGAGGCGACGGCAAAAACGTTCGGACGCGTCCTCGACGGCACCCCGCGGGCGCGTCCCGTCTCTTCCCCCGATTTCCCCTCTCGGTGCGGTTAAGTGCGCTCCGGCCGGATCGGCGGTATGGAACACACGCGGCGGTCTCTGCTCGCGGGCGCGGCCTCGGTCGGTGTTATCGGCGCGGCCGGCTGTCTCGGCGGTGGCGGGGGAGCCGACGGCGGACTAAACCTCGACCCCGAGGCGTACGACTGCGATCTCTCCGAGCCGTCGGACCCTGACCTCGACTACCGACCGACGCTTGGAAATCCCGACGCAGACGTGACCGTTCAGGCCTTCGAAGACTTCACCTGCGGACACTGTGCGACGTACAAACTCGACCACTTCCCGACGATCCGCGAGGAATACATCGGGTCGGGCGACGTTCACTACGAGCACTGGGATTTCCCGCTCCCCGTCGACGAGCAATGGGCTGTCCCCGTCGCCAGCGCGGCCCGCGGTGTCGGTGCCCGCCACGGCGACGAGGCATTTTTCGAGTTCGCCACTGCGGCTTACGAGTCGCAGGGAAGCTACGGGGGAGGCAGCAGTACGGACGACATGCCGGCTGGTGCCGATACCTGTGCGGTCCTCGCCGATGCGGAGTTCTCGGCGTACGAGGAGTCCATTCAAAATGACAAGTCCGAGGGCGAGTCGATGGGCGTCTCGGGGACGCCGACGATCTTCGTGAACGGCGAGGCGGTCGCCGATTACCAGGCGGAGACGATCGCGGCGGCGATCGACGAGGCGCTGTAGTTCGGTTCGGCGGCGCCGGCCGTGTCGACCCGCCGAGCGTCGGTCTTTTGGGCGTTCGGCGCGTTTTATAAGTAGATGACGGAGGACGACCGCGGCGACCGGCGGCGGCTGGGCGCCGTCGTGCTCGCCGTGTTGATCTCCCAGGTGCTCCTCTACCCGGGGGTGCCGGACCTCGTGGTCGCGCTCGGCGCGCCGGCCGGGATCGACGCCGGGATGTGGTTCCTCGTCGCGGAGTTCGGCGCGTTCGTGACCTTCGCGGTCGTCTGGGGCGCCGCCAGCGACGCGCTCGGACGGCGATCGCCGCTGATCGCCGCCGGCGCGTTCGGGGGCGCGGCCTCGTACGTCGCGCTCGCCGCGGTCCCCGAGCTCGGGTTCGGCTTCCGGGCGGCGCTCGCGGTCCGGGTCGTCGGCGGCGCGCTCACCATCGGCGCCTTCTCGCTGGCGATCACCTCGCTGATGGATCTGGGCGGCGGCAACGGGCGGAACATGGGGACCGCCGGGGTCGCCATCGGGCTCGGCGCGGCGGTCGGCTCGGTGATCGGCGGTGCGCTCGCCGATCTGAACGCCTTCTACCCCGTCTACGCCGGCGCCGCGGTGCTCGCCGGATCGGGGCTGATCGCGGCCACCGTCGACGATCGGGTCGTCGACGGAGGAGAACGCGCCGAAGACGACGTCGGCTTCCGCGACGTGCTCGCTCGGGCGCGGACGACCCGCGGGCTCGCGGTCCCACTGGCGTTCGGCTTCGTCGACCGGCTCACGGCCGGCTTCTTCGCGCTGGTCGGCGTCTACTACTTCCAGGACCCCGAGACGTTCGGCCTCTCGGCGGGGGCCGCGGGGGCGACGCTCGCGCTCTTCTTCGTCCCGTTCGCGGTGCTGCAGGTCCCGTTCGGCTCGCTGTCGGACCGGGTGGGTCGCTTCCTCCCCGTGGTGGTCGGGTCGATCGCGTACGGGATCGCCACGATCGGCGTCGGCGTGGCGCCGATATACCCTCTCGCGGCCGCGCTGATGGTGCTCGTCGGCGTCTGCGGCGCGCTGATGGCGCCGGCGACGATGGCGCTCGTCACGGACCTCGTCGAGCCCGAGGCTCGCGGCGCGGCGATGGGGCTGTTCAACGTGTTCGGCTCGCTCGGGTTCCTCGCCGGCTTCCTCATCGGCGGGAGCGCCACCGACCTGTTCGGCTACACCCCCGCGTTCCTCGCGGTCGGCGGCCTCGAGCTCGCCATCGCGCTGGCGCTGTTCCCGGCCGTGAAGGCGATCGCGCCGGGCGACGGCTTCCTCGGACTCGGCGGGGGGACCGGGCGGTCGCCGTCGGAGTGACGCCCGCTCGCGACCCGAGAGCGGCTCGGACTGCGGCGACGGGTCCGCCCGAGTCGAGCCCTTTTAAGGCGCTCGTCCCGTCCGTACGGACGACAGATGGACCTCCTCGTGGTGGGCGCCGGCGAGATCGGCCGCTGGATCGCCGACACCGTGTCGGCCGACGAGTCGCCGGTCGACGCGACCGTCTCCTTCGCCGACAGCGACCCTGACGTCGCCGCCGACGCGGCCGACGCTCGCGACGCGGAGACGGTCCCGGTCGACGGCGACACCGCCCACGACGCGGTGTGTCTCGCGGTGCCGATGTCGGCGGTGCCCGCCGCCGTCGAGGCGTACGCCCCCCGCGCGGAGCGGGCGATCCTCGACGTCTCCGGGGAGATGACCGACGCGGTCGCGGCGATGCGCGAGCACGCCCCGGACCGCGAGCGCGCGAGCTACCACCCGCTGTTCGCGCCGCCGCGCGTCCCCGGCAACGTCGCCGCGGTCGTCGACGAGGGCGGCCCGGTGATCGAGGGGATCTCGGCCGCGATCGAGGCCGGCGGCAACGAGGTGTTCGAGACGACGCCCGCGGAGCACGACGAGGCGATGGAGACGGTGCAGGCCGGCGCGCACGCGGCCGTGCTCGCGTGGCGGCTCGCGGGCGACGACGTGCGCGAGGAGTTCCACACCCCCGTCTCGGCCGCGCTCGACGAGGTCGCCGACACCGTCACCGAGGGGTCGCCCGCGGTGTACGCCGAGATCCAGCGCGCCTTCGACGGCGCCGACGACGTGGCCGACGCGGCCCGCGAGATCGCCGACGCCGACTCGGCGGCGTTCGCCGACCTGTACGAGCGCGCCCGCGGCGACCGCGAGAGCCGGAATCGACACGAGTAACGCGAGAGACGCCAAGACGACGCCGCGACCGCGACTGAGACGAGGACCCACATGATAGACAGAGCAGCCGTCCGGAACAACGCCAACTACCTGCGCAACGTCAGACCGATCGACCCCGAGGAGATCGCGGAGTACATCGAGGGGGGCGCCCACCCCGCCGTCGTCCGCGAGACGCTCCGCGAGGAGGCGTTCGACCTCCGGCTCCGCGAGCGCGAGGACGGCGCCTTCGAGCCCGTCCCCGAGGAGCCCGTCCCCGACCCCGGCTGGGCCCCGACGGCGTTCCCCGAGGCGTACTCGTTCGCCCTCGAAGACCTGTTGGTCCGGGAGTTCGGCGCGAACTGGCACCGCGGGGAGTCCGGCGACGAGCTGCGCGAGGCGGTGCGCCGGCTGAAGGACGACTACCTCTACGGGAACGACGTGGCGTACGACCGGGTCGCGGCGCTCGGGTACGCGATCTACCACCTGCCCGCCTACTACGCGACGGTCGGATACGTCCTCGACGACCTCGTCGAGAACGGGCTGCTCGACCGGACCCTCCGCGTCCTCGACGTGGGGGCGGGCGTCGGCGGTCCCGCCTTGGGACTTCACGACTACCTCCCGGACGACGCCGTCGTCGACTACCACGCCGTCGAGCCGAGCGCGGCCGCCGACGTGCTCGAACACATGCTCGACGAGACGGGGCGGAACTTCCGGCCGACGATACGCGAGGAGACCGCGGAGTCCTTCTTCGGGATCGACGGCGAGACCGCGACGGGCGGGGGCGCGGAGGCGGAGGCGCGCGGCGACGCTCCCGACGAGTTCGATCTGGTCGTGTTCGGGAACGTCCTCTCGGAGCTGGACGAGCCGGTCGCGGTCGCCGACGCCGCCCTCGACCGGCTCGCTGACGACGGGAGCGTCGTCGCGTTCGCGCCCGCCGACCGCAACACCGCCATGGGGCTCCGCGAGGTCGAGCGCGCGGTCGCGACCCCGGAGAGCGGGGTGTCGGTGTACGCACCGACCCTCCGCCTCTGGCCGAACGCGACGCCCTCGGACGGCGGGTGGTCGTTCGACGTGGCCGACGACCTCGAGGTCCCGCCGTTCCAGCGCCGGCTCGACGAGGCGGCCGAGCGCGGCTCCGGGGACGAGCCGGGCGAGTTCGTCAACGTCGACGTGCAGTTCGCGTACGCGATCCTCCGCCCGGACGGAAAGCGACGGGTGGACATGCAAGCGAGCGCGGGGCGCTGCGCGCGTATGGCCGACTCGGAGGAGCACGTCACCGACCGCGTGAACCTCCTCGCCGTGAAGCTGAGCCACGACCTGAGCGAGGGCGACAACGCCCTCTACCGCGTCGGCGACGGCTCCCAGACCGTGGACCACTACCTCGTCTGCACGCGGGAGACCGTCCTCAACGAGGACCTCCGCGCGGCCGACTACGGCTCCGTGGTCTTCGTCGAGAACGGGCTCGTGCTCTGGAACGACGACGAGGGGGCGTACAACGTGGTCGTCGACGACGAGACGGTCGTCGACCTGGTCGCCCCCTGAGCGGGCCGCGGTCCCGACTCCGGCCGTGGAGAGGCGAGGCCGGACTCACGAGCGGCCCTTCGCGGCCAGTCCGCTCCGGCCGACCTCGTCGCGGACGACGAGGTAGAGCACCCAGACCACGACGCCGCCGAGAAGCGCGGCGACCGTCCACGCGAGCGCGTGGCTACTGTCGCGGTCCACCGCGTCGAGGTAGACGATCAGAGACGCGCACACGGCCGTGACGACCAGTGCCGCGGCGAGGATGAGGACGACTATCAGCGGCGGGCCGCCGGGAACGCCGACTTGGAGGGCAGCGGGCATTACGTCTCGTTCAGTTATCAGCAATAAAAATATTACTTCCAGCGGACACGTTCTGAGTCTGTCACTCAACCGGCTCGATCAGCTCCGGCGCGTCGACGGCGGGCGAGTTCACCCGCGTCGAGACCGGATACGCCCGCATCTCGTCGGCCGGATGCGGATCGAGCAGCGCGGCGGCCTCGTCGGAGTCGCCCTCGAGCCACGTCTCCTCCTCGTTCGGCCCGAGGATCACCGCCATCCGGTGGTGGAGGTCGTCGACGAGGTCGTTCGGCTCGGTCGTGACGATCGCGAACGTCTCGATGGGTCCGCCGTCGTCCGAATCGCCGCCTTCCTCCGCTCCGCCGCCGAACGCCCCGAGTCCGGTCTGCGTCGTGTCGGGCTCCGGCGGCTCCCACCGCTCGTAGATCCCCGCCATCGCGAACGGGCGGTCGTCCTCGAAGGCGACGCGGTAGGGGGTCTTGCCGGTGCCGCCGTGCGCCCCGTCGCCGCCGGACCCACCGTCCCCCTCGACCCACTCGTAGAACCCGTCCGCGGGAACGAGACACCGCCGGCGCTCGAAGGCGTCGGCGAAGCTGCGCTTCTCGCGGACCGTCTCCGCGCGGGCGTTGATGAGGTCGAACGACTCGTCGGCCCACGAGGGGGTGAGCCCCCACTCCATCCGCGTCGCGGCGGTCGGGTCCGCGTCGGCGATCACCGGGAGGTCCTGCCCGGGCGCGCGGTTGTAGCTCGGCTCGACGCCGGCGAAGTCGGCGTCGAACCGGGCTTCGAGGTCGCCGGCGGGGGTGAAAAGGGTGTAGCGGCCGCACATGCTGTCTCCTCCTTCGGTCCGCGTCGGCATAAATCGCGCCGCCGCCTCCCGTCGGAATCCGCCGCCGGCTCCCGTCGGAATCCGCCGCCGCCTCCCGTCGGGTTTTTGCCCGCGCGCCGCCGCGGTCAGGTATGCGCATCGAGAACAGTTTCATCCCGGTCGAGGGGGTCGGCGAGGCGACGGAGCGCCGGCTCTGGCGCGAGGGCGTCACCACGTGGGAGACGTTCGATCCCTCGGTCGGCGTTTCAGGCGTCGGCCCGACCACCGCCGACCGGATCGAGTCGTTCATCGCCGAGGCGCTGACGCGCCTCGACGACGGCGACGCCGCCTACTTCGACCGCGCCTTCCCGAGCGGGGAGCGCTGGCGGCTCTACGAGAACTTCCGCGAGGAGACCTGCTTCTTCGACATCGAGACGACCGGGTTAGACGAGCACCGCAACCAGGTGACGACGGTGAGCTTCCACCAGGACGGCGAGACGACCACGCTCGTCGCCGGCGAGGACCTAACCGCGGAGCGGCTCCGCGAGCGGTTCGCCGACGCCAGCCTGCTCGCGACGTTCAACGGCGCCCGGTTCGACGTGCCCTTTTTAGAGACCTCCTTCGACATGGAGATCGACACCCCCCACCTCGATCTCATGTATCCCTGTAAGCGAGTCGGGCTCTCCGGCGGGCTGAAGCCGATCGAGAAGCAGCTCGGGATCGACCGCGACCGCCCGGACCTCTCGGGGCGGGACGCCGTGCGGCTCTGGCGCGAGTACGAGCGCGGCGACGACGAGGCGCTCGATCAGCTCGTCTCGTACAACCGCGAGGACACCGAGAACCTCCGGACCCTCGCAGACGTCGTCACCGAGACGCTCCACGAGGACGTGTTCGTCGGCGAGAGCGTCGAGGGGTAGTCTCTGTAGGCAGAGCGACGAGCGATTTCGGGAGTAGATGTTGCAGATCGTCGACATCGAGCGAGTATTTAAACAGCCATGAGCGACGGCGACGATTGCTTATAAATGAAATGCGGTGGCGCGCGCCTCCGAGCGCCCTGATAAGGGCGCGAGGAGCGCGTGCGAGGGAGTCACTGGCGGCTACCGCCGCCAGTGACGAGGCTGGGGAGGTGTGAGGCTGTACGGGGCGGGACTCAAAGGGGCAGCCGCTGAGGGCGGCGCAGGCGACGGAAGCACCGCAGCGAGCAACGCGAGCGAGGAGCGCAGCGAGCGTGCGCCGCCCTCAGCGGCTGGGGCTTTGAAAGTGTTCACCGCAGCGCTGCCTATCGCGTATAAACAGCCGTCAGCAACATCACTCGGCCACTTATAAACAACCGTTCCACCAATTCGCGATACTTACTCCCGCAGTCGATCAGGAAGCACGCTTCGACGGACAGGTGTTTCGGAAGAGGATTCGTCTGAAGAAGACAGTCTCCACAGGGCCTATCGCTTATAAATAACTTCAGCTACGTCGCTTCAGCTACGTCGCTTCAGCGTCGGCGTCTCGTTCTTCGGTCTCCGGCTCATCAACGTCTGAACCCGCAGCCTCTGAGTCGTCGGCATCGGACTCATCGTCAGAGCTCTCTTCGCTGGACTCGGCGTCCTCGTCGGCCGCGTCGTCCTCGTCGGTTTCGGTCACTGCTTCCGAGTCCGCCGTATCGCCGTCCGTGGAGTCGTCGCCGTCAGACGCTTCGTCCTCGTCGGACAGCCCGTGGGCGTCCGTCTCGTCCGCCTCATCCTCATCTCCGTCTGCGTCCTCACTTTCGTCGTCCTCATCGCTCTCGGCCTCGTCCTCTCCATCCCGATCTTCGCCGCCGCCGGTCTCCTGAACGAGCTTCATCTCGCCGCGGGCGCGGAGGGTCCCGTCGATCTCGGCGCCGTCGTGAACGACGAGGTCGCCGGCGGAAACGTCGCCGAGGACCCGCGCGCCGGCCTCGACCGTGACGGTTCCGCCGCGCGTGGTGACGTCGCCGTGGATGACCGTGTCCGCGCCGACCGTGATCTCCTCGCGGGCGCGCAGGGAGCCGAACACCTCGTTGCGCTCGCCGACGCGGATCGACTCCGCGCGGAGGTTACCGTGGAGCCGGCAGTCGTCGCCGACGGTCGCTGGCGTCGAGACGCGCCACGCGTCGTCGGATATCTCGGCGCCGCGCGGGATCAGCAGGGGGTCGCGCACCTCCTCGCCGTCGGCGAGCGCCTCCGCGAGGTCGTCCGCCGCGTCGGTCTCGCCGAGCCGCAGGAGCTGAGAGAGGACGATGAAGTAGAAGACGAGGGTGGGAACGGGGTTCCGGATGACGATCCAGCCGTTCGCCTCGAACCCCTCCTCGATCGTCACGTCGTCGCCGATGTCGAGGTCGCCGGAGACCATCAGCCGGCCGGTGACGGTCACCCGCTCGCCGAGGTACGCGTCCTCGCCGACGAGGACGTTGCCGTCGACTGAACACCACGTGTCCAGCCGGCAGTCTCCCTCGGCCTCGATGTCGTTCTCGACGCTCACGCGCTCGCCCAGCGCGACGTTGCGCCCGCGGAGCCCGAACTCCACGGTCGACTGGCCGCCCACGAGCACGTCGCCGTCGGTGACGAGGTCGTGCTCCTCGACGGTCGTCCCGGACGGGACGGTGAGCTCCTCTATCGGACCGCCTCCCCTCAGCGACACACCGGGAACACTCCCTCCGCCCGTATAAACCGTATGGCGTCGTCCGACGGGCGTCCGACGCGGACCGGTGGTGCGCCTCGGTCCCGTGTGCGGGGCGTTGCCGAACCGTCGCGGTGTCACTACCCTTTTGAAGCCGGCGCTGAAGGGTTACTCATGGGATTCGGATCGTACGACGAGAGCGAGCAGAAAGACCAGGACGTGGACACCGACGACGACGGCGCCGTGAACGTCCACGAGAACGACCACGACGGCGAGGTCTCCATCGAGGGCGGCGCGTCGACCGACGACCTCGTCGGGCGCCTCTCGGAGATGAAAGACGACGAAGGCGACGAGTAGCCCGGCCCTCCCGAAGGCGAGGGAACGCAGAAGGGCAATCTCTCGGTCGAACGCCGCCGCACCACGCCCCTCGTCGTGTCACGCCCCTTTTATCCGGTCGAAGCCTACCGACCTCCATGAGCACCGACCTGACGTTCACCGACGACGGCGTCGACGTCGTCTACGAGGGCACCGAGTTCGAGCTCGACAAGGACCTGATCGAAGAGGCGACCGGGAAGGGGTACCGCGACGTCACCGACCACGAGGTGTTACAGATCGTCGCCGAGGAACCCGACCTTGACGGCGAGCCGGTCCGGATCGGCGACGTGCTGTAGGCCGCGAATCGGGCTGCCGAACGCGTCCGGCGAGACCTGTTACCGAGCCGAAAACTGTGCGAGACGATGCCAATGCGGTACGATTTTACGATTCCGTCGGGTTCAGCGAATATGAATCCGAGCGACGCCGTCTCCGCGCTCGTCGGTTCGAAGCTCAAGATCGCGCTCCTCGGGGTGCTCGTCGTCGGCGGAACCGTCGGCGGGGCGTTCGCCCTCGGGATACTCGGCGTGCCGAGCGTCGCCGCCGTGGACAACACCTTCGGCGACGTGACCAACGAGACCACGGCGATCGAGACGGATCTGGTCGTGTCGAACCCGAACCCCGTCGGGGTCGGCCTCGACGGCGTCTCGGTGAACTACACGGTCTCGATGAACGACATCGAGATGGCGCAGGGCGGCCGGGAGGGCGTGCGCGTCGGCACCGGGAACTCCACGCTGGAGCTGGAGACGCGGCTTCGGAACGAGGAGATCCCGCCGTGGTGGGTGAGCCACGTCCGCAACGGCGAGCGGACGACCCTCGACATCGACGCGACGGCGACCTCGGACCGGCTCGGTCGGGGCGTCGACTTCTCGCGGAGCCGCGAGATCCAGACGGATCTGCTCGGCGCGTTCAACTCCGACGAGACGCGGCCCGTGAACGCCGACAGCCCGCTGACGGACGACCCCGTCCTCTACGTCAACGAGACCCGGGGCGAGTGGGGGTCCGTCAGCGAGTCGGAGACGCCCATCGACATGGCGTTTACCGTCTACAACCCGAACTTCGAACCGTACGCGGTCACGGAGATTGGCTACGACATCACGATGAACGGGGTGGAGATGGGGTCGGGACAGACCGAGGAGGGGTACGTGATCCCCTCCGAAAGCACCGAGACGATCGAGTTCACGACGGCGCTCCAGAACCGCCACCTCGACGAGTGGTGGGTCACCCACCTCGACGAGGACGTTCGCGGGCATCAGGTGTCGGGTCTCCGGATCGAGTTCCACGCCGTGATCGAGTTCCCCGGCGGCGAGGAGGCCACCGTGCCGCTCGACGCGCTCACCTACGAGGAGACGATCGAGACGGACATCTTCGGCGAGGGCGACGACGTGCGGAACGGGAGCGACTCGTCGGGCTCCGAGGGCGGCGGAAACGAGACCGACGACGGCACGTCCGACGGCGACGACACGAGCGGTAACGAAACTGACGACGGCACCACCGAAAACGAGACCGACGACGGGTCGGATGACGGAACGGAGAACGAGAGTGACGGCGATGATGACGACGGCGTGTTGCCGGTATAACGGTCTCGGTGACTACGCCCGCTGTTAGCTGATCACTGCCTCGGCGTGTTCGGGGTCACCCAGCTCGTGAACGTCGGCCGCGATCAGGTCGATCTCTGCTGTCTGTGCACTGCTCCCGAGAGTGGGTAGCTTCGCGGCTGACGTGAGGCCTCACTCAAATGGTCGATTCGACGTGGGACTACGGACAACTGACCTCGGTCCAGTTCAGCGCCGACAACGCGGGCGATGTCGGCGGGGAGTACGACGCGACGCTCGAGGTCAACGGCGAAACGATCCGGGAGGGAGAAGTCACGATCCCGTCGGATGGCACCTCCGGAGCGACGTTCGCCGAGGACTCGTATTCGGGTATCGGCTACGTGGCCGATTCCGGGGGCGAACACGATGTTACGCTGACGATCGAGACTGACAACGGGCCTGTTTCAGCGACTGATACGGTCGAGCTTGACGGGATCGACTCCACGATCTCCGAGGTCGACACCACGTTCTACGAATCGTTCGATACCTGCGGGTTCGAACTCTCTTCCGTGAGTTTCTCAGTGAGAAACGACGGCGATATTTCGCTTCAGTATGATTCGGTGGAGATCGAGATCGCCGGTGCGTCTCGGACTGACGATCCCTACGGTACGGCGGAAATCGAGCCCGGAGCCTCTACGAGCGAGTACGTCACCATTTCGGACAATATCGTGATGGACCAAGGATCGCACGATCTCACGATTCGGCTGGTTCTCGACGGAGATACCGTAGCCAGCGAAACGACGACAGTCACCACGAAGTAGGTAGCGACTTCTCACACAGTATGACCGAACACTTTTCACCCATTCCACGCCTTGAGACAGGTAATGGCGACCACTTCGGAGAACGACCGCGCCGACGGGGTGGAGTTCACGTATGAGGGTGACCTCGTGACGGCTCGCGATGTCGAGTCGGGCGTCGCCGCGTCGGGGGAGTCGAAGCCGGTCGCGCTCTCCCGACTCGCGGACGCGTTGACCCTCCACGCCGGCGGCGGCGAGCCGATCGATGACGAGGAAGCGTTCCTCGAAGAGATCGGGATCGACGCTGACGAGGTCGAAGGCGCCGGCACGCCGCCGTGGGAGTAGTTCCTGAATGGTCTATGCGAGTTTTGACGGTCGAGAGATCGTGAAGGCACTGCGATCGATGGGATATCGCCCGGCCGGTCGCGAGGGAAGCCACGTGAAGCTCCGGTACGAGAGCTCGGACACTGACGAGGTCCGTATCGTGAGCGTTCCGATGACTGACAGCGACCAGATCTCTCAAGACACGTACCGGTCGATCGCCGAGCAGTGCGGTGCCGACGACTTTGACGCGTGGTGCGGGTGGATCGAGGCCCTTCTGTGAACTACCCCACCCTACTCACCAGCTGACGCTGGTTCCTTGAGGGTGGGGCTTCCTGTTTCCACGACGTGCTTTGCAGATACGGATGTATCCACAGGGAGCGCAGTCTCCACAGGCGTTGATTCGGAGCGTTCCGCTCCTAACCGCTTCTTGATACCGCGAGAAAGAATGTTCCACGCCGCGTTAGCGTCTCTATCCGCCTCGAACCCACACGCCGGACAGGAATGTTCGCGCACCCACAGCGGCTTCTCTGTCGAAACGCCGCAGGACGCGCACTCCTTCGATGTGTCCTTCGGGTCAACCGCGACATAGTGCGTCCCTTCGCGTTCGCACTTGTATTCGAGCATCCGCAGGAACGTCCCCCACGCCGCACCTGCCCGGTTCCGCGAGTTGCCCGGTAGCTCGACCAACCCCTTCGCGTCGAGGTCTTCGACTGCCACAAGCTCGTACTCTCGGGCGTAGTAGTTCGAGAGTTTGTGGAGGAAGTCTCGCCGCTTGTTTTTCAACTCCGCGTGACGCTCGGCCATGACACGGCGCTGTGCCTCCCAATTCGCGGAACCGTGCTGTTTCCGAGAGAGGTTACGCTGTGCGCGTTCCAACCGGTCGCGTTCGTTGGACAGGTCAAGCGATTCGACGGCGGTTCCGTCTGTGTCGTGGGCGTACTTGAGAATCCCCACGTCGATGCCGACGCACCGCTCGGGATTCTCGGGGTTCGCGGGCGGGTCGTCGGGGGTTTCGACGCCGAGAATGGCGTACCACTTGCCCGTGGGTTCCTGTTTGATGGTGACGGTCTTTATCTCGGCGTTGTCGGGCAGGTCGCGGTGGAATGTGAGCGGGATTTCTCCGAGTTTCGAGAGCCACAATTTCGTCCGACCGCTCGTGTTCTTGAGCTTGAAGCCGGATTGACTGTAGGTGAAACTGCGGTACTCGCTCGGTGCTTTCCACTTGAGCGTGCCGACACGGTAGCCGTTCTCTTTGCGTCCGTGAAGCGTCGAAAGGTTGTCGTACAGCCGTTGCACGACTTTCTGAAGGACTTTCGAGTGAACGTTTTTCAGGTCGTTCCACCACTTCTTGAGATACGGTAGGAGTTTCTGTTCGGAGTATGCCGAGGTGTCGTCGGTTCGGTTGAGTCGGTGGAGAAAGTGGTTGTAAACCTGTCTACAGGTATCGACAGTCCACGCTAACTGCTCTTCGAGCGCGTCGGCCGGTCGGAGCCGATACCTGTAGTTGTAGTTCATCTACGAGCGTTCTTCGATGAGTTCGTCAAGTTTCTCTTGAACGAACGACGAAAGGTTGAGGTGGTTGTCCTCCACCCACTCGGCTTGGTCGTCACGGATAGAGATATTCTTGCGCGTTGCCACACCACATAATACACAAAATACACAAATAAGAGTTGCGGTTGCGTGGGCCTGTGGGCCGAGTGTCGGACGTATATGAGAACTGTGCGGCGCTGTATCCCCTCCCTACTCGCTCGCTTCGCTCGTTCGTTGAGGAAGGGGCCTTAGCGCCGCACAGTTCAGGTAAGTAGCGAGTTCTGAAAGAACTCGTTAACAAACCCTGATTTGGCCTCGATCACGCCGGTCGGTCCGTGGATTCTGCCGCCTTTTGTGTGACCTTGTTAGAGAATGTCCCATGCGCCTCGAAGCGACCGAGAAGACGGACCAGTACAAAGTGCGGCTCCGTGACGACGAGCTCGAGGAGCTCTTCCGGGCGGCCGTCGACCATCGCGACGACCTGATCGTCGAATAGACACCTCTCGGAAATGATGAGATAGAGCAAAAAACGCTATGGGGCCGGAGGGATTATGAACCCCCTCGCCGGTGGCAGATGCTGTACGCAACGAATACAGCATCCACCGGCTACCGCACCGCGAATGCTGATATTCGACGGGTGCGCGGAGAACTCCCCCGACGGTCGTCACCGTGTTGCGGTTGAGGATGCCAATGAATCCCAACCCAAACGAGGACGTTGACGAGATCGTATCGCCGCGGCAAGCACGACGACAGTTCCTCGCCTCCAAGAAGGGCGTCGTCAAAGACTCAACCGTTCGTGCGTACCGATTCCCCACGAAACACTTCATCGAGTTCTGCGAGGAACACGAGATCGAAACGACGGGAGACATATCCGGGTACGTCATCGAGAGTTGGAAGCAACAGCGCCGGAGTGAGAACATCAAGATCGTCACGCTCCACAACAACGTGAAGCACCTCCGCGTCTTCGTTCGCTGGTGCGAATCCGTCGATCTGGTCGAGCAGGGATTGGCCGACAAAATGACCGTGCCAAACCTCTCGAATGAACAGGCGCGGAGTGACGACACGCTCCGACTCGATCACGCCGAGGACGTACTCCGGTATCTGAAGACCTACGAGTACGGGAGTCGGAATCACGCCCTGTTTCACACGTTGTGGCATACCGGCTGTCGCATCAGCGGCGCGCTCGCTCTGGACAAGAACGACTTCGTACAAACTCGGGAAAAGTCGATCCTCCAGTTCCGAAATCGGAAGTCCGCGGGAACCGCATTGAAGAACGGAAACTCGGGTGAGCGCGACGTGACGATCTCAGAGGCGTTGCGAAAAACACTGGTTGACTACATCGAGGGGAAGCGGGAAAACGTCGAGGACGACTACGGGCGCGATCCGTTGTTCACGACGATCAATAGCCGAGTACCTCGCCAACGGGCGTACAAAACGCTCGTGCCGATCACCCGTCCGTGCGTTCTGACGAACAACTGCCCCCACGACCGAGTGATCAACGACTGTGAGGCCGCCCAATCCGTCGATCAGGCACCGAGCTGTCCATCGTCTGTCTCACTTCATCCCATCCGTCGCGGTTCGATCACCTATCACATCAACCGTGGCTGGCCGAAGGAAAAATTGAGTGAACGAGTCGATGTGTCTGTCGCCGTCTTGGACAAACACTACGACGCCCGAACGAAGGAACAAGAGCGAGAAGGTCGGAAGGAGTACATCGACTTGTTATAACAAATACCAATCTCTCACCACCTGTTAATAATGGTATGCGAGATACATATCTGTACCCGGGTTCAGAAACACGGTCATCAGTAGTAGAACAAATCTGGTGAGTTGGACTTAGAAGACTGGATCTTCATCTAACGATGATTTTTGAATGTCGCATTCAATACCATACCTTTCTTTGATTAATTCAACTTGTTCTGAAAACCACTCCGGGGAGGTTGGTGAAATATAGAGAGTGTCAATGAGTTTCTCAAGGTTCACGTCAACATACACTCCCGCGGGGTTCTCACTAGAATTATGCATGAAATCGGCTTCATCACTTTCTCGCAATTTTTCAAAGTGTTTGGAGAATGCGGCTCGAAATTCTCGTTCGTGTTCAAAGCTAAGTCGTTTAAAAAATAGAGGAGCATATAAATTGGATTCTGGCATCAACTGTCGGTCATAGTCGATATACTGTACCTTTCCAAAGGTGATTGTTCTATCAATTTTATCTGCATCATCAGGCGTATCTTCGCCACTCATGAAAACACCGGGCTTATCAGTCAAAGATTTTATCAAATCACCAACAGTTGTCTGGATAGCGATTCCTTGTTCGTTAGTAGAATACTGCTCCCACATCGCCGCTGATTCATAATTATTGAGATGCCAACAGCTCAGATACGTGGTTTTCCGGTGTTGTCGAGCCGCCTGAGACAAAGTTTCGAGAACCGACGGAGGAATCTCTGTGTCCTCATATCGAATCTCTCTCGTTTCAACATTAGCCCTAGATAGAGATCCTTCTAATGGGTCTTCAAATAGGTCTGCTCGATTGAACCAGAGAGATTGACGTTCAAGAATTGAAATTAATTGTGTGAAGTCAAGATATCTCCAAGCAGGAGTGTCATAATTCGGAAGTTGTGGGCTCCAAGAGCGTGATTCTTGTTCATTCTCGTTATCAGTTCCCATCTCTATCAGGCATTTATACGTACCGAGAATAAGGGTCTTTGCCAAATCAAGCGTATTACTTCATCGAGCGGGGGAGACTCCATCCCTCCTAAATGTCGCAACTATTGCTCACAACGTGCATCGAAATGATCGCCATACAGCGTGGTGGCTGTACCCATTACCCACTCAAATCAACGCTGAAACCAGTAGTACAGAGTACGCTCAGAATACCGAGATACTGGCGTCTGGTGGTTTTAGGGTTTGAAAGGAAGGGTATGGGGCCGGAGGGATTTGAACCCCCGATCGACTGATATCTCCGGTGCGCCTCGGAACTCCAGAGGGTCGTCAACACGGCCGATGATCAGTCGGCCGCTCGGTATATCAGTCTGGAGTGTCGTCCCGGGCGCAAGCCTCTGGAGTCAGTCGCCATGCCTGGCTTGGCCACAGCCCCGCGTGATCTCGCATCAGTTGGTTGCCGAAACGCGGATAAAGGGGTTTCGATCGCGAGCGATCGGCCGACGGAACGGCCGATCGAGGCGGGGCGAGACGGAACGAGGCGAGAGAGTGACGGCGACGCCGCGGGCTCACTCCTCCCGGTCGTCGGCGCTCCAGTCGCACTCCTGGCACTTGTAGCCGGTGACGAACTCGGTGACGCTCGGCATGTAGCCGACGGTGATGACGTCGCCGCCGCACTCCGGGCAGTCGCGGTCGGCGTCCGCGATCGATTCGGCCTCGAGGATCGACTCGCCCTCGACGAGCTCCGCGAGCTTCTCGGGCGTCACCATCCGCCCCTGCACGACGCGATTTGACATACCCGTCGTACACCGCCGAGCACCTAAACCCCGGCGACACGCGGGGCGGGGAACGGTTCCCGTCGACCGCGTCCGGCTCGCCGCGTCAGTCGGCGCCTACAGCCACGGCGCTCGGGAGTCGTCGTCCGCGAAGGGGTCCGTCCCGTCTCCGTCGTCGCTCGCAGTCGAGGGGTCGCCGCCGTTGGCCATCACCGCCACGTCGTCGTCGACGATGGGGCCGGGGGCGGTCGGCGCGTCGAGCGGGGGCGCGGACTGCTCCGCGTCCTCGCCGCTCTCCGCGTCGTCGTCGACATCGTCCGCGACGTTCGCGCCGGCCTCGGCGCCGGCGTCGTCGGGGTCGTCGCCGGTTCCGTCGTCCGCGAGACCGTCGGCCGGCCCGGCGTTCGGGTCGTAGGCGAACAGCGTCGTCACGCCGAGCACCGCCAGCGCGATGGGCGCCTCGGTCTGCATGAGGTCGAAGGGGCCGAGCAGGATCGGTAGCGCGAGCACGCCCAGCGCGACGGCGGAGCCGAACCGGAACCGGTCGATGTCCACGCGCCCGCGGAGGTGCGGCGACAGCAGCGCGATCGCCAGCGCGAATCCGACGCCGACGCCGGCCGCGGCAGCGCCGTTGAGCACGTACTCGGGAGAGGTCCGGATGACGAACCCGGACGGGTCGAAGCTGGCGACGAGTCCGAGCGCGATGATGACGCCGGGGCTCGGCAGGTACTCGCCGATCTCCGAGCTCGCGGTCTTGGCGGCGATCGTGAGGATCACCAGCCCGGCGAAGCGCTCGAAGACGGGGAGGTTCAGGAACCCCCTGAACGTGGGAGCGAAGGCGGCCTCCAGCGCGGCGAGCGGGACGATGATCGCGCCGATCAGCAGCACCGACCCGGCCATCTGCCGGCGGCTGCCGTCCATCTCCGCGAGGATCACCGCGGCGGTCGCCGAGCCGCCGAAGATAAGGATACCCGTCTCGATCACGCCCGTCGCGGTCGTCAGGACGCCGGCGACGACTAGGGCGGGGAAGATCCCGTCGACGAGCGGCAGTACCATCACCGTCGCGAGCAGCTTCGTCGCGCTCCCGACTCGCTGCTCCAGCCGGAGGGCGATCGGGTGACGTGAGACGCTCATTCAGGGACGATGCCCCTGACCGACGGGTACACGGTAGGAAGCGGACGACCCGCGATAGCCGAGGGCCCGGCATACGGAGTCGAATCCGCGAGCGGCCCGACGAGCCCATGTAAAGCGTTTGCGCGGATTGCCGGCTGTAAAGCGGGCGCCGAGGTTGGGAATCGGCTGGCCGGCGATGCGCGCGTTCACGGGACTGTCGGAGTCCATACACCATATATCAATTTCGGTTGCGTTAAAGGTTGTGTGAGACGTGCCCGCATGGAACGAGTAGTTCGTACACGCTATTTATAAGCGCGTCAGAGATATGACGACGGAAGAACGAAATAGCTGATAATTCTTCGAAGTCACCCCGAGCTCGGTGACCGATCCGTGTGCGGTTTTCGTCGCGTCGATCGGCTGGGTCACAAAGACGTAGCGACCCGGCTACTATCGGATGAAATTCGGACGAACGATCGGTTTTCCATCGGACAGGTAGCTACTCGTCGACGGTACCGCGAAGGTACTGGAGCGACGGCGACTCCCGAGGTTGTCGTCTCGGCGAACAGCGCGATTCGATCCAAAATCGATCCACAATTTTGCATATTACGTGGATCTGGATGACAACGACGTACACGTCCGTGATGACTCGCAACGCTTTTTATCGGCGACTCACGACGGTTTATATGGCGACAGACTCCGGCCGATTCTCGGCGAAACTCGACGTCCCGGAAGCGTTGACGTTCGACGACGTGCTCTTAAAACCCAAGGAGAGCCGCGTCGAGCCCGACGACGCGGACCTCTCGGCGCGCGTCTCGAAGAACGTCGAGCTCACGGTCCCGGTCCTCTCGGCGGCGATGGACACGGTGACCGAGAGCGACCTCGCGATCGCGATGGCCCGCGAGGGCGGGCTCGGCGTCCTCCACCGCAACATGACCGTCGAGGAGACGGCCGAAGAGGTCGAGCGCGTCAAGCGCGCACACGAGCTGGTCATCCGACGCGAGAACGTCGTGACCGTCTCGCCCGACGACACGGTCCGCGAGGCCGACGCCGTGATGGAGCGGCAGGGCGTCTCCGGCGCCCCGGTCGTCGACGGGGACGACGCGGTCCTCGGGATCATCTCGGGCACCGACATCCGCCCCTACCTCGAGGTCGGCGAGGACGACGACGTCAGCGAGGCCATGACCGACGAGGTCATCACCGCGCCCGAGGACGTCGACGCCCGCGAGGCGCTGGAGCTGATGTACGACCACAAGATCGAGCGCGTCCCGATCGTCGACGACGCCGAGCGGCTCGTCGGGCTCGTCACGATGCAGGGAATCCTCCAGCGCCGCGAGCACGAGGAGGCCGCCCGCGACGAGGACGGGCGCCTGCTCGCCGGCGTCGCGGTCGGGCCCTTCGAGGAGGAGCGCGCCGTCGCGGCCGACGAGGCCGACGTCGACGTGATCTTCATCGACTGCGCGCACGCCCACAACCTCAACGTGCTCGACTCGGCGCGGGCGATCAAAGAGACGGTCGACGCCGACGTGGTCGTCGGCAACGTCGGGACGCGCGAGGCCGCCGAGGCCGCCGTCGACTTCGCGGACGGGCTGAAAGTCGGCATCGGTCCGGGCTCGATCTGCACCACTCGCGTCGTGAGCGGCGCGGGGATGCCCCAGATGACCGCCGTCTCGCAGGTGGCCGACGTGGCCGCCGAACACGGCGTGCCGGTGATCGCCGACGGCGGGATCCGCTACTCCGGCGACGCGATCAAGGCGCTCGCCGCGGGCGCGAACGCGGTCATGCTGGGCTCGTACTTCGCCGGCACCGACGAGGCGCCGGGCCGCGTCATCACGATGCAGGGGAAAAAGTACAAGCAGTACCGCGGGATGGGCTCGGTCGGCGCGATGAAGTCTGGCGGCGGCGACCGCTACCTCAAGGAGGAGGACGAAGACGAGGAGTTCGTCCCGGAGGGCGTCGAGGCCGCGACCCCGTACAAGGGGAGCCTCGCCTCCGAGCTCCACCAGCTCACGGGCGGTATCTGCTCCGGTATGGGGTACGTCGGCGCCGAGACGGTCCCGGAGCTCCACGAGCGCGCCGAGTTCGTCCGCGTCTCCAGCGCCGGCCAGACGGAGGGCCACCCGCACGACGTGATGATCACCGACGAGGCGCCCAACTACAGCCCGAACGAGTGACGCGGCGGGAACCGCTCGGTCCGGGGGTTCGACCCGGTCCCGGAGCGATCACGACCCGGTCCCGGAACCGGTGACGCGGGCCCGAAGAGGTATTTTAATATAGTCCGCGCAGAGACGAAACGTGTGAGCGAACACGTCGTCGCTCCGAGAATCCATGAGTGAGCAATCGCCGCTCGTCCTCGTGGTTGAGGACGAACCAGACTTGGCCGACCTGTACGCCGCGTGGCTCGGCGACGAGTATCGAGTCCGGACCGCGTACGGGGGTCAGGAGGCGTTAGACGAGCTCGACGAGGTCGACGACGGAGTAGACGCGATACTGTTAGATCGTCGGATGCCGGGGCTCTCCGGCGACGAGGTCCTCTCCGCGGTCCGCGAGCGCGGCGTCGACTGCCGGGTCGCGATGGTGACCGCGGTCGAACCCGACTTCGACATCCTGAAGATGGGGTTCGACGACTACCTCGTGAAGCCGGTCACCAGCGACACCCTCCGCGAGACCGTCGAGGGACTGCTCCGCCGCGGGGAGTACGACACCGAGATGCAGGAGCTGTTCTCGCTGACCTCGAAGAAGGCGATGCTGGAGACCGAGAAGAGCGCCACCGAGCTCGCCGACCACGAGGAGTACCAGCGGCTCACCGACCGGATCGGGGAGCTCCGGTCGCGGGCCGATCAGTCGCTGGAGGCGGTGACCGAGGACGACGACGACTTCGAGAAGCTGTTCCAGGAGTTCGACGCGGGCGAGTGAGGGCGACGCCGGTCGAAGACCGGTGACGCCGCTCCGCGCGACTTTTTAAATGCGTTCCCGCCGAAGGAGGTATCCAATGCGCGTCCGCGACCTCCCGCTGTCGGAGCGGTTCGTCGACCACTTCGCAGACCGGGGGATCCGCGAGCTGTACCCGCCGCAGGCGGCCGCGGTCGACGCCGGCGTCTGCGAGGGCGAGAACGTCGTCGCCGCGGTGCCGACCGCCTCGGGGAAGACGTTCGTCGCCGAGCTGGCGCTTTTGACCGCCGACGGCCCCGGACTGTACGTCTGTCCGCTCCGCGCGCTCGCCCGCGAGAAGTACGAGGCGTTCGCGGCGCTGCCCGGGGTCGACGCCGCCATCTCGACCGGGGACTTCGACGCGTCCGGCGAGGCGCTCGCGGGCAACGACGTGTTGGTCGCCACGAGCGAGAAGGTCGACTCCGCGATCCGCAACGGCGCGTCGTGGGTCGACGAGCTCGCCTGCGTCGCCGTCGACGAGGTCCACCTCCTCGGCGCCGAGCGCCGCGGCCCGACCCTCGAAGTGACCCTCGCGACGCTCCGTCGCCGGAATCCGGATCTACAGGTGGTCGCGCTGTCGGCGACCGTCGACAACCCGGAGGCGATCGCGGAGTGGCTGGACGCGACGCTCGTGGAGTCCGAGTGGCGGCCGGTCGACCTCCGCACCGGAGTCGCCGTCGGCGGGGACGTGACGTTCGACGACGGGACGGCGATAGCGGTCGAGATCGGGAACGAGGACAGCGACGAGAGCAGTGACGACGGCGATCCCGACGACACCGAGGTCACCGCCGCCCTCGTCGCCGACGCGGTCGATCGGGGCGGTCAGTGTCTCGCGTTCGTCCGGTCACGGACCGAAGCGGTCGCGCTGGCCGAGCGGCTCGCAGACGACGGGCTCGCCGAGCGTCTCGGGGTCGAGTCGGCCGCCGCGACCGCGGGCGACGAGGCGGCCGACGTGGACGGCACCGCGACCGGTCGGCAGCTGGCCGACTGCCTGCGGTCCGGCGTGGCGTTCCACCACGCCGGGCTACGAGCCGGCCACCGCGCGGTCGTCGAGGAGGCGTTCCGCGACCGCGAGCTCGCCTGTATCTGTGCGACGCCGACGCTGGCCGCCGGCGTCAACGTCCCCGCGCGGCGGGTCGTGGTCCGCGACCAGAAGCGGTACGAGGGGTCGGCGATGGAGTGGCTCCCGACGCTCGAGGTCCACCAGATGTGCGGGCGCGCCGGCCGCCCCGGCCTCGACCCGTACGGCGAGGCCGTGCTCGTCGGCGACGCGGACACCGAGGCCGAGCTCGTCGAGCGGTACGTCGAGGGGGAGCCGGAGGCCGTCGAGTCGAAGCTCGCCGACCCCGCGTCGCTGCGGACCCACGTCCTCTCGGCGGTCGCGACCGGGTTCGCCGAGACCGAGGCCGAGATCCTCGACGTGTTCGAGGGGACCTTCTACGCCCGCGAGGCCGGCGCCGGCGGGCTGGCCGACGCCGTCGCCGTCGCGGTCGACGACCTCGTGGCGGCCGGACTGATCCGCCGGGAGACGGGCGAGGGCGGCGTCGAGGCGTACCGGCTGGTCGCCACGCCCGTCGGCGAGACCGCGTCGAAGCAGTACGTCAGGCCGGAGACCGCCGAGCGGGTCGTTTCCGGGCTCCGGATCGCCGCGGGAATGCCGAACGCGACGACGCTCACCGTCTTCGAGGTGATCTGCGACACCCCCGACATGCAGGACACCTACCTCGGCAACGCGGAGCGCGCCGAGATCTACCGGTTCGCGCGGGCGAACGCGGGCGCGCTGACGACCGCGATGGACGAGACGGACGACTTCGAGGAGTGGCTTGAGTCGGTGAAGACGGCGCGGATCCTCGACGAGTGGATCGGCGGCGCGACAGTCGAGGAGCTGGTGGAGTCGTACCGGATCGGGCCGGGCGACCTCGACTCCCGGATCGAGCGCGCCGAGTGGCTGTTGAGCGCGGCCGAGGCGCTCGCCGAGACGATCGGGGTGCGCGTGCCGGCGATCACGAGGGCGCGCTCGCGGCTGTGACAGGCGGGAGGAGCGAGAGAGACGGAGAGGGATGAGGGCAGAGAGAACGCCGGTCAGTCCGCGGGCTCGACGGCCCGGTGGAAGGGAGTTCGGGCGATCGTCTTCCGGAGTTCCGCGAGGGAGTCGCGGCCCGCGTCGTTGGCGACGGACATCACCGCGAACACCTCCTGACGGGAGATCTTCACGCCGGTCTCGGTGAGCGCGTCCTCGGGCCGGGAGCTGAGCTCGCGGAGGGTGCCGACCGCGAGCAGGTACGGGACTGTCCACGCCTCCATCGTGTTCCCGTTCGAGAGCGGCATCGTCTCTAAGTACGCCTGCGCGTCGTCGAGGAACGAGCGGGCGTACTCTGCGGTCCGGTCGACCACGCGGGCGGACGACTCGCGGTTTTCGGGGTGGACGACGCGCTCCTGTTCGACCCCCTCGTCGGCGAGCCACTCGGCGGGGAGGTAGACGTTGTTCTCCTCGGTGTAGTCGTCGTACACGTCCTTCGAGACGTTCACGAGCTGGAGGAGGAGTCCGAACTCCTCGGCGGTGTCGCGCAGCCGCCGCGCGCGGTCCTCCGTGACGTCGCCGCGGGTGAGCAGATTCGTGATGAGGTTGCCGACCGTCCCCGCGGCGTAGTAGCAGTACTGTTCTAACTCGTCGCGGTCGTCGATGCGGAGCCCGCCCTCGGTGGCGTGGCGGTCGACGAACATCGCCATCCCGTCGACCATCTCCAGGACGGGCGGGACGATCGCCTCGCGGGCCTCGGGCTCGAACTCCGCGAACGTCGCCACGATCGTCGGGGCCTCGGCGACGACCTCCCAGTCGTCGTCGCGCTCCGCGGGGGCCGGAAGCCACTCGTCGACCGCCTCGCGGAACGCCGCGATGTCCGTCCCGTCGTCGGGGTCGATCGCCCGTCGATACGTCCGCAACACGCCGCTCTGGGCCTCGGGGGGGATGTGCCCGGCGTCCTCGACGGTGTCGGCGACCCGACAGAGGAGGTACCCCACGCAGATCTGCGAAGCCATCGGCTCCTCCAACACGTCGACCGTTAGCGCAAAGGTCCGAGAGACGCCCTGAACCGCCTCGTGGCACCACTCGAGGTCGGGATTGACGGGACCGTGTTCACGTCCGCTCATTCGGTTACGGACACTTACGGCACAACGCATAAAAAGCCTCGTGGAACGACGGGGGCGCTCGCACGGTCGAACACGGCTTCGCGGCGTCCGCTTTCTGCCCGACCTCGTCCCCCCAACGCCGGACCCGTGTACAACCGTGTGGAAACGGCTAAGTTGCCGTGCGGACACCCGCGATCATGGACTTCACTCTCTCCGGAGAGCAGCGTCAGATCCGGGACACGGTCGCGGAGTTCGTCGACGAGGAGGTGGTCCCGCGGGCCGCCGAGATCGACGAGACCGACGAGTTCCCGGCCGATCTCATCGGCGAGATGGCGGAGTTGGGACTGATGGGAATGCCGTTCCCGGTCGAGTACGAGGGAGCGGGGCTCGACTACCACAGCTACGCGATCGGGCTCTCGGAGATCGCGCGCGGCTCCGGCGGGCTCGGGACGGTCGTCGCCGCCCACACGTCGCTCGCGGGCAACATGCTCTACGAGTTCGGCGACGAGGAACAGAAGGAGGAGTACCTCACCGCCCTGAACACCGGCGAGGACATCGGTGCCTTCGCGCTCTCGGAGGCAGAGGCCGGCTCCGACGTGCCCGCGATGTCGACCACCGCGGAACGCGAGGCGCGGAGCGCCTCGAAGCGGAGCGGCGTAGCCGCGGAGCGCGACGGCGACGGCTACGTCGTCGACGGCGGGAAGCTCTGGATCTCGAACGGCTCAGTCGCCGACACGGTCACGCTGTTCGCGAAGACAGATCCCGACGCGGGGCGGAAGGGGATCTCCTCGTTCGTCGTTCGGCCGGAGGAGGACGACGGGTTCGTCGTTGAGGGGACGGAGGACAAGCTCGGCGACAAGGGGTGTCCGACCGCCGAGCTCCGGTTCGACGACATGTGGATCCCCGAGGAGCGCCGGCTCGGCGAGGAGGGCGAGGGGTTCGTGCAGGCGCTGAAGACGCTGAACGGCGGCCGGATCACCATCGCGGCGCGCTCGGTCGGGATCGCCCGCGCCGCCCTCGACGAGGCGACCGAGTACGCGCAGGAGCGCGAGCAGTTCGATCGCCCCATTTCGGACTTCCAGGCGATCCAGCACAAGCTCGCCGACATGGACACGAAGGTCCGCGCCGCCGAGCTGTTGATGCACGAGGCGGCCGATCTGAAGATGCGCGGCGAGGACTTCGTCAAGGAGGCCGCGCAGGCGAAGCTGTACGCCTCCGAGATCTCACGGGAGGTCGCCAACGAGGGGATCCAGATCCACGGCGGCTACGGCTACACGAAGGACTTCCCGGCGGAGCGGTTCTACCGCGACGCGAAGCTGAACGAGATTTACGAGGGGACGAGCGAAGTGCTCCGGAACACGATCGCTCAGAAGCTCCTCGACGAATAGGGCGACGCGAGCGGGAGGCAACGCGGCAGAGTGTTATTTCTCGTCGTCGTCCGCGTCTTCCGCTTTCTCGTCGTCACTACTGTCATTGTCCTCATCCCCGTCTCCGCTCTCACTCGTTCCACCCACGTCCGACGGATTGCGGTCCACCGCGTAGTCGCCGGTGTCGATCCGTTCCGCCGGCTCGGAGTAGTCCCGATCGCTCCCCGAGAAGTCGGGGCGGATCACGCCGTCGTCCGGGGTGTCAGACCGGTCCTCGTCGCGCTCGCCGCTCTCGCCGCTCTCGCCTCCATCGTCAGAGCGTTCCCCGTCGTTCGTGTCGGAGGTCGGCTCGTCGGCCTCACCGGTCTGTTCGTCGACTGGGTCGGCACCCTCCGCGTCGCCGTCGAACCACTCGAACCGGTCCCGGCGATCGCGGTGCTCCGCGACGGCGATCCGAAGCCGCTCGCGGAGCGTCTCCCGGAGGTCGACGGCCTCGTCGGTCGCGAAGTCGACGGCGGCGGCGTCGCTGCCGGCGATGGAGCCGCCGCCGGCGGTGTCGGCGACGATCGTCGCCACGTCCCAGCGGCGCTGGAAGACGGTCCGGGCGTCGATGACGTTCTGGATCCGGTAGTACGGCACGACGGTCACCGTGCGGCTCCAGAACCCGTTCCGGGTGAGGAGGTGGTCCTCGCCGAGCCAGTAGCCGCGGTGTCTCCACTTCAGGTGCGCGGCCGGCGGAACCGCGAGCAGGAGCGCGGCCGGGGCGTACCACGGGAGGCCCGCGCCGAGGAACCACTCGATCCCGAACGCGATCGCGACGAGGACGCCGACGACGATGGCGTACCGGAACGCGTACCGCCACCGGATCCGCTTCGGGGGGCGGTTAAATTGCGGGTCGCCGAACGACTCGACCTCGCGCGCCAGCCGGTACACCCGGTCGGTGGTCGCGATCGGGACGGCCGCCTGACTCCCCTGCTCGCCGCCCTGTCCGGGGGCGTAGCCGGCGGTCTCGATCGAGAGGCTCGCGTAGCCGAGCGCGCGCTTCGCCGGGTTGTCGGCGATCCGGAGCGCCTGCACCTTCTCGGTCGGGATCGAGCCGCTGTACCGGCGGAACAGCCCGCGCTCGTACCGGAGCTCGTCGCCGGCGCGGGAGAGACGGAACCCGTAGTAGTTCGTGAAGGCCACTCCCGCGCCGAGCACCCACGACACGAGGAACAGCCCGCCGACGCCGACGATCGCGGTCGCGGTGAGCGCGACCGCCGACGCGTCCGGGATGAAGCTGGAGAGGACGGGAACCGACCCGGAGCTCAGGAAGGCCAGCAGGCCGATGAGCCGCCCGTCGAACGAGAGGGCGCCCACGAGGGCGAGCTCGCCCGGCGAGATCGCGAACAGCTCCTCCTCGTCGGGGCCGACGCGGTCCGCCCCGACACCCGCTCCGGTTCCGGCACCGCTTCCGGCTCGACCCGCGTCTTCGTCGCCCGCTCTGGCCGATCCGGCCGATCCGGCCGCCTTCCGACGCTGGACCTCGCGCTGGAGCCGGGTCGCCTCGTCGGGGGTGACAAAGCGGATCGATCCCTCGGTGCTGGAGCCGCCGGCGGTCTCTAAGTCGACCGCGGCGACGCCGATCGCGCGCTGGATCACGCTCCGGCTCACGTCGACGTTCTGGATCCGGCGGTAGGGGATCTCCCGCTCGCGCCGCGATATCACGCCGGAGGAGATGTCGAGGGTGTCGTCGGTCAGCTCGTAGTCGAACCGGCGGTAGTACGCGACCTCGTACCCGACCGCGGCGAGGACGACCGCGCCGGCGACGCCGGCCGCGACCGCGAACCCCCAGTCGGGATTGTTGTTCACGACGAAAAAGAGGATCACGACGATCCCGGACACCTTCTGGAGCGCGCGGTACGGGACCGACTGGGGCGCGAGCTTCACACCGCGTCCTCCCCGTCCGCGCGGATGGCCAGTCGCTTCAGCTCCTCGCGGAGATCGCTCGCCCCCTCGGGTGTTAGCCCCGGGATCCGAACGTCCGCGCCGCGGGAGCCGGCCGTGTACACCACGCAGGAGGCGAGTCCGACGCCGCGTTCGACGGGACCGCGCCGGGAGTCGACGTGCTGGATCCGCACCAGCGGCACCGTCGTCCGGACCTGCGTGACCACGCCGCGGTCGAGGTACAGCGCGTCCTCCCGGATCTCGTAGCTCCAGCGGCGGTACCGGAGGAGCGCGTGCGCCACGCCCAGCGAGAGGAGGACCGCCCCGACGGCGATCGGCACCCACTCCGGGAGCCGATCGAAGTACACCGCGCCGGCGAACGGCGCCGTCACCACCGCGGCGATGAGGACCGCACGGAGGACCCACACGACCTGAACGCGGGGATGGAGCGTCTGTGTCGTCATCGACGCACCCCCGGCGAACGTCCGAGTGTCATGGACCGTCGTTCTCGGGGCCGACGTATAAGTCCGGTCGAAAGCGACGGGCGTCGACAGTCGTCGCGGCGCCGCCCTCGATGCGCGGTTTCCCCCCGCCGGCGGAGGACCGCCCCGCCGACTGATCGTGCCTGTTAATTTCTGTCATAGGCCATAATTGCCGAAACCGATATCACCCGGGGCCGAGTCGGGCCGATCATGGCGGACGACCCGTTCGAGAACATGCTCGCACAGATGGACCGCGCGGAGGAGTACGCCGACGTGGACCACGGTATCTTCGAGCGGCTCAAACACCCGGAGCGCACGCTCAAGGTCACCCTCCCGGTGGAGCTCGACTCCGGGGAGGTCGAGGTGTTCGAGGGGTACCGCTGCCAGTTCGACAGCGCCCGGGGGCCTTTTAAAGGTGGCGTCCGGTTCCACCCGTCGGTCACCCAGCGCGAGGTCGAGGCGCTCGCCGGGTGGATGACCTGGAAGACGGCGCTCGTCGACCTCCCGTACGGCGGCGCGAAGGGGGGCGTCATCTGCGAGCCGAAGGACCTGACGAAAAACGACCTGGAGAGCCTCACTCGGCGGTACACCGAGGGGATCCGTCGGATGATCGGCCCCGAGACCGACGTTCCCGCGCCGGACATGAACACGAACCCGCAGACGATGGCGTGGATGATGGACACGTACTCGATGTACGAGGGCCACTCCGTCCCGCAGGTCGTCACCGGGAAGCCGCTGGAGATCGGCGGGACGCCGGGCCGCGTCGCCGCGACCGGCCGCGGCGTCTCCATCGTCACCGAGCGGCTCTTCGAGTACCTCGACCGCGACCTCTCGGGCGCCAGCGTCGCGGTCCAGGGGTTCGGCAACGTCGGGTCGAACGCGGCCCGGCTCCTCGACGAGTCCGGCGCGCGGGTCGTCGCCGCCTCCGACGTGAGCGGCGCCGCCTACGACCCCGACGGGCTCGACGTAGCGGCGCTCGGCGCCCACGTCGACGCCGGGGGGCTGATGGAGGAGTACGTGGCCGGGGAGCCCCGGGCGACGCTGGAGGACCGGCGCACCAGCGGGGGGAACCAGTACGACGACCCCGACCAGATCACCAACGAGGAGCTGTTGACCCTCGACGTCGACGTGCTGATCCCCGCCGCGGTCGAGGGCGTGATCACCGCGGAGAACGTCCGCGACCTGCGGGCCTCCGCGATCGTCGAGGCCGCCAACGGGCCGACGACGGTCGCCGCCGACGAGGTGCTCACGGAGCGGGACATCCAGGTCGTCCCGGACATCCTCGCGAACGCCGGCGGGGTCATCGTCTCGTACCTCGAGTGGGTCCAGAACGCACAGGAGTTCTCGTGGCCGCTAGAGACGGTCAACGCCGAGCTGGAGCGCCGCATCGGAAAGGCCTTCGACCAGACGATCGAGCAGTACGACCAGAAGGACCTGCCGGACCTCCGGACCGCGGCGTACACGCTCGCGCTCGAACGCACCGCGAGCGCACACGAGTACCGCGGGCTGTTCCCGTAGACGGCGATCGATAACGGGAGTGGGTATAGCACGCTTGTAGAGTGGTTGTTTATACGTGATCGAGCGGTGTTGCTGGCGGCTGTTTTTAAGCGATCGGCGACACTGCGGTGACGACCTCCAAAGCCCCAGCCGCTGTGGGCGGCGCACGCTCGTTGCGCTCCTCACTCAGTCGCTTCGCTCCCTCGTTGCGGTGCTTACGTCGCCTGCGCCGCCCACAGCGGCTGCCCCTTTGAGTCCCACCCGACCGCACAGCCTCCCGCCTCCCCAGCCTCGTCGCTGGCGGCTGTCGCCGCCAGCGACTCCCTCGCACCGTCGGTTCGCGGCCGCCGATGGCGGCCGCTCACTGGGGCGCGCCACCGCGTTGTTCTTTATAAGCGATCGTCGCCGCCGCTCACGGATCCTTTAAATACTGATTCGCCACCACCGATCTGCAATACCTACTCCCGCTATCGATTATGGCTGTGCCGTATTGACCACAGCGAAGCCAATATGCCACTTAAACAGGCTTTCAACAAAGCCGTCACCTATAGTTCGATCCGAGACCGGCGTAACCTCCATGAATACCGAACTGCTACCAACATATAATCGTACAGATAGCTTGAGAAAATACTTTTCTTTCATAAATATTCGAAAATCGTTCAGGTCGGAATCGATCAGTACCGAACACTAAGTCACTGTGTACCAAACGGTGCGGTGATGGACGTGATCGATCCGGCGACGGACGAAGTGATCGAATCGTACGAGGGGCACTCGCCGTCGGACGTCGACGAGATGCTCGGGACCGCGACGGCGGCGTTCGAGACGTGGAGACAGCGCCCGCTCGCCGATCGGGAGCGACTGCTCGCGTCGGCGGGGGAGGTGCTCCGAGAGAACGCCGACGAGTACGCCGAGACGGTAACGCGGGAGATGGGCAAGCCGATCTCGCAGGCCGAGGCCGAGGTCGAGAAGTGCGCGCGGGCCTGCGACCACTACGCCGAGCACGCGAGCGCCTACCTCGAACCCGAGCACCACCCGAGCCCGCCGGGGACGGCGGTCAAGACCGCCTACGAACCGCTGGGGCCCGTGTTGGCGGTGATGCCGTGGAACTTCCCGTTCTGGCAGGTGTTCCGGTTCGCCGCGCCGTACCTCACGGCGGGCAACGTCGGCCTGCTGAAACACGCCTCGAACGTCCCCGGGTGCGCGCTCGCCATCGAGGAGGTGTTCCGCGAGGCGGGCTACCCGGAGGGAGTGTTCCAGTCGCTTCTGATCCCGTCCGACCGCGTCGAGGACGTGGTCGCCGACGACCGCGTGACCGCCGCGACCCTCACCGGGAGCGAGGGCGCGGGGCGTGCCGTCGCCGCGACCGCCGGCGAGAACCTGAAGAAGACGGTGTTGGAGCTCGGCGGGAGCGACCCGTACGTCGTCTTATCGGACGCCGATCTGGAGGCCGCGGCGACGACCGGGGCGTGGGCCCGCAACCAGAACGGCGGGCAGTCGTGTATCGCCGCGAAGCGGTTCGTCGTCGTCGACGACGCGTACGACGAGTTCCTCGGCCGGTTCGCGGAGGCCGTCGAGTCGCTCGCGGTCGGCGACCCGCAGGACTCCGAGACGGACGTGGGACCGCAGGCCCGCCAGGACCTGCTCGAGGAGGTCCACGAGCAGGTGCGCGACAGCGTCGAGGCCGGGGCGACGCTCGTCACCGGCGGCGAGCCGCTCGACCGCGAGGGCGCGTACTACCCGCCGACGGTGCTCGCCGACGTTCCGGAGGGGTGTCCCGTGGACACGGAGGAAGTGTTCGGCCCGGTGGCGGCGGTGTACCGCGTCGACGACGAGGCGGCCGCGGTCGAGAAGGCCAACGACACCGAGTTCGGGCTGGGCGCGAGCGTGTGGACGACCGACCGCGACCGGGGCGAGCGGCTCGCCGGCCAGATCGACGCCGGCTGCGTCTACGTGAACGAGCTCGTGAAGTCCGACCCGCGGGTCCCCTTCGGCGGGGTCGGAATCTCGGGGTACGGCCGCGAGCTCTCCGAGGCCGGCATCAAGGAGTTCGTCAACCGCAAGACCGTCTGGCTCGCCGACGAACCGGAAGACGGAACGGTGGTCGAATGAAGGCCTCCGACCTGCTGGTCCGGTGTCTCGAAGCGGAGGGCGTCGAGTACGTCTTCGGGCTGCCCGGCGAGGAGCTCGAGGACCTGCTGTTCTCGCTCGAAGACTCCGACGTCGAGTTCATCCCCACGCGCCACGAGCAGGGCGCGGCGTTCATGGCCGACGTCCACGGGCGGTTGACGGGACGGGCCGGCGTCTGTCTGGCGACGCTCGGGCCGGGAGCGTCTAACCTCGTCACCGGCGTCGCCGACGCCCAGCTCGACAAGTCGCCGCTGGTGGCGATCACGGGGCAGGGCGGGCGCGAGCGACTGCACAAGGAGAGTCATCAGGCGCTGGACATCGTACAGATGTTCGAGCCGGTGGTCAAGTGGAACAGCCAGATCGCCGAGCCCGAGACCGTCCCCGAGTCGGTGCGGAAGGCGTTCAAGCTGGCCGAGTACGAGAAGCCGGGCGCGACCCACCTCGAGTTCCCCGAGGACGTGGCCGCCGAGGCGATCGAGGCGGAGCCGCTCTCCGTCCGTCGGCGGGTGTGTCGCCCGGACCCGGACCGGTCCTCGCTGGACCGGGCGGCGGACCTCGTCTCGGACGCCGAGGCGCCGCTGGTGCTCGCCGGGAACGGAGCCGTCAGGACTCCCGCCGCCGGCAGCCTCCGAGAGCTGGTCGAACGGGTCGGCACGCCGGTCGCGTCGACGTACATGGGAAAGGGGGCGGTCTCCGACCGGCACGACGCGTCGCTGATGACGCTGGAGTCCGGGCCTGACGGGGAGGCGGCCGCCGCGATCGAGCGGGCCGACTGCGTCCTCGCGGTCGGGTACGACATCGCCGAGCACGACCCGAAGTCGTGGAACCCCGACCTCGACACGGCGATCGTCCACGTCGACCACGAACCGGCGGAGGTGTACGAGCACTACAACCCGGACGTCGAGATCGTGGCGGACATCTCGGCGACGCTCCGCGGGCTCCGCGAGCGGTTGGACGGCGTGACGGCCCCGTCGTGGTGCGAGGACAGACGCGAGCGGATCGCCGCCGCCGCCTCCCGCGAGCCCGACCCGGACGACCCGTTCTCGGTGGCGAGATCGCTCCCGTACCTCCGGGACGCGATGGCCGACGAGGACGTCCTGATCTGCGACGTGGGGAGCCACAAGGCGGCCATCGCGCAGGGCTTTCGCACGTACGAGCCGAACACCTGCATCGTCTCGAACGGGCTCGCGAGCATGGGGATCGCCGTTCCCGGCGGCGTCGCGGCCGACCTCGCCGTCGACGCCGACGTGGTGGTGGGGACCGGCGACGGGGGGTTCCTGATGAACGCCGCGGAGATCGAGACCGCGACGCGGCTCGGGCTGGGATTCACGATCGTCGTCTTCAACGACGACGACTACGGGCTCATCTCGGAGAAGCAGCGCGAGCACACGGGCGAGCAGTTCGGGACCGAACTGACGAACCCCGACTTCCGGTCGTTCGCGGAGAGCTTCGGGATCGACGGGTACCGGCCCGAGACGTGGGGCGAAGTCGAGTCGACGCTCCGCGAGGTCGTCCCCGGAGACGAGATGGCGCTCGTCGAGATCCCCGTCTGACGGGCCCGTGCGATCGCCGACGACCCGCGACTCGCGTTAATCAGATGTTATCCGTGGGCGAAACGCGGACGGAATCGGCCGCCGACCAAACCGTGCGGCTAACTATTCCGCTCGGTAACGAAGGCGAAGTATGGCGATTCGAACGACGATAGGGTGGTCCCTCATCACGTCAGGCATCGTGACGCTGCTGCTCGTGTACCTTCCCTTCCCCTCCGTCTACTGGGGCGTCGGTCTCCTGATCGCGGGCGTCCTCATCTTCGTCACTCGACGGGCCGCCTGACCGGTCGAGCGACGCGCGGCCACGAGTGGCCCAGATCGTCGACGGACGGACCGAGAGTCAGGACCGGCCGGCGGCGACCGAACCGGCGGCGCTACTCGTTCCGGTACTCTTTCTGGAATCCCTTGAACTCGGCTCGGTGGGCCTCCTCGTCGGCGAGAATCTCGACCGCGAGGTCCTCGGTCACCGGGTCGTCCGCCTCCTCCGCGGCGTCTATCAGCTCGTGATAGGTCGAGATGGCGTCTTCCTCCGCGTCGAGGACGCCCTCGATGACCGCGAGGACGTCGGTCGAGTCCTCGGGCGGTTGGAGCGAGTCCTGCCGAGCCGTGAAGTCCTTCGACGACGGGGGGCGCGCGCCCAACTGCTTGAGGCGCTGGCCGAGCTTGTTCGAGTGAGCGAGCTCCGCCTGGATGTCCTCCTGCAGGCTCTCCTTGATCTCCTCCGCTCGGACCCCTTCGAGGATGATCGCGTTCGTCTGGTAGTTCATCACGGTCTCGATCTCGTCCTCGTAGCTCCGTCGTAGCAGCTCGACGGTCCGTTCTGAAGACATAGCATCCGATCGTCGGCCGGACGCAGTATAATTATACTCGGTGTAATCAAAATCCTACATCGAGAAAGTTACAATAATTCGGGTGAAGCGGTTCGGTACGCCCCCGGAGCGTCACGAATACGACCGGCCCCGCCGGCGGTCAGCGAGAGGCGGTCACTTCAGCGAGAAGATCCCCGCGGACGTCGTCAGTCGAGCGACCGCGGCGAGCCGGAGCATGTACGCGGTCAACACCAGGTACGGCGCGAGCGAGACCGTGAACGCCGCGGCGACGAACGTCTGCAGCGGCGGGAGACCGAATATCCAGAATTCGGGGAGCAGCCCGGCGTTTATCGCGAGGATCGTCGACGCGTTGATCAGGATCGCCGGGAGGGAGATCACCAACAGCGTCTGTGAGAGCTTCGACACCTCTTGGGTGTAATAGAGCGTTTTGAAGTACTCCCTCCCGATGGCGAACAGCTCCAGCGCTTCGATGAGACGGTCGAGTTGGTCCGTGAGGGAATCGGCCCCCTCGTTGTCGTGTATCGATCTGAGCGTCCGAGACCGCTCCATCTGGTCGCCGTACCTGAACTCCAGCCCCTTCCAGAGGACCGCGAACTCGGCCCCGTCCGTGTCGTCGACGTCCCCGAGCGTGTCGGCCTTCTCGGCGACGGCCGAGCCGAAGGTTCGGATCGCTTCGACCTCGTCCGAGTCGAGTCCGCTGACGTGGTCGCCGAGCCCGCGGGCGCGTTCGCGGATCGTCCGCGACATCACCCTCAGGAACGACGACGGGTCGGACGGGTTCTCGGCCGGTCGGGACAGCTCGCTCAGTTTCCGGCGGAAGTCCGCCGCGCCCTCGACGCGCTTTTCCTGGTTGTTGACGGAGTTCATGTCGTACGACAGGACGATCGAGTTGATGGACACCACGATCGAGACGAGGAGGATCATACCGCTCAAGAGGGTGTTCAGTATCGTCTGGACCGTCGAGGTCTCGGTCAGCAGGTTCTGCATCTCGAAGGTCCAAATGCTGCTTATGAGCAGGAACGAGACGAAGACGAACGTGAGAAGCGATCCCGTGACGGCCAGTCGGTTGGCCTCCAGCAGGATCCATCGGACGATACCGATGTCTCCCTCCGGCGTCGGCGTCGGGAACCAGTCGCGCCACCGTCTGAGCACGTTCCGCTGGCTCATGGATTTTCCGTCACGTGAGCCACACCGATGTCACGGCGAGCGTTCGACTCCATGCTCTCACGACGGGAGAACAGCGACAAAACGCTGCGGCCAATATACTGATAGCGGTCCCTCTCGCGGGCGCGCTGAAATCCGCCCGTCGACCGCGCCGCGCGCCCACCGCGAACCGCGATAGGTCGCGATTAGTTAACCCGTTCGAACGAGTAACTCGGGTATGGACTTCGAGGCCCGAAAGACGAGTCCGGCGGGCGACCAGGCGGTGGATCGGGTCGGCGAGGGGGCAGCCGGCTCTCGGATCCGGCGGTCCCCCGAGAGCGGTCGGCGGACTGGTGCGTCCGCGGCGGTTCCGAGGGATCCGCCCGGTCGCCTCGAGCGCAGATGACGACGGGCCACCTCGCCGCGACCCTGCTCCAACAGGCCCCCGAACCGGATCCCGGTGCGGACGAGCTGATCGTGTTCTGGCCGCTCCTCGTTCAGCTCGGGTGGTTTCTCGCCGGCTTCTCCGCGGTCCTCCTGATCGGGCTGCTTGTCGTCCAGCCGGTGCTCAGGCGGGCGGTCCGGCGACGGAACCGCAACAATCCGACCCTCCAAGCGGCCATCGTTCTGTACTTCCGCCTGTTCGTGGTGCTGGTGGGGGCGCTGGTCGGGGTGGCGGTCGCCGGCTACGGGGAGCTTCTCAGCGACTCCGCGCTCCTCATCAGCGCCGTCGCGCTGGCGGTCGGGATCGCGGCGCGCGAGGTGATCGGATCGCTCGTCAGCGGGGTCGCGCTGGTCCTCGACCCCGAGTTCAACGTCGGCGACCACATCGAGTGGAACGGCGGGGTGGGGGTCGTGCAGTCGATCGCGCTCCGGATCACCCGCGTCGAGACCGCCGACGGCGACCTCGTGACCATCCCGAACACCATCCTGACTGCACACGAGATCACCCGGTCGTACGGACGGGGGAAACACCGGGTCGTCCAGGAGCTCGGCGTCGGGTACGAGAACGATCTCGACGACGTACTTCGGCATCTCACCGGCGTCGCCGCCGAGACCGAGGGGATCCTCTCGGAGCCGTCGCCGACCGCGTACGTCGACGAACTCGGCGACGACGGAGTTTCGGTCCGAGTCCACTACTGGATCACCGACCCGACCCGACGCGACGTCTTCGCGGTCCGGTCGGCGTACGCTCGGGGAGTCAAAGACCGGCTCGAAGCCGAGGGAATCGACATGAGCTCGCCCGCCGAACGCGAACTCTCCGGGCAGATCCGTCTCCGCGACCCCGATGAACGAGAGTGAGCGGTCGGCGGTCCCCCGACGCTCGGGCTGCCGTCGCCGGGTGCCGGTTCCGTGCGACTTCGACGGGTCGACCCCTCTGTAAGAGCGCTCCCTTTCGGCACCCAAATGCTCTTTGCGATGCGTGGTCGCAACTGCGTATGCCCGATTCCGCGGACACCGAGGAGTCGCTAGTGACCGATCCGGTCGACGACACGTCGACCGACGAGGTCCCGTCCGTCCTGACGGCGCTCTATCGGGGCGAGGTGGACAGAGTGACGACGTGGCGGGGGCGGCTCGACCAGACGACGAACTGGACCGTGACGATCATCGCGGCCGTGTTGACGTGGGTGTTCTCCAGCCCCGACAACCCCCACTACCTCCTGTTGATCGGGATGTTGACGGTGATGACGTTCCACGCCGTCGAAAGCCGTCGGTACCAGCGGTACGACGTGTGGCGGGCCCGGGTCCGCCTGCTCGAGCGGAACGTGTTCGCCGCCGCCATCGATCCCGCGAACCGGGCCGATCACGACGACTGGCGGGAGGAGCTCGGCGCCGACCTCCGCCGCCCCGCGTTCAAGAGCCCCTTCGTCGAGGCGTACGCCCGCCGATACCGCCGCGTGTATCTCCCGCTCCAGACGGTCCTGCTGATCGCGTGGATCGTTCGGCTCACGGTGTTCGGGGCGGACCAAGGGCCGCTCGCCACCGCCAGCGTGGTCCAGATACCCGGCTCGGTGGTGGTCGGTGCGGTCGTGGCCGTGTACGGGGCCATGGCGGTGATCGCGTTCTGGCCCCGAGAGCGAAAAGCCACCGGCGAGATGTACGACCGCGACATGGAAGGAGACTGGAAACCGTGACCGTTTCACTGGTGTTACGCCCGATTATCTATCCGTTAAGCGATGTGTATATAAGTGGTAACAACGGATGATCCGTATCATGAGCCCATCGCCGGGTAGTAGCAACGGAGACTTTTTCCCGGACGCCGTCGACGAGGCGACCCGTGGAGGGTCCGACGCTCTCGCCGAGGACCTCGCGAAGACGGTGAGTGACGGTGTTTATCAGTTGAGTTCCGATATGCGATTCGTCGCGGTCAACGAGGCGTTCGCGGCGACGGCGGGATATTCCCGGGAGGAACTGCTCGGAGAGCACGTCTCCGTCCTTTTCAGCGACGAGGACGTCGAGCGCCTGAACGACGAGATCGCGCGCCAGCGCGAGTCGCGTGATCCCGTCCCCGTCGAACTGTCGATCCGGACCGCCCACGGGGAGCCGATCGAGTGCGTCGTGCGAGTGATCGCGCCGTCTTCGGACGCCGAGTTTCGGGGATCGCTCGGTGTCGTCCGGTCCGACGACGTGACGTACCCGTCCCTTCGCGGGTCGACGCCGCGGTCCAGAGACGTCCTGATGAGCCTCGTCGAAGGGGGGGAGGACGCGGCCTTCCTGCTCGACGACGCCTACTCGATCGTCTGGGCCGACGAGGATATCGGTCGGTACTTCGGCGTCGACGCGGCCGAGCTGATCGGCCGCGACAAACGGCGGGTCATCGAAGAGAGCCTGAAAGAGGCGGTCGAGGAGTCCGACCGCTTCGAGGAGCGCCTCCTCGCGGCGTACGACGACAACACCTACGCCGAGGAGTTCGAGATCCACGTTATCGGGGGGGACAACCGCGAAGAGCGGTGGCTCAAACACCGAAGCAAGCCCGTCACGTCCGGTCGGTTCTCGGGCGGTCGGATCGAGTGGTACACGGACGTCTCGGACCAGAAGCGGTCGGCCGACGCGCTTCGGGAGACCGAAGCTGAGTTCCACTCGCTGGTCGACGCTATCACGGAGTACGCCATCTTCAGCCTCGATCCGGACGGCAACGTCACCAGCTGGAACGAAGGAGCGAAGGCGATCAAGGGGTACGAGGCGGAGGAGATCCTCGGCGAACACATCTCGGCGTTCTACACCGAAACGGACCGGGAGGCGGGCGTCCCCGAACGCAACCTCAAAGCGGCGGCCGAGGCGGGATCCGTCGAGGACGAGGGGTGGCGCGTCCGCGAGGACGGGTCCCGGTTCTGGGCGAACGTGACGATCACCGCGATCCGCGACGCCGACGGCACTCTCGAGGGATACCTGAAGATCACCCGCGACATGACGGAACGACACAACCGTCAGCGGGGCTTAGAGAGCGAGCTGCACCAGATCCTCAACCGCGTCTCGGACGGCTTTTTCGGACTCGACGACGAGTGGCGGTTCACCTATATGAACGACTGTGCGGCCGAACTCCTCGAAGTGTCCCCCGAGGAGGCGAACGGAGCAGTCGTCTGGGACCTGTTTCCGGAGGCCGCCGACTCTCCGTTCTACGAGAACTACGTCCGGGCGATGGAAGAGCAGGAGTCCGTCTCCTTCGAGGAGTTCTTCCCGCCGCTGGACGCCTGGTTCGAGGTGTCGGCGTACCCCTCGGTGACCG
Organism: Halorubrum sp. CSM-61; assembly: GCF_003781945.1. GTDB lineage: Archaea > Halobacteriota > Halobacteria > Halobacteriales > Haloferacaceae > Halorubrum. The sequence goes on along the minus strand of NZ_RJJW01000006.1, from coordinate 89,538 downwards.
GACTCTCGGTATACTTCCGCGACGTCACCGAACGACGGAGACATCAACAGGCGATCCGCGACCGGGAACGGGAGCTCAAGGCGCACAAAGACTACATCAACGACGTCTTGAACACGATCGACGACCTGTTCTACGTCATCGACAGGGAGGGGAACTTCCGGCGCTGGAACGAGAGCGTCCGCTCCGTCACCGGCTACACGGACGAGGAGATCGAGGAGATGGGTCCGCTGGGGCTCATCGTCGAAGAGGACCGAGAGCGGCTCGCCGACAACATCGGCGAGACGTTCAAGACCGGAAACGGCCGCATCGAGGCGTCCGTCAGGACGAAAAGCGGCGATCGGATTCCGGTGGAGTTCGTCGCGTCCGTGATAGACACGCCGGACGACGAACACATGATCGCGGGTATCGGACGGGACATCAGCGAGCGAAAAGAGCGCCAACGACAGCTCGAAGAGTCCAACGAGCGGCTCGAACAGTTCGCGTACGCCGCGTCTCACGACCTCCAAGAGCCCCTTCGGATGGTCTCAAGCTACCTCCAACTCATCGATGAGCGCTACGCGGACGCGCTCGACGAGGACGGACAGGAGTTCCTCGAGTTCGCCGTCGACGGCGCCGACAGGATGCGCGAGATGATCGACGGGCTGTTGGCGTACTCGCGGATCGAGTCGAAGGGGGACTCGTTCGAGCCCGTCGAGCTGGAGGCGGTCGTCGCGGACGTCCGAGACTCCCTCCAGATGAGGTCCGACGAGTGCGAGGCCGAGATCACGGTTGACTCCCTGCCGCGCGTCGAGGGCGACCGAGGACAGTTACACCAGCTGTTCCAGAACCTGTTGGATAACGCGATGGCGTACAGCGGCGACGCTCCTCCGCGGATACGGGTCTCCGCCGAGCGAGACGGCGAGCGATGGGTCGTCTCCGTCAGCGACGAGGGCGTCGGGATCGATCCGGCCGACGCCGACCGCGTCTTCGAGGTGTTCCAGAGCCTCGACGGTCCGGACGGGAACGGATCGGGGATCGGACTGGCGCTCTGTAAGCGGATCGTCGAGCGTCACGGGGGCGACATCTGGGTCGACTCCCGTCCGGGAGCGGGCGCGACCTTCTCGTTCACTCTCCCGCCCGCGGGTGATGACGATGAGTGACCGGGCCCGTTCGAACAAGAGGGCCGACATCCTGCTGATCGAGGACAACCCCGGCGATATCCGGCTCACCCAGGAGGCGTTCAACGAGAGTCGCATCGCCAACACCCTCCACGTCGTGAACGACGGGATCGAGGCCCTCGACTTCATGAACAAGCGCAACGGGTACGAGGACGCCCCGCGGCCCGACCTCATCCTCCTCGATCTCAACCTCCCTCGGAAGAACGGCAACGAGTTTCTCGAAGAGCTGTACGAGACGGCGCCGCACCTCGCGTCCATCCCGGTGATCGTGCTGACGAGCTCGCAGGCCGAAGAGGACATCGTCAAGTCCTACGAGCTACGAGCGAACGCCTACATGACGAAGCCGGTCGATCCGTCGGAGTTCATCGCCACCATTCAGACCTTCGAGGACTTCTGGCTCGAGGTCGTTCGGCTCCCGCCGGCACGAGACGACCATGAGTGACGACACGCTCGACGTCCTCCTCATCGAGGACAACCCCGGCGACGCCCGGCTCGTCGAGGAGATGCTGAAGGGGGCGGGAGCTGAGCTCAGGCGGATCGACCTCGACGGGTCGGCTCCCGACCGGTCGTCGGTTCACCACGAGTCAACCCTGGAAGCGGGGTTGAAACGCCTGTCAGAACGGGAGTTCGACGTGATACTGCTCGACTTGGAGCTTCCGGACAGCACCGGCTTCGACACGCTCGTCGGCGTCGTCGACGCGGTCGAGTTCACCCCCGTCGTCGTGCTCACGGGACAGGACGACCGCGATCTCGGCGTCCAGACGATCCAGCGCGGGGCCGTCGACTACCTCGTGAAAGACGAGGTGACGAGCGACCTGTTGGTCCACTCGATCCAGTACGCGATCGAGCAGTCCCGGCAGGAGCGCGAGCGGATCCGCCACCGCGAGCAGTTGGAGGCGTTCAACCGACTGTACCGGATCAGCCAGGACGTCATCCACGCGCTCATCACGGAGACGACGCGCGAGGACCTCGAGCGGGCGGTCTGTGAGCGGCTCGTCGAGTCCGACGCGTACGGCTTCGCGTGGATGGGCGGCGTGACGCACTCGACCGATCGGTTCTCGATGCGCCAGTCCGCGTCCGCCGGTTGCGAGTTCGACGCCGCCGAGATCCCGTTCGACGGTGAGACGGAGCGCGAGCGGGCCGAAGTCGAGGCGGTTCGGACCCGAGAGGTACAGGTCGTCCGGGACATCGAATCGGTGTCCGAGTCCGAGCGCCGTTACGAGCAGATGCGCGCCTGCGGGTTTCGAACCGTGGCCGCGATACCCGTCGCCTACGAGAGCGTCTTCTACGGCGTCTTAGCGGTCTACGACGAGTCGCCGAACGCCTTCGCCAACACCGACCGAGAGAACCTCTCGCGGTTGGGAGAGATCATCGGCCACGCCATCACCGCGGTCGAGCGCAAGGACGCCCTCATGAGCGACACGGTGCTCCAGCTGACGTTCGATCAGGGGGGCGACGCCGACGAAATCGTCTCCGCGTCGGCGGGGGGGTTGACCCTCGAGATCGAGCACCTCATTCGGACCGATCCCGGGATCCTCGCGTACGGCAGCGTCGCGGGGATCCCGATGGAGGAGTTCCGGGAGCTCGCCGAACGCTCGCGGCTGATCGAAGACTTCCGGATCCTCTCTCCCGAAGGCGACGCGTACGAGATCGAGGTCACCACGAACTGGGGGGAGGAGCTGGTACCGGAGCTCGCGAAACACGGCGCTCTCGTGACCGAGATCACCGTCGCGGACGGCGAACTGCAGTTCGTCGTCGACGTTCCGCCGGGGCGGGACAAACACCAGCTGGTCGAGATCGTCAAAGAGCACTACCCGGACGCGACGCTCCGCGCCCAGTGGACGGTCGCCCGCGACGACCCGTCTATCGCCGACTTCCACCTGGCCTTTGAAAACCAGCTCACGAGGAAGCAGCGGGCCGTGCTCAAGACCGCGTTCCACGCCGGCTACTTCGACTGGCCGCGGAAGAGCACCGGCGAGGAGGTGGCCGAGCTACTCGGAGTCACGCAGGCGACGTTCAGCGAGCACTTCCGGGGGGCCGAACGCACGCTGTTCGAAGCCGTGTTCGACGGTACTTCGGGCGACGACGCGACGCCGCCCTCGCCGTGGGAACCGTCGGATCCGGGCGCGAGTCCCCAGTGACCGATCGTCTCCTTCTCGATCCGATCGGTCACCCGTCCAGACTCGTTAAGCCGGTATTATCTGAGACGAGCGCGCGGATCTCGCGAAACAGCCAATTCGTAACAACGGGACCGGTGTTATGGAAACGCTTACTACTTCGGCGGCCGAGACGCCGGTATGGCCGATCCTAACCGAGACTCGTCAGGGCCCGGACGGGAGTCGAAAGTCGCCCGTCTGCTCCGGGAGCGCGAACTGGAGCCGCTCGGCGACGAGCTCGAACACCTGTGGACGAGAGCCGAGGACCGGCGGAGCCTCCGTGAGCTCGCCGACCACTTCAACCGGGAGCTGCTGCGATCCGCGTTGCGAGAGGCCGAAACGGCCGACCTCGACGGCGCGGCCGCGAACTACTACCGGCTCCTCACCGACGACGACGTGAGCCCCGGGGACCGGGTCGAGGCCACCCGGTGGCTCGAACGCGCGGGCGTCGACGTCGAGCGGCTGCGAGGGGAGTTCGTCAGCTATCAGGCCGTTCGGACGTATCTGAAGGACTACCGGAACGCCGAGTACGAGCGGAACGAGGGGGACAGGGTCGGCCGAGAGGCGGAGAGCATCCGGCAGTTCAGCGCTCGGACGGAGGCGATCGTCCAGGACAAGATCGACCGGCTCCGGAGTCGGGGACACCTCGCGGTCGGGGACCCGTCCGTCACCGTGCAGGTCCGCGTCTACTGCTCGAAGTGTAACTCCCAACACTCCGTCGACCGACTGCTGGAGCGGGGACGCTGCGACTGTTCGACGGCGTAACGGAGCCCACGCACATCCGCGTATAATATACACGTAAACGGACGGAAGACCTCCTAACAATTCGACGGAGGCGCGATCGGGACAGCATGTCTCGAACGCCAGTGAGTGCTTCGAAGGGAAGAATCCGGACGCCCAGCAGCCCCGCCGCGATCGAGGGTGCATAGACATGGGAGAGACCGTGATCATTCACAACCCGGAGAGCGGAAGCGGCTCCCACACCGAGACGGTTCGGGCCCGGGCGGACCTGTTGGGGTACGCGCTCGAACAGTCCGAGCGGGAGGGCGAGATCGTCACGCTGACCGAGGAGGCGATCGAGGCCGGCTACTCGACGATCGTGGCCGGCGGCGGAGACGGGACGGTCAACGAGGTCGTTCGGGGGATCGACGGGGCCGACGCGTTCGACGACGTCACGCTCGGAATCCTCCCGCTCGGAACGGGAAACAACTTCGCGAAGCAGATCGGGATCACCGATATCGAGACCGCGTTCACCGCTTTGGAGGACGGTTCCCGGCGCACCGTCGATCTCGGGATGGCGACCGATCGACCCTTCGTGAACTCCTGCGTCGCCGGGTTCACCGCCGAGTCGGTGGACGACACGTCCGGGGCGTTGAAGTCCCGCATCGGCGGGTTGGCGTACGTGCTCACGACCCTCCGCACCGTGACGGAGTTCGATCCGCTGCGGCTCACCATCGACGACGAAGGGAGCGACGACGGCGAGCCGAGGTGGAGCGGCGAAGCGCTCTGCGTGGTCGTCGGGAACGGGCGTCAGTTCGCGGCGGACGGAACGACGCAGGCCGACATGGAAGACGGCCGCTTCGAGGTCATGATCGTCAGGGACGTGCCCGCGATCGATCTGATGGGCGACACGGTGCTCGAGCGCCTGTTCGGACGCGATTCGGCGCACATCGAGCGGTTCCAAGCCGCGTCGTTGGACATCGAGACCGACTCGTCGGACCCCGTGAGATTCAGCCTGGACGGGGAGGTCATCGAGGAACGCGAGCTCGCGCTCACTGTTCGATCGAACGTCCTGCGGCTGGTCGTGGGCGAGGAGTACGACCCGGCCCCGACCGACGCATGAGATCTGACCGATCCGCTGACCGATCCGAACCCGGTGACGCCTCACGCGAGGGGTCGAGGTTCACGGTTGACCTCCACGCGCACACCCGGTTCTTCCACGGTTTCCCGGGGGCGCCGACCCCCTACGACCCGATCGGTGCGCGTCTGTTGGCGCGTTGGGGACGCCGGTCCGGCCTCGACGGCGTCGCCCTGACCAACCACGACTACTACAGGCCGTTCGACCGCGTGACGGGACGTCCGCGATTCATCCCGGGCGTCGAGGTCACGACGACGGCCGGACACCTCCTCGTCGTCGGGCCGGACCCGCCGCGTCGGACCGTTTCCGGCGAACGGACCCCCGAGGAAGTCGTGTCGCGCGCGCACGACAACGGATGCGCCGCGATCGTCCCGCACCCGTACCGGGACAGTCGCGTTCGCGAGAGCGACGCGCCGTTCGACGCCGTCGAGATAAACGGGAAACATCCCGACAACGCCGATCGCGTGCGGGCGCTCGCCGAATCGCTCGACGTCCCGGTCGTCGGCGGGAGCGACGCCCACTTCCCCTTCGAGGTCGGCCGAACGATGACCCGGATCGACGCGCCGGAGCTCACGCCGGAGGCGGTGGTCACGGCGATCCGCGAGGGTGCAGTCGAGGTCGAGGTCCGAAACTCACCGGTCGACGAACTCATGAGAAGGGGGTACGAGCACACGCATCGGTTTCTCTGACGTCCTCCCCGCGCTGAAGCGAGGCCTTCTCCTCGACTCGCCGCAATCGCATATGTCAGACGGACCGCTCCGCCCCCCTCGATCCGCTCACTCGTAGGCCTCGCCGGTCCGCTTGTCGAAGCCCACCCACGTCCCCAGCGTCAGCCCGTAAATGACGTGTCCGACGTGGAATATCACGGCCTCGTCCGGATCGAGGTCCTCGTCGAGGAGGACACGAAAGACGACTCGCGTCCCGAAGACCGACAGCGCGAGGCTGTACACGAGCGAGAGCGCGATCGCGCCGAGGCTGTCCTCGCGTTCGGTCTCGAATCCGAGGGCGTCGATCAGGACGGCGAACAGGCCGCCCGCGACGCCCCCGTACAGGAAGTGCAGGACGAGCCCGACGCCGGGGTACGTCTCGGTGGCACCGCCGCCGACGTACTTCGCCCAGAAGTCCGAGGTGGGCGGTAGGGCACGGAAGACCGGGAACCGGTAGAGGGTCATCAGCGCGGTGGCGATCAGGCCGCCGACGACGCCTCGAACGAGCCTCCGGAGGAGGCCCGCCCCGGAAGCGGAGGCGACGCCGGATTCGGTGTCTGCCCGTCGAGGACTCTCGTCCGAACCGTGAGTAGTCACGGGAGAACGTGCGTCACACGTCCGGATAACCGTATCCCCAATAAGCGTTACCGCCGAGCGACGCCGCCGTTACGCGGAGACGGTGGGGTTCTCACGCGCCGGATCACCGACGACCGCCGCCAGCGCCGGGTACCGCTCGGTCAATCGCGGCGCGAGGTAGACCAGCCCGCCGATCACGACGGCGGTGGCGATCAGGGCACCGACCGGACCGAAGCGCTTCCTCGCCAGTTTCCAGACCGTCCACGCGGTCCCGAGGAGCTGTGCGGACGCCATCGGATTACGCCCCCGGGACCCCGAAGGCCCCGATCCCGAGACCGAGGAGCCCGTTCAGGACGAAGAGGATGACGAGCGCGGAGACCCACGCGAGGAGCCCGATCAGTCCCGCCTGCACCCAGCCGCCGGGGTACCGCCAGTTGATGACGGCTATCCACACGATCAGGGCGATAACGGGTCCGAAAAGCGGGATCCACGCGGTCAATGCCCACGCGATGGCGCCAACCAGCGCGGTGATGACGGCGTAGCTGTAGTCGTCGGTGTCCGCGATCACGCGGGCGCTGATGTAGATCGCGAGCCCCCCGATCAGGAGCGCGACCGCGAATGCCACTACCGAACCGATGAGTCCTGGTGTTGTCACACGTATAAATCACCGAGCTATCATCAAAAAGACCGGGCCAATATGTATTGGATCGCTCTCAAGACCGGTGACCCCGTCGAACTCTCGCTTTCGGGTCCGACGCAACTCAAACAGTCCGCCGCCGAAGACTGATTTTTGATCGATAGCGGGAGTGAGTATCGCAGATCGGTGGTGGCGAATCAGTACTTAAAGGATCCGTGAGCGATGGCGACGATCGCTTATAAATAACAACGCGGTGGCGCGTGCCTCCGAGCGGCCGATAGGCCGCGAGGAGCACGCGCGAGGGAGTCGCTGGCGGCTATCGCCGCCAGCGACGAGGCTGGGGAGGCGTGAGGCGCGGTTGCGGTGCTGTGCGGGTGGGATTCAAAGGGGCAGTCGCTGTGGGCGGCGCAGGCGACGTAAGCACCGCAGCGAGCACCGCGAGCGAGGAGCGCAGCGAGCGTGCGCCGCCCACAGCGACTGGGGCTTTGGAGGTGTTCACCGCAGCGCCGCCGCTCGCTTATAAACAGCCGCCAGCAACACCGCTCGATCACGTATAAACAACCACTCTACAAGCGTGCTATACCCACTCCCGCTCTCGATCACGCTGTTCGTATTGATCGATTGGTAGCGCGAAAACAGCAGCTTCTCGTGATCTCACCGGCACTTTTATTTCTGTATTTTCCTAGAAAAATTTGTTTCTATAAATAGTTAGTAATAGCACGCTCCGTACTGTTTTCCACGTCACCACCCTACGCTCACGAAGATGATCGCCGATGTCGCTTGTCTCGCGCCGCCACTGTTCGGCGGCGTTTCGAGTGGAAGCGTCCCCGCCCCGCTTCAGGCCGCGTCGGCGGTGCGACCGCTGTATCTCGCCGTCGGCGCGACGGTGCTCGTCGCCGCGATCGTCGACATCCTGTGGACGACGCTCTGGGTTGACGGCGGCTCCGGGCCGCTCTCGTCGCGGTTGACGACCTGGATCTGGCGCGGGCTCCGCCAGCTCGGCGGGACGCGGTCCCGGATACTCAGCCTCGCCGGCCCGATCATCCTGACGTCGACGCTCGTCATGTGGGTGGGCCTCATCTGGGGCGGGTGGACGCTCGTCTTCGCGGGCGGCGAGAACGCGCTCATCGCCGCCCGCGACGACGTTCCGCTCACGTGGGGCGGCAGGATCTTCTACGTCGCCTACACGATGTTCACGATGGGCAACGGCGACTTCTACCCGCCGGCGGGCGTCTGGCAGATCGCCTCGTCGCTCACGACCGCGAGCGGCATGCTGTTCGTGACGATGGGCGTCTCGTACGTCCTCTCGGTGCTCGGCGCGGTCTCGAACAAGCGCTCGTTCGCCAGCAGCGTCTCCGGGATGGGGGCGGACAGCGAGAGGCTCGTCAGCGCGGCGTGGGACGGCGAGGACTTCGACGGGCTCCACCTCCCGCTCAATTCCCTCGCGTCGCGGCTCGACACGCTCGCAGACCAACACAAGTCGTATCCGATCCTCCACTACTACCACAGCGAACAGGCCAAACACGCCTCCGCGATGGCGGTCGCCGTCTTCGACGAGTCGATGACGGTCCTCCGGTTCGGGGTCCCGGAGGACGAACAGCCCGACGCCGTGCTCGTCGACAACGCCCGATCGGCGACGCAGAACTACCTCGAGACCCTCAACAACGCGTTCATCGATCCCGCCGAGGAGACGCCGCCGCCCCCCGATCTCGACAGGCTTCGGGCCGAGGGGGTCCCCGCCGTCGCCGACGACGAGTTCGCCGACGCGCTCGACGAGCTGGCGGAGCGGCGACGGAAGCTGCTCGGGATCGTGAGCGCCGACGCCTGGCACTGGCCCCCCATCGACTCATGACCGACGTTACCTTCTACTTCACCGGCTGGGAGCCGCTCGTCCGGATCCTCGTCGTCGGCGTCTCCATGTACGTCACGCTCGTGCTGTTCCTCCGTCTGTCGGGGAGCCGAACGCTGTCGAGCATGAACGCCTTCGACTTCATCGTGACCGTGGCGATCGGCTCCGTGTTCGGCCGGGCGCTGACGGCGAAGGGCGTCGCGCTCGCGGAGGCCGTCGTCGCCCTCGGGCTCCTCATCACGCTGCAGTACACCGTCACGTGGATTCAGGTCCGGTGGCCCTTCTTCGGACGGATCATCACGAACCCGCCGGCGTTGCTGTACTTCCGTGGCGAGTTCGTCGACCGAGAGATGCGGCGTCAGCGGGTGGCGAGAGACGAGATCCGGAGCGCCGTCCGCAAGAAGGACTTCGGGTCCCTCGAAGAGGTGGAGGCCGTCGTGCTCGAATCGAGCGGCGAGTTCTCCGTCGTGGGGTCCGTCGAGAACGGGTCGGCGTTCGGAGAGAAGCTGGAAGAGGAGATCGGTGAGCCAGTGACCTACGACTGAAGCCGCGGGGTTCCGCCGTGTCAGTCCGCAAAAACGGGGGCCTCCGCGGGCTGCGAGAACGGGGCCTCCGCGGGACCGGATCGCCGGTCTCGCGGCGCTCCGACGCAACCCTTACGCCTCGTGACCCGCTAAACCGGGTATATGACCGACGAACGCGACGACGACCGCCACGAGTTCTCCGCCGGGCAGGGCGTCGACGCCGACTACGAGGAGTTCACCCTCGACCCCGAGGAGATCGACGCCGACCCGAACACGGTCGACCCCGTCGACTCCCGCGTCCTCACCGACATCATGGACAGGCGCAACGTCGAGAGCGACGCGATCGACGTCGAGCGCCTGATCGACGTGGGGCTGTCGTACATGGGGATCAACAAGTTCGAGGAGGCGACCGAGACGTTCGAGCGCGCCGCCAGCTTCGCCGAGGAGGACTCGCTCGACGCGCAGGAGGCGTGGGTGAACAAGGGCGCGGCCCACGCGCAGCTGGAGGAGTTCGATCAGGCGATCGGCGCCTACGAGGAGGCGCTGCGGATCGACGACGACTCCGAGCACGCCGCGACCGCCGAGACCAACCTCGCGTACGCGCTCTGGGAGTCGGGCCGCGGCGAGCAGGCGCTCCGGCACGCCGAGCGCGCCGTCGAGACCGACCCGCGATTCGCGGAAGCGTGGTACAACCGCGGGTTCCTGCTGGTCGAGCGCGGGCTCGCCGAGGACGCCGTCAGCTGCTTCGACAACGCGATCCGCCTCGGCTACCGGAGCGCGGACGTGTTAGAGGAGAAGGCTCGCGCACTCGAAGAGGCCGGCGAACACGAGCAGGCCGAGGAGGTCGCCGACCGCGCCGAGGAGATCCGCCGCGAGGCCGAAGAGCAGATGGTCGAGGAACAGACCGGACAGGCCCCCGGTCCCGGCGGGCGACCCGGACAGGGCGGTCAGCCGGGAGCCGGCGGCCGGCCCGGTGCGGGTGGCCGCGGCGGGCGGGGCGACCGAGGCGGACGGGGCAGCGCGGGCGAGGAGCCGGAGCGAGAGCTCCAAGGCGAGGGGCCCGAGGGCTTCTGAATGCTCCTCCGCGAGCGCGAGACCGCCGAGGGGCGGCTCGTCTCCGTCTGCGACGCCGACTGCCTCGGCGAGACGTACGACAACGGACGCGCGACGATCACCGTCAGCGAGGAGTTCTACGGCGGCGACGACGCGGTCGAGGCGACCGCCGAGGAGGTCGTCGCTGGCCTCCAACGCGCGCAGGTCGCGAACATCGTCGGCACCGAGGCCGTCGGCGTCGCCGTCGAGGCCGGGCTCGTCGACGAGGAGACCGTCCTGGAGTTCGAGGAGACCCGACACGCACAACTGCTCTGGCTCTGACGTGCGGGCATGAAGCGACTGACGAGAGCCGAGTTGGCCGAGCGCGTGGGGCCGCGGCCGCCCTCGGACGCGTTCTGGAACCGCGTGATCGCGGCCGAACGGGGGACGGTCAGCGTCGGTCCCGAGGTCGTCGGCGACACCGACCGTCGGGCGCGAGAGAACCGACGGCGGCGCGGCGAGTCCGGCGACGACGGCCCCCTGTCGCCGGGGGACATGATCGACGTGGGCGAGGAGTCGTTCGTCGTCGTCGGTGTCGAGGAGACGCGATCCGGCGGACGGCGCTATCGGATCGAGCTGGTCGAGCCGCGACGGGACGGGTGAGAAGGGAATACCGACGGACTGTCCGCGCTACAGGTCCGCGACGTCTTCGATCGCGTCGGTCAGCGCTTTCACGCTCTCGACCGTGTGCTCGCCCATGTGGCCGATCCGGAACGTCTCCTCGCCGAGTTGCGAGCCGTAGCCGTTCGAGAAGGCCATGTCGTACTCCTCGCTCACTTGCTCGATGGTCGCCGCGACGTCGATCTCCTGCGTGTTCTCGATGCAGGCGACCGTCTGCGACTCGTACCCCGCCTCGGGGAACATCGCGAAGTGCTCGTCGGCCCAGTCGTGGACGTACTCCATCATCTCCCGGTGGCGCTGGTCGCGGGCGCGGTGGCCCTCTTCGAGCATGTGTTTCATCTGCTTGCGGTACGCTAACATGACCGGGATCGAGGGCGTCGAGTGGGTCTGGCCCTTCCGGTCGTAGTAGTCGATCGTGCGGCGGAAGCCGCCGTACCACGAGGAGTCGCCCTTCTCGACCTCGCGGTCGTAGGCGTCGTCGCTGACGACGCAGACGGCGAGTCCCGGCGGCATCGCGAACGCCTTCTGGGTGGACGCGAAGATCACGTCGATGTCGTGGTCGTCGATGTCGACGTAGTCGCCGCCCAGCGCGGAGACGGCGTCGACGACGAAGTACGTGTCCGGGTACTCGCTGATCACGTCGCCGATCTCCTCGATGGGGTTGCGGACGCCGGTCGACGACTCGTTCATCACGGTCGCGACCACGTCGTACTGTTTGTCCGTCGATTCGAGGTGCTCGCGGACGTCCTCGGGCTTGACGGCCTCGCCCCACTCGTACTCCAGCCGGTCGACGTCTTTCCCGAGGCGCTCGGCGACGTTGGCGTGGCGCTCGCTGAAGCTCCCGCAGGTCGGCACCAAGATGTTCTCGTCGACGAGGTTGAGCGTCGACGCCTCCCAGAACTCGGTGCCGGAGGCGGTGAGGACCACGACCTCGTTGTCGGTGCCGAGGAACGTCTTCGTGTCCTCGACGATGGTGGTGTACAGGTCGGTCATCCGGTCCATCCGGTGGCCGAACATCGGCTCCGCCATCGCCTCGATCACGTCGTCGCGGACCTCCGTCGGGCCGGGGATGTACAGCGTCTTGTCGTCGTAGTCGTCGCGGTATTCGCGTTTCTTCGTCACGGGATCCACCTGATGGATCGTACCGCGTCGCGCTGGGGTATGTTCCTTGTGATACGCTCGAAAGTCCCGGTCGTCGCGGCCGCGCGGACGGGTCGTGGCTTCCGGAGACGGTACCGTTGCCCGGATCGGCCGGGTTTATACGAACGGGGGAGAGAGAAGCGGTATGACACACGTCCGGAGAGTAACAACCGTCCGAGGTGGTCCGCCGTGAGCGGGGACGAGGAGCTCGCGAAGGACCTCGGGCCGCTCGCGGCGCTCACGATCGGGATCGGGACGATGATCGGCGCCGGGATCTTCGTCCTGCCCGGCACCGCGGTCGCCCGCGCCGGACCGCTCGCGGCGCTCACGTTCGTCCTCGGCGGCGTGATCGCGCTGTTCACCGCGCTGTCGGCCTCCGAACTCGGGACCGCGATGCCGAAGTCGGGCGGGGCGTATTTCTACGTCAACCGCGCGCTCGGACCCATGTTCGGCTCGATCGCGGGGTGGGCGAACTGGCTCGGGCTCGCGTTCGCCTCCGCGTTCTACATGTACGGCTTCGGCGAGTACGTCAACGCGCTCGTCGGGCTCGAACCGGTCGGGCTCGGGGTGGTGACGCTGGAGGCGGCGCAGGTGATCGGGCTCGTCGGCGCGCTGCTGTTCATCGCGGTCAACTACTTCGGCGCGAAGGAGACCGGCGGGCTCCAGATCGTCATCGTCATGTCGCTTCTGGGGATCCTCGCCGTCTTCACCGTCGTCGGCCTGCTGAACGCGGACATGGACTCGCTGCGACCGCTCGCGCCGCCGGGAACGACGAGCGAGGTGCTCCCGGTGACGGGGATCATCTTCGTCTCGTATCTCGGGTTCGTCCAGATCACCTCTGTCGCGGAGGAGATCAAGAACCCGGGGCGGAACCTCCCGCTCGCGGTGCTCGGCTCGGTCGTGATCGTCACGGTCGTGTACGCGCTGTTCCTGCTGGTGTTGCTCGCGGCGGTCCCGAACGACCTCGTCGCGAACAACGAGACCGCGGTGGTCGACGCCGCACGCCTGCTGTTCGGCAACTACGAGGTGTTCGGCTTCTCGCTGGGCGCCGTCGGCGCCGGCATGCTTCTGATCGGCGGGCTGCTCGCGACCGCCTCGTCGGCGAACGCGTCGATCCTGTCGTCGTCGCGGATCAACTTCGCGATGGGCCGCGAGAAGATCGTCACCCCGAAGCTCAACGAGATTCACGACCGGTTCGGCACGCCGTACAAGTCGATCGCGCTCACCGGCGCGCTCATCCTCGTGTTCCTCGTCGCCGGCGGCGTCGAGTCGCTGTCGACGATGGGCTCCGTGCTCCACCTCATCGTCTACGGGCTGCTCAACCTCGCGCTGATCGTGATGCGCGAGTCGGAGGTCGAGGGGTACGACCCCGACTTCGAGGTCCCCTTCTACCCGATCGTGCCGATAATCGGGACGATATCGTCGTTCGCGCTGATCGCCTACATCGAGCCGCGGATCATCGCGCTGTCGGCCGGACTCGTCGCCTTCGCCGTGCTCTGGTACCTGCTGTACGCCCGCGGGAAGGTGGAGGCGCGGGGCGTGTTGGGGACGTGGATCCTCGACCGCTCCGACGAGCTCCCCAAGCCCGCGGTGTCGGCGGCCACCTCGGTCCAGCCGAGCGGCGGCGACTACCGGGTGATGGTGCCGCTCGCGAACCCCAAGACCGAGGAGCACCTGATCACGCTCGCGTCGGCCATCGCCAAGCAGCGGAACGGGACGGTCGTCGCGGTCAACATCGCGAACGTGCCCGACCAGACCTCGCTGGAGGCCGCGCGCGACCGCGGCGCTCACCAGGCGGCACACGACCTGCTCGACAAGGCCCGCGACGACGCCGAGACGTTCGACGTCGACGTCGAGACCCACGTCGTCTTATCGCACCGCGTGTTCGAGGAGGTGTTCGACGCCGCGCGAACCTACGGCGCCGACCTCACGGTGATGGGCTGGGGCGAGGACTCCCACGGGGCGCCGGGGCGAGCCGAGTCCGCCGTCGACGAGCTGGCGTACTCGCTCCCCTCCGACTTCCTCGTGTTCCGCGACCGCGGGTTCGACGCCTCTCGGATCTTAGTGCCGACCGCCGGCGGTCCGGCCTCGGACCTGTCCGGGGCTGTCGCGAAGATGCTCCGGGCCGAGTTCGACAGCGAGGTCACGCTGCTGCACGTCGCCGACGACGAGGCCGAGGGACGCGCGTTCCTCTCCGGGTGGGCCGACCAGCACGACCTCTCCGACGCGACGCTGCGCGTCGAGAGCGGCGACGTCGAGGCGTCCATCGAGCGCGCCGCGCGCGACGCCACGATGCTCATCGTCGGCGCCACGGAGAAGGGGCTGCTCTCGCGGATCGTCCGCGGATCGCTCGTGTTGGACGTCTTGAACGACGTGGAGTGCTCCGTGCTGCTCGCGGAGAAGCGCAGCGACCGCGGGATCCGAGCCCGGCTGTTCGGCAGCGGGGCGCGAGCGAACGACATCGTCGAGACGGACGAGACGCCCGCCGAGACCGGCGTCGAGCCGGAGCCGTCGACGCCGGAGATCGACGACGACGGCGACGGCGACGCGGAGAAGTAATCGGTCGGTGGGGAGACGTTCGGATTCGATCGGCGGGAGCGATTTATGGGTGAACGTGCAGACGGTGGGTCTGTTTCTAGAGAGATGTGCGGTGGCGCGTGCCCGTGAGCGGCCCGGAGGGCCGCGAGCGGCACCGCGCGAGGGAGTCGGTCGTCCGGAGCGAAGCGACGGGCGACCGACGAGGCTGGGGAGGCGTGAGGCTGCGGTCCCGTGAGCGACCGATGGGAGCGAGCGGGAGCACGGAAGTCGCAGCCCGCGCAGCGAACGGAGTGAGCGAGCAGGACCGTCTTCCGGTGGTGCTGTGCGGGGTGGGATTCAAAGGGGCAGCCGCGAGGCGGGCGCAGGCGATGTAAGCACCGCAACGAGGGAGCTAGCGACCGAGTGAGGCGCGCAGCGAGCGTGCGCCCGCCTCGCGGCTGGGGCTTTGGCGGTGTTCACCGCGAATTGTTCGATGGCGTATCGCCGAGCGGCTGGGACTTTGGCGGTGTTCACCGCCGAACCACCAGCGATCATTTATGAGTAAACACCGCCGTCTCCACGGCGACACGCATTAGCGCGCGGAGCCGCAACCGCGACGTATGGCCTCGGAGTCCTGTGACGTCTGCGAGCGGTCCGTCAGGATCGCCGGCGGGATCGGCGACCTGTGGAACTTCGCGTTCGAGTCGACGCAGGGACTGACGCTGGAGCTCACCGACGGCTCAGAGTTCTTCCTCTGTTTCGAGTGCATGGAGTCGCTCCCCGACGATCACGAGCCGACCGCCGACGACGTCGCCGCCCTCCGGGAGCGGACCGACCCCGTCGAGGAGGACGGGAACCACTTCTGGCACTGGAAGTAGACGGCTCGAGTGAGGGGGTTTCGGCGGTCGATCGTTTATAAACGGTTGACTACGGATCGACGGTGAACTCCGCCGAAGCCCCAGCCGCTCGGTGATACGCGGTTGTCGTCGATCCAACTACGAAGACCTGCAAAGCCCCAGTCGCGAGGGCTCGCGCACCTCGTTGCGCGCTCCAGTCGCTCGCTTTGCTCGCTCCTTCCAGTGCTTACGTCGGCGGGCTTCGCCCTCGCGGCTGCCCCTTTGAGTCCCGCCCCACAGCGACCGTAGCCTCACGCCTCCCCAGCCTCGCGGTTCGCGCTCTCCGAGCGCTCACCGCGTCCCTCGCACGCGCTCCTCGCGCCCTTGGGGCGCTCGGAGGCGCGCGCCACCGCATATCCCCTGATAAGTAGCCGTCCGTCACGCTCCGTCGCTGTCGATCACGTGCGCGTCTTCGGTGTCGAAACCGACGACGACCTCGCCGGAGAGCGGGTCGCGCGTCCGGACCACGAGGTCGCGCCCGCCCCAGTCGAGCGTCACCCGGGTCGTCTCGCCGAGGAACTCCGCGCTCTCGACGGTCGCCCGAAGCCGACTTTCCCCGTCGCCGATCCGGAGGTATTCGGGACGGACGCAGAAAGTGCGGCGATCGCCGGGCTCGATGTCGACGTCGTCAATGTCCACACGTAGAATCTCGCCGCCGACGTCGACGGCAGCGATTCGAGGGACGTCGTCGCCCTCGACCGCGCCTTCCTCCACGTCGACCACCCGCCCAGCGAACACGTTGTTGTCGCCGACGAACTCGGCGACGAACCGGCTCGACGGCTTCCGGTACACCGTCCGCGGGGGCGCGATCTGCTCCGGCCGCCCGTCGCGCATCACCGCGACGCGGTCGGAGATCGCCAGCGCCTCCTCCTGGTCGTGGGTGACGTAGACGGTGGTGATTCCCAGCTCCGACTGAATCTTCCGGACTTGCACCCGGAGGCGCTCTCGGAGCTGCGCGTCGAGCGCGCTCATCGGCTCGTCAAGCAGGAGGAGGTCGGGACCCGGCGCGAGCGCGCGGGCCATCGCGACGCGCTGCCGCTGCCCGCCCGAGAGGCTCTCGGGGTCGCGGTCGGCGGCGTCCGGGAGGTCCACGAGTTCGAGCAGCTCGGCGACGCGCTCGTCGCGGCTCATGCCCGCCGGCGGGTCCGCGAAGTTGAGCCCGTACCCGACGTTCTCGCCGACGGTCATGTGCGGGAACAGCGCGTAGTTCTGGAAGACGACGCCCACGTCGCGGTCCTCCGGGGGGACTCCGGCGACCGACTCGCCCGAGAAGCGGATCGTCCCCGCGGTCGGCTCCTCGAACCCCGCGATCAGCCGGAGCGTGGTGGTCTTCCCGCAGCCGGAGGGCCCGACGAGCGTGAAGAACTCCCCCTCGCGCACGCCGAGGCTCACGTCGTCGACGGCGGCGGTGTCGCCGTAGCGCTTGGTGACGCCGTCGAGTTCGACGGCGGGCGGGGCGTCGGAATCGGCACCGCCGGACGAAGGGGCTCCCTCAGAGCCCACGCGTCTCACCCCCGAGCCGCTCGATGACGACGAAGCTGCACCCGGTAACCACGAGGAGGACGACGCCCATTGCGGTCGCCGGTCCGAGCCGACGCCCGATGAACCGTTCGATGGCGACCGGCATCGTGTACGCGTCGGCGCCGGTCGCGAGCACCACCGTCGCGGTGAACTCGCCGATCGAGATGGCGAACGCGAACGCCGCGCCCGCGACGACGCCGGGCCACACGAGCGGCAGCTCCACGTCGCGGATCACCCGCGCTCGCGACGCGCCGAGCGCCCGCGCCGACTCGATCAGCGAGCGGTCGAGCCCCTCCAGCCCGGGCGCGACCGTCCGGACGACGAACGGGTAGCCCGCGACCGCGTGCGCGACGACGATGGCGACCGCGCCGGTCGCCGCGAACCGCCAGCCCGCGATCTCCACGCCGAAGACGAGCCCCCGCAACAGGCCGAGCCCGACGATGATCCCGGAGACCGCGAGCGGCGCCATCGCGGCCGCGTCGACCAGCTTCCGCCCGCGGAACCGCCGCGTCGTCAACACGGCGACGACGACGCCCATCGGGAGCGCGAGCAGGGTCGCGGCGCTCGCGAACGCCAGCGAGTTGCGGATCGCGGGCCACGGGCGCACCTGAAACGCCGCCCCCGTCTGCTGGCGGTCGATCAGGAACCGGTAGTGGTCGAGCGTGAGCGCGCCGTCCCCGCCCGTGACGCTCGCGAGCACCATCGAGGCGATGGGGGCGACGAAGACGAGCCCAGCGACGACGACGTAGGCGGCGAGCCCGAGCCGGGGGAGCACCTCTCGGAGGGAGGGGGTTGAAGGGATCAGGGACTTGCGCGGGAGGGGTCGGACGCCACGCGAACTGACCGTATTTTTCGCCTCGTACCGCAGGTACGCGAGCAGGACGCCGAGCGAGATGACGAGTTCGACGATCGCCAGCGCGGCCGCCTCGGCGTAGTTCAGGTCGCGGACGAGCCGGTAGACGAACACCTCGACCGTCGCCAGCTCGAACCCGCCGAGCGCGAGCACGATGGGGAAGGTGCCGAACGTGAACACGAAGGTGAGCGCCGCGCCCGTCAGCACGGCGGGGTACACCTGCGGCGCGACCACGTCGAAGAACGCCCGGACCGGCCCCGCGCCGAGGCTCCGGGCGGTCTCGACCGCGCTCGCGTCGACCGACTCCCACGCCGCGGTCGTCACCCGGGCGACGAGCGGCGCGTTGTAGAAGGCGTGGGCGATCACGATCGCCTCCAGCGTGAACATGAGGTCGACCGGCGGGAGCCCGAGCGCGCCGAGGACCCCGTTGAGGGTCCCGCCGGTGCCGAACGTGGCGACGAAGCCGACGGCGACCATGATCGAGGGGAGGACGAACGGGACGATCGTCAGCGACCGCAGGGTCCGCCGGCCGGGGAACTCGAAGCGCGCGAGGAGGTAGGCGGCCGGGAGCCCCAGGGCGACGCTGGCGACCGTCGACAGCGCGGCCTGGTACGCGGTGAAGCCGACGATCCCGAGCCTGCGGTCCGGCGAGAGCAGGGCGCGCGCGACCGCGAGCGGCGACTCGCCCGCGAACAAACGGGCGAACTCCCCGAAGTAGAACGGGTCGCGGAGCAGCTCCGCGAACACGCCGAGGGTGGGGGCACCGTCGACGACGACCGCCTCGATCAGGACCGTCCCGACCGGGTAGTAGAACGCGGCGACGAGCACGGCGCTCGTGACGACCGCGAGCGCGGTCAGGAGGCGCCCGCGGAGGCGTCCCGCGAGGCGGTCGCGAAGCGTGTAGCGGTCGCCGTCGGCGCCGCGGCTGGCGTCTGCCACGCCGCCGTCAGTTCCCGGCGAACTGCCGCTCCCAGTCTTCGACCCACTCACTGACCGAGCCTTGGAGCTCGTCGTACGTGAACGTCACCGGTTCTCCCGGCTCCTGGGCCAGCTCGGCGTAGTCGTCGGGGAGCTCGGCCGTGTCGGTCGCGGGGAACGCGACGTTGCGCTCGGCGATCTGCCCCTGCACGTCCGGCTCCAGCATGAACGACATGAACTCGCGGGCGAGCTCCGGCTCGTCGGCGGCGGCGAAGACGGCCATCCCCTCCGGGGTGGCGTACGCCTGATCGTTCAGGAATCGGATCTGGTGTTCTTCGAGGGGCTCACCCTCCATATCCGCGAAGACCTGGTCGGTGGAGTAGGAGACGACCATCGGAGCCTCCCCGTTGCTCCAGGCGCTGTAGGCGTCGTCCCACGAGCCGAGCACGCGCACGTCGTTGTCCTGTAGCTCCTCCCAGTAGTCGAGGTAATCGTAGTCGGGGTCGCCGTCGCCGCCCTCCACCGCGCCGTCGGGTCCGTCACCGAACATGTGGACCGTGTGGAGCAGGAACGAGCGCCCCGTCGAGGAGGCGCCGGGGTTCTGCGCGATGAGCGCGCCGGCGTGCTCGTCGTCGAGCAGGCCCTCGAACGTCTCCGGCGCCTCGATCGCGGTGCCGTCGTACACGAGGCTCACGTAGCCGGTGTCGAAGGGCACCGCGCGGTCGAACGGGTCGAACAGGAGTCCCTCTCGCACGTCGTCGAAGCCGTCGACCTCGCCGCGCTCGGCGAACAGGTCGTCGTCGAGCGCCTCGTCGACGCGCACGAGGTCCTCGGTGGTGAGCCCGACGTAGAGGTCGGCGTCGATCGACACGCCCGAACTCGCCCGTTCGACGTAGTGGTTCACCCCGTTGTCCGGGGTCGCCCACTCTAACTCGGCGTCGACGCGCGACTCGAACGCCTCCTTGAGCCACTCGCCCGGGCTCACCGACGGCGCGTCGATGAAGCTGCTGTAGGTCGCGACCGTCAGGGTGGGCGTCTCCTCGTCGTCCCCGTCGTCGCCGTCCTCTTCGCTGTCGTTTCCGTCCGCTCCGTCGCCGTCAGCCCCGTCGGAACCGTCGCTCCCGTCCTCACCGTCAGTCTGCTCAGCGCTACACCCCGCGATCGCGACGGCCCCCGCCGCGCCGCCGAGCGCGAGGAACCGCCGCCGGGTGGGGCGCTCGGCGCGCATGTCGGCGGGTCCGGCGGTCGGTCCAGCAGCGTCCTCCGGGGAGCCCGCCCGCCGGTCGTCGAGATCGTCACGCCGGTCGGTCTCGGTCGCGTCGTCGTTAGTCATTACCGAGTTGTTGCACCCAGTGGTTACATAAGGGATTCGTGTCGACAGCGGCGGGGCAAGCACACGAATGGAATCGCGATATCGCTCGCGATAGCGCCACCGACACCGATTTACCGCGTACCGACCTTCACACGTTCATGAACGAACCGACCATCGGAGGAGACGCGACGGGGCCGAGCGGGGACGAGACCGGGGTCACGCGACGGCGCCTGCTCGCGGGCGGCGCGGCCGTCGCCGTCGCGGGGTTGGCGGGCTGTCTCGGGGGGCGCGACGGACCGGTGCCGGAGCCGACGGTGACGAGCGACCGGATCGAGGACTGGCGACAGATAGACGAGTCGGAGAGCACGGTGTTCGAACAGTCGTACGGTCCGGTGACGGTGACCGCGCTCGAACACACGCGGATCTACGAGTACGTCGACGTCGCCGAGGCGCTCGCGGAGACGTTCGACGCGAGCGGCTCGCCCGTGGTCTTTTTCGCCACCCGGATCGACCTCCGACCGGCGATCGACAGTCTCCCGGCCGGCGTCGGCCGCGACCGCCTGATGAGCGAGGTGGAGACCGCGGCGGTCGACGCGTTCCGCTCGCAGCTCCGGAACAGCGGCATCGAGAACGTCGAGGTCGTCGACGAGGGGACGACCACGGTACAGAGCGGCCACACCGCGACGACGTGGCAGCTGGAGGGGGAGTACGCCTTCGACGGCGAGGTCCCGCTTCCCGACGGGTCGACGAACGAGATCAGCGAGACCGTCGAGATCGAGTCGCGGCTGGGCGTCTGGCACGACGGCACCGACGTGCTCGTCGCCGGCGGTGCGTACCCGACGGACCCGTTGATCGAGGTCGTCGACGAGGCCCTCCCAGACCTGGCCGACGCGGAGACGGTCGTGACGGAGCTGGCGGACGAGGAGACGGCCGACGCGCTCGCGACCGACCCCGCCGCCTTCGACGAGGACGTCTCGCAGCTGCTCATCTCGGTGGAGTGAGCGGGCACGGGCCGGTGGCGACCGATGTCGCCGGAACCGATTCCCGCCCGAACCGACCGGTTTAATCGGCACGCGCG
Source organism: Halorubrum sp. CSM-61 (assembly GCF_003781945.1). Taxonomy (GTDB): domain Archaea; phylum Halobacteriota; class Halobacteria; order Halobacteriales; family Haloferacaceae; genus Halorubrum. The sequence goes on along the minus strand of NZ_RJJW01000006.1, from coordinate 68,126 downwards.
GCTCCGCTCGGGTATGAGCCACTTCCCTTCCTTCGAGGTGATCCCCGCCGTCGACGTGCAGGACGGCGAGGTCGTCCAGCTGGTCGGCGGCGAGCGCGGCACGGGCAAGCGCTACGGCGACCCCGTCGAGGCCGCCGAGCGCTGGATCGAGGCGGGCGCCGAGACGCTCCACCTCGTCGACCTCGACGGCGCGTTCGAGGGCGAGCGCGTCAACGCCGACGCGATCGAGGCGGTCGTGAAGGCGGTCGGCGACGGCGTGGACGACGACGGGGTCGGCTTCCAGCTCGGGGGCGGCATCCGAACCGCCGAGGGCGCGCGCGACCTCCTCGATCTGGGCCTCGACCGCGTAATTCTGGGGACCGCGGCGGTCGAGACGCCCGAGATCGTCGCCGAGATCGACGGGACTCACCCCGGTAGCGTCGTGGTCAGCCTCGACGCGAAGGACGGCGAGGTCGTCGTGAGCGGGTGGACGGAGGGGACCGGCCTCGACCCCGCCGAGGCGGCCGCGCGCTACGAGGAGCTGGGCGCGGGCGCGATCCTCTTCACGAACGTCGACGTGGAGGGACAGCTGGAGGGGATCGACCGCGAAGCGGTGGAGAGCGTGGTCGACGCGGTGGAGATTCCGGTTATCGCGTCCGGTGGGGTGGCGACGATCGACGACGTGACGGCGCTGAAGGAGGCCGGCGCGGCCGCGGTCGTCGTGGGGACCGCGCTGTACGAGGGCGAGTTCACGCTGCGAGAGGCGCAGAAGGCGGCCGACGAGGTTTAAGTATCGGAGCGTGAGTTTACCGGCGTTTGTTTATAAGTAGTCGATCGGGGAGTGAGGGTGAACACCTCCAAAGCCCCAGCCGCTCGCTTATAAGTGATCGCTGATGACGTTGCGGTGAACACCTCCAAAGCCCCAGCCGCGACGACTCGCGCGGCTCGCTGTGCGCTTCAGTCGCTCGCTTCGCTCGCTCCCTGCAGTGCTTGCGTCGCCGTGCTTCGTCCTCGCGACTGCCCCTTTGAGTCCCACCCATCCGCACAGCACCGCAGCCTCATACCTCCCCAGCCTCGCGGCTCCCTTCGGTCGCCGCTTCCCTCGCGCGGCGCTCCTCGCGCCCTGCGGGCGTTCGGAGGCGCGCGCCACCGCTTCGTACACTTATATTGAACTCTCCGCACACCCGCAACCGCCTTAAGAATCGGCTGTGACGGACCGGTATGAGCGAGCACGACCGGAGCGCGGCCGTCTCCCGCGAGACCGCGGAGACGACGATCGACCTCACCCTCGCGATCGACGGCGACGGCGACAGCGAGGTCGACACGGGGATCGGCTTCTTCGACCACATGCTCGAATCGTTCGCTAAGCACGGCCTCTTCGACCTGACCGTCGACTGCGACGGCGACACCGACATCGACGACCACCACACGGTCGAGGACGTGGCGATCTGCCTCGGCGAGGCGTTCGACGAGGCGCTCGGCGACAAGCGGGGAATTCGGCGGTACGCCGACCGACGCGTCCCCCTCGACGAGGCGGTCGCGAGCGTCGTCGTCGATGTCGCGGGGCGCCCGTACTACGAGTTCTCGGGAGAGTTCTCTCAGGAGTCGGTCGGCGAGTTCACCAGCGTCATGGCCGATCACTTCGCGCTGTCGCTGGCACAGAACGCCGGCTTGACGCTCCACGCCGCGGTGGAGACGGGAGACAACGCCCACCACGAGGTGGAGGCGCTGTTCAAGGCCCTCGCGCGGGCGCTCGACGACGCGACCCGGCTCGACGGGCGCCGGAGCGACACGCCGAGCACGAAGGGCGAGCTGTAAGGAGGAACGACTCCCGTCACCGCCCCGTTCCGACGATTTAAATCGGGTCGGGACCCACGCTTCGGTAATGCAACCGAGTTCGCTCTCCGGGCTCCCCGCGGGCGTCGGCGAGGCGCTCGAAGCGGAGGGCGTCGCGGAGCTGTACCCGCCCCAAGCGGCCGCCGTCGACGCCGGCGTCGCCGACGGCGAGAGCCTCGTCGCCGCGGTGCCGACCGCCTCCGGGAAGACGCTGATCGCCGAGCTCGCCATGCTCTCGGCGGTCGAGCGCGGCGGGAAGGCGCTGTACATCGTCCCCCTGCGCGCGCTCGCCAGCGAGAAGAAGACCGAGTTCGAGCGCTGGGAGGAGTTCGGCGTCACGGTGGGCGTCTCCACCGGCAACTACGAGTCCGACGGCGAGTGGCTGGCGACCCGCGACGTCATCGTCGCCACCTCGGAGAAGGTCGACTCGCTGATCCGCAACGGCGCGCCGTGGATCGACGACCTCACCTGCGTCGTGAGCGACGAGGTCCACCTCGTCGACGACCCGAACCGCGGCCCCACCCTCGAGGTGACCCTCGCGAAGCTCCGGAAGGTGAACCCGGGGCTCCAGACGGTCGCGCTCTCGGCGACCGTGGGCAACGCCGACGTGATCGCCGAGTGGCTCGACGCCGAGCTCGTCGAGTCCGACTGGCGACCCATCGACCTCCGGATGGGCGTCCACTTCGGCAACGCCATCGACTTCGCCGACGGCAGCAAGCGGGAGGTGCCCGTCGAGCGCGGCGAGGACCAGACCGCCCGTCTCGTCGCCGACGCCTTGGACACCGAGGAGGACGGGCAGGGCGGCTCCTCGCTCGTCTTCGTCAACTCCCGGCGCAACGCCGAGTCCTCGGCCCGGAAGCTCACCGACGTGACCGGACCCCGGCTCACCGACGACGAGCGCGATCGGCTCCGCGAGCTCGCCGACGAGATCCGGTCCGGCTCCGACACCGACACCGCGTCCGACCTCGCGGACGCGGTCGAGCAGGGGTCGGCGTTCCACCACGCGGGGCTCCGGAGCGAGGACCGCGCCAGCGTCGAGGACGCGTTCCGCGACCGGCTGATCAAGTGCATCTCCGCGACGCCCACCCTCGCCGCCGGCGTCAACACCCCCGCCCGCCGCGTGATCGTCCGCGACTGGCGCCGGTACGACGGGGAGTTCGGCGGCATGAAACCCCTCGACGTGCTGGAGGTCCACCAGATGTGCGGGCGCGCTGGCCGTCCCGGCCTCGACCCGTACGGCGAGGCGGTCCTGCTCGCGAACGACGCCGACACCAAAGAGGAGCTGTTCGAGCGGTACCTCTGGGCCGACCCCGAGCCGGTCCGCTCGAAGCTCGCCGCCGAGCCCGCGCTCCGGACCCACGTGCTCGCCACCGTCGCCTCCGGGTTCGCCTCCACGCGCGACGGGCTGCTCTCCTTCCTCGACAACACCCTCTACGCGACCCAGACCGACGACGAGGGACGGCTCGCGGCCGTCACCGACACCGTCCTCGACTACCTCGCCGTCAACGACTTCGTCGAGCGCGACCGCGACGGCGGGAGCGAGGGCCTGACCGCGACCGGCATCGGTCACACCGTCTCGCGGCTCTACCTCGACCCGATGAGCGCGGCCGAGATGATCGACGGGCTCCGGTCGGTCGGTCGGGACGCCGACGCCGCAAGCGCGGGCGCCGAGGGGACCGGCGAGTTCGTCAGGACCGGCGACGACGGCGACGAGCCCGGGTTCGGCACGTACACGCGACCCGGCGAGGAGGAATCGGTCGAGCGAGAGGAGACGGAGGCGCCCGACGACTCCGGCGCCTCGCCTCCCGAGGTCACCTCGCTCGGCCTCTATCACCTCGTCAGCCGCACCCCCGACATGTACGAGCTCTACCTGAAGTCGGGGGACCGCGAGGAGTACACCGAACTCTGCTACGAGCGCGAGACCGAGTTCCTCGGCGACGTGCCCTCCGAGTACGAGGACGTGCGCTTCGAGGACTGGCTCGCGTCGCTGAAGACCGCCCGCCTGCTGGAGGACTGGGCGAACGAGGTCGACGAGGACCGCATCACCGAGCGGTACGGGGTCGGCCCCGGCGACATCCGCGGGAAGGTCGACACCGCCGAGTGGCTCCTGCGCGCGGCCGAGACCCTCGCGCGCGACGTGGAGGGGGTCGACGGCGACGTCGTCGTCGCGGTCCGCGAGGCCCGGAAACGCATCGAGTACGGCGTCCGCGAAGAGCTCCTCGATCTGGCGGGCGTCCGCAACGTCGGTCGGAAGCGCGCCCGGCGGCTGTTCGAGGCCGGGATCGAGACCCGCGCCGACCTCCGCGAGGCCGACAAGGCCGTCGTCCTCGGCGCGCTCCGCGGCCGCGAGCGCACCGCCGAGCGCATCCTCGAACACGCCGGCCGCGAGGACCCCTCGATGGACGACGTGCGGCCGGACAAGTCGGCCTCCGCGGCGGCGACCGCCGGGTCCGCGAGCGACGACGACGGCGACGGGCAGGCGAGTCTGGGTGATTTCCGATGAGCGATGGCGACAACTCCCCCAATCCGCCGACCCCGCCCCACCGCCTCGTCGCGGGCACCGCCGCCATCGACGATCTCGACGCCTTCCTCGCCTCGCTCGACGAGATCGCGACCGAGACGGGCGCCGTCGTGCAGGCGTTCGACGCGGAGCTGGTCGTCTCGGCCGCGCACCTCGGCGAGGCGACCCGTCTCGCCGCCCGCGCGATCGCCCGCGGCGAGGCCGTCGCCCGCGACCCGGGCGTCGAGGTCATGCTGTACGCGGCCGGCAGACGCCAGATCGACCGAGCGCTCGAACTCGGGGTCGAGGAGGGGGAACAGCGCGCGGTCGTCCTCGTCGCCGACTTCGGCGGGGTCCCGGGGGCGAACCGACCCGACGCGGACCTCGACGCGGCCGCCGCGTCAGTGAGAGAACTGCTCGCGTCGCCAGCGGAGCAGATCGGCGCCGGAGGCGGCGAGTTCGATCCCGCGTTCGACGAGGCGCGGGTTCGAGAGTTCTACGACGTCGGCGACCGCGAGATCGCGGCGACCGCCGGCGACCTCTCCGACATCGTCCGCGAACGCGTCGCGCTGCTCGACGTCGAGAAGTAGTCGAGCCCCTTTGCTTCGATTGGAAAACGCGGTACGTGACGGCGATCGCGTTCCAGTGGAAATTCGGAGGAGCGACGGTCGAACCGCGACCGTGAGGATCGAGACGCGGCCCGACCGCCGGTAGGTCGTCGGGTCGGGCGAGAATCGACCGGAGCGAACCGCGAGAATAGTCCATCCTGGATTCGAACCAGGGTCGTTGCCCCCAGAAGGCAACAGGATTGGCCACTACCCCAATGGACTGTGCGCACTCATCGATAGCCAGTGGGTCTTTGTAAGCGTTGCGCGTCGCCGGCCCTCTGTCACGCGTTCACAGACGTTCGTGGCGGAGCGGGAGGGATACGGAGAGCGGACGGGGGAGTTTCGCGCGAAATCGATCGCCGAACGTGCGTATATCGATGCGCTTTAGCCGGTCGGATAGCCACGACCCTGTATGTACGTCGGACGATTCGTCGTCGTCGCGCCCGGTATCGGCGCCTACCGCGTCTCCTCGCGCTCGTTCCCGAACCGCCGAGTGACCGACCGAGACGGAACGCTCACCGTCGGGCCCACCCCCGACGCGCCCGACACGGACAACCCGTACGTCTCGTACAACTGCGCTCGCGCTGTCCGGAGGCCCACCGACGAGCCGCTGGCGGTAGTCGGCAACGGCTCGCACGTCGACCCGATCGCTGAGAAGCTGGAACTGGGGTACCCCGCCCGCGACGCGCTGGCGACGCCCCTGCTCGCGCTCGACTTCGAGAAGGACGACTACGACACCCCGCGGATCGCGGGCGTCGTCGGCGCCGAGACCGCCACGATCGGGGTCGTCCGCCGCGACGGGCTCGTCGTCGAGGCCGTCGAGGAGCCCACCATCGTCGCCACCTACGAGACGGACAGCCCCGAGCCGTACGCGCTCGCGGCCGCGGACGCCGAGACGCCCGACGCCGCGGCGGCCGCGACGGAAGTCCTCGGCGCCGACTTCGAGCACCCGGTGTGCGCCGCGGGCGCGACCGTCGACGGCGACGGCGTGGCGCTGGCGTTCGACAACGACGCGGAGTAGGAGGCCGTCCGAATCGGGTCCGCCCGACCGCCTTTCCGGCTCCCGACGCCTTTTGAGCCCGGCGAGCGACCCCTCCCCATGGAGCGCGTCACTGCGGCCGATTACCACGACATCGCGACGCCCGCGGACCCGCGGCTCTCCCCCGACGGCGACCGCGTCGCCTTCCTCCGACGGGAGCCGATCGACGACGAGACCACCGAGTCGACGGTGTACCTCGTCGACGCCGACAGCAGCGGCGGCGACCCCCGCCGGCTCACCCTCGCCGAGGGGTCGGACGCGGAGCCGCGCTGGAGCCCCTCCGGCGACCGGATCGCGTTCACCGCCACGCGGGGGGCCGACGACGACCGCCAACAGCTGTGGGTGCTCCCGCTCTCCGGCGGCGAGGCCCGGCGGGTCACCGACGTCGTCGGCGGCGTCTCCGAGATCGCGTGGTCGCCCGACGGCGAGCGGATCGCCTTCGTCCAGTCGGTGACGGCCGACGACCGGGACGAGGGACGCGACCTCACGGTCCCCGAGGGGTACGAGCCGGACGAGCACCCCGACCCCCGCGTCGTCGACCGCACCGTCTACCGCTCGGGACAACGCTACTTCGACGGGCGGCGATCGCACGTCTACGTCGCCGACGCCGACGCGGCGGTCGACGGCGCGACGGGCGGCGACCCGGCAGCGGGGATCGAGCGCGTCACCGACGCCGACGCGGACTTCGGCGCGCCCGAGTGGGGAGACGCCGAGACCCTCTACTTCACCGAGGAAGTCGGCGACGACCCGGACGACTCGGTCGAGATCGCGATCCGCGAACGCGACTTTTCGACCGGCGAGACGGAGACCGTCCACGAGACGACGGGGTGGGGCGCCGCGCTCGCGGCGACGGGAGACGGCCGGATCGCGTTCACCCACGCGGAGGCGGAGCGGGTCTCCATGCGGCAGACTGACCTGCGCGTGCTCGACCGCGAGAGCGGCGAGGTGACCGAGCTCACGGGAGGCCTCGACCGCGGGGTCGGCGGCGCGATCGCCCCGCAGTGGGGCCCCGACGACGCGACGCTGTACTACGCGGCGCCCGACGAGGGGAAGACCGCCCTCTGGCACGTCCCCGGCGACGGGAGCGCGGAACCCGAGCGGCTCTGTCGCCCCGGCACGGTGGCGGGCGGGACCGTCGGCGGCGACGCGGGCGCCGGTCCCGAGGAGGTGACGGTCGCGTTCGCCGCCAGCGAGTGGGACCACCCGGGCGACGCCTTCGTCTACGACGCCGAGGACGACGAGAAGAGGCGGATGACCGATCTCAACGCCGACTACCTCGCCGAGCGCGCCGTGGGCGAGCCGGAGGAGGTCCGGTTCGAGTCGGACGGGACGGAGATACAGGGATGGGTGTTGACGCCGCCGGGGGTCGATCCGGACGGCGACGGCGGGGCGGACGAGGAGTACCCCCTCGCGGTCGAGATCCACGGCGGCCCGCACGCGATGTGGTCGACGTCGGGGACGATGTGGCACGAGTTCCAGACGCTCGCGGCCCGGGGGTACGCCGTCTTCTGGTCGAACCCGCGCGGCTCGACCGGCTACGGCGAGGCGTTCACGCAGGCGATCGAGCGCGACTGGGGCGACGTCACCCTCGCGGACGTGATGGCGGGCGTCGACGTGGTCGCGGAGCGCCCGTACGTCGACGAATCGAACGCCTTCGTCACCGGCGGCTCCTTCGGCGGGTTCATGACGGCGTGGGCGGTGGGCCAGACCGACTACTTCCGCGCGGCCGTCTCGCAGCGCGGCGTGTACGACCTGACCGGCTTCTACGGGTCGACTGACGCCGCGTACAAGCTCGTCGAGGGCGACTTCGACGCGGTCCCCTCCGACGACCCCGAGTGGCTGTGGGAGCAGTCGCCGACCGGCCACGCCGACGCGGTCGCCACCCCGACGCTTTTGATCCACGCCGAAGACGACACCCGGACGCCGATCTGCACGGCGGAGCTGTACCACCGACTGCTCCGGAAGAACGGCGTCGACACGCGGTTCGTGCGCTACCCGCGCGAGGGCCACGAGCTGTCGCGGTCGGGCGAGCCCGCCCACGTCGTCGACCGGATCGAGCGGATCGCCCGCTGGTTCGACGGCTACTCCGAGCACCACGACGCGCCGCGCGCGCTCGACCGTTCCGACGAGGAGGGGCTGAGCGCGGCGGACGGCGAAGAAAGGGGCGAGGAGAACGAGCCCGGCGACGAGGAGTAGCGCGCTACTCCCGGTCGTCCGGGTCGAACGCGTCGATCGCGTCGTGGACGCCCTCCGCCCACTCGTCTAAGGCGTCGTGGAGGCGCGCTTTCGCCTCCGGGATCGGAATCGCGGTGTACTGGTAGACGTAGCCGCCCGAGTCGAGGAGGCGGCGGCGGCGCTCGACGAGCCCCTTCTCCCGCAGCGTCGACAGCGACCGGTTCACGTTCGACCGGTCTCGATCGAGGGTCTCGGCGAGCTCGGCGACGGTGCTTCCCGGGTGATCGAGCAGCGTCAGGTACGTGCGGCTCTCGTGGTCCTGGACGCCGAACACGCAGGAGAGCACGTGTTCGAAGGAGGGAGACACGTCGCCGACGAGGTCCTCGATCTCGGGGTCGCTCATGGACGCCGTTCGACGGCGGGCGGGTTAAAAGTCGCCATCCGCCCCGCGCGGTGGCGGCGTCGCGGTCGTCAGCCACCGAGATTAGTCGTCGTCCGCGGCGTATCCCATCTTGCGAACGCATCCGCGCATTCCGGACTCGTCGCTGTGGCGGTGCAGGTTCGTCGGCGTGTCGCAGTGGTACGTCTCGCCGTCGTACCGGAGCACGACCTCGTGGTCGCCGCCGGCGACCTCGACGTCGACGAGGACCCGCCGCCCCTCGTTGAGGGCGTCGATTATCTCGTCGGCAGACAGCTCGCCGGCCGCCACCCGGAGTACCTCGGTCATTGGCGTCCGTTCGCGGTTCCGCGAGTTAAGTTCGACGTGTTCGCACCGGAGGTTAGCGGCTCCGAGTCGGAGAGGTGGCGCGTTCGCGCCGCCGGCGGACCGAGATCAGGTCGTCGTCGAGTCCGGACCCCCCCTCCTCCTCCGGCGGTTCGACCCCCTCAGCGGCGGCCACGTCCTCAGTCCGCTTCTCGGCCTCGACGTGCCAGCGGTCGATCTCCGACTCGTAGTCGGCGAGGATGTCGCTCACCTCCGCTTTCAGCTCGTCGTCGTTGACGTTCACCTCGAAGACGAACGTCTCGCCGTTCTCGCCGCGACCGACCTCCTGGATGTTGGCGCTGACGAGCTCGTTGTCGAAGTAGTACGGCGCCATCTGAGTCATCACCTTCCGGTACACCGTGTCCTCGACCTTCCGGAGCGCCTTGCGGCTCGCGGAGTCGGCCGCGCGGGCGACGTGACCGATCGACTCGCCCCAGCTCTCCACCGCGCTCTCGGTGTCGTCCTCCTCGACCTTCTCGTAGGACTCGGTGAGCTTCTCGCCGGCCGTCTGGAGGTCCTCGCCGGGCGATTTCCCCGCCTGTTCGCCCTCGCCTTCGCCGACGGACGCCTGCTCGGCGGTCTTTTCCGACACGTCCTCGTCGATGCGCTCGTGGGACTTCGGGCGCCAGTCGTCGAACTCGTGGAACGGGTCGCCGTCGGCGCCCGTCTCCCGGAGCGCCAGGGCGATCCGCTCGCCGTGTTCGACCGCGTCGCCCCAGTCTCCGCGCATCTTGAAGCCGGAGATGCTCTCTTCCATCGGTTGCCCCCGTTACGGCGCGAGCGCGTATAAGTCCCGGCGACCGGACCGAAGCCGCTACTTCCCGTACGCGAGCCGGCGACCGAGCGCGTCGATCCGGTCTTTGAGGTCGCTCAGGAGTCCGCCCGGCGACACGCGCCGGATAGACGACTCGTCGACCTCGATGCGCTCGCCGGCGAACGGGTCGCGCTCGGCGCGCTCCTCCGGGCCTTGGTCACCGCTCACCGCGCCGACGACCGTCGACATCGAGCACCGGCCGCACGCCTCCGCTTTGATCTCCTCGTCGGACATGGGTATCTCTACCGAACGTTCGTGTTCGATCGGCTAAAAACCCCTCGCCGACGCCGATTCGGGAGTTCCGGATCGCCGGTGACCGCGGCGAAACCGACCGACTCCGGTCCGGTTTCGGTTCGACGCCGGCCCGATGCGCTTTTCAACCGGCCATGGAATGTGTTCACATGGGATATCGCGTCGTCGACACGGACTCGGTTGAGCCGAAGCCCGACCGACCCTGCGAGTGCCGGAAGCTCTCCGAGCCGGGCGGCCTCGATGCCGCGGCGATAAACCGCTTCCGCGCGGAGCCGGGCGAGCAGCTGCCGCTCGCATACCACTACCACGAGACCCAACAGGAGGCGTTCTACGTCCTCGACGGGACGCTCTCGGTGGAAACGCCGGACCGGACCTACGAGGTCCTCGCGGACGACCTGTTCGTCGTCGACCCCGAGAGCCCGCAGCGGGCGTACAACCCGGCCGACGCCGACGGCCCCGTGACCGTGCTCGCGATCGGCGCGCCGCCGGCCGACAACGACGCGGTCGCCTACGACCCGGACGATGAGTGACGCCGCCGACGGCGCGGACGACGAGACGCGCGCCGACGCGGCGGCTCCGGCGGCGGGCGACGCCCGCCGCGACCCCGAGGAGCTGCCGGCCGAGATCCGCGAGGCGGTCCCCGACTACGACGACGAGTACTTCGACCGCGTCTCCGACCGGCTGATGTACAGCTACGACCTCGATCGCGACGTCGTCGTCGACGGGGAACGCTTCGATCTCACCGCCGAGATGCGGGTGCGCAACCAGAAGCAGTTCCTCCACCCCGCGCTGAGCTACGCGGACCACGACGTGATGGAGTACCTGTTCGCCCGACGCGTCGCCAGCCCGACGGTCGGCGAGCTAGAGCGGCTCGTGGAGTTCGCCCACGGCGTCGCCGACGAGCGGGTCGAGGGGAACGAACAGCACTACGGTACCGATATCACCGTCGCGCTCGTCGCCGATCGAATCTCAGACGACGTCGCCGCGTTCGTCGACGGGTTCCGCGACCGGACGCTGCTGAAGTTCGGCTACTACGGCCACTACGAGGTGAACCTCGTCGTGGTCGCGCCCGACGAGGAGCGGCTCGTCACCAGCGAGGCCGCGAGCACCGCCGAGGCCCTCCGACTGTGGGAGCCGGTCGAGAGACCGGACGAGGGGTTCCTCTCGCGGTTCGCGAAGCGGTTCTGGCGGTGAGGTCGGCGCGTCACCGAAGAGATGACCGAAGAGGGCGAGAAGGCGAGGTCGGTCGTCTGCGTCAGTCGTCGCTCGGTTCCGCGGCGGTGCGGTCGCCGCCGCGGACGCTCGCGATGTTGCCGTAACCGATGCGCACGAGCGCCAGCGCGAGGTAGACGAGCACGACCGCGAGCGCGATTCGGACGACCATCGATATTTGGTTACCGATGCCGGTCACGCCGCCCTGGATCAGGTTGACGAACAGCCACTGATACCCCGCCAGGAACGCCAAGGCGATCACGGTTATGACGACCATGATCGCCATCGGCACGCCCGTGCTGACGAGCTGTTTCGACTCGTCCCAGTTGGCGAGCCAGACGGTTCCGGTGAGCAGCGCGAGCGCCGCGAGCAGCTGATTCGCGCTGCCGAACAGCGCCCACAGGGTCGCCCACTCGCCGGAGATGACCAGCGCGTACGCGATCAGTCCTTGGACGATCGGGTTCGTGTAGCGACCGCGGGCGAACGAACCGATCCCGCCGGCGAAACCGGTCTCGCTCTGGGTCCCTTTCGTGCCGACGATCTCCTCCATCATGTAGCGGCCGAGCCGCGCGGCCGTGTCCGTGGAGGTGAGCAGGAAGCTCACGAGCACCAGCGCCATGAAGGGGGCGCCGTACGTGGCGGGAATGCCGAGGCTCGTCAGGATGATCCCGCCGCCGCTCGCGAAGTTCGGCAGCGCGCCGCCGATGCCGCCGGCCGCGGCGTCGGAGGCGAACCCGGCGATGGCGAGCGCTGACAGCGCCGTCGCCGCGAGCAGCCCCTCACCGAGCATGCCGCCGTAGCCGATCAGTCGGGCGTCGCTCTCCTTGTTCAGCTGTTTGGCCGTGGTCCCCGAGGAGACCAGCGAGTGGAACCCGCTGATGGTCCCGCAGGCGATAGTGACGAACAGCATGGGGAACAGCGGGTACGGCGCCCGGCTGTCGACCCCCATGAACCCCTGGAACGGCTGGATGCTGCTGTCGATCACGAGCGGCTGCGACGAGGTGCCGAAGATCGTACCGACGATGATCGCCACCAACGCACCGCCGACCCCCGCGTACAGCAGGAACGACGAGAGGTAGTCACGCGGCTGCAGCAGCGTCCAGACCGGGAGCGCGCTCGCGATGACCGCGTATATCAGGATGACGGGCACCCACGCGGCCGTGTTACCGCCGAGTGCACCCGCGCCGGGTACCCACGAGCCCGTGCTCCCCTCGAAGAGGACGAACGTGCCCGCGGTGTGGGACGCCTCGCCGGCCAGCGAGAAGAACGCGAACGGGTACTGGATACCGACCCAGACGCCCGCGAACACTCCGGCGACGAACAGGACGGTCCCGGGGATGAACGGGCCGTCGAGCTGGTAGAGGTACACGCCGAAGACGACCGCGAGCGCGATGTACACGAAGCTCGCGGTCGCCGCCGACGGGAACGCGTTCAACACGATCCCGACGACTAATGCGAACACGGCGACGACGAGGATGATCGTGAGGAACGCGAACCACAGCAGCAGGTTCTTCCCACGTTCCCCGACGTACTGGCCGACGATGTAGCCGATCGAGCGACCCTCGTGGCGGATCGAGCTCGACAGCGAGATGAAGTCGTGGACCGCACCCATCAGGGGGTTCCCAATGGCGACCCACAACAGCGCCGGGACCCAGCCCCAAATGGCCCCCGCCGTGATCGGGCCGACGATCGGCGCGCCGCCCGCGATACTCGAGAAGTGATGCCCCAGTAGTACCGGTTTCTTCGACGGTACGTACTCCTGTCCGTCCTCGTACTTGTGCGCCGGCGTCTCCCGCTCGTCGTCGAGGTCGACGAACTGCGAGAGGTACCGCGAGTACCCCATATACCCCACGGTGAAGGTGCCGAGCACAGCAACTACGATCCAGATGATGCTTGTCATGAATTCCCCTGCCTCACGAGACCGGTTCGGAAAGAGCGTATTAAATATTGGCTTCGACCGTGATAGTTACGCGCTCGATCCGATCGAATCACCGGACAGGACGCCACCCGGCGATTACTTTCCGCGATCCAGACGTTGGTTTCGTCTATCTATCCCTGATTCTTATTCGCGCGCGTCCACGGGCGCTCCCGTTTCGACGTCGAGCGCGGCCGCGACTTCCGAGAGCACGTCCCCGCGGACCTCCCGCGTCCGCGACTCGATCTCGGCGACCAGCGGCGGGTCGAACTCCTCGCGCACCTGATCGAGCCGCTCGCGCTCGGTCGCGGCCTTCTCCCGGAGGTAGCTGGCCCCGCGTCCCTCCTCGTCGTCGTCCGGCGACGGGGTGAGCTTGTTCGCGACGAGCCCGCGGACTCGGAGGTCCCGCTCGGTGAACCCCTCGATCGTCCGGCCCGTCTCGTTGACCGACAACTGGTCGGGGTTCAACACGAGGAAGAAGGCGGCGTCGGACCGCAATGTGTCGCCCGCGAACTCGAAGAACTCCTTGCGGCGCTGGAGGCGTTCCAAGACGGGGTCGCCGTCCATCAGGCGCCGGGGTTCCATGTCGCCGATGGCGGCCTTCTCGAACAGGTCGATCGACTGCTTGCGCTTGTACAGCAGCCGGTCGATCCAGTCGCCCAAGAAGTCCGGGAGCCCGAGCAGCCGCAGCGTCGACCCGGTCGGCGCGGTGTCGAAGACGACGCGGTCGTACGGCTCGCTCTCCTCGCGCATCACGCCCACGAACGCGTCGAAGAGGGCGGCCTCGTACGCGCCCGGCGTCCCGTGCGACATCTCCAGCTGCCGGTTGATCTCCGAGACCATCGACGCCGACACCTGCTCGGAGAGCCCCTCGCGGATCTCCCGGAGGTGCCGCTGCATCTCGTCTTCGGGGTCGATCTCCATCGCGTCGAGCCCCTCGACGCCGTCGACCGACTCCGGGTCGTCGGTGAACCGCTGATCGAACACGTCGGACACCGAGTGCGCGGGGTCGGTCGAGACGACGAGCGTCCGCAGCCCGGCGTTCGCGCAGCGGGAGGCGTAGGCGCAGGAGACCGTGGTCTTGCCGACCCCGCCCTTCCCGCCGAAGAAGACGAACCGCTCCATCAGAAGTGGTACTGCTGGCCCTTCCGCTCGATGAGGCTCTCGCGGTCCCACAGCCGCCGCTCCCACGCCTCGAACTCGTCTTCGAGGTAGGGGAGCAGCTCGGCGGTGTAGTACGAGACCGGCGAGGGGATCCCGAAGGCGTCGGGGAAGCACGCGAGCATGAACTCGTCTTCCGCGTCCTCCGCCTCCTTCTCGATCTTCTCGTAGGCCGGATGGGTTATCATCCCGTGGTACAGCCCGCGGAGCCACTCCTCGAGCGCGGCTCGAAACGCCTCGATCCGGTCGGCGACTGTCATTACCGATCGTGACGGTCGAGACGTGTTAAAAGGTATCGCGGTCGGGCGGCGGGCGCTCGTGAGCGCTCGTCAGCGGATCGGAGGCGGTTCGCGTCGGCGTCTCAGCGCTCGGTCCGGCGGAGACGGGGTCCGATCGCGGTCAGGCCGAGTCGACGCCGTCGGTCAGCTCGCCCTGCGTCTCCTCCCCGTCGCCCGCCTCGTCGCCGTCGCCGAAGTCGGAGTGTCCCGTTCGATCGGGACTCGGCGTGTGTGCGTCCCCGTCGAGCGCGTCCCAGACGAGGTACAGCATCGCGACGACCATCAGAACGGTCACCGCGATCGCCACGATCCCCACCACGGCTGAGTAATCGATCATGGTCCGCGATCCGCGGGGGCGACGTTTCAACGTATCGGCTTCCGGCGAACACGGGACCCGACGGTCGCCGACGCGGACGGGGAGGTCGGCGTGACACCGGCGATCGCGACCGCTTCCGCCGCCGCGACGTTGAAGGGTCCGGCACGCCCACCGAACGCCATGGACGACGATCGGATCCCGGTGACCGTGCTCTCGGGGAGCCTCGGCGCGGGCAAGACGACCCTGTTGAATCACCTCCTGCGGAACGCCGGCGACCGCGACATCGCGGTGCTGGTCAACGACATGGGGGACGTGAACGTCGACGCCGAGCTGATCGCCGAGGAGTCCGAGATCGACGTCGAGGGCGTCACGGAGCTGTCGAACGGCTGTATCTGCTGTGAGCTGCAGGACGACCTCGAAACGGCCGTGGTGCGGCTCGCGAACGAGCGCTCCTTCGACGCCCTCGTCGTGGAGTCGTCGGGAATCTCCGAGCCCGCGCCGGTCGCGCGGCTGTTCACGACCGAGTCGCGCGCGGCGGCCCGGTACCGGGTCGACGCGCTGGTGACCGTGATCGACACGCGGCAGTTCCTCGACGCCTTCGCGGGCGAGGGGACACCGGAGCGTCGCGTCGACCCGGACGCGGAGGGCGGGAACGGCGGCGTCGGCGCGAACGGGGAGGGAGACGGGAGCGACGCGAACGGGGAGGGAGACGGGAGCGACGACGGCGAGCGCCCCCTTTCGGACCTCCTCGTCGAGCAGATCGAAGTGTCGAACCTCGTGGTCTGCAACAAGGCGGACCTCTGTACCGACGCGGAGATCGACGAGGCGGTCGAGCTCGTCGGCGCGCTCCAGCCCGACGCGGAGACGGTGGTCGCGGAGTTCTCCGCGGTCGATCCGGACCGGATCCTCGGCGTCGGGCTGTTCGACGCGAGCGAGCTCGGCGACCTCCCGGGGTGGAAGCGGGCGCTGGCGGAAGGGAGCGGGGGTCACGGCCACGGGCACGGGAGCGGCGACCGCGACCACCGCCACCCCGACGAGGTGTACGGCGTCACCTCCTTCACCTACCGCCGCCGGCGACCCTTCCACCCGGACCGGGTCGCCGCCCTCCTCCGCGACCTCCCGGACGACGTGGTCCGCTCGAAGGGGACGCTGTGGGTCGCCGGCACCGACCAGCGTCAGCAGGTCGAACAGGCCGGCGCGTCGGTGCGAGTCGAAGCGCTCGGTCCGTGGATCGCGAGCCTCCCGGCCGTCGAGCGCGACATGCTGCGCTCGAACCGACCGAACCTCGACTGGGACGACGAACACGGCGACCGCCTGACGGAGTACGTCGTCATCGGCACCGGCATCGACGAGGCGGCGCTCCGCGAGCGCCTCGACGACGCGCTCGTCACCGACGACGAGTGGACGGCCTTCGAGGAGGACGGCGGCGAGATCGACGGGGAGCTCCCTTTCCCGACCGAGCAGGGCGAGGCGCTGGCGCTCCGGAAGCCGTAAACGGAGTCGACGCCCCGAGCGCGGAATCGCCGGACGAGGGCGGCGCTCTCAGCAGGCGCAGCCCGTTCCGCTCGCGCGCTCGAACCGAATCGGGCCACCGGGACGGTTACGAGGCGCGGCGGGGAGGATGTCACGAGTGCGGTACGTCTCCGACGGACAAGAGCTAAGTGGCGCACACGCGCCAGTCGCCGTATGAGCGAGGAGCGCGGAGAGCCGAGCGACGGCGAGGGGATCCGATCGGGCGTCGAGGAGTCGACCGGCGACCCGCGGGTGGTGCTCGCGCTGAACGCCGTGCTCTCGACGTGGTTCGCGTGGGTCGTCGTCTGGGGGCTCGACTTCCTCGGGTTCATCGCGCTCACCCTTCAGAACGTCGCGACGCTGGCGCTGATCCTCTTCGCGGTGACGTACGTGGCCGTGTTGCGGTAGCGGTCCCCGCGGGCCGGGATCGGCGGCCGCGTTCGGAGACCGAACTCGCGAGCCGACGAGCCGACGAGCCGGCGAGTTTCGTCATCCTTTAACTCGAACGCGGCTCTTTTTCCGACAATGACGATCGAAGACCGCGACGACGCCCACCTCATCACGCACGCGCTGGCGAAGGACACCCTCTCGCGGCTCCGCGACGTCGAGACCGAGCAGGTCGCGTTCCGGAAGGGGCTCGTGAAACTCGGCCGGATCTGCGGCTACGAGATCATCGACGGCGCGATGGAGACGGAGTACGTCCCGGTCGAGACGCCCCTCCAGGAGACGACCGGCGAGCGCGTGAAGGGACTCGACGACGTGGTCATCATTAACGTGCTCCGGGCCGCGACCCCGTTCGTCGAGGGACTCTTAAAGGCGTTCCCGCGGGCGAAGCAGGGCGTCATCTCCGCCGGCCGCGACGAAGAGGCCGGGATGACCGACGAGGGGGAGTTCCCGATCACCATCGACTACGTGAAGCTGCCCGAGATCCGGCCCGAGGACACCGTGATCGTCGCGGACCCGATGCTCGCCACCGGCTCGACGATGTGCGCGGTCCTCGACCACGTCCTCGAGGAGGCCGACGACTTCGAGGACCTGTTCGTCCTCTCGGCGGTCTCCGCGCCCGAGGGGCTCGTGCGCGTGAGCGAGTCGGTGCCCGAGGCCGACCTGCTGACGGTCGCCATCGACGACCGGCTCGACGGCGACGGGTTCATCCTCCCCGGGCTCGGCGACGCCGGCGACCGCGCGTTCCGGACCGTCTGAGGCGACCGTCGCGGCCGACGTACTTTTAAGAGCCGCCCGCGCGACCGATCCGTATGAGCGACGCGCCGACGACCGAGCCCTGCGACGGCTGCGGCGACCCCACCACGGACGCGCTCGCGCGGGTCGTCCGGCTGAGCGTCGACCGGGCGAACATCGACACCCAGCGGCTCTGTCCCGACTGTTTCGCCGACTGGATCGAGCGCTATCAGGACCGGCTCGGCTCCGGCCCCGACGAGGGCGACGGCGGCAGCTCGGAGATCATCGTCGACTGAGCGGTCGGGGACGGTGCCATCCACGCTTCCCGTCCGCACGGCAACGTCCGTCCCGACCGCCCGTCTTAAGCCGCGGCGGCACGGACGACGACGTAATGGACCTCGCCATCGACGCCCCGGCCCCGGCGGCGCCCGACTGCGCCGACGACGGGACGTGGCTCGCCTGTATCGCGTGCGACGAGACGTTCGCCCCCTTCGAGGCGGTCCGGTACACCTGCGACGAGTGCGGCGGCCTCCTGGAGGTGCGCTACGCCGACCCGCCGACCTTCGAGGAGTTCGGCGCGGACGCCCCCTCCGAGGGCCCCGACCGCGGCGTCTGGCGCTACCGCGAGGCGCTCCCCTTCGACCTGGGCGTGACGCTCCCCGAGGGCGACACCCCGCTCCACCGCGTCCCGCGGATCGAGGAGTCCGTGGGGGTCGAGGCGCTCCGGATCAAACACGAGGGGATGAACCCCACCGGCTCGTTCAAGGACCGCGGGATGACGGTCGGCGTCCGGGTCGCGGAGGAGCTGGGCGTCGGCGCGCTCGCCTGCGCGTCCACCGGAAACACCTCCGCCGCGCTCGCGGCCTACGGCGGCCGCGGCGGGATGGAGACGCTCGTGCTCCTCCCGGCGGGGAAGGTCGCCGCCGGGAAGATCGCGCAGGCGAGCCTCCACGGCGCCCGCATTCTGGAAGTCGACGGCAACTTCGACGCCTGCCTCGACATCGTCCAGGAGCTGGCCGCCCGCGGCGAGGCGTACCTGCTCAACTCCCTGAACCCGTTCCGCCTGGAGGGCCAGAAGACGATCGGCTTCGAGATCTTAGAGGAGTTCCGCGACGACTACGGCGAGTTCCCGGACCGGATCGTCCTCCCCGTCGGCAACGCGGGCAACACCTCGGCACTTTATAAAGCGTTCCGCGAGCTGGTCCAGTCGGGCGCACTCGCCGTCGACGAGGTTCCCAAGCTCACCGGCGTGCAGGCCGAGGGCGCCGCACCGATGGTCGAGGCGATCGAGGAGGGGAACGACGAGGTCCGGCGCTGGGAGGAGGTCGAGACCCGCGCGACCGCGATCCGCATCGGCAACCCGGTCAACGCGCCGAAGGCGCTCCCCGGCATCCGGAACACGGGCGGCACCGCGGTCGCCGTGAGCGATTCGGAGATCACCGACGCGCAGCGCGACCTCGCCGAGGAGGGCGTCGGCGTCGAGCCGGCCTCCGCAGCGAGCCTCGCCGGGCTCCGGAAGCTCCGCCGCGAGGGCGTCGTCGACGACGACGAGCGGGTCGTCTGCCTGACGACGGGACACCTCTTGAAAGACCCCGACGCCGCCTACGAGGCCGGCGGCGACCCCGAGCCGGTCCCGAACGACGTGGACGCGGTCGTGGAGCACCTGCGGGACTGATCGAGTGAATCGGCTGATCGACGAGAGCGAGGGCGACTGGCGCGACGGCTTCGGGGCGCTGTCGGCCGAGGAGACGGAGTCGCTTCGCGAGGCCGCGGCCGCGTCGCGAGAACGCTTCGACGAGTCTGCGGGCGACCGACAGACCGCGGCGATCGATCGGTTGGTGGGCACCACTGACGGGGACGAATGACCGTCGTCACCCGGAACGTCGACGACTTCGAGCCGTTCGTCCCGGTCGCCGAGTACTGACCGACGCCTACTCCGCCGGCCGCTCGTCCGCCTCGTCCAGCGTGATCTCGGTGACCTCGACGATCCGGTCGTCGGCGAGCAGCGCCTCGACGGCCTCGTCCGGCACGTCCTGATCGAGGTTGTAGACGGTGAGCGCCTCGCCGCCCTGCGTCTCGCGGGCGTTGTACATCCCGGCGATGTTCACGTCGTGGTCGCCGAGCACGGTGCCGATGAGCCCGATGACGCCCGGCTCGTCGGTGTTGCGCGCGACCAGCATGTGCCCGTACGGGACCGCGTCGACGCGGAAGCCGTCGATGCGGACGATTCGGGGGTCCTCGCCCGCGAACAGCGTCCCCTCGACCGCGATCGAGTCCTCGCCGTTGTGGACGGTGACGCGGATCAGGCTCTGGAAGTCGTCGGTCTGGCGGGTCTTCGACTCGGTCACGTCGATGCCGCGCTCCTCGGCGAGCCGGGGCGCGTTCACCGAGTTCACCTGCCACTCCAGCGGCTCGAAGACGCCCTTCAGCGCGCTCGCGGTGACGAGCTCCACGTCCTCCTCGGCGATGTCTCCCTCGTAGGTCGCTTCCACCTCAGTGATCCGGCCGTCGAGCAGCTGCGCGGCGACCTTGCCGGCGGTCTCCGCCACGGCGATGTACGGCTTGATCCGAGGGAACGCCGTCTCGTCGACGGAGGGCGCGTTGAGCGCCGTCAGGACCGGCTCGTCGGCGAACGCCGAGAGCACGGCCTCCGCGGTGTCGACCGCGACGTTCTCCTGTGCGGCCTCCGTCGAGGCGCCGAGGTGCGGCGTTAAGACGACCTCCTCGACGTCGAGAAGCGGCGAGTCCTTCGAGAGCGGCTCCTCGGCGAAGGAGTCGAGCGCGGCGCCCGCGAGGACGCCGTCGTCGACGGCCTCGGCGAGCGCGTCCTCGTCGACGATCCCGCCGCGGGCGCAGTTGATGAGGTAGCCGCCCTCCAGCTGGGCCAGCTCGTCTTCGCCGATCATCCCCTCGGTCTCGGGGAGGAGCGGGGTGTGGACCGTCGCGAAGTCGCCGCGCGCGAGCGCGTCGTGGAGGTCCTCGACGAGTTCGGCGCCGAGCCGGTCGGCGCGCTCCTCGGAGATGTACGGGTCGTAGACGACCAGATCCATCCCGAGCGAGTCGAGCCGCTTGGCGACCTGCTGGCCCACGCGGCCGAGCCCGACGATGGTGAGCGTCTTGTTGTTGATCTCGGTGCCGAGGAACTCGCCTTTCGCCCACTCGCCGCCGACGAGGCGGCCGTGCGCCTGCGGGATCGAGCGCGCGACGGCGAACGTCATCGCGACCGTGTGTTCGGCGGCGGCCCGGACGTTCCCCTCGGGTGCGTTGGCGACGATGACCCCGTGGTCGGTGGCGGCCTCGATGTCGATGTTGTCGACGCCGATGCCGGCCCGCCCGACGATGACGAGCTCGGGAGCGGCCTCGAACACCGCCTCGTTCACGTCGGTCCCGGAGCGAACGATCAGCGCGTTGGCATCGCTCACGGCGTCGAGCAGGTCGTCGCCCTCGATCTCGTAGTCCGTCACGACCTCGTGGCCGGCGTCTCGGAGTCGGTCCAACCCCGCGTCCGCGATGGGGTCGGTCACGAGTACCTTCATGGGCGATTTCACCGGCGGCGCGAGGTTAACCCTTTCCTCATCGCTCCGTTTTGCCGGGCAGTACGATCCGCTATCATGCATTAGTAACCCCTTCGTTTCGGATGGAGACCCCTCGTTCGTGGGTACCGATCGTCCGCGACGGATACCGGTCCGTTCTCCGCGAATTCGTCCGCCTGATCCGGAACCGCGCCGCCCGGCGGTACTCCCTTTTATATCGGGACGTTTGGTCGGGTATGGACATCACGATCGCGTTCGCCGGCGTGGCCGCGATCCTCGTGTTGACGGGGATCAGCGCCTTCTTCTCCAGCTCCGAGCTGGCCGTCTTCTCGGTTCCGACCCACCGCGTCGACTCGCTGCTCGCCGCCGACGTGCCCGGCGCGCGGGCGCTCTCGGCGCTACGAGGGGACTCGCACCGCTTCCTCGTCACCGCCCTCGTAAGCAACAACGTCGCCAACATCGCGGCCGCGTCGGTCGCGACCGCGGTGTTCGTCCGGTTCGGCTTCTCCGGCGGCGAGGCGGCCACGGGCTCGACGCTCGTCACCTCGGTGTTCGTCATCGTCTTCGGCGAGATCGCGCCGAAGTCCTACGCGGTCGCGAACGCCGAGAGGCACGCGCTCCGCGTCTCGCGGCCGGTGGTCGCGATCCAGCGCGTCATCCGTCCGGTGCTGTACGTCTTCGAGGCCCTTTCCGGGATCGTCAACCGGTTCACGGGCGGCGAGTCCGCCATCGAGTCGTACCTCACGCGCGAGGAGATCGAGACGCTGGTGCTCTCGGGGGAGGCCGGCGGCGCGCTCGATCCCGAGGAAGGGGCGATGATCCGCGGCGTCCTCGATCTGGAGGCGACCCGCGTGTCGGCGGTGATGGTCCCCCGGACCGACATGGTCGCGCTGCCCGACACCGTCACGCCCGCGGAGGCGGTCTCGACCGCCGCCGCGGAGGGGGTGACGCGGATGCCGGTGTACGGCGAGAACCGCGACGACGTGGTCGGGATCCTCGACATGCGCGACGCGGTCGCCGCCAACGAGCGCGGCGAGCCCCTCGCGAGCGCGCTCCGCGAGCCGACCTTCGTCCCGGAGACGCAGGCGGTCGACGAGCTGTTCGCGACGATGCGGTCGAGCGACCTCCGGATGGCGGTCGTCGTCGACGAGTTCGGCGCGGTGGTCGGGATCGTGACCTTAGAGGACGTGGTCGAGGAGGTCGTCGGCGAGCTGGTCGGGCGGTGGGAGACCGACCACGTCGACGTGGTCGCGCCCGACGCCGCGGTCGCGCGGGGGTGGACCACCGTCGCGCACCTCAACGAGACGCTCGGGCTGGCCCTCCCGGTCGACGGGGGCGCCGAGACCGTCGCGGGGCTGATCACCCAGCGGCTCGGGCGGATTCCCGCCGAGGGCGACCGCGTCGAGATCGGCGACGTGACGCTCGCGGTCACGGGCGCGACCCCGACGAGGGTGACCCGCGTGCGGGTGGAGCATCCGGGAGAGGCGAGAAGAGAGGGAGGCGGCGATAGCGTCGGGAGCGACGAGGGACCCGGAGGCGAGGGCGACGCTGAGGGCGATACCGACGAGGCCGAGTGACCGCGGTGCCCGCTAGAGCCCGAACGACGCGACCGTCTCGTACTCCGGCCCGTCGCTCGTCAGCGTCGACTTCACGAGCCGGACCGCGTCGACCTCGAACCGACCGATCTCGGGGTCGCGCTCGCGGACGACCTCCTGCACCAGCTCCTTCCCGCGAGCGTCGTTCATCCGCGCGAGCGTGACGTGCGGCGTGAACTCGTGGTCCTCGGGGTCGACGCCGAGCGCGGTCGTCTCCGCTTCGAGGGCCTCGTGGAGCGCGGTCAGTTCGGGAGTTCCCCGATCGACCCCCGCCCAGACGACCGAGACGTAGTCGAGGCTCGGGAAGACGCCGAACCCCTCGACGGCGCACTCGAAGGGGTCGATATCGGTGTTCGCGACCGCCTGTTCGCCGGCCGCGATCACGTCGTCGACGGCGGGGACGTTCGGGTCGCTTCCCGCGCCGTCTTCGGCGATGTCACCGAGGAACTTCAGCGTCACGTGCGTCCGTTCGGGATCGACGAACCGCAGGCCGTCGGCGTCCTCGAAGGCGGACTGTGCCTCCGCGACGGCGGGCGCGAGCTCGTCCGGGAGGTCGACGGCGAAGAACGCGCGCATGACGAGTGGGACGTTGGGCGAGACCGCTTATAAGTCGTTGATGACGTGGGGAACGAGTTCGAAAGGGTGGCCGTTCGCTTATAAATAGCGAACAGCAGATCGGCGGTGAACGCCCCCAAAGCCCCAGCCGCGAGGGCGCCGCACACTCGCTGCGCTCCTCACTCGGTCGCTCACGGTGTTCGCTCCCTCGTTGCGGTGCTTGGGTCGTCTGCGCCGCCCTCGCGGCTGCCCCTTTGAGTCCCACCCAACCGCATCGCAACCGCGCCCCACGCCTCCCCAGCCTCGCCGCTCGCTCGGGGCTCCCTCCGGTCGCCCGTCGCTCACGGCGTCCCTCGCGCGTGCACCTCGCGCCCTGCGGGCGCTCGGCGGCACGCGCCGACCGCATCGCTCACTTATAAACGCTCTCGCAGCGTCTGGGCGGTCGCGTCGCCGATGCCGTCGACGTCGGTGAGATCGTCCGCGGAGGCGTCGCGCACGCTCTCGACCGATCCGAACCGGCGGAGGAGCCGGCGGCGGGTCTGGGGGCCGACGCCGGGCACGTCGTCGAGGACCGTCTTGACCTCGTCGCGGACGGTCTGGTGGTAGGAGACGGCGAAGCGGTGCGCCTCGTCGCGGACGCGCTGGAGCAGGTGAAGCTCCGGGGCGTCGTCGGGCCATTTTTGCGTGCCGGTCGGGGTCACCACCAGCTCCTCGGCCTTCGCCAAGGCGACGACCGGCACGTCCCAGCCCGTCTCCGCCAGGGCGTCGCGGGCGGCCCCGAGCTGGCCCTCGCCACCGTCGATCAGGAGGAGGTCGGGGTCGGGGCGATCGTCCTCGCCGGCGAGCGCGCGCTCGGCGCGCCACCGGACCAGCTCGCGCATGTTCGCGTAGTCGTCGTTGCGGTCGGTGAGCTTCTTCCGGCGGTAGCCGCTCGTCTCCGCGCTCCCGTCGGCGAAGCACACGTCGGAGCCGACCACGGCCGTCCCCTGCGCGTGGCTCACGTCGAACCCCTCGATCCGGGCGGGGCGGGAGACGCCGAGCCGCTCGCCGAGCGCGCCGACCGGGTCCTCGCGGCCGCCGCGCTTCCGAGCGTTCTTCAGCGCGAGCTCGACGAGCTTCGCCTCCCGCCCCGCGCCGGGGACGTGGACCGAGACCCCTTCGGCCTCCAGCCAGTCGACCACGTCCGGGTCGGAG
Organism: Halorubrum sp. CSM-61; assembly: GCF_003781945.1. GTDB lineage: Archaea > Halobacteriota > Halobacteria > Halobacteriales > Haloferacaceae > Halorubrum. The sequence goes on along the minus strand of NZ_RJJW01000006.1, from coordinate 43,710 downwards.
GGGTGCTCGGCGAGGAGGACCGCGTCCGGGAACTCCCGCTCGGCGTAGTACTGCGCGAGGAACGCGGACAGCACCGCGGCGGGGGTGTTGGCGTCCTCTCCGGCGTGGTCTCCCTCGTCTTCGTCCCCGGCCGCCGCGTCCAACTGGTGTCGGCTGCGGTCGACCAGCTGGCCGCGCTCGCTGTGGAGCCGCGCGACGCGGGCAGTGTCGCCCTCGACCGCGGCCGCGAGCACGTCGACGGTGCGGTCGTCGGTGCGGTCGCTGACGGCCTCGCCGCCCTCGCCGTGGAACGCCTCGACCGCCTCGAGCCGGTCCCGGAGGTTCGCGGCGCGCTCGAACTCGTTCGCCTCGGCGGCGGCCTCCATCCGCCGGCGCAGGGGGTCGGCGAGGACGCCCGTCTCGCCCTCGAAGAACCGGCGGGCGGCCGCCACGTCCTCGGCGTAGCTCTCGGGGTCGATCTCGCCGGTGCAGGGGGCCGAACAGATCCCCATCTCGTAGTCGAGACAGGGGCGGTCGCGGTTCGCGTACTTGTGGTCGGAACACCCCCGGAGGAGGTACTCGTCGCGGATCGCCTTCACGACGGCGTCCACGCGGCCCTTGTTCGTGAACGGGCCGTACGCGACCGCGCCAGCCTCGGGGTCCCGCGTCACCTCGATCCGCGGGACCTCGTGGTCGGAGAAGGCGACCAGCGGATACGACTTGTCGTCTTTCAGCCGGACGTTGTATCGGGGGCGGAGCCGCTTTATCAGGTTCGCCTCCAGTAAGAGCGCCTGCGTCTCCGTGTCGGTGACCGCGAACTCGATCCGGTCGGCGCGCCCGACCATCCCCCGAATGCGCCCCGAGCGCGGGTCGGCGTACGACCTGACGCGGTCGCGGAGGTCGACCGCCTTGCCGACGTACAGCGTCGTCTCCCCGACCCGGAACTGGTAGACGCCGGGCTCGGTCGGGAGGTCCGCGGCCCGCTCGCGCACGGCGTCGGCGTCCATCGAATAGTCGTAGCCGCCGAACGCGTTTGAACGCTACGGGCGGATTTCGAGACCGTCACGTCGCCTGACAAGTCGGCCGATTATCAGTCGTGAATAACGGGGGGAACGGTTTATCTGAGTGCTTGGGAGAGTCCCGCGTAGAAATGACGGGTATTCGAGGGCTACTCCGACGCGCGTTCGGTCGGGACCGCGACTCGCGGTCAGTCCCGGACGGCGGGGTCGTCGTGGACGATACCGCCGCCGACGCGACCGGAACGGACGCGCGCGAGGGGGACGGGTACGATATCGCGGGAGAGAACGGGAGCGGCCGCGCCGAGACGATCGCCGCCGCCGGTCTCGATCAGGTGTTCAACTCGACCGGCGTCCCGACGTTCATCCTCGACGACGAGGGGAGCGTCGTCGAGTGGAACGAGTCCATCGCGTCGCTCACCGGGAGCGAGCGCGCGGAGGCGATCGGCCACGCGCACGTCTCGGAGCTGTTCTACCCCGACGGGCGGCGGGCCGACACCCTGGCCGACAAGGTGCTCGACGCGCCGGAGAACGCCGACGAGGCGTACGGCGTCGAGCGCTGCGACTCGGCGCAGACCCGCTACCGCGACACCAGCACGATGGTCGACCGCCACGGCGACGAGAAACACATCGAGTTCACGGCGTCGCCCCTCTACGACGGCGACGAGCTCGTCGGCGTCACCGAGGTCGTCATCGACCGGACGCAGAACATCAACCAGCGGACCGCGACCGAGACGCTGGTCACGGAGGTCCGCGAGACGGCCGAGGCGATCGGCGAGGGGAACCTCGAGGCCCGGGCCGTCCGTCACGAGGAGTGCGAGATCCTCGACGAGGAGCTGTTGAGCGTCGTCGACGTCGTCAACCGGATGGCGGAGAACCTCCAGGACCTCTCCGAGAGCGTCCACGAGCAGGCTCGCCAGATCGACCAGACGGTCCAGAAGGCCAGCACCGCGGCCGCGGACATCGCCGAGAACGTCGACGAGCAGAACGAGCTGTTAGAGGAGAGCGTCTCGGAGATGCAGTCCTTCTCGGCCGGCATGGAGGAGGTCGCCGCGACGGCCGACCAGGTCGACTCCGCCGCGGTCGCCGCCAGCGAGGCCGCCGACCAGGGGCTCGACGCCAGCGAGGACGCCCGACGAGCGACCGAGGACGTGGTCGAGATCGGCGACGAGCTCGTCGAGAGCGTCGGCGCGCTCTCCGAGCGCATGGACGACATCGAGGAGGTCATCGAGGTCATCTCCGACGTGGCCGAGCAGACGAACCTGCTCGCGCTCAACGCCAACATCGAGGCCGCCCGCGCCGGCGAGGGCGGGGACGGCTTCGCGGTCGTCGCCGAGGAGGTCAAGAAGCTCGCCGACGAGACCCGCGGCTACACCGAGGAGATCACGGAGAGCCTCGCGGAGCTGCAGGCGCAGTCCGACGAGACGAGCACCGCCGTCGAGCGCTCGCACGACCGCATCGAGGACGCGGGCACCGAGATCGAGACGGTTCTCGACTCCCTCGAGGACATCGCGGACGCGGTCGACGAGGCCGCGGCCGGCGTCGCCGAGGTCGCCCGGACCACGGACGACCAGGCCGCCACCGTCGAGGAGCTCACCTCGTCGCTGGAGGCGGTCCGAGAGCGCTCCGACCGCACCGAGGAGGCGACCGACCGCATCGTCGACGCCACCGACGACCAGGAGGTCGCCGTCGACGAGCTGATCACCCGCGTCGAGCGGCTGGACGCGAAGCGGGACCGGGGGCAGTAGCGTTCCCACCCCTCCGCAGCCACCGTTCTCTCCGCCGCCGAACGTTTAACCGCGCCGAGCCCTCCGATCCCTCCATGTCCGCCACGCCGCCCGGACCCATCGGGGATCCCCTCTTCGGGAACGGTCGTCAGTACGCCGCCGACCCGTTCTCGTTCATGCGCGCCTGCGCCGACAGCTACGGCGACGTGGTCCGCTTCGACCTCGGCCCGCGCGAGACGTACATGCTCACGAACCCGGCCGACGTCGAGCGCGTGCTCGTCGCCGACGCCGAGCGGTATCGCAAACCGGACTTCGGCGACGACGCCATCGACACCCTGCTCGGGAACGGACTCCTGATGAGCGAGGGGGAGACGTGGCAGCGCCAGCGCGAGCTCGCGAACCCCTCGTTCCACAACCAGCGGATCGGGGCGCTCGCGGGGACGATGGTCGACCACACCGAGTCGCAGCTCGCGGACTGGAACGACGGCGACGTCGTCGACGTGCACCTCGAGGTCGCCCGGCTCACCGTCAAGATCATCGTCTCGGCGATGTTCGGCGCCGATATCACCGACGAAGAGGTGAAGACGGTGCAAGCGAAGCTGGAGCCGCTCGGCGCTCGCTTCGAGCCCGACCCCCGTCGCTTCCTGATCCCGAACTGGATGCCGACCCGCGAGAACCGCGAGTTCGACGCCGCCATCGGCACCCTCGAGTCCGTCATCGACGGGATCGTCGACCGGCGCCGCGGGACCGAGCGCGACCCCGCCGTCGACCCGGCCGGCCCGAAGGGCGTCGCGGTGCGCGGTCCCGCGGGGGACGGTCCCGCCGGAGACGGCGGCGGCGACCTCCCCATAGACCTGCTCTCCGTCCTGCTTCGCGCCCGCGACCGCGGCGAGCAGACCGACGAGAACCTCCGCGACGAGATGGTGACGATGCTGTTAGCCGGCCACGACACCACCGCGATCGCGTTAACGTACACCTTCTACCTGCTCTCGAACCACCCCGAGGCCCGAGAGCGCGTCGCACGGGAGTCGACAGTGGCGACTTCCGACGGCCCGCCGACTGCCACTGACGCCCGCGAGATGCGGTACACCGAGCGCGTGCTCGACGAGTCGATGCGGCTGTACCCGCCCGTCTACACCCTCTTTCGCGAGCCGAAACTCGACGTGAAACTGGGGGGCTACCGGATCCCCGAGGGCGCCGCGCTGATGTGCCCGCAGTGGGTGGTTCACCGTTCGCCGCGGTGGTACGGCGACCCCGACGCCTTCGATCCGAGTCGCTGGGAGCCGAAACGCCGGAGTCAACGTCCTCGGTTCGCCTTCTTCCCGTTCGGCGGCGGCCCGCGCCACTGTATCGGCAAGGCGTTCTCGCTGCTGGAGGCCAAGCTGATCCTCGCGACGGTCTGCTCGCAGTACGACCTGGAGTACGAGGGTCCCGACCTCTCGCTGCGGGGCTCGCTGACGATGCACCCGGACCATCCGGTGCCGATGCGCATCCGGGAGCGCTGAGCGATGGCGGGCGACGAGGAGTCGTACTGCCGCCTCTGCGGGGAGCCCCTCTCTCGGGGCGCCATCGCGAGCCAGCAGCGCGCCTGCTGTCTCAACGCGACCCCGATCGCCGGCGTCTGTCTGACGCACGGGCCGGTCGGGCCGCATCACGCGGTCGGTGAGCCGGACGGGAGCGACGGCGAGAGAGGCGACGGCGAGAGAGGCGACGACGAGAGAGGCGACGACGAGAGAGGCGACGATGACCTCGATCGGAGTAGCCGTCAGCGTAGTGGTTTATAACCGAACTGCGGTGGCGCGCGCCTGTGAGCGGGCCTCCGGCCCGCGAGCGGCGCCGCGCGAGGGAGTCGGGCGGCCGGAGCGAAGCGGAGGGCGACCGACGAGGCTGGGGAGGCGTGAGGTGCGGGGCGGTGCTGTGCGGGGTGGGACTCAAAGGGGCAGTCGCGAGGACGCCGCAGGCGACGTAAGCACCGGAAGGAGCGAGTGAAGCGAGCGACTGAGGAGCGAGTGAAGCGAGCGACTGAGGAGCGAGTGAAGCGAGCGACTGAGGAGCGCAGCGAGCGTGCGGCGTCCTCGCGACTGGGGCTTTGGAGGCGTTCACCGTCGATCCGGTGTGAGCAATCACTTATAAACGAGCGGTTGGGGCTTGGAAGGTGTTCGTCGATCCGTCATCGACATTTTATGTCCGAGCGACTGGGAGCTTTGGAGAGGTCGCTGCCGATCCGTCGACAACTCGCGTTTAGCGCGAAGCGAGAGACATACGCTTATTAAATTCGGCCAGTGTGTTTGAGATATGAAGTCTCGCGTGATACTGCCACTCTCCATCCTCGGGGCCTTCTTCCTCGGATTCGCCGTTTCCGTCGTGCTCGCTCCGAACCCGACAGGTCTCCTCCCCCTAGTCGGCGGCGTCGTCCTGACTGGTGTGTTAGCTCCCGTGTTCTACGTCGGACTCCAGCGAATAACCGCTTCGAACGGGGGATCGACGTAGGAACGGGTCCCCGATATCCGGTACGCGATACCCGTCACACTCTACAGATCGCAACGAGAGCGACCGATTCACAACTCGATCGACGCGGCGACTTCACGGTATTCGGGGTCGTACAGGTCGAGCGCGTGGACCCGCCACCGGATCGGCTCGAACTCGGCGCCGACCAGCCCCGCGACGACGCCCGGCTCGGGATTCCCGCCGCGAGCCACGGTAACGTGCGGCACGTACTCGTCCCCCTCGATCCCCTCGATCGCGCCGTAAGCACCGCAGAGCCGGCGGTGGATCCGGACGAGCGCGTCGCTCTCGACGACCAGATAGAGCACCGGTCCCGACCCCGAGGCGGGCGCGTCGAAGACGTCGATCCCGGTCACGGCGACCGGGAAGGGGTCGGTCCCCGCGAGCAGCGGGCGGAGGTCCTCGCGCAGGGCGTCGAGCGCCTCGGGCTTGGGCGGTGTGGGTCCGCCGGCGGAGCCGCCGGGGGGCGCGGTCGCGCCGCCTGCGCCGCCCCCGCCGGCCGCGCCGCCCTCCTCGCTCGCGACGCGGTCCGGCACGTCCGCGACGCCGAACCGCTTACAGACGAGCGTGTGTCGATCGCGCACCCGATCGAACCCCGGGCATTTCGACTGGAGATCCGCCGCGAGCTCCTCGACCGCGGGCGCGAGCGGGACGTTCAGGCTGAACACGCCTCAGATCCGGTCGGTGAGCCATAAGACGATCAGGACGACGATCACGATCGCGAGGAGCGTCGGAACGGCGTTCAAGAGCGCGAACGTCAGGCCGATCACCGTGTCGACGATCTCCAAGAGAAGCCACACGATAGCGAGGACGAGGACCACCTTCAGGAGGTCGTCGGCGTCGACGTCGGCGCGGGCCGTGTCGGTTCGGTCCATACGGTGAGCGACGACCGCGACGGGCAAAAAGACCACCGGGGTCCAGTCCCGATAGTCCGTCTCGAGTTGCGCGATCAGGTGCTTCAAAACCCCGCCGCGCCGAACGGACCCTATGAGCCTCATCGCGTTCGACTTCGACGGCACGCTCTCCGACTCCGAGATGACGGTCCTGCTCGCGCGGCGCGCGGGCGTCGCCGACGAGGTGGCACGGATTACGGAGCGGGCGATGAACGACGAACTCAGCTACGCCGAGAGCCTCTACCAGCGCGCGGAGCTGCTCGGTGGGCTCGACGAGGACGAGGTCGACGCCGCGTTCGACGAGGTGGCGCTCCGGCCGGGCGCCGGAGAGTTAATCGAGCGCCTGCAGGCCGAGGGGCACCACGTCGCCGTGCTCACGGGCGGGTTCGAGCGCGGGGTCGAGCGCGCGCTCGCGAAGCAGGGCGTCGAGGCCGACACGATCGTCGCCAACCGCCTCCCGATGGACGGCGGGGCTCTCACCGGCGAGGCCGAGGGTCCCCTCATCGAGGGGACGAAGGACGACGCGCTGGCCGAGCTCGCCGACGATCTCGGGATTCCGATGGCCTCCACGGTCGCGGTCGGCGACGGCGCGAACGACCTCCCGATGCTGGAGGTCGCGGGGATCGCGATCGGCTTCGTTCCCAAGGACGCGGTCCGACCGGTGTGCGACGCCGTCGTCGCCTCGATGTTCCGCCTCGGGAAGGTGCTGGAGGGATACGACGTGCTCCCCGCAGAGTAGGCGGCGACTGCCGGCGGAGACGATGACTGCCGGCGGAGACGATGACTGCCAGCGGAGGCGATGACTGCCGGCGGAGGCGATGACTGCCGGCGGAGACGATGACTGCCGGCGGAGGCGACGAATGTGGTCCCGTCGACCGGTGGACACGGACACACTGTTCGGACGGGTTCTTAATAAGCGGCGGAGAGAAGGGGGAGACATGACCGGGGTCGTCGGGGTGATCGGATGCTGCCGACGCTGACGTATCTGCAGTTTCATCTCGTCTTCAGCCTCCCCGTACTCGCCGGCCTGTGGCACCTCGCGCCGCGGTACGACGACGTTCGTCAGCGACGCGCGACGGCCGGGATAGCGATCCTCGTCGCCATCGCGTACCTGTACACGACGCCCTGGATCAGCCACATGATCCGGCAGGGGGCGTGGTCGTACGCCGACGGCGCGGTGCTGGTCCGCGCGCTGTCGATCCCGCTCGGCGAGTACCTCTTTTTCACCGTCCAGACCGTCGTCACCGCGTTCGCGCTCCACCTGATCGGGTTCGACCCGGCGTTCCGCGACGGCGACTTCGACCGAGCGCCCCGGATCGCGGGCGTCGCGGTCGGGATCGCGATGGTCGTCGTCGGCCTCTGGCTGGTGACGCTCGACCCGTCGTACCTCTACCTGGGCGGGCTGATCGCGTGGGTCGGTCCCGTGCTCGCGCTCCAGTGGGCGGTCGGCGGCGGGTATCTCGTCCGCACGCCGCGGACGTGGCTCGCCGCGACCCTCCTGCCGGCGGCGTACTTCTGGGTCGCGGATCGGATCGCGATCGAGATGGGAACGTGGGTCATCTCGGCGGAGTACACCACCGGAGTCGCGGTCCTCGGGCTCCCGATAGAGGAGATGCTCTTCTTCGTCTCGGCCGGCGTAATGACGGTCAACGGGCTCGTGCTGTTCGAGTGGGTACTCGACTGGAACGACCGCCGGAGGGCGGCCAACGCGTCCGCGGAGGCGGTCGACGAGACCGTTCCCGGACCGGGCGATGACTGAGGCGGCGTCGCGCGCGGACCGGCTCTTCGCGTTGTACCCGGCGCTGGCGCTCGCCGCGCTGCTGCCGGTCGGCGCTGCGACCCCTTTGTTTCCGGTCGAACTCGGCGTCGCGGCGTTCACGCTCGGGACGCTCGCGGTCGGGATGGCCCACGGCGCGGTCGACCACCTCGTCCCGCTGCGGGCGGCGCCGAGGGTGTCACTCCGGCGGTCGATAGCGGTCGTCTCCGTCGTCTACGCGGTCCTCGGCGGGACGGTCGTCGCCGCGTTCTTCGCCGCGCCGGTCGCCGCGTTCGCCGGATTCGTCGGGCTCACGTGGCTTCACTGGGGACAGGGCGACGTCGCCGCGCTCGCGATCGCGGGCGTCGAGCACCTCCCCACCTCGGCGGAGCGCTGGCTGAGTCTCGTCGTCCGCGGCGGGCTCCCGATGGGCGTCCCCCTTCTCGCGCACCCGGAGGAGTACCGGCTGGTCGCGGAGTGGGTCGTGGGACTGTTCCTCGTCGAGCCGGGCGCGGCGACGGCCGCGGTCGAGCCCCTGTTCGCCCCCGATACGCAGCTGGCGGTCAGCGGGGTCGTGATCGCGGCGACGCTCTCGTCGCTCGGGGTGGGGTACGCGCGGGTCCGCCGCGGCGCCTCGCGGCGCGGGTGGCTCCGCGACGCGGGAGAGGTCGCGGTGCTGTGGGCGTGGTTCCTGCTCGCGGCGCCCGTCTTCGCGATCGGGGTGTACTTCGCGCTCTGGCACGCGCTCCGGCACGTGGGACGGCTGATCCTCGTCGATTCGGGCGCGGCGGTCGCGCTCGGGGAAGGCGACGTTCGGCGGGCGCTCGCGCGGTTCGCCCGCGACGCGGCTCCGCTCACGCTCGGAGGGTTCCTCGCGCTCGTTGGAGTCGGGCTCGCGGCCCCCGCGGGGATCGCCGCGCCCGGCGACCTGCTCGCGGCGTCGCTCGTCGGTATCGCGGCGCTGACGCTCCCGCACGTCGTCGTCACCGCGTGGCTCGACCGGAAACAGGGGGTCTGGCGACCGGATTCGGTGTGAGTCCCCTCCTGCCGTCGGTTCCGTCCCGCCGTCACTCCCACCCCGGCGTTCCGGGCGCGCCCGCGTCGTCCTCCAGTTCTCGGACCAGCCGCTCGCGGTCGTCCGGGGCGAGCGCGACCCGGTCGCCGTCGCCCGCGGCCCGCTCGCTCCACGCCCGGATCGCTCGGCCGGCCCAGGAGTCGGCGTCGCGGGCGCGGGTCCGGGCCTCGGCCATCCGGTCGCGATCGACGGAGAGCGAGCCGGGGCTGGAGCCGACCGCGGCGCCGACGAACCGGGCGCGGTCGTCGGGAGTGAGCCGCTCCGCCCGGAGTCGGTCGATCACGCCGTCGAGGTCGTCGGGGTCGGGGTACGCGAAGACGGTCGAACCGGCGGCGTACGGGCCGAACGGGAGCGGCGGGGTGTCGTCCGGGACCGCGTCGTCGAGGAGGCGGTCGCCGCCGCCGGCGGCCTCGACGCGCTCGCACTCGGTCTCGGCGTCCAGTTCGAGGCTGTGAGCGGGGTACGTCGAGCAGGCCCGGGGGTAGCGATCGCCGCCGTGGATCCGGCACTGGAGCGTGGTCGGGTCGAGGAAGGCGCAGGCGTCGAGCCAGCGGTGTTCGTCGGTACCGATCGGCGCGACCGGCTTGGGGGGCTTTCGCAGGCCGACCGCGAAGACGGGGCGGTCGCCGGCGGCTGCGACCGCGACGCCGCCGATCCGGACCGAGCCGTCGCCCGCGGCGGGCTCGAACAGCCGGGGGACTAACACGTCGCCGAGGCCGTCGTCGAGGAACCCGGCGATCTCGTCGCGCGTGAGCGGCACGAGGTCGTAGGCGTCGTCGAGCGGGGGGCGGCGACCGGTGCGGTCGGAGCCGGCCGCGTCGGGCGCGAGCGGCCGCCAGTCGACGCAGCAGCCGGCGCAGCCCTCGCAGCGGAGTTCCATCGTGATCACCTGTGCCAACGGTTCGCACACTTAAAAGGGATCGCCGGACGTGAGCAGGGGCTTTATAAGCGACCGTGCGGCCGGCGCGCCCCGGCGAGCGGCCCCGCGGGCCGCGAGCCGACGGTGCGAGGGACGCGGTGAGCGCTCGGAGAGCGCGAACCGCGAGGCTGGGGAGGCATGAGGTGCGGTTGCGGTGCGGTCGGGGTGGGACTCAAAGGGGCAGCCGGTGAGGCGGGCGCAGGCGATGTAAGCACCGCAACGAGGGAGCGCTAGCGACGGAGTGAGGAGCGCAGCGAGCGTGCGCCCGCCTCACCGGCTGGGGCTTTGGAGGTGTTCGCCGCGGAGCCACCGATCAGGATTCACTGAGCGATTAGAGCGTTAGAACTGTCACCACCGACGACAATGACTACTGATACAGAAACGGACGATTCAGGGCGAGACGCCGACCGTCAGCAGCGTCCCCCACGTCCGGTACCGGTCGACCATCGCCTCGCGGGAGTCCCAGTCGTCGGTCGGGAACGCCGAGGCGTCCGGAATCTCGATCTCTCGGTCGGGGATCGCGTCCTGCTCGGCGACGTGCAGGCCGGCCTCCCGGAACGCCTCGCGGTACTCGTCGCGGCTCCACAGCGTCATGTCGACCGAGATGTTGTCCTGCCAGGCGTGGGTCCCCTCGCTCTCCGCGAAGTAGTTGACCGCGCAGTAGAAGGTTCCGCCGGGCCGCAGCACTCGCCGGATCTCTTCGAGGGTGTGGTGCGGGTCGGCCGCGTAGTAAAACGCCTCCATCGAGAAGACGTGGTCGAGCGAGTCGTCGGCGAAGGGGAGCGCGTCGAAGTCGCCGACGAGGAACCCGACCGCGTCGTCGTCGGTGTAGCTCCGGGCGTTGCGCGCCATCTCGGGCGCGCCGTCGAGGCCGTACCCCCGGCCGATCCCCCGTTCGCGGAGCGCGCGGAGGGCGTAGCCGGAGCCGGTGCCCAGATCGAGGACGGCGTCGCCCTCCTCGACCGGCATCCGCGCGAGGACGTGCTTGGCGGTGTGCCAGTGTCGGTCCTCCATGCCGCGGTCCTTGCCCGCCGCCGCCCACTCGTCGAACTCCTCGCGAACGCTCATACGCGGGCGAACGAGCGGGCGGGTGAAAACCGGTTCGGAGGGGACCGCCGACTCGCCGCGCGCGGCGACGCACAGGGGACGAGGGGGGCGACGAGAAAGCGTCGGCGTTTTATCGGTCGGCGGCCCTCCCGAGAGTATGAAACGGCCACGGAGCCTCCGACGACCGAAGTTCCGTATCGCGGACTCCGCACAGCAGGCGGTCGGGGGGTTCCTCCTCGCGGGCCCGTTCGTCGTCACCGAGGAGGTGTGGGTGCTGGCGGCCAGCATGAACTGGCTGCAGGCGGTCCTGACCGCCTGCGTCGTCGGGCTGATCGGCTACGCGGCGCTCTACCGGGCCGACACCGATCGCGATCCGGACGACGAGCGAGATGTCGGTGGCATCCCCGTTCGGTTCGTCTCGCTGATGATCGTCGCGTTCGGGTCCGTGACCGTCCTCGCGCTGCTCTTCGACGCTCCCGGGACCTTCCTCGTCGAGGCGGGCGTCGCGGGCGCCGAGCTGTGGGGGACGACGTTCAAGGCGATCTCCGTGGGGGCGGTGTTCAGCGTGGTCGGCGCCGCGACCGCCGACAGCGTGTTCTGATCTCACCCGACCACCGAAACGACCTCACACGACCACCGAAACGACCTCACACGACCACCGAAACGACCGCGAAGAGGATGAGCACGCCGGCGACGTCACAGAGGTTGGTGACGACGGGGATGGTCGTGTCGTCGGGGTTGAGCCCGACGCGGTACGAGGCCTCGACCGCGGCGACGCTGGCGACGACGACGAGGACGGCGAGCAGCATCCCGGAGACGAGCGAGACGAGAAGCACGCGCCCGAACCCGAGGGTCCCGCCGAGCGCGACGCCGATCCCCCACGCGGCGACGCCGACCGCGCCGAAGACGGTCCCCGCGAGCGCGAACACGGCGCCGACGTTAGCGCGGAGGTCGGGATTCGACGGGTCCAGCTCGTAGGTCCCGAGGTAGAGCTGCGTGGTGAGCCGCGAGCAGGTGATCGACGCGAGGTTCCCCGCCGTCCCGATCTGGACCGGCACCAACACGAGGAGCGCGGGGTTTTCGACGAGCGTCTCCTCGTACGTTTCGAGGACGGTCCCGGAGACGAGTTGGAGCACCGACAGCGCGGCCAGAAGCGGGATCATCGTCCGGACGATGCGGCGGATCGACCACTCGTCGACGTACTCGCGGCCGGCGTCCGAACCGGAGTCAGGCGAACTCACAGTACCGCCCCCACGACGTAGATCCCGACGAGCAGGAAGAGGATCCCGAACACGTCGCCGAGGGTCGTCACGACGGGTCCGATCACGTTGTCGGGGTCGAGCCCGCGCCGGTAGCCGACGAAGATGACCGCGATCAGCACCGAGATCATGAGCACCGCCGAGAGGAAGCCGGCGACGACCATGATCCCGACCAGTTCGAGGAGGTTCCCCTCGTTTCCGAACAGCCGCAGCCAGAGGAACGTGATCACCGCGATGAACACGGAGACGGTCATCCCGTTGATAAAGGAGGCGACGATCGCGTTCGTGAGGCGACGGTCCAACCGGAAGCGCGGCTCGATGAGCCCCTGATGCAGGCCGGTCGAGAGCCGCGCGCCGAGCGAGCCGTAGACGCCCCCGCGGGTGGCGAGGAACGCCGGGAGCAGCAGGAGGAGTCCCGGCACCTCCGAGATCCCGGCCCGCATCGTCTCCGAGCCGAGGATCGTCCCGGAGAACAGCCCCGCGACGAGGCTGACGAGGATCACCGGGAGCGCCTGCCGGTAGACGTCGCGGGCGGTGTCGTGGCCGGGCATCGACCGTGTCGACGGAGCCGACGGTGAAAAAACCGGCCGGGAGCGGGGTCCGTCGTCCGCCACCGCTCCGGTCTCGTCGCCCGATCGCCGTGGCCCGCATCGTTAAGTCGGTCGGGCGGGTTTCCGATCCCATGGACTATTCGCTCGCCATCGAGAACGGGCCGGAAACGATCCCGGGCGGCACCGGGCTCCTCCTCGTTCACCCGAGCATCGGCGAGACCGACCGGATCGACACGGACTTCCTGAAGACCGACACCGACGCCTTCCTCGTCGTCTCCACGCGAACCACCGCGCGCGAGGTCGAGCAGAAGCTGGAGTACTACGACGTCGACGAGACGAAGGCGACCATCCTCGACACGCTCTCCGTCGAGCGGGGGTACTCCCGACGCACCTCCGACGACGTGTACTACGTCTCCGCGCCGGACGACCTCGACGGAGTCGTCGACCGAGTGGAGCGGTTCCTCACCGAGCACGAGGGGAAGCGACGCGTCTCCGTGGACTCGCTCACGGAGATGGCGTACTACGCCGACGACGACGCCGTGTACGAGGCCGCTTCGGACATCCTCGACCTCCTCGACGAGCACGACGCGGTCGGCATCTTCCACCTCTCCGAGGAGGTCCACGAGGTCGCGACCCTCGACCGGTTCCGAGAGCTGTTCGAGGGCGTGATCGAGCTCGACGGCGAGGGGAGCGTGACCGTCGACGTGAAATAGCGCGGCGCGTTCGACGATTCGTCGTCTCCTACAGAAATTAAGGAGAGAGCCCACGGCTTTAACCGTGGGGTGAATCCGACAACTGGGAGGACAACCACGCACGAGATTCTCTCGGATATTCACTCTGTGAGTACGTCTAACCCTGCCTCCAGTACCTCTGTATAGGCCTCCGAGAGATCCAGATCGTTCGCTTCTGCGTAGTCCTTGATCCTGCCACCGAGCGTGTGTGTAATGTCGATGTTCGGGCGCATGACAAAAAGACTTTAAGACTAAACGTATATACGTCTGTTGTCGTGAAGCGTACCAACACGTTCGTCGTGCGACCGCTCTCCGACACCGGAGCGCAACTGCTACGGGACTTGTTGGACGCGTCCGCCGCTCTCTGGAATGAGGTCAACTACCAGCGCCTCATGCGGTACAACGATGAAGATGGGTTCGAGGGAGACATCTGGGACGCCGACACTGGCAGTCTCGAAGGCCGGTACAAAGGGGTTCTCGGTGCATCTACCGCTCAACAAGTGATCCGAAAGAATAGCGAAGCGTGGCGCGGGTTCTTCCGAGTTAAAGAACAGTACCACGATGAGTCGAACACGTCGATTACGGATCATCCTGAGCCCCCGGGGTTCCGCGGCAACGAACGTGAGGGGCGCCAGCTCAAGACCGTCATCCGCAACACGTCGTACACTATCGAGTGGGGCACTCGTTCCCGGTTAGAGATATTGGTCGGGAAAGAACTGAAAGACCGATACGAGCACACCGGGCGTCTCCGACTGGAGATCGCTGGTAACCCAAATTGGCCCGAGTACGAGAAACAGGGCCGGTTAGACCTATGGTACGACGAGACTGCCGACACCTTCCGAGCTTCACAACCCGTGACTGTTTCTGACGATATACGGGACACTCCACTGGCCTCAGAGAAGGCCGCTCTGGACATCGGTGCAAACAATCTCGTCGCGTGTACCACCACGACGGGCGAGCAGTACTTATACGCGGGCCGCGGACTCTTTCGGCGCTTTCGTGGGACGACACAGGAGATCGCCCGGTTGCAGTCGAAAATCGAAGAGGGCAGAGACAGTAGCGCCCGTATTCGACGGCTGTATCGCAAGCGAACCCGTCGCCGCGATCACGCCCAAGAGGCGTTATGCCGCGACTTGCTCGAACGACTCTACGAGGAGGGCGTTGATACCGTGTATCTCGGCGGATTGACTGACGTGCTGGAGACACACTGGTCGGTCCAGATCAACGCCAAGACTCACAACTTCTGGGCGTTCAAGAAATTCTCCGAGCGGTTGGCCTGTACCGCCGAGGAATACGGTATCTCGGTGGAAGTCCGATCGGAAGCGTGGACGAGCCAGGAGTGCCCGCAGTGCGGGTCACGAGATCGGACGATGCGGCATCAAGACACGCTCACCTGTCCGTGTGGATTTGAAGGCCACGCCGACCTCACGGCGTCAGAAACGTTCCTCGAACGGCAGATAGGAGACGAAGCCAGGCCGATGGCACGGCCCGTGCGATTCGAGTGGGACGACCACGAGTGGTCGGAGTCATCATACTCTCCCGTCAGGGCGAGTCCCAAAGAACAGCGCACAAACCGGAGTACTAGCGATGGGAAAATTGCCACTGGGGAGACGGCATAACCAATATCCCACCAGAGGAATTCCACGGCTGAATCCGTGGGAGGATGTCAATCCGACGCCTCGACCATCGACGCCACCGTCTTCTCCGCCCACGTCACCGCGTAGGGAGCGCCGCGGTCGCGGTACGCCGCGGTGTCGAGCGCCGCGAACGGCGCGGGCAGATCGAGGCCGTGACGGACCGCCGAGCAGGCGTACTCCGTCGCGCTCGCGAAGTCGGTCTCGCCGCGGGCGACCTCACCGGCGAGATCGCCGAGCCTCCCTTCGAGGCTGTCGCCGGCGTCGACCCACGCCTCGAACAGCCGGGGGTGGGTCCCCTCCCACGACGCGAAGGCGTCGCGGGTGTACAGCCCGACCCACGCGTCGAACAGCGCGGCCGCGATCTGGAAGACGTCGCTGGGACCCAGTCCGGTCGTGGACGCGCCCGTCTCGGGGTCGGGACGCCGGATCGCGGCGTCGAGGTCGCGGTAGCGCTCGCCGAAGAGCGGGAGGAAGCTCTCGGGGAGGCGGGTGCTCGTCACCGCCTCCGGCAGGGATCCCGGCGCCGGTTCGACGCCGATCTGGACCAGCCGGTCCGCGATCAGGAACGCGAGGAAGTCGTCTGGGGTCCCCTCGGCCCGGTGTTTGACGAGGACCGTCTGGGGATCGGTCTGGGTCGTTCGGACGACGGTACCGTCCCCCGGAAGCCCCACCGTGAAGGTCGGGACGGCGTACTTACGGAGCAGGTCGGGAGCCTCGTCGGGGAGCCACTCGACCGGAAACGACGCGGGCGAGAGCCCGTCGACGAACAGCCCGAGGTCCTCCGCGGCGGCCGGTGGGAGCGTCTCGAAGTCCGCGTCGACGTCGAGCACCGGCGAGCCCGGGGCGTGGGCCTCGCGAAGCGCGTCGAGGTCGTCGTCGAGCGGACGCGTCGAGAACATCAAGCGAAGACGTACGAGAGAATGATGAGGACCGACAAGACGGCCGAAACGCCGATCGTGCCGACGACGATCTGGGTGGATTTGCTCATGGGAGTTTCTGGGTCCGCCCGTCGTTTAAAGCTATATTTTTCGGCGAAGCGGCGATCGGAGGTAGTCAGGAGGGACCACGGCACCGACACCGCTTTTATCACTGAACGGCGGATACGCGTAGTATGCGAATCCGTGACGCGCTCGAATCCGACGCCGAGGCGCTGGCCGCGGCGACCGATCGGCCGCCGGGGGTCGTGAGAAACACGATCCACGATCGGTCGGTTCGGGTCGCGGTGGACGACGACGGAGAGGAGGTGCTCGGGTTCGTCGCGTTCGACGTCCGCGACGGGACCGTTCACGTGACCGACTTCGACGGGAGCGGCTCGACGATCGAACGGCTCTTCGAGGAGCCCCGTCGGTTCGCGCGCCGGGAGAGAATGGGGGTCGAGGTCGTCGTCCCGAACGACGAGGAGACGAGCGAGGTCATCGAGGCGTCGGGGTTCGCGGCGGCGGGCAGGGGGCCGCGGTTCGAGGGCCGACGAACGACCCGATACCGGATCGAGTTCGAGGAGTTAGACGGGTAGAAAATCAGTCGAAACCGGCTCGGTCGGTCAGTCGAAACCGGCTCTGACGATCAGTCGAACCGACCCTGAACGATTTCGAGCGCCTCCTCTCGATCGTCCCAGTCGACGAACACCGCGACCGAGGTCGCGCTGGTGATCAGATCGATGATGTTGATCCCGTCCTCGGCGAGCGGCGCGATGATCTCCTGGATGACGCCGGACTGGTTCGGGAGCTCGCCGCCGGTCACCCGGATCACCGCGATCGGGTCGGCGACGGTCACCGAGGAGAGGGCCTCGTCGTCGACGACGGCTTCGTGGAGCAGCGCCTCCGCCGTCTCGGCGAGGTCGACGTCGACGTAGAAGGTGACGGAGTCCATCCCGGACGCGACCGCGTCGATGTTGATCTCCTCCTCGCGGAGCGCGTTCGCGAGCTGCGAGAGGATTCCAGACCGGTTTCGGATTGCGCGGCCGGCGATGGTGAGACACGCGAGCGGCTCCTCGCGCATGTCGATCAGGCTCTCGAACTCGCCCTCGATGCGAGTACCGCCCCTGAGTAAGTCGCCGTGCTGGTAGTGGACGACCCTGACGGCGAGGTCCTCGTCCTTGTACGAGAGCGCGGACGGCGCGACGACCTCCGCGCCGCGGAAGGAGAGGTTCCGCAGCTCGTCGACGGTGATCCGTCCGACGTTGCGCGCCCCCTCGACCACTCGCGGATCGCCGGTCATCACGCCCTCGACGTCGGTGACGATCACGACCTCGTCGGCGTCCATGTAGTTGCCGAGCATGACGGCGGTGGTGTCGGACCCGCCGCGCCCCAGCGTCGTGACGTTCCCGTCGTGGTCCTCCGCGAGGAAGCCGGTGATGATGGGGACGACGCCGTCCATCTCGGCGGCGATCTTGCGCGCGCGCTTCT
Source organism: Halorubrum sp. CSM-61 (assembly GCF_003781945.1). Lineage (GTDB taxonomy): Archaea > Halobacteriota > Halobacteria > Halobacteriales > Haloferacaceae > Halorubrum. The sequence continues at coordinate 26,210 of NZ_RJJW01000006.1, read as the reverse complement.
TCGTCTCCTCGACGTCGACCTCGCCGAGCTCGTTCGTGATGACGGGCCAGTCCGGGTGGCCGGGCTCGAGGAAGACGGCGTCGACGTCGCGGACCGACAGCGCGGCCTTCAGCATGCGGACGCTGGTGCGCTCGCCCATCGAGACGATCTCGGCGCGGTCGGCGTCGTCCGTCTCGAAGGTGATGTCGTCGAGGAGGTCGTCGGTCGTCGACCCCATCGCGCTCGCGACGACCGCGATCTCGTGGCCCGCCGCGACCGCGTTCGCGACCGAATCCGCCGCGCGCTCGATCCGGTCGCCGCTGCCGAGGCTCGTGCCGCCGAACTTGGCGACTACGCGCATACGGCCACCTCGCTATCGGCCGGTCGACTCGAAAGGGAGAGCGAACGAGACGCTGCACTGAGAGTGTGATCGGTAGACATGGGCTTCCGTAACGGAGGAAGCCGCATAAACTGTGTCTTTTCGACAAGGGTCGCCAAGCGATTCGAATCGATCGGGAATCGGGGCGGTTCTCGGTTGTTATCGATCGTCCGATCACTCATTGGCGATAATCGATCGCTGAATCGGTGGAGAATCCGGTCGGGACGTTAGAACCGTCGGCAGGTATGAGGTCGTTAACGAGGACGCGAGGGTCGGTAAGCGCGAGCTACTCGTCGTCGATGCCCCACGCGTCGGGCATCTCGATGACGTACCGACCGTCCTCTTGGAGCGAGATGATGTACTCCTGCCGGTCGTACAGCTCCATCAGGTTGAGCTCGTACTTCCCCGGGCTCACGATCCGGATGCTCTCGAACTGCTCGTTGAGCTCCTCGCGGAGATCGTTTATGTCGGGACGGGGACCCTCCGTATCGGTCGGCGCGTCAGAACCGGGTTCGGGGGAGGACGAACCGGTCTCTACGTCCCGGCTCGCCCGGTCGAGTTCGTCGGGCGAAACGACGTCCGAACGCGCGCTCGCCTGCGCAACGTCTTCTTGGCTTCGCTCGCGAACGTGTTCCGAGTCCGAGGCGTTCGCGTTCGCGGCCTGACCGTCCGGGGTCCCGGAATCGGGCCGGGACGATTCAGGGGCGGAAGCGTCGGCGTCAGCGGTGGAGTTGTCGTCGGCAGCAGGTTGGCTCCCTGCGGGAGATGACTGGCGATCAGTAGGAGATGACTGGCGATCAGTGGAAGGCGATTGACGGTCGGTAGCCGGCGGTTTGTCTCCGCCGGGTGACGGCTGCTCGTCGGCCGTCTCGCTGGCCGGCTTGAACTGAAACTTGTTCCCGCCGCAGTCCGGACAGCCCGAAAGCATCTCCTTGGAGCCGTCGGGGAACGTCCGGCCGCAGGTGGTACACTGGTGTGGCATTTACTTGCGGGAGACGAGCGTGCTGATGAGGTTCTCGTCTTTGTGCAGGGTCTCGATCTGGTTGGCCGGGCCGATGACGGTGAGCTTCTGGGTCGACTCGCGGCCCATCAGCTTGTCGAGGAAGCTCTGATTGGCCGTCTCCGCCTTCGGGTACGTCTCGATTTCGATGCCGGTGAAGTCGTCGGGGCTGATCTCGGTCATCGTCACCTCGATGAGCTTCGACTCCTCGTCCGGAGAGAGCCCCTCCTCGAGGATGACGATGTTGCCGTCGCGGACCCCGTCGAGGATGAGCCGGATCTTCTCCATCCCGGTGAGTCCGTCCATCCGAGCCCCGCTTATCATGTCGATCCGGACCCCGTCGTCGGAGTCGTCGGAAGGGGCGTCGCCGTCGACGTTGGGGGTTGGGCCCGGCATTAGCCGAAGTACTCCGCGATCTTCGTGTACACTTCGTCCATGTTGTCGCCCTCCAGCGCCGACAGCGGGATCGTCTCGTGTTGCGGGAAGGCGTTCGCGATCTGCTGGACGTCCGATCCGGGGAGGTCCGTCTTGTTCGCGAGGATGAGCGCGGGGAGGTCCTGCGACTCGATGATCCCGATGAGCATGGTGTTCACCTGCGTGAACGGGTCCGTGGTGGAGTCGAGCACGTAGATGACGCCGTCGACGTCCTCGCGGAGCCAGTGCATCGCCTCCGCGACGCCCTCGGTCGCCTCGCGCGACCGGCGCACGGCGTCGTCCTTCTCCATGTCGTGGTCGAGGAACTCCTTGTAGTCGACCTTCGTCGTCACGCCGGGCGTGTCCACGATGTCGATAGTGACCTTCCGCCCGTTGCGCTCGATCTCCACGTTCTCCTTCCGGCGCGCCCGGCGAGTTTCGTGTGGAATGTGGCTCTCCGGCCCGACGGCGTCACCCGTCCAGTCGCGTGCGATCCGATTCGCGAGGGTCGTCTTTCCGGCGTTCGGCGGTCCGTAGATCCCGATCCGCTTGGGCTCGTCGGCCGCGAACAGCCCGTCTGTGACCCGTGATATGCTGTCTTTAAGATTCGTGAGCAGTCCCATCCTGACCTCCAGTCCTGTGTTCTCTCCCGGACACTCTGTGCGGTGTGGTAACGCCTGATACCGCGTATCCAGCGTGCGTTCGGGGAATTACGATAGAATCTACGCCCCTCTCACTTAAGAACTGCGTCAGACGCGGCCGATTTGGCAATATTCGGGTCGTGTAGTCGTTGACGCCCGCGATATCCGCTATTTATTTACCCGATCTTATTTATATATTTTTAGCTATCGGGATATGAGTCGACGCTCGGGTCAGAGGCGAAGAGTCGAACGCTGGATCGAGGTGTCGAAAGGAGGGATGAGAATATCGAACCTGCTTTTCCTCGTGTTGTGTTCTTCTCGTGATTCGCTCTCCTCCCAACTCGTTTTGTTGGGTTGTTCTACTCCCCCCCCACCCCTTCGTTTCGACTGGAGACGGGTGTCAGTGTGGGGGGTGGAGACGGTCGATGGCGAGTCGAATGATTATACTAGATGAAGACGCCTTACTATATCCAGCAATAGAAACAAAATAAAGGATGACGGTTTGTCGAGGGTACTGTTCGATAGGGGTGATAATAAAACCACCGGAGTTATTACACGATCCTCTCCACCCCCTCCCCCACCAAATTCGTGTTCCACCCGAAACGAAGGGGTGGGGGGGTCAACGGAATCAGAGCACCAGAAATGACGAACCACCAGAAATGACGAACCGGCAATCAGATCGAACAGTTGTCACCGACTGAACGAGCGGGTACCGAACTGGCGTGTGCCGAAAGTTGGCCCCGTGCCAGCTTCCCACCTCTAGATGTCTTCAAAACGAACAAAACGAACAGATCGCGGTTCGCTCATGACTCAATTCGGGAGACGACACCCTCGTTTCCTGTCCGGCGAGTCTCTCCAGTTATCGTTTCGATCGGGTATGGTCTATCGACCTCTCGATCTGGTTGCTGCGGTATTCCCGGATTCGACGTTCTTTCCTCATCGATCTTCCGCGGAACGGTCCGTTTCGGGTCCGGAGAGTAACACTTTTGTCCCCCCTCTTCATCTGGTTCGACTGCATCAACTGGACGTATCCGACCGCAACCACGGTCGAATACTGTCGTTTCAGGCCGATATACGACATCTGTCGTTGTTGCGCGCACGACTTCCACCTGAAACAGGGGGGTTCCAATGGACGAAGGAGAGAACACATCCCATACCGACGAATCGGCGGACGACAGCGGGATCGCCGGTGCTCAGTCCGGAACCAACGACGCTGAGGCCGACGACGCTGAGGCCGACGACGCTGACACGACTGACGCCGATCTCGACGATCCGCCATCAACCGACTCCTCGGGAGCAGACCCGGTGGATCCGAACCCGGTAGAGGCAGATCCGGTAGAGCCGGGCTCGGCAGAATTGGAGCCAACAAGCCCGAATGCAACAGCACCGGATTCGGATGAGTCAAACTCCCCGACTGACGTTTCGACGGACATCGACGACGTTTCGACGGACATCGACGTCGGAAGCGGGGGTCGAGACCGCTCCTCTCCGGACGTCGACTTCGACGGCGTCGTCCTCGACGACGGCGACGACAACCAGGGCCTGTTCGACGATCTGCTCTCCGGGGAACCGATATTCGAGAACAAGGAGGTCCTCCGCCCGTCCTACACTCCCCACGAGCTCCCTCACCGCAACGACCAGATCAACCGGATGGCGACGATTCTCGTCTCCGCGCTTCGCGGGGAAACGCCCTCCAATATCCTCATCTACGGGAAGACGGGCACGGGGAAGACGGCCTCCGCGAAGTTCGTCTCGCAGGAGCTCGAGTCCACCTCACAGAAGTACGACGTACCTTGCGAGGTCGAGTACATCAACTGCGAGGTGACGGACACGCAGTACCGCGTCCTCGCACAGCTCGCGAACACCTTTATCGAGGAGAATCAGGCGGTCATCGCGGACCGACTCGATCGGTATCGGGAGCTCCGCTCCGCCGCCGTCGACGACCCGACCGCCCTCGCCGACACCGAGTTCCCGACCCTCGACGACCTCGACGCCCGGATCGAGGAGCTCGAAACCGACGCCGACGAGATGGAGGAGGTCCCGATGACCGGCTGGCCCACCGACCGCGTCTACTCGACGTTCTTCGAGGCGGTCGACTACCACGAGCGCGTGGTCGTGATCATGCTCGACGAGATCGACAAGCTCGTCGAGAAGAGCGGGGACGACACCCTCTATAACCTCTCGCGGATGAACTCGGAGCTCGACCGCTCGCGCATCTCGATCATGGGGATATCGAACGACCTGAAGTTCACCGACTTCCTCGATCCGCGCGTCAAGTCCAGCCTCGGCGAGGAGGAGATCGTCTTCCCGCCGTACGACGCGAACCAGCTCCGGGACATCCTCCAGCACCGCGCCGACATCGCGTTCAAGCAGGACGCGCTCACGGACGACGTGATCCCCCTCTGTGCGGCGTTCGCCGCGCAGGAACACGGCGACGCCCGCCGCGCGCTCGATCTGCTCCGGACCGCGGGGGAGCTCGCCGAGCGCTCGCAGGCCGAGATCGTCGGCGAGAAACACGTCCGACAGGCGCAGGACAAGATCGAACTCGACCGCGTGGTCGAGGTCGTCCGCACCCTCCCGACCCAGAGCAAGATCGTGTTGTTCGCGGTCATCCTCCTGGAGAAGAACGGCGTGCACAACATCAACACCGGCGAGGTGTTCAACATCTACAAGCGGCTCTGCGAGGAGATCGACGCCGACGTGCTCACGCAGCGCCGCGTCACCGACCTCATCAGCGAACTCGACATGCTCGGGATCGTCAACGCCGTCGTCGTCTCGAAGGGGCGCTACGGCCGCACGAAGGAGATGGGCCTGTCGGTTCCCGTCGAGGAGACGGAGGCCGTCCTCCTGTCGGACTCCCGGCTCGGCGACATCGAGAACGCGCAGCCGTTCGTTCAGGCGCGGTTCGACAACTGAGACGCCCCGTCGCGGAATCCACTTCCCGTCTAGTTCCCCGGTTCACCTTCAGCCGACCGCGCCCGCGGTCGCGGCTCCACCCGAAACGGTGGCCTTTCCACCTGAAACGGTGGGATTCGACTCGAGAGAGTCTCCGCCGTAGCCCTCGTCGATGCCGACTCCTCCAGCCTGAACATGGACAGTCGTCGCCACCACGTCGCCCGGATCCGCCTGCCCGGTCGCGATCAATCGGACGTAGCCGAGGTAGGGCACGCGAACCCGCGCGACTCCCGTTACCCAGTCGGCTCTGACCGGCGGGGCGAGGCCGTTCGCCTGATCGTACGCGCCGTTGTCGTCGCCGAGCGTGACGAACCCGCCGTGGGGTGCGGGACAGTGGTTGAGCTCGCCGCAGTCGGCGGCGCTGTGGTACCGATCGTCGGCGCGGTCGTACCAGTTCTCGCCCTCTTCCACGTGAAACATCGCCCGGTGGATGATCGGCGAGGCCGTCCGTCCGGGCGGCCGGTAGATAACCACCGAGCCGTAGGACCCGAACGTCCGGTAGCCGGTCCGCTCGCCGACCTCGTGGGTTACTACGCCGATGTCGTTGTCGGCGGCGTCGGGCGCGAGCCGCCCCGGCTCCGTGACGAAGACGAGGTCGCCGACCTCCATGTTCGGCTCCATGCTTCCGGACTCGACCGCGACCATCGGCGGCCACACCCCGCTGACGCCGAACAGGAGCAGTCCGATCACGAGCACGATGGCGACGCTGGAGAGCATCTCCCGGATCCACATCAGCGGCCCCTCCCTGTCGTAGCGGAACTGGTGCAGAACTCCCTCGTCGGAGGCGCTCGGATTCCGGCTCGGTTCGGCTTCCGGTCGACTCGGTTCGGTTTCTGGTCGGCTCAGTTCAGCCGTCGGACCGTCAGTGTCGGTTCTGTCCCCGTCCGTTTCACCTCCAAATCGACCGCCTTCGTTCCCACTCCCGGAAACTCGTTCGTTTTCACCACTCGACCCGACATCGCTCTCGGATACGATCCGGTCGCCGTCGCTTTCGTCGTCGCCGTCGGCTGAGCTGGCATCGGCTGAGCCGGTGTCGGCGGGACCGTCGCCAACGAAATCGTCGTCAGGTGAACCGTCACTGTCGCGGTCGTCGCGGATGCCGGAACCGTCCTCGTCGGGACCGTCGTTCCCGGTGTCGTCGTCCACCGTCCCGGTCCCCCGGTCGGGTTCCTCGTCGTCGCCCGACCGATCGCCTTCGTCCATTACGTTCGGATTGACGGGTTTCGGCCATAAGCTTCCGGGTCCCGGTCGCCGCGATCGCGGTCGATCCGGGTGAATCGACGGGCTCCGGAACCGTTTTGAGCCGCGCCCGCCTCTCGGATGTCGTGCCGCTGGAGTCGAACGCTCGGATCGCCAAGGAGCTCGCCAGACACGGATACAACGCCGAACGCGAAGCGATCACCCTTCTGGCGAGTGCATCCGACTCCACCGCCGCCGTCGAATCGGTCGTCGATCACGCCCCCGACGACGCCCTCCGAATCACCTCCGACCACGTCCGCGCCGTCACAAACGGCGAACCCGCTTCCGGGGCCGATCCGACTCCCGCCGACGGCGGCTCCGCCGATCCGATTCACTCCGACGGCGACTCCGCCGATTCGGAATCCGATACGACCAGCGAATCCACTCCAGACCAAACCAGCGATGAGCGGTCCTCTGCGACCTCTAAGTCTCGTTCTCCAGTCGAAACAGAGGGGTCTTCGAACCCCGATCCCGACCACACCGTCGAACACAACACCGACCCTGCTTCCGACCCCAGCACCGACACCGCCCTCCACCACGACCCCGACCTGCGGGAGCTGGAGGTCGGCAACGACATGACCGGCCGGAGCACCGGCACGGGCGAGTACGGAGACTTCGTCAAGACGTTCCGCGACCGCTACGAGCGGCTCTCGAAGGTGCTCCGCGGGCGCGTCAACCACCGTCCCGCCGAGGCGATCGCGGAGATGCCCGGGGGGAGCGACGCCGCGATGATCGGGCTCGTCAACGACGTCCGGTCCACCAAGTCCGGCCACTGGCTCGTCGAACTGGAGGACACGACCGGGACCTTCCCCGCGCTGATCATGAAGGACAAGGGGCTCGCCGACCTCGTCGACGAGATATTGATGGACGAGTGCCTCGCCGTCGAGGGGACCCTCGCCGACGACTCCGGCATCCTCTTCGCCGACTCCCTCCACTTCCCCGACGTTCCCCGGACCCACCGGACCGGGGCGGCCGACCGCCACGTGCAGGCCGCGCTGATCTCCGACGTCCACGTCGGCAGCGACGAGTTCATGGCCGACGCCTGGAGTCGGTTCACGGACTGGCTCCACACGCCCGAGGCCGAGCCGATCGAGTACCTGCTGCTCGCCGGCGACATGGTCGAGGGCGTCGGCGTTTACCCGGACCAGGACGAGGAGCTGGAGATCGTCGACATCTACGACCAGTACGAGGCGTTCGCGGAGCACCTCAAGGAGGTGCCGGCGGACACCGAGATCGTGATGATCCCGGGCAACCACGACGCGGTCCGACTCGCGGAGCCCCAGCCCGGGTTCAACGACGAGATCCGCTCCATCATGGACGTCCACGACGCGCAGATCGTCTCGAACCCGGCGACCGTCACCGTCGAGGGCGTCGACGTGCTGATGTACCACGGCGTCTCGCTCGACGAGGTGATCGCGGAGCTTCCCGAGGAGAAGGCGAGCTACGACGAGCCGCACAAGGCGATGTACCAGCTCCTGAAGAAGCGGCACGTCGCCCCGCAGTTCGGCGGGCACACCCGGGTCGCGCCGGAGGAGCGCGACTACCTCGTCATCGAGGACGTGCCCGACGTGTTCCACACCGGCCACGTCCACAAGCTCGGCTGGGGGAAGTACCACAACGTGCTCGCCGTCAACTCCGGCTGCTGGCAGGCCCAGACCGACTTCCAGAAGTCCGTCAACATCGACCCCGACTCCGGCTACGCGCCCATCCTCGATCTGGACACCCTCGAGATGACCGTCAGGAAATTCGCCTGACTCCACCGCCCCGCTCCCCGGAACCTCCGATGGCTCTCCCGACAGTTGAAGTGCGATTCCGCCGCCAGCCTCGCCGTGACCTGACCGTCGCTCGCGGCGCACTGGGCGGGAGCGCGACGCACCGCCGCGGGCAACGAACCGAAGCAGCGCGTCGCCTGTTCGCCATCGCCCTTCTCGCGACCGATCGCCACCACCACCCCGGCTATCGGTCGATCTCGACTCTGCCGCTAGTCGCGCTGTTGAGCCGCTCGACGAGCGCCTCCACCTCGGCCACGGGGACCCGAAGTGCGAACCGCACGCGCTCGTCGTAGTCCGCGTCGAACTCGACGCCCGACGACTCGATCACGCCCCGGACGGTCCCCGAGTCGTCGTACGCGGTCTCCACGACCAGTTGGCGGTGCGGTCGCTCCTCGATCACGCCCGCCTCGTCGACCCCCTCTTTCACCGCCCGCGAGTAGGCGCGTGCGAGCCCGCCGACGCCGAGGTTCGTCCCGCCGTAGTAACGCGTCACCACTGCGACGACGTTCCGTATCTCGCGCTGCTGGAGCACGTTGAGCGCCGGCTTCCCGGCGGAGCCGGTCGGCTCGCCGTCGTCCGAGGAGTACTCTCGGAGCATGACCTCGCTGCCGGGCGTCCGGGCCGAGGCCTCGCCCGCGGGCACCCGGTACGCCGGCACGTTGTGGGTCGCGTCGTCGTACTCGGTCCGAACGCGCTCGATGAACTCCTCGGCCGCCGCCACCGTGTCGGCCGGGGAGACGTGCCCGAGGAACTCCGAGCCCTGCACCTCGAACGTCGCCGTCGCGGACTCCTCGACCGTTAGGTACGTCCCGCTCATGCGCCCGCGTCTCGGTCCTCCTCGGTGATTTCCCTCTCCCCATCATCGCCGGGCCCGCTCTCGCTCCCGGTCCCGCTCTCGGACTCCTTCCGCCGCTCGATCACGACGCTCGTCGGCGGCGCGAGCCGGTACAGCGCAAGGAACGCGGCGACGCCGACGGCCTCCGCTCCCTTGCCGACGATCGCCAGCGGGTCGCTCGCGAGCGCCGCGGCGGTCCCGCCGCCGTGCCACCCGGCGTAGCCGACGAGGAACGCGGCGAGGGTGCCGGCGCCGAGCGCGTACAGCCGTCGGTACTCGTCCGCGCGCAGCGTCGCGACCGCGATCGCGACGGTGAACGCCCCGCCGAGGAGGAACACGTAGGGGCGCGCGTCCGCGGGCTGGGCGAGCCGCGGCCACGCCCACAGGAAGTGGACGGCCGCGCTCAGCGCCGCGGTCTGTGCGGCCACCGCCCGGAGAAGGCGCTTCTGCGTCGCGTCGCGCTCGGCGAACTCCCGGTCCGAACCGGCCTCCGTCGCGCTCATCGACTCACTCCCACGGGTGGTCCCCCGGTGCGTCGGGCCACAGCGGGTACCAGTAGGACTCGTCGTCTTCGAGCCCCAGCTCCCCGTCGAGGACGGACTGGAGCTTGAACTCGACCTGCTGGTTCCGGTCGCTCGCCCCCTTCGGCGAGAAGGGGTAGTACGCGCCGCGACGGAACGAGTAGATCCAGTAAGCGTCGACGCCGTCTCGTTCGAAGCCGAAGACGGCCGCGAGCAGTCGGGAGCCGAACCCTTCCTCGATGAACTGGTCGGCCGCGAAGTGGACGCTCGTCACCAGATCCTCGGGGTCGTCGTCCTCCAGCACGAACCACTGGTAGCCGTGGTCGTCCTCGTGGCGATGGAACCCGGTCCCGGTGTCGATCTCGCCGGCCTCCAGGATGGCCTCGACCGTCTCGACCGCGTCGTCGAACCGGGTGCTGTCGACGCCGGAGAAGCACAGCGCGGCCTCCCCGCAGTGGTCGTAGCCGAGGTCGGCCTCCATCGTCATGTACGCGGTCGACATCCCGAAGAGGTCCTCGGGGTCCGCCTCGCGGGTCGCGTCCGTCTCCGCGCTCGTCCCGAGCACGGCGCGGATCGTGTCGAAGATACCCATCTCTGGAACCGGCTAGGCGGCGCGGGGTTTAGGAGGTTTCCGTCGGGGGCGCGGATCGACCTCGGTTCCTTGCGTCGGCGCCTCTACTCCTCTGACTCCTCGTCAACGCGATCGAGGTACGTCAACACGCCGCGCGAGTTCAGGCTCGCGTCGGCCCGCGCGCGCTCGGGGTTCCAGAACTCTACGTCCCGGCTCGTTTCCTCGAAGTGGTCGACGACGGCGTCGTCGTCCCCGAGGTCCTCGCGCTTCTCCCGGACGGCCTCGACCCACTCGACGTACGCCCGCTTCGCCTCGCCGATCAGCGAGGGGTCGTACTCGCGCGGCCCGAAGTGGCCGAAACAGAGGTAGTCGGGGTCGATCTCTTCGATCGCCGAGAGGTCCCTGAGACACTGGTCGAGGTCGAACTGCGGCGGCGGCGACGTGGGTCGGACCGTGTCGACCTCCGGAACGTAGATCCCGGCGGCGTCGGCGGTGAAGACGACGTCGGCGTCGGGCTCGTGGTAGAACGCGTGGTGCGGGGCGTGCCCGGGCGCCTCGTGGACGACGAGCTCGCGGTCGCCCAGATCGATCCGGTCGCCCTCGGCGACCCCCGCGATGCGGTTCTCGGGCACGGGGGCGGGCTCGTCGTAGTACTGCCACTGGTCCCGCACGGCGGACTTCGTGCCGGCGACGAGCGCTCCCGGGTCGACGAGGTGTCGGACCCCCTTCTCGGGGACGCGGACCTCGGCGTTCGGGTAGCGCTCGGCGAGGTGGCCCGCGCCGCCCGCGTGGTCGAGGTGGGCGTGCGTGGCGAGGATCCACGTGAGCTCCTCGCGCCCGATCCCGACCTCGTCTATCGTCTCGAACAGCGACTCGCGGTTCGCCCCCGTCCCGGTGTCGATCACGATCGGTCGCTCGGCGTCGTACACGTACACCGCTCCGTACTCGTCGGTGTCGTACATCCCGGTGTCGTGGACGTACAGGTCCGGCACCCCGCGGACCGGCTCGAACTCGCCTGCGTTCATGTGGTCACGACTCGCGCGCGACGCCTTTTAACGATCGGTCGGGGCGAGACCGGCTGGGGACCCGACCGCCGAGCGTGGCGGACGCTTATGGTCGCCCCGTCCGAGGGATCGGTATGCGCGTGCTCGTCACCGGCGCCACCGGATTCGTCGGCAGCCGGCTCATCCCGGCGCTCCTCGACCGTGGTCACGAGGTGGTCGCCTTGGTCCGCGACGCCGACGGCTACGCTCCGCCCGCGGGCGTTCGCGTCGTCGAGGGCGACCTCCTCGAACCCGACACCCTCCCGCCCGCGTTCGAGGTCGACGGCTCCCCCGTTGACGCCGCCTACTACCTCGTCCACTCGATGGACGGCGGTCCAGGCTACGAGGAGCGGGACCGCAACTGCGCTCGAAACTTCGTCGAGGCGGCGTCGGACGCGGGCGTCGACCGGGTTATCTACCTCGGCGGGCTCGGCGAAGACCGCGAGGGCCTCTCCGAGCACCTGCGGTCCCGCCGCGAGGTCGAGCGGATCCTCGGAACCGGCGAGCCGGCGCTCACGACCCTGCGAGCGGCGATCATCGTCGGCGCCGGCAGCGCGAGCTTCGACGTGATCTACGGCCTCGCGAGCCGGCTCCCGGTGATGACCACGCCGAAGTGGGTCGACACTCTCTGCCAGCCGATCGCGATCGACGACGTGGTCGGCTACCTCCTCGGGACACTCGAAGAGCCGGCGACCGCCGGCGACACCTTCGAGATCGGCGGCCCAAACGTGTTGACGTACGCGGAGATCCTCCGTCGGACCCGCCGTCAGCTCGGTCACAGGCTACGGATAATTCGGGTGCCCGTACTGAGCCCGGAGCTGTCGGCGAAGTGGCTCCGGCTGGTCACCGACGTGAACCCCTACCTCGCGCGGTCGCTCGTCGAGGGGCTCCGCAACACCGTGATCGTCGAGGACGACCGGATCCGCGATCTCGTTCCGATCGATCAGACGCCGTTCGAGGTGGCGGTCGCTCGGGCGATCGACGAGATGAATCGATCCGAGGAGCAGGTCGATCGATCTGAAGAATATCGGCCGGAGCCGACCCGATCGGAGGGACCGGAGCCGTGAGTCGCAACTACGGGGAGACGTGGGTGTACGAGAGCCTCGTCGGCGGGATTCCCGGACTCGGGATCTCCCGGTCGCTCGCGGTCGCGATCCAGTTCGTCCTGTTCGAGGTCGGCGTGGTGGCGCTCGGCTGGTACTACGGGCTGTGGGACGCGGTCGTCGCCGGGACCGTCGCCGTCGTCGTGGCCGCCGTCGGCAGCGTCGAGATGCACCGCCTCGGCGCGATCAACCGCCGGCTCCCGACGCCGGCGGCGCACAAGCGGCTGCTATTCGGGTCGAGCATCGAGATCGTCCTCGGCGTGCTGGCGTTCATCGCCCTGACGACGTACCTGATCGCGTGGGACGGCGCGCTGATCGCCCGGCTGTTCGGTCCGGACCCGTCGATTCCGGTGGTCTACCTCACGCTGTTGATCCTCTGGGACCTCACCTACCGGATCGGCACCTCGTGGTGGAGCGCGGTCGTCGCGCTGTGGCGCGCGGTCCACGTCGACCTCCCCCCGGACGCGACGTCGCGAACCAGGCGTCTCGACGCGGAGAACATCGCCTTCTCGGCGATGCAACTGGCGCTCGTCCCGTTCCTGCTCGAGGAACCGATCCTACTCGGGGCGGTCGTGGGGCACGTCCTCGCGGTCGCGATCGTCTGTTCCGCGGCGATCGCACTCTCGTGACTCGGGTCCGAGCGTTGGTTTGATCCGCGAGGGGAAGTAACCGACCCCACCCTACTTCGCTCGCCCTGAAGGGCTGGCTCGTTGAGGGTGTCGTCAGAACGCGTTGCGTTCTGACTGCTAACCAGAAATCTCCGATTTCTGGTGATGGGGCTTTGATGTGGTCCTCGCCGTCAGTTGACGCGACGGGGCGTTTTGTGCGCCCCGCCCACCGAACGCCCTTCGAGGTCGACGAACCCACCATTTGGGGCCGGGCTACTGCGGCCCGTACTGCGCGGGACTTGTGCCAGCACAGCACTAACTGGTAGTACGGGAGGCTGCAACTTAACGGCTGCTCAGTACCATGTCGGTTTCCTCTCCGGCCTCACGGAGCGACCGGAGGGAGCGAGTAGGCCGGAGGCTCCACCTCGAAGTATGCTGAATCGGAGAAGAAGGCGGCCGACGACGGTTCACTCGCCCTGCAGTTCTTGGAACTTGTCGAGGAGTGCCTCCGTGGAGTCGCCGGAATCGTACGTGAGCGATCCGGAGTACTCCGGCCGCTCGGCGTCGAAATCGGCGTCGACTTCGCTGGTCTTCTTCTCGCGACGCTCGTGTTCGGCCTCGTCATAGGCACCCATTGACATGGTACACTCTCGCTTGGAAACTGTCAGTAATATATGTGTCGGTGAAATGGTCGATCCGAAAACGTCTGTCGAGTGATCGCGATACGGGATCGATCGACCGACGGGACCGGCGACCGATTGCGGACCGGTTCGGCCCACCGGAACCGATTAACCCCGCCGTGCGGTAGCACCGGCGTGGCACAACCGCTCCGATTCAGGCGCGCGCCCGGCGGCTGGAGCGCCGACCGCGTGCGCTCGCGGCTCGAACGCCCCCTCGACGACAACCTCGGGGCCACCGCGGGCGACCCGTGGTTCGTCCCGCCGACGGGCTACGAGGCCCGCCGGTTCGACATGGACGACGGTTCGTTCGCGCTGTTCTGCTGGACGGACGGCGACGCCGACCCGCCGGACGGAGTCGACGGCGGGCCGGTCGGGTACTGGATCGGCAACACGGAGACGCCGAGCGAGCTCTGGCGGACGGACAAGTACGGCTTCGACGAGGTCCCCTACCCGGTCTCGCGGTGGGCCCAGCGGGAGCTGCTCGCGGGGCTTCACGACGACGAGCCGTGGCTCGCGGCGTACCCGCACGTCTCGTGGTTCTTCCTCCCGGTGTTCTGCTCGAAGGACGGCGCCGAGACGACGCGGGCGTTCTTCCGCGACCACGCGGCCGGGTTCCCCGACGCGACCCGCGAGGAGGGGACGGGGTTCGTCGAGGAGACGCTCCGACCGGGGTCACTCGACGACTACCGCGAGATGATGGCGGGGAAGCTCGGGACGTCGGCGTCGCTCGATCTGGTCCGGATGAGCGCCGCGATCGCGGAGTTCACCGCGGCCCGGATCCTGACCGAGGCCGGCTACGAGGCGACCCCCGAGATCGAGGTGACGACCGGTCACTCGCTCGATTACCGCGCGACGGACCCGGACACCGGGGCCGCCTCGCTGGTCGAGGTGACGCGCCCGCAGCCCGTCTCCGGGCGCTCCGCGAGCGACCCCGTCGCGGCGGTCCGCGACACGGCCGAGACGAAGACGAGCGGACAGCTGGAGGCGCACGGCGGCGGGGTCACTCTCTTCGTGGACTGCACCTCTTTCCCCGTGGACGACTGGGAAGCGGTCCGCGAGGTGCAACCGGAGGTCCGACACAGGCCGGCCGTCGTCCTCCGCGCGCGACCGGACGGGTACGTCGAAGGGTACCGGAAGGGATCGGTGCCGATCGACCTATCGGCCGCGATCAACTGGGTCTGAACCGCTCGAAAAACGAAGGTCGGTTCCGCTGCCCGCTCAGAACGAGACCGGCGACGGTCCGTCGTCGGCGTCGGTCGTGGGGTCGCGGTCCGAGTAGAACCGCCGACCGACCCCCCGGTGACAGACGCCCGCGCGGAGCGCGGTGAACACGTCGTCCGCGTCGTCGAACGTCTGCTCGCCGAACCGCTCCAGCACGTCTCCGAGACGCTCGGAGCCGTCGGCGAGCTCTACGGTCGCGTTTCCGTGAGCCGCGATCAGTTCTTCCGAGGTCGTCGGGTAGTGGTGCCGTTCGAGTCGGTCGTCGACGCCGTTCAAGCGCATCAACTACTGCGAGCCGCCGATGGTTCTTAATGATTGTCCATGCACAACCTTAGTCCGGAGAATCAAATTATATTTCCTTATATTGTCGATATTTCACACGGACGGTAGTCCACGATCAACCGACGGTCGGCCGACGACCGATCGACAATCGACCGACGCTCGACCGCCGACGCTTAGTGCGCCGTCGCCGAACGGCGGGCATGGACACGGACCGGATCGTCGCCGACCTCCACGCGCACACGACGGTCTCCGACGGCACGATGACGGCCGCCGAGCTCGTCGACGTCGCCCGCGAGACCGGCCTCGATTGGGTCGCGATCACCGACCACGACCGCGTGCACCCCGACGTGGGCGCGCCGGTCGTCGAGCGCGACGGGGTCCGGGTCGTCCGCGGGATCGAGCTCCGCGTCGACGCCGGCTTCGAGCGCCTCGACCTCCTCGGCTACGCGGTCGAGCGCACCGACGCGCTCGACGCCGAGATCGAACGGCTCCAGACCGATCGGGAGCAGCGAGGGGCCGCGATCCTCGACGCGGTCGAGGACCGGCTCGGCGTCGACCTCGGCGTGGAGCCCCGCTCCGGACTCGGGCGCCCGCACATCGCCCGCGCGATCGAGGAGTCGTCCGCGCCCTACGACTACGCCGGCGCCTTCGACGAGCTGATCGGGAACGACGGCCCCTGCTACGTCGCGCGCGAAGTGACGGGGCTGGAGCGCGGCGTCGACCTGCTCCGGGACGCCTGCGCGATCGTGGGGCTCGCGCATCCCTTCCGGTACGAGAACGTCGACGCCGCGCTCGACGTGGCCCGCGAGCTGGACGCGGTTGAGCGGTTCTACCCCTACGGACGCGCGGTCGACCACGCGCGGGTCGAGCGGGTGGCCGCCGAGAGCGACCTCCTGTTGACGGGCGGCACCGACGCGCACGAGCGCACCCTCGCCGAGGCGGGGCTGACGGCGGAGGACTTCCCGCCGGTCCGCGAGCGGTTGCCGGAGCCGGTCTCCGATCCCGACCCCCGGTCCGACGCGGCCTGAGGGCGCACACCGGCGTCCCGACCTTCCCGATCGACGAACAGGGTTAAGCCCGACGCCGACAGAGTGTGGCGTATGCGGTGTCACTACTGCGAGCGGGAGGCCACCTACGAGGCCGAGCAGAGCGGCGTGGTCGTCGGGCTCTGCGAGGAGCACTTCAAGGCGCGCGTCGAGGAGCTCGCCGAGTCCGACGAGCTCGCCTCGCTCCGCGACAAGATCGACATCGAATCGTCGGAGTAGCGGTCGATCGGCCGACCGGCCGTCGACCCGCTGACTCGCCGTCGGCCGGAGCGATTCGTCGATCCGCGTCTTCCTTTCTCCCGTTCCCCTTCCTCAACCGGGTCGCCGCGGACGGATCATAAAAGGCGTCTCGGAGTCAACGTCCGAGTATGCACCCAACGGACCGGCCGCGGCGGCTCCGCACCGACGGCGTCCGCCCGCTCGTCAGCGAGACCTCGCTGTCGGCGTCGGACCTCGTCGCGCCCGTCTTCGTCGACGCGACGACAGACGAACGCGTGCCGATCGAGACGATGCCGGGCCACGAGCGCGTCCCCGTGAGCGAGGCGGTCGCCCGCGTCGAGGAGGTCCGGGAGACCGGCGTCGAGGCCGTCATCGTCTTCGGGATCCCCGAGTCGAAGGACTCCGAGGGCACCCGCGCGTACGCGGAAGACGGGGTCGTCCAGCGCGCGATCCGGCGGATCTCCGCCGAGACCGACGCGTACGTGATCGGCGACGTCTGCCTCTGTGAGTACACCGACCACGGGCACTGCGGCGTGATCGAGGAGTCGGCGGAGACGGACCCGACCCTCACGGTGAAAAACGACGAGACGCTGGAGCTGCTCGCCGAGACCGCCGTCTCGCAGGCGGACGCGGGCGCGGACATGGTCGCGCCCTCGGCGATGACCGACGGGCAGGTCCGGGCGATCCGCGACGCGCTCGACGACGCGGGCCACGAGGCGGTGGCGCTGATGAGCTACGCGGTCAAGTACGAGTCCGCCTTCTACGGGCCCTTCCGCGACGCGGCCGACGGCGCGCCCGCCTTCGGCGACCGCCGGCACTACCAGATGGACCCCGCGAACCGCCGCGAGGCGCTCCGCGAGGCCCGGATCGACGCCGAGGAGGGCGCGGACGTGCTGATGGTGAAGCCCGGGCTCCCCTACCTCGACGTCGTCGGCGACCTCCGCCGGGAGTTCGACCACCCGATCGCCGCGTACAACGTCTCGGGGGAGTACGCGATGTTGCACGCGGCCGCGGAGAAGGGGTGGCTCGACTTGGAGGCGACCGCCCACGAGTCGCTGCTGTCGCTCAAGCGCGCGGGCGCGGACCTGATCATCACGTACTTCGCCGAGGACCTGGCCGAGCGGCTGTAGGCCGTCGAGTCATTCGACGAGGTTCTCTTCCCACTCCAGATACCGCTTCATCTCCCGCGTTCCCTGTGCGTACGGCTTCCGTACCACCTCGCGCGGCTCGATCACCGTGCGTCCGTCCCCCGTCTCGACGTCGCGCTTGGAGTCTCGCCACGCTGCCACTCCCCCCTCGAGAACGAGGATCGTGACGTCGTCTGAGACCGACGAAACGCCTTCGCGAGCGTCACCCCGCTGCCCCTCGATCGAATCCCGACAGTATTCGAGCTGTGCCGCCGCGAGCGCGGACACCTCGCCCGACTCGCACGTCAGTACCAGCGTCCCGCCGTCCTCCTGTTCGGCGGCGATTGCGGACTCGATCTCGGAGCGGGGTGCCCACGCCGCACCCGGCAGGTGACCGTCCACGAACGAGTCCCGTGCGCCGACGTCGAGAACCGTCGGTCGATCGGCGTCGAGCAGGTCGGCGAGGTCGTCCGGGGAAACGGTCGTAACCGTCGCTGCGACCCGATCGATCCCGAGCGGTTCGGTCGTCTCGGCCCCCTCGACGAGGTCGGAGCCAGCGTCCTCCCAGGCGCTCGTCCCGCCGCGAAGCACGTGGACGTTCGGATATCCCATCTCGGCGAGCCAGTACGCGGTTATCGACGACCGGACGTGTGTCTCCGAGACGAGGACGATCGCCGCGTCACGGACGGCGATGTGCTGGCCGGCGGTCTGGATGAGCTGTCCACCGGCGACGGAGCGCGCCCCGGGCACGTGTCCCGCCTCGAACTCCGGTTCGGTCCGGACGTCGAAGAGATACGTCGTTCGCCCGTCGTCGGTCTCGCTGCGGAAGGCCGCCAGTTCGGCCGAAGAGAGGTACGACGCGTTCGATCCCTGCAGGAGTTCCTCGACGGAAGACCGAAGGCGACGATATCGGTCAGAATCGACGTCGACGCCGTCAGGTTTGCCGGGACCCGCCTCCAGTTCGTGGCCCGCAAGCTCCCATCCCATCGTCCCGTTTTCCAGCTCGTACACCTCCTCGATCCCGAGCGCCTGGAGGGTCGCCGCACCGATGATGCTCCGCGTTCGACCGGCACAGTGGACGACCAGCGGCTCGTCGTCCCGGAGCTCGTCGGCGTACAGCGCGAGGTCCACGCCTTCGACGTTGATCGACCCGGGGATCGTCCCGTACCGCTCGTATTCGGGGGGGTTCCGCACGTCGACGACGGTGACCGCCGCTCGTCGCTCGGCGACCTCCTTCGGGTCCATCTTCGGGAGGTCTCGCGACACCTCGACCCGCTCGCCGAACTCCTTGCTCTCGTAGCCGAACGCCGTCGCATGGACGCCATCGACCGCTTCCACGAGGTCCAGCCCGGCGCTCCGCCACGCCGCGATCCCGCCGTCCAGATGGTCGACGCGGTCGTAGCCGAGCGACTCGATCCAGCGTGCGTCGAGCGCCGCGCGCTCACCGCGCTCGTCACAGAGGACGATCGGCGTCGAGCGGTTCGGGACCAGCGCCGGAAGGCGGCGTTCGAGGTCGCCTCGCGGGACCCACGTGCTCTCCATGACGTTCCCGTTGACGTAGTCGAGCGACTGCCGGACGTCGAGTATCGCGACCGGATCGCTGGAGTCGATCGCGTCCCGTACCGCTGAAGGTGAGAGTGGGGCTCCCATTGTACGTCTCTACCATAGGATCTATCACTATTTATAATACTACCGGGCGTACTCGCGCGGTACGCTCGGATCGACTGAGACTATCCGTCGAAGCGGACTACACCACCTGTTCGCCGTCGTCGTCGTAGACCTCGATGGCGTCGACCGGGCAGACCCGCGCCGCGAACTTCGCGTCGAACTCCTCGCCGTCCGGAACCTCGACGACGAACAGGTCCTCTTCCTCCTCGGTGCTGCCCGCGAGGTCCGCCTTCCCCTCGTTCAGATTCTTCTCGAAGGCGTCCCACTCGGCGGCGCACTGGAACATCCCGACGCAGGTGTCGCGGTCGAACTCGACGTGCATGGGTCCCGGTTCGGCGAGGCGGTACAAAGCGCTGGCGACGCCGTACGCTGGATCGGCCGAATCGGGTGACTGACCGATCGCGGACCGATGCGATCGCTGACGGGATATCGCTTCGAAGACGCGGACCTGCAAAGTCCCAACCGCTCGCTTATAAGTGATTGACTGCGGATCGACGGCGAGGGCCTCTAAAGCCCCAGCCGTGAGGCGCCCAGACACTCGCTGCGCTCCTCGTCACTCGTTACACTCGTTCCTGCGGTGCTTGCGTCGTCTCTGGGCGCCTCACGGCTGCCCCTTTGGGACCCACCCGTTCACACAGCACCGCACAGCCTCACGCCTCTCCAGCCTCGTCGGTCGCCCTCCGCGTTGCTCCGGGCGCCCGCCTCCCTCGCGCGGCGCTGTTCGCGCCCTTCGGGCGCTCACAGGCGCGCGCCGACCGCATCAACCGTCAAGATCCAGTCCCATCGCTGGGTGTTCCTCCGCCGCGACCGTCCTTTTTAAGCGTCGCAGGCACCCATCGCCGCGTATGACCACGGTCTGGCTCGTCGATCGGCAGTTCGACTCGAAGGGGCTCGTGCGGCTCACGTACGCCACCGAGGACGGGAAGCGGATGCACACGAAGGAGCTGGCCGAACAGCGGCTCGTCACGGGCGACGGGATCACCGCCGGTCGCGAGGTCGAGGAGAACGCGCTCGGGGAGAGCCCGGCCGACGAGGTCGAGCGGTTCGCGTCGGAGGCGTCGAAGATGGCCGCCGAACACGACCTCGACGACACGGTCTGATCGCGGCCGACCGCACGACCGACCGAAGCTGGCCGCGCTACCCCGCGATCCCGTTCCGCACAACCGAGTCCGTTAAGGGGGAACCGGCGGAAGATGCGCGTGAAATGCCCAGTGGTGAGTACGACCCCGACGCCGTCGAGCCGCGGTGGCAGCGGCGATGGGTCGACGAGGAGACGTACGCCTACCCCGACGACGACCCGGTCGATCCGAACACCGTCTTCTCCATCGACACGCCCCCGCCGACGGTATCGGGGAGCCTCCACATGGGCCACCTGTACGGGTTCACCCTCCAGGACTTCGTCGCGCGCTTCGAGCGCATGAACGGCGGGGCGACGTTCTTCCCGTTCGGCTACGACGACAACGGGATCGCCTCCGAGCGGCTCACCGAGGACGAGCTCGACATCCGGCATCAGGACTTCGAGCGCCGGGAGTTCCAGGCGAAGTGCCGCGAGGTCTGTGCCGACTACGAGGCGCAGTTCACCGAGAACGTCCAGTCGCTCGGCGTCTCCGTCGACTGGGACCACACGTACCAGACCATCGAGCCGCGCGTCCAGCGCGTCTCCCAGCTGTCGTTCGTCGACCTGTACGACCAAGGTCGCGAGTACCGCGAGAAGGCGCCCGCGATCTGGTGTCCGGAGTGCGAGACCGCCATCTCGCAGGTCGAGACCGAGGACGACGAGCAGGCCAGCCACTTCAACGACATCGCGTTCCCCGTCGCCTCCGCAGACGAGGACGACGACACCCCCGACGAGTTCGTTATCTCGACGACGCGTCCGGAGCTCCTCCCGGCCTGCGTCGCCGTCTTCGTCCACCCGGACGACGACGAGAACCGGCACCTCGTCGGCGAGTCCGCGGAGGTCCCGCTGTTCGGCCACGAGGTGCCGATCATCGCCGACGAGCGCGTCGACATGGAGACGGGCTCCGGGATCGTGATGTGCTGTACGTTCGGCGACCAGAACGACATCGAGTGGTACCAGGTCCACGACCTGGACCTCCGGGTCGCCATCGACGAGTCCGGTCACCTGACCGAGGTCGCCGAGGAGTACGAGGGGTTACACTCCTCCGAGGCCGGCGAGGTCATCGTCGAGGACCTCGACGAGGCCGGCGCCCTGCTCGACCGCCGCGACATCACCCACACCGTCAACGTCCACGAGCGCTGCGGGACGAGCGTCGAGTTCCTCGTCACCGAGCAGTGGTACGTCGAGATGCTCGACAAGACCGACGAGTACCTCGAGATCGGCCGGGAGATGGAGTGGTCCCCGGAGAAGATGTTCAGCCGGTACGAACACTGGGTCGAGGGGTTACAGTGGGACTGGCTCATCTCCCGGCAGCGCTCCTCCGGCATTCCGTTCCCCGTCTGGTACTGCGAGGGCTGCGGCGAGGAGATCATCGCGGAGAAGGCCGACCTGCCCGTCGACCCGCTCTCGGACGACCCGCCGGTCGACGCCTGCCCGGAGTGCGGCCACGATCAGTTCGAGCCGGAAGACGACGTGCTCGACACGTGGGCCACCTCCAGCCTGACGCCGCTCATCAACGCCGGGTGGGACTGGGACGAGGAGGCCGGGGAGTTCACCATGGAGCACCCGGAGCTGTACCGGTTCGACCTCCGTCCGCAGGGCCACGACATCATCAGCTTCTGGCTGTTCCACACGCTCGTCAAGTGCTACGAGCACACCGACGAGGTCCCGTTCGAGGAGACGATGATCAACGGGCACGTCCTCGACGAGAACCGCGAGAAGATGTCGAAGTCCGTCGGCAACGTCGTCGAGCCCGAGACCGTGCTCGAGGAGTTCCCGGTCGACGCCACGCGCTACTGGGCCGCCGGTACCGCCGTCGGCGACGACTTCCCGTTCAAGGAGAAGGACCTCCGCGCGGGCGAGAAGCTGATCCGGAAGCTGTGGAACGCCTCCAAGCTCGTCGAGTCGCTCGCGCCGGCGCCGTATCCGGACGAGCCCGACGACGAAGAGCTCCGGGAGCTCGACCGCTGGCTGCTCGCCGAGCTCGAC
The DNA here is from genome assembly GCF_003781945.1 of Halorubrum sp. CSM-61. Lineage (GTDB taxonomy): Archaea > Halobacteriota > Halobacteria > Halobacteriales > Haloferacaceae > Halorubrum. The sequence goes on along the minus strand of NZ_RJJW01000006.1, from coordinate 3,801 downwards.
GGTCAGATCGAGCGGCTCACCGAGCTGTTCGAGGACCGCGCGTTCTCGAAGGCCCGCGACGAGCTCCGGAGCTTCTTCTGGAACACGTTCTGTGACGACTACCTCGAGATCGCCAAGCAGCGCGAGGACGCCGCCGCGGCGTACACGCTCCGGACCGCCCACCGGCGGTTCCTGAAGCTGTTCGCCCCGCTGCTCGCGCACGTCACCGAGGAGCTGTGGCACGACATGTACGCGGACGCCGCGACCGAGGCGGCCGACGCCGTCGACGGCGCCGGTGATTCCGTCCACCTCGTCGACTGGCCCGAGCCGCTCGGGATCGACGCCGACCGGGACGCGGGCGCGGCCGCGACCGCCGTGGTCGGCGTCCTCCGGAAGTACAAGAGCGAGAACCAGCTCCCCCTGAACGCCGAACTGGACGCGGTCGAGGTGTACGCCGACGTCCGCGGGTTCGAGGACGACATCACGGGCGTGATGCACGTCGCCGATCTGGCCGTCCACCCCGACGAGGACGCCCCCGTCGAGACGGTCGTCACCGGGATCGACCTCGACTACGCGACGGTCGGCCCGAAGTACGGCGATCAGGTCGGTGACATCGAGGCGGCGCTCGCGCGGGGCGAGTACGAGATCGACGGCGACGAGCTCCGCGTCGCGGGCGTCACGCTCGTCGAGGAGGAGTTCGAGATCGAGGAGGAGCGGCAGTATCGGGGCGACGGCGAGCTGTTGGAGGCCGAGGACGTGGTCGTCATCGTCCGCGACGACGCGTAGGAGGCCGCGTTCGGCGGGTCCGCGGTCCGGCTACAGGTCCGCGCCGACTGCCGCCTCGACCGAGTCGAAGCCGTCGCGGTCGAGGAGGTCGAGAATTCCCTCGTTGATGTCGCGCGCGAGGCCCGGGCCCTCGTAGACGAGTCCCGTGTACAGCTGCACGACGGACGCGCCCGCCCGAATCTTCTCGTAGGCGCCCTTCGCGTCCGAAACCCCGCCGACGCCGATCACCGGAACGTCGGTGCGCTCGGCGACGAACCGGATCCGCTCCGTGGCGATCGACTCTATCGGCTTCCCCGAGAGTCCGCCTCGCTCGGCCTTCTGGGGGCTTTTCAGGGAGTTCGGACGCGACGTCGTGGTGTTGGTCGCGATCACGCCGTCGAGACCGAGGTCGTCGACGACTCCGAGCGCGTCTTCGACCGCCGGCTCCGGGAGGTCCGGGGAGAGCTTCACGAGGAGCGGGTCGGCGCCGGCGTCCGCGAGCGAGCCGAGTATCTCCTCTAGCGCCGCGCGGTTCTGGAGATCGCGGAGCCCGGGCGTGTTGGGGCTCGAGACGTTGACGACGAAGTAGTCGCCCGCGTCCGCGACGCGCTCGTACGTGTAGAGGTAGTCGTCCGGGGCGTCGTCGAGGGGCGTCGACTTCGACTTTCCGATGTTGATCCCGACCGGGACCGCCGGCAGCGGCTCCCCGTCGAGCCGTTCGCCGACGATGTCGGCGCCCTCGTTGTTGAACCCCATCCGGTTTATCAGCGCCTCGTCCTCGCGCAGTCGGAACAGCCGCGGCCGCGGGTTCCCCGGCTGCCGCTCGGCGGTGACGCCGCCGACCTCGACGTGGCCGAACCCCAGCGCGGCGAGGCCGCGCGGGACCTCCGCGTTCTTGTCGAAGCCCGCCGCGACGCCGACGGGGTTCGGAAACTCGTTCCCGAACGCCTCGACGCGCAGACGCGGGTCGTCCACGGCGAACCGATCGCGGAGGCGATCGGTCACCGTCGTCCCCTGTACCGCCCGCAACAGCCGGTGTGTCAGCCCGTGTGCGGTCTCCGGTGGGAGACCGAACAGCGCCGGCTTCAACAGATCGTACGCGCCCATCGTTTCGGTCTCGTCACGGACGGGCATCAATCCGCCGACCGCCGCCGGACCCAACGGCCCTCGGCGTTTCGGTTGTCCGCTGTCTCGGTCCGGTTTCCGAAGGGAAGTGTGACGGAACGCCCGGCGTCTCAGAAGTCGTGTTCGAGGTCTTCGGGGCTCGAGTCGGCCTTCTGGATGATGATCTTCCCGTCTCGCACCCGAACGAACACCTCGTCGCCGATCTCCATCCCGGCGACGGCGAGCTCGTCTTCGTGGAGGTTCACGTGGACGTTGTGGTACTCCCCGTCGTCGTCCTTGGCGCCACTTGGGCTGAGCTTCTTTTTACGGACCATCGCGGTTGTACTGGTCGGAGTTCGCCATACCAGACACATAAGTGTTGTTTACGGAGAATCGAAGAGAAAGCGTCGCGCTTCAGCGGGGAGGATGTCAACCGAACAGGCCGGGTACCGCTGCTTCTCGAACCGTCGAACGCGACGACGAGTCGACCGCCGCTTCGCGCGCGGCCGCCGTCGTGAACTTCCGATTTCCGTGCCCATCTCCTCGTCGCCGGGGCAAAATCGCTAGCCGGTACCGAGTTAGTATATAAATATTGTGGAGGGCAGCTTTCATTTCCCCGATATATTTATTACAGACTGTGTGTTGGGTTCGCACGGAGGATAAACCATGGTACGTGAAGACGGTAAGCGAAACTTCGCCCTTCGAGAGGAAGACGGATCGGAACCGAGCGAATTCTCGGGCAACATGCCTCGTCAGGCCGCGCTCAAGGCCGCCCGCACCCTCGATCCCGCGCCTTCGGAAGAGGAGGCGGAACGAATCACGCTCCGGCTCCGCGAAAAGGGGACGCAGAAGGTCCACGAGTACGAGGGATGGGCCTGGAAGGACAGCGCCCCCGAGGTCGACGACGCCGACGACGAGTTCTGGCTCAACGACCTCGACGACATCACGAAGGCGAACGTCTCGAAACAGGGGATCGAGTACATCGACGACGAGTAGCCTTCGAGGGCAGACCGAGTTTTTTCGCCGTGCCGGCCCGCCTAGCTATCCGCTCGTTCACACTTCTTCGCCATGAAACCGCATGACGTGGCGTCGATAGTTCGACGGGGTTAAATACAACCCGGCCATCGTGACTAATGCGAAGAACGCACCTGCGAACTCGGGCCGTTCAACTCGGTCCGGTTTCGCTGGATCTAGAGAGCTTCGATGGGTTTATACCCACCCGAGGCCTACAACTAGATCCGCGAAGATGAGGATTTCGCCCCCTGCGCTCCGGCGTAAGAGGAAATCTGATGTGAGCCGTGGTAGTTCGGTGTCATCCAGGTCGCTGGGTGATTCGGACACCACATAGACCATGCAATGGTGTTTTGACTTATCGCAAGTCAAAACCCGCCAACACCCCTCCGAGCCGGGAATCAGGCTCGGAGGTTATACATTCCGGTTGATCCTGCCGGAGGCCATTGCTATTGGAATCCGATTTAGCCATGCTAGTCGCACGAGTTCAGACTCGTGGCGAATAGCTCAGTAACACGTGGCCAAACTACCCTTCGGAGCTCCATACCCTCGGGAAACTGAGGCTAATAGAGCATACCACAATCCAGCTGGAATGAGGATTGTGCCAAACGCTCCGGCGCCGAAGGATGTGGCTGCGGCCGATTAGGTAGACGGTGGGGTAACGGCCCACCGTGCCAATAATCGGTACGGGTCATGAGAGTGAGAACCCGGAGACGGAATCTGAGACAAGATTCCGGGCCCTACGGGGCGCAGCAGGCGCGAAACCTTTACACTGCACGCCAGTGCGATAAGGGGATTCCAAGTGCGCAGGCATAGAGCCTGCGCTTTTGTACACCGTAGGGAGGTGTACGAATAAGGGCTGGGCAAGACCGGTGCCAGCCGCCGCGGTAATACCGGCAGCCCGAGTGATGGCCGATCTTATTGGGCCTAAAGCGTCCGTAG